>NZ_QXHU01000001.1:0-124495 GCF_009663465.1 Riemerella anatipestifer
ATCACCGTTGAAATTGAGAATACGGGTGGGGCAACGGCAAGTGGTCTCAACCTGTCTAATGCCATCAGCCTAAGCCAGCTTTCGGGCATTAGTGTCGTCCCTAACCAGCATTCTTCGGTAAGCATTGCGGGAAATACGACAAAAACCTTGCAGTACCAGTTGGCGGGGTCTTCGCCTTCGATAGGGACATTAAAGGCGAGCTTTACTGCCAGTCCAGTGAGTGGTACGCAAACCGCCAATCAGGTGTTTGAGCAGTTTGCCAATGCGACTTCCAGCAATTTAACCGTTAATGGGACTTATGTGGTAGGCGTAGGCAGCAACGGCAGCCGTACAGTAAAGGTAACGCTTCAGAACAATAACAATTATGCCCTCAATAACTTGGATTTGAGCAATGCCCTCAGCATTTCCAACGGTTTGGGCATCAATGGGAGTAGCAACAGCAGCGTAACCCTCCCCGCTAACCAGTCGCTTACGCTGACATATCCAGTAACGGGGACACCAACAGCTCCCGGTACTGCCACGGCGACCTTTAGTTCGGCACCGTTTGCGACCCTAACTACTAATTTTAACATCAGTGCAGCTACGGCGACTTTGGGACCGGTAAAAGACCAGTTGATTGTGGCTTTAAACTACAATGGTCAAAAGTACCATTCGCCAGCCACTGGTATTCCAGACGGTTACGAGTTTGAGGTGAAAATCCCTTACACCAATGCCAACCCGACCAACGGCAGTTATTTGGCTTACGAGCAGATTTTGCCGCTTCAGAACGATGCGGGAGGCACCCAGAACTTCAAGTTGTACTATCCTGCAGGGACTTTGGCAGGGGCAAGTGGAACGATTACGGCGAAGTTGCGAAATGTGTCGGGCAGCCCTTTCAAAGCGAAAACTTATGGTCCTGACGGTCAGCAGTACAATCTGATTTTGGGGGCATCGGCTTACACCATCACCTTTAATGGGAATATCTCCAGTACACCGTTTGGGGTAAAAGCCATCGGTGGGATTCCTGACCGTTGTTTTGGTAAGACCACTTTGGAGTGTGTGGGTTACGGGGCAAATGTTAAAGAACACGAGTTTATCTATGTCCCCGTTACAGGTCCCGATGGTAAGACTTGGCTCAACAACAATCTTGGGGCGGAGTATGCTCGTGTAGGTTCTCCTGACTTTAACCCTTTGCAACAAGCCACAAGTTTTAATGATTACAAGGCTTATGGTTCTTTATTTCAGTGGCAAAGAAAACCAGATGGGCACGAATTAGTAAGTAGAAATGGCAGTGGTGGAACTATGAAATATCCTTCTACAGATACCGTTGTGTATGACCCCAACTGGATTGCAGGGCATAATAAATCTATTTCAAATAGCTTGTCATGGGTTGCATCATCAGTTTATAATTCAACAAACAATTTGAATTTATGGGGAGTAGACGGGGCTAATAATCCTTGCCCTATCGGGTATCATGTGCCAAAAACATCTGATTTTTCGAGTTATAAACAAAATAGAGGGAGTTTTTCTTCCGATCCTTTAAAAATCCCAGCAGGAGGAACAAATCTTTATGGTAGCGGTAGTGTAGGTGTTACTGACGCAGGATACTATTGGAGTAGTGAAGCTTGCTGTTCACCTGGAGAGGCATGGGATATGATGCACTATGATACATCAATATATCCTCAATTCACTCAACAACAAGCTGAAGCCTATACTGTGCGCTGTATTCAAGATTAAATAAAATGAGTTATTTTGCAGTAGAGGAGCAATTATTATGGAAAACTAACTTATCTCAATACAATGGATAAGCTAAGAGATAAAGACATAAATGGTTTTTGCAGTGATTATTGTAAAGTTACTTGGAATTGATTTCTGAATAAAAATCTTTATGAATCAATGGCAAAAGCCTAAAATATCAAAATCCCACTATAAATTTTATAGTGGGATTTTTTTTTGTTTATACAAAAAAATCTACTCTAATAGAGTAGATTTTTTATAAAAATTTAGAAGTGGAGAATACGGGATTCGAACCCGTGACCTTTTGACTGCCAGTCAAACGCGCTAGCCAACTGCGCCAATTCCCCTAAAAATTGTTTCTGCGAAGATATACATATTTCATCACAAAAACAAAATCTTGTTTTTTATTCTTGAGTTTTTAGATACTCATCTATAATCTCTAGAGCTTTTTTTTCATCTTTCAATTCTACTTTAACCTTCATAGTTGTAGCTGTAGGCGTAGACAAAAATGAAAGATAACTATTCTCTACTTCTGCTGAAATACCAGCCTCCTCCAGTTTTGATTTAATTAGTTGCACTTCCTGTGTGGTGTCTCCTTCAAATACGGAAACTCTAGTTACTACCTCCATAATTGTTATTTTTTTGTTAACAAGTCCGAATGTACTAATTTTATTTTAATATAACAAACTTTTAAAGAAATATTTTATTTTGAAAGCTCATCTATTGTTTTCTGAATATCTGGGTCATTAGGCGTAATAGCATAATATTTAGCAATATCAGACTTCTGATTTATAACAATATAACGAGGAATCCAATTCAAATCTATATAGTTATTAAAATCATTTTTCCAACCAGAAAAGAACCAATAATTTTCTTTATTAGCTAGCTCGTGTTTGTCTAATCCTTTTTTCCAAGCCTCTTCGCTTCTATCCAGAGATAGAAAAACAAAATCTACATTTGGATTATTATTTTCTAGTGTTCTAGCGGCAGGTAAGGCGTTAATGCAATCTCTACACCAACTTGCCCACATATCTAGTACTAGTATTTTCCCTTTGTGTTTAGATAACAAATCTTTTATTGTGATTTGTGTCCCGTTGATTGTTTGTATTTTTTGGGACAAAGCTGTAGTATTAAATTTAGTTTTTAAAACTTTAGGAACTTCTTGTGAATAAACCAAGGTCCCAAACATCATTCCTGCTATTAGAAGTATTTTTTTCATTGACTGTGATAAATTAAGTTACAATAATACAGATTTTACCTATCAAAACAAAACTAAAAAGCCTTTTGATATCCCATTTTTTTAAATTATTTTTGTAACATTCTAATAAAAAAGTAAAAATATGTCAACTTATGTGGTAGTAGGACTCCAATACGGAGACGAAGGCAAAGGTAAAATTACAGATGTACTCTCTGCGAAATCAGATTATGTGGTGCGTTTCCAAGGTGGGAACAATGCTGGGCATACTGTATATGTGGGCGAAGACAAGTTTGTTCTTCATCTTTTGCCCTCTGGAGTATTACAATGTAAAGGTAAATGTGTTATAGCTAATGGTGTAGTGGTAGATCCTAAAGCATTTATTTCCGAAATAAAACAAATAGAAGCTAAAGGACTTAGTACAGACCACATCTTTATCAGTAGGAGAGCTCATGTTATTATGCCTTATCATATTCTTTTAGACACTTACAGGGAAGAAGAATTGGTAGGAGAGAAACAAATCGGAACTACCAAAAAAGGTATAGGACCGTGCTACGAAGATAAGATTGCAAGAGTAGGAATAAGAATGATTGACCTGCTAAATCCAGAAGTTTTAGCAGAAAAAATCAAAGTAAATCTTAAAGTTAAAAATTCATTATTTGAAAAATATTTTAATAAACCAACTTTAGATTTTGATACCATTTATAATGAATTTTTAACCATCGGAGAACAGCTAAAAGACAGAATTGTAGACACAGAACTAGAAATTAACGAGGCTATTAAAGAAGGGAAAAACATCTTGTTTGAAGGAGCTCAAGCCCTAATGTTGGATATAGATTTCGGTACTTATCCTTATGTTACTTCATCATCTCCGTCCACGGGAGGGGTGTGTACTGGGGCAGGAGTGCCACCTACGGCTCTCAAAAATTTGATAGGTGTGGCTAAGGCTTATACCACAAGAGTAGGTAATGGTCCTTTCCCTACCGAGTTAGATAATGATTTAGGTGAAAAAATTAGACAGATTGGTCACGAGTTTGGTGCAACCACAGGAAGACCTAGAAGAACAGGTTGGCTAGATTTGGTTTCATTAAAGCACGCTTGTATGATTAACGGTATCAATAATTTAGTTATTACAAAACTAGATGTACTCACTAATATTGGAGAAATAAAAGTAGCAACTAAATACAAAACAGAAGACGGAAAAATTATAGACTATTTTACTTCCTCTACTACCAAACTTTATGATTATGAGCCTATATATGAAACCCTAGAAGGTTGGACGGAAGATATTACCAAAGCTCGTTCTTATGATGAGTTGCCAGTAAATGCTCAGAAATACATAGAATTTATAGAGAAATATTTAGGTATCAATGTTTATTTGGTATCTGTAGGACCAGAAAGAACTCAAAATATTATAAGAAAAGAGTTGTTTTAATGGGGACACTATAAAAAATTAACAGTAGATAAAAAATAATAAGTAGCTTTCCACTACTATATTTAAACTGAAAACTCAAGGTATATCATAATTAAAGCCTTGAGTTTTTTTATGATATCAATCTTTGGTTTTTGGTGTCTCTATATTAAATTATTAACTTTGTAGCCTCGTAATTTAGAATAAAATGATGCATTTATCAGAACAAGAAATTATCCGTAGAGAAAAGTTAGAAAAACTTTCTCAAATGGGCATAAATGCCTTTCCGGCAGACGAATATGCTATTACACATACTACACAATCTATAAAAGAAAATTTTCAAGAAGGAAGCAAGGTTAAAATCGCGGGACGCCTCATGTCCAGAAGAATCCAAGGGAAAGCCTCTTTTGCCGAATTACAGGATAGTGAAGGCAGAATCCAAGTGTATTTTAATAGAGATGAAATTTGTCCTGACGAAGACAAAACGCTTTATAACGAAGTCTATAAACATTTGCTTGATATTGGCGATATTATAGGCGTGGAAGGCGAATTGTTCAAAACTCAAGTGGGCGAAATGACGGTGATGGTTAAAAACTTTACCCTTTTAACCAAAACGCTTCGTCCTTTGCCTCAAGCTAAAATCGACGAAAACGGCGTGGTACACGATGCCTTTAACGACCCTGAATTGCGTTACCGTCAGCGTTATGTAGACCTTACGGTAAATCCGCAGGTTAAGGAAATTTTTGTAAAGAGAACCAAATTGTTCAACGCAATGCGGGGGTTCTTTAATGAGGCGGGGTACTTTGAGGTAGAAACGCCTATTTTACAAGCGATTCCGGGGGGAGCTTCAGCAAGACCATTCATTACACATCATAATGCTTTGGACATTCCACTCTATATGAGGATTGCCAATGAGCTTTATTTGAAAAGACTGATTGTTGGAGGCTTTGATGGCGTGTATGAATTCTCTAAAAACTTCCGTAATGAAGGTATGGACCGAACTCACAACCCTGAGTTTACAGCCATGGAGATTTATGTGGCGTACAAGGATTACAACTGGATGATGGATTTTACCGAAAGACTGTTGGAGCATTGTGCTACTGCGGTGAATGGGAAGCCAGAATCTCAATTTGGCGAACATACCATCAATTGGAAAGCTCCTTACCCAAGAATTTCTATGACGGAAGCCATTCAGAAATTTACAGGGTTTGATATTACAGGAAAAACCGAAGAGGAACTTAGAACCTTTGCTAAGTCTATCGGTATAGAGGTAGATGATACGATGGGGAAAGGTAAGCTCATTGATGAAATTTTCGGAGAGAAGTGTGAAGGTAATTTCATTCAGCCGACTTTCATTACCGATTACCCTATCGAAATGTCGCCGCTAACCAAAAAACACCGAAGCAAAGAGGGCTTAACCGAAAGATTTGAGTTGATGGTTTGCGGAAAAGAAATTGCGAATGCTTACTCTGAGCTTAACGACCCTATCGACCAAAGAGAACGCTTTGAGGAGCAGCTTAAACTTTCAGAAAAGGGCGATGACGAGGCGATGTTTATCGACCAAGATTTCCTAAGAGCCTTAGAATACGGTATGCCGCCTACGGCTGGTTTGGGTATCGGTATGGACAGGTTGGTGATGTTCTTGACGAATAATGCTTCTATTCAGGAGGTTTTATTCTTCCCTCAAATGAGACCAGAAAAGACTCAGCCTAAAGTAGAGCTGACCGAGGACGAGCAGAAAATACTTTCCATTCTTAGCCAATATCACGATGAAGTGCCTTTGGCAACCGTGAAAGACCAATCCGGACTTTCCGGTAAAAAATGGGATAAGGCCACCAAAAACCTTTCCAAAAACCAATGCATTAAGGTGGAAAAAATCAATGATGAACTGTGGATGAAAAAACTCTAACTGCCGTTGCACAAGGCGAAACTGTGGTTTTGTCTTTGAGAGGTGTGTAATGACGCTTTGTTAAAAAAATCTGTTTAAAAAAGCTTTAAACAGATTTTTTTTGTATCTTCGGAGGGCTAACCCCTTAAATTTTAATGGTATGAGCATTACGGATTTAAACAACACGCATCTGACAGAGCCACAAATGGAAGCCATAAAACAGGCGCTAACGGCTTTGGAAACGGCGATGGCAAGTCTTCAAGTGAACCTAACACCGGAGGAGAGAAACCGCTATGGGCGGGTGAATGAGCAAAACAAACTCTTTGTGGGGAAAGTGAATGAATACGCCCTGTCCGAACCAGCCTTGCGTTCGCAGGATGTGGATTGGGACGAGTTTGCCAAAGATTTTAAGAGCCGGAACTTTTTGGAAGGCATCATCAACCGGCTCAACAGCCTTTCTACCCGTGCCAACAATGCCAAGACGCTTCACGATTACGATAACTATCAGGACGCTTTGGCGGATTACGCTTACACCTCGTTCCGTGTGGGGTCTAAAGCGGTGGGCTTCGAGGATAAGCATAAGGAATTAAAACAATTCTTCAAACGCCGGAACAGAAACACGACAGTAGAGCCCCCTAAAGAGGGTGAATAATCCCAATCTTACCCCAAAAAAGCACCTTAACGAACCTTTACACAAGCGTTAAGGTGTTTTTTTTATACGAATATCCTGCATTATCATCTTAAAACAGGAAAATATCCTGAAAACAACCCAAAATATGACCTCAGAGGTGTGTCGGAAGCCCTTTTTGAAAAAAAATATGACCTCCGAGGTCCAAAATATAACCTCGGAGGTTCAAAATAGCTCCTCAAAGGTCTAAAATACTACCCCGAAGGTCAAAAACCGTATCAAAAAGGTCTTCCGGAGCTTCAAAAAGGTCTTTGGAACCTTTAAAAGGCTATCCCTAAGCCTTAAAACTCTCCGCTGGAGGATTAAAAAGAGCTTCGGAAGGGGAAAATAAGGTTCCGGAGTTTGTTTTTTGGTATCTTTATCGTCGGAAGTTTTAAATCGGATAGAAGATGAAAAGCCTATTTTTATTCACGCTGTCCCTGCTGGTTTTTTCGCTTTGCAACGGACAGGAACAGCAAAATAGAACCAATTGGAAAGAATTTAATTTAAAAGAAAAGGTAAAATATCTAAGCGAAATCACTTACGATGTCGTGGAAGAAAACGGAACCCTGCAAAAGGGAAATCTAAAAGACCATTTAGAATATCGTTTTCACGAACAAGGTCATAAAGTGGAAGAAATTTGGTATAGATTAGATAATAGCTCTTTAAAATGGACTTATAAGTACGATTCTGTGAGAAAACGAATAGAGGCGTGTGCTACTCCTGATGATTATTTCTTTACGTATAAATATGATGAACAAAGTAACAAAACAGAAGTAAATAAATATATAGATGGTATTTGGGTATGGGAAGAAAGGTTTAAATACGATACGCAAAATAATCTAATAGAAGCCATTATCTTTCACTTAGGGGATTTATATGGCCAAAAAAACTACCAATACGATGCCCAAGGCAACCGGATAGAAGTGAATACTTATGTGCCGGACGGTAGCCTATACAATAAGAAAGTTTATAGATATGATGAGAAAGGAAACGAAATAGAGGTGAAAACCTATAATTCATACGGACGTTTAGAAAGTAAACAGGCTTATCAATACCAATACGATAAGCAAGGGAACTGGATTAAAAAGACAGAGTATGAAGACAATAAACCTATACAAATCACTGAACGGGAAATCCAATATTATCAAAATTAAAATCCAATGAAAAGTCTATTTTTATTCACGCTGTCCCTGCTGGCTTTGTCGCTTTGCAACGGACAGGAACAACAAAAGAAAACCGATGTACAGGAATTAGGGCTGAACGCAACAGTAAAACGGGTAAAAGAAATGGCTTACAACGCTAAAAAACAGAATGAGGCGATAGAAAAGAATCCGTTCGGTGGTATAGAAGAGCATCTGTTTGATGAACAAGGCCGCCGAATAGAACAAAATGACTATAACTTGGACGGTGGTTTGTCTCGCCGGTACACTTATCAGTATGACCATAAAGGCCACTTAACGGAAGATAATGAGTATAATTCGGACGGCAGTTTAAACATGAAGAGGACTTACCAATACGATGAGGAAGGCCGTCAAACAGAGATGATAATATACAACTCGGAAAAAAGCAACAAGGCTACTTATAAATATGACGATAAGGGCCGCCTGATAGAGAAGAATAGTTATGATGAAGGGGGAAATTTAGATTGGAAAACCATTTGTGAATACGACGATAAAGTCCATCGGATAGAGGAGAATCATTATAACGCATGGGGGGATTTTGTTAGTAAGTACATTTATCAATATGATGAAAAAGGAAAACTAATGGAAGAGAAAGAGTATGACTCACACAATAAGTTATACAAAAGGTGCACTTATCAATACGACAGCAAAGGCAATGAAATAGAGGTAAAGGAATATTATGCATACGGTATAGCACATAGTTGGACTTATCAATACGACGAAAAAGGAAACAAAATAGAAGAAAAAGGCTATGCCGGGAACGGCAGTCTAAGTTATAAGGAAACTTTTAAGTATGACCATAAAGGGCATTTAATAGAAAAGAACTTTCATTACTCAGAAGATCGTTTATATTATAGAATGACCTATCAGTATGATGACCATGGTAATCTGACAGAAGAGTGTAAAATTGACGGTTCAGGCGGAGATAAACAGTGTAGAATTTATCAGTACGAGTACGATAAGCAAGGGAACTGGGTTAAAAAGTCAGAATATGGAAACGATGAGCCTACGATACAAACCCTCATCGAACGGGAAATCGAATACCATCAAAACTAAAATCCAATGAAAAGCCTATTTTTATTCACACTGTCCCTGCTGGCTTTGTCACAGACAGGAAAAGCAAACCGATTGGGAAAAGATGAATTTGAAAGGAAAAGTGAAAATAATACGAGGATAGCCTTACAAGGCGATAGATGAAAAGGAAGTGATACAAAAAAGGAAGATGATTTATCATATAGCTAAATAAATGTTTTTATTGATGACTCAGAATAATCATCAGATAAAGAAGCGTAGCACTTTTTCTTGTTTTCGTGTCCATTGCAATATCTTTTTTTGAGCCACTCCACTCTATTACTTCTGAAAAATTTTAAATTTACACATTAAGTAGATACTACCAAAAAAGGGAAGCCTAGCTTCCCCTTTTATAGTCTTTTGGTATTGATAATTATAGCTGCTCTATCTTATCCGTTAAGTTATTGATAAAGTTTTGAAGTGGTTTCTCCACCATCATTTTAATAAAAGGATTAAATTTTCCTTCAAATAAAAGCTGAACTTCTGTTTGGTTTTCGTTAATAGCGTTCATCATTCCTGTAAGACCAAAATCTAAGCTAGAGCTAGCTGATTTTAATACTACTTTTTCGCCTTCCTTTACTTCGTCTATTTTAAGGGCGATTTCTGGCATACCTTTAAGCCCGAACTTAAAACCATCAGCTACGGTTTCAAACTTTTGTAGTCCCTCTGGCATCAGTTCTTTATAATCTTCTGGGCGTTTCAGCATTTCGGATAGCTGTTTTACTGATTTATTTACGATAATTTTTCTTCCTTCTAAATTCATTTCTTATTTTTGTTAAATTATTAAACTTCCGCAAATGTATAAAGTTTTTATCAATGAAAAAAGATTAATCATCAGTAATCAACCCGAAAGTAAGGTGCATAACATCATATTTGTTGGTGAGAAAAATATAAAAGAAGGGATAGAACTACTAGAAAAAACTTCTGCAAGAGAGGTGTGTATTTATGCCTCTAATGTAGATGAGTTGTGGAAGTGTTTTAAATCTTCATTTCATATTGTAGAAGCAGCAGGAGGTTTGGTAACGAATACAGAAGACAAAATTTTATTTATACATAGACTGGGAAAGTGGGACTTGCCTAAAGGTAAACTAGAGAAAGGCGAAGGTATAAAAGAAGCGGCTGTAAGAGAGGTGGAAGAAGAAACAGGGATTACAGACTTAGAGTTACTAGATTTCTTACAGGAAACTTATCACATTTATACCGAAAAAAAGAAAAGAATACTCAAGAAAACCTATTGGTTTACGATGAAATACAACGGCTCCGAGGTGCCTTCTCCACAGATAGAAGAAGGCATTAACAAAGTAGAATGGAAGTCCCATAAGGAAATCCAAGAGCGTATTTATCCTCAAACATTTAAGAATATACAGTTACTAATCAATCTTTATTTTAGATTAAATAATATCGTCTAATATTTTCTCTAAAGCAATACCTCTTGAGCCTTTTAGTAGAATGTTTTTAGTAGTTAGAGGTTGATTTTTAAGATATTCGGATAGCTGTTGAGTGTTAAGAAATGCTGTGCCTCGTGTATTCACACTAGAGAAATGTTTCCCAACGGTAATGATTTTATCAAAATTGAGAGATTGCGCTTTTTGAAGAATAGCTTTATGTTCTTCTTCAGAAGAATCGCCTAGTTCTAACATATCCCCAATGATTACGGTTTTACTATCATTAAACAAAGCAAAATTCTCTAAAGAAACTACCATACTGCTAGGGTTAGCATTGTAAGTGTCTAGCACCAAGGTTTTATCTCCTTTTTGCATAATTTGAGAACGCATATTGTTAGGAGTATAATCTTGTATGGCTTCTTTAATGAGATTTTTGTCAATACCAAAATGTAGTCCTAGAGTTACAGCTGCTGATATGTTGGTAAAGTTATAAGCTCCTGTAAGTTGCGAAATCATTTTTTCGCTTTCAAAAATAAGCCCTACTCTTTGATTATCATAGAATAACTGGAAATCATAATCAGATTGAGGTGTTCCAAAACAAATGGTTTTAGAGTAGTCTTTTGTTTTTTCTATTTGTAGGGTGTCGTTGGCATTAACCAAGATTTTCTTTCTTTCTTTTTTAAGATAATCATACAACTCTGACTTTCCTTTGATAACACCTTCTACGCCTCCAAAGCCTTCAAGATGTGCTTTGCCAAAATTGGTAACATAACCATAGTCAGGCTGAGCTATTTGGCATAAACGTTCGATTTCTTTTTGATGATTAGCCCCCATTTCTACCACTGCGATTTCGTGCTCTGGTTTTATAGAAAGTAAAGTAAGAGGAACACCTATATGGTTATTAAGATTGCCCTTAGTAAATTGCACATTGTATTTCTTGGATAATACCGCAGCTATGAGTTCTTTAGAAGTGGTTTTTCCGTTACTTCCTGTAAGAGCAATAATAGGAATGTTAAGCGTATTTCTATGAAAGGTAGATAATTCTTGTAAAAATTTTAAAGTAGAAGGAACATAAAAAATATTTTTACTCATATTTTCGTACTCCTTTTGTTCTACTATTACAGCTAAAGCTCCTTTGTTAATAGCGTCTTCTGCTAATGTTGCTGCATTGAAATTCTCGCCAGAAAAAGCAAAAAATAAATCACCTTCAGCAATAGTTCTACTATCAATGGAAACTTTATTGCTTTTTAAATATATTGGATAAAATTGTTCTATATTCATAGCCCAAAAATAAAAAAACCTTTCCAATAAAGAAAGGTTTTTTTAGAGTTTAAGAAATTGTTTATCTTTTACTTCTTTTATTCATATTATCTTTAGCATCTTGTGCTACTCGGAAGCCTACCCAGCCGTAAGCTCTTGCTTCATCTCTATATCTTCTTTGCCCTGGGTCTAGCCAATATGCGGTATCCTTCCATGAACCACCTTTAACTACTCTAGAGCTGTTAGAAACATTAGACGTTCTAAACTTTTTATCTTTCTCTAGGATAACTTTCCCCTTAGCATCTACAAAGAATCTTTTCTTAGTAGAGTTATACATATTAAATTCTTTAGATGAGGCACTGTCAAGCTCTCTTCCGTTTCCTACACCTAGAGAAGATATGAAATCCCCATCACGGAAGTTTCTTTTATCATTGGTGACTTCTCTTTCATACTGACCAGGCAATCCTCTATAGACTCTTCTACCATCCGCCAAAGTATCATATTTGATATTATTACCATCAACCTTAGAGAAAGTACCATCACTATTCTTGACTACTTGCTTATAAATATTACCTCTGTAGTAGTTAAAATCGCTTGCTTCATCATCTATTATTGGTCTATACACATCAGCTGTCCATTCAGCCACGTTACCATACATACCATAGATACCTAAATCGTTAGAAGGGTACTGTCTTACATCAGCTGTTGTAGGTGCTCCATCATTATTCCAACCAGCAGGGCCTGAGTAATCTCCTCGCCCATACTTGAAGTTCTCAAGGAACATACCCCTATTTCTACCTTTGTTGCCTCTTAGTTTATCCATTTCAGGTGTTTTACCTGTGTATAGATTATATTCTCTATTCTTTTGTAAACCTAAAGCTGCAAATTCCCACTCCACTTCTGTAGGGAGGCGGTACTTGGTAACTATTCCCGAAGTTGCATCTCTGTTAGCTGCTAAAATTCTAGAATTGGTTGTCTTAATCCCAGACCTTTGTTTAAGCCTTTGCTCGTTGATATAGCTCTGCATTTCAGGGTCGTTCGCTTTATATTTATCTAATGTAAAAGAAGATTGTCCCTGATTATTACTTTCGTTAGTATATAAATCTTTGGAAATCACTCCTTGATCCATTAGTATTCTTTCACCTACTCTGTCCGTTAACCATTCACAATATCTATTCGCCTGTAACCAAGAAACCCCAACTACAGGATAGTTGTCAAATCCTGGTGAACGAAAATAAGTTTCGGAATAGTCATTTCTAGATAATTCATTATTCCAAACCAAAGTATCAGGAAGAGCTCCACTGTAAATATCTTTAAAGTTAGGGTCAGAAGAAGGGAAAACAAATTTCAACCAAGTCACATAGTTACGGTAATCGTAATTGGTAACTTCAGTCTCACCAATGAAGAAAGAACTTACTTGCATTCTTCTAGGGGTGTTATTCCAATCGTGCATTACATCGTCTTTCACTAGCCCCATGGTAAAAGTACCTCCTTGTACGAATACCATACCTGGCTGCCCTTTTTGTTTCTTTTCTCTTTTAGAAAAGAACCAACCTTTTTGATCGTTAGGCTTCCAGCCCGTAAGACTTGTCGTTTTACTAGATCCTCCACCTTTTTTAGTATTACCTCCACCGCAGCTAACTAGAACTAAAAAAGATGAACTTAACACACATAATGAAAATAGTTTTAGTTTTTTCATTTGATATAATAATTTTTCTTTTATTAAATTTAAACAATCAATGGTGAGAATCATTAGTATCTCATCTTCGAAAAGATTTTCAGCCTACAAAGAAAGCTAATTTATTCTACTTTACAAAATAGATTTTAACTTTTTTACAAAACGAAGAGAATTAGATTTTATTGTTATGATTTTTTATTTTTACTTTGCAAGGGAAATAGATTTATTCTAAAATATATTAGGAGTGTTACATTATGAAATTATCAATTAATAAGAATATACCACTAGCAATAGTTTTTATATGTAATTTTTTTGGAGCTCAAACCACTCAAATACAATGGCAAGGTAGTACAGAACTAAGTTATGGCACGAATAAATCGGTTAAACTACCTAGTTTTACTAATAAAGAATTAGTGTTTGATAATAATCAAATATACCTTCAAAATACCACAAAGCTAGTTCAATATGAAAATTATATTGTTACAAACCTAGTATGGGAAAAACTCCAAGATAACCAAAAGTTTGATTTAGACGCTTCTTTAATCACATCAGAGGAAGAAATGGAAGTGAATGTACAAAAAAATTCTTTTGGAGAAGGTTTTCTTCTGAATTTAAGAATTAAAGCTATAAAAAAGGAAGGTAATGAACTAAAGAAATTGGTTTCATACACTTTAGAAAAAGAGAGTAAGAGTTTACACGTTAATAGTAATTCAAATAAGATTTTGTCTACACCTGTAACTAGCCCGTTAGCTTCAGGAACTTTTTATAAAATAAAGGTAGATAAATCGGGGGTATTTAGAATTACGAGCCAGTTTTTGAGGGATAATGGCATCAATCCTTCTTCTATCAATCCTAAAAATTTCAGAATATATGGTAATGGTGGACTTATGTTGCCTGAATATAATCTAGATGAGTATTATAAAACGCTACAAGAGAATGCAATAGAAGTGGTAGGCGAAGAAGATGGGCGATGGGACGAAGGAGATTATGCTCTTTTTTATGCTCAAGGTGCAGATGGCTATGCTTTTTACAATAGGAATAATCGTAAATCGGATACGAGACTAGATAGACCATCTCACTACAAAAATATCTACGAAGACAACGCTTATTATTTTATCAATTTTGACATAGGAGCTGGAAAGAGGATTAGTCAAGCTCAAGATACTACCCCCACTACCGACCTCATTACAGAATATGATGCCTATCAGTTTATCAATGAGGATAAGAATAACCTTAGAGGAATAGGACGATTATGGGTAGATGATGTATTTAATAGCACAAAGGAAGTTAGTTTTAACTTAACCGATATTCCATCGGATTCTAGAGTTAAATTTAGAACAAGGTTAATTGCTAAAGATGCTCAGAATACTAAAATAACCTTAAATATAGGAAGTAATACTTTTGAGCAAAGTATTTCTGGACAAGGTGGATATAATTCTGTTTTATTTCTCTCATCTATAGCATTAGATACTAATAAAGTAGCACTTAACTATACTCCCAATATAAGTACAAATCCGAATGCTGTATTTTATCTAGACTATGCAGAAATAGAATATAAGCAACCATTGAAATTCAATGGATTTCAAATGAATTTTAGAGATTTTGGATTGATGGAAACTTCTATGCGAAACTATGGGTTTCAAATTAGTAATGCCGATGCTATTGATAGAGTTTGGGACGTGTCTGATGTAACTAATATTAAGAATAAAAAGAATCTTAACTCTACGAATAATCTCTTTACTTTAGCTTATCTTGCTAATAATAATGCTTTTAACAATGAGTTTGTCGCCTTTAAGCTAGATGCGGCTTATACGCCTAGTTTTGTTGGTAGGATAGAAAATCAAAATTTACACGGACTTACAGATGTAGATTACCTTATTATTACAAACTCTGATTTTGCAGCAGAAGCCAAAAGATTGGCTGATTATCACACTTATAAAAATGGATTTAAAACAGCGATTGTAGAACCTAGCAAAATATATAACGAGTACAGTTCAGGTGGTCAAGATATTACTGCAATAAGGAACTTTATTTCTCATCTTAAAAATAATGGCAGGTTAAAATATGTCCTATTATTGGGAGATGGCTCTTACGACTATAAAAACCGTACAGGAAGTAATTCTAATATTGTACCCACTTATGAAAGCGAAAGTAGCTTAGATTTTAATAACACCTATGTTACTGATGATTATTTCGTAATGACTTCGCCACAACGGAGCACTTCTTTGAGTAATGTTTTACCTGATTTGCCTATTGGGAGAATCTTAGCTAAAAATACAACGGAAGCTAAAATAGGAATAGATAAAACTTTGGCATATTACAATGCTCTACCAAACCAATCTACACCTTTCGGAGAATGGCGAATGAATATGGACTTTGTTGTAGATGATGATAGAGATGGTGGAGTACCTTTCCATGATGAAATTAATTCGGCTTTAGTTAATTTGTTTGAAACCAGTACTTCAGATAAAAAGGAGTATCATATTAGAAAACTTTACTTAGATTCATTCTCTTCAGAAGCTACTGCAGGGGGGCAAAGGTTTCCTCAAGTTACACAGGGGATTAACACAGCTATGGGGAATAGTTTATTTTTGTTCTATTTTGGGCATGGTGGTATCAATGGTTGGGCTCAAGAGAGGGTACTTACACTTAATGATGTTAATCAGTTTAATAACTTCAGTAGTACTTACAGTCGCTTTCCGCTAGTTTCTACTATTACTTGCGAATTTACCCTTTGGGACGACCCAAATACACCATCTTTAGGAGAGATTTTATTTAAATTAAAATCAGGAGGTCCAGCTACAATGATTACATCTAGTAGAGAGCTAGGAGTGTCTTATGGGAGAAAATTCACCAATGTATTTTTAGAGTCTATTTTTAAAAAAGAAAATACAGAACGCTTCTACACTTTGGGAGATGCTTTTCTAATGGCAAAGAATAATTTTGGAGTTCATCCAGATCATCTAAAAGTTAATATGTTGGGAGACCCAGCAATGAGACTTAGCCGACCAGCACCTAGGATTGTGATAGACCAAATAGAAAAACCAACTCAAGAAAGTGTAAGAGCTTTGGATTTTGTGAAAATTAAAGGTCAGGTTAATACTATTTCTGGGAATTTAGATGAGGCTTTTAATGGTAGAATAGTAGCTAACATTTTTGATAAAATACAAGATAAAAAAACACGAAATAATGATGGAGGCCTAACTCCGATACTCAATTATAAAGTGGAAGGAAATCCTATTGTTAAAGCTTCAGGCACGGTTAAAAATGGGATTTTTGAGATAGAATTTTATATGCCTAAAGATATTGACTTTAGTTTAGGAGACGGAAGGCTACTCTTATATGCTGATAATAAGAAGGTAGATGTTTACCAATCCAAAACGGTTAAAATTGGTGGTATCAATCCTGATGGTATTAAGGATAATGAACCTCCTAAGATTAAACTTTTTATGAATAATACCAATTTCGTTAATGGAGGTATCACAAATGAAAATCCTGTATTTTTAGCTTGTGTTACAGATGATACAGGTATTAACGCCACAGGAGCTGGTATAGGACACGATATTACAGTAACTCTAGATGGGGAAGTCATCAATACCATTGTTCTCAATGATTTCTATATTCCTGGAGAGGAAAATGGCTGTATAAATCCTAATCTCAAAGATTATCAAAAAGGAAGTGTGAGCTATCCATTTAGAAATTTAAAAGCAGGAGAGCACCAATTAGTATTTAAAGTTTGGGATATTAACAATAATTCTTCAACTACATCGTTAAACTTTGTAGTGAAACCTCAGGCGGAAGAAAATTTGGTGGTAAAAAGGTTATTAAATTGGCCTAATCCATTCACTAATAAAACTTACATTCAGTTTGAACATAACTGTTCTGATGTTTTAGAAGTAGAAGTCCAAATTTATACCATCACGGGAAAACTTGTCAAAACTCTGCGCCAGACGGTAAGTTCGGAGCCTTTTAGAGAAGGATTTAGGACAGGAAGACAACAAATAGAATGGGACGGAACAGATGATTATGGTGCAAATGTGGGAAAAGGTACTTATATTTACAAAGTTTTTGTAAAAAGTACCAATCAGGAGACTTGTAAAGGTTCTTCTACTCAAATAGAAAAAATGATAATTTTAAAATAAATAAAATATGAAAGTTACAAAAAGACTACTTTTAGGGTTAGGGGTAACAGTTAGTACCTTAACATTAGCACAGCAGAAAGGGCAAGTACTTACGGGAGCGCCCCTTCTTAGAATTTCTCCAGATGCAAGAGCTGGAGGTATGGGAGATCAAGGGGTGGCAACTTCTTCGGATGCATTTTCACAATTTTGGAATGCAGCAAAATATCCTTTTAGTAAAACTTCTTCGTCTGTAGGTGTAAGTTACACGCCTTATATGAGTAAGTTAACCAATGATGTGTTTCTTCTCTACGCTGGGTATCATACTTTTTTGGGAGAAGAGGAACGTTCTACATTAGGTGCTAGTATCTACTACTTTAATATGGGGCAGGTAGATTTAACTAAGTTAGTAGGAAGTCAAGTAAAAAGAGAGGGAACTGTAACTCCAAACGAATTTGCAATTGATTTGTCTTATGGTTTAAAACTGTCTGATACTTACTCTATGGCAGTTACGGGGCGTTATATTCGTTCAGACTTTGGTAGTTTTAATTCAGATAATACTATTAAACCAGCTAATAGTTTTGCAGTAGATGTTTCAGGTTTTTACCAATCCCCTAAGCATCAGAGCTTTGGTGATTATGAAGGGCAAGCTAGAGCAGGTTTTGCAATACAAAATTTAGGTCCTAAGTTAGATTATACAGGAGACGATACTTCACGTTCTTATTTACCGACTACTTTTAGAATCGGTGGAGGTTATGATGTCTTTTTAGACGATGTTAATAAAGTAGGACTTAGTGTAGAGGCTTCTAAACTATTGGTACCTGGTTCAGAAATTCCAGCAGGTAGTAGCACCCCTCAAATCCCTAATGTGGGTGTAATGGAAGGGATAGGTAAATCCTTTAGCAATCCACAAAGTTTAATGCTAAGTGGAGCATTAGAATATTCTTATGACAACGCTTTTGCGGTAAGAACAGGTTATTTTAGAGAAAGTGAACTTCAAGGGGGAAGACAATTTGCTACGGTGGGTATTGGTTTCAATTATCAATCTTTCGGGTTAGATGTTTCTTACCTTATCAATACTTCTAAAGTTAATACAGCTTTAGATAATACCTTGCGTTTCGGGCTTACTTGGAATATAGGAAATGATACTTCTAAGGCTGACCGCTAATAGGTTAAAATATATCTAATTTCTCTAGGCTAATCTTTTGTGGTTAGCCTAGAGTTTTTATATGAAAATTCTCATTGTTCATTTTAAAATAGGTTATTTGATGTATAGAAATGGTATTTTGTCATTGAAAATGGATAACGACCATACAGGAATGATATTTTATCGCTTAGGAATGAATAAGGACCATTTTTTAGTTAGTGTTCATAATGTACCACAAGTTAAAAATCGCATTTCAGAATTAAAAATAAGGTACACTACTGCCTTAAAATCCTTATCTTTGCACTATGCCAGTGATAACACTTACATCTGATTACGGACTTGTAGACCATAGGGTTGGTGCTATTAAGGGAAGTATTTTGTCCCTAAAATCTGATGCAAGGCTTATAGACCTTAGCCACGATGTAGAACCTTATAATCTCCTTCAGGCGGCTTATATCGTTAGGAATGCTTATGCTTATTTCCCTAAGGGGACAGTACATCTTATCGCAGTAGATAGTTTTTATCATAAAGATAGGAAGGCGGTGGTTTACAAAGTAGACGGACATTATTTTGTGGCGGCAGATAATGGCATTCTTAGTTTAATTTTTTTCAATATCAATCCAGAGGAAATCTATGAAATTACTTTAAATAACAGGTTTGATGACGAAGTTAATTTCACAGCTACTGATGTTTTAGTTCCTGCAGCGGTTCATCTCCATAATGGCGGTTTGCCAGAAGTGATAGGGCGGGTTTATAACGAACCTAAAAAAATATCTTTCCCGAAGGCGATAGAAACAGATAATCTCATTGTGGGACAAATTATGTATGTGGATAATTTTGGTAATGCCGTGTCTAACATCAGTAAAGCATTTTTTGAGAAGAAAGTGGCAGCTTATAATGAGTTTGTTGTGAAATTTAGGAGCTATGCTCTGTCAAAAATTTATAATCAGTATACAGATGTTGTAAAAGATTGGGAAAATGAGAGACAGTATCACGGGAAGCCTTTAGTCTTGTTTAATGATGCGGATTTGCTAGAAATCAGTATTTATAAAGGAACTAAAAATAACGGAGCAAAAACTCTATTAGGTGTAAGTGTGGGCGAAAAAGTGTATGTAGAATTTAACAAAAATAAATCATAAGTTATGGCATATTTAATCATAAAGGCATTACACATTGTATTTATGGTAAGCTATTTTGCTGGGATTTTTTATTTGGTAAGATTATTTGTGTACTATAAGGATACTGATGATTTTGATACTCCAAAACAAACCGTTCTTAGAGAGCAATATTTGTTTATGATGAGACGATTGTGGAATATTATTACCGTTCCTGCTGGAGTTTTAATGTTACTTTTTGGAATAATTCTTATCATAATGAATCCTTATCTGATGAAAATGCCTTGGTTTCATCTAAAGCTGTCTTTTTTAATTGGTTTGGCTGTGTATCATTATTGGTGTTGGAAGAAAGTTTTAGTAGTGAAAAATCTTAATTTTTCGGAACTTTCCACCTCTAATCTTAAATTAAGACAAGCGAATGAAATTGCTACTTTTCTACTATTTTTAGTGGTATTTACGGTAATTTTAAAGGCTTTTGTGATAGATTATTGGTGGCAGTTGATAGTGGGCTTCTTGGTTCTTGTGGTTGTAATTATGCTCACGGTGAAGCTAGTTAATAAAAATAAAAAATAATCGTTTCTATAAAGATGATAGCATTATTTAAAAAAGATTTTAAAGCCTATTTTGGAGGCTGGTCAGCGTGGCTGATTATCGCTGTGTATAGTCTTATTGGAGCTTTGTTTCTGTTTTTCTTTGATAACAGTTTTAATATTTTAGAAATAGGAACTGCCTCTTTACAAAGTTACTTTGTTTTATCGCCTTGGTTGTTAATGTTTATTATTCCAGCATTGAGTATGAAATCCTTTGCAGAGGAGCAACAAAATGGTACGCTCTATTGGCTGTTTTCTCAACCTTTAAAAACTTTTGAAATTGTAGGAGGAAAGTTTTTAGCTGTTTTTTTAGTGGGAATTTTATGCTTGTTGCCATCGTTGTTTTATATGTATACGGTCTATACTCTTGGTATGGCGGAAGGTAATTTAGATTTAGGAATGACGCTAGGAGGTTACATAGGATTATCGGTTTTAATTGCGGCATTTTCTAGTGTGGGCGTTTTAGCATCTACCTTGTCGTCTAATCAAATTATGGCGTATCTGTTAGGTGTGTTTGTTAATTTTATATTGTATTTTGGGATTGAACAATTAGCAAGTTATAAACTGTTGGGAGCGGCAGATTATTGGCTTCAAAGTTTAGGCTTTTACCATCATTTTATGGCATTTACAAGAGGATTGATAGATACCAAAGATGTATTTTATTTTCTATTGATAGTAGTGATTAGTTTGTATTTTTCAGTATTTTTTATTGATAAAAAGAAGAAGATTTAAGTATGAAAAAATGGCTTCAAAATAATATTACCGTTATAATAGTAGGAGTGGTAGCTCTATTGGGTATTTTAGGTACATTTCAAGCAAGGTTTGACCTAACGGAAGAAAAACGCTATACACTTAACGAGGCTACCATAAAGACTTTAGAATCGGTTAAGAAACCTTTGGTGATAGATGTTTATTTGGACGGAGATTTCCCTGCATCGTTTAAGCAACTCCAAAGCGAAACCAAATTTATGCTAGAGGAGTTTAGGAAAATCAATCCTAAAATTGACTATAAATTCATAGACCCTATTAAGACTAAAATGTCAAAAGACACGCTAATGGCAATGGGAATGCAGCCTTCTGTTCTTCCAGATATGAAAGATGGGAAGGTATCAGAAATTGTGCTGTTTCCCTATGCAGTAATGCGTTATGCAGATTATGGGACTTCCGTTCCGTTGATTATAGATCAAATAGGGCTAGATGCGAGCACTCAGCTTAATAAATCTATAGAAAATTTAGAGTACAACCTTATTTCTAATATAAAAGCTCTGACTACTGAACATAGAAAAAACATCGGTATTATCGTTAATCATAGTGAGTTAAAGCCTGATGCATTCCAAGGATTTGTGGATATGGCATTAGAAAACTATAACATAGGAGCTATCATTCCTGAAAAGGAAACATGGCTTTCTGTTGCCGATATGCCTAAACTTAAAAAGATGGACGCTCTTGTGGTTGCCAAACCTAGAAAACCTTTCTCCGATGAAGAAAAAGTAGTGTTAGACCAATATATTATGAATGGTGGGAAGATGCTATGGATGCTAGATGCGGTAAACGCTGAAATGGATACACTTTTCCAAGCAAAAAAGATTATGGCATATCCTGTAGATCTTAATCTTACCGATTTTTTCTTTAATTATGGAGTAAGAATTACGCCAGCTTTAGTGAAAGACTTTAAGAAAACAGCATTTATAAGGCTAGGTGCAGGAGAAATTGCAGGAAACCCTCAATATAAAAACTTCCTTTGGCCTTATTTTCCGTTAGGTATATCAGAAACACCTCATGTCATTACTAAAAATATCAACCCTGTAAAGTTTGAATTTCCTACTGCGATAGATACGCTCTCTAGGGAAGGTATCAAAAAACAGGTTTTGTTTGAGTCTAGCGAAAGAACTTCTAGCAAGGCAGTTCCTAACTATGTGGCTCTCTCCGAAATTGTGAATGCAGACTCTCTAGGAGCAATGGAACGCCCAAGCACTCCCAAGATTTTTGCAGTAAGTTTAGAAGGTAAATTTAGGTCTGCTTATGCTAATAGAAGTGAGCGAAGTAGTTTTCCTAATTTTAAAAGTCAAAGCCCCGAAAATAAAATGCTTGTAATCGCAGATGGAGATGTAGGTAGAAATCAAACTCTTAAAGGTGAGCCTTTGCCTCTAGGCGTAGATTTGCTGACCAACCAAAAATACGGTAACGAACAATTTTTGAGAAATGCTTTAGATTGGCTTTTGGACGATTCTAATCTTATGAGCCTTAGAAACCGAAACATAGAAGCACGACTTTTAGATGCAAGAAGAATAGAACAAGAGAGAACCGAATGGCAATGGTTTAATTTACTATCTCCTTTAGTTTTAATAGCTATATTGAGTGCTTTGTTTTATTGGTGGAGGAAACAGAAGTATGTAAAATATCTATTCACTTAATAGATTGACATATTGCTCTAAAATCACATCTTTGGAAAATAGAGAGTAGATGTGGTTTCTTATATTTTCTTTAGGAAAATTTCCTTGAGATAATATGGATTTTATTTTTTCTGAAAACTCTTTGTGATTTTCTATGTTTGCAACTTCTCCGTTTACGCCGTGTTTTATAATTTCGTTAATTCCTCCAGGGCAGTTATTGGCAAGGGCATAAGTACCACACGCTCCAGCTTCTAGTAATACATTAGGAAAGCCCTCGTATCTTGAAGAGAGGATAAATAAATCGGCATATTTTAGAAATTGATAAGGGTTCTTTTGTTTTCCGTGGAATATCACATTGGACAGTCCTAACTCTTCTTTCATTTGGTGGAGAAGCTCCTTATCCTTACCATCGCCTAAAATATGGAGTTTTATCGGTTCATTTTTAAGAAAAGAAAAGACTTTGAGTAGATTATCAAACCCCTTTCTTTCAGATAGATTACCTATGGCAACCACATTTTTCATTTCGTTTGAGAAAAGGTTAGGTTTTTCTGAAATAGAAAGCTGTTGGTCTATAAATTCAAAATCAACAGGATTGTTGATTTTGGTAATTTTGTTAGGTTTTATATTGAAATTTTTAATTAAATCTTCCGCCATATCATCACTTTGAGCAATAATAGTATGGAAGTTATTATAAAATTTATAGAAAAACTTAATTTCCTTTCTTGTAACATGTTTAGAGACTACATTGGTTTCCCTAGCGATAAATTTCACTTTAGGGAAAAGTCGTGTAAATATTGATAAATAAGCATTTACTTCACCAAACCCGGAGAATACAATGTCTGGCTTTCTCCTCCATATTTCCCTCAAAATAGGTTTTAGAGAATGGCGTATCCTAGGTGTTTTTAAATCTATAACTTCTATATCCTTTTTTAGAAAATCTAAATAACCGCCTTCTTTTCTAAGAAGCATTATTTTAGGAGTAAATTTTTCTCTCGGTAGATGATTAGCAATGGTGGTTACAATTCGTTCTGCACCACCCATTTCCATATCGGGAAGAATAAAAATAATCTCCTTTTTCTTCATAAAATTAGTTGGCTACATCGCTAATAAACTTAATTCTAAGCAGGCGAACTTCGTCATCGCTCAACTCTTCGCCAAACTCTGCTAAAAGGACTTTCATGCTATCACTTTCAGACTCTTTCATAAACTCCATAAAATCTTCTACCATCTCCTCATCAAAATTATCTTCTATATAATAGTCTATGTTAAGTTTTGTGCCTTGATAAACAATGCTTTCCATTTCGGAAATGAGTTCGTCCATCGAAAGATTTTTAGCATTAGCAATATCTTCTAAATCTATCTTTTTATCTGTATTCTGAATGATGAACACTTTGTGGCTAGATTTGTTTGCTACTTTTTTTAGCACCATATCATCAGGGCGTTCTATGTTGTTGTCTTCAACATATTTTTTGATGAACTCGGCAAATTCTTTCCCAAACTTTTTAGCTTTACCCTCACCTACACCATAAACCTTTGCAATTTCTTCTATAGTGATAGGGTATTGCACCGTCATATCCTCTAAACTTGGGTCCATAAACACAGTGTAAGGAGGAATGCCTTGTTTTTGAGCGATTTTCTTTCTTAAATCCTTAAGTTGATTAAATAGAATTTTATCAAGTCCACCACCACTTTGGAGTTGTATTTGGTCTGAATCGGCTTTAGTTTGAGCCAAATCGTACTCTCTATCTTCGGCAATTAAGAAAGGCTCTTTGTCTTTTCCAGAAATAATATTCTGTCCTTTCTTGCTCACCCTAAGCACTCCATAGGTCTCTATATCTTTAATAATATAGCCTCTCACCGTAGCTTGTCTAATGATAGATTTCCAATAATTATCCGAAGTTTCTTTACCTATACCAAAGAACTCGGATTTCTCTAACTTATAGGATTTGGTGGTTGGTGTTTCCTTGCCTACAAGAACAGCGATTAAGTCTTTAGTTTTGAACTTTTCTTCTAAACTTTTAATGAGGTTAAGTACGGTTTTAAAATCGTTTGTAACATCTTTTAGTTTAGGTGGATTTGCAGAGTTGTCGTCCATTTTAGCACCAGCTCCGTTAATTGGATCAAACTCCTCACCGAAGTAATAGAGTATGTACTGTCTTCTACTCATAGAGGTTTCGGCATATCCTACTACTTCGTTTAGCAACTGTAAGCCAACTTCTTTCTCCGAAACCGATTTTTGAGCTAAGAACTTCTCTAGTTTTTCAATATCTTTAGGGTCGTAGAATGCTAAACAATGTCCTTCGCCACCGTCTCTACCAGCTCTACCTGTTTCTTGGTAATAACTTTCTAAAGATTTAGGGAAATCATAATGTATTACAAAACGAACATCGGGTTTGTCTATCCCCATACCAAAAGCGATGGTAGCTACGATGACATCACATTCTTCCATTAAGAATTTATCTTGATTAGCCACTCTTGTTTTTTGGTCTAACCCTGCGTGATAGGGTAGAGCATTGATGCCATTAACTTGTAAAGTTTGTGCAAATTCTTCTACTTTTTTACGGCTAAGGCAGTAAACTATCCCTGATTTTCCTTTATTTTTATTGATGAATTTTACAATTTCTTTTTCTACATCTACCTTTGGGCGTACTTCGTAAAATAGATTTGGTCGGTTAAAACTTTCTTTGAAAACTATTGCATCTGACATACCCAATGTTTTCTGAATATCATCTTGCACCTTAGGTGTAGCCGTTGCTGTGAGTGCAATAACGGGAACATTAGCTATTTTATCTATAATACCTTTTAAATTTCGGTATTCTGGTCGGAAATCGTGTCCCCATTCAGAGATACAATGAGCTTCATCTATAGCTACAAAAGAAATGTTAGCCTGTTTTAAAAAATCCAGATAATCCTCTTTTATTAAAGACTCAGGAGCTACATACAAGAGTTTGGTTCTTCCGCTATTGATGTCGCTGAAAACCTGTTTTATCTGTGTTTTATTAAGAGAAGAATTAAGTACATGAGCTACTCCTTCTTCTGAAGAAAGCCCATTAACCGCATCTACTTGGTTTTTCATTAAGGCAATAAGTGGAGATACCACGATAGCTGTGCCTTCTGAAATAAGTGCAGGGAGCTGATAGCAAAGAGATTTACCTCCACCAGTAGGCATAAGTACAAATACATCTTTACCGCTAAGAAGTGTACTGATAATAGCCTCTTGCTGTCCTTTAAAGGTAGAAAATCCAAAATACTTTTTGAGTTCTTCTGCTAAATTGTATGTTTTTTTAGTCATTTTTAGTTTAGTTTACTAAATTTGCAACTTACCAAAGATAAGAAAAACTTTTGGCTTTTGAATTAAAAAAATTGATTAACATAAAAATTTATTCTCTACTGAGCTAGTTCTAAGGTACGAAAATAAACAAAAAATAATAAATAATGAAATCTTCCACTCTTATAGACATTGCAAAAAAGGCTATTGATACAGAAATAGCGGAATTGGAAAGGCTAAGAGATAGCCTAGATAATAGTTTTTTAGATGCAGTGGAACTTATCAATAAATCAAGCGGAAAACTTATTGTAGTAGGAATAGGCAAATCTGCTCATGTAGGGAATAAGATTGTGGCAACGCTTAATTCTACAGGGACACCTGCACAATTTCTACACGCGGCAGAGGCTATTCACGGAGATTTAGGAGTGGTTCAAAAAAATGATGTTGTACTATGTATTTCTAATTCTGGTAATTCGCCAGAGATAGTTAATCTAGCTCCTTACCTTAAGCAATATTCGGTGGGGCTTATAGGTATGACAGGAAATTTAAAATCCAAACTAGCAGAACATTCAGATATTGTGCTTAACACTTTTGTAGAGAAAGAGGCGTGTCCTAATAAATTAGCTCCAACAAGCTCTACCACGGTGCAAATGGCTCTAGGAGATGCTTTAGCCGTATGTCTTATGGAAATCAATCATTTTAAAGATACCGATTTTGCGAAGTTTCACCCTGGTGGAAGTTTAGGTAAGAATCTTACGGCTAAGGTAGGACAGTTTTTATCTTCACAAAAGCCTCAAGTTTCAGAGGGGTCGTCCATTAAAGAAGTGATAATTTCCATCAGTGCTTCTACACACGGAGTTACAGTAGTTACGGAAGGAGAAACTATAAAAGGTATTATTACTGATGGAGATTTAAGGAGAATGCTGATGGGAAATGATGACATTAAAGGAATTAAGGCTAAAGATATAATGAGTTTAACTCCCAAAACAATAGATAAAGAAGCGTTAGCAAAAGAAGCTATGAAAATACTTAAACAGTATAACATAGGGCAACTGATTGTAACGGATAAAGGTAACTATTTTGGGATTATAGATTTGCATACTTTGTTAGACGAAGGAATCTTGTAACTTTGTAAAAAATAAAACTAGTGAGTGAAGAAAAAGAAATGTCCTTTTTAGGGCATATAGGAGAGCTTAGAGGGCATTTGGTGCGTTCTATAATAGCTATTGTGGTAGGTGGATTTTTAATTGGCTTTAATATCAATTGGATTATGGATCATATTATCTTCGGTCCTACTCGTCCAGATTTTCTCACTTTTAGAGTGGTTAATTATTTCTCTAGAATGTTTGTGGGCGAAGATGTTATTGTGATGCCACATTCGTTTCCAATACAAGTAAGGCGATTGTTTGAACAGTTTAATATGATGATGGCGGTTTCTGTAGTTGGAGGGCTTATCATCGCATTTCCCTATGTTATCTGGGAACTTTGGAAATTTATCAGTCCAGCACTTAAAGAATCCGAAAGAAAAAACTCTATTTTCATCATCAACGGGACTTGGGTGCTATTTGTGATGGGAGCATTATCAGGATACTTTTTGGTAATGCCTTTTGTTATCAATTTTGGTTATTTTTTTAGTATTTCGGATTTTGTAAGG
This sequence comes from Riemerella anatipestifer, assembly GCF_009663465.1. Taxonomy (GTDB): domain Bacteria; phylum Bacteroidota; class Bacteroidia; order Flavobacteriales; family Weeksellaceae; genus Riemerella; species Riemerella anatipestifer_C. The sequence goes on from NZ_QXHU01000001.1 coordinate 27,741, forward strand.
GTAGATATAGATTTATCAAGCTATGTTACCATTTTACTTCAAGTTGTTTTGGGTATGGCTGTGATATTTTTATTCCCGATGATTGTTTATATACTCACTTCCATAGGCATACTTACTCCTATGTTTTTAAGGACTTATAGGAGACACGCTATTGTGGTAATTATGGTGGTGGCGGCTTTTATTACACCCGCAGATATTATCAGTATGTTGGCAGCGGCATTTCCACTAGTAGTTCTTTATGAAATATGCATCTTGATGTCAGCATTGGTTTACCGAAGAATTAAAAAGGAAGAAGCACTTAGTTTACCGTTACCAAAGTAAGTAATGAATTTTATAAAGTAATACCAGGTAATATAAAGACAAGGATAAAAGCAAACTATCCTTGTCTTTTTCTTTTATAAATAGATGAAAAACATTATTTTCGCACCAAAGTTTAAAAAATATGATGAAGCACTGGAGTTTTAAAAAATGGAACACCATTTTAGGCTGGATAGTTTTTGGGATAGCCTTAATAACCTATCTATCTACCATAGAACCTAATTTTAGCTTTTGGGATTGTGGCGAGTATATTTCCTCTGCCGTGAAATTAGAAGTTACGCACGCTCCAGGAGCGGCATTGTTCCAGTTGGTGGGAGCAGTATTTGCGATGTTCGCCTTTGGTAATGGGGCTTATTACTCTTTGGTTATCAATGCAATGTCTGCCTTGTTTAGTGCCTTTACCATTTTATTTTTATTTTGGACAATCACTCATTTGGTTAGACGACTATTGCATAAAGATTTTGAGGAAGTTACCGAAAACGAGAAATGGGTTATTCTATTTTCAGGATTGATAGGTGCTTTGTGTTTCACTTTTTCGGATACTTTTTGGTTTTCTGCTGTGGAAGGCGAGGTTTACTCTATGGCATCATTATTTATAGCGTTAATCGCTTGGCTTATAACCAAATGGGAGAACGAATATCAATCCTCTGATAACGAGAGATGGATTATCCTTATCTTTTTCCTAATAGGGCTTTCCGTGGGAGTTCATATGATGGTAATGTTGGTAGTGCCATTTATCTGTTTGGTTTATTACTCTAGAAATTATGATTTCTCTTGGAAATCTTTTGCGATAGCCAATGTAATTACATTATTTGTTCTCGCTCTTGTGTTTAAAGGGATTTTTCCTTTTGTGATGACGATGTTTGGTAAGTCGGAGATATTCTTCGTTAATGGTTTAGGATTGCCTTTCCACTCAGGGACTATCTTTGCATTTTTAGTGCTAATTGCTTTAGGATATTTTGCTATTAACTATGCTCGTTCCAAAGGAAATAGATTGGTACAAATGGCGGTACTATCTATGGTTTATATGATTATTGGTTTTTCTTGTTGGTTGATGATACCTATTCGTGCCAATGCTAATCCACCAATGAACCTTAATAATCCTGATAACGCCATTGGTATGCTTGATTATTACAATCGTGAGCAATATGGAGATTGGCCTACTTTGTATGGACAAAATTATACTGCCCACTTGGACTGGAACGGAATGGAAAAGAATGAAGATGGAAGTCTAAAAACGATAAAAACAGGCGAAACTTACGAAAAAGACGAAACCACAGGACGCTATATTAAAGTAGGAGATAAGACTAATTATGTTTATAACAAGGCACATGTAGGCTTTATGCCGAGAATGTTTGTGCAAGATAAGAATGTAATGTCTAATTACATTTCTATGTATGGTGCTCCTGATTTTGAGTTTAATTATGCCGATGAAGATATAGCAAATAATCCTGAAGCTCAAAAATATTTTGATGAACTTAGAAAAAAATACGAGAATGGTACTATTACTGTTGATGATTATCTACAAGCAAAACAGTATCATTTAATCAATGTTAAAAAGCCTACATTTGGACAGAGTTTATATTATTTTATTACATTCCAAAATGGGCATTATTTTGTGAGATATTTAATGTGGAATTTTGTTGGTCGCCAAAATGATTTGGAAGGTCATATGGAAAATACCAACGGAAATTGGATATCAGGGATTCCTATGATAGATAATTATCTGTACGATAATCAGTCGGATATGCCTGGAAGGTATAAAAATGAAAGTACAGTTTATTTCTTTTTCCTACCACTTATTTTAGGTTTATTGGGAGCGTTCTTCCAGTATACTAAAGATTTTGGGAGGTTCTATGCTTTGTTATCCCTTTTTGTCCTTACTAGTATTGGAATTGTTTTCTATACAGGTGTAAAACCTTTTGAGCCAAGAGAAAGGGATTATGCTATGGTGGGAGCGTTCTATGCCTTTACGATTTGGATAGGTTTAGGAACCGCTTTTATCTTACAATTATTGAATCAAAAAGTTAAAAAATCTAGTGCAATTTTAGGTGTTGGAGTTTTACTTTTAGGAGTTCCGCTGATGATGGGCTTCCAAAATTACAATCCACACGACAGAAGTGGAAGATATGCCGCTTATGATTATGCTTATTCTACACTAAAATCACTTCCTAAAGATGGCATTCTTTTCGTATATGGTGATAATGATACATATCCACTTTGGGCAATACAAGAGACAGAACAGTTTAGAGATGATGTAAAGGTGGTAAACTTTACCCTTTTGGCTACGCCTTGGAATATAGACCAAGTGAAAAGACGCACCTACAACGCAATGCCCGTAGTATCAGCACTTAAACACGAGGAGTATAGAGAAGGTATAAATGAACAAATCTATACTCTAAGCACTGAAGATTGGAAAAATATATTTGCCAATCTGAAAGAAAGCGGTGCTCCTGATAACGTGTTAAAAGGCTTTGAAAAGTATATGACGCAAGATAGTATGACTTTGAAAGAAGCTGTGGCATTCTTAAAGAATAAGTCTCCTGAGAAGGATATGGTACTAAAAATGATTTATGGTGAAGAAAAGTATGAACAGTACAATGTTTTACCTGTGTCTAAATTCGTACTTCCTGTTAATAAACAAAATGCAGTTAAAGCAGGTATTATTAAATCTCAAGATGTGGCTTTAGCGGAAGATTATATTGTGATAGACTATAAAAAATCTACGCTATTCAAAAACGATTTAATGATGCTAGACATCTTAGCTAACTTTGATTGGAAAAGGTCTATCAATTTCTCCGTTGGAGGTATTTATGATGCTAGTAATATTTTCTTTTTGAAAGATTATTTACAATATGATGGTTTCAGTTATCGTCTTGTACCGATAAAAACTCCTGAAAAGGAAGACGGAGAGTTAGGTAGAGTAGATGCTGATGACCTTTATAGAATAGTTAAAAATTTTAGATGGGGCAATTTTAAAGATGTTAATGTTCACTTTGATGAAACTTGTACTTCTAATATAATAAGTTATAGAAGTTCAGCGAGTAGAGTTGCGGAGGCTCTAATGGCGAAGGGAGAAAATAAAAAAGCTCAAGAGGTATTAGACTTGGTAAATAAGGAGATTCCTGTATCTAAATATAATGACCCTCGTTCGCTTAATTCCATTGTTTACGGTTATATCGTATCGGGGCAAGAGAAGAAAGGTTTAGAATTAGCAGAAGAGCTTAAAAAATCTATTTTCAAAGAGTATGATTACTATTTAACTTTAACGCCAGAAAATCAAAGGTATGCGAAAAGAGAAATGAGTATTCAGCCATTGTTATACTCTATGGTAGTAGCTTCTGTGTCTGATGCTTATAAGAAAATAGGACAGGAGCAGAAGGCATATAATTACTTAGTAAGTTCTATAAAACCTATTGATACTAGGTTTAATTCATTTATAAATCAGCTAAAAGCTATGGGGAAAGAAAAGGCATACCAAGAATCTGAAAATGTACAGAAAATAATCCCTTTCTATCAGTATCTTTTTGAGGTAATGAAACCTTATGATAGTACTTACACTTCGGAAAAGATGAATCAAATTACAGATGCAGTTATAAAGGTAACAGAGTAGTAGTTGTCAGGATAATCTCAACATAAAACCGACTTAAATATGTTTTTGAGTCGGTTTTTTGATGGGGTTTCTAAACGTTCTTATAATGATTAATATTCTAAGTTTACTTTATGTATTATTGTATCAGAATTAGGAATAGAGGAAGAAGACTTATTTCTAAAACAAAGAATTTTCTATAGCTCAATATTCATATAAGTAATTACCATCATACTTTTTATATATAAAATATATCATCTAGAAATATGGCTATAAAGCAAATATTTTTGAAATAAAAAACTGTCTCTGAAATATCTAAGACAGTTTTTTAATATTGGTAGTAAGAGAATATTATCTATCTATAGACCCCATTACTTTTTGTGCGAAGCTATTGAGGGCGTCTTTTTCGGCCATACCTTCTTGTACATTATGATGTACTTCCATAGCTCCACAGATATTAGTTATCATTTCGCCGATTAAATTCATTTCTTCTTCGGATACGCCTCTAAACTCGGTATAAGATTCTAAAACCTCCAGTGTTGCTGCTAAATTTTCAGCTGTATTATTTTGATAGAATTGTCTTATAATTGGTAATTTCATAACTTATTTAATTTCGTTGAACAAATTGTTAAGGCTTTCTGCTTGGTTGGTTTGCACTTGGTTTACCAACGTTCCATTTTTAAAAGCGGCAAAAGTAGGCAGGTTATCCACCTTAGCTAGTTTACGGCTTTCTGGGAATTTTTCAGCATCTACATAGTAGAATGGTACATCTTCGTTTTCCGAAGCTAATTTTTTAAATTTAGGCTTCATTATACGGCAGTTACCACACCATGAAGCTCCATATTGTACCATTACTTTTTCGTTTTCGTTTACTATTTGTTGAAGTTGGTCTTCTGTTAATTCTTGATACATTGTATTATATTTTAAAGTTAAAAGTACTAAAAAAGAGGCCTGAGAAAATCAAACCTCTTTTTTTACTAAATTACTATTATTAGTGTTTTGCTAAATATTCAGCGGTTGATTTTCTATCAGCACTCATAGCTTCTTTACCTTCTTCCCAGTTAGCAGGGCAAACTTCACCGTGCTTCTGTACGTGAGTATAGGCATCTATAAGTCGTAAAAATTCTTTTACATTTCTACCCAAAGGCATATCGTTTACTGCTTCGTGGAATATTTTTCCTGTTTCATCTATCAAGTAAGTAGCTCTGTAAGTTACATTTGACCCTGAAAGAATCTCATTACCTTCTTCATCATAATCAAAGTCTTGATCTACAATTCCTAAAGCATTAGCTAGTTGTCTGTGAGTATCTGCTAAGATTGGGTAAGTAACCCCCTCGATACCACCATTATCTTTAGGTGTGTTTAACCAAGCGAAGTGTACTTCGTTAGTATCACAAGAAGCACCAATTACTTTAGTATTTCTCTTTTCAAACTCACCTAAAGCTTCTTGAAAAGCGTGTAATTCTGTTGGACAAACAAAAGTAAAATCCTTTGGATACCAAAATAATAATACTTTTTGTTGGTTTTTTGTTGCTTCTTCTAGAACGTTAATTCTTAGATTATCTCCCATTTCAGATATTGCATCTACTGTAATGTTTGGGAAAGGTCTTCCTACTAATGACATATTTTTATATTTTTTAGTTATTTTAAAATTTTCTTTTACAAAGATAAAAAGATTCAGTTAATGAATTATACTATTATTGATAGTTAATATCTATCAATTAAAAAGAATTTATGAGTTAAACATTATATTTTGCTAAAGTTTCTTTGATACGCTTCATCGCTTCTATTATCTGTTCATCAGAAGTGGCGTAAGATAAACGAATACAGTTGGTATCTCCAAATGATACGCCTCCAACAGTAGCCACATGAGCTTTTTCTAAAAGGAACATCGCAAAATCATCAGAGTTATTGATGGTGGTATCTCCCAAAGTTTTTCCAAAATAATAAGAAGCATCAGGGAAAAGATAGAATGCCCCTTTAGGCAGATTACATTTAAAACCTGGTATTTCGGATATAAGTTGATGAGCTAGGTTTCTTCTTTCTTTAAACTTATCTATCATAGGTTGTAATTCCGAAGGTTGCATTTCTAATGCGGTAATAGAAGCGATTTGTGCAATGGTATTAGCCCCAGAAGTTACTTGTCCTTGTATTTTGTCGCAAGCAGATGCCAACCACTGCGGAGCAGCAGAGTAGCCTATTCTCCAGCCCGTCATAGCATAAGCCTTAGAAACACCATTAATGACTACCGTCTGATTGAACACTTGTGGAAATTCGGCAATAGAAGTATGTTTACCTTCGTAATTTAAAAACTCATAAATTTCGTCGGAAATTATCACAATCTCTGGATACTTAGCTAAAGTATTAGCGATAGCTTCTAGTTCTTCATAAGTGTAAAAACTTCCAGAAGGATTACAAGGCGAACTAAATAAAATCGCTTTAGTCTTTGGAGTAATGGCAGCTTCTATTTGCTTAGGAGTTACCTTAAAATCAGTTTCTATAGAAGTTTCTATAAAAACAGAATTTCCGCCCATCATTCTTACCATTTCGTCGTAGCTCACCCAATACGGCGAAGGTAAAATAACTTCGTCTTCGTCGTCTATAAGAGCGGCTAATACATTAGAAATGGACTGTTTAGCTCCCGTAGAAACACAAATTTGGCTAGGAGAGTAATCCAAATTATTATCTCTTTTTAACTTATTACAAATAGCTTGTCTAAGTTCAAGAAATCCTGTTATAGGAGAATAATGGCTATAGTTGTCGTCAATAGCTTTTTTAGCGGCTAATTTTATTTTTTCAGGAACATCAAAATCTGGCTCGCCCAAAGTCATACTAATAACATCTATACCTTCTGCTTTCATAGCACGGGCTTTATTAGACATTACAAAGGTTTGGGAATAGCTTAGTCTTTCAACTCGTTTAGATAATTTGCTCATAGTATATTTTTATTAGCAACAAAATTACGGATTTTGATTAAACATTTCATCATATTTATAGTTTATAGCTTAAATGTAAAGCGAAATTAAATGAAAATAAATAATTATTTTTGCTAAAAATATCTTCACAATGAACAACACTTCTGATTCTAAATTTAAAAAATGGCTTAAACGAGTGGGATGGGGAGGGCTAATCTTCTTTACTGTAAAAGGAGTAGTTTGGTTGGCTATATTTTATTTCGGTGCAGATGCTTTAAAGGGTTGTGTGAATAATTAAATTTTTGCACAAAGTTTCTTTAAACTAAGTTATACTGCAAAATAACTATAAATTTTAAAATAAACTTAAACTATAAATAAAACGTCATTACCAACTGATGAGGCAGTGGTGAAATAGTATGTCTTGCTCTAAAGGAAACTACTAAAAAATGGACGATGCCAATCCATAATTGGGATATTGTTCTTAACCAATTTATACTTTAGATTATAAAACTCTAACTTTTTAACTTATACACTTTGTGGGTAGTGTCATAACGACTTTAATTATTGTTCAGTTTATCAATAATTTAAAGGTTGTCATTGTTTAAAAATAGGTAAGTTAATTAAATATCAGTAATTTTTGTCATACTAAAAGCAGATGGTTAACCATCTGCTTTTAGTTGTTTTATCCTATCTCTACTCCGTTATCTACGGGCTCATCTGGCGTAACAAAAGAAAGTTTGCCATCAGGCTTCGTGGTAAGCAGTAGCATACCTTGGCTTTCGATACCTCTTATTTTTCTAGGTGCTAGATTTAATAAAATCATCACTTGTTTGCCTACACATTCTTCAGGTGTAAAGCTCTCTGCGATACCAGAAACTACAGTTCTTATATCCACCCCAGTATCTACCTTAAATTTGAGGAGTTTATCCGCTTTTTCTACTTTTTCGGCTTCTAGTATGGTAGCGGTTCTTAAGTCTATTTTGGTGAAATCGTCAAAAGTAATCTCGTCTTTCATTGGCTTGGCGTTAGGGTTTGTTTTTTTATTATTGATTTTGGTTTGCTCTAATTTTTGGATTTGAGCTTCTATGGTTTCGTCTTCTATTTTAGAGAATAGTAAACTTGGCTCGTTAATTTGGTGTCCTTCTGCTAAAAGCACTTTTTGGTTCTCCAATTCAGACCAGTTGCAAAGTTTAGTATTAAACATATTAAGCAATTTCTCCGAACTGAACGGCATAAAAGGCTCTGACAGTTGGGCTAAAGCTACTGCAATTTGAGTTCCTATAAACAGGGTGTTGGCTGTTTTGGCTTCATCAGTTTTGATGGTTTTCCAAGGCTCTTCGGTTTGTAGATATTGGTTTCCAAAACGCGCTAAATTCATAAGTGCAGACAGGGCGTTTCTAAACTCAAATTTCTCTAGATAGTCTTTTATTTCTGTTGCAGCTTTGTTTATTTCCTCTAGTTCTGTTGCGTTGGTGTTGCCTTTAGGCACTCGCCCGTTGTAATATTTGTGAGTAAGCACGGCTACTCGGTTGATAAAGTTTCCTAAAATACCCACCAATTCCGAGTTGTTTTTGGTTTGAAATTCCTTCCAAGTAAAGTTATTATCTTTAGTTTCGGGAGCAGACGACAATAATGCATAGCGAAGCACATCTTGTTGTCCAGGGAAGTCTGCCACATATTCGTGAGCCCACACTGCCCAGTTTCTAGAGGTAGAAATTTTATCATTTTCTAGATTAAGAAACTCAAATGCAGGGACATTGTTTGGCATAATGTAGTCGCCGTGAGCCTTCATCATAGAAGGGAAAATAATACAATGGAAGACTATATTATCTTTCCCAATGAAATGTACTAAATCTGAATTTTCTGACTGCCAATAGTCTTTCCAATCTTTATTGTTCTTTTCTGCCCATTCTTTTGTGAACGAAATGTATCCGATAGGAGCATCAAACCAAACATAAAGCACTTTGCCCTCCGCATTTGGCAATGGTACAGGCACACCCCAGTTGAGGTCTCTGGTCATTGCACGAGGTTTTAAGCCTTCGTTAAGCCAAGATTTTACTTGCCCATACACATTAGGCTTCCAGTCGTGCTGGTGTCCTTCAATAATCCATTGGTTCAAAAATCCTTCGTAATCGTTTAGCGGAAGATACCAGTTTTTAGTAGGTTTTAGCACAGGGCTATTCCCACTAAGCATAGATTTAGGATTGAGAAGTTCCGTAGGAGAAAGGGTAGAGCCACATTTTTCGCATTGGTCGCCGTAAGCATTGTCATTACTACATTTTGGGCAAGTCCCCACGATGTATCTATCGGCTAGGAACTCTCCTGCTTGTTCATCATAAAACTGTTCGGAAACCTCCTCGGTAAACTTTCCGTTCTCGTACATTTTAAGGAAAAATTCAGAGGCTGTTTCGTAGTGCTTTGCACTGGTAGTTCTGGAATATTCATCAAAAGAAATTCCTAAATCTTCAAAAGATTTTTTTATGATTAAGTGGTATTTATCTACAATATCTTGAGGTGTTACGCCTTCTTTTTTAGCTCTAATAGTAATGGGAATGCCGTGTTCATCAGACCCACATATAAAGGCAACCTCTTTGCCTGTTCTTCTTTGGAATCTAGCGTAAACATCTGCCGGTATGTACACGCCAGCAAGGTGTCCTATATGTACGGGACCATTAGCATAAGGTAATGCTGCGGTAATTAACTTTCTCTCTGCCATTCTCAATTATTTTTTGCAAAGATAAAATTTTATTGTGATATTCGATAATAAGGACGTTATCTGTAATTTTGCTGAAATATTGTTCCAAACCTCACAGAAAAACAATTTGAACTTTACGGAAAAACAATATCATTAAAGCTGTTTTAATTTTGTCGAATAATTTTAAAATATAAAAAAATGACAAAGACAGTAATTATTACAGGAGGAACAACAGGTATTGGCAAAGCAACGGCTTTACATTTTGCAAAAAATGGATACAATGTTGTTATTACAAGTAGAAATGCAAACAAAGAAACGGAGGTTTTAGAAGCATTTAAAAAAGAAGGTGCAGAGGTAACTTTCTTTCCTTTAGACGTAACACAAGAAGAACAAGTTAAAAACGTAATTGACAAAACGGTAGAAAAATTTGGAAAATTAGACTCTATGGTGAATAATTCGGGCGTTTCTTTAGGAAATGCTTTGTTGGCTGATACAGAATCGGATGAGTTGAAGCAAATGTTGGAAACTAATGTAATGGGTGTTTATTATGGGATGAAGCACGCCATTAGAGCAATGCTGAAAACAGGTGGAGGAACTATTGTAAACCTTGCTTCCATAGCTGGTTTGAATGGGTTAGTAAGCACCGCTCAATATAACGCTTCTAAACACGCTGTTGTTGGTTTAACCAAAGGAGGTGCATTGGATTACGCTACCCAAAATATTCGTATAAATGCAGTGGCACCAGGAGCGATTAAAACCGATATTTTGAAAAATGCAATTGCTTCTGGAACTTATGATATTTCGGGAATTGAAGCATTGCATCCAATGAAACGCTTAGGGGAAGTTGAAGATATTGCAAAAGGAATTTTCTTTTTGGCATCAGATGAGAATCCTTTTATGACAGGAACTGTATTGAGTATTGATGGTGGTTATAATGCAAAATAATCAAAATAAATCCCTAAATTGGCTGTCTTTTAGGCAGCCTTTCTATTAAAAAATAATAAAAATGGATATGATACAAAACACCATCAATTGGTATAACGGAGAAATATTTGAGGGAAAATTTATACTTGGATTTGGTTTTTTCTTAATCTTAACAGCTTTACTATTTTACTTTTTAGGGAATACGCCAGCCGCAAAAGCATTGCTGATTCCGATGTTGGTTATAGGTCTATTTTTTTCTATAACAGGCGTAAATATGATATATTCCAACGGAAAACAAAAACAAGAAATTGTAAAAAGATATGAACAAAACCCAAAAGAATTTATAAATACCGAAATTAAACGTGTAAATGATTTTCAATATTTATACCCAATGTCTATCGCTATTAGTTTAGCTTGTTTTCTTATAGCCATTGCCTTGCTTTATTTTACACAAAATATATATTTAAAAGCCATTGCTATTTCTTTAATATTATTCGGAATGGCTTTTGCGGTAATAGATTACTTTTCAAAAGAAAGAGCAACAATTTATTACGAACAATTAAAATCATCATTCCAAAATAATGATTGAAGATAGAACCCGAGTTAATATTATGTTTTCTTGTATATCACAAGAGAAAAAAAACTTTGAACCTTTTGTTCAAGACCACGCTTTGGTCTGTGTTTTAAATGGAACAATGCTCATTAACGATGGCGTAGAAACCATTCAGTATAACAAAGGTGATATTGGTTTTGTGTCAAAAAATCAATTAGTAAAAACACAAAAAATCCCTCAAGACAATAAGCCTTTTATGAGTATCAGCATTTTTTTATCCAAAGAAATGTTGTATAATTATTCAAAAGAATATCATATTTTACCCAAAGGAAAGTATTTAGGAAAACCTAATTTTATATTTCAACCCGACCCATTTTTAAAAGGTTTTTTCGATTCTATGCTTCCCTATTTTGAATGTCAAGAGGCACTTACCGATAATTTAGCGACTATTAAAACTTTTGAGATTATTGAACTTTTGCTTCGGTATGCCACAATTCAAAATTTACTTTTCAATTTTGAAGAAGATTTTAAAATTGACTTGGAAGCGTATATGAACAAAAATTATATGCACAATATTCCGTTGGCGCAATTTGCAAAACTTACGGGTAGGAGTATTTCAACATTTAAAAGAGATTTTCAGAAAATTTTCAACCAAACCCCTAACAAATGGCTTATCAAAAAGCGATTAGATTTAGCCTATTTTTTAATATCAAAACAAGGCAAAAAGCCTAATGAAATTTATGACGATGTAGGTTTTATAAATTTCTCTCATTTTTCAAGAAGTTTCAAAGCAGAATTTGGGGTAAATCCTTCGGAAATAGAAAAAAAACACAGCTAATAAGATATTCTTCTGAAGAGGTATTTTATTGAAGTTAGGTGCTAAGAAGCTATGCTTTCGACAATACCCCGACCGATTGCTAAATGTATCTAAAACATAAAAATGCAGCTCTGTTGAGTATCGCATTGTAATGAATATCGCAGAGCCTTGTATTATTGACCTGTTTTATTAAAAAAGGCAATTACAAACAATCTGCTGAAAGCATTAAAACCAAATGACTTGCCTTACCACCAGATACCCAAGTGTATGGCGGATATAGAGTGAGTACCAATGTTGGTTTTGAGCAACAAGACAAGCTGTTCCTATAGGTTGTGGGTTCAAAAATAGACCCTAGAGGGAGTAATATTGAGGTTGCAGGGTTAAAATTAGAGATTATAGGTTCAAAAACAGACCCTAAAGGGAGTAATATTGAGGTTGCAGGGTTAAAATTAGAGGTTGTAGGTTCAAAAATAGACCCTAAAGGGAGTAATATTGAGGTTGTAGGGTTAAAATTAGAGGTTGTGGGTTCAAAAATAGACCCTAGAGGGAGTAATGTTGAGGTTGCAGGGTTAAAATTAGAGGTTGTAGGTTCAAAAATAGACCCTAGAGGGAGTAATATTGAGGTTGCAGGGTTAAAATTAGAGGTTGTAGGTTCAAAAATAGACCCTAGAGGGAGTAATGTTGAGGTTGTAGGGTTAAAATTAGAGGTTGTGGGTTCAAAAATAGACCCTAAAGGGAGTAATGTTGAGGTTGCAGGGTTTGCAGAGCGTTGGTGCATCAATAATAAAAAAATACTACTCTTGGGATAGGGTAGTATTTTTTTGTTTAGTGAGGGAGGATTTATTTAGAATTTAGGCTTTACACTAAGCCTCACTTTTAGACCTTATGTAAACTAAACTTCTACGGATACTATTTTAAACTTTCAGTTCTGCCTTTAATCCCACCATATCCGAATATTTATCTAATATTGGCTGAACTTCATTTTTGATAAATTCTTCGGTTTGTATAGGCGCAAATCCAATAAAGTTTTTAGGGTCTAAAACTTCTGCAAGTTTTGATTTGTCTAGCTTTAAGCTATTATCGTTCATTATTCTTTCTATCAAATCGTTATCCTTACCTTCCATTTTCACCTTTTTGCTCGCTTCCATAGAGTGAACTCTGATGATTTCGTGGATTTCCTGTCTGTCGCCTCCAGCCTTTACTTCTTCCATAATAATGTACTCGGTAGCCATAAAAGGAAGCTCCTCCATAATATGCTTGTTGATTCTGTTTTCGTAAACTACCAGTCCGTTCATAATGTTGTTCCAAATCAATAAGATAGCATCTACCGCAAGGAAGGCTTGTGGAATGCTTAGTCTTTTGTTAGCCGAGTCGTCTAGGGTTCTTTCAAACCATTGCGTTGCAGCCACCATTGCAGAACTAGAAGATAGCGACATTACATATTTAGCCAAAGCCCCTATTCGCTCCGAACGCATCGGGTTTCTCTTATATGCCATTGCCGATGAACCAATTTGGTCTTTCTCAAAAGGTTCTTCAATCTCTTTTAGATTTTGTAACAGTCTTAAATCGTTAGTAAATTTGTGAGCCGATTGGGCGATGTTGGATAATAAAGCCACTACTTTAGCGTCTATTTTTCTGTCGTAGGTTTGTCCAGAAACGCCAAAAACTTTATCAAACCCGAATCTTTTGGATAGCTCTTTGTCAAGTGTTTTCACTTTTTCGTAATCTCCGTTGAAAAGCTCTAGGAAACTAGCCGCAGTTCCTGTCGTACCCTTTACTCCTCTGAAACGAAGTGTGTCTAAGAAGAATTCTAGTTCTTCAAAATCTAGAATTAAAGACTGTAGCCAAAGGGTGGCTCTTTTGCCCACGGTAGTTAGCTGTGCGGGTTGGAAGTGAGTGAAGCCTAAAGTTGGTAAATCTTTGTACTTTAAGGCGAAGTCGGACAAGCCTTTAATTACATTAACTAGCTTTTTTTTAAGGATAAGGAGTCCGTCTCGCATTTGGATTAAATCCGTATTGTCGCCCACAAAAGCCGAAGTAGCTCCTAAGTGGATAATGGGCTTGGCTAGTGGCGCTACATCTCCGTAGGTGTGCACGTGAGCCATTACATCGTGGCGGAAGCGCTTTTCGTATTCGGCGGCTTTGGTATAATCTATATCTTTAGCCTTGTCTTTCATTTGATTGATTTGCTCTTCGGAAATGTCTAGACCTAAGTCCTTTTCTATTTCGGCTAGAGCAATCCATAGTTTTCTCCAATTTTGAAATTTGTTGTCGTGAGAGAAATTAAAAAGCATCTCTTCGCTAGAATAGCGTTCTTCTAAAGGGTTTTTGTAGGTATTCATCTTTACTTTTTTACTTTCACAAAAATAAGGAAATTTTTAAAAATTGAATTGTTTTATTTATTAGAGAGTTATATGTTTGTGCTTTACTTTAAAGCATTCATATAAGTAAGAGTGTCTTTAGGAAGTAAAGCAGGGTGGAAGATTTTAATATAGTCTTTTAAAACTAAATCGGCTCTTACAACACCACTTTCAAAGTAATCGTTGGCTTTGCCTTTTTGTCTTTTGGCGATGTTATAAAGTTTTCCTTTTTTGAAGATGTCCATTTTAGAATAAGACGGATTTATCGCTAATAATTCCTTTTTGTATTGATAATTGGAAAGATTGACCCAATATTCAGCTTGTTTTGATTTAGCATAAACTTCCTCAAAACTTAAAGGTACAGATTGGTCTTTATCCAAATCGTTGAATATATAATTGCCTCCTGCATCGTTAAAGTATTTGGCAGCAAAGGTCTTGTTTCCTGGTAAGAACCATTGGTTGCCATAGATTTCATTACAAAGGACTTGAGGTTTATGTAGTGTTTTCTGTGCTTGAAGTTTTAAATGGTCATAGTTTTGTTTGATGTTTAAATAGCGTTCAGAAGCCTGTTTCTCAATACCGAATAGCTTTCCGAAAATTTTTAGATAAGCGGTTTTTTCTAGTGGTTCGTTTTCTAGATACTCGTTTAGGAAGATGACTTCTATGTTGTTTTTTCGGAGCAAGTCATAGGTGTTTTCAAAATTAGGGATATGATTAGTAATTATAGCATCGGGTTTTAAACTGATGATTTTTTCTATGTTGTATTTTTGCTCGTTGCCTACGGCGTGTATTTTTTTAGATTGGATAAGTGCTTTTACCTTTTCGGAATAGACATATTCCTTACTAGAAATACCAATGATATGGCTCTCTAAACCTAGTTCTAACATATAGCCTAACATAGAAGAACTTAATAAAACTACTTTTTTTAATGGTAATTTGGCGGCGGGGATTTCGGAGGAAAGGTTTTTTGTGTTGATGATTACTTTATTATTATCTTCTTGATAATAAGTGTTTTTTGAAATAACAACTTGTTCTTTTGAAAAATCATTAGCTTCTTTTTTACAAGATATAAGAGCTAAACTGCTTATGAGAATAAAAAAATGTGTTTTCATTTTCAAAAATAATAAAAAATTTTCTATATTTGCAAACTCAAAACGGACGCGTAGCTCAATTGGATAGAGCATCAGATTACGGCTCTGAAGGTTAGGGGTTCGACTCCCTTCGCGTTCACCAACCGCCTTTTTTAGGGCGGTTTTTTATTTATAACAAAATTAGATTGTCCTAAATTTAGTGCCAATAAAATAAAAACACAATATGTTTAGCAAACAAGAAGCAGCACAACTCAAAAAAGAATTCTGGATTGCCTTTGGGAAATCTTTTCCTAGAAAATGGCTTCTATATAATACCAAAATTAAAGACTTCTCATTTAAGTTTTTTGCTGATAATAAAAAAGCAATGGTGTGCTTAGATATAGAGATGAAGGAGGAACTTTTCAGAAATGCTTACTTTGAGAAAATACAATCTTTACAATCTATTTTAGATGAAGCTCTTGGTGAGGAGGCTTTTTTTGAAGAAACATTATATTTAGATAATGGTAAAGAAATTAGCCGAGTGTGGGTAGAGTGTGATGGCGTAAGTATTTTTAATAAAGGAAGTTGGCAAAAAATATTTGAGTTTTTTGTAGAAAAAATGACGGCATTTGAAACTATATTTTATGAATACGAAGACTTTATAAAAGATATTTGAGTAAGAATAGTTATTTTATAAATTAGGTTGGTTTTTTCATTTTTCTTATTTTTAGGGCAAATTTTTTAATAATGATTAAAATGATAAAGAAACCTCTGATACTATCTGCCGTAGTACTGCCTGCTGTAATGGCGTTTGCACAGCAATATGGAGGAATGTGGATGCCTACAGAACTCAATGAAAAAGAAATGAAAAAACTAGGGATGAAAATATCTGCAAAAGATATCTTCAATCCAGAAAAACCTAGTATTAAAGATGCGGTAGTACAGTTCAACGGAGGGTGTACTGCGGAAGTTATTTCTCCTAAAGGGCTCATTCTTACCAATCATCACTGTGGTTATGGGCAGATACAATCTCACTCTAGTGTAGAAAAAGATTACCTAAAAGATGGTTTTTGGGCTAAAAATATAGGAGAAGAGTTGCCTAATCCTGGGGTAACTGTAGATTTTATCGTGGATATTAAAAATGTAACCAACGAAGTTTTAAAAGGAAACCCAAACCTTTCTGAGCAAAATATCAAGGACAATATAGAGGCTTTAAAGAAGTCATTTAAACTAGAGCCTTATCAGCATATTGTGGTGAAGCCTGTGTATTACGGTAACCAATATTATGCTTATGTTATAGAAACTTTTAAAGATGTTCGTTTGGTAGGGGCTCCACCGTCTTCTATTGGTAAGTTTGGTAGCGATACAGATAACTGGGTTTGGCCTAGACATACGGGAGATTTCTCTATGTTCCGTGTTTATGCAGATAAAAATAACAAACCTGCAGAGTATTCTAAAGATAATGTTCCATACAAACCAAAGCATTTTTTACCAATTTCTATTAAGGATAAAAAAGAAAACGATTTTACTTTTGTATTTGGTTTCCCAGGCAGAACGCAGGAATATCTACCATCTATCGCTGTGGAAAAAATTATGAAAGAGATAGACCCTGCAATGATTTCTATGAGAGAGGTCGCTCTTAAAACTTTGGACGAAAAAATGCGTGTAGATGATGCAACAAGAATAAAGTATGCTTCTAAATATGCCTCGGTAGCCAACTATTGGAAAAAATGGATAGGTGAGGTGGAAGGACTTAAAAAGTCTAAAGCGGTGGATAAAAAACGAGCGTATGAAGCGGAACTCATCAAAAAGAACCCTGAAATAAAGAAAACCATAGATGAGCTTAATAGACTTTATACAGAGCAATCTGCCTATGCATTGAATAGAGCCTATTATAACGAACTTTTAAGGAATGCAGAAACACTTAATCTAGCTAATCGCTATCTAGATTATCTGTTTAATGTAGAGAAAGGTAAGAATATAGAACCTAAGTTTTTTGAGAGTTTAAAATCTTTTTATAAAGATTACGATGGTGCATTAGATGCTAAAGTAACGGCAAAACTATTGGCTTTATATACCAACAAGACACCTGCGGAATTTCTTCCTAAAGGGTTTGAAGAATTTAAAAATGAAGATACTAATCTTAAAGTCATAGAAGAATGGAGTAAAAACTCGGTAATTACAGGAAGAAAATCACTTAACAGAGCTTATGTAACGTCTGATTTAGACAAGGTATTTCAGAATAAAGAGGCTTTAGTAAAAGAGCTTAATGCTGACCCACTTTTAGGAGTGTTGGCTATGCTGCAAACAACTTATGTACAGGGAACTCAGTCTAAGTTTAATGAATATCAAACCCAAATAGATGCTCAGCTTAAAACCTTTATGGCGCAGCAAATGGCGACGGATAAGGATAGAAAATTCTTCCCAGATGCTAACTCTACACTTAGGGTAACTTACGGAACGGTGCAAGGCTCTAATCCTAGAGATGCTGTATATTACGGATATAAGACTCACACTTCGGGGATTATGGAGAAATATATCCCAGGAGATTATGAATTTGATGTTCCTACTCGTCTTATCAATCTTTATCAAAACAAAGATTATGGCATTTACAAAGATGAAACAGGAGAGGTGCCTGTTAATTTTACAGCGACCAATCACACCACGGGAGGTAACTCTGGAAGCCCAGCGTTAGATGCTTATGGTAATTTGATAGGACTTAATTTTGACCGCCAATGGGAAGGCACGATGAGCGACATCAATTACGATCCTAAATTCAGTAGAAATATTATGGTGGATACTAAATATATTCTATTTATTGTCGATAAATTCGCTAATGCTAAATGGCTTTTAGACGAAATGAAAATTATAAAATAATTCTGTAATTTTGAATGAGATTGTCCACGTATTTAATTAAAAATCATACATTTTTAATTAAATGCATGGACAATCTTTTCCTTTTTTAATTCAACGGGTATCTAACTAAATTATTTAATAATTCTATCCAATACCCATTCTATCATATTTTTTTCTGAAGTGTGGTGGTCAGCAGAAAACTCACCTCTACGGCGGTTGGCAATTACACAGTTCACGGTAAGAGCTTTATGACCAAGTAGCTTTGATAGACCATAGATTGCGGAAGTTTCCATCTCAAAGTTAGAAACTCCTAAATCGTTAAGGGTTTCTAAGAAGTTTTCATCTACGGCTTTAAGCCTTAGCTGCCTTCCTTGTGGAGCATAGAATCCAGGGAAAGTAGCGGTGTTTCCGTGGTATTTGGCATCTTTGTAATAATCTGAAATATCTTCTGCCCAGTCTGAAAAATAAAGCATTGATTTTATTTTCTCATAAGGGAACTTTTCTAAGAAATTTCTAGAAAATTCATTTTCAAACTGATAGTCTTGGTAGAAATGTAACAAACCGTCAAGTCCCACCACATTTTGAGTTACCAGCATATTATCTACCTCTATATCAGGGTTTACACTACCACAAGTTCCTAAACGGAACAACTGTAACGCAGTATGCTCTGACTTGAATTCTTTATTTTTCAAATCAATATTTACCAAGGCATCTAGCTCATTCATTACGATGTCTATATTCTCAGTACCGATACCTGATGACATCACCGTAATTCTTTCCCCTCTAAGCGTTCCTGTATGTGTATAGAATTCCCTTTTGTTCTTTTTGATTTCTATTTTATCAAAATATTTAGAAACCTTAGGAACACGGTCTGGGTCTCCTACCAAAATTATTTTTTCTGCAATATCCTCTGGAAGTAAATTAAGGTGATACACACTTCCGTCTTCATTAAGCACCAGTTCTGATGCAGCTAACTTATTAAGCATAATTATATATTTTTTATTTTTATCCTCCTACTCGTTTTGTTTTGTATCCCATTTCTTTAAGAATATCCATTATCTTATCCCTGTTGTCGCCTTGTATAATGATAATGCCGTCTTTTTCGGAGCCACCTATTCCTAAAGTTGTTTTAATTTTTTTAGAAATTTGTTTTAGTTCATCATCATTACCTTCAAAGCCTTCTATCAGAGTTACAGGCTTACCATTTCTCCCTTTTTTTTCATATTTACAGATGAGAGGCTCTTTTTGAATAGAAGTTTCCGGCTCCTCTTCAATTTCAAAGTCTTGCTCTATATGGTCAGGAAAAAGGTTCTTTAGTTGGTCTCTTAAATCCATGTTTCAAAGGTAGTAATTTGTTCTTAATTCTAATGCTATTTTGGAAGTGATTTTTTGCAGTTCTTCATAAAGAAAAAATCCAAACCTAGTTATTAAGTTTGGATTTTTGTATATAAAACAGTTAATGTCTATCGTGCGATATTAACGGCTCTAGTTTCTCTAATTACAGTGATTTTTACTTGACCTGGATAAGTCAGTTCATTTTGAATTTTCTCTGAAATATCATAAGAAAGTTGAGCAGCTACGCTATCATTTACTTTAGCACTTTCTACCATCACTCTAAGCTCTCTACCTGCTTGGATAGCATAAGCACTAGACACTCCTTCAAAACTTAATGCTGCTGCTTCTAAATCTTTTAATCTTTGGATATAAGACTCTAGCACTTGTCTTCTCGCTCCAGGTCTTGCACCTGAAATTCCGTCTGCCACTTGGATAATAGGAGAGAGGAGAGAGGTCATTTCTATTTCGTCGTGGTGTGCACCTATGGCATTTACAACTTCTGGATTTTCTCCAAACTTTTCAGCCCATTGCATACCTAATAAAGCGTGAGGAAGCTCAGACTCTTGTTCTGGAACTTTACCTATATCGTGTAATAAACCAGCTCTCTTAGCTAATTTCACATTAAGACCTAGCTCTGCCGCCATAGTTGCTGCTATATTGGCAACCTCGCGAGAGTGTTGTAATAAATTCTGACCATAAGAAGAACGGTACTTCATTCTACCCACTATTTTTACGAGCTCTGGGTGTAAACCGTGTATTCCTAAATCTATAATAGTTCTCTTACCAACTTCTATAATTTCTTCTTCTATTTGCTTTCTTGTTTTTTCTACAATTTCTTCAATTCTTGCAGGGTGAATTCTGCCATCTGTAACTAATCTGTGGAGAGATAGTCTTGCAATTTCTCTTCTCACAGGGTCAAAACAAGATAAAAGGATAGCCTCTGGTGTATCATCTACTATAATTTCTACACCTGTAGCTGCTTCTAAAGCACGGATATTTCTCCCTTCTCTACCAATAATTCTCCCTTTAACATCATCGGATTCTATATTAAATACAGATACCGAATTTTCTATAGCTTGTTCTGTTCCTATTCTTTGGATAGTTTGGATTACTATTTTTTTAGCTTCGTTCTTTGCATTAAGTTGAGCTTCCTCCATAATGTTCTGAACATAAGACTGAGCTTTGGTCTTAGCTTCAGATTTCATGGTTTCTACTAGCTCTTCTTTAGCCTCTTCAGCAGAGTAACCCGAAACTTTTTCTAAAAGTTCTACTTTTTTAGTAATAGCAATACTAAGTTCTTCTTGCTTCTTTTCTAGTTGTTCTTCTTTTCTAGAAAGGTCATTAAGTTTCTTGTCTAAATCTTTTTCTAATTTGCCTACTTTGCTTAGTTCGTCATTTAGTTTTTGCTCTTTATCTCTTACTCTTTTTTCAACCTCCTGCATTTTCTTTTCTCTCTGCTGTATGTGAGCATCATGTTCTGTTTTGAGCTCTAAAAAGCGTTCTTTAGCTTGTATGTTTTTTTCTTGCTTTATACTTTCAGCCTTTACTTTAGCCTTTTCTATTAAATTCTCTGCGTTTTTCTTGGCATCTTCCACGATGAATTTTGCCTTAGAGTTTAATGAGCTTTTAGCAAAAGCAAATCCTATAGCAGTCCCCACTACAAGACTGCCGAGTATACTGATGATTAAAACTACTGTTTCCATTTTATATATATTTAATTTTTAACTTTTTTCCATAAAAAAACCTACAACCATTCTTGTAAGATTAAAAGAGTAAACTCCTAATCAACACGATTCAGGTTAAGTCTTACTATTTGTAATCCGTGATAAAACGGCACGCCATCTAGCAAGCATTTACCCAGTATTAGTTTAGCGTTGAGTTTACCTTAATTAGTGTTAGAACAGTTGTAGGCAAAATTTCACACAATAATGAGGAAAAGTATTTCCGTATCCTAAATTATTGTTTTTTATTCGTCCAATAGTTGATTAAGATAACTTAATCTCTTTTGGACAGTTTCTATATTATTCTCTCCATTTTGTTTGGCGACTTCTGCATTAGTACCTAGCTTTAATGCACACATTGCCAAAACATCTTGTTTATCTTGAACATTAAAATTAGTTTCAAACTCCTTAATCATCATTTCTATTTGCTTTCCTACCTTACGGAGTGTTTCTTCTTCGTCGGCAGGTACATTAAGTGGGTATCTTCTACCGGCTATATTGATATTGATTCTACGCACTTCCATTACAAGCCTTTATTTTGAAGTTGTGCAATACAAGCATCTATTTCCTTAATAAGTCTATTGATATGGTTTTTCATCAATCTATTATGGTTGGGATTACCCGATATTGCAGAAACTAATTTTATTTCTTTATATTTTTCCAACAATTCCTGATGAGCTTTTTTTTCTGCATCTAACTTCCTTTTCGTTTCATTGTAATTTTCTAAAAGCACCGAATAATCATCTTTAAGTTTTTGATAATCATTTTTTAAATGGATTATCTTCCGTTCAACTTCTGAAAAATGATTTTCTATCTCTTTTAGCATACCCTCAGGATGTGTTCTAACCTTGACACAAAAGTATAAAAAAAACTTCGCCTACTAAAGGATTTTTTTACTTTTTTAATTCCTTCTCAAAACTTGTATTGATGTACCTTGAGGCTTTAAATCCTTTAATATTTTGATTGTTTGAGTTTTATAAGAATCGTGGAAAATACTTTTGTTGAAAATTTTTCTTTTAAAATAGGTTTGCTTAAATTTGTAGGTTATTGTTTTTTACATTAAAAATAGAGGCTTATTTATGAGTGAAGCGTTACAACAGGTTAATTATTCTGAAGACAACATCAGAACCCTCGATTGGCAGGAGCATATTAGGCTTCGTCCAGGTATGTATATTGGGAAATTGGGAGATGGCTCGTCGGCTGATGATGGTATCTATATTTTATTAAAAGAAATTCTAGATAACTCCATAGACGAGTTCAGAATGAAAGCTGGTAAAAGGATAGAAATCAAGCTAGATGATAGAAAAGTCCAAATCCGAGATTATGGAAGGGGTATTCCTTTAGGGAAAGTGGTGGATGCTGTTTCTAAAATGAATACTGGAGGAAAGTATGACAGTAAGGCGTTTAAAAAATCGGTAGGACTTAACGGAGTAGGTACTAAAGCGGTTAATGCTTTATCGGAATATTTCAGGGTAAAATCGGTACGAGATAATAAGACTAAAGTGGCTGAATTTTGCAGAGGTAACATTACGGAGAATTTTCCAGAAGAAGACTCTAGTGATAGAAATGGGACTGAAATTACCTTTATCCCGGATGCTGAAATATTTTTGAATTATAAATTCAGAAAAGAGTACATCGAGCGTATGCTTAGAAATTACGCCTATCTAAACCCAGGTCTTAAAATTATTTTTAATGGAGAAACTTATTTCTCCGAAAATGGACTGAAGGATTTGCTGGAAGAGGAAATGGAAAGCCAAACACTTTACCCAATTGTACACCTTAAGGGTGATGATATAGAGGTTGCCATTACTCACTCGGATAAGTCCCAAACAGAAACTTATTTTTCATTTGTTAATGGGCAAAATACCACACAAGGTGGAACGCACCTTAATGCCTTTAGAGAAGCCTATGTAAAAACAATACGAGAATTTTTCAATAAAAACTTTGATGCTTCGGACATCAGAAAATCCATTATTGCAGCAATTTCTATAAATGTAGAAGAGCCTGTTTTTGAATCTCAAACCAAAACCAAGTTAGGTTCTAATGATATTGGTCCACAAGGTCCAACTGTAAGAACTTTTGTAATAGATTTTCTTAAGACCAAACTAGATAATTTTCTACATAAAAATCCAGAGGTTGCCGAAGCGGTTCACAAGAAAATTTTGGTTTCTGAAAGGGAAAGAAAAGAGCTTTCTGGAATACAAAAACTCGCTAGAGAAAGAGCAAAAAAGGTATCCTTACACAATAAAAAGCTAAGAGATTGTAGGCAACACTACAATGAGCAAAAAGCCGATAGAAAATCAGAAACTCAGATTTTTATAACGGAGGGAGATTCTGCATCAGGGTCTATCACTAAGTCTAGAGATGTGGAAACTCAAGCCGTGTTTTCTCTCAAAGGGAAACCTCTTAACTGCTACGGACTTACCAAGAAAGTAGTGTACGAAAACGAGGAGTTCAACCTTTTACAAGCCGCACTTAATATAGAGGAAAGTTTAGAAGATTTAAGATACAATCAAGTCATTATTGCCACTGATGCCGATGTGGACGGAATGCACATTAGATTATTGATGATTACTTTCTTTCTTCAGTTTTTCCCTGATTTAATTAAAAATGGACATTTATATATCTTACAAACGCCATTGTTTAGGGTAAGGAATAAGAAAGAAACGCGTTATTGCTACACAGAAGAAGAGCGTATAAAAGCACTAAATGAACTTGGTAAAAATCCTGAAATCACTAGATTTAAAGGTCTTGGAGAAATCTCTCCAGAGGAATTTAAACACTTTATAGGTAAAGACATTAGACTTGAGCCTGTGGTAATAGGTAAAGACCAAACTATAGACCAAATTCTAGAATTTTATATGGGTAAAAATACACCTGATAGACAGCAGTTTATTTTAGAAAATCTAGTCGTAGAAGAAGTAATGGAAGGCTAAAGAACTATTATGGTATGAGATTAAGTAGCAAGAAAAAAATTTCTTATAGTCAGTTTATGTTTACTTTAGCAAATATAGCTTTGGTAATTGGTGTTGGTATTTTTGTGTTACACAGTAAAGGTATATATATTTTCGCCAAATCTACTGCTGTTGGAATTATAGGTTTTTCATTTTTTTTGTACTTTGTATTTTATATCAAAGGGCGACAATTTTTTGAATATGATAGTGATGGCGAAACTCTTAATTTTCAAAATAGAAATATCATTGCTTTTCTTGGCAAAGATGCTAGAGATGAGTTTCCTAAGTATAAATTGGTTTCTTATGACATAATTGATACATTTTTATTTAGAAAATTATATGTAAAAATAAAGAGTAAGAAGGGTAACCTAACGGTACTTAAATATGACATATCTTACCTTAGCAACAGAGAAGTAAAAGATTTAAAGCTATCGCTTAACAGAACCATAAAATTAAATCAAGAAAACTCTAACAATAGAGATATAAAATAGTAATGGAAGAACAATATCAGAAAGGAGAAACACTGAAAAAAGTTTCAGGATTATATAAAGATTGGTTTTTAGATTACGCATCTTATGTAATATTAGACCGTGCCATTCCTTCTATTTTTGATGGTTTCAAACCTGTACAGAGGAGGATTATGCACTCTATGAAGGAGTTAGAAGACGGTCGTTACAATAAAGTTGCTAACATCGTGGGAAATACGATGAAATATCACCCTCACGGTGATGCTTCCATTACAGATGCAATGGTTCAGATTGGTCAAAAAGAACTTCTTATAGACACACAAGGTAACTGGGGAAATGTCTATACTGGCGACTCCGCTGCCGCTGCAAGGTATATAGAAGCGAGATTAACGCCATTTGCATTGGAGGTTGTATTCAACCCAAAAACCACCCATTGGGTAAAATCTTATGACGGCAGAAATAATGAACCAATAGATTTACCTGTTAAGTTCCCATTACTCCTTGCTCAAGGCGTGGAGGGTATTGGAGTAGGGCTTTCTACTAAAGTAATGCCACATAACTTTAATGAACTGATAGAAGCATCTATTGCGTATCTTAAAGGAAAGAAATTCCAGCTTTATCCAGACTTTATGACGGGCGGTATGCTAGATGTTAGCAACTATAACGATGGCGAAAGAGGCGGAAGGTTACGGGCTAGAGCTAGAATCGTTCAAAAAGATAAGCACACTTTATGTATTACTGAGCTTCCGTTTTCCAAAACAACTAGCGACTTGATTGACAGTATCATCAAAGCTAACGAGAAAGGAAAAATTAAAATCAAAAAGATAGAAGATAATACTTCTGACCAGGTAGAAATCAATATTCATCTTAATAATGATGTTTCGCCTGATAAGATGATAGATGCCTTGTATGCATTTACAGATTGTGAAATTTCCATTTCACCCAACGCTTGTGTTATTGTAGGCGATAAGCCAATGTTCTTAAGTGTTTCGGAGATTTTAAAAAGAAATACCGACCACACCGTTTCTCTTCTAAAAAGAGAATTGGAAATAGAACTTGGAGAGCTGGAAGACAAGTGGCATTTTGCCTCTCTAGAAAGAATCTTTATTGAAAACGAAATTTACCAAGAGATTAAAGGTAAAGATTCTAAAGAAGCGGTTTACGAAGCCATTAACTTAGCCCTTCAACCTTTCATTAAAAACTTAATGAGAGAGGTGGTTACCGAGGATATTATTCGTCTTACAGAGCTGCCGTTTATGCGTATTTCTAGATACGATAGAGATAAAGCATTAGAAAACATTGCTGCTCTTGAAGGTAAAATGGAGGAAGTTAAGCATCACTTAGCTCATTTGGTAGAGTATGCCATCAATTATTTCCTCAATATTAAAAAGAAGTTTGGTAAAGATAAAGAACGCCGAACAGAACTTAGAGTTTTTGATACTATTGATGCCACAAAAGTAGCCGTAGCTAACGAAAAATTCTATGTTAATAGGGCAGAGGGCTTTATAGGAACATCACTCCGAAAAGACGAGTATGTGTTTGATTGCTCCGATATAGACGATATTATTACCTTCAGAAAAGACGGCGTAATGCAGGTAACCAAGGTAGAACCCAAAACTTTTGTGGGCAAAGATATTATACACACAGGCGTTTGGAAGAAAAATGATAAACGCACTGTTTATAA
Organism: Riemerella anatipestifer; assembly: GCF_009663465.1. Lineage (GTDB taxonomy): Bacteria > Bacteroidota > Bacteroidia > Flavobacteriales > Weeksellaceae > Riemerella > Riemerella anatipestifer_C. Next base: position 53,999 of record NZ_QXHU01000001.1, read on the forward strand.
TATGATTTACCGAGAGGGCAAAACGGGACCTTATTATATGAAAAGGTTTTCCGTAACCTCCATCACAAGAAATACCGAATATCCTTTAGCATCAGAAGCTAAAGGTTCAGAAGTGCTTTATTTTTCTGCCAATCCTAATGGCGAAGCAGAGGTAGTAACGGTTCTTTTAAAACCTAATGCTAGAATACGAAAAAATAAAATAGAGATAGATTTTTCAGATTTAGCGATTAAGGGTAGAAATTCTAGAGGAAATCTGGTTACCAAATATGCTGTAAAAAAGGTAGATTTGAAAGAAGAAGGCGTTTCTACGTTAGCACCTAGGAAGATATGGTTTGATGAAACAGTAAGAAGGCTTAATGCTGATGCAAGAGGTACATTATTAGGTAGTTTCAAAGGAGATGATAAGATACTTACCATCAATACTAAAGGTGAAGCTAAGCTAATGACTTTTGACTTGATGAATCGTTTTGATGATGAGTATCTAGTGCTTGAAAAATGGAGACCAGACCAACCTATCACTTGCATCTACTATGATGGCGAGAAGGAAATCTATTTCATTAAGAGATTTTTATTAGATAATACACTTAATCCTCAAGGGTTTATGCCTAGTGAACACCCAAAATCCTTTATTGAATTTGTGGGAGTTCAAGACGGTTGTACTGCAGAAATCATCTTTGGAAAAGACAAGACAGGTAAAGAAAAAGCTCCTGAAACTATTGATATAGATGAATTTATCGCTATTAAAGGGATTAAAGCAATGGGTAATCAGTTTATTAAGGAAAAAGTAAAGGCTATCAATATTACTATTCCAGAAAGAGAGGAGAAGGAGGAAGAACTCGAAATAGAAGAAAGAGAGCAACAAAATGATTCAGACGATATACCAGAAGAAGGTATTATAGGAGATTTGTTTGGTGGCTAGAAGTATATATACAAATGTTTATATTTAAAGTAAAAATATATGGTTTACGATTTAGAAAAAGAAAATAAAGAGATTTTGGCAAGGTATAAGGATTTAATTTCCAGTACTTACAGAACTCTCAACGAGGAGCAAAATAAGCTCATTCGTAAAGCCTTCGATATAGCACTAGATGCACACAAAGATCAGAGGCGAAAAACAGGTGAGCCATATATTTACCATCCAATTGCTGTAGCTAAGATAGTTGCCGAAGAGATAGGTTTGGGAGCAACTTCTATTGCTTGTGCTTTATTGCACGATGTTATAGAAGGTAGCGATTATACCTACGAAGACATCAAAAAAATATTCGGTGAAAAGATAGCAAGTATCGTTAATGGATTAACGAAAATTTCGGTGATGAACAACCAAAATATTTCTATACAATCCGAAAATTACCGAAAGCTATTGCTTACACTATCCGAAGATTTTAGGGTTATTTTGGTTAAAATAGCAGACCGTCTGCACAATATGAGGACGTTAGATAGTATGCGTCCAGACAAACAGAAAAAAATAGCTTCCGAAACGGTTTATATCTATGCTCCATTGGCTCACAGGCTAGGACTTTATAATATTAAATCTGAGTTAGAAGATTTGTCCCTAAAGTATAATAATCCTGAAGTTTATACAGAAATTACAAGTAAATTAGATTTAGCTAAAGAACAAAGAGAAGGCTATTTAGAAGAGTTTAAGCATGAGGTTTCAGAATATTTATCCAAAGAAGGTCTCAACTTTAAAATAAAAGGAAGAACCAAAGCTATTAGCTCCATTTATAGAAAAATGCTAAAGCAAAATGTAGGCTTTGAGGAGGTTTATGACAATTATGCTATTAGAATCATATACAAATCCGACCTTAAAAACGAGAAATTTTTGGCGTGGAAAATCTATTCCATTGTTACGGACCTTTACAAGAGTAACCCTCAAAGAATGCGAGATTGGATTTCTGCTCCTCGTTCCACTGGGTATGAAAGTCTTCACCTCACGGTATTAGGGCCTGATAACAAATGGATAGAAGTTCAAATTCGTTCTGAAAGAATGGACGAAATTGCCGAAAAAGGGGTGGCTGCTCATTATAAATACAAAGAAGGCTTCAAACGAAATAGTGATGATACCAATTTTGAGCAATGGGTAACCCAAATAAGAGAAGTGCTTGAAAACCAAGAAACAATGAGTACTTCTGAATTGTTAGACGATATTAAACTCAATCTTTATTCTAAAGAAGTTTTTGTTTTCACTCCAAAAGGGGAGGTTACTATTTTACCTAAAAATGCTACGGCTTTAGACTTTGCATTTTCTGTGCATACAGATTTGGGTATGAAATGTTTAGGAGCTAAAATCAATGGTAAATTAGTTCCTATTAGCTATGTGTTAAAAAATGGAGATCAAATAGAAATTTTATCTTCCAATAACCAAAGACCGAAACAAGATTGGCTAGATTTTGTAGTAACTTCTAAAGCTAAATCAAAGATTAAGAATGCTCTAAATATAGAAAGAAATCAGCGTGTTGCAGAAGGAAAAGAAATTTTACAAAGAAAACTGAAAAGTGCAAAAATTGCATTTAGTGAGGAGGAAGTTAATAATCTACAAAAATATTTCGCACTTAAGACTTCACAAGAATTATTTCTTAAATTTCACGATGGTAGCCTAGATATTGGCGATTTAAAAAGATATTCAGAAAGAAAAAGTATCTTCTCATCACTTCTTCAAAAATTCCGAAAAATCCCAACCAAATCTCAAAATATAAGAGAGGAAAATTCTCATCAGAATCTCGATTTAATAGTTTTTGGTAAAGACGAAGAAAAACTCAACCATACTTTTGCTAAATGTTGTACAGTAGTGCCTGGAGATAAGATATTTGGTTTTTTAACCATTTCTGATGGTATCAAGGTGCATAATGATAACTGCCCCAACGCTGTAAATCTACGAGCTAACTATGATTATCGTGTTTTAACTGCAAAATGGGTAAATGCCGAGAGCTTTAGTAATCGTGTTAAAGTACAGGTAGAAGGCTTGGATAGAATGGGAATGATAAATGATATTACCAAAATCATTACCAATGCGATGAGTATTGACATGAGGAGCTTTAGCATAGAATCTACCGATGGGATTTTTACAGGGCAAATAAGCCTAGAAGTTAAAAGTAAAGACCAACTAGAAGAAACCATTAAGCATCTTAGAAAAATAGAAGGGGTAACTAGTGTAAAAAGAGTTTAATTTGATAAAAAAGATAAAAACATTCTATGGAACAACCTAAAATTCATTTAACTCCAGCAGATAAGTACATTTTAAAACCAGTAAACAAGTTTATTAGTAAATCTACCACTGGGGGTATTGTATTATTTATTGCGGCTTTAATTGCGATATTTTTCGCTAATTCTGAATGGAGTGAAGAATATGAACATTTTTGGCATCAGCATATCGCTATTAGTTTTGGAAAATATTCTTTAGATCTATCATTACATCATTGGATAAATGATGGGCTTATGGCTATATTTTTCTTTGTAGTAGGGTTGGAGCTTAAACGAGAGCTTACCAATGGAGAGTTAGCTTCTCCTAAAAAAGCAATGCTCCCAATCATAGCAGCTATTGGAGGAATGATTTTTCCTGCTCTTATTTATACCTTCTTTAATAATGGTACAGATGCTGCACACGGTTGGGGAATTCCTATGGCAACAGACATTGCTTTTGCATTAGGAGTAATGTATCTATTGGGAAATAAAGTTCCTCTGCCATTAAAGGTATTTTTAACGGCTTTAGCTATTGTAGATGATTTAGGAGCCGTTTTGGTAATCGCTATATTTTATACCAATGAGCTACATATGGGATATCTAAGTCTAGGACTTGGTATTTTTGCACTAATGCTTTTCTCTAATAAAATGGGCGTTAAAAGTATCATTCACTATGCTATATTGGGAATAGGTGGAGTTTGGCTTTGCTTCTTGATGTCAGGCGTACACGCTACCATCGCAGCCGTTTTAGCAGCTTTTGCTATTCCTGCTAATGCAAGGGTAAACGAAAGTTATTTTGTCTATAAAATGAGAGAACTCAGAGATAAGTTTCTAGGTATAGACCCCGACGAGAAACAGGAAGATTTAACCGACGAGCAAATTCGTGTAGTGGAGGATATGCATGATTTAACGAGAGAAACTATACCACCTTCTCAGCGTTTAGAGCATGGTATGCATAGCTTTGTGAGTTTTATTGTGATGCCTATTTTCGCATTATGTAATGCGGCTATTCCTATCTCTTTTGATAACGGATTGAGTTTAGTTACTATTGGAGTTATTTTAGGATTATTACTTGGAAAAGTCTTAGGTATATTTGGATTATTAGGTGCTTTGATAAAACTGAAAATAGTTAAAAAAACAGAAGGATTATCTATGAAAAATTTGTTAGGAGTTGCTTTTTTAGCTTCTATAGGATTTACAATGTCTTTATTTATTACAGAACTAGCATTTGATACTAAATTACATCCAGAGTATGTTCCAGAGGCTAAAATGGGGATTATTATAGCTTCTCTCATTGGTGGAATTGTAGGTTATCTTATTCTAAACACTAATAAGGAAGAGAAATAGATTTTTTTGTATTATTAAATTAAGATATTTTGTCAATCAGAGAATAAAGTTAAAGCTAGATTTACAAGATAATAGAAATTGTTGAGTTGGAGGAAATACATAGTGTTATAACTACTGCATTTAGAAGGCTATGGAACCATTTGAAAAAAACAATATGTTAGCAAGCTCACTAAAACTATTATTTTTTAAACTTAATAGTCAATTGGATATTTTAATTTAATAACACCTTTCCATTTCTTTCAAAATAGAAAAAGTCAGACAACTTGTCTGACTTTTTCTTGTTTTTAATAACCGAACAAATCTTCTATGCTTAACTCTTGCACTGTTCCTAAACTTTTTAGATAATTTAAGTTAAGGCTTTTGGTTTGTCCTATAATGGCGGTATGATATGGTATCGGTTTTATGTTTTGATTATAAAAATCAGTTAAATCGTCTAAACTAAGCGAATTTATCTCATCATAAATATCCTTTCTAATGTCGTAGCTATATCCCCATTTTTGCATCGCAAGATAATTGAAATATAAATTCTGCTTCGTAAGTCTTTGTGAGGCAATTTGCTTCAGAGCAGAACTTTTAGCATTGCTGAATTGAGACTTGATTTGAGGAAGTTCGCTCATTAGTTCGTTTATAGAGTTTAAGGCGATTTCCATTTTGTCGGCTTGAGTGCCAAGATAAGACGTTACATAATCATATTTTTTGAGTTGGCTAGGGTAGGTGTAAGACACATAAGCCGAATAAGCCAAAGATTTAGATTCTCGTATTTCCTGAAATACAATAGAGGATAGCCCTCGCCCAAAATATTCATTAAAGACGCTTATTCGCCCAAAATTTTTAGGGTTGATTTCTTCGCCTCGTCCTACCTTCATGATTTCTACCTGTACCATATCATAATCTACTAGATAGACTTTATTTTGATTAGTAAGTGGCTCTGGATAGTTTTTAGGAGCTGGAGGCGTAAGGTTTCCTTTGGTAAGACCTATATCTAATAATGCTGATTTAAACGCTTCAATATCTTGCCCATAGAAGAATAGTTCATAAGGGTAATCCAACAATATTTGGGTTCTTTGTGTAAAATCTTCCGCCTTAGCCGTTTGTAACCTTTCTTTGGTGATAACATCTCGGAAACGAGAGTTTTCTCCATATTTAGCATAATTTACTAAGGCTCTCGTAATTTGGTTTTTGTCCTTTTTACTTATTTCACGAGCGTCTAAGATGGTGGCTACCATAGTTTGATAAATAGAGTTATCAGGCTGTATATTCTTTAGCCAATGTACCATTAGTGCAACTCCTTTAGCAAGATTTTCCTCCAATCCGCCCAACATAATACTAATGTTATCTGTACCAACTTGGAAGCTGTAATTAACGCCTATTTTATAAAACTCTTGTTTAATTTCTTCGGGAGAATAGCGGTCGGTTCCCATATATTCCAAAACTTCTAGCACCAAACCAAGCTCTTTATCATTATCCGTTCCCATAGGGAAAATAAAGTTCATTTGAGCGAGGTTGTTTTGGGTGTTTTTAATGGAGCTTAGTTTAATCCCATTGAGGCTATCCTCTAATATTTCTTTAGAATAATCGGCAAAAATAGGAGCTATATCGTGAGTTTTCTCTGCGAGGAGTTGCGTTAAAAATTCAGATTGAGCTTCCTTATTGATTTTAATAGGCGTTATTTTAGGGTTTTCTACGCGTATGAGTTTATCATTTTCGCCTCTTTCTTTATAAACTACCACATAATTTTCGCCAAAAAATTCGTTAGCAAAACTAATGACTTCTTTTTTAGTAATGGTTTCGTATAGATTGAGTTCGTTTAGTTCTTCGTTCCATTCTCGTTCTTTAATGAAGGTTTCATAAAGGAGTGTGGCGAGTCCATCGGCAGTTTCTAGTTGTTTTAATCTTCCTTTTTTAATATCGTTGATGATGGCAGGGATAAGCCAATCTGGGAAATCTCCTTTTTTCAAGGCTTCTATTTGGGATAGAATTAAATCCTTCGCTTCGTCCAGAGTTTGATTTTCCTTCGGAACAATGACGATAGACAAAAATCCATAAGACTTAAATGGAGAGTGAAACGCCGATGCTCTTAAAGCGGTTTGTTTTTGATTGATGTTTAAATCAATAAGTCCTACCTCACCATTGTTTGAAAGGATTTGAGTGCATATCTCGGTAAGTCTAGCTTCTTGAGTGCCATAGCTATGAGAACGCCACGCCATCTGAAGTCTAGGTGCAGAAGGACTTTTAATAGTTCTTTTAATAATGTTGATTATAGGTTGCTCTATAATAGGTGTTTTTTGAGGCAACTCTCTAAAAGAAAAAGTGCCAAAATAGCGTTCAGCTAAAGCAATAGTTGGTTCAAAATCTAAATCTCCCACCAAAATAAGAGCATAATTGTTAGGAACATAGTATTCTTTAAAATACTTATGTAGGGCTTCCATAGACGGGTTTTTAAGATGTTCGGCTTTACCGAGGGTGGTTTGTTGTCCGTTGGGGTGATTAGGGAAAAGAGCGTCCATAATTTCATAATGCACCAATCTAAAATCGTTATCTTGGGCTCTGTTGAACTCTTCATAAACCGACTCTAGCTCGGTATGGAATAGCCTTAAAGCTAGCTCCGAAAAGCGTTCTTTCTCTACTTTAAACCATTTTTCCAACTCGTTGGACGGGATATTGTTCTTATACACCGTTTCGTCTAGCCAAGTGTGGGCATTAGTGCCAGAAGCCCCTAGAGAAGATAAAATTTTGTCGTATTCGTTAGGGATAGCATATTGTGCTGCCTCTTGAGAAATGGAGTCTATCTCTTTGTAAATTTGCTTTTTTTCTTCCTCGTTTTGGGTGGCTTTGTGCTGCTCAAACAAATCGGATAATTTCTGTAAAAGAGGTCGTTCTTTTTCCCAGTCAAGGCTACCTATTTTAGAAGTACCTTTAAACATCATATGCTCCAGATAGTGGGCAAGACCAGTATTGTCTTTAGGGTCGTTATTACTTCCTGTTCTTACGGGGATATAAGTTTGTATTTTGGGAGCATCAGAATTTTTGGAGAGGTAAACTTTAAGACCGTTTTTTAGCGTGTATATTCTTACTTGGTTGTCGTCGTTAGTTACCGATAGGTATTCTAGCCCATTCTTATCGGTGTGGGATATTACATCATATTTCATCACTTGCAAAAATCTTTATTGAGGTGCAAAGATACCTTAGTTAGAGTAATAATTGGTAAAATATTTCATTATACTAAAGACTTTGGGTACAAAAAAGTCGGAAAGAACAATATTCTTTCCGACTTTAGTTGTTAAATTTACAGTGCATACATTCTTACTTAGAAACAACTTTGTACTCTATTTTAGAAATGCTTCGTTTTTTACCATCTCTTGTGTTCTCAATTTCTGTAGGAAAGTTTTTGTCGTTATAAGAGTATTTATAGCCATATAGAGTAGTCATTTGATTTTGTTTTCCACTTTTGGTTAGCATATTGTTTGTTCCTCCTTTTGAAAGATATATAGCATCTTGAGAGTAGCCCAGTTTATCAAAGCCACTAATGTTTTTAAAAAGAGAGTTCCTGTCGTCATAGGTATATTCTTCCTCTATACTAGTTTCGTTAGAAAGGATTAAAGTAGCAGAACCGTAAGAGGAACTAACCTCTTTCCCTACTCTTTTTAGTATCTGTTTGTTTGGAGTAATGGTGTAAGTGTAGAAACCTTCCTTTTTGTATATTATATTCCCATCTTTTTTGTTTATTTCCTCAAGAGTTACCTCTACTGTATTTCCATTCAATTTATAGGTATAGGCTTCTGTAGAAGTTTGGCTAGGGTAATTACTTATAAAAGTTTCTTTTGTTAAATTGCCATTGCTGTCATACTCGTAAGAGGTTTCTGTTTTCTCACCTTTTATTTTGGTAATCAAGTCTCCTTGATAGGTGTAAACTAAACTATCTTTACTCTTGTTTGGGAAAACTACAACTTCTTTAGAAAGTTTAGTCCCATCGTAAGTTAAGTAGATGTTTTCTTTTTCTTCGTTATTATCCTCAAAGTAGGTTGTTTCTACCTTGTAAGGCAGTATCACTTCTTGGCTTAGAGGAGAAATTTCCTCATCTCGTTTGTTGCATGATACCATAAAAAGGGCAGCCAATGCTACCGTAGACAATAAATAAAATGATTTTTTCATGATGAAATAGTTTTAGTTGAATGAAAATTGATGTGGCAAATATACTTATTTACAAAATTTAATTCCAAATAACATATAAAGGCTCGTAGGAATACAAAAATGGTAATGAGGAACACAAAAACCGCCGTGAGGAATACAATAAAGGCTTGTAGGAATACAAGAATGACCGTGAGGAATAGAAGAATGATTGTGAGGAGCTCATTATTTTAATGAGGAATTAAAAAACAGCTTTGAGGAATAGGAGAATGAACAGTTTTTATTCATAAAATTGAAAATAATTCAAAAAAATACTTTAGTAAACCTCGTAACCTTACAGAATTATCTTATCAAGAGCTTTATTTCTCAGTTGCCAACCTCATTTTCTGTCCTGGTCAATCCTATGATTGGAGGTAGGTGATTTTTTTCAGCACGAATTAAAATAGGCTACCCTAAAATATTTCGTTTAGAATTATTATATTTGTCAAAATTCAAAACGAGTTATGAGTACAACTTACATAGAGTCTCAAAAAGTATCTTTTGAGGATTTTAAAAATAGTATTTTAAACGATTATAAACTAGGGAGAATTTCCCGAGAGATGTCCTATCTAGGTAGGAGAGAAGTGCTTACAGGAAAAGCAAAATTTGGTATCTTTGGTGATGGTAAAGAGTTGCCACAGTTGGCGATGGCAAGGGTGTTTAGAAATGGCGATTTTAGGTCGGGATATTACAGAGACCAGACTTTCGCCTTAGCGATACAAGCCGTAAGTGTAGAGAGTTTTTTCGCACAGCTTTATGCAGATACAAGTGTAGAAAGAGAGCCCGCATCGGCAGGAAGACAAATGAACGGGCATTACGCTACTAGAAGCCTTAACGAAGATGGTAGTTGGAAAAACTTAACAGAACAGAAAAACATTTCTTCCGATATATCGCCTACGGCGGGGCAGATGCCTAGACTTTTAGGTTTAGCACAAGCCTCCAAAATTTATAAAGAAATCCAGTTTGAAGGTTCAGAAAAATTCTCTCGTAATGGCAACGAGGTAGCTTTTGGGACGATAGGAGATGCCTCCACTGCGGAAGGTCATTTTTGGGAAACCCTCAATGCTGCGTGTGCCTTGCAAGTCCCTATGATTGTAAGTATTTGGGACGATGGGTATGGTATTTCTGTGCCTACACACAACCAAAGAGCCAAAGCAGATATTACCGAAATGCTATCAGGTTTCCAAAGAAAAGAAGGTAAAGCTGAAGGTTGCGAAATCATTACCGTAAAGGCGTGGGATTATCCAGCTTTGCTAGACGCTTACGCTAGAGCAGAAGATTTTGCAAGGAATCAAAGCATTCCAGTGGTAGTTCACGTTAAAGAAGTTACGCAGCCACAAGGGCACTCCACATCGGGGTCTCACGAAAGATACAAATCAGAAGAGCGATTGAATTGGGAAGCAGAGTACGATGGTCTTAAACAGTTTAGAGAATGGATACTCAATTATAGCATAGAAATAGACGGACAAACGGAAATTCTTGCTACGGCAGAAGAATTAGATGCCTTAGATAAAGAAGCAAAAAAGGAAGTTAAGGAAGGACAAAAAAGAGCGTGGGAAGACTACCAAAATGCTATTAAAGCTGTAAAAGAGAAAGGTCTATCGGCGGTAGAAAAACTTAAAGCTCAAAATGCTCAAGTAGAATCTTTATTGCAAGATTTCGGTAAAATCATATCGGTTGGAAAGAGAGAAGTGTTCCATCTGATGAGAAAAGCACTATGGCTTACAAGAGGGCAAGATTCTGCGGAAAGAAAAGATTTAGAAAAGACTTATCAAGAGCTTTTATTGCAGGAGCAAGACCATTATTCATCTCATCTTTACTCTCAATCTCAATGGAAGGCAACTAATGTAAAAGAAGTAAAGCCAATTTATAGTGATAATTCCGAAGAAGTGGACGGAAGGGTAGTGGTAAGAAATAATTTTGATAAAATATTTGAAAAATATCCACAAACCTTAGTTTTTGGAGAAGACACAGGGAACATTGGCGATGTAAACCAAGGTCTAGAAGGAATGCAGGAGAAGTATGGCGCAACGAGAGTGGCAGATACAGGGATTAGAGAAGCCACTATCTTAGGTCAAGGGATTGGTATGGCGATGAGAGGGCTTCGTCCAATTGCAGAAATTCAATATTTAGACTACATCCTCTACTGTTTGCAAGGTATGAGTGATGATTTGGCAACAGTACAATACAGAACTAAAGGGGGACAAAAAGCGCCAGTAATTATAAGAACCAGAGGGCATAGATTAGAAGGAATTTGGCATTCAGGCTCTCCTATGGCGGGGATACTTAACTTGTCCAAAGGAATTTTGGTATTAGTTCCTAGAAACTTAACTAAAGCAGCAGGGTTTTACAACACAATGTTACAAAGTGATGAACCTGCGGTAATTGTGGAGTGTCTCAATGGTTATCGTTTAAAAGAAAAACAACCAGACAACCTAGGCGAGTTTACCGTGCCTGTGGGTAAAATAGAGGTAACGAAAGAAGGGGCAGATGTTACCCTTGTTACTTATGGTTCTACTTGGCGTGTAGTGATGGAGGCAGCTAAAGAACTAGAGCAGTTAGGCATTTCAGCGGAAGTGATAGATGTTCAGTCGTTAATTCCATTTGACTTAGAGCACGAAATTGCGAAAAGCGTTCAGAAGACCAATCGTTTAGTGGTGATAGATGAAGATGTGGAAGGAGGAACTTCTGCCTTTATTCTTCAGCAAATTTTAGAAAAACAAAAAGCCTTTAGATATTTGGATAGCGACCCAGTAACCATTACGGCTAAAAACCACAGACCAGCTTATGCTAGTGATGGAGATTACTTTAGTAAACCATCTGTGGACGATATAGTGGAGGAAGTTTATGCGGTGTTTCACGAAACCAATCCAAGTAAATTCCCTAAAATATAAACAATAATAAAAATTGATAAGAGCGATTGTTTAACGGCAGTCGCTCAACCTATTTAATACATAAAACTCAATATTATGAGAAAGATACAAATGGTAGATTTGCAGAGCCAGTATTTTAAAATTAAAAATGAAGTGGATAATGCGGTGCTTAATGTAATGCAGTCGGCACAGTTCATCAATGGTTCGGAGGTTAAATCTTTCCAATCCGAGTTAGAAGAATATTTAGATGTAAAACATGTAATCCCTTGTGCTAACGGTACAGACGCACTCCAAATAGCTTTAATGGCTTTAGGTTTAAAAGAAGGAGATGAGGTAATTACTGCAGACTTTACCTTTGCTGCAACGGTAGAGGTGATACATTTATTAAAGTTGAAAGCCGTTTTGGTAGATGTGGACTATGATACCTTTACTATAAATACAGAGAAGTTAAAGGAATCCATTACTCCAAAGACTAAAGCGATAATTCCTGTGCATTTATTTGGACAATGTGCTAATATGGAGGAGATTCTAAAAATAGCAAAGGAACACAATATTTTTGTAGTAGAAGACAATGCACAAGCCATAGGTGCGGAATACACTTTTGCCGATGGAACGACTAAAAAATCTGGCACAATGGGAAGCATAGGAACGACTTCATTCTTCCCGTCTAAAAATTTAGGATGTTACGGAGACGGGGGCGCTATCTTTACTAATGATGATGCTTTAGCACACCGTCTAAGAGGAATTGTAAATCACGGAATGTACGAACGCTATTATCACGATGAGGTGGGTGTTAATTCAAGACTAGATAGCATACAAGCGGCGGTTCTAAGAAAAAAACTACCACATCTGGATAACTATAACGAAGCTAGACGCAAAGCTGCGGATTTTTACGATGAGGCTTTTAAAGATTGTCCTCATATTTTAACGCCAAAAAGAGCAGGAAACTCAACGCACGTATTTCATCAATACACTCTTAGAATCCTTAATGGGAAAAGAAACGAGCTTCAGCAGTATTTGGCAGAAAAAGAAATTCCTGCAATGATATACTATCCTGTGGCACTTAGAAAACAGAAGGCTTACTACCAAGAAAGTAATGATGCCGATTTTGTAAATACAGACCGTTTGTTATCCGAAGTAATTTCATTACCAATGCACACCGAGTTAGATGACGAACAGTTAAAATATATTACGGAAACTGTTTTAGAGTTTGTAAATAAATAAGAAAGAGTTATGACAATATTAGTAACGGGAGGTTTAGGCTATATAGGCTCTCACACAGTGGTTGAACTACTGAATGACGGTTTTGATGTTGTGATTGTAGATGATATGTCTAATTCGGAGAAATTTGTGCTTAAAAATATAGAAGAGATTACAGGCAAAAAACCTATTTTCTATCCTTTCGATTTAAAACGAAGAGAATTATTAAGTCAAGTTTTAGATGCTTATAATATAGAAGGTTGTATCAACTTTGCTGCTTTTAAAGCGGTGGGAGAAAGCCAAGTGAAACCGATAGATTACTATGAGAACAATCTATTTTCCTTAATCAATATATTACAAGAATTTAAAGAACGGAATATTTCTAACTTTATATTTTCCTCGTCGTGTACGGTTTATGGTCAGGCAGACGAAATGCCAATAGACGAAAATACACCACTCAAAACTCCAGAATCTTCCTATGGTAAAACCAAGCAGATGGGAGAGGAGATTTTAAAGGATTTTTCTAGAGCTCACGCTAAAAAAGTGTCTTTGTTGAGGTACTTTAATCCCATTGGGGCACATCCTTCGGGCAAAATAGGAGAGTTACCGTTGGGAGTACCTAACAATTTGGTGCCTTATGTTACACAAACAGCGGCAGGGATTAGAGAGAAACTTAGTATTTGGGGAGACGATTATCCAACGCCAGATGGTACCGCGATTAGAGATTATATTTATGTGGTAGATTTAGCTAAGGCTCATTTGGCAGCACTTAAAAAGCTCATCAATGCAAAAGAAGAGACTGTTTTGGATATTTATAATTTGGGAACAGGGCAAGGTTCTTCGGTTTTAGAAGTCGTTAAAGCTTTTGAAAATGCCAATCGGGTAGAAGTACCGTATCAAATATGCAGTCGTAGAGAAGGTGATATTACCATAGCTTATGCCAATGCTGATAAAGCAGAGAGAGAACTCGGTTGGAAAGCTGAAACCTCTTTAGAAGAAGCTCTTAGAACGACTTGGGAATGGCAAAAATATCTAGAACAGAGAAACCATTAGCTAGATGATAAAGGGAATATATGCTTGTTGGATTTATGTAAGTAATTTAGAATTATCCATAAGATTTTATCAAGAAATAGGTTTTAACCTAAAATTGATAGAGGGAGATTGGGCTGAATTTGAATTCAATGGAGGCAGTTTTGCTTTGTTAAGGAGACCAATTGAAAAGGGTAAGGTTGTACCCACAAAAACGAGAATTATGTTTGAAGTTGATGATATTTTTTCCATATATAATATTTTGAGTGAGAAAAGTGTAAAAATGATAGGAGGTATTAAGAAAGAAAGTTATGGCAATTTACTCACTTTTGAAGATATTGATGGACATTGGTTAGAATTCTTTGAAAAGAAGGTTTGATGAAAAAAGATTTAATACTAAAATATTTCCCAGAGCTTACCGAGCAGCAGCAACATCAGTTTGCGTTGCTAGAGCCTCTCTATAAAGAATGGAACGAGAAAATAAATGTAATTTCTAGGAAAGATACGGATAGCCTTTATGAGAAACATGTATTACATTCTTTAGGTATCGCTAAGGTAATGCCTTTTTCGGAAGGAACAAAAGTTCTGGATATTGGTACTGGCGGTGGATTTCCAGGGATACCTTTGGCAATAATGTTTCCAGAGGTAGAGTTTACCTTAATAGATTCTATTGGGAAGAAGATAAAAGTGGTACAAGCGGTATCAGAGGCATTAGAGTTAAAGAATTTAATAGCCGTACACGGAAGAGCCGAAAAACTTAAGGATAAATACCATTTTGTAGTCAGTAGGGCGGTTACGCAGATGCCAGTGTTTTTACGATGGCTAAAAGGAAAGTTTGAAAAAGAACAATTTAATCCTAAACATAATGGCGTACTTTACCTAAAAGGCGGCGATTTGGCGGAGGAATTGGCAGGACTTAAATGCGAGATTTTCAATCTTAAAAATTACTTTGAAGAAGAGTTTTTTGATACAAAAAAGGTAGTGTATCTTTCTAAAGGTAATTTCAACTCATAAAGTTAAAAACATAGATTTAGCAAAAAAATACCAATGAATTTCCTTAATAAAATTATAGATGAATTATTAGTACAATCATCGGATTTATCTCGATTTAACATCGTTTTACCAGGTAAAAGACCGGTGGTGTTTATTAAGGATATTCTAAAAAAACAAAAAAAATATTCGGGGCTACTTCCGCAATTTTCTACTATTGAGGAGCTCATTAGGGATATTTCTGGCTATCAAGAAATCAAAGGGATTTCCTTATGGCTATTTGCTTATAATGTTTATAGGCAGCTATTTCCAGCAGAGGATTTTGGTCAGTTTTTAAAATGGTTTCCAACATTATTGAAGGATTGGGACGATATTTTAAAGTTTTCTGATTCTGATGAGGTAGTGTTGGAATATATGTTTGATGAGGAACGCATTAAAAATTGGGGAGAAACTTTAGGTGAAGAAGACAATGCAAGGCAGAGAAATCTCAACTTTTGGCGAAAAATGACTGCCTTTTTGCCATTACTAAAAAAAGAACTTAAAGCTAAGCAATGGGCAACCTCTGGAATGCTTCATCAGGAAGCCAAATCTAAAGTTAAATTATTTGCAGAGCAAACATCGGAGCGATATGTTTTTTGTGGTTTTAATGCCTTTACGCCGGTTGAAGAATTGTTGGTAAGGCAGTTGTTACAATGGGACAAGGCACAATGTTTTTTCCAAGCAGACGAGTACTATATTAAAGATAAAAGGCAAGAAGCAGGGCAGTTTTTAAGGCGTTATATAGATTGGGCGGAGTTTAATGATTACAGAAACTTTAGTTGGGTAGAGAATCAGTTTTCTCAATCTAAAAACATCAATGTTTATGAGGTTTCGGGCAATGTTACCCAAACGCAGGTGATTCCTAAAATATTCAAAGATTATAAAGAGTCAGACTATTCTAAGACGGCTTTGGTCTTACTAGACGAGAACTTGCTTCCTGCTTGTCTAGAAGTCTTATCAGAAGTGCCTAAAGTTAATATTACGATGGGGCTTCCGCTTAAGAATTTGTCTTTTAGCAACGCTATGAAACAGATTTTTTATCTGCACAAACAGCTAGAGAAAAAATCATCAACTTATTATCATCACGATGTTGTGGGAATTTTGGAAACTTTGCCAACCGATGAGCAGGAGGATAAAATCATTAGAGCGTTTGTAAACTACATTTCGGAGCATAATATTGTTTATGTTTCCTACTCTCTTTTAAAAGAATATTTGGGTGGATTGAATTTCTTTAACATCTTTGAAAAACAAGGCGTTAAGGAGTTGCTAAATATACTAATAGCTTTTTGTTATCAGTTGAAATATAAGCCTATAGATGATATTCAGTACGAGAATATTTCTTATTTTGAAAAGAGTTTTAAAATCGTTAAAAATCAATTAGAGCCTTACCAATTTGATGTAAGTATAGAAGATTTAGAGGTTTTGGTTAATCAGATGGTAAGTGCAGAGTCTGTGGATTTTCAAGGCGAACCTTTGTCTGGTTTGCAGGTTATGGGATTGCTGGAAACCAGATTGCTCAATTTTGAAAACATCATTTTGCTATCCACTAACGAAGGTAAACTTCCGCTGGGGAACTCACAAAATACCTATCTGCCTTTTGATGTAAGAAAGAACTTCGGACTTAATACTTTCTTAGAGAACGATGGTATTTATGCCTATCATTTCTACCGATTGTTGCAAAACGCTCATCATATCCACTTGCTTTATAATGCCTTGTCTTCGGGCGTTAATACGGGAGAGAAAAGTAGATTTATCACCCAAATAGAAATGGAAAGTCCTCATCAAGTGCAAAAAATTATGGTGGAGAATGAGTCGCAACCCGTAGAGGTCCTTCCGATGGTGGTTTCTAAAACTCCACAGGTAATGGAACGGCTCAAAGAATGGAAACATAATATTGCGGCATCACACCTTACCACTTATCTCTATAATCCTATTGATTTTTATGCTAAAGTAGTTTTAAAGATAAAGGAAACCTCCGAAATAGAAGAGGAACTTTCTCTTAGGAACTATGGTAATTTAGTGCATTATGCGTTGGAGTTTTTATATGATAAATTAAAGGGGAAGATATTAACTCCGCAGGATTTAGAATGGGCAATAACTCAAATAGATGAAAGTATTGAGTTTGCAATAAAAACACTGAAGCATCAGCCCGAATTTTACGAAAGAGGTATGAATTTCGTACACCAGCAGATGGCTAAAAAAGTTATAGGTGATATTTTAAAGTTAGATTTGGAGCTGGTTTCTAGTGGAAATACCTTAGAAATTCTGGATTTAGAAAAAGAAATCAAAGATGTTAAATTTAAAGCTTCGGACGAGTTAGAAGTGGCTTTTAATGGTTTTATAGATAGGATTGATAGGCTCAACGGAAATCTAAGAGTGATAGATTATAAAACGGCTAAAACTAAAAACCTAAAACTGAAAATCTCTGATAAAAATAGGGAAACACTACTTCAAAATAAGGAGTATAAACAAGCGCTTCAGCTTTGTATTTATGCCTATGCTATGGGGCAACTTTCCGAGTTTTGGGGTAAGGATATTAGTTGTGGGATATGGAGTTTTGCAGAGGTAGGGCGTGGAGTACAGATGCTAGAAATAGATGGCGACTTATCCGATGCTATGGTTTCAATATCAAGCATTATTACAGAAATTCTCAATCCTGATATAGATTTTGAGGAAAGAAGTGTCTAGGAAGATGTATTATGGCGAAAAAGAGTATCATTAAAATGAATAATTTCAGAAATAAAACTTTTCTAAAATTTCTTTGGGGGATTTTGGGTGTTTATTTTATGAATATAAGTATAGATACTCCAGATGATGATAGATATTATTTCTCGGAACCCTCAAATTATAATGATATGGAAAGTATCATAGAGGTGATTGTAGAGAAAGTGTTTAAGTACGAAAATGCCATAGAAGAATCAGAGGAATACGATTTGGATAATTACACTAAAAAAGCTAAATATAACTGGTTTTTTGGATTATTTTCTCTTTGTAAATCGGCTCAATTGTTTGATATTTATTTCTCAAAATATATTTGCACCGTTGGAGTATCCAAGCTCCTTAACGGCTTTTCTCAATTTGATGTGCCTCCTCCTAAAATTTGATTTTAATTTATAAACGGTTTATGATAATGATGGTTCTTAATGAATTAAGGACTATTTAGAGTTGTAAAATAAATTTAGATTAAAATCAAAAATAATATGAATTTTAGAAGAATAATACTATTTGTCTTAGGTTTGGTATCTGCTATATCGTTTTCTCAAAGTATTAACAATGAAAAAGATAGTCTTTATATAGCAGAGGTAGAAGATACTAAAGAGCCAGCCAAAGTTTTACACGCAGAACCTTTGTACATAGATTTGATAAGGGATTTAGGAGCGAGAAAAGGCGAAAAAGAATGGAATTTAGGACTTGGATTAACAGATAAACTCAATTTTGATGCCTATGAAGCATTGGTAGAGTACGAATGGGCTCCTATTGATAGGTTAGGATTAGAAGTAGAGCTACCGTTTACATTCTATTCTCCTACGGGAAACGAGAGAGTGCAGGCACCGTCTAGTAAACTTAATAGTTTGAAATTGGCTTTACAATGGTCGTTTTTGGTAAATGAAGAAAAAGCGACTACAATGGCTTTAGGCTACATCAATGAGTTAGAGTTTTCAGATTTTGGACGCTTTGGAAAACCTTTAATTAAAGGAAATGTTTACAACCCGTTTTTTGTAGTGGCTAAACGCTGGGGAACTAATTTCCACACTTTGGTTTATACAGGACCAATGATAGAGCAGAGTTTTATCACCAATAAATTTCATATGGTGTATGATGTACATTCTAATTTCCATTATATGATTTCGGGGACAAGAAATTTTGTGGGAATGGAATTTAATAAAACCTTTGATAGAGGTAATTTTGATATGGTCATGCGTCCACAGATGCGTTTGGGGATTTCGGAGCAGCTGATGCTGGGGGTTGTTGTGGGGATTCCTGTAAGTAAAGAAAATGAACGATTGAGCTCTTTTCTAAGGTTGATATGGGAGCCTAAACACTAGTATTTGTTAATAACTTTTTAAGTCTAGAAGTTCAAAAAACAAAAGAGGTTAAAGGTCTTGCCAATTTTCTCATACACGAAGTAGTGAACAAACTATCTGCATCTGATACTCTTCACATTGCGGTGGAAAAGCAGTATTCCATTTGTGGGAACGATGAGCATTTAATGGTATAATGGCTCCTACTACTAAAGTAAAAGAAATTGTTATAAACTCCACAGAGGCTTATGAAGCACTTTATAAAGTTAAAAATACAACAGTAGTAACGGGTGGTCTTGTAGATGGGGATTATTTTAATGCTGATTCAACGGAGTTTAGTAGCTTTAACCTTTCAGAAGAAAAAAAGCCAGTCTATTTCCTGGATTTTATTTCAATTAAAAACGATAAGGTAGAAGTAGTGATAAAGCATAATGATAAAGAAAAAGCTCGTATCACTGTAGTTTTTAAGAATAATCAGTGGGTTTAATGGTTATAAACCTAAGTTCAACTAATAAAACAATGCCAATTGGTTGTTTTATTAGTTGAACTTAGGATTTATATTTATGCTCTATATCAAAAAAATATAATGAGGAGCGACTCATACAATGATTTAATTACACTTACAAATCTTTCAGTAGCTCTTCTACCGCTCGTTTAAGCTGATTATCCTCACCTTGATTGGCTTTTTCTTGATCCAAATAAACTTCTATATCTGGCTGAAGTTCAAAGTTTTCTAAATAAGTACCATCTTCTTTTTCATAGCCTACCGCAGGAATACCAAAATTTAATGTCGGATCTTGCAGTGTAACCCAATTAACCGAAGTCATTGTACCAGGAACTGGTGCACCTACCAATTTACCTAACTTTAAATGCTTATAAACCCACGGCGTACCATGTGCATTAGAATAATCGGCTTCGTTAATTACCATAATAGATGGTTTCGTCCAACGGCGACTAGGCATTACCCCATATTTCTTCCCTTGAACCTTCTGAGTAAGGTATTTTTTAGCACTAAAGAAAACCTCTATATCCTCGTGCAAACGCCCTCCTCCATTATTTCTAATATCTATTACGATACCTTCTTTATTATTATATTTCCCTAAAACATCAGAATACACCTCACGGAAACTATCATCTCCCATAGAACGAATATGCACATAGCCTAACCTTCCGCCAGACCATTTTTCTACATCTGCGGCTCTTTGCTTAATCCATCTTTGATAAAGGATTTCGTTCCATTTCCACGCATTTATCCCTTTTATTTCTTCGTCCCAGCGTGTTCCATCTTTAGGATTATAAAGAGAAATTAAAATCTTCTTTCCTGCTTTACCTTCCAAATACTGATAATAATCTACTTTAGATGTAATAACTTCCCCATCTATCTTTTCAATAATATGCCCTTGCTTAGCTTTAGAACGATAGTTATCGAACGGACTATTTACAGGTATTTCTTCTATCAAAAGTCCATTACCCTTCGGGGTAACAAACACACCTAATTCTGCTGTTGCCGCTTGATATGATGCTGAAGGACGGTATTTAGACCCTGTATGTGATACATTAAGTTCTCCTAAAAGCTCACTAAGCATTTCTGAAAAATCATAGTTGTTATTGATATATGGAAGGTATTTTCGGTATTGTTCTGTGAGTTTTTCCCAATTAACGCCGTGTATATCTTTAACATAGAAACGCTCTTTGAGCTCTCTTTTCACCATATCAAACATAAATTCTCTTTCCTTAGTTAAATCCAACTTCATATCTGCTGAAAAACTAAGGTCTTTTATCTTTTCTGATGGCAATTCTAAAAGTTTGGCTTTTCTTCCGCTCAATAAAAAGATTTTTTTACCATCTTTACTTGCCTCTAAATAAGCCGACGAACCATTGAGCTTAGACAATAGCTTCGTTGACCTTTCTCTTAAATCGTGTACCCATAGATCAAACCCTTTTTCAAAAGAAGCTAAATAATAGAGTTTCTTTCCGTCCTTACTGATAATAGCATCGCCAAGCTCTGAAGAATTTGGTGTAAGCCTTACCACTCGTTCGGATAAATTCTCCCATTCTATATTGATGTCTTTAGATTTTTTATCTTTCTTAGGCGTTTCCTTTTTATCGTCTTTGTTGTCTTTAGCATCTTCCGCTTCGGATTTTTTTTCCTTCTTTTCAGCCTCAGCTAAAAGTTCGTATTCCTCTTTGTTCATACGGTATTTGTCGTAGGCTTCTCTATTAAGAAACACTATCATTTGGTCGCTCATAGACCCCCAAGAAGCGTGGTTACGCATTCCGTAGCGTTCAGATTTCCAAATAATAGCATTACCATCTAACGCCCAATGAGGATTGGTGTCAAAATAACCAGAGTCTGTAATATTCACAATCTCCTTACCACCTTCTGTACTTATGATACCTATATCGGAATAAGGCACCCTATCCCTCGCAATATACTGTACCACAAGCCATTTACCGTCAGGCGACCATTCGTAATTGATGTATCCATTTCTCTCTGTTTGATACTTAGGGTCTGTGATTTTTCTGATTTTTTTAGTTTCAAAATTGTAAATAGCAATATGCGTTCGGTTCTGAATAAAAGCTACCTCTTTACCATCAGGCGAATATTGAGGATACATTTTCTCTGAATTATCACTAGGAATGAGTTTTTCTTCGGTAATTAAAGTTGCATTAGAAAAGTTAGGGTCTTCTTTTCTTTGAATACTTGCCTTGTACAAATCCCAATATCCATCTCTATAACTGGCATAAACAAGATTTCTCCCATCTGCTGAGAAACTTACACCTTGCTCTGCTGCTGCTGTTTTGGTAATTTGTTTGGTAGTATTATAATCCGTGGAGCTTACAAAAACCTCTCCTCTAATCACCATAGCTACCTGCTTACCGTCTGGAGAAACTGAAGATGAAGTTGCCCCTGAACTGAACGCCATAAATTTACTCTGCTGATTAGAAACATCACTAATGATATTTACATTTACCTTCTGAGGTTTGCCCATTGGTTTAGATAAGTAGATTTCGCCATCATAACTGTAAGCTATAGAGCCGTTATTCGCTACAGATAAATAACGTACTGGAAAATCTTTATGAAAAGTAACCTGTTCTATCTTAGAAGGCTGTACAACAGAGGTTTTAAACACATTAAAACTACCCGCTCTTTCACTAAGGAAATATAAAGTCTTCCCGTCTGAACTCAATACAGGATTTCGGTCTTCTCCCTTCCAATTGATAATTTGAGTGTGCTTTTTAGATTTAAAATCGTATCTCCATATATCTCTCGTAACTGAAGAGGTATGATGCTTACGCCACTGATTTTCATTACCTTTAATATTTTCATAATACATAGCCTCCCCATTGGAAGTCAAGCTAATAGACTTAGTAGAAGAATTAAAAATTCGTTCTGGTTGTCCTCCATCAATAGAAATTTGATATAACTGTATAGAAGCTGATGGAAAAATAACATTCTGAGGACTATTTTGAAGGTTAGCCGAATAAATAATGCATTTCCCATCTTTGGAGAAAGCTAATGGCAATGCCGTCTGAGAATGGAAGGTAACTTGCTTGGCTTCTCCACCTTGAGAAGGCATAATAAAAACTCTTTGAACCCCATTTTCTCTATCACTACTAAACGCAATAAATTTCCCATCAGGAGACCATACAGGGTCTGAATCGTAAGCTGGATGTGTAGTAAGCCTTGCTGCAGAACCACCCTCCGAAGATACAGTATAAATGTCTCCCATATAGGTAAACGCAATTTTTTTTCCATCAGGAGAAATAGCTGTATTCCTCAGCCACAAGGGCGAATTATTCCCAAAAGCACTAGTCCAAACCAGTAGCAATAGTAAAGCAAAATTTAACTTTCTCATCTTTTTTTATAATAAATTCTTGGTTAATCAATAGAAAAATGAGTTCTCACTAAAGACCTCATTCCCCAAAAATACAAAAAATATATAAATCGGATTTTCACTCTTAAAATCAATGGAAAAATAAAAGACTGCCTCAAAAAGACAGTCTTTAAAATTGAATAAATCATTAAATTTATTTCACAAGTTTAATAGAAATAGCGTATCCTCCACTTCTTGCCATTTTAACAGGAATTTTAGACTTGCTAGTTACTACCTTTTTGTAAATATGATACGATTGTGGATTATTAACATAATCAGCATCTTTACCGTCTTCATAGACAGTTGCTTCATATTTTCTACCTTTATCAAGGAATGATAAATCTACCACAAAATCTCTAGCATTTTCGTCTGTGATACCACCCACAAACCACTCTTCTTTTCCTTTAGCCTTTCTAGCAGTATGAATGTAATCTCCCGGTTCTGCAGCCAAGATTTTAGTATCGTCCCAATCCACAGCAACATCTTTGATAAACTGGAAGGCCTCTAGGTGCTTCTCATAGTTTTCTGGTAAATCTGCAGCCATCTGTAAAGGCGAATACATCACAACATAAAGCCCTAATTGTTTTGCTAAAGTGGTTTTAACAAATCTAGTATCGTTAGGGAAATAATAGTTCATTTTAGTTTGGAAAATACCTGGCGTATAGTCCATTGGACCACCCATAAATCTCGTAAACGGCAATATGGTCTGGTGTTCTGGTGGGTTACCTCCAAAAACTTCGTATTCAGTACCTCTAGCAGCTTCAGCTGCTACCCAGTTAGGGTAAGTTCTATTAAGTCCAGAAGGTCTTACAGATTCGTGAGAGTTAACCATAATTTTGTAATCCGCAGCTTTTTCTGCAATACGGTTGTAGTGGTTAATCATCCATTGACTGTAATGGTGTTCTCCTCTAGGAATAATATTGCCGACATAACCACTTTTAACAGCGGTATATCCGTATTTATTCATCAGCTTAAATGCCTCATCTGCCCATCTTTCATAGTTAGTTGCTGCCCCTGATGTTTCGTGATGCATCATTAGACGAATTCCTTTTTTATGAGCATAATCGTTAAGCATTTTTATATCAAAATCAGGATATGGCGTAACGAAATCAAAAACAAATTCCTTTGATTTGCCAAACCAATCTTCCCAACCAATGTTCCAACCTTCAATTAACAATGCATCAAAACCGTGTTTAGAGGCAAAGTCTATATAGTTTTTTACCTTTTCGTTATTAGCAGCGTGTTTTCCGTTAGGTGTTAGTTTCGTGAAATCGGTTTCTCCTATTTTTACATTGTCTGCCGTAGAGTACGCCCACTGAGATTTACCTATAATCATTTCCCACCATACGCCCATATATTTAGTAGGTTTAATCCAAGAAGTATCCTTGTATTTGGTAGGTTCATTAAGGTTGAATAACATTTTAGAAGCTAAAACTTCCTCTGCCTTTGGTGAGGCAATAATGGTTCTCCAAGGTGTAACCGCAGAAGTTTGAACATAACCTTTTGCTCCTTGTGCATCAGGTGTAAGATGAATTGTAAATTTGTAATCTTTAGCACTAACATCTAGGTTAGACGCAGGGTAATCTATCACAGCAGCTTCTGCCAAGTTAATATAGAGCGGTTTCTTACCTTCTCTTTTAAGCATTAGCGGTGTCTGAACTCCGTTTTTGATAGGACTTTGTGAAACATTATCTTCCACAGCCGCAGCCCATTTAGCTGGTATTTCGGAAACATTACTCGTCTGATAAACATACTCTTGCGTATCATAATCTCCAGCCAACCACCACGCCTTCATATCCGTAGGGAAATCAAACTCGGTAAGTTCTTCTTTTATGATAAAATAGTTGAGATTTTCTTGTTGTGGAAATTCATAACGGAAACCTAAGCCATCGTTAAAAAGCCTGAATTTAATAACGATATTTTTATTTTGTTCCTTTTGATTTAAGGTAATGGCAAGTTCGTTATAATGATTTTTGTAGAACTTTTTTTCACCTAGAACAGGTTGCCAGTCTTCATTTTTAGAATCTCTTTTTTCATCTATCTTTACAAAACCTGAACTTAAGTTTAAGCTCTCTTGATTACTGAGGTCTTTGTAGTTATAAGTTGATTTCTTAAAAACTTCAAAACCTAATTTTGACGGCTCTAATACAGGATTACCTTCATAGCTAAGGCTATAATACGGAATTCCATTTTCTAGTTTGAAATTCATTTCAAACTTACCATCAGGCGATTTTAGGCTCTGTGCAGACAAGACTCCGAAAGAAAGTCCTAAGAATGCTATGGCGATATTTCTTTTTTTCATAACTGATATTTATATGTAGTTGAATTAAACGGCAAAAGTGTTGTTTTAGGCAACACTTTTGCTATATTTAGGTTATAATTACACTAGTAACCTGGGTTTTGAACCAAGTTAGTATTAGCTATTATATCCTTTGCAGGAATTGGATAAAGGTTTCTGGTATCACTTACTGCAGTACCGCCTTTAACACCTCCTTTCCAAGGCCATAGATAAGCACCAGAAGTAAATTTACCGAAACGAATTAAATCGGTTCTTCTTGTACCTTCCCAAGCTAACTCTCTAGCCCTTTCATCTAAGATGAAATCTAAAGTCAGTTGTGATGCAGTAATATTTCCATTAGTATTGCCATAAGCTCTTTCTCTAATTTTATTTACATAAGTAAGAGCTTTGCTAAGGTCTCCAGAACCACCTCTCAATACTGCTTCTGCATACATAAGGTAAGCATCTGCTAAACGGAATAGAGGGAAATCTGTATCTGTAAAGTTTCCTGAAACATCAGAACCTGCTTTACCTGCTCTATCTACATTTTTAAACTTAATGAACGCATAACCATCCGTAAATGATGCTATATCGTTAATTTCATAATTCTGTCCATTAGTAAAGAATCTACCTCTTTTATCTATATCTCCTAAAGCATTAGGGAATTTTTCCACTAAATTTTTAGTAGTTCTAAGTCCCCACCAACCACCGTTGATACCAAAATCAGAAGCCTTCATATTTCCTCCTACAGCAGCGTGAACTAAGAAAGTTGTACCACCCCAAGTACGAGTACTGATACCATCATAATTGATAGAAAATACTACCTCATTATTATCCAAATGGTTATCCGCTAAGAAAAGCTCTTCGTAATTTCCTTTTAAGCTATATCCTGCTGTTGCTACCTTTTCTGCATAATCAGCGGCTTCTGTATATCTTTTTTCTCCTGTATAAACTTCTGCATTAAGATAAAGTTTAGCTAGTAACATCCATACAGCGGCTTTATCTGCTCTTCCATATTCATTAGCTCTTGGAGCTTTTAATAATCCCTCCAGGTCTTTTAATTCTTTTTCTACATATTGGAATAAAGCTTTCCTTTCTATTCTCGCAGGAGGTGTTAAACCTATTTCTGTGTTTTCATTTACAAAAGGAACATTACCAAATAAATCTATGGCGTGTGCATAACTCAATGCTCTTAAAAAGCGAGCCTCATTTCTGAAAAGTCTAGCTTCTTCAGCCTGAGCTCCTGTAATACCACGAGAAGACAGTTTATCATCAGAAGTTTCTCTAATAAACTCACTGGTAAGTGTTACTTGATATATAACACGATAATACATTGCTGTAATAAATTGGTTGTCAGAACCCCACTTCATTGTGTTCATTTCTGGTAAATTGGCATCTCCCCAACCTATTATCGCTTCATCAGTAGGTAATTCTTGTAACTGGAAATATTGTCTCAAATAGTTAGACATACCTCCATCAATCCCTTTAACATCTGGTCTTCCATCTCCTCCATCTTGTCCACCTATTGCTAATCCTGCGTAACATTTCGCTAGTACATTTTTGTAATTTGCAAAGTCTGAGTAAACACTCACTGAAGTAACATCACTACTATGCACTTGATCCAAATCTCTTTCGCACGAAGTAAGAGAGAAATTAAATGCTAAAGCAGCTATTCCTATTTTTAAATATTTTAAGTTCATTATTTTAAATTTTTAACTTGTATAACTTTTAATTAAAACTGAAGGTTGAAACCTAATGAATACACACGAGGTCTTTGGTAGAAATTGTTATCAACCCCATTGAAGACTTCTGGATCCACTCCGCTATACTTGGTAACCACAAAAACATTGTTTACAGAAGCATTCACTCTCAATCTTGCATTTCCTATAAACTGAGGAAAATTATACCCTATGTTAATATTATCCATTCTTAGGAATGAAGCATCTTCTACATAATAGTCTGAAAAATATTGAGCTTTAGTAAATCCTGTATTAAGATAATCTCTAGAAACATTTTGCAAATATCCATTAGTACCTATATTTTGTAAATTTCCGTATCTAGCATTGGCATTATTATAAACATAATTACCTAAACTAGCTCTGAGTGCAAATCCCATATCCCAATTTTTATAAGTCATTCTAGATGTAAATGCAAACAAAGCTTTTGGCATAGACGACTTATGCTCGTACATATCTTGCTCGTTTATAATGCCATCTCCATTTCTATCTACATAGTCGCCTTCTATTGGTCTTCCACTAGCATCATATTTCTGCTGATAAACATAGAAAGAATTTGGTTTATAGCCTACAGAATGTGTTTGTATTAAACCACCTGTAATACCTGATATACCTCCAACAAGCACTCTTTGACCAGCTCCTTCATTAGCTGCTAAATTGGTAATTTTAGCAGCTTGGAATGTTGCATTAGCAGAAATATCCCAAGAGAAATTTTCGTTTTGAATAGCTTTCCACAATGCACCAATTTCAAGCCCTTTAGATTCCATATTTCCTATGTTTGATAAAAGTAAATTGGTAAAGTTAGCACCTCCTGGGGTTGGAGCCTCACTTAGTAAATCTACTGTGTATCTTTTATATGCATCTACATTAAATAGTAATCTATCTTTTAAGATACCAAAGTCTAATCCTATGTTGGTAGTTCTTGTAGTTTCCCATCTGATATTTGGGTCATAGCCTTCTGGACGATACAGTGTATAAGGCACACCACCTATAAGATAATTAGCTCCAGAATTGGATATACTATATTTAGCTAAGTATGGATAGTCATTATCCATAATATCTTGCTGACCAGTTACTCCCCAACCTCCTCTTAGTTTAAAAGTAGAGATTGTAGTGTTACCTTTAAGGAAATTCTCTTGATCAATTCTCCAAGCTACTGATACAGATGGAAAATATCCCCATTTATAACCTGTACCAAATCTAGATGAACCATCTCTACGCACAGAAGCCGTAAGTAAATATCTATTTTTAAATGTGTAATTTAACCTAGTATAGTAAGATATCAATATATTGTGTGTAAAGAAATCCACACCACTTGCAGGATCATTAGTTCCATCTCCGTAGATTGTAGGTGCAAAAGGCTTAGATTCATTCCATTTTTGGTAAGAGTACCCCGCCATAACATCAATATCAGACTCTATAGAAGGTAGTTTTTTAGAATAGTTTAGATAAAATTCTAAAAGCCTATTTTTCTTTTCTTGCTCATAGTTTCTATTGGTTCCTTTTTGGAAGTATGATGAAGCTAATGTAGGTAAAGTAGTAACTGTTCCGTTGGAATTAGATAGGTCTAGACCTAAATTTAAATTAGCTCTTAGCTCTGGTAAGAAATGAAATTTATAGTCAAACTGAACATTCCCCAAGAGTCTTTTTACATAAGAAACATCTCTTCTTTGGTAAAGCATAGAAAGAGGGTTTCTGGTTGCATTTTGGTTAGGTATTCCATTATCCATCCATTCCCAATAACCGCCCATCGCTTGATTAGAAGCATCGTAAATATTTTGTGTTGGATCAAAAGACGCAGCTGCATTGATAGCTTCTCCATCAGTAAACCTATTTTCTACATAAGTCCCTTTTAAGTTAAAATTAATATCCAAATGATTATTAAATAATTTTGGATTTAAGTTTAAACCTGCAGTGCTTCTTTCTATATTATTAGTTCTAATAATACCATCTTGGTTAAGGTATCCTAAAGATAGTCTAAATGGTACTTTACCAATTCCTCCAGATAGTGTTAAATTATTATCAAAACCTGTCGCTAATTGATAAAAGGCTTCTTGCCAATTGGTACTTGCATTACCTAATTTAGAAATATAATCTGCTGATGCTTTATCTTTTACTAAAGTTCTGAATTCGTTAGCATCCATCATATTCACCGTTCCAAATCTCTGAGAAACAGATGTTGTGGAATTATAGCCTACTCTAAGTTTTCCTCTAGTTCCTTTCTTAGTGGTAATGATGATAACCCCATTAGAAGCTCTATTACCATAGATAGCCGCTGCAGATGCATCTTTAAGAATGTTAAAAGATTCTATATCGTTAGGGTTAATAAGGGCTAATGGGTTAGCGGCTCCATCAATTCCTTTGGTATCTAATGGCATTCCGTCTATAACGATAAGTGGGTCATTAGATGCATTAAGAGACGCTCCACTTCTTACTCTAATTGTAGAGCCACTACCAGGAGCACCACCATTAGTTGTAATCTGTACACCTGCCGCTTTACCTTGAATAAGCTGTTCTGGCGAAGATAACATACCATCATTAAAATCTTTAGAAGAAATTGCCGTTACAGAACCTGTAAGATCTGATTTTTTCTTCTTTCCGTAACCTATAAGCACTACCTCATCTATACTTTTGGTTTTGGTAGAATCTACCTTTTGTGCTTGTAGCATCGCTCCCGCTAGTAGAAAAGCTGGAGCAATCTTTAATACTGAATAGTTTTTCATTGTATTTTATTAAAAATCAATAGTTATAAAATTTAATATTTATTCAACTCAATAAAATCGAGGGGCTAAGTTACAATATATTTTGAAATAACAAACGGAATACTATAAAAATTACCTCCTAATAAATGGATAACTTATAATAACATTAAAAGTAAAATAATCCTGTATTATATCGAAAAAAAACTTAATTTTGGTCTTCTAAATTTTAGAATAAGAAACGGAAATGAAAAATTTATCAGGTCTAGGGGTTGCTTTAGTAACTCCTTTTAACGAAGATTTATCTATCGATTTTGATGCTCTTACAAAGCTCATAGAATACAACATAGCTAACGGAACAGATTTTTTTGTGGTTCTTGGTACAACTGCAGAAACTGCAACACTTTCTAAGGAAGAAAAAGAAGCTGTTATACAACACATTGTTAAAGTTAATAATAAAAGACTTCCTTTAGTTCTAGGTATTGGTGGCAACAATACTTTAGCCGTAAAAAAAGAAATCGAACAAACTAATCTTGATGATTTTGAGGCTATTTTATCAGTTTCTCCTTACTATAATAAACCTAACCAAGAAGGGCTTTATCAGCATTATAAGGCTTTGGCAGAAACAGGTAAAAACATCATTATTTATAATGTACCAGGAAGAACAGGGCAAAATATAGAAGTTGAAACTACACTACGATTGGCTAAGGAGTTCCCTAACTTATTTATGATAAAAGAAGCGGCTCCTAACCTCACACAGTATTTTGATATTTTAAGAAAAAAGCCTGCAAATTTCTCGCTAATGTCTGGTGATGACGAGTACACTCTCCCAGTAACACTCGCTGGAGGTGATGGAGTAATTTCTGTAATTGGGCAAGCCTACCCTAAAGAATTTTCAGAAATGATAAAACTCGCAAAAGACGAGAAAGTTAAAGAAGCTTATGCTATCCATAATCAATTGGTAGAAATTACACGCCTTATTTTTGCTGAGGGTAATCCTGTTGGTATCAAAGCTGTTTTAGCACATAAAGGCATCATTAAAAATCACCTTAGATTACCTTTAGTTAAAGCTTCAGAAGACTTACAACAAAAAATAAATTCGGAGGTTGACAGACTAAACTCTGTTTTCAGTTAAAACATAAAGCATCTACTAACACATCTAGACTGCCTCTGTAAAGAGAGGCAGTTTTACATTTATTAAAAATATGCCTATAAATACTATTTTTGAAAGCGAATATTGCAAGTGGATTGATGTTATAGCTCCTACCAAAGAGGATCTGGAACAGCTACGCCAACAATATCCTATCAACAAACTACACCTTGACGATGCCGTAGACCCTAGCCACTTACCTAAGTTTGAAGAGGTAGAAGGCGTGAAGTTTTTCCTGACGAGAGAAAATGTAGAACTTCAAAGAAAAAACCTCAATGGCATCAACGATGTAAGTACCAAACTAGGGATTTTTATTATAGAAAAAATAATCATCACTATACACAGAACTGATAACAAAAGTATTGTTGAAATAAAAGAAGATTTCGGTAAAAATCCTGATAAATACATTAGCTACACTCCCGACAAATTAGCCCTAATCTTAGGACTCAAAATAATGAAATCTTTTGATGATGAAAGTAAAAAACTTATAGAAGTTATCGACAAGTTGGAAACCGAGATTTTTATGCAAAATAACTCTCAACTCAACCCCATAAAAAAACTCTATAAAATTAAAAGAAAAGCAGGACTCAATGCTAGGGTACTCAATCTGTCTTCAGACTGGATAGGTGCGTTTAAAAAACTTAATCTAAAAGATATTGAAATAGCCGACCTTGTAGATAAACAAAAAGATGTAACATCTGATTTTGACCATATTAGTGCTCAGATTACTAACCTCATCTCGGTATACATTGCCTTATCTGACCAAAAAGCCAACCAAGTAATGAAACTATTGGCGATGTACTCGGTCTATTTTTTACCAATTACCTTTATCGCTGGGCTTTACGGAATGAATTTTGAATTTATGCCAGAGCTTCATCAGAAATATGGTTATTACGCTACTTTGGGAGTGATGCTCATTATTGTTATAGCTACTTTTATTTATTTTAAAAAGAAAAAGTATTAACATCGCTATCATTCCAAACAGAAAAATATTTTATTTTTGTGTCTATGAACTCTCTTACAGAAGAAAATTATCTAAAGGCTTTATTTCATCTAAAAACTGATAACAACGAAGTTACAGTAAACGAACTCAGCAAGTTTTTGAACATCAAAATGCCGAGCGTTAATAGTATGATGAAAAAATTTGCTCAAAAAAAATGGGTGATTGCAGAAAGCTATAAACCCATCATTCTTACCGAAATTGGGCAAAAAGAGGCCGCTTTAGTGATTAGAAAACATAGGCTTACAGAGATGTTTTTGGTAGAAAAAATGGGCTTTGGTTGGGAAAATGTACACAAAATAGCCGAGGAACTAGAACATATACACTCCGAAGAGTTTTTTGATAAAATGGACGAGCTTCTCAATTATCCTAAAGTAGATCCTCACGGAGAACCTATCCCTGACAAAGAGGGCAATATCATAGAGCAAAATCTAAAGAAACTCAGCGAATGTACCGAAGGCTCTAAGGTAACACTAGCTGCTGTAACTGTAGATACCAAAGATTTCCTTAGCTTTTTGAATGATAAACAACTCAATTTAGGAAGCCAACTTACAGTAAACAAAAAAGAAAAATTTGACGCTTCTATGATGGTAACCGTAAATGGTATTTCTCACACCTTCAGTAAAGTAGTTTGTGATGCTCTTTTAGTAAAGCTAGATTAAAACTCAGCCAAGAGTATTTCTTTTAATTTTATCATACCTTCCGTAGCCGAAGTGGCGAAGCAAGTAGCCTTTTTTATATAATGTTCGGGAATCTGAGGGTCAATGAGAAACAACTCGCAATGTTGTGGAATATAATGCACCAAAGATGCCGCAGGATAAACCTGTAACGAAGTTCCTATCACTAAAAATAAATCTGCCGAAGTTGCTAGGTTTATAGCCTTTTCCATTTCAGGCACAGCCTCACCAAACCATACAATATGAGGTCTAAGCTGAACGCCTTTTTCGTTTTTGTCTCCTAGATTAAGGTCGGTTTCCCAATTTATAATCTCACTTTCAGAGTTTATAGGTCTCGCCTTTTTAAGTTCTCCGTGAAGATGAATAATATGAGAAGACCCCGCTCTTTCGTGTAAATCATCTACATTCTGAGTAATGATAATTACTTCGTAGTATTTTTCTAATTCTGCTAAAATAGTATGAGCCAAATTTGGTTTAACCTCTGCTAATTGCCTCCTTCTAAGGTTATAAAAATCCAAAACCAATTGAGGATTTCTTGCAAACCCTTCTGGACTCGCCACATCTTCTATACGATGATCTTCCCACAGCCCATTAGAATCTCTAAATGTTTTAATGCCACTTTCAGCAGAAATACCCGCCCCAGAAAGTACTACTAATCTTTTTTTTCATGAGATAATTTATTAAAACTTAGAGTTAGTTTAATCTTTACCTATTCAACGCCACATTTAGTTTAATATTGATAAAAATCACAAATTTTTAGTTGAAAAAAATTAGTTTTCAATTAGTAAACTTATAATTTCGACAAGTATTTACAACAAAGTCATTTACCAGTTTATTTTAAATTTTTGAGACTTGTAGGTTTTATCATTTTTGTATCTTACCACTACTTCAACTATATCAGGAGTTTTATCCATTTTTTTTATAACTTCTGGAAAATCTTTTCTAAATTGCTTGTAGGGAGCAATCTTTACAGAGTCACGAAATTTTTCTATATCTTTTTGAATAGAGTATTTTTCAAAAACTCTTTTCGCATCATCCTTATTAATATATAATACCTTAACACGTGAAATAATTTCATCTTCCTCTCCTTTGGGGAGTTCCCATTCTTCATCATATTTAACTTTGCGAGTAGATTTATCTATATTTTTAAAATCTCCTGTATATATGTATTTTTTGTCAATATAAAAAATAGTCTCAATATAATCGTAGTTCCTGCTACTATTATTTTTGATTTTAAATTCTATAGGAATATCAATTTTTAAACTATCTCGTGTAGGAGCATAAACATTAGGTATGATATATACCCATTCATCACTTATATTTTGGGTAAAACCTATATTAGCTTCTTGATTTTTGCATGAATAAATGCAAAGAAAAATCAATATTAAGATAATTATATTATTTATTTTCATACATACTTAAGAACTTGTTTAAATTTTATTCAATAAAATTTAAACGGGCTTTAAGATGATTCCAATTAATTATTCATATTCATCATAGCCTCCATTATTTAGTACAGAGTTGCGTCTTCCGTAGAGGAAGTAAACCAAAATACCAAATACCAACCAACCTATCGCCATGTAAATAGCGGAGGTCTCTAAGTTCCAAATGAGATAAATGTTGGTTAAAATCCCTAGACTTGCTATCACAGGAAGCATAGGTGTTTTAAAATCTCTTTTAAGTTCCGGTTTTTTAATTCTTAGTAACCAAACAGCAAAACAAACCATTGCAAAAGCGAAAAGCGTCCCAAAACTACACATATGTACTAAAGTGCTAATTGGTGTAGATGCAGCTACTGTCGCTACAATAGCACCTACTAGCAGGGTGTTTTTATAAGGTGTTTTTCTTACAGGGTGAATATCTTTAAACATTTTTGGAAGTAGCCCATCTTTCGCCATGCCTAAGAAAATTCTAGACTGACCAAGCATCATTACTAACAGAACAGAAATAAGACCTACTGTTGCAGCTACCGTGATGAGAATAACAGCCCAACTCATTCCTGTCGCTTTTTCAAAAGCGATGGCAACAGGAGCAGTAAGTGCATCAGGTACAGAGCCAAAATCTTTATAGTTCATCATTCCCGTAAGGACTAACGACATTAGTATGTAAAGAGCCGTACACACCAAAAGTGAGGTAATGATAGCAAAAGGAATATCTTTTTTAGGGTTTTTAGCTTCTGCTGCTTGAGTAGAAACGGCATCAAATCCAATATAGGCAAAAAATACGGCAGAGGCTCCTGCTATAATTCCTGAAATGCCATAAGCTTTACCAAGATGTCCATCGGCTTGTTTAATAAGCGTTTCTTCAGGAATAAAAGGCGTAAGGTTATCCATATTGATGTACAATGCCCCTATAATGATAATGAAAACCACTACTGAAGTTTTTAATAATACAATCATATTATTAGCTCCAGCAGCTTCTTTAGTGCCTCTCACTAAAATAGCGGTTACTAATAGCACAATAAGAAAGGCAGGGAGGTTAAAAGCAAAAGATGGTTCGGCTAAACCGTGGTTAATTGCATATTGTTTGGCGCTAGCAAAATCGTTAGTGAGGTAGTAGGGGATTTCTATACCTACTATTTTTAATAATTTATTAAAGTAGCCTGACCAAGATACAGCTACCGTCATAGAGCCCATAGCATATTCTAGTACAAGTCCCCAGCCGATAAGCCAAGCAAAAATTTCACCAATAGTACCATAAGCATAGGCATAAGCGGAGCCTTCCACAGGGAGCAACGAAGCAAATTCGGCATAGCATAGAG
Source organism: Riemerella anatipestifer (assembly GCF_009663465.1). Classification (GTDB taxonomy): domain Bacteria; phylum Bacteroidota; class Bacteroidia; order Flavobacteriales; family Weeksellaceae; genus Riemerella; species Riemerella anatipestifer_C. Next base: position 89,025 of record NZ_QXHU01000001.1, read on the forward strand.
CTGCAAAAATACACGCTATCCCAGCGATTACAAATGAAAGTGCTAGGGCAGGACCAGCGTGATAGTAAGCTCCTGTACCTGTAAGTACAAAAATACCACCACCTATAATGGCTCCTACTCCAATAGCGGTAAGACTCCATTTTCCAAGAACTCGTTTGAGTTCACTTTTTTTCATATCAGCTTCGTAAGCACCGATGGGTTTTTTCCTCCAAATATTAGCCATAGTTTTATATCAAATTTTATTAAACATTGCGAATATAAAACAATTTAGCTTAATAGTTTTATGTTTTTAATAAAAATAATGAATGATAGGTGTGTTTTAGTTGATTTTATTTTTAAGTAATTGATATTTTTTTAATCTGTTTTTTGATGATTTTTAAACGACCATAAAGCTCAATATTTTGTACTATATTTGGGGCTATGAATTTTGAGGAGCTTTTTTTGAAACCTTACGAAACCTATGCGACTTACCAAATTATTTTGGAAATGGTTGCTAGTATTTTTGGGTTGCTGAGTGTTTATTTTTCTATAAAGAAAAATATTTTGGTGTATCCTACGGGTATTGTAAGTACCATTATCTATGTTTATCTCTTGTTCAAATTTGGGCTTTTAGGAGATATGATGATTAATTTCTACTATACCGTTATGAGTATTTATGGTTGGATATTATGGTCTCAGAATTCGGTGGATAATGTTTATATTCAATCAACTAAGGCTACGGCAAAAGATTGGTTAATATCGTTTGGGTTATTTGTGTTGAGTGTGGTTTTGGTAGGGATTGTCTATTACTTTAAACCTTATATAGACCAAAATTTTTCTATGGAAGGCGTTGAGTTAGGTTGGTATCATCTAGACTGGATGAACTATACCGACATTGTAACAACGGCTATATTTTTAGTAGGGATGTGGCTGATGGCAAAAAGGAGAGTAGAGAACTGGCTGTTTTGGATTTTGGGAGATTTTATTAGTGTGCCTATGTATCTCTATAAAGGGTTAGGGATAACTTCAGTGCAGTATTTTATATTTACCATATTAGCAATTATAGGGTATATAAAATGGAAAAAAAATATTTCAGTTGAAAATACATAACTTATGAAAATAGTACATATAAAAGCGAATGATTTTTTTGAATTACTAAAGTTAAAAGATGTTTCTATGTGGGATATTTTTGCCCAAATGATAGATGGCAAAGAAAAACAACTTCAGTTTATGGATAATAACGATGAAGTTTTGTTTTCCTATAATCTACCCACCACAACGGAACAGTTACAGGAAGATAAAGCTATTTTCTCTAAACAATATGCTGAAAAACTAGCTCAGAATAATTAAGTTTAATTTATTCTTATTCTAAATAAGCTGATATTTGTCATATAAATTTATTTATACTTATTCTAATTAAGTTTTTATCTTTGTCGAAAAAGATAAGACTTGAAAACGAAAAATTATTTTTGCAGGACTGCTTTACCTTTGTCTGTAGTATTCTTTTTGGGGCAGGGTGTTTATGCTCAAAAGGATACTCTAAAAAATAAAGACATTGATGAAGTTGTGCTTACAGGGTACACCAAAGTAAAGAATAGAGTGTTTACAGGGTCTGCCATTCAGGTAAAAATGAAAGATATACAACTGGATGGGATACCTGATGTTTCCAGAATGTTAGAAGGTCGTGTTGCAGGGCTGAATATTCAGAATGTAACGGGAACTTTTGGAGCGGCTCCAAGGATTAACATTCGTGGAGGAGCGTCTATCACGGGTAATGTACAACCGCTTTGGGTGGTAGATGGTGCTGTTTACGAGGATATTGTGAGTCTTACTTTAGACCAATTAGTTTCTGGAGATGCCGTTACTTTAGTAAGTTCTGCCATTGCGGGGATAAATCCTTCGGATATACAAGATATTCAGGTGCTTAAAGATGCTTCTGCAACCTCTATGTATGGTGCAAGAGCCCTTAATGGAGTTATTGTAATTAGTACAAAATCAGGGAGAAGAAATACACCAAACAAAATTTCTTACAATTACGAGCAAACTTATAGAAGCATTCCGTCTTATGCAGACTATGACTTGCTTAACTCACAAGAGACGATGTCTATCTATCGGGAAATGGAGAAAAAAGGGTATTTCTCTATGGCAAATGCTTATTATGGAAGAAGGGGAGGGGTTTATTATAGAATGTATGATGCCATCAATACCTTTAATCCTAATACCAGTACTTTTTTATTGCAAAACACCGAAGAAGCTCGTTTAGCTTTTCTTAGAACTCACGAATATGCCAATACCGATTGGTTTAAACAATTATTCAATATTACGCCAACCCAAAATCATACTATTAGTTTTTCTGGAGGCGGTAAAAATACAGCCAATTATGCTTCGTTAGGATTTTTCAATGATGCGGGTTGGTCTGTTACGGATAGGGTCAGTCGTCTTACGGCCAATTTGAGAAATACTTTTTACCTTAATGATAACCTCAAGTTGGATATTGTAACGCAAGGAAATATAAGGGAACAGAAAGCGCCAGGCACTTTTTCTCAAAGAAGAAATACCGTCATTGGTTCTTTTGAGAGAGATTTTGATATCAATCCTTTTTCTTATGCCCTTAATACCAGCCGTACATTGCGTGCAAAAGACCAGTATGGAAATTTAGAGTATTATCGGAATAACTGGGCACCATTCAATATTCTTAACGAATATCAAAATAACTATATGGATATTAAAGTTTTGGATTTGAAGGTGCAGACGGAACTTGAATATAAACTCAATAAAAAATTAACAGGGAATTTATTAGCGGTGGCTCGCCGTGCACAGACGGAGAACAAGCATTATGTTAAAGAAAATTCTAATACCATTTTGGCATTTAGAGCCAATGATAATGCGGCTGTGGGAGCAGAGAATGTATATTTATTTAAAGATGCAGACCATCCTTTGGCTCAACCGCAATCAGTATTGCCACACGGAGGAATATTCAATCAAACCACCAATACTTTAGAAAGTTACTTGGTGAGAACATCGTTAGATTATAACAATAAATGGAACGAACACGATTTAAAACTATTTGGATTTGGAGAAATTAGATATGCTGACCGAACAGTAACGCCTTTTCAAGGTTATGGAATACAGTATGATAGAGGAAACCAGGTGCGTACTTCTCCATTGGTATTTCAAAAATTAATTGCAGATAATTTAGATTATTTCGGATTGATGACAAGGCAGGACCGAGGGGTTACTTTTTCGGCTAATGCCACTTATGCCTATAAGAATAGATATGTTTTTAATGCGGTGGGTAACTATGAAGGTTCCAATATTGCAGGAAAAGGGGCAAAGACTCGTTGGTTGCCCACTTGGAATGTGGGTGCGAAATGGAATGTAGATAAGGAGTATTTTCTTGAAGATGTGGCTTGGCTTAGCACACTGGCGATTCGTTCCAGTTATGGTCTAACGGCTAAAATGAACGAAAACGCCATCAATTCTTTGGCGGTCTTCAGAAGTGGTGTTACCAATCGTTACCAAATTACCGATAGGGAAAATATACTTAATATTTTGCATTTGGAAAACAGGGATTTAACTTGGGAAAAAATGTACGAACTCAATTTGGGGTTGGATTTGGGGTTGTTCAGAAATCGCATCAATGCTACCGTAGATGTTTATTCCAGAAAATCTTTTGATTTGATTGATTTGGTGAGAACTTCTGGGATTGGCGGACAGTATTACAAATATGCTAACTTCGGAGATATGGAAACCAAAGGGATAGAACTCACGCTTAATACCACCAATATTAAAACTGAGGCATTCCAATGGAAAACCAATTTGAGTTTGAGTTACTTTAAACAGAAAATCACGAGATTGCTTAATAATCCAAATACTTTTGATTTGGTTTCTGGTACAGGACGAGGCAATGTGGTAGGCTATGCCAGAGGGTCTATTTTCTCATTTCAGTTTCAAGGGTTAGATGGGCAAGGCTTACCCACTTTTGATTTTGGGAATTATCCGTTTCAAGGAGGCGATTTATACGCTCACATTTCGGGAGCCGACTTTGCTGACACCAATTATTCTTTGTCCTATCTAAAGTATAATGGTGCGGTGGAGCCCAACTTTACGGGTGGTTTTTCTAACTCTTTTGAATACAAAAATTTTGATATTTCGTTTTTCATCACTTTTCAAGCGGGAAATAAAATAAGACTTCAGCCGACTTACGACCCTGCTTATGGCGACCTTAATGTATTTTCAAAATATTATTATGACCGTTGGCTCAATCCAGGAGACGAATACAAGACCAATGTACCTGTAATTCCGTCTCAAGATTTAATAACCCTTATGGGGAAAGAAAATATTGAAAGAGCTTATAATACTTATAATTATTCGCAGTTGAGAATTGCGGACGGAAGTTTTATAAGAATGAAAAATATTTCCGTAGGATACAAAATTCCGCAGGAATATATCCAAAAGTGGGGAATGACTTCATTGGCATTTAGGTTTCAAGTTACCAATCCGTTCTTAATTTATTACGATAAAAATCTAAGAGGGCAAGACCCTGAATTTTATCGTGCGGGAGGTGTAGCTACTCCGATTGCAAAACAGTATTCGGTAAGTCTCAATTTAGGATTTTAAAATCAATAGAAATGAAAAAAATAATATACTTTTTACTGGGAACGGCAATGCTTTCTTGTAACCGTTATTTAGATGAAATGCCAGATTCCCAGTTGGATATAGAAATAGATTCGGAACAAAAAGTAGAAGAGCTACTTACAGCGGCTTATCCCAGAGCCAGTTATTTCCCGTTTTTAGAACCAATGACGGATAATGTAGATGTGGTAGAAAAGGGAGTACATACAAGGCTAAACGAGGCTTCTTTTTATTGGAGAGATTTTGAGCAGGAAGATTTGGATACTCCATTGAATTATTGGAACGATTGCTACCGAGGCATTGCCCAAGCCAACCACGCATTGGAATATTTGAAACAGTTTCCCGATAAAACGGACAGAATTAAAGCCCTTTACGGAGAAGCGCTGTTGGTGAGAGCGTATCTGCACTTTATGCTCGTTAATATTTGGGCAGAGGCTTACAGTCCTAACTCTACGGCTTTGGGCATTCCTTATGTAACGCAACCTGAAAAAAAGGCATTACCAGAATATAAGAGGTTAACAGTGGCCCAAGTCTATGACAAGATAGAAGAAGATTTGCTATTGGGTTTGGCGGCAGTTGATGACCGCTACTATAAACTACCGAAGTATCATTTCAATAAAAAAGCGGGTTACGCTTTTGCTTCCAGATTTTACCTTTACAAAGGGGAATGGGATAAAGTCATTGCTTACGCTAATTATGTTTTGGAAGATAATCCATTGGCTAAAATAAGAGATTGGGCGGGCAAATATCAAACTTTTTTATCCACGCCAGACCTTATTCCTCAAGTTTATTCTTCGGCAGATGAAGAGTGTAATTTGCTGATTACCTCAACGGAATCTCGTTGGAAAAGAGAGGTATCTAAACTAAAATATGCCGTTAGCGAGAATAAAAGAAAAGAACTTTTCTCTAATTATGCTCCCAAATACTCGGCTTCGTTTTGGTACTTAACGAGAGGGAGTAATACGGGAAACCGATATGTGAATAAATTCAGAGAATTACAAAAATTCCAAGATGTAAGTGCCAATCCAAGAGAGCTTTATGTAGATAATGTTTTACTCACGACCGATGAGGTGCTCCTAAACCGTGCAGAAGCTTATACGATGAAGCAAATGTACGATTTTGCGACCAACGACATCATTACCTTTATGAAAGCCAAGTCGCAAAAAACATTCATCAAAGACGAGCTGATGGTGGCGTTTCAGTCAGGGCAAGAAAATTATACCCCATTTTATCATCTTACCTTCTATCAGGGAGCGTTGGTAAATGCTATTGCGGAGCTAAGAAGACGAGAGTTTGTGCACGAAGGGTTGAGATGGTTTGATATTAAACGCTTTTACCTTTCTGTGAATAGAAATACAGCGGGCGAAACTTATAGCCTTGATAAGATTTTAAGAAAAGAAGATTTAAGAAAACAGATTCAAATTCCGCTTCAAGCTCAAAAATTAGGCTTGGAGGCTAACCTTAGATAAATTAAAAGATGAAAAATATATTTTGGATATTGGCAATTATGGCAGGTTTGGCATCTTGTAATGATAGAGATACCTTAAACTCGGAATCGGTGCTTGTGCCAGAAATCAAAAATACAGATGAATTAGATGGGTGGCTTTACCAAACTTATACTCAACCGTATAATATAGAGGTGAAATACCGTTGGGACGCCAATGTATCGGGGCTTAATAATGCGGCTACACCTCCGAGCAGAGCACAAGTGAAACCTGTGATGGAGGCGATGCATTCTCTGTGGTTACAAGCCTATGAGAATATTGCTGGAACTCAATTTGTAAAACAGTACGCCCCGAAGGAAATTTATGTTTACGGAGATAAAAACTTAGATTTGGAAGGTTACGAGCAAATTAGGAGCAATCACGCTCACGGGCAGATGCCATTATACCGAGTGAATGAGTTTTCTAAGTCCGATTCGGCAAGTGTGGTAAAGGTAATGCGTATGGCTCACCATCAGTTTGTGAAGGCTTTAATACAATCTAAACCTTTTGATAAAGAAGCGTTTTCCAAACTCAATTTCAATGCTTATAGCGAAACTTGGGGACAAACAAGTCCCAACAATCTTTACGACCTTACAAGCAGGGCTTCGGACTTCGGTTATTATAGCCTATTAGCGGCGAGAGGAGGAGTAGAGGAGGATTTTGCGGAAACGGTGAGTGCTTTACTTTGCAATACCAGACAGGAGGTTGATTATATGATATACAGCTATGCGGGGTACGAAGACCCTTATGATGCTGCTGATAGGGAGCGCGCTAAAAAAGCCGTAAAAACCCTCACAGAAAAAAGAGCTTTTGTGATTAAATATTTCAATGAAAATTTTGGAATTAACTTCAATAGGTTGCAGTTTGAAACCAATGTGAAATTAAAAACTTATTTAAAATAAAAATTTATGAAAAACACGATAATCGTCTTTGTAAGTTTGTTTCTATTAGTGGGAGCTTGTAGGGATAAAGATGAAACTATTTTCAGCGAAACACCTTCTCAAAGAACTCAAGAGCATATCGCTGCATTGAGAAATGAGTTAGTTTCAGCCGAAGAAGGGTGGTGGTTTACCTATTTTCCAGACGTAGATTCTTTGCGTTTTTCAGACCCGAATAAAAATATTAAAACGAGTGATAACGCCATTGTCTTTTTAGAAAGACAATTCGGGCAAGGAGGCTATACATTCTATATGAAATTTAATGAAAAAGGAACGGTAGAAATGCTAAGCGATACCGATTATAACGCTGCAAATAACCTCAAAACGAGTGATTTTGAAGTGAAACAAAGCTCCTACACTCAACTTAGTTTTACCACTTATAATTACATACACCAACTAAATAAAAGTGATTTTCTATTTTGGAAAAAAGACAGCGAGGGCAACTTAATATTTCGTACCAACCGTTATTTGGATACCAACAGAGAATATTTGGTAATGAAGAAAGCCATACTTAACGGAAAACAAGCATCGGATAGAATGAATTTGATGTATCAAAACAAAATAAATTACGAGAGACTCTACAATCCTATTTTAACGATAAAAGATTCGGAGGGCGGTGTTTTGTTTCAAAGCAATTTACCTTATAAAAAGCAAGATGTAAAGAATAGATACCAAGCCTTTGTTAAGAACTGGCAACCTAATCTTTACAATAGTTCTTATTATTCTGGGGTGGCTTCTGGTTATGTGGCTACGCAAGAGGGGTTGTTTTTCTATCCAGGAATACAGCTTACAGACCAAACGAAATTTAGGGTTTTTACTAAAGAAGGTGAGGCTTACAAATCGGTGGTAAACGGTTACGAAGCCTTAATTACGATAAAATAAAAAATACTAATCTTATGAAAAAAATAACTTATTTGTGGAGTTTGCTTGTTGTTATTTTATTTTCGTGTAACGAAAGAGTTGCCGATTTGCCAGAAGAAGACTATCACGCTTTATTTCCAAACAAAGGTAAAATTGATAGACCCAATATAGATTATACCAATATGACTCCTACGGTCTGTGAGCCTACGGAAACCGAACTTAATTTTGTTTATCCAGGGGTCGATATAGACCAAGACCTTAGAGATTATACTGTAACACTAAAGTTTAAATACACAGAGCAGCAGACCTTTCCTTTAGGACAGAAAATGTCCCAATTTGATTTGAAGTATGTGGGAGCGGATAAAAAATTGGTGGTTTTACGAAGCTACAAAGATAATAGAGGAACACCTCCAACCATAGAAGAAGGCAAGGAATACGAAATTAAATTTAAAGTCAAATCAGGGTATCCGCTTTATCTTTCCGTCCACGGGGGTGGGTATGATTTATTCTCCCTCAATGCGAGTATTCAAGCCAAATCGGACGATGGGATAGTGGTTTCTCCCGTTATTAAATATGAAACATCGGTTTATTCGGACGGTTTTACAGAGCTTACACCTTACTGCGAAAAAATCATTTTACCGTAATAAAAATAACTTGATAAATGATAAAAAGTTTAATTATGAAAAATAAAATTATTTTAGCTTTAATGCTTTCTGCATTGTGCTTTACCTCTTGTTCAAGAGAAACTTCTGGAGTGGAAACGCCTTCGGTTCTTCCGCCCGTTACTAAAGAGTCTTACGAGTACAAATTTTCAAGAAACGGTCTCTCCACAGTAGATTTGGAAACAGGAAAAGAAATGATAGACTTGTTTTATTTGTTGGATAACGGAATGAAAATCGCCAGTTCTCAATCCAGAAATTATTACGAAAGGAAGGGAAGTGTCTACGCTTTGAGTATGAAAGATATTACGGCAGCTTCCAGTTATTATGCCTCCAAAACAGCTTTACAAACTGCAGTTCGCAACGAAATAGAGGTAATGTTTGGTGAGTTGAAAGCCATATCAGATAATAGCGGATTGGAAGCCAAAAAAGGTCAAGCAGGGTTCATTGGGTACGAAGAAGAACGAAGATATGTAGATGCTTACGGTATAGAAACGGGGCAAGTATTGCAAAAAGCACTTATGGGAGTGGCTTTGTTAGACCAAGTACTCAATCAGCATTTAGGGGAAGAAGTCCTTGGCGATGCCCAATTACAAAAAGATAACAGCAACTTAGTGATGGTTTCTGGGAAGAGATACACGGCTTTAGAGCATCATTGGGATAGGGCTTATGCGTATATGGGAAGAGAAAATTCTAAGTTTACGCCGTTGTTTATTGCCAATTATTTGGAGAAAGAAACTAAAGATATGCCGTTTCTGGCGGGGATAGACGAAAGAGTTTACACAGCGTTCTATAAAGGAAGAAAAGCGGTAGTGGATAAAGACTATACCGAAATGAAAAAACAAGCAGCCATTATAAGAAGCGAATTAAACAAACTCTTTGCGGCCAGAGCTATTTATTATCTTAAGAAAGGTATTCCAGATTTAAGAGAAGATGTTCGAAATGCATTTCACGGTTTGTCGGAGGCTTATGGCTTCATCTATGCCCTTAATGTTGCCAGAAAAGAAGACGGTTCGTCTTATTTATCACCAGCGGAAATCAATCGAATTTTAGCCGAATTTAGGGGAGAACACGGCTTTTGGGAGGTAGATCGCTTAGCGGCAGATGAAAGTACTAAAGGTTCACTACTTAATTTGTCCAAACAGATAGCAGATAAATTCGGATTTAAAGTCAATGAAATTTAAAAATAAACACTAATCAACCTAAAAACTATAAAAAAATGAAAAAGTTTTTACTAACCATAGGGGTACTAAGCTCCTCGTTATTATTTTCTCAAAACCTGATAACCAACTCAAGTCTGGAGCAATGGAGTAGTAGTTGCTACTTAGGGAATTGCAGATATTATCCTAAAGATTGGAAAGGTAATGCTATACAGTCTTCCAATACTCCAAAAGAAGGTACTTACAGTGCAGAGTTAGGTTATGGTAAGAATATAGAATTTGAATTGAGGCAAGGGATTGAAGCAGGTCAGAAGTATATTTTGAGCTATTACGTGTACTCTGTGGGGGAAAACAGACAGGCGGTTCATCGTTTCAGATGGAGAGATGCGGATAGAGCAACTTTAACAGCAAATGGAGATGATTATACGCATTCTACCGCTAATTTCGGACAATGGGAAAAGGTAGAAAAAGAATTTGTTGCTCCAGAGGGTGCAGCAGGATTTTACATTAACCTCAATACTTCGGGGAGTGGCTCGGAAGTAATCCGATTAGACGATTTCAAATTTTATAAGCAGGGAAGTTTGGGAACCCAAGAGTGGTCTTCGCAAAAAGAAGTACAGCTCCATACCCAAGGAAAGGAACTCCAAGTTTTTACAACCAAACCCGTAACTATTAAAATATATGGCGTTGGAGGACAATTATATGTTACAAAAACGGTGAGCTCCAATGATAGGATAACTTTGTCGGCTTTACCTCACGGTATTTATTTGGTGTTGGTAGAAACAGATAAAGGGGCATTCTGTAAAAAAATAAGATTATAAAACAGTCGTAATGAATTATTTTAAACTATTTTTTTCAGCACTCTTTTGTTTGGTATTATTTTCTTGCGGCGGTAACGATTCCCCTACGGAAAACGCAAAGGTGGACGATGGATTTGACAGAAAAGAAATGCTTAGGCATTGGGCAGACAACTTTATCATTCCCTATACGGAAAAGTTTAAAGATGAGGCGACCAATTTGGATACAAAGATTAAAGCATTTGCACAAGAGCCCAATCAAACTCATCTAACTGAGGTGAGAGAAGCACTTAATAAGACTTACGAAGCCTACCAGTATATTGGTTTTTATCGTTTGGGTAAGGCGGAAGAAGTTTCTATGAATTTTCTGTATAGGGTGAATACCTACCCTACCAATACGGAACGGATAAAACAGAATGCGAAAGACTACAACTATAATTTCCGTCAACTTTCGGAAATTCAGGGGGGTAAAATAGCCCAAGGGCTTCCTGCGATAGATTATTTGGTGAATGGCTTGGAGCTCGAAGATAACACTATTTTAATGCAATACACTTCGGGGCAAGAGGCAGCGGCTTATAAGGCTTATTTATCGGCGTTGTCTGCGGAAATTTTAAAATCGGCTACCGAAGTTTTAGCAGATTGGAAGGGCGGTTACCGAAACAAATTTGTAGAAAATACGGATAGCAACGCTTCAGGAAGCATCAGTCTAATGGTAAATGCTTATGTGCAGTATTACGAGAAAAATCTTCGTGCAGCTAAGATAGGTTATCCATCAGGTGTTTTAACGCCGATGTTTCTGGCACAAAGCGAAGCTCCTAAACCTCATTTGATAGAAAGCCAGTTTGCTCCCCAGTACAGTAGAGCGTACGCCCTCTTGGGAACGAAAGCAATGCTGGAATTTTTTCAAGGCAAAGGGATTAACGGTAAAAGTGGCAAGTCGCTACAACATTATATAGACTATATGGCGACCAAAAATGCTCATCACAAGACTTTATCACAAGACATTGTCCGCCAGTTTGAGGAAGCCATAAAAAATATAGAAGCTCTTAATCCTAACCTTAAAATCCAAATAACCCAAGATTTGGCTCAAATGAAAAATGCCTATTTCAGTCTTCAGCAGAATGTTTCTAAACTGAAAGTAGATATGGCACAATCGCTCAATATCACCATTTCTTATATGGATACCGATGGAGATTAAAGACTGGAAATATCAGTATTTTAAAAAGCCTGTAAGTTCTGCCGTTTTGGGGACTTATAGGCTGTTTTTTGGATTGCTAATGCTGGTAAGCATCGCTCGTTTTTTTCTGTACGGTTGGATAGAGCGTCTGTATATAGAACCTCGTTTTTTCTTTAGTTATTACGGTTTTCAGTGGGTAAAACCTCTGGGGAATTATACCTACGCTTTATTTTTGTTTGCGGGGCTAATGGCTTTTTTAGTAATGGTGGGGCGGTATTACCGAATGGCAATCGTTGGTTTTTTCCTTTCGTTTACTTACATCGAACTTATGGATAAGACCAATTATCTTAACCATTATTACTTTATCAGTATTTTGAGCTTTTTGTTGATATTTTTACCGATGAACGTGGCTTTCTCTGCCGATGCGGAAGCCAATCCCGAAAAGAAAAGAGAGTTTGTTCCAGTATGGACGATTAACGCCATTAAGTTTCTGGTAGGCTTGGTTTATTTCTATGCGGGAGTGTGTAAGCTCAATTCCGATTGGCTATTGGAAGCAATGCCGCTCAAGTTATGGTTGGCTTCAAAATTTCATCTTCCGCTGATAGGTGGTTTCATGGATAAAACTATAACCGCCTATTTGTTCAGTTGGGCAGGAGCATTGTACGATTTGAGTATCCCTTTTTTACTATTATATCGTAAAACCAGAGGCTGGGCATTTGGGAGTGTAGTGATTTTTCATACGCTCACTTGGTGGTTGTTTCCTATTGGTATTTTTCCTTTTGTGATGATGTTTGGAGCTACGATTTACTTTTCTTCCGAATGGCATCAGAAGTTTTGGTACAGGCTGTACTCTTGTTTCAAATGGGATTTTAAGGCTTACTTTAATGGCAAGGTTTACCAATATGCGCCGTATTTCAAGAAACCTATCTGTGGGATTTTGGTTTTATTTTTTACCGTTCAAGTGTTACTGCCTTGGCGGTATTTGCTTTATCCGGGGGAATTGTTCTGGACGGAGGAGGGCTTTAGATTTTCTTGGCGAGTGATGCTGATGGAAAAAGGCGGTTATGCAGAGTTTAAAGTCTATAATCCTAAAACTAAGGAATATTACCGAGTGGAAAATTCGGATTTTCTCACCCCTACACAAGAAAAGCAGATGGCTTTTCAACCTGATTTTATTTTAGAATACGCCCACTTTTTAAAGGATTATTTTGAAAGGGAAAAAGGTGTAAAAAACGCCAAGGTCTATGCCGAGGTGTATGTGGCTCTCAATGGTAGGAGAAGCCAGTTGTATATTAACCCTAATGTAGATTTAACTAATGAAGAAGAATCATTTTTACCAAAGAAATGGCTATTGCCTTTCAACGACGTTATTAAAGGTTTGTAACATCGCATTGCTTACCGCACCATTATTTTTGAATGCTCAACACAAAGAAAGAATCAAGGATATACAGGAGGTAGAACTGGTTAAAAGAAAGCTGGAAGCCTTTGAATCCAGAAAATTGAGGGAAGTAGAAGGCACAAGCATCTTTGCCGCTAAAAAAACGGAAGTAGTGCTAATGGATTTAAAGTTGGCTAATAAAGCCCTTAATAATCCCAGACAGGTCTTTTCCCAAGTATCGGGCGTTAATGTTTTTGATAGTAACGACGGGGGGCTTCAGCTCAATATAGGAGGGAGAGGGCTTAATCCTAACCGTTCTGCTAACTTTAACACCAGACAGAATGGGTACGATATTAGTGCCGATGTATTAGGTTATCCAGAGAGCTATTATACACCACCCGCAGAGGCATTGGAGGAAATTCAGGTGGTGAGAGGAGCGGCTTCGTTGCAATACGGAACACAGTTCGGAGGGTTGCTTAATTTTAAACTAAAAACGCCAACTAAAACACAACCGTTGGAGCTTATCAGCAGGAATACTTATGCAAGTTTTAATACTTATACGAGTTTCAATGCTTTGAGCGGAACGGTAGGCAAGTGGTCTTATTATACCTTTTTTAATTATAAGCAAGGGGACGGATTTCAAGAAAATTCGGAATATAATGCCAGAAACTTTTATGTTCATTTAAACTATGAGATAACGCCTCAAACAAGTATCAGTACGGAGTTTACCCGTTTTAATTATTTGGCACATCAACCTGGGGGGCTTACCGATTTTCAGTTCTACCAAAACCCTTATCAAAGCAACCGAGCAAGAAATTGGTTTAAAGTGGACTGGAACCTTTGGAATGTGTCATTAAAGCATCAGTTTACCCCTCGTGCCAAATTAAGTTTAAGTGGGTTTGGCTTGGGAGCGTCCCGTTATTCTTTAGGGTATCGTCCGTCCAGAGTTGCAGATGTGGATTATGAAGGGGCTATACGGGATTTGATTACAGGAGATTTTAAGAATTGGGGAGTAGAAGCAAGGTTCCTGCAACAATATGGGAATAAAAACCATACTTTTTTGGTAGGAGGTAAATATTATAAAGCTCAAAACTCGGGGAAGCAAGGACCGGGAAGTACTTTTTCTGGGGCAGATTTTAACTTTGACCAGACTAATAAAAACTATTTCTTTCAGTCGGATTATAGCTACCCTAACCGAAATATAGCGGTGTTTTCAGAGAATATATTTAAGTTGGGAGCTTCTTGGTCGGTAGTTCCTGGTGTGCGTTGGGAGTTTATAGATACTGGTGCAGATGGGGCGTACCAAAGGGTGATAGAAGATAATGCAGGAAATGTAATCTATAACAAACGCTTTGAAGAACAGGAGAAACGCCAAAGAAATTTCGCACTATTGGGATTGGGTGTTTCTTATAAGCCTACCAAAGCGTTTGAATTTTACACTAACTTGTCCCAAAATTACCGCTCTGTAACCTTTAGTGATATTAGAGTAGAAAATAATTCCCAAGTGATAGACCCCAACATTAAGGACGAAACAGGCTATACGGGAGATTTGGGGATAAGAGGGAATTGGAAAAACACACTGTCTTACGACATCAATATGTTTGGATTGTGGTATAATAACAGAATAGATAATGTTTTTAGAAAAAGGGAAGGCTTGTTCTCCGATGTAGCAAAGGTACGAACTAATGTAGGAGCGGCATTTATTGCGGGGTTAGAATCGTTGGTAGACGTAAATATCAACAAACTTCTTTTAGGGAATTTGCAACATTGGAAATGGAATTTGTTTTTTAATACAGCACTCACGCATTCTCAATATGTAAAGTCCGAGATACCTGGGATTAAGGGCAACCGTGTGGAATATGTACCCAAAGTCAATTTAAAATCGGGGCTTAACTTTGGGTACCGTAACTTTTTAGGAAGCCTTTTGTTTACCTATATGTCGGAGCAATTTACCACGGCAACTAATGAACCTACGGATAAAACAGACCATCTGTGGGGGATACGAGGGAGCATACCAGCTTATAAGATATTAGATGCCTCTTTTTCGTACCGCATCACACCTAATATCCGATTGGAAACAGGCGTGAATAATGTACTGAATGAAGTCTATTTTACCCGAAGAGCCACAGGATATCCGGGACCGGGGATTATTCCTTCCGCTCCTCGCCAATATTATTTTACTTTGGAAATGAAGCTGTAGGCGGTTGGGGATAGGTTGGTTTTATGGAAAATAACATTTTAATGAAAAAGCCGCTGTAACAAATGTTACAACGGCTTTTTCGATATTCTATTTTTAGTAGTTTATTGTTTTATGATTTTTTTGGTTATCATCTTTCCGTCCACTTTTATTGATAGGAGGTAAACTCCTTTTTTTAGGTGATTTAGGTCAATAGTTTTGCCGTGGGCATTGGATAAAATAAGCGTTCCGGAAGCGTCGTAAAGGTTTATTTCGGAAACTGTTTTCTTGGAAGCAATGTATAGAATATCTTTTACAGGGTTAGGATAAAGCGTTACATCATCGCTTGAAGAAGATAAGTTGGAGGTGGACATAGTACCGCAATCTGTGTTATAGGTTACACCACTATCTTGTTGCCACGTAGAACTTACTTTTTCGCCTTCGGTAATTTTTACACAAGTTAAGTTAGGGTTATTGGTAATATCTAATCCCGAAAAATTAGCATAACTTCCGAATGCAATGTTTAGACTATTGAGGTTATTGCTTGCCAGAGATAAATTAACCAAATCTGGATTTTTACTGGCGTCTAAAGTTTCTATTTTATTATTGCTTAAATCTACACTTACAAGTTTGGGGTTCTTATCAATGCTGATATTGGTAAGGCTGTTCCCGTAGCAAGATAGGCTGGTAAGTTTTGTATTGTTATCTATGTTTAGCGAAGTTAGTTGGTTGTTATAGCCATCTAAGGTAATAAGTTCTGGGTTTTTGCTTAGGTCTATATTACTGATTTGGTTGTCGCCAAAATTTAAAATCTTTAGCTTTGTGTTTTGGCTTACGTCTAAGGAAGTTAGATTGTTATAGTAGCTGTTTAAATCCTCCAATTCTGTATTTTGACTAATATTTATGGAAGAAATATTAGACCCTTCTAAGTAAACTCTCTTTAGAGCTTTGTTCCCGCTGAAGTCTATTTCTGTAAGGCTCCCTGTATTGTAGTATAATTGTATTTCTTCCACATTTTTGAAGGCTTCTAATCCCGTAAGATTGTTGATTTTTTTATCTGATAAATCCAATCTATCAGTTAGGGCTTCTGCCTCTGTTACGCTAATTTCCCCATCGCCATTTGTATCAATTTTGGGGTAATGCTTAATGAGAGCTTGCTTGAATTCCGAATCAGGAATGTTTACATTTTGAGATAGAACTACGATATGCGATAGTACTAATCCACTAAGTAATAATTTTTTCATGTTTGCTTATTTAGATTTTGTAAAAATAAAAATAACAATAAAGAAAATCCAAATTAAATACCTACGAAAGGATATATTATGATAAATATCAGTTTTAATAAGTTCAGTAGTTTGATTGTGAATGATAGATATTGTGAAGAATTCTAACGCATATAAGTTTTTTCTATATAAAATATAAAAGGATAAAAATGGAGAATTGTTCATCTTTTTTAGGTCTGGTGAAAGCATCTTTATTATGATGAAGCAGGTTTTGTAAAGTTATGTTATATTTGTCCCAGTGATTTTAGGGGGACTAATGACCAGATTTTGCTTACTAATTGTGAAATAGATAAAGATGATACAGAAAGACAAAAGAAAGAAACAAGCTGCACTACTTAGGAATTTTAGAAAAATACATAGGATAACAGGAGCTTTACTATTTGTATTTTTCTTTTTTATATCCGTTTCGGGGCTTCTGTTGGGTTGGAAAAAGCATAGTGGTGGGCTTATTCTGTCTAAATCCTACAAAGGTACTTCCACCGAACTCAAAGACTGGCTTCCGTTGGACAGTCTGCACCGTAATGCTTGTAAAATATTGCACGATTCTATTTCGCCAGACTTATCTCTTGAGTTGGATAGGATAGATGTCCGCAAGGATAAGGGTATGGTAAAGTTTGTATTCAGCCATCATTTTTGGGGCGTTCAGCTTGATGGTTCTACGGGAAAGCTATTGCATATTGAACGGAGGCGGTCGGATTATCTTGAAAAAATCCACGATGGTTCTATTATCGACTTTTATTTGGGAACCGATGGCAGTCTGTTTAAACTAATATACACCACCGTCATGGGGATTGCTCTTTTGATATTTACGATTACAGGCTTTTGGCTTTGGTATGGTCCTAAAAGAATGAGAAAGACTGCCAGACAATAGTAATAACATAACTCTCACGCTTATAATAAATCAAGGCTGGTTCTACAACAGAATCAGCCTTGGTTTTATCTAAAAGGAGGCTTCTAATTGGTAAAGAAGAAGCCTCTTTTTAGACAAAAAGAAGCTTCCTTTTGTAATGCCTATGGCTAGGGACTTTCCGAAGATAGGTTAAGTAGGCTAAAAAACCTGCGCAGGTTTCACCAAAAACTACCGCAAGTTTTACCTAAAACCACCGCAGGTTTTATACAAAACTACCGCAGGTTTCAAGAGAAACCTGCGGTAGTTGTTTAAAGGGGGCTTTTAGAGGTCAGATATACTATATATATTATAAGTACTCCTCTCCAAAGACTACTTTAAAACCGCTTTAAATTATAACCGATTAGTTATTATCAACGGTTTGCCGAGCAAAGGTAAGTTTAGGGAGTGCCCCCGTAGCGGCATTGGGAGCGATAGCTTCCAAATAGCAGGGGGCTGTCCCGTGCCGAAGGTAAGCCCAACGCAGTGGTTCGGCGAAGTCAATATCAACTTAAGCCATTATAGCACCAAGACAAAGGCTAAAAGTCCTTGAACTAACAGCATTTGTGGAACCATACAGGATGAATTTTTTAGAAAAAAGAGTATTGTTAAATTATTATATTCAATTCATTATTTCAATAGAGTCTTCATTTTTTGGAAGCTCTACGGATTTGTTCCATTCCTTAACCAGCTGATAAACTTACTGTAGTTGATATTTAATAGTTTTCCGATAGCTCGAAAACCTAACTCTTCCAGATACATTTCTAAAATAAGACATTTTTGTTCTATTGTTTTTACATCCGATTTTTTCTCAACACTAAAAAAAATAGCCACAATTTTTATATTATATCGCTGCCGCTCTCCAGCAAAACCTGTTTTAATCTTATTTGATGATTGACATTTGGTACATTTAATTAGGCTGAATTGTAAGAAAAAATACATTGATATCAAAAAAAGATATATCGAAATTTAAAGAAGTACAATTAGACCTTAATAGTCGGCTGAATTGTTACAATAATGAGAGGGCGTGCACAAGAAAACATTGTTACGGAAAAATACCTACGCAGACCTTTTCGGGCAGCAAATCTATGGTGAAAGAAAAACTTTTGGAATCTCTTGCCGAAAATCAAAAATCCTTACCTTCGGTAGTAAAGATTTTTAAAAATAACTGTCAGTTATTTTAATCCTTAACTGTCAAATCAAGTAGTGGTTATTACATATTTATTGATAGAATCTGCTACTAATACTTTTTTGTCTACTATATTTTTTCATAACAATCAATCTTAAATTCTTGTTTTTACTTTGCGTAGGTGTCATGAGTTTTTAGTTCACAATTTTATTTATTTTTAGTTTAAAGTGTTTACGAATACTTTACATTTCGTATATCAATATTGTACTATTTTTTCAGATAATTCTATCATTAAATCAAAAATACCAGTCTTATTTGATAAAAATTCTGCTTCTTTCTTTAAATACTTTTTTTCAAGAAACTTGATTTTTGCTTCTAATTTTTTAATCTTTGCTACTGCTGATTTTGACATTTTACTAATCGTTTGATTTTCCCGTCAAAGAGACCATATTTTCTGAGCTAATTTACTACTATTGACCTTGCTTGTATCTCATACTTCCTCTAAATGGCTGTTGTACTTTCTTCTCTACTTTCTACTTCAAACACTACTTGGTGCTTAAAATTTAGTGAATAATTGCCTTACATGATTTGTCTTGTTTGCCATATCATCACTTTTTTGTACAACGATATTTTAGGATTAGACATTTTCTATTTCATTACCGATTTTATAAGGGGTAAAAAAACAAAATCATAGAGAATTGCGTATTGGTAGAAATTTATATATTTGTTCCATAAATCAAACGAATTTGGATATGAGAAACAAGATTCTACGAGGCGGTTTAATTTTCTTTGGAATAGTGGGTGTGTTAGCCTCGGTTTATAATATCTGTATTGAAAAAACCTTCTATGATAATAAAATGGGGCTTCTCTCTTCTATTTTTTTATTGGTGTTAGGCATTTACTGTAAACCTTTGTTTCCAAAACCCAAAGCCAAAATAGAGCCCCATCGCACGACCTGATATTTACAAAATTCAGCAAAAAGCATTTGCTTTGGTTAGTCTGAATTGAATTTAAGATTTATTTCGGTTTAGCCTTTCGTCAATATTTAATCATTCCCCCTAATTTTAACAAAAAATGAAAACAGATGCAGAATACATAAAGGAGAATTTCATAGAATTAGCAGAGTTGTCTGATAAAACAGGATTTTCTGAAATTGAAATTTTAGAGCTAATCAATAAGAAGGTTATCCCGAATTACTCTTATTCTATTGAAAAACAAGAAATAATAACTTCGCCTTTATCTGATAGATTAGTCAATACAAAATCCGAAAAATATTTTTCAAAAAGTCATATTAAAAAGTTGAATGACTACAAGAATATCAAAAAGACCCCAGAAGAAATAAAAGAAACATTCAGACAAAATTTCGTTGAAAATTTAATGCAACACAACGAAAATAGGTTGGCGTATGACGATTTATTCAAAAACGGAGAGGAAGAAATGGAGCGTGCGCTAAATGAAATCTTTGAGACAGAATGGAAGCACTACTGCAATGGCGTTTATGGAATATGTACTGTAAATGCTTCTGAAAAAGAGATTGTAGAAAAAGAAATCATCATTAAAAAACTGATAGAATTCAAGCGGAAATACGGAAATCATCTTTTAAACGAAACCCAGAAAGCAGAATTTCTGAAACTTAACGAAGAATTTAATCAAGTAACCTCTTTGTTTGCTCCATATCAAAGAAAGACAAGCAGTAGAGGAAAATATATTGATGAATTACTAAGAGAAAATAACCTAAACGACTTCATAAAAAACTATGATTAACAAGTAGTACTAATTTTGCCTTGCATTCCTAAGTGATAATGCCCCTCTTTTTTTAATTTATGATTATGAAAACGAATATTTTTGGTCGTTGTTGCGGTTTAGGCAATTTTACATTTGTGCCTACCTTAGGTATAACCCCAATGAGATATCAAACATTATTTGTGATGGTATTGGGGCTGTTGTCAAATGAGATTGTGGCGCAAACAAGAGAAATTATAAACCCAAAGGGACGATGGTTTTTTGGGGCAGAGGCGGGGCTGAATTCAAAAATGTCGGTTCCTCCAAGTAAAATGTCGTTTATGCAAGGGGGCTTTTTAGCAGAATATTTTTTTGCGAAAAACTGGTCCGTTAGCGGAAGACTAAAGTATTTTGAAACAGGGGTAATAAATCCAATGAGTGATGGTTCAAAAGGTTTTTTTGAAGGAGCCGTTATTTCAGTTCCTTTGAATCTCGTTTGGAGGTACCGAATCATAGAAAATTTTAGTGGAAACTTAAATTTAGGGTGGGCTATAAATCAAGAAGTGAAGAGCAACTACTACTATTCGCCTGGTGAGGCAACGGATTATGATAAACTTTATGTCTCTTTTAATGCAGGAATAGGTTGCAGTTATTTTATTTCGAAATATATGGCTTTATATATGAATTATGAGGCTATTGTTTTGGGGAATGACAGAGATGAATCGGATTTCCTTGAGATACTCCCTAATTCGCCTAACAATAGTTTGCTCAGTATTGGGATAAAATATAGCTTTAAGAAATAAATGGAAGAATTAAGAATCCCTCAACAAACAATGTTGAGGGATTTTTTTTAAATGAATAAATGAAGGTCTACAAATCAAACTCTTGCCCTAAGTTAGGTAAAATAAGTTCTACATTTTTCTCTTTAAAATGGTTTTGTGCTTGGGCATGGTCTATACTAATAGGAGGGAAGGTATCAAAGTGGCAACCAATAACCTTAGGTGTTTTGATAAGTTCTGAAGCGGCAAAACTTGCTTTTCTAGCACACATAGTATAATGCCCACCTATAGGTAGAATAGCCAAATCTATCGTTCCGTATAGAGGAGTTAGTAGTCCCATATCCGAAATCACACCTGTGTCTCCCGCGAGATAAATATTTTTATCATCAAATCTAAATACATATCCACAAGGCTCGCCACCGTAGCTTCCGTCAGGAAAAGAGCTGGTATGAGAAGCGGTTACCATAGTGATTTTTAAATCCTCTATCTTGGCAGAACCACCTAAGTTAATATCAATATTATGTTGATGATTAAAGTAAGCACAAATTTCGGGCTGACCAATAATAGTAGCGTTAGGGTAGGTGTCTAGCACTTCCTGTACATCGGCAATATGGTCGCCGTGAGCGTGAGTGATGAGTAGATAGTCTATTTTTTCTTTAGTAATATCAAACCCCGATTTTTCTTTTTGATAATTATAGAAAGGGTCCGAAAGAATATTGATACCCTTATAAGAAAATAGAAAACAGTTTTGTCCTAGAAATTTTATTTTCATTGTAGTATTGTTTTTGTGAAATTTATTTTGGTTTAAAAATAATTAAGTCCTACTGCTAAAAGTATAGACATTACCAAAGTAATGATGCCTACTTGTTTTAAAAATGGGTCTAATTCTTTGGGTTCGTTTACTTGCATAATTCTTCGCCTAAGTGCCATCATAGGAAATAGCAAAATCATCACGATGAAAGCATAGTAATTCCCTCGTTCGTGTAGTTGGTTCAACATTAAAAAAGCGAGTACCAAAATGAGAGGCAGTTGCATCAGTATCATTTGATAAACCATAGCTTTTCTAAATCCTAGTTTTAGTGCTAAGGTATGTTTACCAGAGGTTTTATCACTTTCTATATCTCTCATATTATTTAAGTTGAGTACGCTTACACTCATCATTCCGACAGCAGTAGCAGGAAGGAAAATATCCCAATCCAAAGACTTGGTAAACAGAAAATAGCTACCAACTACAGAGACTAATCCAAAAAATATAAATACCATTATATCGCCTAGCCCCATATATCCGTAAGGTTTTTTGCCTACCGTGTAGCCAATAGCTGCGAGGATACACAATACACCTAACCCAATAAAGAACCAAAATTCTTTAATATACTTGGGAAAAAACGCAATATATAGCAGGACTACACTTGCTAAAAAAGCAAGAACAGCCGTAATGAGTACTGCCATTTTCATCTGCTGGGCTGATATTTTTCCAGAGGCTACCGCCCTAGCTTCTGCTTGGGTGGAACGATGAGTATCTGTACCTTTTACGCCGTCTCCGTAATCATTAGCAAAGTTGGATAAGATTTGGTAGAGTAGGGTTACTAAAAGGGCAAGGACCAAAATCCAAATATCCCAAGTACCTCCTGTTTCTTTAAGTTTCCATTTAGCCACAAAAGCTCCCGTAATAATTCCGCTTAGTGATAGTGGAAGCGTACGCAGTCTCGCAGCTTGTATCCAATGCTTCATTTTATTTTTTATTGAAAAAGTGATGTTTTTATGTTAAGAAATCCATTGATTTTCACCGAAGTCAGGTTTTCTTTTTTCTAAAAAGGCATTTCGTCCTTCTTTGGCTTCGTCAGTCATATAGGCGAGTCTTGTTGCTTCTCCAGCAAATACTTGTTGACCTACCATACCGTCGTCCGTAAGATTCATCGCAAACTTTAGCATACGGATAGATGTAGGCGATTTTGCTAATATTTCTTGAGCCCATTCATAAGCGGTATCTTCTAACTCTTCGTGGGGTACTACTTTGTTTACCATTCCCATTTCAAAGGCTTCCTGTGCAGAATAATTCCTACCTAAAAAGAAAATTTCTCTCGCTTTTTTCTGTCCTACCATTTTAGCTAAGTAGGCAGAGCCATAGCCTCCATCAAAACTGGTAACATCAGCATCTGTTTGTTTAAAAATAGCGTGTTCTTTACTAGCTAAAGTTAAATCGCAAACCACATGTAGTGAATGTCCTCCACCAACTGCCCAACCTGGAACTACAGCAATTACTACTTTTGGCATAAATCTAATAAGCCTTTGTACCTCAAGGATATTAAGCCTGTGTCTGCCGTCTTCGCCTACATAGCCTTGATGACCTCTTGCTTTTTGGTCGCCACCGCTACAGAATGCCCAGCCGCCATCTTTAGGGCTAGGACCTTCGCCTGATAATAATACCACCCCAATAGATGGGTCTTCGTAAGCATCATAAAAGGCATCGTAAAGCTCTGATGTTGTTTTTGGACGAAAGGCGTTACGCACTTCGGGTCTGTTAAAAGCAATTCTAGCAACGCCGTTGCATTTTTTGTAGGTAATGTCTTCGTATTCTTTGGCTGTTTTCCAGTTTATCATTTTCTAAAATTTTCGTAAAGATAATTATTTTAATGTTAAGAGCCTGTTTAAAAATTGATATTGTTAAATTATTATGTTCAATTCATTATTTAGTTTCAAGAATAAAAGTTTAAAAAAAATTCCAACATCGTTTTTCATTTAGAGTAACATTACCCTTTTCTTTTATGTAGTCATTTCTAAGATTTTTAACATGTCTTTTGTTTAGATTGATTATAAATAGAATCTCTGTAAATTACATAATATTCAATCTAAAAATATGATTTTTATCATATTTTTAAACTTGATAATCTATTATTAATTTGATTTTAAGAACTTTAATGAAATAAAATTATTCATTTACTTCACAATCAATTTATTGTTTTTTAATAAAAAAATATTCATTTCGTTAGTCTGTAATATTTTCATTATAAGTGATTTAAGAGTTTAAAATTAGGTATTATACACATATGAATTAGATGTATCAAAATATATTTTCAATTGTTTAATTTATTTTTTTTGTAAAAAAAATAATAAAATTAATTTAAATTTAAAAATTACAGTATATGTGTAATTATTATACATTTGTTTGATTTTTTTTATTAAAGAAAAATATTTAACATTGTAAGATAATTCTAAAACATTGTGTTATCTATGAAAAAATCTATTTTAGGGACAGAAAATTTGTTGCCAATAGCTGCAAGTTTTTTATTGTTGCCAAATTTTGTCTTTGCACAAAATGCGGAGCAAGTAAAGAAGATTAGAGAATCTTCTAATCTGAAACAGCTGAATGTACTACAAAAAGGGTTTGGGAAATCTACCCTTAGTGTAAAAGAATTGCAGACTAAAGCTAAAAGTCTTAAAATTCCTTTTGAAGGAGAGAGTAATGGTAGGTATTACCAATTAAGAAGTTTTGATAAAAAAGGAAGACCTCTTTACTATATTACTTACAACGCTGGAGCGGCAGAAGGAACAGGCACTAATAAACTCCATCCAGAAGCGGGGGTATTCAATTTGGAAGGAAGTGGAATGAAGGTTCACGAATGGGATGGTGGAAAAGTAAGAGTTTCTCATAGAGAATTTGGAGGAAGAGCTGTGCAGAAAGACAAAGCAACTACCCTTAGCGAACATGCTACCCATGTAGCTGGAACAATGGTGGCTTCTGGAGTAGATGCATCTGCAAAAGGTATGGCTCCTAAAGCTACACTAGATGCTTATGATTGGAATAGTGATGAAGATGAGATGACTGCCGCTGCTACCAATGGAGCTATCTTATCAAACCATTCTTATGGGTATATAGGAGGTTTTGCTTGGGGGAATTGGTCAGGACAACAAGGATGGCATTGGATGGGTTCTGATGACGATACCGAGTTCAAAGGCTATGGGCAATATTTAGACCCTGATAGAGAATGGGATTTGATTACTCTAAATGCACCTTACTATCTACCAGTAAAAGCTGCGGGAAACCCTAGGGGAGATGGTCCTAAAGCAGGGGAGACACATTATGTTCGTGATGCTTCTGGAAAATGGATAGCTTCGACCAAGAATAGAAAAAAGAATGGAGGTGATGACGGATTTGATTGTGTACTTTATGGTGCAACTGGGAAAAATCTACTGGTAGTAGGTGCTGCACAGAAGATACCTGGAGGCTATAAATCGCCTACAGATGTAAAGATGGCTTCATTTAGTGCCTTTGGACCAACGGACGATGGAAGGATAAAACCGGATATTTCTGGAGTTGGAGTGGGGCTTAGATCCTCTGTAAGTTCTGGAGATACAGACTATGGTACTATGAGTGGAACCTCTATGGCATCTCCTAATGTTACGGGGTCGTTGCTTCTGTTGCAAGAACACTATTCTAAGTTGAATGCAGGAAATATGATGAAAGCTGCAACATTGAAGGCATTAGCAATTGCAACTGCAAACGAAGCTGGTGCTAATCCTGGACCAGACTATGCTTCTGGCTGGGGATTGTTGAACGCATTTGATGCAGCGAAAACCATATCCTTAAATGGAAAGTATTCTTTAATCCAAGAAAATACATTAAATAATGGAGCACAAACTTCATTTGATGTTGTAGCGGCAGGAGGCGCTCCTCTCAAGGTAACAGTAGTATGGGCAGACCCTGCACCTAGCGTATTGAGTGACGAAAATGCGCTAAATGTTAGGAGTACTAAAATGTTGGTGAACGATTTGGATGTGAGAGTAATCAAAGATGGTGTAGAAGTATTACCTTGGAGATTAAATCCTGATAATCCAGCAGCTCCAGCCGTTAAAATGGATAATAATGTGGATAACGTAGAGCAGGTAGTGATAGAAAATCCAGAAGCTGGTGCTACTTATACTATTGTTGTAAAACACAAAGGAGACTTAAAGAAAAACGAGGTAAGTCGTGATAGCGAAGGAAATCTTATAGTTAATCTTGTACCTGCTACTTCTCAAGACTATTCACTAGTGGTTACTGGTGTTAATAATGGGGTAAGAAACAATTTAGCAGTTACTGATGTAAAAGTTGCGGCTACGCCTTTAGAATACAGCACTAGTACGCCTGTAAATTTTGAGATAGAAAACAAAGGTAAAGATGCATATAATGCAGGAGCCAAGTTAAGCGTTAAACTTGTTAATAAAGACAATAGTAATGAAGTGGTAGCAACAGGAGAATTAGATATTCCTGCACTTGCAGCTGCGAGTAAAACAGTCTTAACTCATCATTTTGATTTATCTAAATCATTTGTTAATTATTCTGTTGAAGCAGAGTTGGTTTATGCTGCAGACGAAATAAGTTTAGACAATAAGCTATCAACATCAGCTTATGGTATCGTGGCAGATTTAACACCAGATATGGCTTCGCATAAGTTCGGTTTTGAAGATAATTTTAACAAAAATGGTTGGACTTCTGAAGATAAAGATGCAGACGGAAGAACCTGGAGAAAATATGATGATAAAAGTTTAGCTTACGAAGGTAATTCATTTGCACTTAATTTCCCTGGTGAAAAAACAGATGTAGATGACTGGTTCTTTTCTAACCCTCTGAAACTTAAGAAAGATGTTCTTTATAGAGTTGTATTCCACGCGAGAAAGTTCCAAAATTTTACAGAAGCTATAAGTATATCTTTAGGTAACAATCCTAATAGCTCGTCTATGACGAAAGAGCTTACACCTAGAGTAGAAGCTACGGGTAAGTATAATAGATATTTCTATGAGTTTAAAGTTCCAACAGACCAAGTAGCTTATATAGGATTCCATCATAAGACAGAGGGTACAGACAAGTCTTATGCATTTGCAATGGATAATGTAAAGTTTGAGTACGCAGAAAGCAAACCAAATGTAGACTTCTCGGCTGATAAAGTACAAGCTAACTCTTACGAAACAGTAAGTTTTAAAAATGCTACGATGACGGCATCTACACTTCCTGTAAGTTCTTGGGAATGGACTTTCGCTCCAAATACAGTAACATTTAAAGATGGAACTTCTACCAGTTCTGAAGCCCCTAAGGTATCACTTGCGGAAGGCACTTACAGCGTTACCCTAAAAGCTAGAAATGATAAAGGAGAAGATGTATTAACTAAAAATGATTACATCACAGTTAAGAATACGCCTACAGTAGCAGGTTTCATCTCTAGTGCACAAGAAATATTTGAGGGAGAAGCGGTATTATTTGCTAATACTTCTACTGGTAACCCAGAGCCTAATAAGTTTGAATGGACTATCACGCCGTCTGATGGTGTAGAATTTACAGGTACTACAACGGCATTCACGGATAAAGATTTGAATGTTAAGTTTACTAAGAAAGGTCTATATAAAGTAAGTCTAAAAGCGACTTCGGAGCATAATTCTGATACGGTAGAAAAAACAGACTACATCAATGTTAAAAAGGTATATAATAGTGTAGATGATTTAACTCAAAACTTTGACAAAACTAATAACTTATTAACCTTGAAATGGCTACGTCCTGACCTTAATCCTATCTATAAAGAAGGATTTGAAGATGAAGATGGAAACGCTATGCCTAGTGGTATGACGGTAATAGGTAGCCAGAGTTCTCCTCTTCTAGATTGGAACCTTACAGGGGTATATAAGAAGAGTGGAGAGTATGGTGTAAGATCTTATGCGTGGTTTATGAATCCGTTTGATGCCAATAGTATACTGATAACTCCTAAACTAAGAAAAGGAGCAGAAGTTCTTAACTTTAATGTATGGCACAAATACAATGAGAGATATGATGTCTATGTAGTGGAAGCTCCAGCTTCTGGAAACGCTCCTACAGCGGAGGAAGTGAAGGCTGGGCATAAAGTCTATACCTTTGAAGCTACCGGAACTAATCCTACATTTAAGTTGGAGTCTGTTAATATCAAAAACTATACAAACAAAGATTTCTTTGTAGCGTTCCACCACAGAACTAAGAAAGATGATAATGGCTTTATACTAGCATTAGATGATATAGAAGTAGGATATGATAACTCTGTGGACGGAAAAGTAGGGGTAACTGTAGGTACCCAAACTCTAAGTAAAGAGGCGCTTCCTGATTTTAAAGCCGACTTCTTAAAAGGAGATAAGCTAGTAACTAGAGAGATGCTGTTACCAGAAACTTCACTGAATAGTGGTATAGGCAGCAAAGTTTCTTTCGGAATATCTACTGTACCTCATTTAGTAGGTTACGAAGTGGTTAAAGATGGAACTAAGGTAAGTGATATAAACGATTACAACACCCGTCTATACAATGAAACAATGACCCAAAATGGTACTTATACTTACGATGTATATGCGGTATACTCTGACGGAGTTAAGTCTGATAAGCAAACGGTAGTTGTTGATATTACTATACCTATTACAGAATTAAGGGTATATCCAAACCCATCTAATGGTAATTTTGTAGTAGAAGCAGTTTCTACTGTATCTGCACTGAAAGCTAGTGTTTACGATATGTCTGGAAAACAGATTTTATCCAACGAGTACAAAGGAAACAGATTTGAACTCAATTTAACCCAACAGCCTAAAGGTGTTTATATCCTAAATCTAGTAGATGATAAAGGTGTAAAACATAATGTAAAACTGATGGTTAAATAAAAATTGATACTTTAAATAAGAATTCAATTTTAGAAAGTCGGCTCACAAGGTCGGCTTTCTTTTTGGGGATATATTTGAGGTTTGGGTAAGGAATGGCATATATAAAACTTAGCTAATATTAGTTAGAACACAAAGTCCATTAAGAAAATATTTAATTTAGTAAATAGAAAAAACATTTTGTAGATATAAAAATTAAAATTGATACTAGGGGATTTAATTTTCTAAGTAGGGGAAAATATTTTCTAGATATAAAAATTAAAATTGATACTAGGGGATTTAATTTTCTAAGTAGGGGAAAACATTTTCTAGATGTAAAAATTAAAATTGATACTGGGGGATTTAATTTTCTAAGTAGGGTAAAATATTTTCTAGATATAAAAATTAAAATTGATACTGGGGGATTTAATTTTCCAAGTAGGGGAAAATATTTTCTAGATATAAAAATTAAAATTGATATTGGGGGATTTAATTTTCTAAGTAGGGGAAAACATTTTCTAGATGTAAAAATTAAAATTGATGATGAACTTCTAACTCCCTTTAAAGTAGAGATGTTCTCTTAATAGAATAAAAAATTAGGGTAAATTGTATGATTGTAAATTGAAATAAAACTAACTTTGTATCTATGAATTTTCCAAGTAAGGTTTTAGAAAAGGCAGTAGAAGAAATATCGGGACTTCCAGGGATAGGTAGAAAATCAGCTCTTAGGCTAGCTCTCCATTTGCTTAGACAACCTAGTTCACAAGGGCTAGCTCTAGGTGAGGCTATACAAAATCTAGTTACAGAGATAAAATACTGTAAAGAATGCCATAACTTTTCGGACACAGATATTTGCGAAATTTGTGCAGATGACAGTAGGCACGCTGAACTCCTATGCGTTGTGGAAGATGTGAGAGATGTAATGGCGATAGAAAATACAGGGAAATTCAAAGGGAAATATTTGGTTCTAGGAGGGAAAATATCACCTATGGAAGGCATTGGTCCTCAACAATTAAATATAGAAACCCTAGAAAGCAAACTAGAAATAGGGGAGATAGAGGAGGTTATTTTTGCACTATCTGCCACTATGGAGGGCGATACCACCGTGTATTATTTGTATAAAAAGTTTAAGCATTTTGACATTAAATTCTCCAATATTGCAAGAGGGATTTCCGTAGGAGATGAACTAGAGTACGCCGATGAAGTTTCTTTGGGGAGGTCTATTTTGAACCGAATACCTTATAAAGGTCATTAAGTTTTTATGAAAAAAAAGCTAAGCATCATCATCGTTAATTATAATGTAACCGATTTGTTATCGGCTTGTATTCAGTCCATAGAAAAGTATGCAGCCAAAGTAGATTACGAAATTATAGTTATAGATAACTGCTCCACAGATAACTCTTGGAAAGAACTTAAATGCATCTTTCCAAAGGTCGTTTTTATGGAATTAGAAGAGAATTTAGGTTTCTCCAAAGCAAATAACATTGCCGCCAAAAAAGCTCAAGGCGAATATATTTTATTACTAAATCCAGATACAGAGTTAGAAAGTGATGGGCTAGATAGTTTGTTAGAATTTGCTGATGGTTGTGATAATTTAGGTTGCATCGGTGTTAGAATGCATAATTTGGCGGGGGATTTTCTTCCAGAGAGCAAACGCTCTGTTCCTAATATCATCAATTCTTTTGAAAAATTATTTCTTTTCACCTCTCGGAAAAATAACCGTAAAACCTATTACAGAAACGATATCAACGAAAACGAAATTGCTTGTGTAGAAGTGATTACAGGAGCTTTTCTTTTAATGAAAAGAGAACTATATCTAGATATAGGAGGCTTAGACGAAAGATATTTTATGTACGGCGAAGATATAGATTTGTGCTATACTCTTATCTGTAAAGGCTTTCAAAACTACTATTATGGGGCTTATTCTATACTTCATTACAAAGGGCAAAGCACCGTGAAAGATTTAAAATATTTGTCAAGATTTTATGGAGCAATGTTTTTATTTTTAGAAAAATACTATAAGTCTAAAAATAGATTAAAATACCTATTGCTATTACAAGGTTTAAAACTAAAATATTTTATAGAACGCCTAAAACTAAAAAAAGCGAAAGAAATATAATCTCTTTCGCTTTTCTATAATAAAGACTTAACAAAATCTTAGTTTCCTGTATTGCTTGGTGCTACTGGCGTAGCTGTGTTGTTTAAATCTACTTTTTGGTTTGGTGCTTGTGGAGCATTAGGTAACTCTGTTTTCTTAGGAGCTACAGGAGCCACATTCACTGTAGGTTTTGCAGTTAATACCACACTTAAAACAATTAGTAATACCACCGTAATTCCTAATGTCCAAGTAGCCTTCTCCATAAAATCATTAGTTCTTTGAACGCCGAAAGATGCCGATGACGCTCCCCCGAATGTTCCTGAAAGACCTCCACCTTTAGGGTTTTGTGCCAAAACTACTAATACCAACAACACACACACAATTACTATAAGAACCATAAATAGCGTAAAAACTGTACCCATAACTAAAAAGATAATTTTTTAAGTTCGCAAATATAAGAAGAATAATTTTATATCAAGAATAAAATAACTAAAACTTATGTAAAAAGAGGCAACTCCAAATAGAATTGCCTCTTAATGTTCAAAAAGTTATGGTTTTATTAACTATTTAAAATCTGTTTCTTGAGCTTTATTAAATTCGTAAGATTTTACTTCAAAAGTAATATCCATACCACTCATATTCTGGTTGATTTTGAACGGCATTTTAACTCCTGAAACTTCTTTGTAATCAGAGAAAGTAGAAGGGATAGTCATTTCTTTATCGCCCATTTTTTCTACTTTAGTTTCACCTAATTTCAATCCAGATTTTACGCTGTAGAAATAAGTGGTTTTACCTGATTTAATAGCATAAGCGTCTTCATTATTCACCTTTTCAATACCTTTTAGTTCATAGTTACCATTATTAGCAAACGCTAATTCTTTGAAAACTTCAGTAGATTTTTGCATCTCTTGTTTAGCCTGTTCTGGCATAGGGATTTTGTTTCCTTGAGCCATAATGTAGCCGTCTTTGCCATCAAATACAACTTTCTGCATAGAGTTGCCCATCATTTTCATATCCATCATCATTTTGCCACCTTTTGCTTGTACTAAAGTCATTTCCAAAGGCATTCCCTGAACGGTAGCCGTAGCATTCATCGTAACAGAATTGATTTTACTAACTGCCTCTTTTCCACCTATGGCTTTAATGTAGTTTTGAGCAACGCTTTCTACATTTACATTAGCATCTACTTTTTTAACTTCAGGTTTTTGGCTAGGATTTGCATAGGCATCGTAATATTTTACTGGGTAACCTAATTTTTCTAAACTATCCGCAATATCTGTTGCTTTACCAGCGATGAAAATTCTCGCTTGATTAGGCAAAATATTTTGATTAACTACCTTTTTAATATCAGCAGCTGTTACCTTTTCTATGGATTTTAAATAATTAGTATAGAAATCCGCAGGTAGATCTTGAAGTTTTTGGTTTAAAGCAAATCTGGCAATAGTTTCAGGTTTTTCTAAAGACATAATGAAATTACCTTTCAGTTTTGCCTTAGCGTTTTGTAACTCTTCTGGTTTTACAGTAGAGATGGCATTAAGCTCGTTGATGAATTCCTTTACAGCCTTATCTGTAACCTCATTTCTTACACTTGCTTCTGCACTAAAGTTAGGTGAGTATTTACTTGTAGATAGGTTAGAATATGCCCCGTAAGTAAATGCATTTTTCTCTCTAAGGTTCATAAACAATCTGCCTTCGCCACCGCCGCCAAGTATATAGTTTGCCATAACTCCAGCAAAATATTGTGGGTCTTTCATTTGTAAAGTAGAAATATTACCTACTTTAATGATAGATTGTACAGCGTTTGGAACATCTACCACATTAACCTCGGTAGAGGCTAGATTTTTTGCAGGTGCAGGAGTAGGGATTTTAACATTAGATTTTTTCCAATTTTTAAATTGGCTTTCTATCTGTTTCTTTACTTCATCATATTTTACATCTCCCACAATTACTAGATAAGCATTGTTAGGTGTGTAATATTTTTGATAGAAATCCTGCACATCTTTTAGTTGAATTTTATTGATGCTTTCCGCTGTTTTAAACTCTCCTAAAGCGGTGTTTTTACCATAAATAAGTGCATCAGACACTCGGTTAGCGATAGCTTCTGCACTCTTTTCGTCTGCTTTAAGTCCTTCTAACGCTCTTTCTTTAGACTTTTGAACTTCTTCACTAGAGAACTTTGGGTTGATGATAGCATCTGCCATAAGGCTTACCACCTCTGGATAATATTTAGATAGTGTATTGGCAAATGCTCCAGAAGCACCAAAATTTAATCTAGCTCCTAAGAAGTCTACTTTTTTATTAAATTCTTCTTTGCTAAGGGAAGTGGTTCCGTTACCTAGTTGGCTTGCCATAATGCTAGAAACTCCAGCGATATTGCCCTCATATACAGGAGGGGTATCTATGGTGAGATTAACATTAACTCTAGGTAGTTTATGATTTTCTACCACCATTACGGTAAGTCCGTTTTTAAGGGTGAAAGTTTTAGGCTGTGCCACATTTACCGTAGGAGTAGGTCCTGGTTTTGGCATTGCATTAAGGTCTATATTTTGAGCAGATAACATTCCTGAAACTAGAAACGCCGCTGCAATGTATTTGATATTTTTCATTGTTGATTAGAATTATTTTTTTTGAGGTAAATAATTGATGTTGATTCTTTGATTTGGATTAAGGTATTTAATCGCAGCTTGTTTTAAATCTTCACGGGTGATAGAACGGTAGATGTCTATCTCTTTATTGATAAGATTAGTATCTCCTTTTAAAACATAGCTATCTGCTAGAGAATGAGCAATACCTTCCACAGTAGAATTAGAATTTACGAACTGATTTTCAAACTGGTTTTGCAGTTTCTGATAATCTTCTTCTGAAATTAGTGTGGTTTGTAGTTTTTTGATTTCAGTATCTATATCCTTTTCTAATGTAGCTTTGGTAGTAGCTCCCATAGGTATTGCAAAGAATGCGAAGATGCTATAATCTTCCATACCAATATTAGCCGCTTGTACTTGTAAAGCCTTCTTCTCCTGATCTACTAATTTTTTGTATAGAACAGAAGATTTACCACTGCTTAAATAGCTGCCCAACATTTCCAGAACATAAGCATCTTTTTCTTTATTAGATGGCGTTCTGTAAGTAAATACATAGGCTGGGATTTGGATATTATTATCATAAACCGTTACTTCTTCTTGTTTGGTAATAGGTGCTTCTTTAGGGAAGTTTCTAGTAATTTCTGCACCTCTAGGAATAGTGGCGTAGTATTCGTTAATCCACTTTTTAGTTTGTTCAGGATTGATGTCTCCAGCTACAACTAAAGTAGCATTATTGGGTACATAATACTTCTTAAAGAAACTTTGGAACTCTTCTAATTTTGCTGCATTTAAGTCTTCCATAGAGCCAATGGTAGTCCCTTTGTAAGGGTGATTTTTAAAGGCAGAAGTTAAAATACTATTAAACAGATTTCCGTAAGGTTGATTGTCTATTCTTAGCCTTTTTTCTTCTTTTACCACTTCTCTTTGAGTATCTACACCTACTTGGTTAATTACCGGTTGTCTCATTCTTTCAGCTTCCATCCAAAGTCCGAGTTGGGTATTGTTAGAAGGGAAAGTTTCGTAGTAGTAGGTTCTATCTCCAGTAGTGTTAGCATTGTTATTACCACCGTTAGACGAAACTATTTTAAACCATTCACCTCTTTTGATATTTGGAGTTCCTTCAAATAAAAGGTGTTCAAAAAAGTGAGCAAATCCTGTTCTACCTTCCATTTCGTCTTTAGCACCTACGTGGTACATTACTGCGGTAGTAACTACAGGAGCCGAATTGTCTTGATGGAGAATTACATGAAGTCCGTTAGGGAGGTCGTACTCCTCAAATTTGATTTGTTGTGCATTTAGCAGAGCTCCCGCGAAAGTAGCCACTGCCAAAGAGAAAAACTTTTTTTTCATTACGATATTAAATTTATTTTTTGTTTTTAATTTCTTAAAGCGATTAGTAGAATTTTCTAATGATTTGTTACAAAATTATTTTAATTTCTTCTAAATCTCTTATAATGAAATGTTAAAGTTTCAATCTGTAAAAGATAGTACTTATACAATGGACAAAGTCAGTTTCATTCAAAGAAATCTATTCTTTAAAGCTAACTTGTTTTCTTTTTTTATTGAATTTTTGATTAGTTTATAATTATTATTCATCTGTTACTAGTAGAATATTGTTTGTAACAGCTTATTATCCATTTGTTACAGTTAGGATACGATTTGTAACAGTTCATTATCCATTTGTTACAGTTAGGATACGATTTGTAACAGCCCATTATCCATTTGTAACAGTTAAAATACGATTTGTAACAGCTTATTATCCATTTGTTACTTGTAAAACACTATTTGTAACAAGTTGTTGTCCTTAAAATACCATTTCTATATAGTTTTTTTATATTTATCATTGCATTAAGCAAAAAAGATTTCATAGCTAAAGACCATCATCGGTATTTTTTTTAATCGTTTATAGGTTGTAAATTTGTGGGATTTTTGGAGAGACAATATTAAAAAGCATTTCTATGGTAGATTATTTGAAGGGATTAAATGAAGCTCAGTACAAAGCAGTGACTACAATACAGGGACCACTAATGGTATTGGCAGGAGCTGGTTCTGGTAAAACGCGTGTGCTTACGATGCGTATTGCACATCTAATCACCAATGGAGTAGACCCTTTTAATATACTTGCACT
>NZ_QXHU01000001.1:124505-124622 GCF_009663465.1 Riemerella anatipestifer
TTAAAAGTCTATGGATGGGGACTTTCCACTCGGTTTTTGCAAGAATATTGAGGAGCGAGGCTCATTACTTAGGATTTCCTTCCAACTTTACCATTTACGACTCTCAAGATGCTCTTA
>NZ_QXHU01000001.1:124632-211679 GCF_009663465.1 Riemerella anatipestifer
TACCTTTACCAACAAAGCCGCTAGAGAAATGAAAGAGAGAATTGCCAAAGTGGTCGGAGAAAGCGATGCTAAAAGTCTATGGATGGGGACTTTCCACTCGGTTTTTGCAAGAATATTGAGGAGCGAGGCTCATTACTTAGGATTTCCTTCCAACTTTACCATTTACGACTCTCAAGATGCTCTTAATGTACTTAAGAAGGTCATCAAAGACCTTAAATATAGACTCTGATTTATACAAACCTAAAAAAGTACAAGCCAGAATCTCTCAATACAAAAACAATCTCATCACCGTAAGGGCTTACTATAACAATCCTGAACTTATGGAAAACGATGCCCGAGCAAATATGAAACTCATTGGGCAAATTTATCAGAAATATGTGGAAGTTTGTTTTAAAAACGGAGCAATGGATTTTGATGACTTGCTTTTGAGAACCAACGAACTCCTCACGCGTTTCCCTGAAGTTCTTGCAAAATATCAAGACAGATTTAGATACATTCTAGTAGATGAGTATCAAGATACCAACCATTCTCAATATCTTATTGTAAAGGCGTTAGCCTCCAAATTTGAAAATATTTGTGTCGTGGGAGATGATGCCCAATCTATTTACTCTTTTAGAGGAGCTAATATTCATAACATTCTGAACTTTAAAAAAGATTATCCAGATGCCGTAACGGTTTCACTAGAGCAAAACTACCGTTCTACACAGAATATTGTAAATGCTGCTAATGTGGTGATTGCTAAAAACCAGCAACAGTTCAAAAAATATCCGTAATTCTATCAAGGTTAATCATGAGAAACAGCTATCAAATATACACCTATTTCTCTTTTTATGCAATATTTTTACTCAAAATTATTAATCAAACTCAGATTAATAGTAAAAATTAGTGAAGAAAAATAACCGACTAAATTCCAAATATCTGAATTGAAAAGCGATAGATTTGTTTGCGTAAATGATTCAATTGATTTTCCTAAAAGAATTGAATGTTGGAAAAATGGAGAGGAAATCAAAGCAACTATTTTAGGAGATGATTTAAGTATTCCATTTGAATTTAAAAGAATAAAACAAATTTTGAAAGAATCTACTGTTAGCTTTAGGTCTAATTGGGGGATTCTGGTAGGTAGAAACAATGAGTAATTGAGTTCTATTATCTAAAGATTGATATGAAAGCCTAAACATTAAATCAGAGACGGGGCTTGTTAGTAACTTTTTAAGGTTAAAAGTTCAAAAAAGGTTACTTTTTTTTATTGTTTTGTTACAATTACTTATATTTGTATCCAAATAATTTTTATTTATGAAATTTATCGTAGCAAGTAGCGAGTTACAAAAGGCTTTACAAGTGGTAAGTGGTGTGATTTCCAGTTCACAATCACGCCCTATTCTAGAAAACTATTTGTTCGAACTAGATAATCAAAATCTTAAGATTACTTCATCTGATGGGGAAACTACTTTGGTGACTTCTTTGGAGGTAATGTCCGAAGATCAAGGTAAAATAGCAGTTCCTGCGAAGACTTTTCAAGAACTGATAAAGACCTTTGGGGAGCAACCTTTAACTTTTACAGTAAAGGAGTCTGCCAATGAAATGGGGGCTTTACTAGAAATTCTAGACGATAGAGATAATTATGAGGTGGCTCTAGACAATGCAGAGGATTATCCAGAATTACCAGAGTTTGACGCTTCACAAAGTGTTACAATACCTTCGGGGGTGTTAGCAGAAGCATTGGTAAATACTCTGTTTGCTACAAGTAATGATACGCTTCGTCCTGTAATGACGGGGGTTTTATTCCAGTTTGGAGAAAATGAGGCTAATTTTGTATCTACAGATTCTCATAGATTAGTAGTTTATAAGAGAAAAGACATTAAAAATAGTGAGCCTATAGAGTTCATTATGCCTAAAAAGCC
Organism: Riemerella anatipestifer; assembly: GCF_009663465.1. Taxonomy (GTDB): domain Bacteria; phylum Bacteroidota; class Bacteroidia; order Flavobacteriales; family Weeksellaceae; genus Riemerella; species Riemerella anatipestifer_C. Next base: position 126,534 of record NZ_QXHU01000001.1, read on the forward strand.
ATTGAGTATTTTTAAAAATATTCTAGCTAATACAGAGGAGGAGGTCGTTATTGAGTTTAATGAGAATATGGCTAAATTTACCTTTGGTCATCATACTTGGATTTGTCGTCTAATAGACGGTAAATATCCTAATTACTCAGCGGTAATTCCTCAAGAAAATCCTAATTTGCTTACAGTAAACAGAAATTTGTTACTTAGTTCTATTAGGAGAGCATCTATTTTGTCTAATAAATCTACCAATCAGGTAAGATTTAAACTATCAGGTAATATTCTTCATTTACATGCAGAGGATACTGAGTTTGCTAATAAAGCAGATATGCAGATTCCTTGCGATTATAAAGGAGAAGACATCAACATTGGCTTCAGTTCTAAATTTTTAACAGAAATGTTATCAGTTTTGAGTTCTGATGATGTCTTGATGAGAATGTCTCAGCCTAACCGTCCAGGTATTTTAGAGCCAATAGATGGGTTAGATGAAAACGAACATATTTTAATGCTTTCTATGCCTGTCATAGGAATGTAATTAGTAATAAATAAAGTGATTATATATTAAATTACTTTCAGAATTTGAGATTTGAAACACAAATCTCAAATTTTGTTTTAAGGAAAATTTAAGTCAATATTTTAAAAATAATAAAGATTTTCAAACACATATTAAAGAATGAAAATATCAAATAATTGGTTAAAAAACTATATCAAAACCGACTTGAGTTCAGAGAAGATAGGAGCTTACCTTACAGATATAGGGCTAGAAGTAGAGGGGATAGAAATTTTTGAGAGTATAAAAGGAAGTTTAGAGGGTATTGTGGTAGGTAAAGTTTTAACTTGTGAAAAACATCCCAACGCAGATAAACTCAAAAAAACAACCGTAGATGTAGGAGGTCAAGTTTTAGAAATTGTATGTGGAGCACCTAATGTAGAGGCTGGGCAATTGGTGCCTGTGGCGGTAGTAGGAACAACGCTTTATGATAAAGAAGGGAATAGTTTTGAAATCAAAAAGGCTAAAATAAGAGGAGAAGTATCCGAAGGAATGATATGTGCTGAAGATGAACTAGGGTTAGGGAATAGTCATGATGGAATTATGGTTTTAGATGAAACTCACGAAGTAGGAAAGCCTTTTGCAGATTATTTTGAAATTACTAAAGATGAAGTCTATGAAATAGGATTAACGCCTAATAGAACAGATGCGATGTCTCACTATGGTGTGGCTAGAGATTTGAATGCTTTTCTGTACGCTTCTAATATCACAGATACAGAGTTTGAAAAGGTATCGTCTGATATTTTTCAGCCAGAAGGTGAGCACGGATTTTCTATAGAGGTAGAAGATGCAGAGCTTTGCCCTAGATATATAGGAGCTGTTTTGGATAATGTTAAGGTAAAGCCTTCTCCAGAGTGGCTGAAAAATAAACTTAAAGCCATAGGTTTAAATCCTATCAATAATGTGGTAGATGTTACCAATTATATTTTACACGGTTTGGGGCAACCTCTACACGCATTTGATGCGGATAAAATTTCTAGACAAAAAATAGTCGTAGGTGTTTGTAATTCTGGAACTAAATTTACTACTTTAGATGGTGTGGAGCGAACGCTTAACGGTACAGAAATTATGATAAAAGATGCTTCGGATAAACCAATGTGTATCGCAGGGGTATTTGGTGGGGCAGATTCTGGCGTTTCGGATTCAACGACAAAAGTTTTCCTAGAAAGTGCTTATTTCAATCCAGTATCTGTAAGAAAAGCGGCAAAAGCTCATGGTTTAAATACAGATGCATCTTTCCGTTTTGAAAGAGGAGTAGATGTTAATGCGGTTAGAGTAGCCATTACCAAGGCGATAAGTCTTCTTAAAGAAGTGGCAGAAGCGGAGTTTGTAGGGGATTTAATAGAGGTATATCCTGAGAAAATAAATCCGCATTATGTACTATTTAGATATTCTAAGTTAGACCAAATTCTTGGAGTTAAAATCCACCGTGAAACTGTAAAGAAAATATTGAAATCACTTGAAATAGAAATTCTTAACGAAATTCCAGACGGTCTAGAGCTTTCTGTACCGACTTATAGGGCAGATGTTACTAGAGAGATAGATGTGATAGAAGAAGTGCTTAGAATCTATGGATATAACAAAATAGATAGTCCTCAGAAGATTGCATTTTCACCAGTAAAATTGAGTTTTGAAGACCAAGATGCTTTAGAAAATACTTGGGCTAGATTGTTACAATCTAATGGATTTAATGAAGTGATGAACAACTCTCTTACTACGGTAAAAGATGAAACCAATGCGGTTAAATTACTTAACCCATTGAGTAATGACTTGGCATTTATGAGAACCTCTTTATTAGAAGGTTTATTACAAAATACAGTCTATAATATTAACCGTAAAAATACAGATGTTAAGTTTTTTGAGTTAGGTAAAATCTATCATAAATTTGAAACTTATAAAGAAAGAAAGCAGTTGGCAATGCTAATTTCTGGTAGACATCAATCTGAAAATTGGCTTGTGCCTAAATCTAGTACAGATTTCTATCATTTAAAGTCTTATGTTAGATTAGTGTTAGAAGTTTTAGGAATTACTATTCAGGAGAAACCTTTGCAAGATGCTCGTTTCAGTGATGGTTTAGAATTTGTTTCTGAAGGTAAGGTATTAGCAAGGCTAGGTAAGGTAGCACTAGAATATCTTAAATCAGCAGATATGGAGCAGGAGGCTTTTTATGCAGAGATAGAAGTAGAGGCTTGTCAAGAGTTGAGAACTAAAGGTAACTTTAAGTTTAGAGAAATACCTAAATTTAATAAGATAAGAAGAGATTTAGCGTTACTTTTAGATAAGAACATCACTTATTCAGATTTATATCAAGAGGTAATGAAGAAGCCATCGCCGTATCTTAAATCGGTTAATTTGTTTGATGTTTACGAAGGTAAGAATTTGCCAGAGGGAAAGAAATCTTACGCTTTGAGTTTTGAACTTCTTAACGAAGAAAAAACATTAGAAGAAAAAGAAATTTCAGAAATAATGGGAGGGTTAATCACACTCTTTGAGAAAAATTTTAATGCAGAGCTACGCTCGTAAATACAAATAAAAGTTATGAAAAATATAATATTAACATTAGGTATAGGTTTACTGATGTTTTCTTGTGCTACGGTAGGTAATACAACTACAACTAAGAGTAAAAAGAATCAAGTTAGTCTATTATCAACAGAATGGATTTTAGCGGAAAGTAGGCTCGGCTCTAGCAAAGTGCCTACTTTAACGGTAGAAACAGAAAAGGTATCAGGAAATTCTGGGTGTAACAATTATTTTGGACAGCTTAAAATAGATGCACAAACGGGAGCTTTTTCGGTAGAGAATGTAGGTTCTACTAGAATGGCTTGTAAGGATATGTTGGTGGAGCAAAACTTTCTAAAAATGTTGGAAAAAGCCAATAGATACGAAAGTGATGGCACTATTCTTACGCTTTACAAAGACCAACTACCACTAATGAAGTTCAGTAAGAAGTAGATTGTTTTGATTAAATAATACAAAAATGGATTGAAAAGAAGATATTTCAATCCGTTTTTTTGTATAGATAAGGGAAGACCAGATTGTGTTTATCACCACTGTTTTAATTCTTGTCATATTTTATAAATCTTTGTCATTTTTATGTGTCAAAATGTCTTATGATTGTTGCTGTATGGTGTTTGGCATTTTTTTCGTGTTTAGGGTAGAAGTTAAAATTAAACAATTAAAAATTTAAAACGATATGTCAGTAAATTTTAAACCGTTATCAGACAGAGTTTTGGTAGAACCAGCAGCAGCTGAAACTAAAACGGCATCAGGAATTATTATCCCAGATACAGCGAAAGAGAAACCTCAAGAAGGTGTAGTAGTAGCTGTAGGTGAAGGGAAAAAAGATGAGCCTATGACTGTAAAAGTAGGAGATAAAGTGCTTTATGGCAAGTATTCTGGTACAGAACTTAAACTTGATGGTAAAGATTATCTTATCGTAAGAGAAGGAGATCTTTTAGGTATTTTAGGTTAAAAATCAATCAATAAAAATAAAGTAATACATAGGTTTAATCTGTGTTTTCATAACAATAATTTAATTAAATAAACAAAATGGCAAAAGATATTAAATTTGATATAGAGTCAAGAGATGCACTTAAAAGAGGTGTAGATGCATTAGCAAATGCAGTTAAGGTAACTTTAGGACCTAAGGGTAGAAATGTAGTTATAGAAAAGTCTTTCGGTGCTCCACATGTAACTAAAGATGGGGTTTCTGTAGCTAAAGAGATAGAGCTAGAGGACAAAGTAGAAAATATGGGAGCTCAAATGGTAAAAGAGGTAGCTTCTAAAACCAACGATTTGGCGGGAGATGGTACCACTACAGCTACTGTATTAGCACAAGCTATCGTGAGAGAAGGTCTTAAAAATGTGGCTGCTGGAGCTAATCCTATGGATTTAAAAAGAGGGATTGATAAGGCAGTTTCTACTGTAATAGAAAACTTAAAATCTCAATCTCAAGCAGTAGGAGATTCTTCTGAAAAAATCAAGCAAGTAGCTTCTATTTCTGCAAATAACGATGATGCAATAGGTAGCCTTATCGCTGAAGCTTTTGGTAAAGTAGGTAAAGAAGGTGTAATTACTGTGGAAGAGGCTAAAGGTACAGATACTACGGTAGATGTGGTAGAAGGTATGCAGTTTGACAGAGGTTATCAGTCACCTTATTTCGTTACAAATCCAGACAAAATGGTAGCGGAGTTAGACAATCCGTATATTCTTTTAGTAGAGAAGAAAATTTCTTCAATGAAAGAATTATTGCCTGTTTTAGAGCCAGTAGCTCAGCAAGGTAAAGCTTTACTTATCATTTCGGAAGAGGTAGAAGGTGAGGCGTTGGCAACATTAGTAGTTAACAAACTAAGAGGTTCTTTAAAAATCGCTGCAGTAAAAGCTCCAGGATTTGGAGATAGAAGAAAGGCAATGTTAGAAGATATTGCTATCTTAACAGGTGGACAAGTAGTTTCTGAAGAAAGAGGCTTTACTATGGATAATGTAACTATTGATATGCTAGGTAGAGCAGAGAAAGTGGTTATAGATAAAGATAATACTACAGTAGTGAATGGTGCTGGAGATGAAGCTCAAATTAAAGCTAGAGTAAATCAAATCAAAGCTCAAATGGAAAGCACTACTTCTGACTACGATAGAGAAAAATTACAGGAAAGACTGGCTAAATTAGCTGGTGGTGTAGCAGTTCTTTATGTAGGTGCAGCTTCTGAAGTAGAAATGAAGGAGAAGAAGGATAGAGTAGATGACGCATTACACGCTACTAGAGCGGCAGTAGAAGAAGGTATCGTAGCTGGTGGAGGTGTAGCTTTAGTAAGAAGCATTGCTTCTCTTGAGAACCTTAACGGTGTTAACCAAGATGAAAACACTGGTATTAAAATAGTTAAAAGAGCTATAGAAGAGCCATTGAGACAAATTGTAGCTAATGCAGGTGGTGAAGGTTCTGTAGTGGTAGCTAAAGTTTCAGAAGGTAAAGGAGACTTTGGATATAATGCTAAAACAGATGAGTATGTTAATATGCTAGAAGCAGGGATTATAGACCCTACCAAAGTGACTAGAGTAGCATTAGAAAATGCAGCTTCTGTGGCTGGTATGCTATTAACTACGGAGTGTGTAATTACAGAATTACCTAAAGAAGAATCTGCAATGCCACCAATGGGAGGTGGAATGCCAGGTATGATGTAATTTTCATTGCAATTTAACTAAAATAAAAAAAACCGCTTTTTTAGGCGGTTTTTCTTTTTTACAATAGTTATTAATTCATAAATTACGATAATTAAAAAATATCAATAATTCTATTTTTAGAAGAATATTATCAATATATTTTTATAGTATGTTGTATGAAAATAACTACATTAGTATTAAAATTATATGTATTAAATAATTTTTTTTTGAAAAATTATGTTTAGATTTGTGGAGTATGTTTAAATAACAGTATATTATGACAGTATTATTAGTGATTTTAGTGGTAGTAGTATTAGTGGTTTTTGTAGTTATCTCTATTTATAATGGACTTGTAAGAAAAAGAGCTAATGTGCAGGAGGCGTGGAGTTCTGTAGATGTTTTCTTAAAAAAGAGAAATGACCTTATTCCCAACCTTGTAGAAACTGTAAAAGGTTACGCTTTACATGAAAGTAGTACACTCCAAAAAGTAATTGAGGCTCGTCAACTATCTACATCTGCTAGTTCTCCAACAGAACAAATCAAAGCAGAAAAAACAATGCAGAATGCTATGATGAATCTTTTTGCTGTTGCAGAGAATTACCCAGATTTAGAGGCTAATACTAATTTTATTGCACTACAGCAGGATCTCAATAGTATGGAAGATGATATAGAAATGGCAAGAAGATACTATAATGGTATGGTAAAGGAGAACAATATTGCCGTAGAATCTTTTCCGTCTAATATCATTGCTAATATGTTTAAGTTTAGCAAATCCGAGTTTTTTGAAATTGAGAATAAGGTAGAGCGTGAGTCTGTAAAAGTTAGCTTTTAATAAAATAAGATATGAGTGAAAAAGTTTTCTATGCTTGTTTTGATGCCTTTCCTACAAGCAAGGGAGCATCTACTCATATTCAGAATACATGTATTGCTCTTTCAGAAGTTTCCAAACAAGTAGATTTGTTTTGTCTTTCAGGAGGAGAACATAGTTGTTTACCAGAAAATGTAAAAGTACATCCGTTTTATTTTGATGATAGTACAGGAAATTACTTAAGAAAAGCAACTCTTTTTTCGGAGAAGATATTTGCTTGTATGGAAACTGTAGCTGCGGAAGGAGTGGCACAGTTTCGGGATATTTGGTCAGGTTTGGGAATGATAAATCGTCCAAAACTAAAAACTATTTTTGAAGTTAATGCTCTTACTTCCATAGAGCTTCCTGAAAAATACCCTCTGCTCACTCCCAAACTCTTAGAGGAAATTAGAAGGTTAGAAGCTCTTTGTCTACAAAGCTGTCAACATATAGTAACACCTTCTAATATTACTAAAAATTATCTTATAGAAGAGTTTAGTATTCCTGAAAATAAAATCACAGTAATTCCCAACGGTGGTGATGTTGCTGAAGGTTTGCCTCAATTTAATATATCTCTTCCAAAAAATTATATTTTGTATTTTGGAGCATTACAACCTTGGCAAGGCTTAGATGTACTAATAAAATCTCTACATTATTTAAGAGATTATGAAGATTTTTCGCTGGTTATTTGCTCATCAGTTAAAGAAAAAGCCAATAAGAATTTTATAAAATTAGCAGAAAATATAGGTGTTTCTGAACGATTGGTATTTTATAATGAGCTAGATAAAGCTACATTACATCATATTGTGAGAGGTGCAAAAGCCTCAGTTTCTCCTTTGAAATTTGGACTTAGAAATATTACCCAAGGATGTTGTCCGATAAAAGTTCTAGAAACTATGGCTTGTAAAACGCCTCTTATTTCGTCAGAAGTACCTGTGGTTAAAGAATTGATGGGAGATTATGCTTACTACTTTTGGCCTGAAGATGAGATGGATTTAAGTAGATGTATTCGTTTCGTATTAGATAATCAAAATTTGGCTAAAGAAAAGGCACTGTATGCATATGAGCGTTATCAAAATAACTTCACTTGGAAGCATCATAATGAAGAATTAAAAAAAGTATATAGAAATCTATTATCATAAAAAATGTTAGAAAATTCAAATATTCTTCTATCCTCAGAAAATATGGCTCCAATAGAGCAGGCTCATCTTTTGAGAGGGTTTAGCTCAAAAAAAACACCAATTAAATGGATACGTTTTTTCAGGCTTTGTGTACTACAAAGAGAAGAGGCTCTTAAGGCAAGAAAGAAAAAGACCGCAATTATGTGGGTAATTCTATTAGGAATATTTATTTTAACAACTATCCTTGTTCCTAAAATTTTTATCTTAGCATTATTTGTCCTACTTGTTTTAGGGAGTATTTTGAATTATATCTACAGAAGAAACTTTAATAAAAAATATGCTGATGGATACGATTTTTTTGCCAGCTATTTTACTGCACTTTTTACTTTAATGGAAGAAGAAATGCCAGAAACAGGAGTTATTTCTCTAAGAGCAAATGTAAAGAAGACTATGTCTTCAGAATTTTTTAAAAGTTCTAACGATGCTAATTTTAAAACTCAAGGTTTTATATCTGGAGTAGAGAAGTTTTATGAAAGAGAGATTTGTAACGGCACTTGTCAATTAAAAGATGGAGCAGAAGCTAACTTTAGTTTTATAGAAGTTCTGAGAAATCGTGTTATAAATAAAAGAGGAATAAGCGGAAAGAGAAAAGTGAAGAATAAATATAAAACGACTTATCCTTTTATTTTGAAAATGAAAATACCTAAATCACTCTATATCTTAAAGCCTGATGTGGACTCTTATGATTTAAAAATAGAAGAAGATGATAATTTTTACTATTTGAAAGCTAAAAGGAAATTTGATATTAGAGAAGAAAAGCCTGAGGACTATTCACCATATATGTATAACTCTATTCATTTGTTTTCAGTAGATTACTTTACGTTAGAGGTAATGAATTTACTGAATATTTGTTATGGATGTTTTACCTTAAGAAATACAAATTAAATGGAAAAAGATATAACTTGTCAAGAAAAAATAGGTCTTTTTTTGGTAGATACTTGTACAAATGATGCGGTGTGTACTTGTAGTAATTGTGGAAAAAAGGTCTGTAAAAACCATGTTTTTCAACATAAATTAAGCTCAGCTTTAAATGAACTTTGCCTTACTTGCAAGGCCGTATTAGACCCTAGGATAACCTCACAAATAGAGCTTTACTCCTCTGATCGTGCTATTTGGCGAAAAAAAATGAACACTCGGTTTCATGAAGAGTATCCTTATTTAGTTGCTATGGCAGATCAATATGATAGTCTTTTTGATACAGTAATATTTGCAGGCTCTAATGATTCTACAAATAGTTCATCGTCATTTGAGAGTTAATGAAGAAAGTTCTACTTATTACTCAAAATTATATTCCTTCTAAAGGAGGAATGGCTAATTCTTGTAAAAGAATAGTGAGAAATCTTCGCAAGAGCGGAGTTACAGTTCATGTATTACATTTTATTAATAGGAAATATAATTTTGAGATAAGAACAGAGATTAACGGAAACTATGCATCTATAGCAATATATCCTTCCGAAGAATATACATTAAATTTAGCTCAAACTTTTCTTGAAAGTCATATATTAAAGTTTTCTTTTGATATTGTAATGGCATTTGGTGGTTATCTACCGCTAATGTGGTCGCCAATAGTTGCTCAGTATTTTGAAAAGCCACTTTACACTTGTATCAGAGGAAATGATTTTGATGAGTTTATCTTTTCTAAGAGACGAAATGTTCTATTTTATGCACTTGAAAACTCTGCGAAGATTTTTTCAGTAACGCAGGAAAAATGTAGAAAAATAGAAAAAATTTTCCCTAAAGTAGAAGTTTGTTATACGCCAAATGGTATTAATGTGGATGAGTGGGAACTACATTCTTTAGAAAAGGAAAGTCTAGAAAACTTTTCATCAAATGGAGGGAAGAAAATTATCACTATTACAGGACAATTAAAACCTAAAAAGGGGACACTACAGTTTCTTGAAAATTTTGAAAATTTCAAAAATAAGAATAATTACGAAGTTCGTTTAGTAGGGGATATTCCAAAAGAAATAGAGGATAAACTATCTGAGCTATCCTTTGATGTGAAGAGCTATCCTTTTGTTAATAGTATGGAAATGAAACTGCTATATCACTCTTCTGATATTATTTGTATTCCTTCATTTTATGATGGAATGCCTAATGTTTTATTGGAAGCAGCAGCATGTGGAAAATTAGTTATAGCATCAAATATCGGAGGTATTCCAGATATTATTGAAGATTCTATCTCTGGAATTTTATTTAATCCTTTAGTAAAGAATAGCTTCGTTGATGCTCTTTTTCGCTACGAAGAACTTGTTATGTCAGGTGAGATAGAAGCTGTTCAGAAGAATCTACATGAAAAAATTAAAAATTTGTATAGAGAAGAAGACGAAATCAATAACTATATAAAACACTTAAAATAGAATTATCATGAAAAACATTTTTTTAACCCTTTTTACGGTATTGTTTGTAATAGTTTCTTGTAATAAGGAGGCTACTCAGTCTAAAAATACATCAGAAATTACAAGCTCTTCAGCTAAAGTAATAGATGCATCAATACAAATTAAAGATTTTTCTGGAAAGCCTATAGGAGCGTTTAATTTGGAGGACTCAAAAATCCAAATTGCGGATAAAATTTACGAGTCCAAATCGAAAGGAGATAAGAAAAAATACTATAGCAATGGAGCTTTTACCTATGAGGTAAAACTAAAGGATGATGGTTTTAAGTTGAGAAATACTGAATCTAAGCTCTTGTGGAAGGTAAAAATATATCCTGATAAAATAAAAATTTCGGATAATGAAGAAAGTACTAATCCATTCGAAATAAAAAACAGAAATGGGAGTATAGAAATCATTAAAAATGAGCATAAAATAGCTACTATTACTATAAAAGACGGAAAAGTAAATGTAAATGGGAAAGAATCTTATATCATAAGTCCTACAAATAATCAGTATGTGTTGGGAGTTCTTGGTATTGAGGAAATACCTATGGAGCAACGTCTTTTTATAATTTTAGAATATTTTTGTAGAACTAAATAATGTACCTTATTTATGCTTATGGAACTGGACTTGGACACCTGAAAAGGGTGTCCGATTTTATTAACCAACAGAGTATTCCAGTTAAAGACTGTATTATAGTTACACAATCTCAATTTGGATATTTTTGGGAAAAGGACTGGACGGTGATAAAGTTACCAAGAAGTACTTTTTGTAATGCATTACAATTTGAGATTGAGTTTAAAAAAATTCTATATTGTTTTCCTATTTCTGAAGTAATTGTAGATGTATTTCCTGAAGGTTTTTTTGGTGAATTAGGTGATTGTTTATCTTTGTTTAAAGGGAAAAAAGTATTATTAGCAAGAATACTTTCAAATGAATATTTTAAAAAATATCCTTCTAATCACATTTATAATGAAGTTTTTTTAACTGAATCTGGTATTGATATAGAAAATTATAGTTGCGAAACTACCACTGAGATAGAAATTAAATACCAGAATTCAAAACAAACGAGCCTTAATGTTCCTAAGTCTTCATATTCTGTTATTATACATAGTCAGCCACTACAGGAAGTAAAATACTTGTATCAAATGGCAAGAATGTATACATCAGAACAAATTGTCATTTTTACCACAATATTAGAAGATAATTTATTGGCGAATGATTCAGTAGTGTTCAAGATGCAGCAACCTCCTTTAGGAATGCTAGAGAAAGCAAATAAAATTTTTTCGGGTACAGGATATAATGCTGTAAAGATGCTAAAAAAATTTCATAACAAAACAGTCTTCATTCCTTTTCCAAGGGAGTATGATAATCAGTTTCTAAGGAAAAAACTCTTAAATAAGTGTACTATCTAATTATATAAATATAATACTTGAAAATTTAAATTATCCGTTACTCTTATTTGTTAATAATAAATTTTGTCGTAGGTTGGCTAGAAATGATATACGTTTTAAGTTAATTATTGTGTAATATGAGAATTAGAAAGCTTATTTATATGGTTTCAGTTTTGGCTTTTGTTGTAGGAAAATCTCAACAACATTTGCCTAAAGATACACTCTATGGTAAGGTTAAGACCTTAAGAGAAAAAGTAATATTTTTAACAGAAATTACAACTCCACAGTTTTTAGATTACGAAGATGATTATGGACCACAGGATTTAGAGGAGCTAAAGAGACCTTAGAAAGCTTTAGAAAGGTATGGTATACCTATGATTTTTGTCATTATTTAAACTATAAAAAGGTTTTTGATAATCGTGGTAATATGATTAAAGAAACTTGGTTTGATAAAAAAGACACTTGTATTGCTTCTTATCAAAGAAACTACGATTCTAAAAATAGAATCATCGGAAAATTGGACTCTGTCCGATCTACTATTCTTGAAACTCATTATGATTATCTGAATGATAACGAAGTAAATATTATCAAGAAAAATCTGAGGACTAATTACGCTCATCATAGTTATGAAAAAACTGAAAATGGTAAATTAAAGGTTCAGAAGATATTTCACGGTGATGAAGCTGTAAGTGAGTATAATTATGTATATGATGATAATGGATTGCTGAAATATAGAGTTTATAAAAATCCATATTCTTGGAAACAATACCAATATGGAGCTTGGAGTTATGGTATATATGGTATTCCTCCAAGTATTTATAAAGATATAGTGAATCACTACGATTCTGAAAAAAGACTTGTTAAAAACCAAAAATTTGAATTGTTTGAAAATGATACAAAGTACAAATTCCCAAATTTGTATGAACAAACTAAATATTACTATCAGAAAGGTAATTTAATTAGAGTTGAAAAAAAATATAATAGTGGAGTAAAATACTATGAACATTTTTCATATGATGAACAGCATCAGATATCTATCCATTATTGTTGTAGTAAATCTAAAAATAAATCCTCTAGGATAGGAAGTTACAAATTACAAAATGATAAGATTGTCCATTTAAATCTTATCGCTGGAGAAAATAAGTATGATATTTCTTTTGATTATGTATTTGATGATAAAAATAATTGGACTGAAATTACCAAAACAGTTAATGGAATAGCTTTGTATAAGTGGGTAAGAAAGATAGAATATTATGAATAAAAAAAGGACTAACCTAAAATTAAGCTAGTCCTAATATATAATTTAAAAGAGAGATAACTAGCTTTTCCCTAGCTTAACTTTCAGATTTTTTATCATTTCTTCGGTCATCATCTTGATGTCAAACTCATAAGAAAGTCCCCAATCTTCTTTGGCTTTACTATCATCTATAGAAGCAGGCCAAGAGTCGGCGATGCTTTGTCTGAAATCGGGTTGGTAAGAGATTTTGAAATCAGGCATTACTTTTTTAATTTCATTTGCAAGTTCTGCGGGTGTAAAAGACATACCTCCTAAATTGTAAGAACCCCAAACACTGATGTTTTCTGCAGGTTCTTGCATTAGTTTTATGGTAGCGTTTATAGCATCGTCCATATAGAGCATAGGCATAGCCGTGTTTTCTGAAATAAAGCATTGGTACTCGCCTTTTTCTACCGCTTCGTAGAAGATTTCCACGGCATAATCGGTAGTGCCTCCGCCTGCAGGAGCTTTCCAAGAAATAAGTCCAGGATATCTTATACTACGCACATCTACACCATATTTATCGTGGTAGTATTCGCACCATTTTTCTCCAGCCATTTTAGAAATACCATACACGGTAGTAGGGTTAAGCACCACATCTTGCCCAACATTGTGCTTTGGGATACCTTTACCAAATACAGCGATGGAACTCGGCCAAAATATCTTTTTTAAATAGCCTTCTCGTGCTAATTCGCAGAGGTGAAGTAGTGGTTCTAGATTGAGTTTCCAAGCAAAAAGTGGTTGTTTCTCCGAAGTTCCAGACAAAAGAGAAGCTAAGTGATAAACCGTAGTGATTTTATTTTCTTTAATAAAATCTTCCAATAGTTTAAAGTTGGTTACATCTATTCTCTCGTAGTGTCCAGCAGTAGTAATGCCTTCTCTCCATTTATCAATCCCAGAAGCAATAACATTATCTTTACCGTAGATTTCTACTAGTTTTGCTGTAAGTTCGGTACCGATTTGCCCTAAAGCTCCTGTGATGAGTATTTTTTCATTTTTACTTTCCATAGTTTGTTCCGATTTCGTTTTTACAAAGGTACTAAATACGCCTATTTTTTGGAAATGTTTTTGGTTAGAAATTTTAATTTAATGATTAGATTTGTATTCAATTTAAAGTGATAAAATGATTAGAAAAGCCCAAAGAGAGGATATACCATTGATACAAAGTCTTGCAAGGCAGTCGTGGAATAGCCATTATATAGGAATTATCTCGCAAGAGCAGATAGATTATATGTTGGGTATGATGTACTCCGATGAGGAGCTAAACCAACATTTTGATAACCCTAACTATCATTATTATCTGATGTTGAACGGTGGCGTAGAGGTAGGATTTATGGGGTTTGAAATAGGCTACGAACCTCAAATCACCAAATTACATAGGCTTTATCTTTTAGCAGAGGCTAAAGGGAAAGGATTGGGAAAGGAGGCAATAGACTTTTTAAAAAGAGAAGTGAAAAGCCATAAGGATAAGTCTATCATACTAAATGTTAATAAGAAAAATTCATCGTTTAATTTCTATAAAAGCCAAGGGTTTGAGGTAGAGCAGGAAGTGGTGCTAGAAGTAGGTGAGGGCTTTGTGATGGACGATTATATTATGAAAATAAGTGTAAAATAACTCTATAAGTTGTAGTACATTTTAGATATATCAAGAAGAAAGAAATGTAAGTCTAGCCCCCAAAGTTTGTATATTTAAAAAAAAGAACCTACATTTGTCCCAGTTTTATGCAACACATTATCAATAACATACAACGTTATCTACCATTTTAAAAAATACATCAATGAAACAAATTTTTGGAATTTTAGTGTCATTATTTTACGGAATTTTTACAGCACAAACAATCAGTGGAAAAATTATTTCAAAAGAAAATAATGAACCAATTCCTTTCGCAAGAATTGGAATTGAAAATGAAAATTTTGGTACAATTGCAGATGAAAATGGTAATTACTCAATTGATTTGACAAATGTTGATCGTAATAAAAATTTGACTGTTCAAATAGGTGGTTTTGTAAACTTCTCACAATCAATACAAAAATTCATAAATGGAGATCATACAGTTTTTCTAAATGAAAAGGTTGTGGGAATTCAGGAAGTGTTTTTGAATCCAAAAAAATATTATGAAAAAAATTGGGGAACGAATGCAAAAACTAAAAAAATTCAATTTGGCTTTAATCCAGCAAGAAGCAAAGAAGATAAATCAAAAGAATTTGGCTTAGCTTTCAATAATAACAAAAAAGTGAAACTACAAAAAATCAATCTAAATATCGTGAATTTGAAAACTGACAAACCACTTTTGATGAGCTTTAATGTTTATTCAAAAAAAGACGGATTTCCAGACAAATCATTATTAAACGAAAATCTAACTGTTGAATTAACAGAAGATAAAATAAAAGACGGAACATTTTCTTTTGATGTCAGTGATAAAAATGTTTGGATTAACAAACAGGATTTTTTTGTGACCGTGCAAGTAATGAATGGATTTGATGGATGGATTTATTTGAGTGGAGCAATGTTCAAGACTGTTTATTATCGCAATTTTTATGGTCCTTGGTTGAAAAAAACTATTGCACAACCAGCACTAAATATTGATGTGAAAATTGAAAAGTAAAAAAACGGTAGATAACATAGTATTTGCAAAAGGTGGTGTTAAGGTGTTGAATTGGAAAGCCAAACATTTATTCCGCATATGCTTTTCAATTCAACTATTTTGATTAATTTAGTTTCATTGAAAAAGTTACAAAATTATTTGGCTGTTCCGAATAATTTTGTAAACACACAGATAGTTTCGTGGGTATGTGTCGTATTATCTAGAAAATTCTTTAGACTTTTATCGTTAAACCAAAATATTATTCCGCCAATTTTTATTGGTTTTTTTTGTGTTTATACTATTCTATTTTTAGCTTTCATCAACATTTACTAAAAGCACCATTGTTTTGTATTACAAACTTGGTCGTTCTTGTTGGGTGCTTTTAGTATTCAGAAAGAGAGCTTTTCTTTCTTTCTGCCTTAGACTTTCCTCTCGTTTTGTGTGTGTTTAGAGGGGAAAGGCGTTTTCTTATGAGTTCAAGGTTTAAAGTTCAAATATTCAAGGAATCCAAAGAGCTATTGAACTACGAACCTAGAACTTTAAACCTTAAACATTGAACCTTAAACCCTTTAAATATTATAGATTATGTCAATTAAGTACAAAACCATTCAGAAAGCCCAGCTAGGAGTGGCGGGCGGAGGCGGCAAAAAGTTCTATGCATCGCCTGTGTATCAAGGAGAGAAAACTCTAGAAGGTCTTACCAAAGACATTGAGAAGATTTCTACCGTAAGTGGAGCCGACATCAGAGCGGTGCTTTATGCACTTGTAAATGTAATGCAAAATTCACTTTCAGACGGACAAATTGTAAGACTAGGCGAACTCGTTAGCATCGAGGGCAAAGCCAAAGAGGAGGAAGTAACTTCGGCAGCAGTAAAGTCGGCAAAGGTATTGTTTACCCTAGGTTCTGACCTTAAAAGATGCTGCAAACGCTGAAATTTGAAAAAGCCTAGCTACCCGCAAAAAATTTCCTAGCTAGGAAATCTTAATTCCCTAGTTAGGAAAATCCAAACGCCACGCTAGGGAATTTTTAACCCAAAGAATGACAAAGAAAAAAAATAAACAAAATCATTAACAATTTTAAAATTAAATTTTATGAAAACAAAAATGACAAAATTAAGTGTGTTAGCTTTTTTAGGACTAGGATTAGCGGTTTATGGACAAAGCGGAAAAGTAGGGGTTAATATCTCCTCACCTAGAGCTATTTTAGATGTTCAGCCCAGTGCAACCAATAGCCAAGATGATGCTAAGACCAACGAGGGGATTTTAGCTCCGAAATTAAGTGAAATTCGTGTGGCAAGTATCGAAGCTCCTGTAGAAGGGACTCTAGTGTATGTAATAGATGATGCTACTAAGGTCAAAGGTACTATAAATGCCTACACAGGTGTTGACCCTAAGGTTGCTAAAATTACAGAGAAAGGCTACTATTACTACAACGGTACAGAGTGGGTAAAGAGTACCGCAGGGAGCAGTAATAACGTTTGGATAAATAATACAGCAAGTGCTACTGTGAAAATTAAGAATCTATCTGATGGAGTAACCTCTAGAACAGATGATAAAAATATATTTTACGGATGAAGGAAATGTTGGTATTGGAGATTTGAATCCAACTAGTAAATTTTCAGTTGTTACAAGTGGAGATAATCTAGTTTATTCTCAGAGATCAATGAATCTTTCAACATATAGAAATAATGCGGATTCTATGGGATTAAATTTTGTTAAATCAAGAGGAACTATAGATGCTCCTAGGTATGGAAGAAGATTGTCAGTGGTTATTTTTCAGAAATGTCTGCGGAAAACAGGTAAATGATGAAGCTGATAATGGCTTTGCTAGAAAATGGAAAAACAACGCTTTTAAAAGGATTAAAAAGTAAGGCGGGAAAAAGTTTTGATGCTTATTTGGTTCTTCAAGAAGACGGTTCTACCTCATTTGAGTTTCCGCCTCGCTCTAAAAATAAAAAAGGAAAATGGAAGTAATCAAAGCATAACAGGTTTAAACAATAAGTATTTGACGGCGAAAAATGCCGTCAATGGATAAACATTTAAACTTGTTTTTTGAAATTTTGCGTTAATACTCAAAAAGTGGGTATCAATGCAAATAAATAAAAATTCGATAAAATGGGATTTATTGGGGTTGGACAGTCAAGTAGTTTCTAATCTATCTTCTGTAAAATGGAAACTTTTTAATTTGTCAAAAATGAAAAAAAACAAACATCAAAAGGGACTTCTATTTTACGAGTACATTCTTTACAAAACTCTGCCATTATGTTATTTTAACTTATCAAAAGAAGAATTTATAATGAATTCAATAGCATTTAAGATTGAATTTTTTCCTTCCTCTGTATTCAAATCAATACCGCAAAATAAACTACCATTAGCTTTAGCGTGTAGATTAAGATAATATGTTCCTCCTAATAATAAAGCAACAACACCTCTAATATCTACATTAGATTTAGCAAATTTTTCGTCTACTAAAGAAAATAGCTGTTCACCAAGCTGCTCTCTACGGTCGGCTACTTTTCTAAGCATTTCATTTTCTTCACTAACCTCCCAAGTAATTAACTTTTGAAGAGGAATATCTGTATTAAATTTTTCAAAGTGGTTTTTCAAAAGAAAAATAACTTTTTCAGCATCCAAATCTTCTGCCTTAGTCAAAAGTTTATTAAGTAATTCATTTGAAAGTCCTTCTTTCCAAAATTCATTCTTTTTTATATATTCTTCTACTAAGTTTTCGACTCCATTAAAATAAGTCCATATAAGCCTTTTATCAACTCCAGCAACATCTGCAATATTCTTAGCATTTTTTAAACCTGTATAACCCTGACTTTCTAACACTTTACCAACTGCGTCAATAAGTTTGTTTTTAGTTCTTGATTTATCTCTAATAGAACCCGAATATTTTTTTCTTTTATTTTCCTCACTCATATAAACTACTAATATATAAACTTCCCCTCCAAAGGTAATATTTTTTGCTTTAAATGACAATTATATTTAACCATTTACTTTGTTTTATCCTTATTTAAGGATATTTCTTATCTTTATGCATATTTGAGTTATAAGTTTTAAGACATTAACTCCTCATGGTCTTTTTCATAAAAAAGCTTATAACCTTCCTCTAACCTCGTCAGAACTTTCTATACTTTGTTTTTTTATTTTGTTTTTGTTATCGAAAGTATATTGTATCAAAAAAGTAAAGTTTCTTGTGGTAGGTTTCATATAGAATTGATAATGAAAGTCAGGATAATAACTCACTAAATCTGTTCTTTTAGAATTGAATACATCTTGTACTCGGAAGAATAAAAGCAAAGAATTATTTAGCAAAGTTTTGCGAATCGAAAAATCTGTAGAAGTATTGTATCTACTACGATTATTGAATGAGGTTTCATTGCTCTGAAAACGATGTTCAGCTTCTATACTCCAATCATTTGGTAATTTTACTCTAGCAAAAATGTTTTCATACCAATTAGTTCCCTGAAATCTTCCTTCTGGCAAATCATATTTGCCGTTAAATATGCCGGCTGACAAGTTTATATACAACCACTTTGTTACATTATCTGCATAGGTATAATCGGCACTCCATAATTCTTCCACTCCTGAGTTTGCGGGTTTCACAATATTGATTTTATCAGAGTTTGTGATATAAATATCTCTAATGTAATCTGTTGTTTTTTGGAAACCAAATGTCAATGAATATTTTTTGTAATCAAATCCTAATTTATAGCTATTGGTATAATAAGGTTTTAATTCAGGGTTACCTTCCGAATATTGAAAATCATTTGTTTTAAAGATATATGGTGTTAAATCACTAAAACTTGGACGACTTATGCTTCGTCTATAATTTACATTTGCCGAAATATTTTTATTAAAATCGTATTTGTAGTAAAAACTTGGAAACCAATCAGTATAGCGTTTTCCAACACCTTTTCCTGTGATATTATCGTTGCCATTCATATTGGTATATTCCATTCTTAAACCTAATTTTAAGAAATTACTTCCCCATTGTTTGCTACCACTAGCATACGTGGCATAAATCTTTTCATTACTTGTAAAGTTCTGATTTTTATCTTTTTGAGGATTCCATTTTTGATTTTCGAGGATAAAGTTTTTTTGCTCATTATCTCTAAAAATGGTATTAAATTTTGCCCCAATAAGCAATCCCAAACCATCGTCAAATGTTTGATTGTAGTCTACTTGACTACTGAGATATCGGGATTTAGAAAGTCCATTAGTTTGTATATGATTGTCTTTTGCAAGAATGTTTGGATAACGAGTATCAACTTGAGAAGAGTTACTAAAATAGTTCTCCCCCATATCTGATAAAACACGTAAATCGCTTCCTTTTTCATCTAATTTTAAGGTGTAATTAAATTGTGCAAATCTATTTTTAACCAACATTCTTGTTAAACTCAATCCATCAGAAACTATCTGCATTTGATTGGGTTTAGTAACTGTAAATTCTCCAGGTTCATCATAATCATTTTTCCATTGGTTATAAGTAAGTGAAATACCTAATTCATTTTTAGGATTGATGTAATAAACAGCACCGATTTGCGAGTTAAAATATTTTTGATTATTCTCAAAGATGCCATCAGAAAACTGTTTCGTTCCATCATTATGAAAGAAATGTGTAAAGGAAGCACCCCTGTTTGTTTCTTTTTGAAAATTCAAATTGGTGTACATATATAATTTTTCTGAGCCATATTGAGCATTCCAGCCCGATACATAGTGTTGGTTTTCTTTCGTATAATATTTCATATATTGCTTAGAAACCAAACGTAAGCCTTTAGGATTATTTTTCAAAACAATGTTAATCACTCCATTCTTGATTGAACCATCTTGAGTAGCATCTGCTGTTTCTTGAACCTCAATACGCTTTATGTTTTCAGAATTGATGGTAGACAGGTACGCTTGTAAATCCTCGGGAGAAAGATTCATTTTACGTCCATTAATTAGCACTAAAGCCGCTTTATTTTTCACTTTAAACCCACTACTTCCATCAGACATAATTTTTGGCGTTTTTGAGAGTAACTCTCCCGCAGAGTTTCCTTTAGCAAAAGGAGAATTTTCTACATCAAATTGAAGTTTATCTCCTACTTGCTTAATTATTTTTCTTTTCACATTGATAACAACCTCCTGCAATTCAGTACTTTCTTTCACTTTTAATATCCCTAAATCCACATCATTTGAAATATTCATTCCTTTTTTTGTAAAAGCTTCCCCAAAATACTCTAGTTTTAGGGTGTAGTCTCCTTTTGGAGCTGTTATTATAAATACCCCTAAACTATCCGTTACAGCGCCACTATAAACACTATCTTTTTTCATCAATACTGCATTAACAAACTCAATCGGCTTATTTGATGAGTTTCCAATTACCTTACCTTTAATTTGATATTGCTGGGCGTAAACATTGATGCTACCAGATATTACAACGAGTAACAAAAAAAATAATCTGCACTTTTTCATTTCTTAAATTTATTCTCTGACAAAGGAAATAAAATAAATTTGAATGAACAAATCTTTTTTATGATTTTTTTAAGTGCCATAAAGAGCCACAAAATGCCAATAAATACCGCCTATTTTAGCCATATTCCTATTTGATATTCCTTTGGTGCGTACAAATGTATGTGCATATCTACATAGCTACCTACTTACGCAAGTAAGTATATGCGTAAATAAAGTACATAAGTGAGTATTGTATATCTATAAATCGGTATGTATTCAACTATGTAGGTAGGTGTGTATATAAGTCCTATGTATTCAATTACATAAGTACGAATGTATCTAAATACAAATGTATATGAGTAAGTAAATATGTATGTGTATAGATAGATAAGTAAGTACATAAATTAAATATCCATTAAATATGAGAAGTATGAAAAAAGAACCCAAATTTGTCAGCTTTGCTACCCAAAAAGGCGGTGTAGGAAAACCCACTTTTACGATTTTAGCCGCCAGTTTGCTTCATTACTGAATGGGCTATAATGTGGTAGTATTCGATTGTGATTATCCACAGTATAGTATCAGTAATTTGCAGGAACAGGATTTGAAAATCGTGATGCAGAATGAACATTTTAAACGGAAAGCACACGAGCAATTCAGTACGATTAACAAAAGCTCAACAAACAATAAATCGTTTTTGAAATTGATGCCATTAAAGACCACCCGATATTATTTCCTGTCGTTACCATTATTATTGTGGAAGTCTTTATCGTTAGCAAAGGGATTACCGCTTTCACCACAATATCACAATACCCACATTTAGCTTTTTAGCCAATATTATTCATATTTCAGTGATAAAATATCATATTTCAGTGTTTGATGATTGATTTTTCAGTAGTCATCATCTATTTTTCAGTGATAAAATATGATTTGTAACAACCTGTTATCTATTTGTAACAGCTCGTTATTCATTTGTTACCTGAAAACCAAAGCCCGGTTCGAGAATACTTGTGCCTTTAAATAACTCTCCATATTTACCATAAGTTTTGAGATGCTTTCAATTGGTCTCACTATTACAATCCTATTTTTAGCTTCTACAATTATATTCTTTTTTAAAATCATTTCTGGAATTTCCAATACTCAGACATTACAAGGTATTTTTGACTGAATGTTTAATTCAGAACCGCTAATTTTGATCCTGTTCAATAAGATTTGGAAACAAATTTAATCATTGTTTTCTAGTATTAAGCCTTATTAAAGTTCGGTACCGCTTTCTATTTCGTAAGGTTCTTTTCCTGCTTCAAATATTCTAGTAAGACGAGAGCCTTCCACGGTTATTTTACCTCCTATCCTGCGTAT
Source organism: Riemerella anatipestifer (assembly GCF_009663465.1). GTDB lineage: Bacteria > Bacteroidota > Bacteroidia > Flavobacteriales > Weeksellaceae > Riemerella > Riemerella anatipestifer_C. Next base: position 148,683 of record NZ_QXHU01000001.1, read on the forward strand.
CCAATTACCTTCTCTAAGCCCTACTACTTTCGTATTGTTTTGGGAGAGGAACTCTTTAATTCTTGTTTCTCTAGTTTCGCCATTATGTTTTAAATTAGGGTCAGGGTCTAAATAGTGCGGGTTAATATTGAACGGAACCAATCCCATACACTCAAAACTAGGTGTGAATACAATCGGCATATCATTAGTATTTTTCATATTAAGTCCACCTATATTGCTCCCTGCACTTGTTCCTAGATAAGGCTTTCCACTTTGCACTTGCTCTTTCAAGATAATCATCAAATCCAATTCGTGTAAAGTTTTTACAAGTAAAAAAGTATTCCCGCCACCTGTAAAATAAGCTTTTGCATTTTGTAATGCTTCTTTAACATTTTCAAACTCGTGAAGTCCTTTTATCTTTATGCCTATGCTTTCAAAAAAAGTTCTTGCTGTAGAAGTATATTCCTCGTGAGAAATACCATTTGGGCGAGCATACGGAATAAACAAAACTTCATCTATCCCTTGATAAAGATTTATAATTTCGTCTTTTAAATACTCTAAATATTTTCCTCCGTATAAGGTAGAGGTAGATGCTAAAATAATGTTCATTACAATTATATTTAAGTTTAGTAAAGATTTAGTATCAATAGTTTTTAAGCAAAATCCAACCTTGTTTAGCTTCACTTCTTTGGGTAGCTGGGTTATACCATTTTACAATATACCAATAAGTGGCGCTCGGTAATTCTCTTCCTTTCTCTGTACCGTCCCAAACCAAATTATCACCAGATTCGGCTTTAAAAACAGGTTTCCCATAGCGATCCATTATAACCATACTTACTTCTTTCATTTTATCCAAATGTTCCACTATCCAAACATCATTTTTACCATCTCCGTTAGGCGTTATCACATTAGTAAATTTCAGAAAATAGACGGACAAAGGTACACCTAAACATCCATTTGCCGCTCTTACTTGTATGGTATATTGGCTATCTGCGGGGTTCAAAAGTATATTGGATTGCTGCGGAACTCCGTTAAAAATGTAGGTATACGGCTGAACGCCTCCTTCGGCAGTAACTTCTATTCTATCATTATTAGTTATAACATTTACAATTTTAGGCTGATGTTCGTCTGTTACTTTGAAAGTTATTATTGACGGACAACCCACAGCATTAACCGTTTCTACCGTGTAAACTCCCCACTGAACTTCAGAGTAATTTAAATTAAGGCTTACACCTGTTTTAGTAGTACCATCTGGCAATTTCCATTTAATAGAAGTAAAAGCAGACGCATTGGATACCGAAACTGACAAAGACTCACCATAGCACAAATACATATCGCTAATAGGCGATATTTCGGTTGGAACTTTAACTTTTAAATCAAATTCAAAATGATTTGGGCATTGTCCTGTTTTTTTAGCAATACCATAAATTCTCTCTCCAAAGGCAGTTTGATTTTGGTAATTCTGTGGATTATTTATTAAATTCGTTCTTGCGGCATCTCTATAAAATTCGAATGTAGCAGCGTTGTCTGACGTAATTTGAGATTTCCAATAGTTAAGGTTAAAGGTGTCTATTCCGTCAAAGTTAGTATCACATATTTCAAGTGTATTGATAGTATTATTAACCGTTACCGAGGTGTTTTTCACAAATGAAATCTGTTGCAAATCAGACAGACAACCTGTTTCATTATTTTTAATGTAGAATTTCACTACATAAGGCAAAGCACTCCAAGAAAAGTCCAAAGTGAGTGGATTTCCGTTTTCGTCTAAAAATGTATAGTTGTTAGGATTGCTGATAACCTTTGATCTAAAATTATCTAAAGTATAGCTACTTTCAGTACAGATTAAAATCTGATTACTTATCGCTTGTGGCTTTATTAGTTCTATCAAATCATAGTCAATTCTATCTAAACACTCTCTATTATTAGTAGTATTAAAAACAAAAATAGCATACGGTCTGCCACGAGTGCTTAGGTTATAGTTTTTCCATTCAGTTTCTGTAAGCCTTTGGTTATTACTATCGTAATATTCTATCACTAAATCGCCATTCCATTGTCCTCTATTTCTAATAAATCGGTCTGTGTTTGTAATGGTTAAATCAAAAACAGAAGAACCACAAGCGGATATTTTTTGCTCTAACAAATTAGTATATATAGATGGTTTACGATAGATTTTGAGCTCTAATGTAGGTACTAAAGAAGCAGTACACCCTGTGGCTGTATTCTTTATTTTAACGTAAATAATGCCACTACCTCTATAGTTAAGATTACGAATTGGTTGTGTTAAAGCAACATCTGTATAAAATGTAGCTTCAATATCTGGACTATATTCTAGCTCTCTTTTAGTTTGGTTAAGGTCAAAATATTCTGTAGAACTGAAACAATGTTCAGGAAAAGGGGTTATAGGCATTATTCTAACTTCATCCAAAAACTCAAAATTTAGGTTTATAACGCTTTCACAACTAAAATTAGGGTGTTTTATTTTAACCATAAGTTGTGTGTTTACTCTAGGATTCACCTCTTGCAAAGCACTATAAGTATTGCCACCATCTACCGAATAAAGGAAGGTATAACCTCGACCTCCGAAATAAACATTTTCAAAACTTTCTCTAAGGTTATAAGCAGTTGTATCAAAACACACTTGCTCCACCATTGAGGCTTTAGGTAAAGATAGATAACTTAATTTAAAACTCCTAGTTTCCGTACAGTTGCTGGAAGATACTTTCATTTGCAATATTTTTTCCGCTCCTGTAGCAATGGTATATTTATAACCATTGGCTTCTGTAGCTACTACATTACCTTGTTCATCTAAAAACACCACTGTATAATCTGTTCCAGCTAGGTAACCTACCTTATCCAAAAGGTTAATTTCTTTTTGATTATTCCCTAAAGCATCACACTCTGTAAAAATCTGATTTTCTAAAAAACCTATAGGTGGTAAATCAGAACTAATATCTACCGTTGTTCTAGCCGATTCTTGGCAACCATTGGCTTTAACATAGTAATTACCGTTTGTAGTCGCTATAAAAGAATTGCCTGTTGTCACTGCAGAAGATTCTCCTTCTTTGTACCATTGGTATACGATACCCGTAATAGGGTTTTGTACAGAAAGTTTATAACCTGCAGCACAACCTGTTTGTCTTTCAGAGCTAATACTTGGAGTTAATACTTTTTTAAACTCAACCTCTTGAGAAATTGGATTTCCTATAGGTGTGGTACCGTCTGAAAAAGTGATTTCAGCTTTTAATCTTTCTGTATCATTTACAGGCAGATAGGTGAAATTTCTATCTGTAGAGCGTTCTACACCATCTACAAACCATTTTGCACTTGGTGTAAGCGTTTGGTTAGGCGTAAATAAATAGGCTGTATTCCCATTTTCAGTCCAGTTGGTGTTGTTGTAGACTTCTCTAACTAGTTTATATTTACTTGCATCTGAATTTTGAATCCCAAGAATAGCGTTTTGCCCCAACCCTTTAACTACTCTAACAATAAAAGAATTATCTTCTAACAACAATACTTTGGAACTAATTGTTCTACTGTAATTTGAATGAAATTCGGTAACATTTTCAAATGAAATTAGCAATCCTCTTCTACTATTATAAGTGGTTCTAGAATAAGTTATCTTACTATAATCCACAGTATTAGAGGTTGAATAATTCATATCTGTAAACCCTAAAAATAAATTAGCTAGGTTTAAAATCCTCGAAGGGTTTGATATATCTACCTGATTATAAATTATACTAGGCAACTGACGATTAGCCTCCGTACCATTACCGCTATAAACTTTATCCTGATAATTGCTTTGATATAAATTCTCTAAATCAGCATTATCACCAAAAACCAATCTACCATTAGAACCCACAACCAATTTAGTATAGGATTTGCCATAGAAACTAAAAGAAAAGCCAATATCTATGGCTTTAGAAAATTTATTATTTTCATTTCTTGCATCAAAAGGAACAAAAGTATACGGATTAGCTATGTTTAAAGTAGTTTCTGTAATACTATAATCTCCTGTACTTATAGATTCAGCATTCAACGTTAGATTATAAATACTGCCTTCACAATAGTGTACCGTCGCTGGCAAAGCTGTATTATCAGCAGTATTTATAATTATTTGACTAAAAAAAACAGAACTCCAAAGGAATAAGTAGACAAGTATTAACTTTTTCATCTTACAAATTTGCAAAATTTATAAACAACTCTACTGCTTTAAATACGAAAAAAATAAACAAGTAGTATTTTTAAGAAAAAAACTTTTACATTTGTTCCCTTTTTAATGTTCATCTTTATAAGGTATGAAACAACTATTTAAAACAAAATCATATAACCCTAATGACCTAGGAAGCTCTTTTGTGAGAACCTTAGGGGTTTGGGACATTGTATTCTTTGGGATTGCTGCCATTATAGGCGCTGGTAGTTTTAGTAGTCTAGGCGAAGCTATTTTTAGAGGAGGTCCTGGAGTTATTACACTTTATATTATCTGTGGAGTAGCTTGTGGTTTCACGGCTCTATGTTATGCCGAGTTCGCCAGTAGAATTCCCGCTGCTGGTTCTGCCTACACCTATGCCTATGCAAGTTTTGGCGAGCTTATAGCTTGGATAATAGGCTGGGCACTAATTATGGAATATTCTTTCGGAAATATTTATGTTACCTTTTCTTGGTCAGATTACTTTACTTCTTTTCTCTCCAGAATAGGAATTAATATACCTGACTACCTCACTTGTAGCTACTCCGAAGCTAAAAAAGCCTTTTTCAAAGGGTCTACTCACCCTGCCCTTATTTCGGCTTGGAAAACCGCTCCTGTTGTTGGTGGATTAAAACTTATTGTGGATATTCCTGCTCTAGTTATCAATGGGTTAATTACTTGGGTATGCTATGTAGGAGTAAAAGAAAGTAAAAATTTCAATAATTTATTGGTAATTCTAAAGTTAGTTGTTATTGTTCTAATTATTGCTGTAGGTGTATTCTACATCAATACAGATAATTGGGTTCCCTTAAGCAATATTACTCACCAGCCTACAATGATGCCTAATGGATTTATTGGAGTGATGAGTGCCGTTTCTGGCGTATTTTTCGCCTATATCGGATTTGATGCTTTGAGTGTTTTATCCGAAGAAACCAAAAATCCTCAAAAAACACTTCCGAAAGGTATGATAATCTCCTTAGTGCTTTGCACGGCCATCTATATGTTACTTACATTAGTACTTACAGGTATGGTAGATTATAGAAAGTTTGATGGTGTAGGCGACCCACTTTCATTTATTTTTGAACCATCTAACGCTAATGTCGCGTGGATGGAACTTGTGGTTTCAATTACTGCAATTATTGCGATAACTAGCGTTCTTCTCGTATTTCAAATGGGACAACCTAGAATATGGTACTCTATGAGCCGCGACGGACTACTTCCTAAAAAATTTCAACAAATACACCCTACAAGGAAAACACCTTCTTTTGCAACCATTATTACAGGTTTGGTTGTAGGCATTCCCATTTTATTTACAGATAAATCTTTCATCTTAGACTTTACGAGTATCGGTACCATATTTGCCTTTGTTTTAGTGTGTGGTGGCGTTCTTCTCTTACCAAGAAAAGAAAAAGTAGAAGGTCGTTTCCAGATGCCTTACATCAATGCTAAATATATTTTCCCAGTTTTATTTATCAGTGGAGTCGTTTTCTTCTATAATCTCATTCCTGAATTTTTCAGTACTTTGATGGATTGGAACGACCCTGAAGAAGGAGAATTTAGATTGGCCATATTTATTTATCTAATCATTAACCTAGTTTTGTCTCTATTAGCTTTTGTTAAAAACCTATCTCTTATTCCACTATTAGGATTAAGTTCTTGCCTTTATCTCCTTACGGGAATGACTCACGAAAACTGGTTCTGGTTTATTGTTTGGTTTGGGATTGGTTTGGTAGTTTACTTTGGTTATGGCTACAAAAACAGTAAACTTAGAGTACAACAATAAGTCAAAAAAAGATTATATTTGTGAGATGACTAGAAACACTTAATTAAAATGACTTACGAAGAAAGAATAAAACAATCTGAAACGCACACTTTTAAGGTAGTATTTCCTGACACTACTAACCACCATAATACTATGTTTGGCGGCACTATTATGAAAATAATGGACGAAGTTGCCTTCATTACTGCAACTAGATTTTCTAGGAAAACCATTGTAACAGTGAGTTGCGACCAAATTGATTTTAAAAAACCTATTCCTGCAGATACTTTAGTAGAACTTGTAGGGAAGGTAAAATCCGTAGGAAACACCAGTCTAAAAGTAAGTGTGGAGGTTTTTATTGAAGAAATGTATGCTAACACAAGAGAAAAAGCAGTATTTGGTGATTTCACTCTCGTTGCTATAGATGAGAACAAAAAACCAGTTAAAATACTTGACTAATCTATTACTAAAAATAGTTTAATTATTTTTTGTTATTAGAATTATCAGATGACAGACAAAATGATGAAAGAAGAATTGTTGCACAAAGCCATTAGAATTGCCCAAAATGCCCACCGTGGACAAACCGACAAATACAAAGCTCCTTATATAGGGCATGTGATGAGAGTGATGAATTACGGTAAAACTCTAGACGAAAAAATAGTAGGCGTACTACACGATGTTGTAGAAGACTGCCCAGAATACAGCATAGAATATCTAAAAAAACAAGGCTACCCAGATGAAATATTATTCGCGATAGAATGCCTTTCTAAGACCAACCCAGAGGAAAGCTATGACGATTTTATTAAACGTATTGAACAATCGCCTCTAGCTATTGCCGTTAAAATAAACGATTTAACCGATAATATGGATTTAAAAAGGGTAAACCGCCCGCTCACAGAAAAAGATTTGAAAAGGTTTAATAAATATCTAAAAGCCTACCATTATCTTATAGAAAAATACTAATCGTAAGTTTTCGCTGAATCTTTAATCAGATGGTTGAGGGTTTTCATCTCGTTGGGTGTCAGCTCTCGCCACTTTCCTATTGGTAAATCTAAATGGATATTCATAATTCTGATACGCTTTAGCTTCTTCACTTCGTATCCTAAATATTCGCACATACGGCGGATTTGTCTATTCAGACCCTGGGTGAGTACAATCCTAAATTGCATTTTATCCAGCTGCTCCACTTCGCACTTTCTGGTAACTGTGCCTAGTATCGGCACTCCCGCTCTCATCTGTTCTAAAAATTTATTGGTAATAGGCTTATCTACCCTTACAATATATTCCTTTTCGTGGTTGTTTCTTGCCCTTAATATTTTATTAACAATATCACCGTCTGAAGTCAGCAATATTAAACCCTCACTAGGCTTATCCAATCTTCCTATCGGGAAGATGCGTTTGGGATATTTGATGTAATCAATAATATTATTCTTTTCTCGTTTAGTATCCGTTGTACAAACAATGCCCACTGGCTTATTAAATGCAATATAAACATTCTCTTCCTTTGGCTCGGTAATAAGCTTCCCATCTACCTTTATCTCGTCTTCTGCACTTACTTTAGTCCCTAATTCTGGTATTTTACCATTGATGGTAATTCTCCCTTGTTCCAATATTTTATCTGCTTCTCTACGAGAACAAAAGCCTACTTCCGATAAATATTTATTGATTCTAACCTTTTCCACCAACTATAAATTTTTATTACTATAAAATACAATACCATAAGAGAAACCTATGAACCAATTCCCCATACTGTACCCTTCTAAAGACAGCTCAAACTTTTGCCCTAAATTACGATAAATAGAAGCATCAAACTTACCAACACTTAGTCCCCAGTACGCTGTATCATTGGCTGCGGAACGATTGAACTGTTTACCCAATTTCAATCCTATATAACCAAAATCATGGTCTTCGGCTTTGGTAACAAATATATACGGGTTGATGGTGTAATACAATAAATGGTAATTATCCGAAACATAGCTATACTTAATCCCTCCCGAAATAGCCAACCAATTAAAAGGTTGTACGCCCAATTCAGAAGCAAACCCATAAGCAAATTTTTCATCGCTTCGGCTATTATTCAGTGTATTATTATTTGTATTGGTATTATTTCCTCTAAGAATAGAGGCTAAATCTAACCCTACATTAGCATTTATTCCTGTGAATATTCCCAACTTATCAGATTTTTGTTCTTGAGCAAAGCTACCTAAAAAAGTAAGTGCAAAACAGAATACAAAAATTTTATCCATATCATTAAATATTATTGGTAAAACTAAACTCATTTGTTAAAAATTGTTCCGAAGCCTGTTCTACAGAAAAATCACCAATCTTAGTCCTTCTCAGCTGTGTAAGATAAGCTCCTACACCTAAAGCCTGACCTATATCGTGTGCTAAACTTCGGATATAAGTCCCTTTAGAACACCCTACACTAAACCTCACAAAAGGCAAATCAGCCTCTATATTGTCTATAAAGTAAATGGTGGTTTTCCGTTTCTTTAGTTCCACCTCTTCACCTGCTCTGGCAAGATTGTATGCTCTTTCGCCATCTACTTTAATCGCAGAAAATATAGGTGGCGTTTGGTCTATCTCTCCCACAAAACTATCCAAAGTTTCTAAAATTTGCTCTTTAGTGATGGTACTAATATCTTGGGGTAATATTTCTGGTTCTTCGGTGTCATAAGAAGCCGTCTGAACTCCAATTTTTATTTCGGCGTGATACTCTTTTGGAGCATTTTGTATTTCTGGGATAGTCTTAGTTGCCTTGCCCGTGCAGACCACCAAAAGCCCTGTGGCTCTAGGGTCTAATGTTCCTGCATGACCAATTTTAATCTTCTTTAGTTTAAACTCTCTTTTCAGTTTGAATTTCATTTTATTAACCGCCTGAAAGGAAGTCCAATCCAAAGGCTTATCTACCAAAAATACCTGTCCAGCTTGTATTTCTTCTAATGTCATTACTTCTATATTCTCTGCTACAAAAATAACAATTAAGTTTTACTCATTAGCATCATCAAAAGTTTATTCATAAAATTAACTTAGCTTAATAGAAATACTTTTTTAATATTTAATTAAATCAAATGAGAGTTAATTCTGTCGTAATACTTATATTTGCAAAGGAAATTTTCGTCCAAAGTAAGTATTGATTTAATTAAAATTACACCTATGAAATATAAAAGAATCCTTCTCAAACTTAGTGGTGAAGCACTTATGGGAAACCTACAATATGGTATAGATAACGACAGACTAAAGGAATATGCCACAGAGATTAAGAAAGTAGTAGACCAAGGTTGCGAGGTCGCTATCGTGATAGGAGGAGGCAATATTTTCAGAGGGCTAGCAGGGGCTGCCAAAGGAATGGATAGAGTGCAAGGCGACTATATGGGAATGCTGGCAACCGTCATCAATGGTATGGCTCTACAAGGTGCTTTGGAAGACATCGGCATTAAAACAAGACTACAATCTGCCATTGAAATGGATAAGGTAGCCGAGCCTTTTATTAAAAGAAGAGCAACTAGACACTTAGAAAAAGGGCGAGTAGTTATCTTCGGAGCTGGTACGGGCAACCCTTACTTTACTACGGATACTGCGGCTACGCTAAGAGCCATAGAAATAGGGGCTGATGTTATCCTTAAAGGTACTCGTGTAGATGGCATCTACGACAGCGACCCTGAAAAGAATAAAGATGCTGTGAAATTCAACAGCCTTTCGTTTGATGAAGTTTATGAAAAGAATTTAAAGGTAATGGATATGACTGCCTTTACTCTTAGCCAAGAGAACAAACTTCCTATCATTGTTTTTGATATGAATAAGGAAGGTAACCTTCTAAAGGTAGTTCAGGGCGAAGAAGTGGGAACGGTGGTAAGAAATTAAGAGTTTTATATAATTAAAAAAATAATCATTAAATAAAATGGAAGAGATACAGTTGATATTAGACAATGCTCGTCAGGAAATGGACGCTGCGATTAAACACCTAGAACACGCTTTCTTAAAGATTAGAGCTGGGCGCGCTTCTACGGCTATGGTACAAGATGTAATGGTGGAATACTATGGTAGCCCTACTCCTCTTAACCAAGTTGCGAATGTTTCTATCCCTGATGCGATGACTATTGCTATCCAACCTTGGGACAGGTCGGCTATTAAGGATGTAGAGAAGGGGATTATTAACTCTAACTTAGGGTTTGCTCCGTCTAACAATGGTGATACTATTATCCTAAATGTACCCCCGCTAACTGAAGAGAGAAGAAAAGACCTTGCAAAGCAAGCTAAAGCGGAAGCGGAACAGACTAAAGTAACTGTAAGAAATGCAAGACAAGATGCAATGAAAGACCTTAAGAAGCTAGATGGGGTATCCGAAGATATTATTAAAGATACCGAAAACGAGGTTCAGCAGCTTACAGATAAGTACATTAGTACGATAGACGACCACTACAAACATAAAGAAGTGGATATTATGAAAATATAAAAACTAAAGCTACCTTTTTAGGTAGCTTTGTTTTTTTAGGAGTTATTCTTAGAGGAAGAAGAATTGGGGAATATAACCCAAGCTCAGATTAAATACAATAAACCCCTAGAAATTTCTAGGGGTTTGTATTTATATCAGTCTATTTATTTTCTAGCTAGAACTTCGTCTATCATTCCGAATTCTTTAGCTTCTTCGGAGGTCATCCAGTAATCTCTATCGGAAGATTTTTCAACCCATTCATAAGATTGTCCAGAATGTTCAGAGATAATATCATAAAGTTCCTTCTTTAGCTTCAGCATTTCTCTAAGATTGATTTCCATATCGCTAGCCACACCTTGAGCTCCACCGCTAGGCTGATGTATCATCACTCTAGAATGTTTAAGAGCAGAGCGTTTACCCTTTTCTCCCGCTACAAGAAGCACGGCTCCCATAGAAGCAGCCATACCTGTACAGATAGTAGCTACATCAGGCTTAATGATTTGCATCGTGTCATAAATTCCCAACCCTGCATATACACTTCCGCCAGGAGAGTTAATGTAAATCTGAATGTCTTTAGAAGGGTCTGCACTCTCTAAAAATAGAAGCTGAGCCGTTACAATATTAGCAACTTGGTCGTCTATACCAGTGCCTAGAAAGATAATTCTATCCATCATCAATCTAGAAAAAACGTCCATTTGTGCTACATTCATACGGCGTTCCTCCATAATGTATGGCGTAAGGTTGGTTGGGTTAAAAGTCCCCATATATTGGTCGGTAGCTAGTCCATTATTTCCTAAGTGCTTTACCGAAAAATCTCTAAATTCCTTTTTAATATCCATATTGTGTTATATTTTATTTTCAAATTCAAATACCAATATTGTACCCGAAGTTTTTTGAGCGGTAAAAATAGTCATTCTGTCATAAAACACGAAACAATTTTTGGTCTATGGTATTTTTTAGCATCGTTAGTTTGATTATTTTTTGATAAATTTCTGTTTTATCTTCAATTTCGGTATTTTTCAAATCCTCTATCATTTTCATAATGTATTCTCGCTTGTAGCGATAGATGGTATCGGTAACTAATTTATTGATAGATTTTTCTTTTGGTAAAAGGTAAATATTATGTTTTTTCCAATCACTTAGCTGATAGGGCTCTACTAAAGCATTGGCTACTTTATTAGTAATTTCTTCATCCATTAAGGTAATGAAAAAACGCTCTGACCTCAGTTCATTGGTTTGGATACCTTGTTTTATTTCGTTGATGATTTTCCTATTGGTTTCAGATTGTATCTCACAATTATCCTCTTCCATTCGGCATATTACTTCTTCAATAACGGTGGTTTGGTAAACTTTATCTTCGGCATCTTTCATTTCAATAATATAATCTCCATACTTTAACATTAGTTCTACCATTTGTTCTTCCAAATAGAGTAGGGTGGTGTTGGCTTTAGTAAAGTCCGAAGTAATAATCTCTAGCTTAGGCTGTGGCTGAGGTGTAGTTTTTTTAGGTGTTAAATGTTGCTGTTCTTTAACCTGTTGTTGTATGCCTAGTTCGTTAAATAAACTCTGTTCCGAAAGCCCAAATTTGTTAGAAATTTCCTTGAGGTAAATCTCTTGTTTTAAAACATTCCCGACAAATGCCACCGATTTTACAATATCTCTAATGGCTTCGGATTTTTTTATAGGGTCGTGTTCTACATCTTTGAGTAGAATTTCTGCTTTAAAATTGATGAAATCTTGGGCGTTATTTTGTATAAAATCTTCTACAAACTCCTTTGGGTGTTTCCTAGAGAACGAGTCTGGGTCGTCTCCATCAGGGAAAAGTAAGATTCTGATATTCATTCCTTCAGAAAGGAGCATATCTATACTTCTAAAACTAGCCTTAATTCCTGCAGCATCTCCATCAAAAAGTATGGTTACATTTTCTGTAAGCCTTTTAATGAGTTTAATTTGCTCTGTGGTAAGTGCCGTCCCAGAACTCGCTACCACATGCTCTATCCCCGCTTGATGCAGTGCTACCACGTCCATATAACCCTCTACTAGTAAACATAAATTCTGTTTAGAAATGGCTTGTTTACTTTGGTTAAGCCCATAGAGAACATTAGATTTATGATAAATTTCTGTCTCAGGAGAATTGAGGTACTTGGCAGTTTTAACATTAGATTTTAAAATCCTAGCTCCAAACCCTAAGACTCTTCCAGAAAAACTATGGATGGGAAATATAACCCTTTCTCTAAAACGGTCTAAGCCATCAGGAGCATAATCTGTAAAAATGGATAATCCTGATTTTTCTAAAATTTCTTTGGTGTAGCCTTTAGAAATAGCATACTCTGTGAAGGCATTTTTTTGAATAGGAGAGTAGCCTAGCTGAAATTTTTTTATAATATCCTCTCGTAACTCTCTTTCTTTGAAATAAGATAAACCAATGCTTTTACCTTCTTCGGTTTCCCAAATTTGTTTTTGATAGTAGTGGTTGGCTACTTCGTGTATTTTATAGAGTAAATCTTTTTCGGTTTGGGCTGTTTTTTCTTCTTCGGTAAGCTCTCTTTGATGTTCTTCTATTTCGATGCCGTATTTTTTTGCGGCAAATCTGAGAGCTTCGGGATAGCTGAAATTCTCTATCTCCATTAAAAAAGAAATAGCTGTACCTCCTTTTCCAGAGGAAAAATCCTTCCAAATTTGCTTGGAAGGAGACACAATAAAACTAGGTGTTTTTTCATCTACAAAAGGGCTGAGTCCTTTATAATTAGACCCCGCTCTTTTGAGTTGAACATATTCACCCACAATTTCTTCCACTCGTACGGCGGAAAAAATTTTGTCTATCGTTTCTTTAGTTATCAAATTTTTATGATGAAATTAGATGCTATCTTGCTTCTTATCTTTTCCGAAAAACATTTTAATAATTACAGGTGCTGTTGTAATGACTACAATAAACAGTATTATTATTTCTAAATGTCTTTTTAAATCTATATCAAACTGGTCCAAAAATAATTTATCCAAATAATGCCCTGCAAAAATAAGTGAAAATGACCACGCAATAGCTCCAATGATGTTGTAAAGCATAAATTTACCTTTCTCCATTCCCACAATACCAGCTACAATAGGTGCAAAAGTTCTCACGATGGGTAAAAATCTAGCTGCTATAATGGCTATTCTACCGTGTTCTTCATAAAAATCGTGAGCTTTAAAAAGATATTTTTTCTTGAAAAGGAAAGAATCTGGTCTTTCGTATAAAGTAGGTCCACTTTTTCTACCAAACCAATAGCCAACCATATTTCCTAAAATAGCAGCAATGGCAATGGCACTAGCCAGTATAACGGTGCTTAAGAAATCACTTTTAATGATGCCAAAAGTTTCCGTAATCATAGGAACGGCATAGATACCAGAGATGAAAAGTAAACTATCTCCTGGTAAGAAAAAGCCTACAAAAAGTCCTGTTTCTGCAAATATGATAAATAACACTAACCAAAATCCTCCCATTTTGATATAAAATTCAGGATTTAGGAGGTCTTTCCAACTTTCAAAATGATCCATACTTATTTTTTACTTGATGCACAAAAATACTTAATTAAATTCTTTTTAGTCCTATCTATAAAGAGATTTAACAAATTTTATAATTCTAAATCGTTATCGGTAGCGGCTGTGCCGTCTGCCATAAGGTAGGCTTTTAGAAAAGGTGTGATTTCTCCATTCATTACAGCATCTACATCAGAAGTTTCGTGCCCTGACCTTACATCTTTTACCAATTTATAAGGGTGCATTACATAGTTTCTGATTTGGCTGCCCCATTCTATTTTCATTTTATTGGCTTCTATTTCGTTTCTAGCCTTCATTCGTTCTTCAAGTTCTATCTCATAAAGTCTAGATTTAAGAAGTTGTAGAGCCTTTTCTTTGTTTTGTAATTGAGACCTGCTTTCGGAGTTTTCTATGATAATTCCTGTTGGAGCGTGTCTTAGTCTTACGGCAGTTTCTACTTTATTTACATTCTGTCCACCTGCTCCAGAGGCTCTCATGGTTTCAAAGCTAATATCGGCTGGGTTGATGTTAATTTCTATTGAATCATCTACTAGAGGATAAACATATACTGATGCGAAACTAGTGTGTCTTTTAGCATTACTATCAAATGGAGAAATTCTTACCAAACGATGCACTCCATTTTCTCCTTTAAGATATCCAAAGGCGTATTCTCCTTCTATTTCTAATGTTACGGTTTTTACACCAGCCACATCACCTTCTTGGAAGTTGAGTTCCTTTACTTTGTATCCGTTTTTATCTGCCCACATTAGATACATTCTCATCAGCATACTTGCCCAATCGCAAGACTCTGTGCCACCCGCTCCAGCTGTAATTTGGAGTACAGCAGAAAGTTCGTCGCCTTCGTTTGAAAGCATATTTTTAAACTCTAAATTTTCTACTTTTTCTAGTAGAGTAGGGTAGGCGGTTTCTAGTTCTTGTGCACTGTCGGGGTCTTCTTTAGCGAACTCAAATAAAACTTGTAAATCTTCCAATCCTGTATGGATTTCTTCGTAATCTTCCACCCATTTTTTTTTAGACCTAAGTTGTTTCAAAAAAACTTCTGCTTCCTTTGGATTGTCCCAAAATTCTGGAGCAGCAGTTTTTTCGTCATCATTGGTAATTTCTAACTTTTTTTTATCAATTTGAAGATATTTGTGAAGGTCTGATACTCTTTGACTGATATTTTTTGCTTGATCTAATGTAACCACTTTTACGAAAATTTCCACAAAAATAACGAAATTCAGCTAAACCGAAATAGAACTTTTTAATTGAGTTTAAAATCAAACCGTTGTAAGAAATCGTCTTACCAGAAGCGTGGCGGAAATTGTTAAGCCAATACCAAGAGCTATCCACATTCCAAAAGCTCCCATATTTAGGTTGATGCATAAATAATATCCTAATGGTAAGGTAATTAGCCAATAGGCGATAAATGTAATAAAACTAGGAATTTTAACATCTTGCAATCCTCTCAAAAGACCTAACGCCGTAACTTGGATACCATCTGAAAGTTGGAAAAGAGCGGCAACAATCATCAGTTGAGAAGCTAAAACTAATACCTCCACATCTTCTTTTTTAGTAAAGAAAGTAGGAAGAACTTCTCTACCAAGTATGAAAACCATACCGCAAATTAGCATAAATAAAAATACTATTTTCAGGTTGTTAACACCTACTTTTTTTACTTCGTCAAAGTTTTTTTCGCCTACTTTGTTACCAACCATAATAGTGGAAGCTACACTAAACCCAATACAAAGATTAAAAGTGAAGGAAGCCATACTTAACACAATTTGATGAGCGGCAATATCTCTAGCACTTACTTTACCACAAATAAAAGCGGCGGCTGCAAATGCAGTTACCTCAAAAAACATTTGTAAAGACATTGGAAATCCTAGCCTAAGGAGTTTGATAAACACTTGTTTCTTAAGTAAACTTAGTTTTAAACTAAAGTCTTCCATATATCGGCGAGTTGTTTTCTCTTTTCTCATTACGAAAAATAGAAAGAACATCATAAATATTCTTGCAATAAGTGTAGCATATGCCGAGCCTGCAACTCCAAAACTTGGGATAATCCAAAATCCTTTTATCAAAATATAATTTAAAATAATATTGATGATATTCGCAATAATGGTTGCTTTGGTAACTCCGATGGTAAATGAAAGTCCTTCTGAAACCTCTCGCATGGTCTGAAATATCATAAAGGGGAAAATACTTACCACAACTATTTTAAGGTAGATTTCGGCATCGGGCATTATATGAGGAGGTTGGTCAAGATGATACATCAACGGACTAATGCCAAAAATTAACAGAATGAGAAGCAGCCCAATACTAATATTTACAATAAGTCCGTGACTAAAAACTTGGTTAATCTGTTGATGGTCTCCTCTAGTTTGGGCTTCCGAAACCAAAGGAGGAATAGCCAAAGAAAATCCCAAAGCAACTACAAAAATGGAAAAAAATATGCCGTTTGCTAAAGAAACCGAAGCAAGTGCATCGGCACCTAGTAAGTTTCCTACAATAATATTATCAAATAAATTAACGGAAACTTGCCCTACCTGTGTTAGCATCACGGGTAAGGCAAGTTTCATAAGTCGTTTGGTATAAGCTGTATCTAAGAAAGACATAACATTATGATAAGTTTATAGGGCTAATATTTCTCTTGTTATTTTTTAACAAAGTTGGAAATATCATTCTCACTTACAGGGTTTTCGCCTAATATAATTAGCCTTTCCACCACATTTCTTAACTCACGAATGTTACCTGTCCAATCATAATTTTGAAGAGCTTTTAGAGCTTCCTTACTAAATTCTTTTACAGGGCTACCATTCTCAGAAGCTATATTTTGTGCAAAATGTTCCACTAGTAGAGGTATATCTTCTTTTCTATCATTAAGAGCAGGAACTTGTATTTCTATTACCGAAAGTCGGTGGTATAAATCTTCCCTAAATCGTCCTTCCTCTATCTCTTTTTGTAAGTTTTTATTAGTCGCTGCTAAGACTCTTACATCTATTTTTATTTCTTTATCACTTCCCACAGGAGATACTTTATGTTCTTGTAAGGCTCTGAGCACTTTGGCTTGTGCCACCAAACTCATATCACCTATTTCGTCTAAAAATATCGTTCCTCCATTAGCTTGCTCAAATTTACCAGACTTATCCTTAACCGCACCTGTAAAAGAACCTTTCATATGTCCGAACAATTCACTTTCTATCAATTCTGAAGGTATTGCAGCACAGTTTACTTCTACCATAGGTCCCTTGGAGCGTTCACTTTGGGAATGTAAAGCGTGAGCCACTAGTTCCTTACCAGCACCATTAGGTCCAGTAATGAGAACTCTAGCATCAGACGGAGCCACTTTGTCTATCATATTTTGGATTTTCTTAAGGGCTTCCGAACTACCAATCATTTGATATTTCTTATTTACTTTTTTCTTAAGTTGAGTATTTTCCTTCTTTAAAATTTGATTAGAAGTCTTTAGTTCCTTTCGCTCCAAAGTATTTCTCACACTCGTGATGAGTCGGTTGAGGTCTATAGGCTTCTCTATAAAGTCGTAAGCTCCTTGTTTAAGGCATTGCACCGCTGTATTGATGTCTCCGTGGGCAGAAATCATCACAAAAGCAGTATCTGGTTTTATTTCCAATGCTTTTTGTAAAAGTTCTGTACCTGATACTTTGGGCATCTTTATATCGGATATTACTAAAGAAAAATCTTCTTTTTCTATTAGTTTATAAGCTTCTAATCCGTCGTCTGCTACTAAAATTTCATAATCTTTAACTTCCTCAGAAAGAATATTTTTAAGTAAACCTGAAATGGCTTTTTCGTCTTCTACGATTAATATTTTTTGCATAGAACAAAGATAATTATTTAAATTCTAAATTACTGATAATTTCTCATACCAAATATAGCAGACCCAACCCTAATAGAATTAGCTCCACATTCTATTGCTAATGGAAAATCACCACTCATACCCATAGATAAGGTGCTAAGTTGATAAGTGAGCGAAAGTTGGTTGTACATCTGTTTTAAGAATGAGAACTCTCTGCGAATTTGTGTTTCATCGTTGGTGAAAGTTGCCATTCCCATCAATCCTTGTAGCTTGATATTAGGAAATTCACCTTGTTTTATTTTAACACATAACTCTTTTACTTCATTAACTTCCATACCTGTTTTGGTATCTTCTTCTGCAATTTTAACTTGAAGTAAAATATTGATGATTCTCTTGTTTTTTCTTGCTTGTTTATCTATTTCCTGTAGTAGTTTTTCCGAATCCACGCTTTGTATAGTATGTACAAAAGAGGCAATATATTTAACCTTATTGGTTTGTAGATGACCTATAAGATGCCACTGTATATCAGTTGGCAACTTAGTATGTTTAGCAACCAACTCCTGTACCTTGTTTTCTCCAAATACTTTATGCCCTAAATTGTAAATTTTTTGTATATCTTCAACTGGATAAGTTTTAGAAACTGCTACAAGATTTACAGTTTTAGGAATTTGTGATATAAGTTGGGTATAATTAGTTTCTATAGACATAATACAAGATTATAACAATATTGAGCAAAAATAAAAAAAACCGCCTTATGGCGGTTTAAAAATATTCTTGAAATTATTTTTTTAGTAAATCTCTTATCTCCGCTAAAAGTTCTTCTTGTGTAGGGCCAGCTGGAACTTCTTCTACTTTTTCCTCTTTTTTCAGTTTGTTAATGCCCTTAATCATCACAAAAAGTACGAAAGCAATACATAGAAAGCTAATAATTGCAGAAAGAAAACTCCCATATTTAATACCATTCCAAGATAATTGAGCTATATTTTCTGCTCCAATTTTTTCTAGCATTGGACTCAGAAGTGCAGGCGTAATAACATCTTCTACAAGAGAGTTCACTATCTTTCCGAAAGCTCCCCCTATGATTACACCGACAGCTAAGTCGATAACATTGCCCCTAACAGCAAATTCTTTAAATTCTTTAACAAATCCCATAATAATTTTTACATTTTCCTTCGTGCAAAGATATTCAAAAATGTTAATCGTATCGTTAAGTATTATGATTTAGTACAAATAAAATCTATTAAAATAATGTAATATGTTAATAGTTAGTTATATAAATTGTTGCTAATTTTAAATCGTTTTGATATAAACATAATGGCTACTCCGGCTATCATAAATGGGATAGATAAAATTTGACCTGTGTTAAGCCCTGCAAACTGAATAAACTCATCACCTTGTGGTTCTTTCCAAAATTCTACAGTAAATCTTATTGCCCACAAGAGAGCCAAAAATAAACCAAATAACCACCCTTGTTGATATTTCTTTTTGGTTTTAAAGTATAAGAAAATGAGTAAAATAAATAGACATAGGTAGCCAAAAGACTCGAATAATTGTGTAGGGTATCTAGGGACAATTGCACCATATTCCATACTCTGTTGAGGGAATAATACGGCAAAAGGAGAACCCTCTGGGGCTGGTTTTCCGATAATTTCTGAATTGAAAAAGTTTCCTATCCTAATGAAAACACCAGCTAAGGCAATTACAATACCTAACCTATCATAGACCCAAAACGGATTTTTTTTGATGATTTTTAAACTATAATAGAGCGTGGTAAGTATAAGCGCAATGGCAGCTCCGTGGCTTGCAAGTCCAGAAAAACCTGTAAAGGCAAAGCTAGGTTGCGTACGAATAGGCAGAAAAACTGACCAAAAATCTTCCTTAAAAAGTTCAGGCTGATAAAAAATAACATGTCCTAACCTCGCTCCAAAGATGGTACCGACTAAAGTCCATGTAAATAGAGGTTCTAAATATTTTTCATCTACACCGTCTATCTTGAAAAACTTTTTCATAATCAAAAAGCCTAAGCCGAATGCTAAAACAAACATTAGACTGTAATAGTGAATAGTGAAAAAATTACCTAACTCTATTCCTTTAGATGGATTCCAGGTGGTGTATAAAAATGGTGTCATTATGTTTTAGTTTATTTTATGTTTCTTTTCTGGTACAGGGTCGTAGCCACTTCCTCCCCATGGGTGGCATCGCCCAATTCTTTTTATACCTAGCCAAAATCCACTTAGAAGTCCGTGTTTTCTCAAGGCTTGTAGCATATAATGTGAACAGGTGGGCTGATAACGACAATTATTTCCTAACCAAGGAGAGATGGCATTTTGGTAAAACTTGATGAGAATTACCAAGGGGAAAATCAATATGTTATTAAAATTTGCTTTCAAAACATTGCAAAAATAGACTAAAAAAATGAAAATTAGTTTAATTTTGTTTCAAGTTTAAATAATTTTAATGCCTCATACTTTGAATTCAAATATTCCTTTAGCAGAGAAATTACGCCCAAAAACCTTAGATGAAATGCTTGGGCAAGAACATCTTACAGGTAAAGACGGAACTATAAGAAAAATGCTGGAAACCGACCGGCTTAATTCTCTGATTTTATGGGGCCCTCCAGGAACGGGTAAAACTACCTTAGCAGAAATTCTTTCGGAGCAATCGGGACGAAAATTTTTTAAACTTTCTGCGGTTTCTAGTGGGGTGAAAGAGGTAAGAGAAGTGATAGATGATGCTAAAAAACAACACTTATTTTCTGGTAAATCTCCTATTTTGTTTATAGATGAAATCCATAGATTCAACAAATCACAACAGGATTCTTTGCTTCACGCTGTGGAAAAAGGCTGGGTGATTCTGATAGGAGCAACGACCGAAAATCCTAGTTTTGAAGTAGTTTCTGCATTATTGTCTCGCTCTCAAGTTTACGTTTTAAAACCATTGAGCTACGAAAAATTGGAGGAATTAGCTACTATTGCGGTCGCTCGTTTCAATCAAGATGAAAATACAGAGTTTACTATTGAAGATAATCAAGGGTTTATACAATATTCGGGAGGAGATGCTAGAAAACTCATCAATTCAGTAGAGTGGGTGCTTAATCAGTATAAAGGTTCTGGACAAAACCAGTTATCTAGTGAGGCTATTCTGAAAGTTTTACAAGAAACTGTACCTGTTTACGATAAAAATGGAGAGCAGCATTATGATGTAATTTCGGCTTTTATAAAATCCATTAGAGGGAGCGATGTTAATGCTGCTTTGTATTGGTTAGGGAGAATGCTCGTGGGGGGCGAAGATATTAAGTTTATTGCAAGGCGACTTTTGATATTGGCGGCAGAAGATATAGGCTTGGCTAACCCTAACGCTCTTACAATGGCTAACAGTTGTTTTCAGTCGGTTAATGTTATAGGTTATCCAGAATCTCGTATTATCCTTAGCGAATGTGTGATTTATTTAGCGGCCTCACCTAAGAGTAATTCAGCGTATCAAGCTATCAATGAGGCAATGGCGATGGCGACAAAAACGACTCATTTGCCTGTGCCGTTGCACCTAAGAAATGCACCTACAAAACTTATGAAAGAAATGGACTATGGTAAAAATTACCGCTACGCTCACGCCTACGAGGGAAATTTTGTATCACAAGAATTTTTTCCTGAAGAATTATCTGGAGTTTCTTTTTATCGTTCAGGAGATAATGCTACCGAAAGAAAAATAAAAGAACAAATTTCTAAAAAGTGGGGCGATAAATATTAGAGTTCGCCCTTACCTTGTCTAATGATTTCTGCAATACCAGAAGTTAAATCTACAATGGTAGAAGCCACATTATCACCATAGCCTGAATCAATGACAATATCCACTAAGTGGTCATACTTTTCAGCGATAAGTTCTGGGTCTGTGGAATACTCTATAATTTCATCGTCGTCTTTTATAGAAGTGGAAGCAATAGGACGGCCTAATTTTTCTACAATAAGTTGCGGAATAGGGTGGTCTGGCACTCTAATACCAACGGTTTTATGACCTTTATAAGAAAGAGGTAAATTCTTATTAGCTTCTAGAATAAAGGTAAACGGTCCAGGAATATGACTTTTTAATAATCTAAAAACAGAATTGTCAATAGGTTTAGTGAAAGACGAAAGATGACTTAAATCGTTACAAATAATAGAAAAATGAGCTTTCTCTAGTTTTATTTTCTTTAGAGAAGCTAGTTTTTCCATTGCTTTAATGTTATTGATGTCGCACCCCAAGGCGTAAACTGTATCGGAAGGATAAATGATTAGCCCCCCATTATCTAAGGTTTTAATTACCTCTTTTATAAGGTTTTCTTGGGGATTTTCGGGATAGATTTTAATGACTTTCGCCATAGTTTTTTTCTTTTTTTCGTTTCAGTTCCTCGTCGTATTCGTGGAGGATATTATGTTCAGGAGTTTGTTCTATAGCTTCCATTATTTTTTGTAAAATCTCTTGTGCAGATTCGTTTTCATAATCAATATCAAGAGCAGGTTTAAATTCCATAGTTGGTTCTACGCCTGTTACTTTAATTTTAAGCCCTTTTTTGTCAAAAGCCCTTCTAAATCCATTGATTTTGATAGGTATTACAATAGGGCGTTGTTGTTTTACCAATTTGGCAGTTCCTTTTCTCCCTTGTGCAAATGCCGAAGTTGTCCCTTGTGGGAAAGTGATTACCCAACCGTTATCCAAAGCTTTAATGATGTTTTCTACCTCACTCATATCTACCATACGATTGATATTTTTACCTTCGGCGCGCCAAGTTCTTTTTACTGTTACAGCACCTGCCAGTTTGAAAATTCGGGCAAGGATACCTTTATTCATCGTTTCTTCAGCGGCCACATAGTAGAAATCTACTTTAGGATTAAGTAAGTAAACAGGATTTTTTATCGTATTATGATAACCATTATTTACGGCACAAAAAGCGTGATACATAGCTGCAACATCAGCAAAGTAGGTTTGGTGGTTAGATACAAACAAAACATTACTTTCTGGTAAGTCTACCAAATGTTCAGTACCTGATATTTTAAGTTTATTAAATCCGTTGAACCTTCTGTAAGATATTATCCCTAAAATGAAAATAATAAATCTTTTAAGAAAGTATAAATTCCCGAATGAATCGGTAAATATTGTTTTTTTTGCCATCGGTTACGCCTGTGTTTAGCGTGCAAATTTACATATTTTTTAACAACTGGCTAAACTCGTACAAAATCATAGAGGTGGCTCCCCAGATATTATAGTTTTTATATTGTATCACAGGGACTTCTATATGTTTGTCAAATAAAATTTTAGAGGGTTGTTTTGGTAGGTCTAAAAGTAAGGATAGAGGTAGTTCTATCAGCTCTTGGGCTTCAGATTCTTGTAGAGTGAATTTTGGATTTTTTTTAGTATACGAAACATAAGTATGAACATAAAAATTACTAGGCGGAATATACAACGGACTTAAACTTCGTATCAACCTCAAGTAAGGACGAATAATGCCTAGTTCCTCTGTAGTTTCACGCAGAGCGGTGTGGGCAAATGTTTCATCAGAAACTTCTTTTTTTCCACCAGGTAAAGAGATTTGTCCACTATGTTTGTCATTAACATTAGCTGTTCTTACCATAAGTGGGATATGCCATTGGTTATTTTTGAGATAAAGTAAAATGTTAACAGCAGCTAACTTTGGTTTTTTAACCATTATTTCGTCATAGGAGTAGAGAGGTCTTTGGGGTGGAGCATAAATTTTATGAGCATTTTCTCCTTCTAGAGGAGCGGCTTTAATTCGTTTGATTAAATCTCTACCAAGTTTCATTTTTTAATCCATTTTTTGTTTTAAAAAACCTTTTAAATCTTTGTTAGAACCATAAATTACTAGTATATCATTAGTTTCTAGTAGAGTATCTGTAGCTGCCACACCTAGTACTTTGTTTTCTGTTTTGGTTTTGCCTAAAAGACTTTTAACTTCTACTTTTCTTATAATAGTGAGTACAACTAAGTTGTATTTTTGGCGGAAATCTATTTCACGAATGGTCTTCCCAATATATTCCTCTGGTACTTTAGCTTCTATGATACTGTATTCTTGATTCAACTCAAAAGAATCTACAATATTGCTTAGGCATAATTTTTTCGCCCATCTTTCTGCTGTTTCTTCTTCAGGGTGTACTATTTCATCAACGCCGATGGCTTGTAATACTTTTTCGTGCAGAGGATTGATGGCACGGCTGATGAGTCGTTTCACTTGTAAGTTTTTAAGTAGAGCGGTGGTCATTACATTAGCGCCTTGGTCTTCGCCAATGGCAACCACGAAAATATCTGTCTCTTTGATGGGAAGTCCCGAAACGGTAAATTCATCGGTAGAATCCATACAGATGGTATGCGATATTTTTTCTTTATAGGCATCTACTTTGGCGGCACTATTATCTATCCCGATAACTTCGTTGCCTTGAGCCGTTAGTTTTTGGGCTAAAGAAGCTCCAAAGTTTCCTAATCCTACTATAATATATTTCATTTCGTTTTTAATTTATGGTTATTTCTTCTTTTGGATAGCTATAATTTTTATACTTAGATTTTTTAACTATAGCAATAGCTAATGACAACATACTGATACGCCCCACAAACATAATGCCTATGAGTACCATTTTAGAGGCTTCACTTAGAGAGGCGGTAATGCCTAAGCTTAGTCCTACGGTACTATAAGCAGAGAAACATTCAAAAGAAATATCTAGAAGGTTTTTGTCTGGGTCAAAAAAAGTAATGAGCATCACGCCCAATCCTATCGCCATAAGAGATAACGTCATAATAGCAAAGGCTCTTCGTATAGAAATATCAGCGATTTCTCTTCGGAAAATTTCTACTTTAGATTTGCCTTTGGCAAGGCTTAACACATTGAGGAACGCTATGGCAAAAGTATTTGTTTTAATACCACCACCGGTAGATTGTGGCGAAGCTCCTACCCACATAAGTAAAAATATAACCATAATGGTAGGGAAGGACATAGAGGCATTGTTAATGGTGTTAAACCCTGCCGTTCTAGGTGTAGTAGCACCGAATAAAGCGGTTACGAATTTCCCAAAACCTTCATGTTCTGCTAAAGTGTTGTGATATTCTAAAATGTAAAAAATAATAGTACCAACTATTGTGAGAGATACGGTAGTTACCAAAGTGATACGGCTATCTAAGGTTAATACCCAAGGTCTGTACCTTCTTTTTTGTTCGGAGAATGGACTTATATGGGCGATTTTATATTTAATATAATTGATGATATTTACCACGATAGGGAAGCCTAAACCTCCGAAAACAAAAGTAAAAATAACAACTAAATGTAAATAGTAGTTGTATTTGTAAGCACTATCATAAAGATTAGCATCTAGAGTAGAAAACCCTGCGTTACAAAAGGCAGATACAGAATGAAAAACAGAAAAAAAGATATGTTGAAACTCCGATGTAAACAGAGTGGAGCTTACACTTGTATATATCAAAACTCCAGAGAAGAGTTCTATTCCAAAAGTAATGAGAATAATGTTTTTTAGAGTAGAGAACACATCGCTGAGTTTTTTTGAACTCGTCATATCGCTTAGAGCCAATTGGTTTTCGTAAGAAGTGCCACCTTTGAAAAAGTAGCTAAAATAACTTGCGAAAGTTAAAATTCCTAAACCTCCAATTTGAATTAAAATAATAATGATAAGTTTACCAAAAGTTGTAAAGTCACTGCCTGTATTCAGTACCGATAAGCCCGTAACACAAACCGCACTAGTAGAGGTAAACAAAGCATCTAAAAACGAAATCCCGTGTGTGGTAGCTTTGGGGAGCGTGAGCAGAAAAGCTCCCATTAGTATAATCACAATAAAACTACTGATGAATAATTGGGCTGGATTGAGTATCGTCCTTTTAAAATTGATTTTCAAATCCGAAAACTCTCTTATAAAAGTAAATACCACTGCCATAATAACCCAATATCTACTTTCAAAAAAACGGTCTAGGCTACCGTACAATGGGCTTAAAAAATGAAAGTAGAAAATAACCACCGTAAATATTACCGTAGCTAAATCAAAAATGAAAGCTTTCCGATTAACAGAAGTTCTTTTCTCATAATATCTGGCAGCAGTGGAAATGAGTCCTATAGCAATAGCGAAGTGGTAGTAGCCATCAAACATCATTCTAGAATCTTTAGATTGGTTAAAACCAAAATCACCAAAGAACGCAACAATCCCTAGGGTGCTGATGATAAAGGAAAATATATAGAGAAGTTTAAAGTTAATAATCATTATTAAAAATTTATTTCAAAATACCTCTTATTCTGTTAGCATTTTTGATGAGTTCTTCTAGGAAATCATAATTTTCTTTCTCTAATGCGGCTTTAAATTTTCTTAATTGAGAAATATGCTCATTAAGTACATCTAGTACATTCTCTTTATTTTGTTTAAAGATAGGAACCCACATTTCGGGGTGAGATTTTGCTAACCTTACCGTGCTAGAAAATCCCGAACTGGCTAACTGGAAAATAGTATCTTCTTCCTTCTCTTTCTCTAAAACCGTATTGGCTAGAGCATAAGAGGTAATGTGTGAAATGTGCGAAATATAAGCCGTGTGTATATCGTGCTGTTCGGAAGTCATTTCCACGAGGTTCATTTCCAAAAGTTGGTAAACTTCGGATACTTTTTCCACAGCGTCTTTTGCAGAATCTTCAGCATCGCAAAGAACGGCTACTCTGCCAGAAAAAGAGTCTAATTGGGCTGACTTAGGTCCGCTGTTTTCCGTCCCCCACATAGGGTGCGAAGCTACGAAACGAGTTCTATTTCGGTGATTTTTGATAGCATTTACAATTCCCAATTTTGTAGAACCAGTATCCATTACGGTTTGATGTTGGTCTAGTAAATCCAATACATTAGGTAGTATCTTTTGGGTAGCATCTACAGGAATCGCTATGATGATGAGGTCAGCCTTTTTTACCGTATTTTCCAAATCATCAGCTTCATCTATGATGCCCAATGCTAGGGCTTCGTTGAGGTGGTCAGTGGAGTTATCTGTACCACATATTTGTATTGAAGTGTTTTTACTTTTCAGTTTTAGAGCCATTGAGCCGCCAATTAGCCCAACGCCAATTAGTCCTACAACCATTATTTAAGAGATTTAAGGTTAAAGAAACGAGCTTCTTTCTCACATTTTTCAAAACTGATTTCGTACATCGGATTTTTTTTAGGATAGTAGAGTAGATAAGAAGGGCAAGGCTTTTTTTGAGCATTACTCTTTTGGAAGTTTATCTCGCCGTGGGTAATAAGGCTATCTTTTAAAAAACTTTCGGTGATTTGTAGATGTTGCATTTGAACCTTGAACTCTTCGGAGTAGCTGAACTCTTTAGACAGTGTTTCTGCAATTACACGGCTGTTAGGAAGGTAGCCACTACAACTCACTCCTTTCTGATTAAGTACAAAAAATACAATAATAAATCCTGGTATAAGTCCTATTAAATAAAATTTGAGTTTTCTCATTAGAAGGTTAATAAGTTTATATCGTGGTAGTTTAATCCAAATTTTTCACAAACAATTTTCTTCGTATGTCGGCCTTTATACATATAGATAGCATCTTTGCTACTGCTATCTTTTAGGAGCATCGTTTCCAATCCACCTTCGTGGTCAGACTGTAGCAGATAGCTCAAGAAGAAATTACTAATGGCTTTGGTAGTAGTTCTAGGCGTTTTAGACGTTAGGTTCGGAATTCCAGAATGAACAATCTCGTGTTTTATAACAATAGGGTTGCTTTGGGTAGTTAGTTCTGCGGTTTCAATAGATTTACCGTAATCAATGGTAAGGTCTATAACAACGCTGCCCTTTTTCATCAGTTGTACCATCTCTTCCGTTACAACAGGAGGCAGATTGTGCCTTTGCAAGGCTCCTATTACAACATCGGCTCTTCTAAGGCTTTTCGTTAGCTCTTTAGGGTCTATAATCGAGGTAGAAACTCTATTATCTATAAAGTTGTGCAGTCGTCTTAGCTTTGCCAGAGAGTTATCAAAAACCCTAACATTAGCCCCAAGTCCAATAGCCGTTTTTGCCGCAAACTCACCTACAATACCCGCCCCTAAAACCACCACTTCGGTAGGTCTTACGCCTGTAAGACCGCCTAACATCAAGCCGTTGGACTGTGCCAAAAGTTCCGAAGCATAAAGAATAGCAACATTGCCCGCAATTTCGCCAATCAATCTTACTAATGCCAACTGCTGGTATTCATCTTTAATAAATTCAAAAGCAATGGCAGTGATTTTTCTTTCGGCTAATTTTTTAAAATAATGAGGCGTCTGAAGATTAACTTGTAACGCTGAAATTAGAAAAGAAGACGGTTTTAGATACTCAATTTCTTCTTCTGTAGGAGGATTTATCTTTAGCACAAGCTGTTGCCCAAAAGTTTCTTTAGGGTCGTTGGTGATGATGGCTCCCGCCTCGGAGTATTGCAAATCGGTGAAAAACGAGCCTTCACCAGCCCCACTTTCTATAATAACCTGATGCCCATTTTGCGTGAGAACCTGCACCGCATCGGGAGTTAGGCAGAGCCTTTTTTCGTTTAGGCAAGTTTCTTTAGGAATACCTATGAAAAGCCTTTGCCCTTTTTTTATAATTTCTAATCGTTCTTCTTTTGGTAGAAGTTGTTCTTCTTTAAATGGAGTAAATATCGTACTACTCATAGTTATTAGGAATTATTCAGTATATGAAAAATATAAGCAAATATAAGAATCATTTAAACACAATATGCCTTTCTCCTTCTATATTTTCTATTTTCATTTCGTGGTAGTGGAGTCCCTCAAGTTCAGTCTCGTAGATTTCTGGCCATTCTATAATAGACAAAAACCCCGTTTCCAGATATTCTTCAATACCGATGTCAAAGGCTTCATCGGCAGATTTCATTCGGTATAAATCAAAGTGATAAATGTTGCCTTTCGGGCAAGTATACTCATTCACAATAGCATAAGTAGGAGAAGAAACCTCATCGGTACTACCAAGTGCCTTTAGTAAAAATTGAGTGAAAGAAGTTTTACCAACCCCCAAGTTACCCTTCAATAAAAGGATAGGGTGTTTCAGTTGAGGCAAAATCTGGCGGATAACTTCCTGCCACTCTTCTATGGTAGAGATTGTAAATTCCATTTTTTTTAAGGAGCAAAGTTAAGCTATATTTATGAAATTAAATAAAAAACAGAGAGATTATGGGGGAGGAGCTAGGGGATTTTTCTGATTCGTGACAGGATTAAAACTAAAAATAAAGCAAGACAATAGTAACGAGGTAGCATTTGATAATTATTTTAAGTTTATTTCTTACAGATTTACAGAAAAATTTTTATCTTTAACGCAACTAATAAGCAGATAACCGATACTTCAATATAAAAATAAAGTCTAACCGAGCAGATACAGAAACCAACTAGGCAGGTAACCAGACCAACCAAGCAGATATAGAAACCAACTAGGCAGATAACTAAACTAACTGAGCAGATATAGAAACTAACCAGGTAGAAATAGAAACCAACGATGGATAATTCAAAAAACAGATAGAAAAATTATAAAATTATTAAAAATAGAAGAATATGAGCAAGTATATCAGCGAACAGAAGAGTTTACAAAACATTGGTATTTTATTTAACAATCTCACAGAAGGCACTCCTCTTGCCACCGAATTGGCGGAATATGGCTACACCAAAGATGAAATAGAAAAAGGAAAAGCCCTCTACACACAAGCCCAAAATCTCTACCAAACTAACATTCGAGAGGGGCAGGAAGAAACCCAAGCCTACGCCAACTTTAAGCAAGAGCTAGACCTACTTAATGCAACCTATGCTACCGACCGAAAGAAGGCACGCATCATCTACAAAGAAAACCCAGAGGTGCTGAATAACTTACGTCTTAAAGGGCGTCCGCCTTATGCCCTTGCCTCTTTGCTAGAAAACATTGGGGTATTCTATAACACACTAAAGGCAGAAGAAAGCCTTCGCACTCCGCTCCAAAGGCTCAAAGTTACAGAAACTACCATTGAGGCACAATTAGCACAGCTCACTAAAACCGAAAAAGCCTATGCTGCCTACATTCAAGAAAAAGGCGAAAGCCAACAAGCCACCAAAGATAAAAACGAAGCACTAACAAAGGTGGATAAGTGGGTGAGAGAGTTTTATAGCATTGCCAAGATTGCCTTAGAGGATAAACCGCAATTATTAGAAAGTTTGGCAAAATTCGTTAGAAGCTAGTCGTAATAAATGTTAAGGCATAAGAGCTACTAATGAACCACTACTTTAGGTTAGATTGTAATACAATACAAAATTTCATAAGGATAAAAATATCTGTATCTTTGCCAGAATAGATTTAGTAATGGTAATGAATACAAATGTCGTAAAGAACCAATCTAAGGTAGTGGTTTCATTTCTTTATTTGCCGGCAGCCTTGTTGTTGATGATAGCCTTGTTTCTTTGGAGTCAAGAATCCTTGTCTGTCAGTGGTTATGTTGCAGTTCAGAAGGAAGTATTTCTTTATATCAATCATCAGTTGGGGCAATATCCTAGTTTGATGATAAATCTTACACAATTCGGAAATGCGTTGGTATTCTTATCGTGTTTGAGTATTTTCATTATTTATGCTCCGAAACTCTGGGAGGCTTTGATTTCGGCATCGCTTGTTTCGCTTTTATTTTCAAAAGGGCTTAAAAATTTATTTTCAGTGCCAAGACCAGCTGCAATGTTTGATGTTGATACTTTCATCATTGTTGGCGAAAAACTTACGGGGCATAGCAGTTTGCCATCGGGACATTCTATTACTGTTTTTACGATACTTACAGTGCTGATGTTCAGTTTTATGCCGAGGAATTTAATTTATAAGATGCTGTGGTCTTTCTTTATTATCATTATGGGTTTAATGCTAGTATCTACAAGGGTAGGCGTGGGAGCTCATTATCCTCTTGACACTATTGTTGGTGGTATTATAGGTTATATTTCAGGAGTTTTGGGAATACTCTTTAGCCAAAAATATAAAATCTGGAGTTGGATAGCTGATAAGAAGTATTCTCCCATTTTTATGGTACTATTTACAGCTTGTATCATCATTATTTCAAAAAATATCTTTACCGAAGGCTTAGTGGTGTTTTATCTCCCACTGGTGTGTTTAGTAATATCATTATTTAAAATAGGATTTCTCTATGTTAAAAAGTAGTTTAAAAGTAACTCACTTCGCACTTTTGATGAGTGTGTTACATTTGTTATTATTTCACATTCCGTTTTACACTTATGTGGTTAATAATATAGATTATACAAGTTTTAATGGAGTGCTGCTTATTGCAAGTTTAGTGGTGGTAATGGTAGTGGCTAATTTTTTTGCATTCTATTTATTTTTGTATTTATCACGCTTTGTGGGTAAGTTTTTATTAGTGTTATTCTTCCTTATCAATGCGGTTTCAGTCTATTTTATCACTACTTATGGTGTGATTATAGACGAAAGTATGATAAGCAATGTATTTAATACCAATTATGAAGAGTCTAGTAGTTTCTTTTCAATTAAGTTGGTGTTGTATTTAGTTCTGTTAGGCATTTTGCCGAGTATTTATATTGTTAGGACTAAAATTATCCCAAGCACCTTCAAGCAGTTTGCTAAGACGATGGCGATGGCGTTGTTGTTTATGGTGGTGATGGCTTTTGTAAACGCGAGTAATTGGCTTTGGGTAGACAAAAACTCTAAACAGTTAGGTGGTTTGGCAATGCCTTGGTCTTATAGTGTGAACACGGCGTTGTATCACATTCACAAGTATAAAAAGAATGAAAAGGAAATTTTGCTACCGAATGCCAAGATAAAAGACAACGAAAAGTCGGTGGTGGTATTGGTGATAGGAGAATCGGCGAGAAGTCAGAATTTTTCGCTTTATGGCTATAATAAAAATACCAATCCATTACTATCAAAAACGAGTAATGTTTTTCATTTTAAGGCTAATTCTTGTGCCACTTATACCACAGCAGGAGTTAAATGTATTTTAGAACATACCAATACTGATGATTTGTATGAAATACTACCCAACTATTTATATCGTAACGATGTAGAAGTGATTTGGCGAACGACCAACTGGGGTGAACCGCCACTACATATTGCAAATTATCAAAACAAAGAAGCTCTAATGAAAGACTGCAACAAGCCCGAATGTGATTATGATGAGGTGCTTGTAAACGGATTAAAGGAGCAGATATTAGCAAGTAAAAAGAATAAAGTATTGGTAGTGTTACACACAAGTACCAGCCACGGACCTACTTATAGTCAAAAATATCCATCAAAATTTGAAGTGTTTAAACCTGTTTGCAATAGCGTAGAGTTGGGCAAATGTTCTCAAACAGAATTGGTAAACGCTTACGATAACACGATTGTTTATACAGATTATATCTTACATAATGTTATCGAGAATTTAAAAGAGTTAAAGGATTATAAAAGTACAATGTTATTTGTTTCTGACCACGGCGAGTCTTTGGGAGAGAAAAACTTATATATGCACGGAGTACCTTTAAGTATTGCACCTAAAGAGCAGTATGAAATACCATTTATTGTTTGGTTGTCGGATAATAGTCATAAAAAATTAAAGCCAAACGAGGTGCTTTCTCAAAACCATGTATTTCACAGTGTGCTTAACTTTTTAGGAGTAGAAAGCCCTATCTATAAAGAAGAAATGAATATTTTTAAATAGATAGTTTTTCTTTTTTATTAAATTTTTTAATGTAGTCAAAGGATTTTATGAATATTAAAAATAATATTTTTGTTAAAAACGCACATCTTAACAACCTTAAAAACATAGATGTTCTCATACCTAAAAACAAACTAGTGGTAGTAACTGGCGTGTCTGGTAGTGGGAAATCGTCTTTAGCCTTTGATACTATTTATGCCGAAGGGCAAAGGCGTTATGTGGAGAGTTTAAGCTCCTATGCTAGACAGTTTTTGGGACGATTGGAAAAGCCAAAGATAGACGATATTAAAGGCTTAGCACCATCTATCGCCATACAACAGAAAGTAATTTCTTCTAATCCAAGGTCCACAGTAGGAACTTCCACCGAAATTTACGATTATCTTAAATTATTGTTTGCTCGTGTGGGGCGTACCTATTCGCCTGTATCTGGTGATGAGGTGAAAAAGGACAGCATTTCTGATGTTATTACTTACATAGAAGAAAATCCTAATCAAGAGTTTCTACTCACAGCACCGCTTTCTTTTGCTGATGGTGATTTTAAATCACTATTAAATACGCTAAAAGTTTCAGGATTTACTAGATTAGAAATTAACGGAAATATTGCTGAAATAGAAGATTTAGAGAGTTTTGGCTTCGTTCCTGAAAAAGAGATGTTGCTTAATTTGGTTATTGACCGCTTTGTTTACGAGGACGAAGAGTATTTTCTGCAACGCTTAGCAGATTCTATCCAGACGGCGTTCTACGAGGGGCACGGCTCTTGTGCTTTAAAAAATATTGAAACTCAAAATATAAAACATTTTTCTAACCTTTTTGAAGCTGATGGGATTTCGTTTTTAGAACCTAACCTTCATTTTTTTAGTTTTAATAATCCTTACGGAGCGTGTCCTACTTGCGAGGGTTATGGTAAAGTAGTTGGGATAGACGAAGATTTAGTAATTCCTAATAAAAGGCTTTCGGTTTACGAAGATGCCGTGGCCTGTTGGAAAGGAGAAACGATGAGCGAGTGGAAAATGCACTTTATCAAAAACGCTCCAGATTTTCCAATCCATAAACCCTATTTTGAACTTACTAAAGAGCAAAAACAACTCTTATGGAGAGGAACGGGAGCTAAAAACTTTCCGTGTATAGACCAGTTTTTCCGTATGCTGGAGGAGAATTTGTATAAGATACAATACCGAGTGATGCTCTCTCGTTACAGAGGTAAAACCAAATGTCCTGACTGCGAAGGTCTAAGATTAAGAAAAGAAACCGAATGGGTAAAAGTGGGAGGGCATAATATACAATCGTTAATGGAATTACCATTGGACGAACTTCTGCCTTTAATTAAGAATCTTAAACTTACCAAACACGAGCAAGAAATTGCTAAAAGGCTACTCTACGAAATTACTACTAGACTAGAGTTTTTGTTAAAAGTAGGCTTGGGATATTTAACGTTGAACCGTACTTCTAATACTTTGTCAGGTGGAGAAAGTCAAAGGATTAACTTAGCGACTAGCTTGGGGAGTTCTTTGGTTGGGTCTATTTATATTTTGGACGAGCCTTCCATTGGGCTACATTCACAGGATACCGAGAATTTAATAGAAGTTCTAAAGAATTTAAGAGATTTAGGCAATACCGTTATTGTTGTGGAACACGATGAGGATATTATGCGTGCCGCAGATTATATTATAGATATAGGTCCAGAAGCAGGTTTTCTTGGGGGAGAGCTGGTCTTCGCAGGCGATTTTAAAGACCTCAAAGAAGCTGATACTTTAACTTCTAAATATCTTACAGGAAGGCTAGAAATAGCAGTGCCAAAAAGGAGAAGGAAGGCTAAATCGTTCATCAATATCAAAGGAGCAAGACAAAATAACCTTAAAAATATAGATGTTGATATTCCTTTGGAGAATTTGGTGGTGGTTACAGGAGTGTCGGGCTCTGGTAAATCTACATTGATGAAAGAGGTTTTGGCTAACGATATTCAAATCCAGTTAGGAATGGGAGGTAAAAAAGGCGACTATGATTATGTAGAATTTCCGCCTCAACTTGTGAAGCATATCGAATTGATAGACCAGAATCCTATCGGAAAATCGTCTAGGTCTAACCCGGTAACCTATCTTAAGGCTTATGATGATATTAGAGATTTGTTCGCTAAGCAACGTCATTCTAAAACTATGAATTTAAAGCCTAAGCACTTTTCGTTTAATGTAGATGGTGGGAGATGTGATGAGTGTAAAGGAGAGGGCGTTATTACCATATCTATGCAATTTATGGCAGATGTGGAACTAGAATGTGAGCATTGTAAAGGAGCAAGATTTAAGTCCGAGATATTGGAAGTTAAATTTGATGAGAAAAACATTGCAGATATTCTACAAATGACAGTAGATGAAGCGATTGATTTCTTTAATGATAATAAGCAAGATAAAATAGTTACCAAACTAAAACCATTGCAAGAAGTTGGTCTAGGCTATCTTAAATTGGGACAAAGTTCTTCTACGCTTTCGGGTGGAGAAGCCCAGAGGGTAAAGTTGGCTTCGTTTTTAGTGAAGGGTGTAACTACGGAGAAAACGCTTTTTATTTTTGATGAACCTTCCACAGGGCTTCATTTTCACGATATACAGAAATTATTAACCTCATTACAGGCTCTTATAGAGTTGGGGCATTCCGTAGTGGTTATAGAGCATCAGCCAGATATTATTAAGTCGGCAGATTGGATAATAGATATAGGCCCTAACGCAGGTAAGTATGGTGGAGAAGTGGTTTTTGCGGGAACGCCTGAAGATTTAGCAAAAGATAAAAAGTCTAAGACCGCTAAATTCGTAGCCGAAAAACTTTAAAAGAGTAAAAAAGGTATCTCATTATAAAACGAGATACCTTTTTTAACACTGCTAGATTAAACAAAATTGTGGTAATGAAAAGTATTTTGCGAGCATATATCACTAAATTTTCTATTATTCCCTAAATTCTGCCTTTTGCAAATACTATATTAGTAGCAGTATCTTTTAAGTTTTTATTTTTAAAGTCATTGACTTAATTTGAGGTTCATTACTTGTTATATCGTCAATTATTTCTGGATATTTTTCTTTTAATTCTTTGAGATTAATACGGTTTTTTGTAGTGATTTCAATACTTGCAGGAAAAATATTTTCTTCAAATAAATCTGTAGCTATTCCAAGTTGTTTTTTTGCTTCTTTTGCAGCATCTTCTTTAGAAATATAAATTATT
Source organism: Riemerella anatipestifer (assembly GCF_009663465.1). Classification (GTDB taxonomy): domain Bacteria; phylum Bacteroidota; class Bacteroidia; order Flavobacteriales; family Weeksellaceae; genus Riemerella; species Riemerella anatipestifer_C. Next base: position 184,249 of record NZ_QXHU01000001.1, read on the forward strand.
TTTTCTGGTTGAAAATTTTCTTTTAAAAATTCCTTGAGATTATTTAATTCTTCAATTTTTGTTGAGTCGTTTAAATAAATATTATACTCAAGAGCTTTTGCTTTTGGAATATCAATTTTAATTAAATATTCAGAGTTTTTTTTAAGATTAGGATTAAAATCTTTTATTTCTAATTTTGATTTTAAATCTTCAAAAACTATTTTTTCACCAAATAAAAATTTTCCAAATTCAAAATTTTCGGTTTTTCCTGTCATTTCTTCAACCTCGAATGTTGATATTTCAAGACTGTCATTTTGTGCCAAGAATTCCTTTGAATTCTCAATAATAACTTTTTGAAAATAATTTTTCTTGATTTCAATCCAATTTGAACTCTGAGCATTTAAAGAAATTACGAAAAATAATACAATAAGTGTTTGTAGACGTTGTTTCATGATATTGCTGCTAACATTTGTATTATGATTACAATTTGAACTCTAGTTTTACATTAAAGAAGCGTCCTGTAAGTCTTACAGGTACGGGGTAAATGTAGCCTGTGTTGGCATCGTTAATCCATTGGTTAGAAATGGTATTATTGATGTTGAAGGCATTAAACACCTGAACACCTAAAGTCAACTCTTTAAAATTTCGCCAAAAAGGAGCGTGAGCTTTAAAGTCTTTTTGGTCTATAAAAACTTTGGATAATCCTATATCCACCCTTTTGTAAGCAGGGAGTGTTTTTTGATATTGATAAGGGTCGGCAAAAACAGACGCTCCGTTAGGTAATCCACTAGCGTAGATTAAAGTAAGATTAACTCTCATACTAGGGAATTTAGGCATATAGTCTTGATAGAACATAGCAGCCCTAAATCTTTGGTCTGTTGGTCTTGGGATATAGCCTTTGTTATCAATATTTTCAAATACTCTAGCATAGCTTAAAGACAGCCAAGAATCTACTCCGGGAACAAACTCGCCAAATAACCTTGTATCTATACCATAGGCATAACCTTCGGAATTGTTTTGCCCAGAATATCTTATACGTACATTATCCACATAGTAGGGGATAAGGTGGTTCATCTTTTTATAATAGGCTTCCGTAGTGAGCTTAAATGGTCGGTCTTTCCATTGAAATTCGTAGTCGTTGCCTAAAATAAGTTGCAAAGACTGTTGGGCTTTTATGTTAGAATTAAAATTACCTTCCAAATCCTTTATTTCTCTATAAAAAGGAGCTTGGTAGTAAACGCCTCCTGCTAGTCTAAATAGCATATCCGCATCCCAATCGGGCTTAATGGCTATTTGTAATCTAGGAGAAACAATGGTTTGATTATTAAAACTCCAATGTTGAGTCCTAATACCTCCATTGATGAAAACTTTGTGTGTTTGCCAAAAGAATTTTTTAGAAGCCTGTACATAAGCTGAAAGTCGGCTAGGCTGTATTTCATTTTGACCTCTAATATTGAATTTTAACTTTAAGTCCGATGGGTCTAGCTGTCCAATAACTGCAGAGGCTCTAGGTGTACTGTACCCTAAAGAGTCGGCAAGTTGCCATTCATTGGTATAGTCTTGTAGAAATTCTTTTTCGTATTTAATTCCTACCTCATAATCAGTATTTACATCAGGCGAAAATCTCGCCCTAAATTGAGTTCCTAAAGTTCTTACTAATAAATCATTTCTAGCGTGGTCTATCTGTCCACCTATATCGTAAGAAACGGTTGGTTCTCCAGTAGCAGGGTTGTAAGCCTGTAATTCGTAGGCAGAAGCGATGGTATAATATTCTTTCTCTCGGTTTTGATAAGCAAAATTATCTAACGAAAACCTCCAATTTTTATTAGGTTTAAAATGAACAGAAGCTGTCCCCATCATATTTTTATAAGTGTCGTTTTCTCTTCCATTGTAAAACACGGTAAGCGTCATTGGGGTTTGCAAAGTCCCAAAATTAACTTTTCGTTGTTTGGGAAGCATCGTGTAGTCATTTTTAGCATAATATCCAATGAAAGATAATTGCCATTTAGGATTGATATGGTAATTGATGAAGGTTTGAATATCAAAGTTTTGAGGATTGAAATCTGTATCTTCATTTAGCGTGTTAAGTACCAGATTGGTATTACGATAACGCCCTGAAATCAAGGTGGTTAATTTTTTATCTTTAGATGCACCGCCTAGCGTTAGCCTACCTCCAATAAGGCTGGCTTCTCCTGACAGTTCTGTTTTTTCGGGTTCTCTATAATAAACATTAAGAGTAGACGACATTTTATCGCCGTATCTCGCTTCAAATCCACCTGAAGAAAAATTAACAGTAGAAACCATATCAGGGTTGATGATGCTCATACCTTCCTGTTGGGCATTTCTAATGAGGAAAGGACGGTAAAGTTCCACATCATTGATGTAGATTAAATTTTCGTCATAATTTCCACCTCTTACCATATATTGGGAAGAAAGTTCGGTATTGGAGTTTACCGAAGGCAAAGTTTTAATAAGTCCTTCAATACCACCTGAAATAGAAGCAATTTGTTGTGCTTCTTTAGCCGAAATACTGGTGTTGGTAAGGTCGGTTACTTTTTTCTTGGTTCTCTTTTGGAAAACCACTTCTTCTATCTCTTTAGTCTTCTGAGCTACTGCTAGATAGGGCAATACAGCTAAGATAAGATATATCTTTTTCAAAAGCGATATTTTTAATGATTTTGATACTAAATAATAGCCTCTCTTATTTTGGTAAGTTTAGCTAACAACGAGTCTAGTTGTTCTAGAGGAAGCATATTAGCACCATCAGATTTTGCGTTTTTAGGGTCTGGGTGAGTTTCTATGAATAGTCCGTCTGCACCTACGGCAATCCCTGCTTTAGCAATGGTTTCTATGAGTTGAGGTTTTCCACCAGTTACACCAGATTCTTGGTTAGGCTGTTGTAGAGAGTGGGTAACATCTAATATTACAGGAGCGTAATTTTGCATTGTTGGGATACCTCTAAAATCCACTACCAAATCGGTATAACCAAAAGAATTGCCTCGCTCTATAATGGCAACTTTATCATTTTCGCAATCTTTTATTTTTTGTACTGCAAATTTCATTGCCTCGGGAGAGAGGAACTGTCCTTTTTTTAGAGTAATGCATTTTCCTGTTTTGGCAGCAGATACGAGTAAATCCGTCTGTCTTACTAGGAAAGCAGGTATTTGTAATACATCTACATATTGTGCGGCAAGAGTGGCGTGTTCGTTTTCGTGAATATCTGTTGTCGTAGGAATGCCGAAAGTATCGCCTACTTTTTTAAGAATTTCAAGAGCTTTCTCGTCTCCTATTCCTGTGAAGGAATCTATTCTAGACCTATTGGCTTTTTTAAAACTTCCTTTAAAGATATAAGGGATTTTATATTTGTCCGAAAGTTTTACAATATGTTCTGCTATTTTCATTGCCATATCCTCGTTTTCTATGGCACAAGGTCCTGCCACTAGGAAGAAATTAGAAGAATTTTTATGACTGATATTATCTAAATGTTGTATCATTTTTTTGAAATTTAATTAAGGTATAAAGTTAAAGTATTTTTTTGAATGATGAAATACAGGTTTTTCTAACGGTACAAAAATAAAAACCTCAACTGTAATAATCAATTTTGAAGTTTGATAGTTAAGTTGAGGTAAATTAATTTTGTTTTAAACGGTTTCTTTTTCAAAAAAAGAGAAACTCACATTTCCGTATTTTCTGGTTTCTTTTAGGTGCTGATGTTCCAATACCATTCGGCTTTGATGCTCTAGTACGAAAAGTCCGTTTTCGACAAGAATAGGGCTGTCTAAAACCAGATTGATTAAATCGTAATATTTTTTTTCGGGCAAATCAAACGGTGGGTCAGCAAATATCAAATTGAATGATTTAGTATGATTTCTACTCTTTTTTAACCATTCAAAAACATCACTCCTTTGGACGTTTATTTGTAAGCCGAAATCTAGCTCCTGGGCTGTAGATTGTATAAATGCAGCGTGTTTAGGGTTAAACTCTACCGAAGTAATATCTTGGCAATCTCTAGAAGCTAATTCCAACGATATGGAGCCAATCCCTGCGAAAAGGTCTAATGCAGAGATGTAAGGTAGCTCTAGCCTATGTTCTAATATGCTGAATAAAGCCTCTTTAGCAAAATCTGTTGTAGGGCGAACTTCAAAATTTTTTGGGGCTAATATTCGTTTAGCTTTCCACTTTCCAGAGATAATTCTATACATAATTTTAGTCGTTATTAAAGAGTATTTAGCTCATAATGAAGTTCTTTTGAGGTAAGTTATCAAAAACTACTTTTAAATTTTTGACAAACTTCCTAAGCTCTGATATAAAGGTTTCGTTTTCAGTAGTTTCTCCATACACATAGAACTGAGTGTCTGTAATATTAAATCCTATTTTGCTAAGGGTAAACATAACGAAATAAAGAAAATCTACCTCCGAATTTACATCTAGATTGTTATAAAGGATTACCTTTTTTTTATCTAAAGCAAAAAACTCACACTGATGATGATATAGATTGATATGTATTTCCTTTTTATTCCCAGCTTCAAGTGTATTTAGGAACTTTTCTCCAGAGAAATTAAAATGCGTAGAAATACCTTTACTTTTAATTTTTTTATAAAATAGGTCAGGCATCGTATAATAAAACTGGACGCTATATTTCTTATTTACAGAAAGCATTACTTCCTCATTATCTTTATCTACTAGAGCGTTGTAAGAGATAAGTTGATGAGCGACATCATGCTGAGAAAAAGTAGAAGGCATCAAAGTGAAATGATTGAGGGCAGAAATTACATCTATATTTACTATAGAAGGAAGGTCTAGAATTCCCTCTAATTTCCTGATTAAGTAATCGCTAGGGGAATCTTCTGTGATAAAAAAAACTTTTTCTTCTTGCACTTCCTTACCACTAATGATTTGGTATTGGAGTCCTCCTTTAGTAAAAAGTAAAACTAATTTTTGCATAACCCATAATGAACTCGTGCAAAGTTACTAATATTTTTTTACTTAAAATAGGGCGGTATAGCTTAATTAAAGGGATATTCTTTATGATTTTTATTTTCACAAGAAAAGAGTTATCTTTAAGCACAATAAAAATATCTAAAAAAATGAATTTAAAAAATAAAGTAGCGTATATCACAGGAGGGACTAAAGGTATCGGTTTTGGAATTGCAAAAGAACTCTTGAAAAATGGATTGAAAGTCGCTATTAGTGGGAGAAGTAAGGAAGCTGTAGAAAAAGCGGTTTCTGAATTATCAAAGTATGAAGACAACATTATAGGTGTGGTATCTGATGTTAAAAACTTTGAAGCAGAACAAGAAGTGGTTAAGTATATAGAAACTAAACTAGGCAATATAGATGTAGTGGTAGCTAATGCAGGTTTGGGTTACTTTAAACCAGTAGATGAAATTTCTTTAGAAGAATGGAATGCTATGATAGATACTAATCTTACAGGAGCTTTCCATACGATGAAAGCTACGGTGGAGTCCCTCAAGAAAACACAAGGATATTACATTAGTATTGCTAGTTTGGCGGGGGCATACTTTTTTGAAAAAGCATCAGGATATAATGCGTCTAAATTTGGTCTTGTAGGTTTTACCCAAGCAGCAATGTTAGATTTAAGAAAGTATAACATTAAAGTTTCTACTATTATGCCAGGTTCTGTAGCCTCTCACTTTAATGGTAACGAACCTTCGGATAAAGATTCTTGGAAGATTCAACCAGAAGACCTAGGGGAAATAGTGGTAGATTTACTTAGAATGAATCCTCGCACTTTACCTAGTAAAATAGAGGTAAGACCATCTAATCCAAATAAATAATTATGCAATAAATAAATTTTAATACCAAACGTTATGCATGCATAGTATATTCTTGTTATATTAGCAACGATTTATAAAACATAAAAAATTAAGAAATATGAAAATATTAGTTTGTATCAGTAGTGTTCCAGATACTACATCTAAAATCAACTTTACAGCGGACAAATCAGCTTTTGATAAAAACGGAATTCAGTGGGTTATCAATCCATTAGATGAGTTTGCACTTACTAAAGCGATTAAATTACAGCAATCAAACGGAGCAAAAGTAACCGTAGTTAATGTAGGAGATGCAGGTACAGAAGCGGTTATTAGAAAAGCGTTGGCTATAGGTGCAGATGATGCTATCCGTATCAATGCAGAGCCGCAGGATAGTTTTTCGGTAGCTAAAGAAATTGCAAATGTAGCTAAAGAAGGTGGTTATGATTTGGTACTTTGCGGTAAAGAGTCTATTGATTATAACGGCGGAGCCGTACCAGCAATGTTAGCTCAGTTTTTAGACCAACCTTTCGTTAATGCTTGTGTTGGGTTAGAGGTAAACGGTTCTGAAGTTACCGCAGTAAGAGAAATTGATGGTGGTAAGGAAACGGTTTCTGTATCACTTCCACTAGTAGTTGCTGGTCAGAAAGGTTTAGTGGACGAAAAAGAACTCATTATTCCAAATATGAGAGGTATTATGTCTGCAAGAACTAAACCTCTTAATGTGCAAGAACCGTCTCAAAACGAAGTAAAGGTAAGCGCAGTGTCTTTTGATAGTGTTCCGCCAAGAGCTTCTGTTAAGCTATTCTCACCAGACGATTTAGATGCCCTTGTAAAGGCTCTTCACGAAGAAGCGAAGGTAATCTAAGGGAGTTATCATAATAATAATTTAACATATAAAAACAAAAATAATGGCAATATTCGTATATACAGAAAATATAAACGGTGTTTATAAAAAAGCAGCTTTTGAAGCGGTATCTTACGCTAAAGCTGTAGCAGATAAAGCAGGAACTAACGTAACGGCAGTAAGCATCAATGCTACAGATAGTTCAGAATTGTTATATAAATATGGAGCAGAGAAAGTTATCCATATTAAAGATGAAGGATTAAAATCTTTCAGTGCGAAAGCTTATGCTAAAGCTATAGCGGAAGTAGTAGATGGAGTAGTGGTTTTTCCACATACTACTGATGCGGCTTCTGTTGCACCGATGTTGGCAGTTCTTAAAAATAGTGCTCTCATTACTAATGTGGTAGAAGCACCTACTTCGGTAACACCTTTAGAGGTTAAAAGAAAAGCTTTTTCAGGAAAGGCTTTTATGGTAGCCAAAGCTGATGGTAATGTGATATTAACGGTTTCCCAAAATGCATTTGGAGTAAAAGAAAATCCAGTTTCAGGTTCAGAGGAAGAGAAGACTTTAGGTGTGGCTAATACAGATATAAAAGTGGTAAGCCATGAACAGTCTTCTGGAAAATTAGACCTTAAAGAAGCTGAAGTAGTGGTTTCAGCAGGTAGAGGAATGAAAGGTCCTGAAAATTGGGGAATGGTAGAAGAGTTAGCTCAAGTTTTAGGAGCAGCTACTGCTTGTTCTAAACCAGTTTCTGATATTGGCTGGAGACCTCACTCTGAGCACGTGGGACAAACAGGTAAAGCGATAGCACCTAATTTGTATGTTGCAATAGGTATTTCTGGAGCTATTCAGCATTTGGCTGGGGTTAATTCGTCTAAAACCATTGTGGTTATCAATAATGACCCAGAAGCACCATTCTTTAAATCTGCGGATTACGGTGTGGTAGGCGATGCTTTCCAAGTGATACCTGCTCTTACCGAAAAAATAAAAGCGATAAAAGAAGCCTAAATTTTATCATAAAATTAAAGAAAAGGCACCATACTTGTTCAAAGGTATGGTGTTTTTTATATATCTTTGCTCTATGGATTATAAAAAGCTAGTTATTAGAGGTATTTCTTACAGCCAAACACAATCGGGGGCTTATGCTTTGCTTTTAGAAGAGGTGGAGAGTTCTATAAAATTACCGGTAGTAATAGGTAGTTTTGAGGCTCAATCTATATCTTTAGCTTTGGAGAAAGATTTAAAACCTGTTCGTCCTCTTACGCACGACTTGTTTGCTAGTTTTATTAGAGATACCAATTATAGTTTAGAATATATTGTAATTTATCAAATTATAGATGGTGTTTTCTTTTCTCATATCCATTTTAAAAATAATTCTACAGGGGAAACCTTGTTCTTAGATGCGAGAACTTCTGATGCAGTAGCAATGGCGGTAAGATTCGGGGTGTCTATTTATACCACTAAGGAGGTTTTGGAAGAAGCAGGTATTCTTTTAGAGATACAACAATTAAGTGAAGAGGAGGATATAGTTACAGAATTTCATAATGAAAAACGGGATAATAGAGTATCTTTAGAAGAGTTAAGAATGCAACTAGACGAAGCCGTGAAAAACGAAGATTTTGACTTGGCTTTTCAGTTGCAAGAAGAGATTAAGAAACGACAAAGACCAATAGACTAAACATACTAAAATGAATATAAAACTAAAACTTACTGTACTTAATTTTTTACAGTATTTCGTTTGGGGGGCTTGGCTTATTACGATGGCTACTTTTTGGTTTGATACTAAGCAATGGGGAGGTGCAGAGTTTGGGGTTATATTCTCCACAATGGGGATTGCCTCTATCTTTATGCCTACTTTGGCTGGGATAGTAGCAGACAGGTGGATAAACGCTGAAAAACTTTACGGGATATTACACATTGCGTATGCGGGGACGCTTTTCTATTTGCCTCATGCTTCAGACCCTACGGCTTTTTTTTGGGTAATGTTGGTAGCGATGGTATTCTATATGCCTACAATTGCGTTGTCCAATTCAATCAATTATCATATTCTTAAGGAGCATCATTATGATGTGGTTAAGGTATTTCCTAGCCTTAGAGTTTGGGGAACAGTTGGGTTTATCGCAGCGATGTGGGCTACCAATCTTACAGGAAATAAGGCGTCCGAAAATCAGTTTTATATTGCGGCGATAGTAGCGGTGTTGTTGGGTGTTTATGCCTTTACACTTCCAAAATGTCCACCACAGAATTTGATTCCTAAAGAGGCTTCTTGGCAAGAGAAAATGGGCTTCAATGCTTTTAAACTATTTAAGAGTTATAAGATGGCGTTGTTCTTCTTGTTCTCTATGTTTTTGGGTGCCGCGTTACAACTTACGAATGCTTATGGAGATACTTTTTTATCAGACTTTGGTAAAAATCCATTATACAAAAATAGCTTGGTAGTAGAGCGTTCTACCATTATTATGTCTATTTCTCAAATATCAGAAACGTTATTCATTTTAGCAATACCGTTTTTCTTAAAGAAATTTGGCATCAAAAAAGTGATGTTGATGAGTATGGGGGCGTGGGTACTTCGCTTTGGGTTCTTTGCTTATGGTACTCCAGAAGGCTTTGGATTGGTGCTTATTATTCTATCGTGTATTGTGTACGGTATGGCGTTTGACTTCTTTAATGTGTCGGGTTCGTTATTCGTAGAGGCGACAACAGACGAGAAAATTCGTTCTTCTGCACAAGGGTTGTTTATGATGATGACGAATGGCTTTGGGGCGATTATGGGTAGTGTAGTGAGTGGTAAAATGATAGATGCGTTCTTTTTAGATGCTTCGGGGAATAAAATGTGGCACGAGATATGGCTGGTATTTGCGATATATGCCTTAATAATTACGGTTCTTTTTGCGGTGATGTTTAAGCATAAACATAAGCCAGAAGAAGTAGCAACAGTAAAACATTAAAATTTTATATTTATAAATACAGAAGGCAGACCAGTTAAGAAATTGGTCTGTTTTTTTATTGATTTAGATATGAGATATATTGGGGTAATTTGTTATCTTCGTGCCGATAAAAGTAGTAATGTCTCAAAAAGAAAAAGACTTTTCGGAACTTATTAAAATCCATCAAGGGCTTATCATTAAAGTTTCTAGAATGTACACCAATACGCTAGAAGACGAGCAGGATTTGTTTCAAGAAATTGTGCTACAATTATGGCGTTCTTTTGATTCTTTTAATGGTCAGTCCAAAATATCTACTTGGATGTATCGGGTGTCTTTAAATACAGCCATTACACTTTTTAGAAAGTCCTCAAAATTACCTAAAACTAACGAGCTTAACGAAGGTTTTTATAATACTCCTGAAGATAATCAGAATGAACAAAGGCAGCAGATAGAGCTTCTTTATAAAGTGATAAAAAAGCTTCCCGAAGTAGAGCGAGCCATTGTAATGATGTACTTGGATGAATTGTCTTACAAAGAAATTGCAGAAACTCTGGGGATAACGGAGGTTAATGCAAGGGTGAAGATGAACCGCCTTAAAAAAACTTTAAAAACACTAATGGAACAATATGCCTAATTTTGATATAGATAAAATGAAAGAGGTTTGGAAAGAACAGCCTGAACCTACTTACGATAATCGGCAAATAGAACAAATGCTGAATAGGAAATCTCGCAATTATGTAAAAACTATTTTTTGGATAGGTGTTGCTGAATTTCTTGTAATATTGGCTTTCAATATCTATGGGTTTTGTTCCGTTAGGAGGGAGCCAGCTTTGCTGAATGTTTTTAATAAAATGAACATTAAAATAGGCACACATTTAATTGAAAACTATCATAATATAGAGCTATTTATTAAAGGAGTGAGTCTCCTTCTTACGCTTTTATTTGTGTTGCTCTTTTATTACAGTTACCAAAAGATAAGTGTAGAATCTAATCTTAAGAAATTTATCACTCAGATTATTAAATTTAGAAGAATAGTAAATGCTTTTATCTTAACTAATTTGGCGATGTTTCTTGTGATTATGTTGGGGTATTTGGCGGAAATTATTTACTTGGCTTATGTACAAAACGTTTCATTTTCGGAGCCGAAGTTCTTGGTGTTTTTAGTAAGTTATATTGTAGCTGTATTTTTAGGTGTCGGGTTTATATGGCTTTATTATAGACTGATTTACGGCATTATTATTAAAAGACTAAATGAAAAGCTAAAACAACTCCAAGCATTGTCTTAAAACAAATAGTTTTTGAGATAATGAGATAAGTATTCATGATTATGGAAGTTATAATAAGAGTAATTTTGGGATTTATTAGCGGAATATTGGAAGTGATTGTTAGAGATATTATTTTTGGTTTTTTTGAGTTTTTTTTTAATTTGCTTAAAAAACTTTTCAAAGCTATTTTAGGAATAAAGGTTAAAAAAAATCATTAGAATTGCTTAAAAAAGAACGAATCTATAAAAAATATGAAAATGAAAAACATTCTTTTAGTATTAGCACTGCTATCAAATGTAATTGTTAAGTCGCAAGTAACTACCGTTATAGACGGGTTTTCTACTCACTTAACCAAAAGTGATTTACCTTTTTCTGGTGATAGAAAATTGTTTGCCATAGGGTTTAATGATAGGCTTACAAACAACTATATTGTAGTTTCCAAAAACAAGGCAGGAGCAGAAAATGATTTGCTGTATATAGAGAAATTTGAGAAAAAGCAAGAAAATGTTTTTGAGAAAGTGTTTAGCACAAAGTTAGAACACCCTGTAAATAAATCTTTGGCGTTTGTGAATAATAGAATGATGTATAGTGATATAGACAAAGACGGTTATGCAGAGTTTATTTACATTGTGGACCAATACAAAAATGGTATGAATAGCCCATTGGAGCGTGTGTGGGGTATAGTTGTTTATAAAAATAAAGCTTACAAAATGTGGACAACTGTAGAAAGTCAGTTTTCTGATACCGTTTTTGATGATGATTTTAAAACTTTGCCAGAGAAGGTTAAAACAGAGTTCTTAGATTTTTGGAATCAGTTAAACAAACACAAATAGCCTTTAGCTTGTATTTGCTTTTTTTGATTTAAAATATTACCTTTACGCCAAATGCTATAAAATTGGAAAGTAAAGTAGAGAAAACCTTAGTATTATTTGCACATCCATTTTTGGAATATTCGGTATTTAATGCTCATCTTATTTCGTTTTACCAAGATAGAGAAAATGTTACTTTTAGAGATTTGTACGAAGAGTATCCTAATTTTCATATCGCTGCATTTAGGGAACGAAAAAGAATTAAAAACTACGACAAACTCATCTTTCAATTTCCGTTGATATGGTTGGGTATTCCACCTTTGCTTAACTTATGGTTGAGTGAAGTTTTGGATATGAAGTGGTTGAGCAAACAAAATGAAAATCCACTCGCAGGGAAAAAAGCTATGATAATTGTAAGTGCAGGAGGTTCTGAAAATTCCTATACCAAGAGTGGAATGTATGAGAAACCAATAGAAGACTTTATATTGCCTCTTACCAAGAGTTTGGAAACTCTAGGCGTATCGGTAGAGAAAACAATTTGTGTATACGCCGCAAAGCAAAAAAAAATAGAAGAAGTTAATGAAATTCAACAGGAAATTTCTAAATTTTTGAGTTAATGTCAGAGAGTTTATTTAAGATTACATTAGTTTATCTAGGGGCAGCCATTTTTTTAGTACCCATTGTAAGGAAGTTTGGTTTTAGTTCGGTTATAGGCTATATATTAGGAGGTATTTTGGTAGGACCTTTTGCATTGAAACTTACAGGTAATGCAGAAGATGTGATGCACAGTACCGAATTTGGAGTGGTGATGTTACTCTTTATTATTGGTTTGGAATTAGAGCCTCGTAAATTCTGGGCTATGAGGAAAAGCATTCTAGGGCTTGGCTTTTCTCAGATGGCATTTACCTTTGGATTGATATTCCCAATATTGCATTTAGCAGGGTGGGAGGTTACCACTAATATTGTGGTTTCTATCGCATTTGCTATGTCTTCCACGGCGATTGTTCTACAAACATTAAAGGAAAAAAACCTATTTAATACCGTATCTGGAGAGGCTTCATTTTCCACTTTATTGTTTCAAGATATAGCGGTAATTCCTATTTTGGCATTATTACCGATGTTAGCGGGACAATCCGAAGGTGGCGGAGAAAAATCAGTGCTGATTACTTATTTACCAGAATGGTTGCAACCCTTTTCGGTAATATTAGGTGTGGGAGTGCTTATTCTTTTGGGTAAATATCTCTTTGTACCGTTTTTGAGGTATGTATCTCGTTCAGGAATGAATGAATTGCTTACCGCATCATCATTATTCTTGGTGGTAGGAGTTTCCGAGTTGATGCTACTCGCAGGGTTAAGCCCTGCTTTGGGAGCCTTTTTGGCAGGTGTGATGCTCGCCAATACCGAATTTAGACACGAGTTAGAAAGCCAAATAGACCCATTTAAAGGTTTGCTTTTGGCGGTTTTCTTTGTGAGTGTAGGTTCTACAATTAACTTTAATGTGATACAGCAAGACCCATTATTTATATTCTCAATGGTTGTTTTGGCAACATTGGTTAAGTTTGGAGTGTTGTTCTTGGTAGGGAAGATGTTTAAAATGAGTAACGACCAAAACTTCCTCTATTCCTTCGGAATGTCCCAAGTGGGAGAGTTTGCCTTTGTAATTATCACTTTTGCGGTTAAACTCAACTTGTTAGATTTAGAAATAAGCTCTCAAATGATTTCCGTTGTAGCGATTTCTATGATGATTACGCCGTTTTTATTATTATTAAATGAAAGAGTTATCGCTCCTAATTTCAATGTTAAATTTGAAGAACCTGTATCAGATTTAATTTCAGAACCTGTCAAACAGAAAAAAATAATTATTGTAGGCTTTGGGCATTTTGGGAGTACTGTTGGTCGTTTGTTAAAGGTAAGTGGTATAAAAGCCACGGTCTTGGATAACGATTCTAACCGTGTGAATATCCTCAGACAGAAAGGTTTTAAAGTATATTACGGTGATGCTAAAAGGGTTGAGATTATGAGGGCGGCGGGTGCCGAAAATGCCGAAATATTGGTATTGTGTTTAGACGACCCTGAAAGCAATAAGTATATGATTAGAATGGCGAAGGCTCACTTTCCTCATTTGCAAATATTTGTTAGGGCTAGAAACCGTATAGATGCTTACGATTTTATTAACGATGGTATCCACAATATTTATAGAGAAACTTTAGAAACGGCGGTTAATATGGGTGTGGATATTTTAAACGCATCAGGCTTTAGAAAATACGCTGCAAGAAGATTAGCGAATAGATTTATCGCCATAGATAATGATTCTACCATTCGTTTAGCTAAGCAAGATATAGATAGCGATACCACATTTACCATTAAAGAATCTCTAGAAAGAGAAGCTCGTTTATTAGCCGATGATAATATCTCGTTTGAAGATGAACACTGGCTAGACGAAGATGAAGAGGTGGAAGAAGAAAAAAGCTAAATAGTGAATATTTCGCAACGATTTAGAGCCTAGACATCAAAAATAAAACTATCTTTGCCGAAGTTTTTGGTTTAGCCTATTGGGTTAATTAAAAGGGAATCAAGTGAAAGTCTTGAACTGTCCCCGCAACTGTAAATTGCTTTAATAAAGTTTCTACATTTTATTGCCACTGTATTATTGTTATGTGGGAAGGCGTAGAAATGCAAAAGTCAGGAGACCTGCCAAACGGGTAATATTTTTAATAAAAACTTTCGGAGGAAGAGTATTTTATATGGTAAGATTAGTTTTGCTGACGAGTCTATCGTCGGTCTTTTTTGTGCAAGCTCAACAGAAGGAAACGGTTATAGATACCGTAGCCATCAATCTGGTGTCGCCTACTTCACTTTCTGTGGGGCACGAGATTGTTAAAATTGACTTAAAGAACAATCCAGAAATTTTTATAGAAGGGCTACTCCAAAAGCAGACGGGAGCGGTTATTAGGAACTACGGCTATGGCAATTTAGCATCAGTTTCTATAAAGGGACTTTCGCCATCTCAACATTTATTTACTTGGGAAGGCATTCCTATCAATTCCTCTTTAAATGGGCAAGTAGATGCTAATATTATCAGCTCTAATGTAAGCAGTAGTTTAACCTATCGTAGTGGCTCGGGAAGTAGTGGTTTCGGGAGTGGAGCGTTGGGTGGAGTGTTCGCTCTAGAATTTAATCCTAATTTTAATGAGCAAACGCAATACAGGTTAGAGAATGCCTTAGGCAGTTTTGGACTTAGTAGAAATAGCTTTTCGGTACAGAACCATACTTCTAGATGGAGCTGGAATGTGGGTGCGAATTACCTTCGTTCGGATAACGAATTTCCGTTCCGAGATAAATTTGGTAAGAAAGGTAAAACAAGAAATTCAGGGTTTGATGTTGCGGATATTTACCTTAATAGCGTCTATAAACTTAGTGGGAAGCATAAAATATCCTTTAATATTTGGAACCAGTGGGCGTCTAGAAATGTAGGAGCTACCGAAGCACAGCTCATAGCACAACAGATTCAAGATGACGAAAGCACTCGTATGCAAGTGTCTTGGTTTTATCATAATAGAGGCTTTGAACAGCAGTTGCAATCTGCCTATACCAAAGAGTTTTTTAGGTTTAGAATGAATGCCAAAGATGGTGGAACGGTTAGTTTTGCCGAAAACTATTTTGCCAACTATATTGCAAAGTTAGTGTTTAGTAAATCATTGGTAATGCTGGGGCTTCAGTCCAAATATACCACAGGAGGTGGCGATAATCTAAGGATTAGTCCGCTTAAAGAATGGCATTCGTTTATGAATTACCGTTATAATTTTAACGATTGGAGTGTGGTTTCTGCTAATTTGCGAAAGTCGTTCTCATCTTTGTTTAGCATTCCTATCACTTACGATGTCGGGGTAGAATTAGAACCTCTGAAACATTTAAGTATCAAGGCTTCTTATGCCACTTCTTACAGGCTACCCACCTTTAACGATTTGTATTGGAAACAAGGTGGGAATCCACTACTAAAGCCCGAAGCAGGGAAGATGGGGGAGTTGAGTGTAGGCTATAAATACAGAAACACACAATCTGTAGGAGTATCTGTGCATTATGGTGAGGTAAAAGATTGGATATTGTGGTATCCTAACGATATGGGTTTTTGGACACCTACTAATTTAGATTTTGTTATTACCAAAGGTGGACAAGCAAGGTCTTCTCATCGTTTTGTTTGGGGGGGCGTGGGGCTTAATTTTAATAATTTACTGACCTACACCGAAACCTATAATCAGCGAACTCAAAAATCACTCATTTATATTCCTAGGTGGAACTACTCTAATACGTTTAGTTTAGATTGGAAAAAATACCACTTAGAGCTAGAACATTTGTTCACTTCGGAGAGAGCCACAGACCAGATAAATAGAGATTTTTTAGCACCTTATCACTTGTGGAATGTAGGTTTAGGGTTTGATTTCAAATTAAAGAACATTAGTAATTCTCTTAACATTAGAGTTCAGAATATTCTAGACCAGTCTTATAACACAATGCAGGGCTATCCTATGCCAGGCAGGTATTTTTTAACTACTTTAAAAACTAATTTTTAATATCCATATTTTATGAAGAAATCACTAGCTTTTTTATCGGCTGTAGTATTACTTACAGCGTGTAACAGAAACGAAGACTACACCCCAAAAGGAAATTACGAAAACGGCTTTTTTATCTTGAACGAAGGCTATTTCGGTCAGAACAATGGGAGTATAGACTATGTTTCTTATGGTTTTTCTAATACAGAAGAAAAGGTGTATCAGAAGGTAAACAGCGAAGCACTAGGAGATACGCCACAATCTTCTTACCGAAATGGAGATGACCTTTACATTGTTGTTAATAATAGCAACAGATTGGTAAAAGTGAACAGATACACCATGAAAAAACAAGCCGAAGTAACCACAGGGCTTAAGAACCCTAGATATATGTCGGTAGTTAATGGTAAACTCTACATTACCAACTGGGGCGAGGCAGGGGATAATACAGACGACTATATACTGGTGCTAGATGCAGCCACTTTAAAAGAAGTCGCTAAAATATCGGTAGATTATGGCGTAGAGAAGATATTCTCGTTCCAAAATAAGATTTATGCATTGCTAGAAGGGGGTTGGGGCAAGAATAACAAACTAGCCGTTATCAATCCGTTTAGCAACGCGGTAGAGAAATATTACACTATTGGTTACAATCCTAATGGTTATTTAGTAGAGGATAACAAAGTGCTTATTACTTGTAAAGGAGATGGCTTTTACGATGCTAGTGCTAACTGGGCTTACACTAGCACGGTGGACGGTAGCATTTGGACGCTTACTGCCTCTGGAGTAGAAAAAACTTACGACTGGGCTCAAACTCCCGACAAAAAGGAAAGTATTCAGGAAATTGTGAAGGTTAATCAGTCTTATTTCTTCTTAGTAGATGGCAAACTACACAAGGCAGCGGTAGGCTCTGACCTTACCAAGAGTACCCAAGTTTCCGAAACTTCTTTCTATAGATTATCTAAACTAGATGAGATTTTTGCGGTAGGGCTAGATGGCAGAAATACTAAGGCTTTATTCTTTAACGAAGCAGGTTTACAGAAAACCATTTCTACAGGGCTTTATCCTAACAGCGTAGTGGAGTAGTTAAGGGAGTTTATTTCTTTTCACTCGGTCTATAGCGAGGTTGAGCTCGTTGCCTAGGAGTATGAGGATAATGTTGAGATTAACCCAAATCATCGCTAAAATAATAGTTCCTATTGAGCCGTAGAGTACATTGTATCTGGCGAAATTTGCAGCGTAGAAGATAAATCCATAGGTGATGAGTACAAATAACAAGGTGGTGAGTACTGCTCCAGGAACGGCAGACAGCCACCTTTTCACTTTTACACACCCTACCCAATAGAAAAGGCTCAACAAAATAAAATAAAACAACGGGAACGAGATAAACCCAATAATCTTAGATAGATTAACAATAAGCCAGTTGAGATTGTATTTAGGCGTGAATAGTTTAAGCACCACTTCGGAGTAGTAAATCCCAAAAAGAGAGAGAAATATCAAGGTTACAAAGGCTAGAGTAACCAAGATAGAAATGGTGTATTCTCTGATGAAAGTCCTTTTGGAGTCGGTATTTTCATTAAACCCATTGATGAGGGAAAAAGTACCATTGGTAGCAAATACCAAAGCAAAAAGTATGGTAAGTTTGCTAATGCTTTTCATATTGGGGATAATGCTGTTCTGTATATATTCCGTAACATCGTGCAACATATGTGTGGGGAGTATATTAGCCATAAACACCTCAAAAATATAGAACTGGAGTTTGTCGTAATGAGGCATATAAGGCAAGATAGACAGTAGAAACAGCAGGAATGGGAAAATACTCAAAAAGAAGCTCCACGAGATACTAGCAGCTTGTTTTACCACATTATTTTTAAATACCCCTTGCCCGTAGATTTCAAACATCTTCCACAAAGAAATTTCTAAAACAGGAAGGTGGATAGAATCTAAAAAACGGTGAATTTTTAAAAGAAATTTAGGGGTCTTTAGCGCCATTAAATCTATATTTGTACCGCAAATATATTAAAAATAAATCTTTTGCTTATGCAGTTCAAATTGATATGTATCGGAAAAACAGACCAAAAGGAAATACAAAACCTCATTAGTTACTACCATAAAAGGCTATCCAAATACTATAATTTTGACATCGTAGAGCTTCCAGATATTAAAAACGCCAAAAACCTCACTCCAGAAGTAATTAAAAAAGAGGAAGCTAAACTATTTTTCAACCATATAGAAAGTACGGATACCATTATCTTGTTGGACGAGAAGGGCAAGCAGTTTACCAGTAGAGCTTTTTCGGAGCAAATCAATCATTATATGAATGCGTCTATTAAGCGGGTGTGTTTCTTGATAGGCGGGGCGTATGGCTTTTCAGAAGAGATTTATCAACGAGCCAACGATAAACTTGCTCTTTCTAAAATGACCTTTACCCACCAAATGATAAGACTATTCTTTGTAGAACAAATCTACCGTGCAGACCAAATCTTGCAAGGCAAACCTTATCATAACGATTGAGGTATCACTAATTTCTAAGATGAGGTGGTCTGATGCCACACCAAAATAAAACCTCAATGAAGTTTAGGGAAGACCTCCCTATGGATATAGGGAACGCCTCCCCACGACCGTGGGGAGGCGTTTCTCATTAAGCTAGGGAATAGCTCCCTATTTAGCCAATAACCACTGGCGACGAAAGTACACCCACACGAGGCTCTTTGGTGGTGATGCCACCTTTAGCATATTGTGTGGTAATGCTTAGCTCATAGTTACCCGCTTCTAAATCTGTAGGAACCAGTATAAGTAACCTTGACGGCTCGTTAAGCACAATATCGTCTTTGGTTAGCTTCACCTCGTTTTGAGTGTCTAGGTTTTTAAAGACTATGCCATTTTTAGGGTTATCTCCGTCTATTTTAATGTAAGTGCCTTTGATTTCGGCATTCTTGCCTTTGGTAAGTGTGCCATCTGCTTTGCCTGTGGCTTTATCCGTAATGCTGAACACACTCATTGGGCTAGACTGCTCGCCGAGGATTTCTACCTTGGTGTTTGCTACCGCTTTTCTAAGATCTAGACCTTGGTTCACATTTACATAAACGGAGTGCTTCTCTTTATCCCAAGTTTTGTCGTAAAACACACCCTTAATCGCAGGACGCATATACACTAGCCCTGTATTGACATTGTAACCATTCAATACCAATTCTGAGGCTTTGCGGTTAAAACGAGTGATAATATCTACTGCCGTTTCGGTTTGTATCTCCATACCTTCTTTTTTGAGGGCTTCTATGATTTCTGTAATGCCAAGGCTACCACCTAAAAGTGGCACGGCTACAAAATCGTTAGGGTCATCTTTCGTGAGTAGGTTGGGACGCAACCATGCTTTTAAAGTATTCATAAGTTTATCAGTATTAAGGTTAATTCAGCTTTAATATAGTAACTTGATTAGAGAATGGGATTCCTGTATAACTGCTAGATTTTAGATAGAATCTAGGATTAGGGTTGGGCATATTACGAGTGCTACCATTGTCTACCCATGTGTCGTCAGCAAATCCTATGATGTGAAATGTAATATCTGTATCCTTAGATAATACCAAAGGAAAAGAGGTGTTTAACCATTCTCCATAGTAGGTTAAGTATACGGCTCTAGTCCCTGAAGCATCTGTAGCATTTACCGAAAAACGACAATATTCAACACCGAAAAGATCATGGTTAACAAAAAACATATACTTGCCGGGAGATAATCGTATAGACTCATTAGTATAAGTTGCCCCAAACTCATTAAAATCTACGGTTACTGTTTCAGCGACTTCTTTTACGGGAGTGAGAGTACTACTAGAGGAATGACTTACGGTGGGAATATTGAAATTATTATTACTAAAATTAATCTTTGCCATTTTATTTCCCATTGATAAAGCCTGCCAACTCGCGATACCGTTTGCATCAGAAGTTAGAACTCTACCCTCTTGTTGTGTGCCGTCGGTTATTTTAATACTTCCTGTTATATCCAGTTTGGTTTGTGGGGCATTTGTTCCTATTCCTACATTGCCTGTACCTGTAAAGCTAAGGTCTTTCCCATTAAGATTGACTTGGCGTGTACTACTTAATGTACCATCTGCGGTATAAATATTATTGATAGAAGAAGGTGCTACGGTTTTAAGAACGCCATTAGCATCGGATACCACTATTTTGTCCGTGGGTTGTCCTGAAAGAAGATTTATGGTTCGTAGTCTTGCGGTTCCGTTAATATCTAGCATTTCTGTTGGTTTTTCTCTTGCTAAACCTATACCTGTAGAGCCATCACGGAGGACAATAAAAGCATTACTTGCTATAGCTTGGTCTCCTCCTTGTTTAATTGTATTATCTCCATTTCCTAGAACAAAAAGTTCATACCGGTTTTTAGTAAAAGTAGGAGTATCTCCTCCCATTGATGGATCTGTATTAAAATTGTTATTCCCTAAAACGGTTGAATATGGGGTTTGTGCTGTAATAAAATTACCTAAAGCAATGGTATTTCCACCTGAAGCAATGGCATCTCCACCTAAAGCAATGGCACCACTAGCACTTGCTAAAGCCCAACGTCCAAGTGCAAATGAATACTGCCCCGAAGCAATTGAATATCCTCCCATAGATGTTGAAATATATCCAGAAGCTATGCTACTTATACCTGAAGCGAAAGAATAGCTACCTGTTGCTCCATAGTCACTTCTTTTATAATTATATGAATAACTAAGGTCTACAGCCTTCTTACCTATATCTCCATAATGATCAGGATTTGCACCTATTAGACGAAATCCTGTGTTTCCATTTTCGGTAATTTCCTCCAAACCTGTTCTAGAAAAAGTATTCCCAGAAAGCTTTATCCCTGCTCCTGCTGTATAGAAGTTGTCTGTATCCAATAATTTTTTCCATTTCCCTCCAGTTAGCTGGTTGTCCCAATAGTAATAGCCTTTACCGCTAATTAGTTCATATTTTCCTACTCTATCTAATGTATTGGTAAAGGCTTCTGTAACATAAACTAAAAGTGAATGTTGTTCTGTACCTATATTTCCCGCATCGGTCATAGCTTTTACTTCTTCGGCTGTTAGACGCGGAATGATAATTCCCTTAGCGGTATCTGTACCGTCTTTACTTACCTCTAAAGTGGCTTTGGGGTTAGGCGTATTGATGCCAACTCTACCATTGTTTTGTCCGTAAACCACGAGTCCTAGACCTAGAAAGGCACATACACTTAGTTTGGTTGTTTTTTTCATAATGTTTAATTTTAGAAGTTGATATTTAATTGTTTAATATTATAGAGGTTAGATATTGGATTTTAGAGGTTGGAGGTTCGGCTTAAGGGTTGATGAGGCTGTACTAAGTTCTAAACTCTCATATCTCACCTCTAACCTAAAAAAACGCCTTTCCCCTCTAAACACACACAAAACGAGAGGAAAGGCTAAAACAGAAAGAAAGCAAAGGCTCCCTCTCTGAACGCTAAAAGCACCTAACAAAAACGACCATGTTTTAAGACAAAACAATGGTGCTTTTAGCATGTATTTATGAAAGCTAAAATTAGAATGGTATAAACGCAAAAATCCGCCAACGAAAGTTGGTGGAACTATATTTACAATTAACGATAAAAGTTGAAGTAATTTTCTAGATAATACGACGCATACCCACGAAACTATTTGTGTGTGTGTGTGTGTGTGTGTGTGTTTACGAAATTATTTGAGATAGCCAAATAATTCGGGTACTTTTTTACACTTGTTTGTATGTAATTGGTATCGTGTGTCATAAAACTGAAGCAAACTTATTACCTTTTAAGGAAGTATGCAAGTGTTTAGAAAATATTTTATGTAAAACTTAATATAAATGTTTATTTTAGAGAGGGGAGAGGTAATGGGAGTTAGTACTCCATTTTTCTTAGCTTTTTATTGGTGAGTCCTACTATAAGGGCAATGGCTAAAGTCATGCTTCCCCCAAATATTACAGAATGCACCACACCTAGAAGTTTAGCGGCTAGACCACTTTCAAACTGCCCCATCTCATTACTAGACATAATAAAGATAGAATTAACACTTAGAACTCTACCTCTTATTTTGTCAGGGGTTTTCAGTTGTACTATCGTACCTCTTATCACTACGGAAATACCGTCTAACATACCACTAAGCATCAAGAAAAAGAACGAAAGCCAGTAGAGTTTAGACAATCCAAAACCAATGATGCACAATCCAAAACCAGCCACCGCTACCAATAGTATTTTACCTTGATTTCTCCTCAACGGAATAAACGAAAGTAAAATAATAATACACATAGAGCCAATATCAGACGCCGCATTGAGTAGTCCAAAGCCTTCGGCTCCTACTTTAAGAATGTCACTAGCATAGACAGGTATCATTGCTACTGCTCCACCAAACAAAACCGCAAACATATCCAAGCATAAAGCTCCCAATATTTCTTTGGTTTTATAGATGTAGGCAAGTCCTTCACGCATACTTTCCAGTACCTTTACTTCTTTTTTATCGTACTCGGAATGTTGCGGTTTTAATTGCCAAAAGAATACAGAAGCTAAGGTCATCAGACTTACAATAACTACAAGCGTCCATTTAATAGTAATAAGTGCAATTAAAAAACCTCCCAACGCGTGTCCAAAAACTGAAGAAGTAAGGAATGTTGCCTGATTTAGGGTAACAGCATTAGCTAAGTTTTCCTTTTTTACCATTTTAGGTATCATAGAAGGGACTAATGGTCCTATAAAAGCACGGCAAATCCCTGTTAGAAATATGACTGCATAGATGAAATAAGAAATCTGGTGTCCCGTAAGATGATAAGAGTTTTCTAAGAACGCCAAAGCCACTAATGCACTAATGAGAAGTACATAAACATAATTGCAGATAAGTAGCATTCGTTTCTTTTCGTTCATATCTATTACATAGCCTGCGTATAGGGCGGTAGATACGGCAGGGATCACCTCCGAAAGCCCAATGAACCCAATAGAAAGAGGGTCTTTGGTAAGCTGATAAACCCACCAACCTAGAAGCGTGGCTAACATTCTGAACGCCAAAATGAGAAAAAACCTACCAAATAGCAGGTGTCTAAACTCAATGTTTTTTAAAGTTTTTAGAGGTTCTAGGTTCATAGGGGGAGTGCAGATATTTTCTTTAGAGTATATGATTCACTAAAAAGTAGGCTATTTTTCTGTCGTTGGCAAGCCTAGGGATTTTGTTTTGCCCACCGAGTTTCCCTTCAGATTTAGCATACTCGTGGAATGCGTTTCTTTTTAATTTAGATATTTTAAGCGGTTGTAATACCTTACCCTCTATTAAATCATCATAATAGGTATTCCTTGCCCTTAACTCTTGGTCTAAGGTCAATCTAAAGGCTTCTAAATCTTCGGGTTCTTTTTCAAACTCAATAAGCCATTCGTGGTAAGGTAGCTCGTTGTTGGGAGGAGTTACTTGTGGTGCAAGATGAAACTCCGTAATTTGAGCATAGTGCTGAGCCACGGTAGACTTCATAGCTTCTTCCACTTCATAAGCGATGACATGCTCGCCAAATGCAGAGGTGTAGTGCTTGGTTCTGCCACTCACCAAAATACGGTAAGGATTTTTAGAAATAAACCTCACCACATCTCCAATAGAATACGCCCAAAGTCCAGAGTTGGTGGTAAGAATCATTGCGTAATCTTGGTTGAGTTCAATGTCTTTTAAAGTCAAGCGAGGAGCGTTGGGTTTGCCATATTGCTCTAATGGCACAAACTCATAGAAAATCCCATTGTTGGTAAGTAGTCTTAACCCTTCTTTAGTATAATCGTCCTGAAACGCAAAAAAGCCTTCACTAGCAGGGAAGGTCTGCACAATATCTACAGAGCCTCCAAGGAGTTCTTCCATTTTTTCTCGGTAAGGCTCATAGTTAACACCACCAGTTACGATAAGCTGTAAGTTAGGGAATAGCTGTTTTATTTTCTTACGGTGTCTTTCTACCAAAATTTCAAAATACATAATGAGCCAAGGCGGAATCCCAGAAATGAGTGTCATATTTTGGGTTTCGGTTTCATCAGCAATTTTATTGACTTTGGTTTCCCAATCTTCTATACAGTTGGTCTCATAGCTTGGGAGTCTATTTTTTTGCAGATACTTAGGGATATGGTGAGCCACAATACCTGAGAGTCGCCCTGTTTTAATTCCATTAACCTCTTCCAGTTCAGGAGAGCCTTGTAAGAAAATCATTTTACCATTTACAAAATCGGCATTGTTCTTTTTTGAGATATAATGAAACAGAGCAGACTGTGCTGCTTTGATTTGGTAAGGCATTCCTTCTTTAGAAATAGGAATATACTTAGCTCCAGAAGTAGTGCCAGAAGTCTTAGCAAAATATTCGGGAGTATCCGTCCAAAGTATGTTGGCTTGTCCTCTTTTTACCTTTTCTATGTAGGGTTTAAGGTCTTCGTAATCTGCAATAGGAACTTGATTTTGAAAGTCCTCTAAAGTTTTAATTTCGTCAAAATTATGGCTTCTACCAAACAGAGTCTTTTCTGCTGTTTTTACTAAATCTCTCCATAAAGCCTCTTGGTGTTCAATCGCTTTAGATTGGTCTAGTGCGGCTTGTTGAGTATGTTTTTTCGCCCAAATGAGAGCGGCTTTCTTTTTAATCCATTTTAACATAGAGCAAAGATAAGATTTTGTTACTAACTAAGAATAACTCGTTGTATAGATTTAACCAGTCAATAAGGCTAATCGAAAATAAAGATGTCTAAAACTTTCAGAACCCTAAAAAAATTCCGAAATTAGCCACTTTAAAATCAATATAAATTTATCAGAATGGAAGAACAAAATATTTTAGATTGTGTAATTATAGGTTCAGGACCTGCAGGATATACCGCTGCAATTTATGCAGCTAGAGCGGATTTAAAGCCTGAATTATTCACAGGGTTAGAGCCAGGAGGACAATTAACTACCACTACGGAGGTGGAAAATTTCCCAGGTTATCCTAACGGTATCACAGGACCAGAAATGATGATGGACTTACAAAAACAAGCAGAAAGGTTTGAAACCAAAGTCCATTACGAAATGATTACCAGTGTGGAGTTTTCTAAAGAGGTAGGTGGTATTCATAAGCTATCCACAGGAAGTAGAGAGATTTTGGCGAGAACAGTAATTATATCTACAGGGGCTACCGCTAAATACTTAGGGCTAGACGATGAAAAGAAATACTCTGGTGGAGGTGTTTCTGCGTGTGCTACCTGTGATGGATTCTTTTATAAAGGGAAAGATGTTATTGTAGTAGGAGCGGGAGATACGGCGGCAGAAGAGGCCACTTATCTAGCTAATATTTGTAACAAGGTAACAATGTTGGTAAGAAAAGACCACTTTAGAGCCTCCAAAGTAATGGCGCAAAGGGTAGAAAAAACACCAAATATTGAAGTGAAATATAACCACGAACTTATTGGTATCAAAGGTGAAAATAATCTAGTAGAGCGTGCAGTGGTCATCAATAACCAAACGCAAGAAACCTCTGAAATTGAAGTTCACGGGATATTTATTGCCATAGGGCACAAACCTAATACCGATGTATTTAAAGGTCAAATCAACCTAGATGAAAACGGTTACATTATTACCGAAGGCAAATCGTCTAAAACTAATCTTCCAGGGGTATTTGCGGCAGGAGATGTGCAAGACCATATTTACCGTCAAGCGATTACTGCTGCGGGAAGCGGTTGTATGGCAGCTATAGATGCCGAAAGATATTTAGGAGAATTAAAAGGATAATCATTAAAAAAGCGAGGCGGGAATAGGTTCTATTTTTTTAGGAGCTATTTCCCGCTGTTCGCTCATACTCCTCGTTTTGCCGCTCCACTTCGTTCCGCGGCTTCACTGCGGGGTATCCGCTTCCATCGGGGCTAGTTTCAGCACTCGTTATATACAAAATGAAAACAATACTATACATATTTATAGGCGGAGGATTAGGAAGTGTATTTCGCTTCCTTGTTTCTCGTTATACCGCTCAGTTTTTCAAATTAGGGACTTTTCCTATGGGGACTTTAGTGGTTAATGTATTGGGTTGTTTTTTGATTGGGCTGTTAAGTAACTCTCTTATGAAACACGAGTCAGATGTTATCAGATACTTTTTTATAGTTGGGCTGTGCGGAGGTTTTACTACATTTTCTACGTTTTCATACGAAAACCTTATGTTGTGGCAAAATCAGGATTATGTAACTCTTTTTAGCTATGTGGTGGCAAGTTTAGTATTAGGATTTTGGGCAGTCTATTTAGGGTTTAAAGTAGAGTAGCCTAAATTTTTATTATTGATAAATAGTAATTTATACTATTTTGGAGCTGAAAGTGAATGTAAAATTTGTGTATAATTAAAAATAGTTATATATTTGCACCACTAAAAACAACGATAGAGTTGTTAAGGAGAGATGGCAGAGCGGTCGAATGCGGCGGTCTTGAAAACCGTTGACTGTAACAGGTCCGGGGGTTCGAATCCCTCTCTCTCCGCAGAGATAAAGTAAAGCCGATGAATTTTATTCATCGGTTTTTTTATGAAATAAACAAAAGTAAACAAATTCCAAAGTATCTGAAAAAATATATTGTTAGACTTGGATAATGAGCTTATCAATTTACCTGCTGAAATAATAAAAATAGATGCCGATAGGGTAGTGTCTATAAGTGGAAACTTGAAAAATCTATTTTCAAAATTTGACCTTATAATTATTTGTTTGGTATTTCCTACCAAGTGGGGGAAGACACGGTATTAAAAATAAATATTTTGAACCCAACGAGTTCAAAGTAAAATAAACTATGGCGGAAGCTGATAAAGACGACTTAGGTATTGAAAAATGTGTACTCTTTGAAGCATAAAGGAGTAGACGATGAAATATTAGCAGGAATGTCTATTGAAACTATTCGGACACTCTATTCAAAAAATGACTGAGCGATATATTTAGGATAATAAAATTGCAAAGATTTGAAGAGGCTAGAAGAATAAAGTTGCCTTCTTTTTAATCTGAATTTGACTAATATTTATTATTGCATTAAGCAAAAAAGATTTCATAGCTAAAGACCATCATCGGTATTTTTTTTAATCGTTTATAGGTTGTAAATTTGTGGGATTTTTGGAGAGATAATATTAAAAAGCATTTCTATGGTAGATTATTTGAAGGGATTAAATGAAGCTCAGTACAAAGCAGTGACTACGATACAGGGACCACTAATGGTATTGGCAGGAGCTGGTTCTGGTAAAACGCGTGTGCTTACGATGCGTATTGCACATCTAATCACCAATGGAGTAGACCCTTTTAATATACTTGCACT
>NZ_QXHU01000001.1:211689-300197 GCF_009663465.1 Riemerella anatipestifer
TATAGATTCAGATTTATACAAGCCTAAAAAAGTACAAGCCAGAATCTCTCAATACAAAAACAATCTCATCACCGTAAGGGCTTACTATAACAATCCTGAACTTATGGAAAACGATGCCCGAGCAAATATGAAACTCATTGGGCAAATTTATCAGAAATATGTGGAAGTTTGTTTTAAAAACGGAGCGATGGATTTTGATGACTTGCTTTTGAGAACCAACGAACTTCTCACGCGTTTCCCCGAAGTTCTTGCAAAATATCAAAACAGATTTAGATACATTTTAGTAGATGAGTATCAAGATACCAACCATTCTCAATATCTTATTGTAAAGGCGTTAGCCTCCAAATTTGAGAATATCTGTGTCGTGGGAGATGATGCCCAATCTATTTACTCTTTTAGAGGAGCTAATATTCATAACATTCTGAACTTTAAAAAAGATTATCCAGATGCCGTAACGGTTTCACTAGAGCAAAACTACCGTTCTACACAGAATATTGTAAATGCTGCTAATGTGGTGATTGCTAAAAACCAGCAACAGTTCAAAAAGAATGTATTTAGTGCCAATGAAGAAGGCGAAAAACTTAAAGTTTACCGTTCACTTTCAGATGCCGACGAAGCCAACTTTGTTGCCGCCAACATTTGGGAACTGCACAACTCTCAACAAAGAATGTTCAATGAGTTTGCTATTTTATATAGAACAAACTCTCAAACCAGAGCTTTTGAAGATGCTTTAAGACGAAAAAATATTCCATACCGTGTCTATGGCGGATTGTCCTTTTATCAAAGGAAAGAGGTTAAAGACTTACTAGCCTATCTAAGACTTTTGGTAAACGAAAACGATGCCGAGGCACTCACAAGAATCATCAACTATCCCGTGAGAGGCATAGGCGAAACCACACAAAATAAACTTATTGTTTACGCAGATGGGCAAGGGTTATCTTTAGCTCAAGTTCTATCAGATTTACCATTTCACACACCTAGATTAGGGCTTAATAATTCGGCTCTCAATAAGCTAAATGATTTTTGGCAAATGATAAAGGCATTCCAAGTGATGCTTAAAACCGAAAATGCTTATACCGTTGCAATGGAGGTAGCTAAAAGAAGTGGGCTCATCAAAAACCTAAAAGACGACCAAACTCCAGAAGGAATTTCTAGGTTAGAAAACATACAAGAATTGATGAACTCAATGCAAGGGTTCATTGAGGAGCAGCAACAACTTGAAGAAGGTGATGCTAGTCTTTCTAACTTTTTAGAAAACATTGCCCTTTCGGCGGATACTCAAGACAAGCCAGACGGCAGTGAGGATATGGTTTCTCTGATGACGATACACCTTTCCAAAGGGCTAGAGTTTCCTGTGGTACACCTCGTGGGGTTAGAGGAAAACCTGTTCCCGAGTTTTATGAGCAGTAGCTCCCGAGAAGAATTGGAGGAGGAGCGAAGACTCTTCTATGTAGCTTTAACTCGTGCCGAAAAACAAGCCTATCTTTCTTATGCGGTTTCTCGTTTCCAATGGGGAAAAATTACAGACTCGGAGCCGAGCAGATTTCTTAGCGAAATAGATGCTCAATATTTAGACTTCCTTAATGCAAGTATGGAAAGGCGTTTTGTAAATCATTCAGGGATTAAATCTAATATTTTTGATGATACCCCATCAGCTCCAATCACTTTTAAAAAGAAAGAACCTAAGAAAACCATCAATCGTACAGAAACGAGTTTTCAGCCCAAAGAACCTAAAAAACTAAAACCGTTAGCATCAGCTAAAATTAACAATCCTGTTGGTGGAACAACGCAAGATATACAAGTAGGCGATAGAGTAAGACACGACAGGTTTGGTATGGGAGAAGTTATTTTTATTGATGGAACTGATGCTACCAACATTAAAGCAAAAGTTCGCTTTGAACACGAAGGCGAAAAAAACTTGATTTTAAAGTTTGCTAGACTAGAGAAGCTCTAAGATTTAGTAGGAAATCTCAACTATTAGAAAAAAGATTTTGTTTATCTTTGCTCTATGACTGAGAACACCGATAAAAAACTGTATCTTGTAGATGCCTACGCAATGATTTTTAGAGGCTACTATGCCTTTATCAGAAATCCTAGACTTACCACTGGTGGATTAGACACTTCCGCTATCTATGGTTTTACGAACTTTCTTATTGAGTTAATTAAAAAGGAACGCCCTACGCATTTGGCAGTCGTTTTTGATGTGGGAAGGCAAAATGTAAGACACGAAGATTTTTCTGACTATAAAGCCAACAGAGCCGAAACTCCAGAGGCTATAAAAATTGCGGTGCCTTACATTCATCGTATTTTAAAGGCAATGCATATCCCAATTTTAGGAGTAGAGGGCTACGAGGCAGATGATGTTATAGGTACTATTGCAGGCAAGGCAGAGAAGCAAGGTTACGAGGTGTTTATGGTAACGCCAGATAAAGATTTTGCACAACTCGTTACAGAGCATATAAAAATCTATAAACCAGGATTAAAAGGTGGCGATGTTGAAATCTTAGGTGTAAAGGAAGTTTTAGAAAAATACGAAATAGAAAACCCTAAGCAGATTATAGATTATCTAGGAATGATGGGTGATTCGGTGGATAATATCCCTGGGCTTGAAGGAGTGGGAGAGAAGACTGCAAAAAAATTCATCAAGGAGTATGGCTCTATGGAAAATCTTCTAGCCAATACTCATCAGCTTAAAGGTAAATTAAAAGAAAAGGTGGAAGCCTCTGCAGAGCGTGGTCTAATGTCAAAAAAACTAGCCACCATACTTTGTGATGCTCCCATAGAGTTTCATCAAGAGGAATACGATTTAGAAACACCTAACTTTGAAGAGGTAAAACAAATTTTTGAAGAGATAGAATTCCGAAGATTGTACGAAAATCTTTACAAAGCCTTCTCTACTGAAAAATCAGTAGAGGAAAAAAAATCGGATAAAGATTCTGTTCAGTCGCCAGTACAGTTAGATTTATTTTCAGATTTTGAAGCGTTAGAACAGGCTACAACTACCAAACATACTATAGAAGACCGAGAGCACCTCTACCAATATATAAATACAGAGAAAGGTCAGCTTTTGCTCTTACAAAATCTATTGAAACAAAAAGCGGTTTGTTTTGATACAGAAACCACCTCTTTAGATGAGATGGAAGCAGAACTTATAGGCATTAGTTTTAGTTATAAAAAAGGCTTGGCTTATTATGTTCCAATCCCTGAAAATAGAGCGGAGGCACAAGTTATTGTAGAGCGTTTTCGTCCGTTTTTTGAAAAAGAAAGCATCTTAAAAATTGCTCATAATTTAAAATACGACTACAAAGTTCTCCTAAACTACGACATAGAGGTTAAAGGCAATTTATTTGACACAATGATTGCTCACTACCTGCTCAATCCCGATGGCAGACACGGTATGGACTACCTTTCGGAAATGTACCTTAACTATAAGCCTATAGCATTAGAAACTTTAATTGGCAAAAAAGGAAAAGGGCAAAAAACATTACGAGAAATTGACCTGCCAACACAAACACAATACGCCGCAGAAGATGCAGATATTACCTTTCAGTTGTACGAAATTTTTTCGCCTCAACTAAAAAAAGAAGAGGTAGAAGAGGTGTTTTATAAGATAGAAATGCCTTTAGTCAAGGTCTTAGCTAAAATGGAACTTGCTGGTGTAGCTTTGGATAAAGAATGGCTAAAAGATGAAAGTATTAGCTTGGAGCAAGATTTAAAGATTTTAGAAGGACAAATATTTGAACAGGCGGGAGAAGAGTTTAATATTAACTCTCCTAAACAGTTAGGGGATATACTATTTGAAAAATTAAAATTAGACCCTAAAGCTAAGAAGACGAAAACAGGACAGTATTCCACTTCGGAAGATGTTTTACAAAAACTTTCTCATAAACACGAGATTATCAAGTTAATTTTGGAATATCGCCAATTACAAAAGCTAAAATCTACTTATATAGATGCTTTGCCAAATCAAATCAGTCCAATAGATGGCAGGGTACATACCAGCTTTGCCCAAACGGTAGCCGCTACAGGAAGACTGGCTAGTAATAATCCTAATTTACAGAATATCCCTATAAGAACGGAACGAGGACAACAGGTGAGAGGTGCTTTTGTAGCTTCCAAAGGGTCTAAAATTGTTTCAGCCGACTATTCTCAAATAGAGCTTCGTCTTATTGCAGAAATTTCTGGAGAGGAAACAATGATAAAGGCATTTCAGGAAGGACAAGATATTCACGCTTCTACGGCTTCCAAATTATTCGATGTTCCTTTGAATGAAGTGTCTAAGATTCAAAGAAGCCAAGCTAAAACGGTTAATTTTGGTATTATTTATGGGCAAAGCGCTTTCGCTTTAGCAGACCAAACAGGTCTTTCTAGAACTGATGCCAAACAGCTTATAGATTCCTACTACGAAACTTATCCAAAGCTAAAAGCCTTTATGATAGAGCAAGTTCAAATGGCTAGAAAGAAAGGCTATGTGGAAACTATAATGGGAAGAAAAAGACACCTTAAAGATATAAACTCTAACAATTTTGTAGTGAGAGGACACGCAGAAAGAAATGCCGTAAACGCCCCAATACAAGGTAGTGCAGCCGATATTATAAAATTGGCAATGATAAAAATAGATTCTGAAATAAAAGCCCAAGGATTAAAAACCAAAATGCTTTTGCAGGTACACGATGAATTGGTATTTGAGGTCCCCAATGAAGAGATAGAGGTTGCAACTACTTTAATAAAACAAGAAATGGAAACAGCTTATTCCACCAAAGTACCATTACTTACAGAGGTTGGGGTAGGAGATAATTGGCTAGAAGCGCATTGATACGAACTGATAAAAATTATTTGCTTAATAAGAAATTAAAATTATCTTTGCACGATATAAATAATTAAATTTTAGTGAAAATGAAAAAAGTTTTATTAGCTGGTGCGATTGCACTTTTCGGAGGGTTAAATGCTCAAGTTAAATACGGTTTGAAGGCTGGTTACAACTTATCTAATGTAAGTCTAAGCACTCCAGCAACTAGTGTTAAAATACTTCTAGGTAATAAGTCTGGATTTAATGCAGGTGGTTTTGTGGAATATGGTTTTGGAAAGAACCTTAGTTTACAAGGTGAAGTTCTTTATAGCAATGTAGGTGCTAAATTAACGGTTGATATTAATAAAATTAAAACGGCTCAAGTAGGGGAACTTTTAGATGCTGACTTTTCTAGTGCAGACATAGCAAAAGTGAAGAAAGCTTCGGCTACAATTTCAATGAATCAGATAGCAGTGCCTGTTTCTTTAAAATATTCATTTGATAAATTTTCTGTATTAGGAGGTTTTTCAGTTAATTTCAATGCTGGAGTAAGTACTAAAATTGAAGCTGACGGAGCAGATGTTAAAAAGACTATTGAGGCTGATAGCGAAATCAAATTAGACGATACAATAAAATCAGAGTTAGCAGCTACAAACTTTGGGTTACATTTGGGGGCCGAATATATGTTTACCAAGAATGTGTTTATAGATGCAAGATATAACTGTGGTGTATCTTCGCTTAATAAAAACTATACAGATTTTGCGAAACTTAGACAAAGATACTTCCAAATTGGCTTAGGATATAAGTTCTAATTTTGTAGTTATATCTAAATAGTTTTAGGGTTGCCTTTTTACTGAGGCAACCTTTTTACTCTTTATAAGTTCTGTAATGAGATTGCTTATTATTTTATTGTTTAGTTGTACACTCAATACCCAAATTTCGGAACAAAACAGAAATCTTGTTGCAGGAGTTAGTCTTTCTAATATATCTGTTAATTTTGATGGTGCAACCTCTTTAAAATTAATTTCAGGAAGAAAGTTGGGATATTTTATTGGATTTACCAAAAACTACAATATATCTGACAAATATTTTTTAGACGCTAGAATCAAATTTTCTGAAACAGGAGGTACAGTAAAAAATTCTACTTATTTTATTAAAACTAAATTTCCTAATGATTTAGAAAAATACCGCAATGCATTACTCAAAATTGCTGTTTACCAAATTGCAATAGAAACCAATATAGGAATACAGACTAATCGTGTTAGGATTTATGGAGGGTTGCAACCGTCATTGATTATATTTGGAAGATATAAAGAGAACTATCTAAAATCTATTGAAGGAAAACCATCTGAAGAAGGTAAGGATATTAAAACTAATGAAATAAAGAATAATATCAATTTATTCAATATAAAGGCTCAAACAGGAATAACGGTTAATGTATCCAAAAACTATTTTATAGATATGAGTTATCACTTTGGACTACATAAAGTAGCTTCCATAAATACATTTAATAATTCTTTAAACTTTAATCAATCTATAATTCAAATAGGAGGAGGTGTTTATTTTTAGAGGAATCTTTATATTTGCTAAGAATTTTTATAGTTAAACCAATTTGAGATTCCTTATCATCATACCAGCACATAATGAAGAAGATAGTATTTTGCTATGTCTAAACTCTTTAGCAAAACAGGCTTATCAAAATTTTGACTGCATTGTTGTAAATGATGGCTCTACGGATAAAACAAAAGAATTAGTAGAAAATTTTATTAAAAAAAATACTTCTTTTAAACTCAAAAATTTAGACGCTTCTTTTCATCAACCTGGAGCAAAGGTCGTCCAAACTTTTTATCAAGGTTTAGAGGAAGTTTCTTTAGCTGATTTTGATGTTATTTGTAAATTTGATGCTGATGTTATTTTTCCGCCGCAGTATTTAGAAAACATCAATAAAATCTATACAGAAAATCCTAAAGCAGGTATGGTCTCTGGGCTGGTGTACATTCAAAACGATAAGGGAGAATGGGTTTATGAAAATTTATCCTCAAGAAATCACATCAGAGGTCCTATAAAATCTTACCGAAAGGACTGTTTTCTCGCAATGAATGGACTTCGCTCTGTATTGGGTTGGGATAATATAGATGTAATGCTAACTCAAATGAATGGCTATGAAGTAGCTACTATTAAAAATATTTGGGTAAAACACTTAAGACCCACAGCTTATAAGTACAAATCTCAAAAAGCTGAAAAGTTGGGAGAATATTTTTACAATATCGGACTTAATTTGCCTTTAGCAATAATATCATCTGCGAAGTCGTCTTTTAAAAATCGTTCTTTTTCAGAATTTTTTATAACGATGAAGAGTTTTCTATCCCAAAATGAGCCCTTACAATTAACTCAGGAAGAAATTAAATTCATCAGAAAGTTGAGAAATCCTCTACAAAAAATATTTAACAGACAATAAATCTATCACTTAGTATATATGGAATTAACTTACGAAATTTCAGGAATAGAAATTAAAACCTTTTACGGAGTTCAAAATCAGTTTTTTAATCTGATAAAATCTTCATTTCCTACCCTTAAAATAACAGGGAGAGACCATTTTATATTTGCTATGGGAAATCCCGAAACTTTGGAGGTTTTAAAAGAAAAATTGGACGATATTGTAAAATTTATCACTAAACATAATACTATTACCATTAAAGATGTAGAAAGTATTTTGATGATAAAAGATGAAAAAGAAAAACAACTGGTCTTTGATCAAGATATTATCGTGAAAGGAGTTCAAGGGAAAATCATTAAAGCTAAAACCACTAACCTCAAAAAACTTGTAAAGGAAACCGAAACAAAAGATATGGTATTTGCCATAGGTCCTGCGGGAACAGGAAAAACTTATACCAGCGTAGCTTTAGCGGTAAGAGCTTTAAAGGAAAAACAAGTAAGACGAATTATCCTCACACGCCCTGCGGTGGAAGCAGGGGAGAGTCTTGGTTTTCTACCTGGAGATTTAAAGGAGAAGCTAGACCCATATCTACAACCGCTTTATGATGCTTTGCGAGATATGATACCACACGAAAAGCTAGAAGGATTTATTGAAAAAAAAGTGATAGAAGTAGCTCCATTAGCTTTTATGAGAGGGCGAACTTTGGACGATGCTTTTGTAATTTTAGACGAAGCACAAAATACAACTCATGCCCAAATGAAAATGTTTTTAACAAGAATGGGAATGAATGCTAAATTTATAATCACAGGTGACCCTACACAAGTAGATTTACCATACAAGCAAAAATCGGGATTGAAAGAGGCTATGCATATCCTAGAAAATATTAAGGAAATAGGTTTTGTATATCTCAATGAAGCTGACGTAGTAAGGCACCCTGTAGTTAAAAAGATAATTTCTGCTTATAATGAGGAAGAAAAAAAGACAAAGCAATAGAAACTAGAACTTCATAAAAAATAAAAGCCGTCTCAATTTCTGAAGCGGCTTTTAAATTTAAATTTATCTATAACCAAAACTCTTTAAATCTCTTTCATTTTTACGCCAATCTTTTCTAACTTTTACAAAAAGATTAAGGTGGATTTTTTTATCAAAAAACTTTTCTAAATCAAGTCTTGCCTGTGTGCCTACCTTTTTTATAGCTTCGCCTTTGTGTCCTATTAAAATACCTTTTTGGCTATCTCTTTCCACATAGATGATAGAGTCTATAAAAATAATGCCTTCTTTTTCTTTAAACATTTCTGTAACCACCTCTACAGAGTAAGGAATTTCTTTTTCATAATTGAGCAAGATTTTTTCTCTAATGGCTTCATTTACAAAAAAACGTTCAGATTTATCCGTAAATTGTTCCTTATCGTAATATGGTGGATTTTCAGGAAGTAAAGATTTCAGTTTCGGTAAAATAATATCTGTATTAAATCCTTCTAGTGCAGATATAGGCAGTATTTCCGCCTTAGGTATTTGTTCGTGCCAAAAATGCATTGATTTCTCTAATTCCTCTTGATTGGTTTGGTCTATCTTATTGATAAGGATAAGTACAGGAACAGGAATTTTATTCAACTTTTCTACAAGAAATTCTGAAGGAGCCTCTTTGTCTGTTACATCTATTATAAAAAGAAAGACATCTGCATCTTGTAGAGAATCTTTCACAAAATCCATCATCTTTTCCTGAAGTCCATATTTTGGGTCTAACACTCCTGGAGTATCGGAAAAAACAATTTGCAAATCAGGCTCATTATAAATCCCGAATATTCTATGTCTTGTGGTTTGAGCTTTTTTAGTTACTATCGCTAGTTTCTCTCCCATCAATTGATTAAGAAGAGTGGATTTACCTGCATTGGGTTTTCCTACGATATTTACGAATCCTGCTTTGTGCATATGTTAATTTTAACCTATTTGTTTTATGATAAAAAATCCTCTAGAGTTACTTTATTTTGCTCTCCTGTCGCTAGATTTTTAATAGAAATCTCTTTATTTTTAATTTCTTCTTCCCCTACAAATGCAATATATGGAATCCCTTTTTTCTCCGCATAAGTAAATTGTTTTTTCAACTTGGCAGCTTCTGGATAAAGTTCTGAGGAAATACCTTTAGCTCTCAATTTCTGTATAATATCTATAGCTTGAAAAGCCTCCTGCTCGCCATAATTAGCAAAAAGATATTGTACATTTCGAGATACCTCTTGTGGAAAACGATTTAGCTCTTCTAAAACTAAATAAATTCTATCTAAACCAAAAGAAATCCCTATTCCAGGAATATTTTTAACTCCAAAAACTTCTGTTAGGTTATCATATCTACCACCACCACCAATGGAGCCCAATTGTACCTCATTAGATTTAACTTCAAAGATAGCTCCTGTATAATAATCTAGCCCTCTTGCTAGAGTAATATCAAATTGAAGTACCTTTGGAGAAACACCCAAAGCAAGGCATTGTTTAATCACAAACTCCACTTCTTCAACACCTTTCAACCCTATTTCTATATCAGAAAAACGC
The DNA here is from genome assembly GCF_009663465.1 of Riemerella anatipestifer. GTDB lineage: Bacteria > Bacteroidota > Bacteroidia > Flavobacteriales > Weeksellaceae > Riemerella > Riemerella anatipestifer_C. The sequence continues at coordinate 221,463 of NZ_QXHU01000001.1, forward strand.
TCCTTAAGAGCTAATAGGTATTCTAAATTATCTTCCAATGGGTTGAATAGAAACTCTAATTTTTCTATCGCTTCATTAGGTATATCTTTACTTTTAAGCTCCTCAACAACACCTTCTTTCCCTATTTTATCTAGCTTGTCCAAAGTTACAGTAAAATCTACCAGTTGTTCTGCTATCCCTGCGTAAATGGCTAATCCTGAAAGTATTTTTCTATTATTGATATGGATTTTTACATCTAAATTAAGTTCCGTAAAAGCTTTTAAATAAAGCTGAACCAACTCTACCTCTTGCCAAAGACTTTCACTACCCACCACATCAGCATCGCACTGATAAAATTCTCTAAAACGTCCTTTCTGTGGTCTATCAGCACGCCATACAGGTTGAATTTGGTATCGCTTATACGGAAATACAAGCTGACCGTGATTCATAGCCACAAATCTCGCAAAAGGAACAGTAAGGTCATACCTTAATGCTTTATCAGACACTCTAGGAGTAAGTTTTTTATGGTCTTTTTCCATTAAATCTTGTTCTGATATTTTATCTAAATAATCTCCAGAATTCAAAATTTTAAAAATAAGCCTATCTCCTTCCTCTCCATATTTCCCTGTAAGAGTTGACAGATTTTCAAAACTAGGCGTTTCTAATGGAGAAAAACCAAATAATTCGAAATTCTTTTGTAAAACACTAATAATATATCTTCTACGATAAACTTCTAATGCCGAAAAATCTCTTGTTCCCTTTGCTAAACTGGGTTTCATAAACTTTTTATTTTAACACAACAAAAGTACGGAAAAATAAGTTGTCTGCAATATTGAAATATTTAATACCAAATACAAAAGTTATAAACCTGTCTATTTGTCAGTAATTTTAATTTGGCGAAAAATTTGTTTCGTAATGAAATTATAAAAAATTTAAAAGATGAAAAAAGCACTTATTGTAGTAGATGTTCAGAATGATTTCTGCGAAGGAGGAGCTTTAGCTGTACCAAACGCTAATGAAATTATCCCTTACATCAACCTTTTAATTGAAGAAAATCAGTACGATAAAATAATTTTCACACAAGACTGGCATCCTGCAAATCACAAGTCATTTGCCTCTAATAATGGTAAAAAAGTTGGAGAAACTATATCACTAAACGGTGTACCACAATTTATGTGGCCAGATCATTGTATTGAAAATTCTTTTGGTTCAGAATTCCATAAAGACCTAGATACTAGCAAAGTAGATTATATTGTAAAGAAAGGTAAAAACTCCGAAATAGATAGTTATAGTGCGTTCCAAGACAATAATCACTTTATGAAAACAGGTTTAGCCGACTATCTCAAGAAACACGATATACAATTAGTAGAAATTGCAGGCTTAGCATTGGATTATTGTGTTAAGTATACTTGTCTAGATGCTGTGAGAGAAGGTTTTTTAACCTGCCTCCATTTTAACGGCACACGTGCTGTAAATGTAAAACCCGAAAACGGAAGAGATGCCATCTACGAAATGCTAGAAAATGGTGTTACTATTTTAGGATAGAAATAAAATCCTAGAAGTATTAGAAGTAATTATGAGGATTTTTTCATATCAACAAAAGTGAAAAAACTGATAAGTTTCTTTTTTATAATCAGGAGACCGAAAATCCAATTTTAATAAAATAAAATGTCAAAAAAATAAGGCTCTATTTTATGAAAAAATCACACTTAATACAACTGTTAATGATTTTTACAATTTTAGGTTGTGAAAAGCAAAGTGAATTGATTCTAAACGTGAAAAAAGTTAATACAAATCCAACCGAAGAACTGAAAATTGGAACTAAAAATTCAGGTAAAATTTATGAAGATGAAAAGTTTGAAGTTTGGAGAAGTTGTGCAGGAGAATGGGGAGGGAGTATTTACTTCCAAGATAAAAAAACAAAGAAAATTTATGGTGCTATTTCCACCTGTCCTGTTTCCGTAGACAAGATAGATAACATTTATTATATTTCTAATAATCTTAATCATATGATTGGTTATTCTGATATTATTGAAATAAAAAATCCAAAAGAAATGACGGAATTAAAAACAATTCCTAAATCTGAATACAATTCGGGAGTTGTAACAAGAGAATATGAATGTAGATCAAACCAAGGAACAAAAAAACTTGTAGATTCTATAGGAATATCAATTATATCAAGTTTTATCAGTAATAATGAACTTTATTCTATTATCACAAGTTCTAAAGAAGAAAAAACTACAATTTCAAAAATTCAAAATGGTAAGTTTATTACCATTTTAGATTTGACAAAAAAGATTGTTTTAAAATCAAATCCCTTGATTGAAAAAGAGAGTTCTAAGAGACAAAAAATAATTTTCACATATCCTGAAAAAATAGGAATTATTGAAATTAACAAAAATAAAATTGATTTAATCTTGTATGAAAAATAGGAACGTCTGCTAGCATAGCATTTGCAAAAGGCGGAGAGAGGTAGAGGTGTTAAATTGAAAAGCAGGAATATTTAGTAGCAGATGCTTTTTCCGTTAGAAGAAGACCAATAATAATATAAAGTAAAGTACTTCTGATTTTTCATTAGATAGTGATGGCTTTACCAACTCCGATATATATTCTACAAAGTTATGAAATGGTGTATAAATAAAAAAATCCCTCTAATAATTAAGAGGGATTTAGGTTTAAATCTTCTAGTAAAGCCTAAATTATTTAGCAATATAAGGCTTATCTTTAATTCTAGCTTTCTTACCTCTAAGGTCACGGAAGTAGTAGATTCTAGCTCTTCTTACGCTACCTCTTCTGTCTACTGTGATTTTTTGTAGAGCAGGCATATTGATAGGGAAAACTCTTTCTACCCCCACATCACCACTCATTTTTCTGATAGTGAAAGTCTTAGTAGCTCCAGTTCCTCTTAGTTGGATAACAACTCCTTTAAAGAACTGAGTTCTTGTTTTTTGACCTTCTTTAATTTCGTAGTAAACAGTGATGGTATCACCTGCTTTGAATTCAGGGAATTCTTTCTTTGTAATGTACTTGTCTTGTACGTACTTAATTAAATCCATTTTTAATAAATAAAATAAGTTTATGCCAAACAACATACACGGCTCTCGTCAGAGGTTGATTAACAGTCGGCAAAATTAAAATATTTTTTTTAATCAACCTAATTTTTATGAGAAAAAATTATCGTGGAGTCAATGGTAAATTTAATAGAAAGTATTTGAAAATTTACAAAACAATGATAAAATATAGTTTTAATAATTTTCCAATTGCTTTAGGTTTTAGTAAATTTGGGTTTAGTTAAATTGTTAAAAACTAGGTATTATGAGCTTTCCATCAGATTTAGAAATAGCACAAGGTGCAAAAATATTACCGATAAAAGAAATTGCTGCAAAGGTTAACATTCCAGAAGATGATTTAGAACTATACGGAAAGTATAAAGCTAAACTTCCGTTATCTTTAATTGACGAAAGTAAAATAGGAACATCTAAACTTATTCTTGTGACTGCAATTACACCTACACCAGCAGGAGAAGGTAAAACTACCGTAAGTATAGGACTTACCGAGGGACTTAATAAAATTGGAAAAAAAACTATAGCAGTATTAAGAGAGCCGTCTTTAGGTCCTGTTTTTGGAATTAAAGGTGGAGCTACAGGTGGTGGTTATTCCCAAGTGATTCCAATGGAGGACATTAACCTACATTTTACAGGTGATTTTTCTGCCATAGAAAAAGCAAATAATCTATTGGCAGCAGCTATTGATAATAATATTCAAAACGCATCTCGCTCGCTTAATATAGACCCTAGAATGGTGGTTTGGAAAAGAGTAATGGATATGAACGATAGAGCTTTAAGACAAATAGTAATTGGACTTGGAGGCTCTGCAAATGGTATTCCTAGAGAAGATGGCTTCAATATAACGCCTGCTTCTGAAGTTATGGCTATTCTTTGTTTAGCTGAAAATTTCTCGGATCTCAAAAAGCGTTTAGGAAACATCTATGTAGGAAGTACTTATGATAAAAGACCAATCTATGCTAGAGATTTAAATATTGTAGGGGCAATGGCTATCCTTCTAAAAGATGCTATAAAACCTAATCTAGTGCAAACTCTAGAAGGCAATCCTGCTATTTTACACGGTGGTCCGTTTGCGAGTATAGCACAAGGTACTAATTCTGTTTTAGCAACTAAAATGGGGCTTTCTTTAGCAGATTATACCGTGACTGAAGCCGGTTTTGGAGCAGATTTAGGAGCGGAAAAATTTCTTAATATTAAATGTGTTTCTGCGGGGCTAAAACCTGATGCGGTAGTGGTAGTAGCTACGATAAGGGCTTTGAGGCACCACGGAGGAGCTAAAAAGGAAGAGTATGGTACACCTAATCTAGATTTTGTGAAAAAAGGGATAGGTAATTTAGAAAAACATTTGGAGAATGTAATGAAATTTGGATTGAAACCTGTGGTAGCTATCAATCATTTTGATACAGATAGCGAGGAGGAAATAAATTTTATTAAAGAAAAATGTAAAGAGAAGGGCATAGAAGCCGTGGTTTCCTATGGATTTATACAAGGTGGAGAAGGTACGAAAGAATTAGCTAAAGTGGTTGCTGAACTAGCAGAAAGTAATAGTTGTCATTTCAAGCCGCTTTATGCTTACACAGAAACCATACCAGAAAAAATAGAGAAAATAGCCACAGAAATCTATGGTGCATCATCTGTTGCCTATACTTCCAAAGCTAAAACTCAATTGAAAAAGATAGAATCTTTAGGACTTTCAGGGCTTCCTGTTTGTATGGTAAAAACACCGAAATCTCTTAGTGACACTGATTCTAAAATTGGCAGACCCGAAAATTTTGAAGTTACAGTAAGAGAGTTTGAATTTGCTGCTGGAGCAGGATTTGTAATTCCGTTGCTTGGGACTACTATGCGTATGCCAGGGTTGCCTAGTATTCCTGCTGCCGAAGGAATGGATATAGATGATAATGGCGTAATTACAGGACTTAGCTAATAATTAAAAAATGAAAAAAACAGTCTATATCATACTATTGAGTATTGTTTTCATTATGGATTTATTAGGAATCTATTTTGATAAAATAGGGATAAGAATATATAGTAAACCATTACTAATTCCCACAATCGCTTTAATTTATTATCAGCTTAATAAATTGGAATCGTTAAGAAATAATAAACTTTTTTTAACAGGACTGTTTTTTAGTTTTTTAGGTGATATTTTCTTACTGAAAGATTCGGGTTTTTTGTATGGGCTAGCTAGTTTTTTATTAGCCCATATTTTCTATATTATTTGCTTTTATAGAATAATCCCACCTAGATTTTCTTTAGTGAAATTATTACCGATAGCTGTTTATCTAGTTTCGTTTATTAGCTTGTTTTGGAGTCATTTAGGTGATATGAAAACTCCTGTAATTGTGTATGCTTCTGCTATATCGGTGATGTTTTATTTTGCTCTATATATCAATAGTAAATATATTAAGTTAGGAGCTTTGTTTTTTGTAATATCCGATACTATTCTCGCTCATTCTATTTTCTTTGAATATAATGTGTACAAAGGTCTTGCGGTAATGGTAACTTACATTATAGCTCAAGTATGTTTAGCTTATGGTATTTATAAAACTAGTGGAAACTAAAAGCATCTAAATGCCTAAAACTTAATGCCGTTCTTAAAGTAAAAAGTAGAGTTGTAGTAAATGCAACTCTGCTTTTTTTCATTTGTTAGAAATAGATTATTTTTATTTCACAATTATCTTATGGTTTGAGGTTGCTCCATTGGTCTGTATCACTCTAACTACATACACTCCTCTGTTCAGGTTTCTAACATCTATTTTATTGGTATTCGTACTCAATATTAGCTTACCATCTAAGCCATAAACATCAGCTTGATGCACATTTTCTGCATTGATATTTAAAACATCGGTAACAGGTACAGGATATACCGAAATATCTGATTTGCCTGATTTTGAAACAGTGTCTGTTCCTAAGGTATCATCTTGTTTTATAACTTTTATTTCATCAAAAAGATAGGCTTCTCCTTTTTCATTTACGGCATAGGTGGTAATTTTCATACTTTCGTCTGTTACCACTACATTGCTAAAAGTAGGTTCATCAGTTTGTCCCAATCTACCCGTAAACAAGCTGAAATAATCTGGTACCCCTGTTACACTCTCAAAAGATTTCATTTCGGCTTCTGTTTTAGGTGAATATTTTTTTACTCCCGCAGAATTATTTACCATATATACAGTACCTTTTTGAACATTATAGGTGCCGCCTTCTTTCCCTGTCATATTAGCCCTTGTACCTCCAGAAACTTCTTTAATATCAGTAACCGCATTAGGTACTAACTTCTTATCATAAACAGGACCTATAACTTCATAAACATGGCCGTGCCCTTGAAAATAGAAATCAATATCATTTTTATCTATGTAAGAAATCATTGCCTCTCTAATGGTTTTCAAATCTGCCTTGTCGTGATGACTAGCACCTGTGTATATATTTCTGTGCGATGCTAAAAAACGCCATTTTACATTTGGATATTTAGCAACTTGTTCACTAATCCAATTGCCCAGGTGGTCTAGGTAGCTTGGCGTTCTATATTCTTCGTAATTAAGAATAATGAACAAAGCATTTCCATAAACAAAAGAGTAATTAGTACCATCTATCTTTGTTGCAAAACTAGGATTTTCTTTATTGTAAGAATCATCAGTATTAAAGTGGCGAAAAAAGTTTTTATCTACTATACTTACATCATGATTTCCCAACACAGGAACTATAGGTATTTTCATCCAATGATTTTGCATAGTGGCAAACCATCTTTCCCATTCCCACTCAGAAGAAGAAGATTTTGTAGTAGAGGTGGACGAAGTCTCTATAAAATCACCTGTATTTAGATTAAACCTTGCATTAGGAAACATTTCCATAGCTTTAGTCACAGTATATTGAGATACATCAAACATCATAGGGGTGTTAGCTTGAGTATCTGTAGTATAATTAAATGTAAAAGAGGAAGTATTAGGAGCTGTTCGGAAAGAACCTATACTACTCCAAGCTCCAGGCTTACCTACTCTGAAAGAATATTCTGTATCTGGAGCAAGATTTTCCGCCAAAGCTTTATGAGAGATATATTCCCTTGTTTCAGGATTTGGAACGCCAACATACTTCGGAAATGCAAAATTTAGATAATCAGATACCATTTCATTTTTTTTAGCATTAAGATAGTTTAAACTAACCTTTTCTCCTAAAGCATTAAATTCAATTGGATTTACAAAATCTTCTTCTTTAGCATTAGATTTTGCGATAATTTGTACAACGCTATTTTCATTCTCCGCAATATCATTTGTAAACCAACAAAATCCTAATCTTGTTTTTGGGTCTCCATTGAGTACCATATTGATGCTAAAAGGTGTTGTATTTGGTCTTAACACTCTGTCGTCTCCAAAAGATAAAAAATACTCTGTTACAGAAGGTATTGAATACTTGTCTATTTGAGAGTAGGCTTCATCAGAAGCTATACATAAAGTTAATAAACCTAATAGTAATTTAATTTTTTTCATGTTTATTTATTTTAATTTTACGGGTGCAAGTAAGCATTTACTTTTAAACAGAATATGAAATATATTTTAAAAAAAGATTAAATCTACCTATACAGTTATCAGTCTAAATTTATAATAAGAAAACGACTGCCTTAATAAGACAGTCGTTGTATAAGCTAAAGTATAATTATAATTTACTCCACAGCTACGGCATCGTCACCTCTGCTATCGGCTACGGCAGTGATATTACCATTTTCATCCTTCAGAATAATTTCTGTTTTACCAATACTTCCCCGTTCTTTAAAGGTATAGCCTTTTTGTTCTAAAGATTTTATTGTAGCTTTAGAGAAATTCTTTTCAATTGCGATATTTTCTGGTAGCCATTGATGATGGAACTTCGGCAAGTTAATCGCTAAGTTTGGACTTAATTTAAAATCTACAACATTTACAATGGCTTGAAATATAGAAGTCGGTATCGTAGTTCCACCAGGCGTTCCCACCACCATTACAGGCTTATTATCTTTTAATAAAATACTTGGCGTCATAGAAGACAACATTCTTTTACCAGCTTTAATAGCGTTAGCTTCTCCACCTACTGCTCCAAATAAGTTAGGAACACCAGGTTTAATGGAGAAATCGTCCATCTCGTTATTTAAAAAGAAACCAGCACCAGAAACTACCACTTTGCTACCATAGTATCCATTAAGCGTCGTAGTTACAGAAACCGCATTTCCTTCTTTATCTAAAATAGAAATATGGGTCGTTTGGGTACTTTCTTGATTAGGATTAACTATCTTACCAACCTCTGCACTAGGCGTTGCTTTAGACATATTAAACGACGCCCAGCGTTTCTTAAGATAGGCATCTGAAAGTAGCATTTCCGTTTTATCCTCAATAAAATCTGGGTCGCCCATATATTCTGCTCTGTCTGCATAGGCACGGCGTTCTGCTTCTACCATAATCTGAACTGCTTCTGGAGAGGCATATTGATATTGAGCAAGATTTTCATAAGCCGACATTTTCAACATCTGAGCTAACAATATCCCACCACTTGACGGTAAGGGCATAGAAACTACTTGGTGTCCTTTGTAATCAAAAGTTAAAGGTTTACGATTTTTAACTTGATAATTTTTTAAATCTTCTAAACTAATAATACCGTTACCTCTCTTCATTTCTTCAACTATCAGTTGAGCTGTTTTACCTTCGTAGAAGCCTTTTTTACCAAATTTTTGTATTCTCTTAAGTGTTTCTGCTAGGTCTTTTTGTACCAATACATCTCCTGCCTTCCAAGGTTGCTCTTTTACGAAAACAATGGAGTTTTTATTATGTTTTACAAAATCTTTTTGACATTCATTAAGTAGATTGGCTTCTTTTTCCGTGATAGCAAAGCCTTTTTCCGCTAAATCTATGGCAGGTTGTATCAGCACCTCCATTGGGAGAGAAGCGTATTTTAGAGTTTCATAGAACCCTGCTACCGAGCCTGGTATTCCTACCGCCAATCGTCCGTTTTGTGATAAATCTGTACTGGCAACCTCTTTTTTATCCAAGTACATATCTCTATGTGCCTTGGCTGGTGCGGTTTCTCTAAAGTCTATGGCTATTTTTTCTCCGTTAGATTTTACCGCTACTAAAAAACCACCACCACCTATGTTACCTGCCTGAGGATAAACCACAGCCAAAGCATACTGTGTAGCAATAGCAGCATCAAAGGCATTACCGCCTTTTCTTAATACTAAAGCACCTGCTTCACTGGCAAGAGGGTGAGCCGAAACCACCACACTTTTATTATGAGTTTTAACTTCTTTTACTATATCATAGTCTGTAAATTGGGCAGAAATTACCACAGACCATAATGTAAATACTACAAATTTTATCTTTTTCATATTTTAATTGGATATTTATGGGGAGCTTTTTAGTTCTACCAAATCATTTTGTTAGAGTTTAATAATGCCAAATTAAACGAATTAGTTTTGTAAATACAAATATTATGTATAGTTTTTCTTTTCTCGATATGTATTTATTTCATATCCTGTATTGCAAACTAAATTAAAATTTTCTTCATTTTCATTTTTAGCCTCCCATAATACAGAATCAATATTTTCTTTAACTATTTTTAATACATTTTTTTCAGCATCAAATACCAATAAATTTGTATTCGGTTTATCAGTAGAGTTCCATTGTTGCAAAAAAATCATATTTTTATTTTTATAGAACCAATCTCCAAAAATTTTATTTTTAAAATCTATATTTTTAGGCTCAGATTTTAGTTCAAAATATTCAGGTCCAAATCGAATTTCATTGAGATATTTTTTTAATATTCTCACATTTTTATACTCCGCAAAAAAAAGCCACTCTTCGGAACTATTTTTAGTTGAATTTTCTTCTATTGATTTTTTTTGAAATAAAGAAATTAGTCCAGCAAATAACATTACAATTAAACCTAAAATTAACAGAAAAGGATAGATTATTATGAGTAATATTTTGTAATGTAATTTTTCCGATTTTTTAATTTTTACTTTCTTAATTAGTTGCATCTTTAAAATGTTGGGATAAAATTACACATAACAAGTAAACAAACCAATTAGTGGAAGTGAAATATTTTTTCGGAATAAAATATGGCTATCTTTTACAAAACTATATTAGTTGTTACACCTTTATTTTTTTGTGAGTTTTTCTATTTCATCTAATGTATATTTTTTAGAATAATCTATTCCCATAGATTTAGCGTAATCTTCTATAGATGTTTTTATATTCATTGATTTTCTTAATTCATTAACATTTTCAGGATTTTTAATTGGCCAAATAAAATTTACCCACTCTTCTTTTTTAGTCTCAGGATTTATAAACAGTCTTCCTGCACCTTGAGTTCCGTAAATTTGTTCTTTTCCTTGATACATTAGCATTCTGTCTTTCATCATCGCAATATGTTGTTTTCCTAAATCTCCATTTTCACTTGCTTTTATCATTAATGGATAATATTTCTCAATTACAGGTAGTTTTGAGTGTTGAATTACATACCAAGCCGCAGTATTTAATTTTTCTCCTACAAGTTTTTTTCCTGGATAGCCGTATTTCTTTATTATTTTTTCAACTTTGATTAAATTTACGCTATCATTTTTTGTGGTTAAATTCCAACCTAATTTTTGAAATTTATCTTCAGAAATATTATAGGATTTTAGGATTTCACTTTTCCTTTCAGGTTTCAAATCAGGTGTAAAAAGTTCTCTTAATTCTTGGTCGGACTTTAAAATTAGAGATAGTTCATTTTTAAGATTTTCTTTTTGCTTTTGTGTTACAGAACAAGAAGTTAATAATAGTAAGGTTAAAATTAATGAAAAACGTTTCATATACGTATGTGGAATTTTTGGTACAATAATAGCAAATACTTTTTTTAATTAAACATATCTTATCATAAAAGTTTTAATTTGTAATTTTGTAGGAAAATACAATATTATGTCAAAAAAAGTACTCTTAGCGATATTAGACGGTTGGGGATTAGGTACAGATGATAAAGTTTCTGCAATTGCCCAAGCACATACACCATTTATGGATAGCTGTTACAGTAAATTTCCCAATACCACATTAGAAGCTAGCGGCTTAGCCGTGGGACTACCAGACGGACAAATGGGAAACTCTGAAGTAGGTCATATGAATTTAGGAGCAGGAAGGGTGGTTTATCAGAATTTGGTAAAGCTCAATATGGCGGTGGAAAATAAAACCTTAGGTCAAGAAAAGGCTATTTTAGAGGCTTTTAATTATGCTAAAGAAAACGGTAAAAAAGTACATTTTATTGGTTTAGTATCTAATGGTGGGGTTCACTCTCATATCAACCATTTAAAAGGATTATTGTCTGCTGCGAGTGATTTTGGATTAAAAGATAATGTTTTTGTACACGCCTTTACAGACGGTAGGGATTGCGATCCACATTCAGGAAAAGGTTTTATAAAAGAGCTTATAGAGCATATGCAAAGTACGACAGGAAAACTCGCTAGTGTTGTGGGGAGATACTATGCAATGGATAGAGACCGCAGATGGGAAAGGGTGAAATTGGCTTATGATGTGATGGTGAATGCAATAGGAGAACCTAGCAAAAATGCAATAGAAAGCATAGAAAAATTTTATCAAGAAGGCGTTTCTGATGAATTTTTGAAGCCTATTCTTTGTGTAGATGAACTCGGAAATCCGATTGCAAAGATAGAAAATGATGATGTAGTGTTCTGCTTTAATTTTAGAACCGATAGAGGTAGAGAAATTACCGAAGTTCTTTCTCAGAAAGCATTTCCTGATTTTGGTATGACACCACTAAAACTCCATTACATCACACTTACCAATTATGATAAAGATTTTAAAGAGGTAAAGGTGGTTTTTGATGAAGAGGTTTTAAGCGATACTCTAGGAGAAGTCTTAGAGCGAAGCGGAAAATCACAGATAAGAGTAGCAGAAACAGAGAAGTATCCTCATGTAACTTTCTTTTTTTCAGGCGGTAGAGAGAAGGAATTTAATGATGAAAAAAGAATCTTATGCCCGAGCCCTAAAGAGGTGGCTACCTACGACCTTAAACCAGAAATGTCTGCTTATGATATTACCAACAAAATTGTACCTGAACTAGAGAATAAAACGGCGGATTTCGTTTGTCTTAACTTTGCTAATACTGATATGGTAGGGCACACAGGAGTTTTTGAAGCAGCGGTAAAAGCAGCCGAAACCGTAGATAAATGTATAGAAAAAGTAGCTACTACGGCTTACGAAAATGGTTATACCGTATTTATACTAGCTGACCACGGAAACTCTGATGTTATGATAAATCCTGACGGTAGTCCTAACACACAACATTCTACAAACTTAGTTCCTTTTATTGTTATGGATAAAAACAAGGTATGGAAATTAACTTCAGGTAAATTGGGAGATATTGCCCCAAGTATCTTAAAAGTGATGAATATAGAGAAGCCTAGAGCAATGACAGGTAATGTGATTCTTTCTTAACCCGTTTACTATATTAGACCCTGTTTAAATTTTATTGAGTAAAAAGTTTATGGCAGATAATTTGGCCCCTATTTTCTGAGTTTTTCATCAGAAACTCATAATTTCTACATGGTCTTCTGTCGTTATCAAACCATGAAAACCTAAGTTCAATTAATAAAACAATACCAATTAGTTGTTTTCTTAATTGATTAGGTTCAGAACAAAATTCATCAACAGTACAAAAAATATCTGTGATTTTATCAAAGTTAATCATGAGAAATAGTTATTAAATATTTGAATGCAAATAATTTAAATATATTATATAACTATTTCTCTTTTTTTACTCAAAATTATTAATCGAACTCAGTTTTTTAGCTTTAATTCTAAAAGACCACCTCAAAAATAAGGTGGTCTTTGGTTTGGTATAGAAACTAAAAATAGACTGCCTTTTGGGGCAGTCTATTTTCAATAAGGTAAATCTAGTAAAAGAGGGTAGTTTACTGCATTAGCTTTTTTACTGCCTTTTTCACTGCTTCTGCATCTATTCCGTATTTTTTCATCAGCTCGGCTGGTGTAGCAGACTCACCGAAAGTATCATTTACGGCAACAAATTCTTGTCTTGTAGGGTGCTTTCTTGCAAGTAGTCCTGCTACAGACTCGCCAAGTCCTCCAAGGTAGTTGTGTTCTTCTGCCGTTACAATCTTTCCTGTTTTCTTTACAGAGTTTAAAATAATTTCCTCGTCCAAAGGTTTAATTGTGTGGATATTTATAACCTCACAAGAGATACCTTCTTTTTCTAGTTCTTCTGCAGCTACTAGAGACTCCCAAACCAAATGTCCTGTTGCTACAATGGTTACATCTTTACCTTCTTGTAACAAAATCCCTTTACCAATTTCAAAAGGCATATCTTCTGGCATAAATACAGGTACAGCAGGTCTACCGAATCTTAAATAGACAGGACCATCGTAGTCTGCAATGGCAATGGTAGCCGCTTTGGTTTGGTTATAGTCGCACGGGTTGATAACTACCATACCTGGCAACATTTTCATCATACCAATATCTTCTAGCACTTGGTGGGTTGCACCGTCTTCTCCTAAGGTAAGCCCTGCGTGAGATGCACATATCTTAACATTCTTACCAGAGTAGGCTACAGATTGGCGAATTTGGTCGTAAACTCTAGAAGTAGAAAAGTTAGCAAAAGTACCCGTAAAAGGTATTTTACCATTGATGCTAAGCCCTGCAGCGATGCCTATCATATTCGCTTCGGCGATGCCCACTTGGAAAAATCTTTCTGGAGCTTTCTCTATAAACTTTTCCATTTTTAGAGAGCCGATAAGGTCGGCACAAAGTGCTACTACATTAGGGTTTTTGTCAGCGAGTTCTGCTAGTCCAGCACCAAAGCCACTTCTTGTATCTTTTTTTTCGGTATAAGTATATTTCATTATTTCTTTTTTTGAGGTTTAATAATCAGCTAAATTATCTGTAGAAAGTTGAGCGAGGGCTTTTTCTAGTTGCTCATCATTAGGAGCCTTACCGTGCCAAGCGTGAGTTCCCATCATAAAATCTACCCCGTTACCCATTTCGGTATGCATAATGATAGCGATAGGTTTTCCTTTTCCTGTTTGTGCTTTAGCTTCTTCTAGCACCGCAATTACAGCTTCTAGGTTGTTACCTTCTTTAACTTCCAATACTTGCCAATCAAAGGCTTCTAGTTTAGCTTTTAAGTTCCCTAAAGAAAGTACATCAGATACATCACCGTCTATTTGTCGGTTGTTGTAGTCTATAGTTGCAATTAGGTTATCTACTTTATTATGGCTAGCGTACATAAGAGCTTCCCAAATTTGCCCTTCTTGTAATTCTCCATCGCCGTGTAGGGAGAATACAATACCTTTATCACCATCTAGCTTTTTACCTAGAGCTGCACCCACAGCTACAGAAAGCCCTTGTCCTAGAGAACCAGAAGCAATTCTCACTCCAGGTAAACCTTCGTGTGTGGTAGGGTGTCCTTGTAGTCTAGTGTCTAGTTTTCTGAAAGTAGCCAATTCTTCTACTGGAAAGAAGTTGAACCTAGCAAGTGTACTGTAATACACAGGAGAAATATGCCCATTAGAAAGGAAGAATAAATCTTCGTTTTTGCCTTCCATTTTAAATGGTAGCGAGTAGTTCATTCCCTTTCCGTAAAGAGCTGTAAAGTATTCTACACAACCCAAAGAGCCACCTGGGTGTCCAGAGTTTACTGCGTGTACCATTCTCAAAATATCTCTTCTGATTTGTGTGGTGAGATGTTTTAATTCTTCTACTGATTTTGCCATTATAATATAGGTTTAATTTTATTGAAATGATTGTTTTTTACTACTGATGAACCAAAGCCCTACAAAGGTAAGCAATCCGTTGATGATAAGTAATTCTAACCCGATTTGGAAATCGCCAAAAACAAGACTTTGATATTTATCTATTAAAAACGAGATGATAGGAGCGGCGATACAGATGTAAGGCACTAGCTTATCTTTAACCGTTCTTTTAGTGAAAATCCCAAAAGCGAAAAGCCCAAGTAGAGGTCCATAGGTAAAGCCTGCTAATTTAAGGATAAGACCTATCATAGAATTATCGTTAATCCATTTAAAAATGAGTACCATTATTAAAAATAATACTGCCACCCAAAGGTGTACTCTCTTTCTAAATTTTTCTTTTTCTGAAGCGGAGATATTTTTTTCTTTCAGCCCAAATATATCAATACAAAGAGATGAAGTAAGTGCCGTCATAGCTCCATCAGCACTAGGGAATAGGGCAGAAATAAGAGCAATGATAAAAATAATAGAAATAAATGGCGGCATATGGTTAAGAGCTACATTTGGGAATAGCTGGTCTCCTGTGCTAGAAATATTCTCTTGTATGCCGTAAAGGTGTAACAGTCCACCCATATAAAGGAATAATGAAATAACACCCAGCAATATAAATCCTAGAGTTACCATATTTTTCTGACTGTCTTTTAGGTTGGTTACCGAGATAGACTTTTGCATCATTTCTTGGTCAATTCCAGTCATTGTAATGGTAATGAATGCTCCCGCTAGGATTTGTTTAATGAAGAACCCTTTATCATTAACATTGGTGTCAAACACTTTAGTATAACCTTGTTCACTCATTGCGGTGAAACTATCTGCGATATTCAGTCCTAAATGATTAAGCATATAGAAGGTACACACAATAAGTCCTAATAGCATTCCTGTAGTTTGTAGAGTGTCTGTCCATACGATGGTTTTTACGCCGCCTTCGTAGGTGTAGAGGATAATCATTACTAAAATAATGAGAGTAGTTACAATGAAAGGAACGCCAAGGCTATCCAAAATAGTCATTTGTAAAATATTAACCACTAAATAAAGCCTCGCCGTAGCACCTACCAAACGAGATACAATAAAAATAGAAGCACCTGATTTATAAGATAAAGCTCCCATTCTTTGTTGAAGGTACCCATAAATAGAGGTTAGTTTTAGTCTGTAATAAAGAGGTAATAAGACATATGCAATTACAATGTATCCTATGAGGTATCCTATGGTAATTTGTAGGTAATGGAAACTGTCTTTTCCCACCTGTCCAGGTACACTTACAAAGGTAACTCCAGAGAGAGAAGTCCCTATCATACCGAACGCTACCAAAATCCAATTACTACTCCTATTGCCTATAAAAAAACTATCATTATTGCTTCCTTTACCTGTTCTATAAGCTACCCATAGTAGAATGCCAAAATAGGCAATAATAATTCCTAGTAAGAGAATTGGCGACATACGAAAATCATTTTTCTATAAACATCGCAAAGATAACTTTTTCTTGTGGGGTAAAAAAATAGAGGCTTTAGAAATTTCCAAAAAAACAAGAGATGAGATGTTGCCGTAAGAGAAATAAATACCTAAGTATAATTTTTACAATGAGTTTAAAAAACGTTATTTTTGCAAAATGAATTCACTAATAGATAAATATAATATACCAGGTCCTAGATATACTTCATATCCTACAGTACCTTATTGGGAAGAGGAGAGTTTTACACATCAATCTTGGGAACAGACGGTAATAAAATCATTTAAGGAGTCTAAAGACGAAGGAATTTCTATCTACATACATTTGCCATTTTGTGAGCAATTATGTACCTTTTGTGCCTGTCATAAAAGGATTACAAAGCAGCACTCTGTAGAAACCCCTTATTTACAATCGGTGATTAAAGAGTGGCAGCTGTACTTGGCTCTTTTTGACGAAAAACCTAAAATCAAGGAATTACATTTAGGTGGAGGAACGCCTACTTTTTTCTCGCCTGAAAATTTGAAAATATTGATAGAGGAAATTCTTTCAGGTGGAACAATAGCAGAGAAACCCGAGTTCTCTTTTGAAGGACACCCTAACAATACCACTAGAGAGCATTTGCAAGTACTTTACGATTTAGGGTTTAGAAGGGTGAGTTTTGGAGTACAAGATTATGATGAGAAAGTACAGAAAGCCATCAATAGAGTTCAGCCTTTTGAGAATGTAGAAAAAGTAACCCAATGGGCTAGAAAAATAGGTTACGAAAGTGTTTCTCACGATTTGGTTTTTGGACTTCCGTTCCATACTTGGGAAAAAATGGAATATACCATAAGAAAAACAATGACTTTGAAACCTGATAGACTGGCGTTTTATTCTTACGCTCACGTACCTTGGATTAAAGGAGTAGGGCAGAGAGGTTTTGATGAGAATGACCTTCCGTCAGGCGAAGAAAAAAGAAAACTCTACGAGAATGGAAAGCAACTTTTGGAAGAGTTGGGTTACAAGGAGATAGGAATGGACCATTTTTCACTAGAGCACGATGACCTTTACCAATCTATGCTTAACAAGAAAATCCATAGGAATTTTATGGGTTATACTTCAGGGAAAACTCAACTTATGGTAGGTCTGGGTATGAGTGCCATTTCTGACTCTTGGTATGCTTTCGCTCAAAATGAAAAAACGGTAGAAGCCTATCAGCAGCGAGTAGAGAAAGGAGAAATTCCTGTGTTTAGAGGGCATATCCTAACCGATGAAGATTTGAAAATCCGTCGTCATATACTCAATATTATGTGTCAGCTAGAGACTTCTTGGACGGAAGCAACGGCTTTTCCAGAGTTAGAAACTACCATAGAAAAACTTAAAGAAATGGAAGCGGACGGTCTTGTGGAAATATCAGAAAATAAAATCAGAATTACAGAAGCTGGTAAGGCATTCACACGAAATGTAGCAATGACTTTTGATTTGAGAATGTTAAGAAAAGCTCCAGAAACTAGAATTTTTTCTATGACTGTTTAGAAGAGTATTGATATTTCTCATTTGTTTAAAATGAAAACAATGGCAAATAAAGTTTATAATTATACTGAAAAACATTATATTTGCCGACTATAATTTTTAATGTTGTAAATTACTGAAAATGCAAGGAAAAGGACTTATTACAGTTGTTGCGATTGTTCTAGGGCTTATTTGTCTTAACGAAATGCTCCCTACTTTTTATGCGAGCAAGGTAGAGAAAGAAGCTAGAGCAATAGCAGGAGACAATCAGGCAAAGTATCAAAAAGAGATAGATCGTCTGTCTAAAGATACGCTTAATTTATGGTTTACTAAACTTTATTACACAGCAGCTAAAGAGCGTGAAATGAAGTTAGGTCTAGACTTAAAAGGTGGTATCAATGTGCTTTTGGAAATCAATCAGAGAGATTTGGTGATGGATTTAACTAACTATTCATCTAACCCAATCCTCATAGAAGCACTAGATAAAACAGATGTAGCTCAGAGAAACTCTACTAAATCTTATATAGAGGACTTCTTTGTTCAGTTTGATAATGTGAACAAAAGCAAAGGAGCAAACTTAAAGTTAGCGAGTCCAGAAATATTTGGAACTCAAAAATTAAGTAGTGAAATCAAATTTAATACTACTGATGACGAGGTTAAGTCTATCATCAGAAAGAAAATAGATGCTGCGGTAGGTTCTGCTTACGAAGTTATTAGAACTCGTATAGACAAAATGGGAGTTACTCAACCTAATGTTCAGAGAGTACCTGGTACAGGTAGAATATTGGTGGAGATGCCAGGTATTAAAGATATTGACAGAGTAAAGAAAATGCTTCAGACTTCTGCTAAACTTCAGTTTTGGGAAGTTCAGCAAGTACCAGAAGTTGCTCCTTATTTTGAACAACTTTCCAAATTAGTATTGGCTAAAGGAGATTCTATGGGAGTTGCTAAAACAACCAATTTCCCAGCGTTGCTCAACCTAAATACACTTAGAAGTAATGGTGTTGGTAACATTAAGTTAAGCGATACGGCTACGATTAACAAAATTCTTAATAGCTCAGTAGCTTTAGATGCAAGACCAAGTAATATAAAATATACTAAGTTTCTGTGGGCTTATAAGCCAGAATCTACAGCCCCAGACCACTTGGTGTTATATGCTATCCGTTCTAATATCACAGGTAAAGCTCCAGTAGATGGTGCGGTGGATAAAGCTAATATCAATTACGACCAAATAGGTAGAGTAGTGGTAGATATGCAGATGGATAATGAAGGGACTAAAGATTGGAAGATTTTAACAGAGAAGAATGTAGGTAAGCCTGTGGCGGTTACTTTAGATGATAGAGTATATACAGCTCCTAATGTTGTAAATGCGATACCTAACGGGCGTACACAAATTTCGGGTAACTTTACTCAGGACGAAGCTCAAGACTTAGTAAATGTTTTAAATACAGGTAAATTACCAGCAAGTGCTAAAATTGTACAAGCGGATGTTGTAGGGCCATCTTTAGGTCAGGCTTCTATTGACGCTGGTATGTGGTCGTTTATTATAGCATTTATCTTTATTGTAGTTTATATCATATTCTACTACGGAGGTGCAGGTGTTTATGCTGTAATAGCTATGATTATTAACTTGTTCTATATCTTTGGTATTATGGACTCTATGGACGCTACGCTTACTTTACCAGGTATTGCGGGTATAGTTCTAACGATGGCGATGGCGGTAGATACCAATGTAATTATCTATGAAAGAACTAAAGAAGAGCTTTTTGCTGGTAAAAACATTAGAGAGGCTTATCAAGATGGTTTTAAACATGCACTTTCAGCGATTGTAGATGGGCATTTAACTACTTTGCTTACGGCGGTGGTGCTTTACATCTTTGGTACAGGGCCTATACAAGGTTTTGCCGTTACGCTTATTATAGGTCTTATTATGACTTTCTTTACATCTGTGTTACTTTCTAGAGTAATGATATTTAGTAGGCTTAATAAAGGTAAAGGGCTTTCTGTATGGACTTCTGCTACTAAAAATATATTCAGAAATGTATGGATAGCTTTTATAGAAAAGAGAAAATTTGCTTATATTATTTCGGGTATTCTTACTGTGGTATGTTTAGCTTCTATAGTGGTAAATGGCTTTAAGCTAGGTGTAGATTTTGAAGGAGGAAGAAACTATGTAGTTAAGTTTGATAAAACGGTAGATGCTGCAGAGGCTGAAGCTACTTTATCTAAACTATTTCAAACAGAGAGCGGTAAAAATAACTCTGTTGATGTGAAGACATTTGGAACTTCTAACCAGCTAAAAATTACGACTGATTATAAAATTAATGATGAATCTTTAGCTGCAGACCAAGAGATTGAAGCTAAATTATTTGAAGGATTGAAATCTAAGTATCCTTCAGGTTACACATTAGAGAAATTTAAGAGTGCGGAAGGAGATGATTTGGGTATAGTTTCTTCTACTAAGGTAGGACCATCTGTGGCAGATGATATTAAGACAGGAGGTACTTTTGCAGTGTTGGCTTCTTTGGTGGGAATATTCATTTATATATTGTTCCGTTTTAGAAGATGGCAGTTTTCTTTGGGAGCAGTAGCGGCATTATTCCATGACTCTATAATTATTCTCGGGGCTTATTCTTTATTCTATAAAGTAGCACCGTTTAATATGGAAATTAATCAGGACTTTATCGCAGCTATCCTTACAGTATTGGGGTACTCTATCAATGACACCGTAATTGTATTTGACCGTATCCGTGAGTACCTTAGAGAAAAGAAATCAGCTACATTATCTGGTTTGTTTAATGATTCTATTAGCAGTACTTTAGGTAGAACTTTTAATACTTCGTTTACAGTATTGATGGTAATTTTGGCGATATTTATATTCGGAGGTGAAAGTTTAAGAGGATTTATGTTCGCCTTATTATTAGGTATAGGTTTTGGTACTTATTCGTCTATATTTATTGCTTCCGCAATTGCTTACGATTTCTTGAAAGGAAAGAAAAAGGATGAATTGAAATAAAAATTATTATTAAGATACAAAGCCTCCTTTTTATACTGAAAGAAAGGAGGCTTTTTTTGTTTGATTTTTTTGAAATGAATAAAATAGCATTTTTAGGGCCACAGGCTTCTTTTACACAGTTGGCAGCTTCTCAGATTTTTTTGAATGAGGAGCTATTACCTCAAACCAGTATATTAGACTGTTTTATAGCTTTAGATAAGGGTAAAGTAGATAAAATTGTAGTGCCTTTAGAAAACTCCATAGAGGGCACCGTTTCAGTAACTCTGGATTATTTATATGATTTTAAAGATATTACTATCAATACAGAGGTAGTGATGCCTATTTCTCATCATTTAATGGTGCATCCCAATAATACTTTGGTAGAGAATATTATTTCTCACCCACAGGCATTAGCCCAAACTTTTCATTTTAGAAGGAATCATTTCAAAGAAGTTTTGACCACAGATTATACTTCTACGGCAGCGGCAGCAAAATTCGTTTCGGAAAATCCAGATAAACCTTGGGCAGCAGTTGCTAATACTTATGCAGCGAAACTTTACAACCTTAAAATTCTACATTCTAACATACAGGATTTTGAACAAAATCATACTCGATTTGTGGTGGTTTCAAAGAAAGGAGGAAATAAGTTAGAACTACCTTGTCAGTCTTTAGCTCAAAAATCAAGTCTATTGGTTACTTTACCAACAGACTATGCTGGAGGGTTGCATCAAATTCTATCGGTATTTGCGTGGCGTAAGATGAATTTATCTAAAATAGAAAGCCGAACTCTAAAAACAGGACTTGGTAATTATTTTTTTTTCATCAATGTTGTAGGAGATTGGGGAAATATCCTTTATCAAAATGCATTGGAAGAATTAGAGTCTATAGGAGTTAAGGTTAAATTTCTAGGCGATTATAACGAGTATCTTTTAGAAGGCTAGGAAAAAATTGATAACAAAAATAAAAAACGGTTTGACAAAAAATCAAACCGCTTTAAAATTTATTTAAAAATCTATATTAAAAGGTTCTTCTTCTGTACTACTAATGCCTAGTGCTTCGTAGATATATTTAAAGGTAGAGAGTAAAACAGGTCTTCCACCGATGATACATACATTATGCTCAAAGTGTGCTGAAGGAAGGTTATCTTTAGTAGTTACCGTCCAGCCATCACTATGGAAAACCACCTCGTGAGTTCCCATGTTAATCATAGGTTCTATGGCTAGAGCAATACCGTCTTTTAGTACCTTTCCACTTCCTTTTCTACCGTAGTTAGGTACTTGTGGGTCTTCGTGCATTTTTCTGCCTAAACCATGCCCTACAAGTTCTTTTACTACGCCATAGCCATGAGCTTCGCAGTGGCTTTGTATAGCGTGAGAAATATCACCAACGCGTTTTCCTCTTACGCATTGTTCTATCCCTTTGTATAAAGATTCTTTGGTTACTTTTAGTAATTCTTTGGTTTCTGGAGCTACTTCTCCTACTTCAAAAGAGTAAGCGTGGTCGCCATAAAAGCCATTCATATAGACACCACAATCTACAGAAAGTATATCGCCCTCTTTAAGAGGAGTATCATTAGGAATACCGTGTACCACTTCTGAATTTGGCGAAATACAAAGATTTTTAGGAAAGCCATACATTCCTAGAAAAGCAGGTTCTCCACCGTGGTCTTTTATGTATTCCGCGGCTAGAGTATCCAAATGATTGGTGGTAACACCTGGTTTTATTTCCTTTGCTAACATACCCAAAGTTTTGGAAACTAATTGGGCACTCTCCTTCATCAATCTTAGCTCCTCAATCGTCTTAAGTTGTATCATAAATGATTATTTTTATGAACTTTTTTACCAAAAAAGCCCTTTTTTCTTTTCTTTTTTTAGTTTAGAATATGCCAAAACTTCTTTTCCTTCTACTCTGAATTCTATTTTATCTTTAATGATATTATAGACTTCGCCCCAACCTGGAAACCCCCCAAGGTTTCTATCATCAATAAATAAATCTGCATCAAGTTTTCTACTTTGTGTAGCACTATCAAAAACTTCCCCTTCAAAACTAGAGTTGATAGCATAAAATTCTAGTCCATTTTTTCTACAAAATTCTACGGCTTCGTCTAGAGTTTTTCCGCTACGGTAAGTCCATAGTATTAGTCTATAGCCTTCCATTTGAAGTTTTTTTAGAGTTTCAAATGCAAAAACTTTAGGTTTCCCTATTTTTGGGTAAGCGTCTTCTACGATAGTGCCATCAAAATCTATGGCTAATTTTTTATTGTTAAGCATATACTTAGGTATTAAAATCTTAATGAGCTACAAATATAGTTATAAATGTATATTTTTCAAGTATTATCTTTTATATTTAAGGAGAGTAGGCTTTGTTTATTCCTCAATATACAAAGGGTTTTATTGGAAATGGGATGGTGAGATAATAAGTTTAGCACTCTGTCGTTCTACTAAAATTTAATCAATTGTTTAACTTTGGCAAGCCTTTTGATTACAAAGTTATTGTAAAAAACAAATTTTATAAAATTAAAAAATTGGAATTATGAAAAAATTATTTTTAGGATTAGCGGTAGTAGCTGGTTCATTTGCATTTGGACAACAATTTGGAGCAAAAGCAGGTTTAAATGTATCTTCTATCTCTAAGGGAGGCTATGGTGATACTAAAGCTAAAGTAGGCTATTACGCTGGGGTATTTCTAAACGCTCCTATATCAGAGAGTTTTAGTATTCAGCCTGAGGTGCTTTATAATAATTTGGGTTCTAAAACTACAATGAATGTTCCTATATTAGGAAAAGCAGAAACGAAATTAAACTTAGACTATATCTCGGTTCCTGTAATGTTCCAGTATAAGGCAACACCAGAGTTTTATTTAGAAGCTGGATTTAGTGGGAGCAAATACTAAAACTTCTTACGAAACGCCTCTTGGGTCGGGGAAAATCCCTGCAGAACTTAATAAGGATAATTATAATGGATTTAATTTTGGTATGGGGTTAGGTCTAGGGTTTAATATTACGCCAAATATAGGTATTAATGCTAGGTATGTAGCTGGTTTTACAGACATTAATAAAAACGGAACAATTTCTGTATCAAATAATGCAACTAACAAAAACAATACTTTCCAAGTAGGTTTAGGAGTTAAATTTTAAGAAATATTTTATCAAAAAGAAAGCTGAGAGGGAAACTTCTCAGCTTTTTTATTTATGTTGATATGGAAAAAAAAGAACTGTCTTTTTTATGAAGAATAAAAAAAGAAAAATCAGAAAAGACTTTTCCTTTTTTGTTATTTTTATAAAACACTATTGATAATTTATTCATTAAAAAAGAGTTAAACTTTATTTAGAGCTTTTATTGATAGGTAAATTACAGAAAGACATAAAAAAACAAATCATCAGTATTAGTAAATCTTACAATATATTTCTTTCAAAAACATAACACAAAAACGGAAGCGTAACGAAAAATAGCCCAATTAGCAAGCAAAAAATTAAAAGTCCTACTCCCACTTTTGTTGTTAATTATATTTATATCAAACTAATATTAGTTTACAACATCTTCAGATTATTTACCTCAAGTTCAGTAAGGATACGCCAATGTCCTCTTTTGATATTTTTCTTGGTAAGCCCTGCAAACATCACTCTATCTAACGCCTCAACTTCGTAGCCTAACCTTTGGAATATCCTCCTAATCACTCTATTCCAACCGATATGAATTTCTATCCCAATCTCATTTTTAGGTTTACCGTCTATATAAGAAATGCTATCTACCTCTGCAACACCTTCTTCCAATCTAACTCCTTTAGCTATAGTCGCCATATCTTCGCCTGTAAGCTTTCTGTCTAAGGTAACATGGTAAATTTTCTTGATATTAAAAGATGGATGAGTAAGTTTCTTGGTAAGATGCCCATCGTTAGTAAGTAGGATAATGCCCGTTGTTTGTCTATCTAAACGCCCCACAGGGAAAATTCTATATGGAGAAGCATTTGCTGTTAAATCCATTACTGTTTTTCTAGCTTTCTCATCTTTCGTGGTCGAGATGTAGCCTTTAGGTTTGTTGAGAAGTACATACACGGGCTTTTCAGGTGTAATGCTCTGTCCATCGAAAACCACTTTATCTGTTTTTTGTACTTGATAACCTAGTTCGGTTACTACTTTACCATTGATTTCAACTAAACCTTGCTGTATCAATTCATCAGCTTCTCGTCTGCTACAAATCCCTGAATTAGCAATATATTTATTAAGTCTGATGGTATCTTTAGGCTGTTGTACAAGTTTATTTATTCTTCTTTTTTGTACAAAAGCTCTGGCTCTATCAGTTTCTTTATCATCAAATCTTCTTCCACCTCTACGGTCTCCTTTTATATATTTATCTCTAGAATCAAAATTTCTACCGTCTAATTTTGAGCCACGAGAGTTCTCAGTATTCCCTCTTTTTTGATTCGTCCTTGATTTACCTGAAAAATTTTTGCGTTCTCTGCTCATATTTGTAACTAATTATGTTTTGCAAAGATACAATTTTTTATAGGTTATTAGAGGCTACTTATAAAATTAGATGTTTGTGTAAAATACTTAGATAGAGTTTTTATCATTAAATTCTACTAAAACCTGTAACATTTTTGATAATAAAGATACTTATACAAGAAAAAATTATTATGAACTTGAAAATTTCAAATTTAACTAAAGCTTATAGCAATGGAGTAAAAGCCCTTAATGGAGTTAATTTAGAAATAGGGAGCGGAATGTTTGGGCTATTAGGACCTAATGGCGCTGGTAAATCATCTTTAATGAGGACTATTGCTACCTTACAAATGCCTGATGAAGGCGAAATTTATTTTGGAGACATCAATGTTTTAGAGGACAAAATGGCCCTGAGAAAGGTGCTGGGCTATCTTCCGCAAGAGTTTGGAGTTTATCCTAATATGTCGGCTCAAAGTTTATTAGATTATTTTGCTCGTTTAAAAGGAATTACCAATGCTTCTGAAAGAGAAGCTATGATTAAAGAGGTACTACAAATTACCAATTTGTACGATGTGAAAGATAAAAGTGTGAGTGGATATTCTGGCGGTATGAAACAAAGATTTGGTATTGCTCAATTATTACTTAATAATCCTCAACTGATTATAGTAGATGAACCTACGGCAGGGCTAGACCCTTCAGAAAGAAGTCGTTTCCTTAATGTTTTGCGAGAAATCGGTACTAAGCATACCGTTATATTTTCTACCCATATAGTAGATGATGTAAGAGAGCTTTGTAATGATTTAGCCGTGCTTAACGGTGGAAAGATACTTTTTAGAGGAACACCTAAGCAAGGGGAAGAAATGCTGAAAGGAAAAGTGTGGAGCCGTATTATCAACCGAGAGGATTATGATGATTTTAATGAAAAATACAACTTGCTTTCCTCCAAATTTAATGAGGATAATACACTCAATATAAGGGTTTATGCTGAACAGCAACCTAATGAAACCTTTGAGGAAGTGAAGCCTATGTTAGAAGATGTTTATTTTGTTTCACTAAAAAACGACCAATAGGCTTATGAAAACGATTTTTATATTTGAACTTAAAAGATGGCTGAAAAATTGGGTATTTTACCTTTATTTACTCATTTTCTTTTCTTTAGGATTTTTAATATCTGCGATAGCGTTGGGCTATTTTGATAATTTGTCTGCCACCACTTCGTCTAATAAGTTTGTAAATTCGGCTTTGAGCCTTAACGGATTATTGGGACAGCTAGGAACTTTTATCAATTTTATTATCCCTGCAGTAGTAGGTGCAACGGTATATCGAGATTATAAGTACAACTTTCATAGTATATTTTATGTATATCCGTTCAGTAAATCTAGCTATATTTTAGGTAAGTTTTTAAGTGGAATACTTGTAACAGTACTAATTTCCTTATCAATAGGTGCGGCGTTTTTATTAGCTTCTGTGTTGCCTTTCGCAAACAAAGATTTATTAGCTCCTATTGATTTTTTTGCCTATATACAGCCTTATCTTTTGTTTATTATTCCTAATATATTTGTGATAGGAGCTTTTGTTTTTGCGTTGGTAACTTTAACGAGAAATGAATACATCGGTTTTGTTTTTGTGATAATTCTGATACTGTTTCAGTCGTTTATTTATAATATGACCAATGATGTAGATGATAAATTTTGGGTAAGTTTGCTGGACCCTTATGGTGCTATATCACTAGAATATCTTACAGAATACTGGACGATTGAAGAACAGAATACACTGCTTATCCCTTTCAAGAGTGCCTTGCTTTACAATAGACTCGTATGGGTAGGTCTAGGGATTTTGGTTTTTGTGGCTACCTATTTTATATTCTCGTTTAACTACACAGTGCCTAGTTTTTTTGGTAAAAAGAAGAAAGCACAAAGATTTACAAAGAATAATTTTGGAGGAATTATTAAAATCAATTTGCCTAAAGTAAACTATCATTATGATTTTTGGAACAATTTTAAAACAGCCATAAGTTTATCTAAATTTGAGTTTAAGCTCATTGTGAAGAACAGAATTTTTCTTATTTTCATTACAATACTTATGCTGTTTATTGTATTTTCGGGCTATACCTTAGGGCAAGAGTTATTTGGAACCAGAACTTATCCTGTAACTTGGAAAGTTATAGGTATGGCTAAAGGACTTCTTGAAGTATTTTTGTTGTTAATCATTTATTTATTCGCAGGAATTAGTCTTAATAATGCTTCTAATTTTAGAATTAATCATTTGGTAGATAGTACTCCTGTTCCTAATTGGGTGCTTTTGATGTCTAAAGTTTTAGGACTTATAAAAATGGTGATACTTATTATGCTAGTAAGTATTACTTCAGGAATGCTGATTCAGTCTTATTATGGCTATTTTAAATTTGAAATAGGTCAATACCTTATAACTTTCTTAGGTTTAGAGCTATTGTATTACATTATTGTCATCTTATATGCTGTATTTATACAAGGATTTTTCAAAAACTATCTTGTTGGCTTTTTTGTAATTATCCTAAGTATGATGTATCCGCTTGTATTTTCTAAAATAGGGTTAGAACACAAATTTTATTATTTTAATAGTTCGGGAGGCGGTTATAGCTATTCTGATATGAATGGTTTTGGAATTTACAGAACTTATCTTTACTATAAGTTGTATTGGCTACTGTTTTGTGGCGTTCTATATCTGCTCACTTTGGCCTTTTGGAGGCGAGGTATTTTCTCTGGAGCTAAAGAGAGAATAAAAATATTCTTCTCACGAGTAAAGCAAACCAATATAGCTATTCCCCTTGTATTGTTTTTGGTTTCATTTTTGGGACTAGGATATGCTTTTTATTATCAAGCCGTAAAGCTAGAACCTTATTATTCTAGGCAAGAAGAAGAAAAGATGCTGATAGATTATGAAAAACAATACAAAAAATACGAAAACTATCCACAACCAAGAATTGTAGATGTTAAAGTAGATATGGCTATTTTTCCTAAAGAAAGAAACTACAAAGCCACCGCAGAATATACTTTGGTTAATAAGACTGAAAAAGCAATAGATAGCCTATTCGTAAACTATCATAACAATCTTAAAGCAATTAATTTTAGTACTGCTGCTAATTTGGTACACAAAGATAGTGTGCAATATTTTGATATTTATAGACTTAAAACGCCATTACAACCAGGAGAATCAATTAAAGTTAATTTTACGGTTCAGAATAAGCCTAACACTTGGTTCAAAGACAGGTCGCCTATATTGGAGAATGGTACTTTTATCAATAATTCTATTTTTCCTAGTTTTGGTTATAATGCTAGTGCAGAGATAAAGGATAATGATATTAGAAAAAAATATCAGCTCCCTGATACCGAAATTATGGCAGACCCTAAAAATCTGAAAGCAAGAGAAAATACCTACATAGCAACAGATTCGGATTGGATAAACTTTGAAGCTACGGTAAGCACTTCAGCAGACCAAATTGCTATTGCTCCAGGCTATCTTCAAAAAGAATGGACGGAAAATGGCAGACGCTATTTCCACTATAAAATGAACCAAAAAATGCTCAATTTCTATGCCTTTAATTCGGGGAGATATGAAGTTAAGAAGGAAAAGTATAACGGAATTAATTACGAAATCTACTATCATAAAGGGCACGAATACAACCTTGATAGAATGATGGAAGCAATGAAAAAATCCATTAAATACTATTCTGAAAACTTTAGTCCTTATCAGCACAAACAGGCGAGGATTATAGAGTTTCCTAAAACCGAAGGTACTTTTGCACAGGCATTTGCCAACACGATGCCTTTCTCCGAAGGTATAGGTTTCATAGCAATGGTAGATTTAGATAATCCTAATTCTGTGGACTATCCATTCTCTGTGGTTTCTCACGAAATGGCGCATCAATGGTGGGCTCATCAAGTTATAGGAGCTAATACTAAAGGTTCAACACTTTTATCGGAATCTTTATCAGAGTACAGTTCTTTAAAAGTACTAGAAAAAGAATACGGTAAATACCAAATGAGAAAGTTTTTGAAAGAGGCTTTGGACAAATACCTGCAAGGAAGAACTTTTGAATGGAAGGAAGAAAATCCTTTAATGTATGTAGAAAATCAGCAGTATATACACTATGATAAAGGGGCTTTGGTACTTTATGCTATGAGCGATTATTTAGGCGAGAAAAACTTCAATAATATACTGAAATCGTTTGTTGAAAAAACAGCATTTCAAGAAGCTCCTTATACTACTTCTATAGAATTTGTAGAACATTTAAAAGCAAATACACCACCTCATTTACAGTACCTTATCCGTGATATGTTTGAAACCATTACACTATATGACAATAAGGTAGAAGATGTTAAGGTTACATCATTATCTAATGGTAAATATCAAGTAGATATTAGGTTTTTAGTATCTAAGTATCAGACGAATCCGAAAGGAGATGCTATTTATAAAGATGCTAAAGGCAAAGGCTTAGAAGCTCAAATTAGAAAAAGTAAGGTAAAATCGTTACCTCTGGCTGATTATATTGAAATAGGTGTTTTTGGAGAACCTATCAAGAAGAACGGTCATCAGTATGAAAATGAAATTTATAACAAAAAATATTTCATTAACGAGATAGACAATCATATTAGGATTGTTGTAGATAAAAAACCTTACGAAGTGGGAGTGGATTCCTATAATAAACTCATTGATAGAGTTTCCGAAGATAATAGGAAAAGGATTAAATAAGTTTTAATAAAACAAAAATAGGAGGTTTTTAAGCCTCCTATTTTGTTATCAAATATTTTGAATATAACGGAATTATATTCTATCAATAATTTGATTAAGTGTTACCGAAGGACGCATTGCAGCGTAAGTTTTATCTTCGTTTGGACGATAGTAGCCTTCAATATCTTGAGCTTTACCTTGAGAAGTGATGAGCTCTTCATTGATTTTTGCCTCATTTTCTTGCATTTCTTTAGCAATAGGTTGAAACAGAGTAGATAACTCTGAATCTTGAGTCTGTGCTGCTAAAGCTTCTGCCCAATATAACGCTAAATAAAAATGAGAACCTCTATTATCTATGCTTCCTATTTTTCTAGCTGGAGATTTGTCATTAGCTAAAAACTTGGCATTAGCTTCATCTAGTGCATCTGCCAATACTTGAGCCTTCGTGTTATTTTGAGTTTGTGCTAAGTGTTCTAAACTTGCCTGTAGTGCTAAAAATTCTCCTAAAGAATCCCAACGTAAATAGCCTTCTTCTATAAACTGCTCTATATGCTTAGGAGCAGAGCCTCCTGCACCTGTTTCAAATAGCCCACCACCGTTCATAAGAGGTACAATAGACAACATCTTAGCCGAGGTTCCTAACTCTAGGATAGGGAATAAATCCGTAAGGTAATCTCTAAGAACATTACCAGATACAGAAATAGTGTCTTTACCTTCTCTAGCTCTTTTAAGAGTTTCAGACATTGCGTCTTTAACATCTAAAATTCTAATATCAAGACCTTCTGTATTATGATTTTTAAGATATTGTTCTACTTTTTTGATAACTTCTCTATCGTGAGCTCTACCTTTATCTAGCCAGAATATAGCTGGAGTATCCGATAAACGAGAACGGTTAACCGCTAATTTAACCCAATCTTGTATAGGAGCATCTTTAGTTTGGCACATTCTGAAAATATCTCCAGCCTCTACTTTCTGTTCTAATAGAACCTCGTTATTTTCATTAAGAACTTTTACTGTACCTTCAGCTTCCATTTGGAAAGTCTTATCGTGAGAACCGTACTCTTCTGCCTTTTTAGCCATTAGCCCCACATTAGGTACACTACCCATAGTAGTAGGGTCTAGCTTCCCATTAGCTTTCATATCATCTATTACAGCTTGATAGAAACCTGCATAAGAACGGTCTGGGATTATGGCTAAAGTATCTTCCTCTTGTCCATCTTTATTCCACATTTTACCGCCACCACGAACTAATGCCGCCATAGAAGCATCTACAATAACATCACTAGGAACGTGGAAGTTAGTAATTCCCTTATCCGAGTTTACCATTGCTACTCTAGAACTTTCGTTTAGAACACGCTCTATATCAGCTTTTATATCAGCTTCTTGAGCAATTCCTGCAATTTTATCATAAAGACTTGCTAGTCCATCGTTAGGATTAACATCTAATGATTTGAATGTTTCTGCATACTTTTCAAATACTTCTTGGAAGAATGTTTCAACAATAGCTCCGAAAATAATAGGGTCAGACACCTTCATCATAGTTGCCTTTAAATGAGCAGAAAGCAATACATTTCTACTTTTAGCTTCTTGTATTGCCTCTTTTACAAAAGCCTTTAAGGCTTTGATGTTCATTACAGATGAATCTATAATTTCTCCTGCTTGAAGAGAAGCGTAATCTTTTAGTACTTTTTCTGAACCGTCATTTCCAAAGAATACAATTTTAAACTTACCATCTTTCTCTACAGTCGTAGAAGTTTCAGTACCGTAGAAATCTCCTTGGTTCATATGAGCCACATCTGTTTTACTACTTGCTAACCATTCTCCCATCTTGTGTGGATTAGCTTTTGCATAGTTTTTAACAGCCTTAGGAGCTCTTCTGTCAGAATTACCTTCTCTAAGTACGGGGTTTACAGCTGAACCGAGTACTTTAGCATATTTAGCTTTAATTTCTTTTTCTTCTTCCGTTTTTGGTTCTGCAGGATAGTTAGGTACATTGAACCCTTTTTTCTGTAGTTCCTCTATAGCCTCATTAAGCTGAGGTATAGAAGCTGAAATATTAGGTAACTTAATAATATTAGCTTCTGGTTTTGTAGCTAATTCTCCTAATTGAGTTAAAGCATCAAGGATTCTTTGTTCTTCGGTAAGAACTTCTGGAAAGTTAGCTAATATTCTTCCGGACAAAGAAATATCAGGAACTTCTATCTGTATATCTGCAGATTTTGTAAATGCTTTTACAATAGGCAAAAACGAATGTGTGGCTAACATAGGAGCCTCATCAGTAAGAGTGTAGTAAATTTTAGCTGTTGACATTTATTCTATTTTTTTTAGTTTATCAGAGTTAATTTCTACAAAAATAATGAAAAAAAGTGTATAACTTTCCTTTTGTGTGGTCATTTCTAAGAATTTTAATATGTCTTTTGTTTAGATTGATTATAAATAATAATCGTGTATTAGGGGGTATCTATCGGATTTGTGGGGTTTTGTGTAAAATTCTGACTGTTAGATATATTATTAAAAATGAAAAATAGGGAGGTAGTAAACTACCATAACAAAGAAAATAAATAACTTAATCTGAACTCGTGCTAAATAATATCTGACTTTGGAATTGTAACTTTCAACGATGAAGTTTTCTGTTATTGACTCACAATACTTTTCTTAAAAAAATAATTCATAATAGCTTTTGCGGTGATCACTACAAAAGCTATTAATATTATCTTCTTTCAAACGTTGCTGTGTTTCTTTTTTCACAAACAAAATCAACGAAGTGCTTTCCAAATCTATCGACAACACATTTAGCAGTAGTTTTTTTGTTTTGTATATAACTATGTATTTCATCTAGCCCAACAATTTTTCCATAGGCTCCTCAGATTTAGGTAAATAAAGGTTTTATACCTCATTTAATAAATCGTTTCATAGATAAAGTTTAACACCCCTCCTATCGCTATAAAGAATTACTTAAAATAGCAACACAATCTCTACATTTATATGTTTGTAAGTCTCTTGTAAATCCAGTTTTAACTTTATTCTATGATTGATATTCATAACATTTCATAGAACCGAGAACCGATTTATGAATTATATCAATTCTAATTTTTCAATTTTAAATGTAGTTCTTCTAATTGTTCCTCTGCGATATTGCTTGGAGCATCTATCATTACATCTCTACCGCTGTTATTTTTAGGGAAAGCAATGTAATCTCTAATGACTTCATTACCATCTAGAATAGCCACTAATCGGTCAAAACCAAAGGCAAGTCCGCCATGAGGTGGAGCTCCATATTTAAAGGCATTCATTAAAAATCCGAATTGTGCCTCTGCTTCTTCTTCTGTAAAACCTAGCAAATTAAACATTTTAGATTGTAGATTTCGGTCATAAATACGAATAGAACCACCACCAATTTCGTTACCATTAAGCACTAAGTCATAAGCATTGGCTCTCGCTTTATCAGCTTGATTTTCTAGTAAGTGTAAATCTTCTTTTTTTGGAGAAGTAAATGGGTGATGCATTGCGTGGTAGCGTTGAGTTTCTTCGTCCCATTCCAAAAGAGGGAAGTCTATTACCCAAAGAGGAGCAAACTCATCGGACTTTCTTAAACCTAGTCTGTTACCTAATTCCATTCTTAGAGCAGAAAGTTGAGTTCTTACGGTGGAAGCCGTTCCACTCATGATAAGCATTAAATCACCTGCTTTCGCTCCGAATTTTCCAGCAATTAGTTTTAAATCTTCTTCAGTATAGAATTTATTAACCGAAGAGGTTAGTGTTCCGTCCTCTTGATATTTTACCCAAACCATTCCAGTAGCACCTATCTGTGGGCGTTTTACCCAATCTATAAGTTCATCTATCTGCTTTCTAGTATAGTTTGCACAGCCCTCTACATTGATACCAACTACCAATTCTGCTTCATCAAATATTTTAAAATCTTTTCCTTTAACGATTTCATTTAGTTCAGTAAATACCATTCCAAATCTGATGTCTGGTTTATCGTTACCATACTTCTGCATAGCTTCAGCAAAGGACATTCTAGGGAAAGTTCCGAAATCTTTCCCTGTAACTTTCTTTAGGAGATGAGTCGTCATACCTTCAAACACATTCATAATATCCTCTTGCTCTACAAACGCCATTTCACAGTCTATTTGGGTGAATTCAGGCTGTCTATCTGCTCTTAAATCCTCATCTCTAAAACATTTTACTATTTGGAAATATTTATCCATACCACCTACCATTAGGAGTTGTTTAAAGGTTTGTGGAGACTGTGGTAGAGCATAAAACTGTCCCTCATTCATACGGCTAGGGACCACAAAATCTCTAGCTCCTTCTGGAGTAGATTTAATGAGTACTGGGGTTTCTACCTCTATGAAACCTTGGTTAGAAAGATAGTTTCTCACCTCTTGTGCCATTTGACTGCGGAAAACGAGTTTATTTTTCACAGGTGTTCTTCTAATATCCAAATAGCGATATTTCATTCTAAGTTCTTCACCGCCGTCTGTTTCATCCTCTATGGTAAAAGGCGGAAGTTGAGATTCATTTAAAATATTTAGTTCTTCTACCAATATTTCTATTTCTCCTGTAGGGATTTTAGGATTTTTGTTACTTCTTTCAATAACCTTTCCTTTGGCTTGTATTACAAATTCTCTTCCTAATTTTTTAGCTTTCTCTAGTAGCTCTTTAGTAGTTCTTTCCTCATCTAAAACAAGTTGAGTGATACCATAGCGGTCTCTAAGGTCTATCCAGACTACGAAACCTTTATCTCTTATCGTCTGTACCCAGCCAGAAAGTGTTACATTTTCATTAAGATTTTTTAGCGAAAGTTCGCCATTGGTATGTGTTCGGAACATAATATTCTTTAAGTATTATAGTTTATTTTACAATCTGTGCAAAGATACGGAATTGCCCTCAAAAAATATTTTTCTTTCACTTTTTTTATTTTTTTTGATTTAAAGAAGGTTTGGTATCGTATAAAATAATAAATTTGTCGTAGATTTATAATTTTAGGAGAATATATATGTGTGGAATTGTTTGTGCTTTTGATATAAAGCAATCGGCGGAGAGTCTTAGACCTCAGGTATTAGAAATGTCAAAAAAGATACGTCATCGTGGTCCAGATTGGAGTGGTGTGTATAGTGACGATAAAGTGGTTATCGCTCACGAGCGTCTAGCTATTGTGGATCCTACTTCTGGGAAACAGCCACTGTTCAGTCCTGACGGAAAGTTGGTTTTAGCTGTAAATGGTGAAATTTATAATCATAGAGAAATTCGTAAAAGATTTGAGGGGAAATATCAGTTTCAAACAGAATCAGACTGTGAAGTTATTTTGGCTCTTTATCAAGAGAAAGGTAAAGATTTTGTAGATGAACTTAATGGTATTTTTGGATTTGCCCTTTATGATACTGAAAAAGATGGATATTTTATTGCTCGTGATCATATGGGGATTATTCCTTTGTATATAGGTTGGGATAAAAATGGAACTTTTTATGTAGCTTCGGAGCTTAAAGCTTTAGAAGGCTATTGTTCTAAAATAGAAATATTTCCTCCAGGACACTATTGGCATAGCAAAGAAACTAAATTTGAACAGTGGTACAAAAGAGAGTGGAGAGAGTTTGATAATGTAAAAGACAATACCACTAATCTATCTGAACTTAGAGATGCTTTAGAAGCTGCCGTTCATCGTCAGTTGATGTCTGATGTACCTTATGGTGTTTTACTTTCAGGTGGCTTGGACTCTTCCATTACTTCTGCCATAGCTAAAAAATACGCTGCTAAGAGAATAGAAACAGATGACCAATCTGAAGCGTGGTATCCTCAACTTCATTCGTTTGCGGTAGGATTAGAAGGTTCGCCAGACCTTAAAGCAGCGAAAGATGTGGCAAAACATATAGGAACCATTCATCATGAAATAAAATTTACAATACAAGAAGGCTTAGATGCCATAAGAGATGTAATTTATTACCTAGAAACTTACGATATTACTACTGTAAGGGCTTCCACGCCAATGTATCTAATGGCAAGAGTAATTAAATCTATGGGGATAAAAATGGTGCTTTCGGGAGAAGGTTCAGATGAACTTTTTGGAGGTTATCTTTATTTCCATAAAGCTCCGAATGCAGAAGAGTTTCATAATGAAACGGTAAGAAAACTAGATAAACTTTACCAATACGATTGCTTAAGAGCTAATAAATCTCTTATGGCGTGGGGAATAGAAGGACGAGTACCTTTTTTAGATAAAGAATTTATGGATGTAGCTATGCGCATTAACCCGAAAGATAAAATGGTTACCCCAGAACGA
Organism: Riemerella anatipestifer; assembly: GCF_009663465.1. Lineage (GTDB taxonomy): Bacteria > Bacteroidota > Bacteroidia > Flavobacteriales > Weeksellaceae > Riemerella > Riemerella anatipestifer_C. The sequence continues at coordinate 257,644 of NZ_QXHU01000001.1, forward strand.
ATGGAAAAGTGGGTACTTAGAAAAGCTTTTGAAGATGTTTTGCCAGAATCAGTAGCGTGGAGACAGAAAGAGCAGTTTTCTGATGGCGTAGGCTACAGCTGGATAGATAAACTCAAAGAGTTGGTAAATGAAAAGGTAACAGATGAACAATTAGCTAATGCTAAGTTTCGTTTTCCTGTACAAACGCCTACTTCTAAAGAAGAGTATTACTATAGAAGTATTTTTGAAGAGCATTTTCCATCAGAAGCGGCAGCACTTACTGTTCCTTCTGTACCATCTGTGGCATGTAGTACACCTACGGCATTGGCTTGGGACGAATCTTTCAAAAATATGAACGATCCTTCTGGAAGAGCCGTAGCAAAGGTACACACCGAGGCTTACCGAAAGTAAAGATTTATTAAAAACAAAAGGCTTGAAGTAATAATTCAAGCCTTTTTTGGAATTCATTCATTTTGATGGAAATTTACTAGTGAGAGAGGTACCTATAGAAATATTGTTGAGCTAGATGAAATACATAATTTATACAAAAAAACGGCATTTTAATTTAACAATACCAATATTTAAATCCATAATTTTTATGCCTAAAAAGACTTATAATAGGATACAATAAATCTATTCTTCTAATTTGAGTTTTAAAACACTTAAAAGCCTCTTTTCAAAATCCAGAATAATTTTATCTGCCCAAAACTGAGCGTAAAAATTCATTTTTGAATTAAGTTGATATTCACAATTTAGCACGAGTTTTGTCCTATTTTCAGAGATAGGCTCTAATCGATATGAAATAGTTTCGAATTTGAACAGCTCCTCATTATTAAGAATATGCTTATCCGTCGGAGTATCTCTTAACCTTGATTTACTAATATCTATCTCAAACTGTACAAATGTATATTTCTCCTCTTTTTTTATTTCTTCATATAGCTCTAAACCACCTGTAAAATAACCCACTCTATACCTTTTTACTTTATCATTATTATACACTACAGAACAAATAGGTCTAGGAATACCTATATATTGAAAAATCCCATTTTTATATTCCTCTTCTTTTATTTTTGGAACAGCTAGAATATTCTCCCAGACTTTTTTGTAGTTTTTATTGATTATAATATTTTCTTCCACCAAAAACCGTTCTGATTTATTAGGAAAAATATGTTCAATGGGACTAGTGATAAACGGAAATATTAGGATAAAATATATTTTTTTATTAGGGTTATAATTATTTATATCTCTAATAAGAAAACCAGCTAAAAGCCCTACTATCCCTACAATTACGAAATAAGGAATTCCTAAAATTAAAATACACAAAAGGTCTTCCAAGCCAGTAACAAATGTTACAATAAAAAAAAGAATATGGGTAAAAAACGGATAAAAAAATAACTTTAGCTTAGACTTATAGATTTCAGTGGAAGAAAAAGTAATAGGAAGTATACTTAATATTATCGGAATTATCACCAAAAAAGTAACTCCATTAAAATCATATATATCCATATCAATACTTAAGAGCCTAAACATTACTCCATAAAGTACCCCTAAAAATATCCCAAAATATCTTTTTAAATATTGTTTTCTTTTATTTTCTACCATACCACACCTATATCGAAAACCAGTCCCATTTACTCCTTATCTACCAAAGCATCTTTAAGTTTGGTAAGTTCTGATTTTATGAACTCTAGTCGGTCTATTATTTCTACCGTTTCGCTTACTTTTTCGTTGGTAGCCAACGCCACTCTAGCACCGTCTAAAGTATAGCCTTTTTCCTTTACTAAGTGATAAATCATCTTTAAGTTATCAATATCTTTTGGCGTGAAATATCGGTTACCTTTTTTATTTTTTTTAGGCTTTATTACAGGAAATTCTTTTTCCCAATACCTTATGAGTGATGTATTTACATCAAAAGCTTTGGCGACTTCGCCTATGGAATAATATAGTTTTTCTGGAAGATTAAGTTTCATATTTATACCAAATTAGAACCACAATTACAATGGGTTAAAGCAAAAATACAAATAATCTCTAAACCTTAGTCTGGTTGAACAAAAAATATTTGAATATTAACCACTTGGACTGATAATATTTGCTAAGTTGATTTTGATCTCTCCTACGCCAAGTTCCGTACGCTTGAGCATAGAAACCAAAATGAGCCCTTACCACTGCCCAAAGATGAGGAAAACCGTTTTTAACCCCAAAATAAAGCCCCGCCACACCATCTAAACACAACCGAACGAAAATAATCCACAACAGATAGACAGGTAGATTTTTGAGCAACATAGAAAGATTATTCCTTATATTAAGATAAGTTTTATAAGGACTTTGTTTATTAAGAGTACCACCTCCCACATGATAAACTCTAGAAAGTCCTGTATAGTAGATTTTCTTTCCTAAATTCCTCAATCGCCAACAAAGGTCTATCTCTTCTTGATGGGCAAAAAAACGCTCGTCAAAACCACCGATGCTGAAAAAATCTTCACTCCTAATAAACAAGCAGCACCCCGAAGCCCAATGTATCTCGTATATATCATCGTATTGCCCTTCATCTTTCTCCAAGGTATCAAAAACCCGACCTCTACAGTAAGGATAACCTAGGTTGTCTATCATTCCGCCACCCGCTCCTGCAAATTCAAAATACTTTTCGTTATTAAAATCTAATATTTTAGGCTGTATAGCTACGATATTCTCATCTGATTTAAATAGTTCTAAAACAGGCTCTAACCAACCTGAACTTACCTCTACATCAGAATTTAACAAGCAAAAAATATCTGCCTTTATAGCCTTTAAACCTTCATTATATCCACCTGCAAAGCCGTTATTTTTTAAGTTTTTAACCACTTTAATCTCTGGAAAGTTTTGCTCTAAAAAAACAACAGAATCATCTGTGGAAGCATTATCTATTACCCAAATATCTGCTCCTTGGGAATGTTTAATCACATTAGGTAAAAACCTTTTAAGCCAATGCTTTCCGTTCCAATTAAGTATTACTATTGCTAATTTCATAACTTTATTATTTGGCAAAAGTTTTAATGGCATCTTGATACTTCCATCGCCTATGACTCCAAAGCCAATTATCTGGTCGTTTTTTAATAGTGGTTTCTAGCATTTTATGAAATTTATTAACCACTTCGTACGGCTGAAATCGTTCTCCATCGGGGTAAATTCTGTAATAATTAACTTGATAAAACCCTCGTTTAACCTTTTTCATTTCACAATAAATAAAGATTAAATCCATTTTGGTAGAAAGTTTATCGTACCCTATAAAAGCAGGGGTTTTTTGATTTAAAAATTCCAAACCATAATCTACATCTAACACATAGGGCGACTGGTCTGCTACAAACATATACACCGAATTACCATCGTTAGGCCGCTTCAATATATGCCTCACTACTTGCTTAGCTTCTAGTGCTGTATTACCAAAACGCCCTCTAATGAGTTTAATCTTCTCTTCCCAAAAAGTATTTTGCATTTTTCTATATACAGGAAAACAGTATTTTTGTGGAACTACTTCGGCAAGAGCATTAAACCATTCCCAATTAAAAATGTGTCCAGAAAGCATTATAATATTTTTCTGTTCTTCTAACGCCTCTGAAAACAAATGTTGATTGATATGCTGAACCCTTACCCTTAACTCATCATTAGATACAGTAAAGGTTTTTAATGTTTCTACAATATAGTCTGCAAAGTTTTGGTAAAATTTTTTACAAATTGTATTGATTTCCGTTTCGGACTTCTCAGGAAAAGATTTTCTTAAATTCTCCAAGACCACTTTTTTTCGGTAGCTTAATATATAATAGCTTAATACAAAAATAAAATCAGAGAAAATATAAAGCACCCTTAAAGGCAGTTTAGAGATGATATAAACGGTTCTAAAAAGGATATTATTTAGCATTGACTTTTCTTAACGACTGCAAATTTACAAATTACAAAACAGATGAGATGTCAGAATTATTCTTTATTTTTGGGATTTAAAATTAAAATCAAAAAATTATGAAATACCGTTATTTAACTATAGGATTGATGAGTGCCACACTCGCTATTTCATCTTGTAACAAAAATGCAGAGAACTCAACTAGCAATACCAATGATAGTACAGAAATTAAACAAAAACTAGCCGAGCGAGAAAAGGAAAAGCTGGAAAAACCCTACCACCCAGAAGATAACGCTGAGGAGAAGATTGCAGCCTTAATTTCCCAAGCTCAAAAAGAGAATAAAAATATTATTCTGCAAGCAGGTGGTAACTGGTGCATTTGGTGTCTTAGATTTAATGATTACATCAACAAAACGCCTGAAATAAAGGAAATTATAGACCAAAACTACCTCTACTATCATTTGAATTATTCAAAAGAAAACGAGAACAAAGCTCTATTTGAAAAATATGGCAATCCTGGTGAGAAATATGGTTATCCTGTATTTATTGTTTTAGACCAAACAGGCAAGGTAATCCATATACAAGACAGTGCCGTATTAGAAGAAAACAAAGGCTACAGCCTAAATAAAGTGAAGGCATTCTTCAACGAGTGGAAGCCTAAAAACCTCTAAAAACAAACTGAGGTTATCTTTTTTAGGGATAACCTCAATTATTTATTTTTTCAAAAAATCAGTGATGAGTTCTGTTGGTCTGCCTATAATGGCTTTTTTATCCTTAACCACTATTGGTCGTTCTATCAGACGAGGATTATTCAGCATTATTTCTAAGTATTCTTCCTCTGTATAGCTTTTATCTCCATAATTTTCTTTAAAGAATGTGTCTTTCTTTCGGATAAGTTCAGACGGCTTCATTTCTAAAAATGAAAGTATTTCCTCTAAATGTTCTTTAGTTAAAGAATCTTTAAGGAGGTCAAATATTTTTACATTCTCATTAGTGGAGTTTAGCAGTTCCAATGCTCCTCTCGACTTAGAACATCTGTTATTATGGTACAGTTTTATCATAGATTTTTAATTTAAAAGTTAGCATTTTTTAGGTTAAAATATTTAATTATAAGTATTAATAAATGATGATGATAAATCAAAGCTAAAAAAAATCGCCTCAAATTTCATTCAAGGCGAAGTTTTATTTAGGGTAAATACTAATTAAACAAAAGGTATTTTAACCACTTTTGCAGGTACATTTTTATTTCTAATCTGAATAAAAATCTCACTATTTAATTTAAAATGAGGCTGGTCAACATAAGCCAATCCTAAACCGATTTTTTTCATAGGACTCATTGTTCCCGATGTTACTTTACCAATTATATTCCCTTCTGAATCTACAACAGGATAGTCGTGTCTTGGAATGGCTTTCTCTTGCATCTCAAAACCTACTAATTTTCTCGTAACCCCTTGTTCTTTTTGTTGAGCAAGAAAATTTCTATCTACAAACTCCGTGTCCAGCTTAGTAATCCAACCTAGTCCTGCTTCTAACGGAGAAGTAGTATCATCTATATCGTTTCCATATAGACAGAATCCTTTTTCTAAACGAAGGGTATCTCTAGCCGCCAACCCACAAGGAATAAGTCCAAACTCTTCTCCTGCCTTAGTCAGAGCGTCCCAAATTTGCTCAGCGTACTCATTTTTGAAATAAATTTCAAAGCCACCACTTCCGGTATAGCCTGTATTAGAAATAATAACATCAGCCACACCATCTACACTTCCTACGGTAAAATGATAGTAAGGAATATCCGCAAGTTGAGTATTTGTTAGTTTCTGTAAAGTATCTAATGCTTTAGGACCTTGTATTGCAATAAGAGAAATTTCATCTGAAGCATTAGTCATTTTAGCTCCAAATTTCTCGTTGTACTTAGAGATATGTTGCCAATCTTTATCTATGTTAGACGCATTTACTACTACAAAATACTTTTGGTTTTCCATTTTGTAAACAATTAAGTCGTCTACAATTCCACCTTTTCCGTTAGGAAGACAAGAGTATTGTGCCTTGCCATTCTCTAAAGCCTCTACATTATTAGAGGTAACATATTGTAGAAGTTCTTTAGCACCAGCACCTTCTATGAAGAATTGCCCCATATGAGAAACATCAAAAATTCCTACTTTTTCTCTTACGGCAAAGTGTTCTTCTGTTACTCCAGAATATTGTACAGGCATTTCAAACCCAGCGAAAGGAACCATTTTTGCTCCTAGCGAAACATGTTTGTTAAATAAAGCAGTTTTGTTCATTATTACTTTTATTATTTATTTTTTAGTGCATTTGTCTTTATTGTTAATAGTATTCTATGGAAGAGATAAACTAATTAAAATATTATTAGTTTATACATCAGACAGAAACATAAAAATCTTTCCTCTCCAAACTAAGTTTCTGACTTATAGCAAAGTCCATATTATAAACTCCATCTTCATTACTTTTCATTTTATTTATATAATTTAGATTCAATCCTGTTAAGCGTATAAGTCACTTCCATTTTAGTTCTTTCGTAACAATTACCTAAACTTTTTAAAGTAAACAAAAATTTAGACCCCTGTGACACGGAATACAAACTACATCACAAAGATACAATAAAAAAAAGAAATTCCACATTTTTATACCTATAAAAGAGGCTTTAAATTGAAAATGTACTATTTTTATAGAGATTTAAAAGAAAAAGGAAATGTTACTCTGAATCAAAAACGATGTTGGAAAATTCTTTAAAATTGCTAAATAATGAATTGAATGTAATAATTTAACAATGCCAAATATTTTATTTAGAAACCATTTTTCAATTCCATAATTTTATTTAATTTGGTGGTATCTAACTAAAAGTAAATGCTATGAAAAAGCCATTCTCTAAACTGGAGTTCAGTATGATAAAAAAGCAAGTGCTAGGGTGGTCGGTTATAGCGGTGTTGCTTTTGGGAATTCAGATATTTTTTTACTTTTATAAAAAACAAAAAGAAGAGCAGCCATTACCTGAGCTAACTTTTACCACCTCGGTAGAACACCAAAATAGAGAAGAATTAAATCTTACCCCATTTAATCCTAACGAGCTAAGTTTGCAAGATTGGCAAAATTTAGGGTTTTCTGAACGACAATCCGAAACAATACTAAAGTATAAAGATTTGTTGGGAGGCTCTTTTTCGTCTAAAGAAGAATTGTCTAAATGCTATGTAATCTCGGCAGAAAAATTTAGCGAATTGTCAGAATTTATAATGCTTCCTGATAAAGTGGCTAAGTCTTATGATAGTTCATCTCGTCAATCGTTTTATAAGTCTAAAATTACGGTAAATAAGCCTTTTAATCCAGACTTATACTCCGTTTCGGATTGGGTGAAGCTCGGCTTTTCAGAAAAGCAGGCTCAATCTTTTATCAAATATAAAAATTATTTGGGCGGAAGTTTCATCAGTAAAGAAAAATTGAGGGAGTGCTATACCTTAAGTCCTGAAAATTATGCTATTATAGCACCGTATGTTCTCCTTCCAAATAAAGTAAACTCTAATACAATCAATGAGATTAGAGAAAAGAAAGAAAGTGTTGTATATCAACCTTTTGACCCTAATGACTTGGATTTAGAAGGTTGGCAAAAATTAGGTTTCTCGGAGAAACAAGCCGCTGTTATTGTAAACTATAAGCAAAAGATACTCAAAGGGAAATTTAAAACAGCAGACGATGTTAAGAAATGTTTTGTGATTTCTGATGAGAAATTCCAAGCATTAAACCCTTATATTAGAATTAAAAATGAGGAACCTTCGGTAGTAGAAACTATAAAACCTCAGATAAAGACTAATTTTGCTTCGGTAGACCTTAATGAGATTTCTTATGAGCAGTTAGTGGAATTTGGTTTTACACCTAAGGCAGCTAAAAGTTATATTTCGTTTAGAGGGCTACTCGGTGGGTTTGCTAACAAAAAACAAATTCTAGAAGCCTACTATATAGACCCTGATTTAACTCAAAAGTTGATAGAAACGGCATATTTAGATGCTTCTAAAGTAAAGAAATATAGTTTATCTAACGCTCCCGAAGAGTGGCTTAAGAAACATCCTTATTTTAAATATCACGCAGATAAAATTATTTTTTACAGACTTACCACACCCAATGATAAAAAAATCATAAAATTTATCAAACCTAAACCAGAGTATTTAGAAAAAATGATTTGGTATATGGAGGAATAAAGGCTTTAATTGTTTTTTTTGATAAAAATTTGTACTTTTACCCTCATTATTTTACCTAATGAAAATGGAAAAATCACTTCATATTTCATTTGAAGTCTTTGAAAGTATAGAGTCTTTAAATGATACAGAAAAAAAACTATACGAAGCAGCTAAGGCAGTTAGAGAAAAGGCTTATGCTCCTTATTCTAATTTTTTAGTGGGCTGTGCTATCCTTTTAGAAAATGGGGAAATTGTAACGGGAAGTAACCAAGAAAATGCGGCTTATCCATCAGGATTGTGTGCGGAGCGAACCACTATCTATTGGGCATCGGCTAATTATCCTAGTATTAAAATGAAGAAGCTCTTCGTAATAGGAGCACCTAAAGATAGTTTTTCATCGGTAGCAATTCCTCCGTGTGGGGCTTGCAGACAGAGTATTTTAGAGTATGAGGCTCTCCAAGAAGAACCGATAGAAATTTATTTTGCTTCTGTTTCTGGCGAAATTTATAAAACAAAGTGTATAAGAGACTTATTGCCGTTTTCTTTTGATAAATCATTTTTATAGTCAAAAGGAAATAATAGAATTATAAGATAATTAAATATGGAAAAAATAGATAGTCTTAATCAAGTAGCAGAATTTCATAGAACTTTTAATGCTCCTATATTAGACCAACCTCAAATTCCGTCTAAGGAAAGGTGTGAGTTAAGAGTGAGCCTTTTACAGGAAGAATTAAATGAACTAAAACAAGCGATAGAAGACCAAAATATAGTAGAAATAGCAGATGCCTTATGCGATTTGCAGTATGTGTTGAGTGGAGCTGTATTAGAGTTTGGGTTAGGCGAAAAATTTGTGGAATTATTTAACGAAGTGCAAAGGTCTAATATGTCTAAAGCTTGTGAAAACGAACAACAAGCCGAGGAAACTGTAATTTTCTATAAGGAAACAAAAGGAGAAGAGGCTTATTATGAAAAGTCGGGAGGAAAATACAACGTACACAGAGTTTCTGATGATAAAGTACTGAAAAATAAATATTATTCTCCAGCAGATTTAAAATCAATAATAGAAAAATAAAAAATAATATCATGATAAAAAAAATTGCTCTAAGTACCGTATTGTTATTGGGGATAGCTTCTTGTGGAGTGGTTGAGAAAACAGTTGTTAATCGTCAAGTAGACTCTGAACAGTATGGAAAAGTCTTATTAGGGAAGCAGACATTGAGCCAGTTTCAACAGGAGCCGTTTAAAACTTGGTATGATGAGGAATATGCAAACTACGAAACAGATAAAAATACTATAGCACTACTTAAAAAAAGCAAAGAACTTAATAAATACGGTCTTACCGTTTTTGTGGGCACTTGGTGTGGGGATAGCCATAGAGAGTTCCCTAGGCTAATTAAAATATTAAAAGAGGTAGATTATCCGTTGTCTAAAATGAAAATAATAGCTCTTTCTAGACGTATGGAATCACCAGAAAGCGAAGAATTAACCTATCATGTAAAGAAAGTACCAACTATTGTTGTAGAACGCTATGGGAGAGAGGTTGGGCGTATTGTAGAAACACCATCTACAGGCTTTTTGGAACAAGATTTGTATAATTTGGTAAAGAAAAAATAGCCTAAATTGAAAAATATTAAAGTTATTATAGGATTTGTAGGGGGCGTTTTAGTAATGCTCCTTATTTTCTTTGCATGGAAAGGTTTTACAACCAAAAAAGGAGATGAAATCGTAAGTGATTATTACCTTATTAACAACCAAATTTCTAAAATGAATAAAATGGTGGTTATGGAGCAAAACTTTTCTAGTATGCAGAAAACTACTATTAAATCTGAGCTTTTAGGAAGTAGTCTCTTGCCATCTACGGAGAAGAAAATTATCACTTTTACCAAGACTATGGCACAGGTGTCCTATGATTTAGCCAAAATGAAGATAGAGGTAGATAGCACTCATAAGAAACTAATTATAAAAGAGTTACCACAGCCACAAGTTAAGATTATACCAAGTGTAGAAATACAATCTCTAGATGACTCTTTCTTTGACCGTTTTGATGAGAAGGACATTAAAAAAATAACTCAAAATGCTAAAGATGAGGCGTACAAAAGAGTTAATCAAGAAGATTTAAAGAAACAGGGAGAAAAGCAACTTATGACCAATCTTAACGAAATATTTGTCCTTGCTAAAGCCTTAAAATACGAAATTGTAGATGAAACCAAAATGATTCCTCTTGAGGAATATTAAATTGCTATAAGCCATTATAAAAGTAAGATGAAAGATTATTTTGAATTACAATATATAATGATAAACCGAAGAATTAAGGAAACGGGACTTAATCCTTTTTTAGGGTATGTTTTAGGTTTAACTGCCTTTTTTTTGCTTTCAGAATACATCTTTTATAAGACAGATTTTGCCAAATACTTAGCTATATTAACTTGTCTTAGTTTACAATTTAAACTTTCTGAAAGAAATAGAACAGATTTTTTATTATCAAACTTTGGGAATAAAGCAAAAAAGACAATAAGGGTTTTAGAGAACTCTATCCTCTGTGTGCCTTTTGTTGCTATTCTATTATACAAAAGTTTCTTCTTTGAAGCTGGTATTTTATTTTTATGTTCCATTATTCTCGCATTAGTCTCTTTTCATACCAATATTAATCTTACAATCCCAACGCCATTTTCTAAAAGACCCTTTGAGTTTTCAACAGGTTTTAGAAAAACCTTTTTGATATTTATAATTGCTTATTCTTTGACTATTATTGCTATATATGTTAATAATCTAAACTTGGGGATTTTTGCATTTTTATTAGTTTTATTAACCTCCTTAAGTTATTATAATAAACCCGAACAAAAATATTATGTTTGGGTTCATGCTGAAACACCCCAATATTTTTTAAAAAATAAAATTTTTAATGCATCTAAAAATGTTATTCTTATAGGAGCTCCAATCATAATTATTCTTTTGGTATTTTATCCAAGCGAATTTGAATTAATTTTACTCTTTTTCATGGTTGGACTTTTGTTTCTTTATGCTGTAATCTTAGCTAAATATTCAGTGTATCCAAATGAGATGAGCATATCCGAAGGAGTTATAATCGCAACCTGTGTTTACTTTCCTTTTTTGTTATTGGCTATCATTCCTTTTTTTTATTTAAAGTCTGTTAAGAAACTAAGATATTTATTAAGATGATTAGAGTTAGTGAATTAAGTAAAAATTACGGTAAAAACGAAATTTTAAAAAATATTTCGATGGAGTTTTCAAGAGGGAAAGTTTATGGAATTGTTGGTGAAAATGGAGCAGGGAAAACAACATTATTTAGATGTATTGCAGGTTTAGAAAGTTACAAAGGTGAAATAATTTCCGATAGTACACCTTTAAAAAATCATTTGGGGTTACTTTTAGCAAACTCTTTCTTTTTCTCAAAAATGACAGGAAAAGAATACATTAAGCTACTTTGTAATGCACGTGGTAAGACTAATTTAGAGTTAGATAGTAAGAATATATTTGATTTACCTCTTAATCAGTACGCTTCAACTTATTCAACGGGTATGAAGAAAAAATTAGCGATTACTGCGATTCTCCTTCAAGAAAATGAATATTTTATTCTTGATGAACCTTTTAATGGTGTAGATATCCAGAGTAATATTATTTTGACAGAGATAATTTTAAAACTTAAAGAACTTAATAAAGTAGTGCTTATTTCATCTCATATTTTTTCTACTCTAAGCGATACTTGTGACGAAATTCATCTTTTGAGAAAAGGAGAACAGATTAAAACAATCCAAAAGTCAGAGTTTAAACGCTTAGAAGAAGAAATGAAAGAAATAACAATAGGAAACCGAATTGATAAACTTGGGCTTAAATAGAATAATAAAGCTTATATAGGATGAATGAAATTCTCACTTTCGTAAAGTTTTTTTATCCTTTTTATAGTAATTGGAATTGATTTCAAATCAATAAACTATAATGAGATTATTTTTCTAGTACTAGTATTACATCTCGTAACTCTCAAACTTTCCATTATCAAAAAATAAAACCACTCTTTTAACTTTTGGAGAGCTGGGTTCTTTTTCAATGTTAATAATCTTTTTGGTGTCTGAATTTTCTACTTTTCTCTCTAATGGCTGAGATTCTTGTATAGATTCCGCTTCTGTATCTAACTTCATTTTATGAGATTCTCGTGGATTAGGGAAAACTTGTTTTTTTTCCTCACTGATAAAATTATCCTCAAAACTAAATAAATCGGGGAGGGGAGAAGCGGGCTGTTCTTTATTATCACTTTCGGAGGGCTTATCGGTTTTTAGCATTTCGCCTTCTCCATTGATGAGCCAATCCCATTCAATTTCTGGAAATCGGTCTTTTATTTTTATAACAAAGTCAAGAGAGGGTTTGTTTCTCCCTGATGTGATATGAGAAATACTAGAACGCTGTACTTCTATTTCGTCAGCAAAATCAGAGGCGGTAAGTTCCGAATAAGCTATAACTTTGGATATCCTTTCATTTAAACTCATAAAATAAAGATTACAATTGTTAATCACTAAACTTTACAAAAGTAAAGCAAAAAAATGAGTTAACAATAAACATTTGTAAAGTAAAGATAAAATCTAAAATTTACAAAAATAAAAAATGCTTATAAATAATTTATTATAAGCACTTTATTTAATTTTAAATATGTAAATATTCGTAAAATTTAATCTGTTTTTCTAGCCGGAATTAAAGAAGCAAGAATGCTTACAGCTAAGATACTCACAATTATAATAAGTGAGTGTGTAGTGGTAAAGCCAAGCTCATCTAGCTGATGATGCAGAAGCATTTTCACTCCTATGAAGGTAAGCAATACCGCTAGACCTATTTTTAAGAATCTAAATTTATCTATAATTCCAGCCAATAGGAAGAACATAGACCTAAGACCTATAATTGCAAAAATATTGGAAAAGAACACTATGTAAGGGTCTTTAGTAACAGAGAAGATAGCAGGAATACTATCTACGGCAAAGATTAAGTCGGTAAATTCTATAATGATGAGTACCAGAAATAGAGGTGTCATTTTTTTCCCCCCATCTATATTTACAAAGAATTTATTTCCTACAAACTGATTATGAACTTTAAAGTATTTATTAGCAAACTTTACTACAGGATGCTTCTCGGTATCTATACTTTCTTCTTCCTCTTTTGAAAGGAACATTTTAATACCTGTAAACACTAGAAACGCTCCAAAAACATACATTATCCATGCAAATCTTTCTATAAGTGCCGCTCCTATGAAAATAAACATAAACCTCATAACAACAGCTCCTAGAATTCCCCAAAATAGCACTCTATGATAGTTTCTTTTCTCAACACCAAAAGCTGTGAATATTAGTACAATTACAAATATATTATCTACTGATAGAGCATATTCCACAACATAACCTGTAAGATATTCTAGTCCTAAATTTTGGTTATAAATCTGGATACTCGTTTCTAAATCATTTGGGATTATTTTTATAGGATGTCTATGCTTCTGAACTATAGTTTCTAGTTTTTCAACACTATCAATGCCGTGTAATTGATGCCCAAATCCTAACAGAATAGAGTAGAAGACCATAGATAGACAGACCACAAAAATACTCATCAGTAAGGCTTTCTTAAAGGAAATACCTTCCGTTTTTTTATTTTTTGATTTGCTAAGAACTCCTAGATCTAGAGCCATAACAATTCCAATAAATATTAAAAATCCTAATAGAAATATAGTTTCGTTTGTCATAAAGCAAAGATATGAAAATAAAAAATCCCAGCTATTTATAAATGTAAACAAAAGTATGTTTTCGGTAAAATATACTTTTGTAAGCGTTTAATGTTAGTTTCTACAAATGAAGATAAATGGCCGTATCTATAATTAAAGTTAATTTAAAAAACCACTTTATATAAAATTTATAAAACACTGATTTTAAATGTTTAATGATTTTTAATTGAATTGTATTTAATCCACAATTTTATCAACAGACATTTAGTCATATAGGAGTGTTTAAATAATTTACAAAAGTAAAATATTGTTTTTGCTTTTTTAGTATTATCTTTGTGGAAGTAAAAATATTTGTTATGACAAATGTGTTTTCGTATGTTAAAGATGTAAACTTTAAAAATAGATATATTTCGCCCGAAAAATTGTTTGTTTTTCTAAAAGAGAAGTATGGGAGTGTTTTAGAACAAATAGGAACTTCTCCTATGGGAAGACCCATTTATATGATGAGTATAGGAAAAGGGAGAACCAATATAGTCGCTTGGAGTCAGATGCACGGTAATGAATCTACTGCAACTTTAGCTATGTTGGATTTATTAGAATCTTTAGAATATAATCCATCTTTATCTGAAGAACTTTGGCAAGAGATAAAATTAGACTTTATTTGGATGCTTAATCCTGATGGTTCAGCGGTTTGGACAAGAAGAAACGCTTTAGATATAGATATTAACAGAGATTTTATTAAAGAGTCTTCTTTAGAAATGAGCCTTCTAAAAGAAATAGTTTTGAGAGGTGATTATCACTATGCTCTTAATTTGCACGACCAAAGGACTATTTTTACAACGGATGCGGTTCATCCTGCGACTTTATCTTTTTTAGCACCATCTGAAAATGTAGAGCGAGAGATTACGGAGAATAGAAAGAGAAGTATGGCAGTAATTGCTAAAATTTTTAACAAATTATCATTGGAAATTCCAAATCAAATAGGGCGTTATTCAGATGAGTTTTACCCAACTTCTACGGGAGATAATTTTATGAAGGCAGGAATTCCTACTGTTTTGTTTGAAGGTGGGCATTTCTTTGATGATTATACTCGTGCAAATACGAGACAATACTACACTAAAGCTCTTTACTATGCTTTGACGGCAATGGCTGATTTAAAAGGGAGAACTAGTGAATACGAGAAGTATTTTGAGATTCCAGAAAATAGAGAAACTCATTATGACATTATTTATAGGAATGTAAAACTAAATACTAATTTCCCTTGTGTGTTAGATGTGGCAGTACAATATAAGGAAGTTTATAATGAAGGAGATGAGGAAATTAGCTTTGTGCCTTATGTGGTAGAGGTGGGCGATTGTAGTAGAAAGAAAGGTTGGAAGGAAATAGATTGTGCAGGTAAACGCTTTGTGAGTGATAAAAAATATCCTAAATTAGATGCTGTTGTTGATTTTAAAATAGAATAATTTTCCAATTTTTAGAGGTATTATCAGTAAAAATGAAAGATACATTTGTACATAAAGGAAAACGAAAAATATTGGTAGAATACCTTAGAGAGAAATTAGGTATTTGTGATGAAAATGTGCTATCTGCGATAGGAGCATTGCCTCGTCATTTTTTTTTGGAAAGTGTTTTTGAGGATTATGCCTACGAAGATAGAGCATTTCCTATTGCTGCACATCAAACGATTTCCCACCCTTCTACTGTGGCTGAGCAAACAGAATTATTACAGGTAGAAAAAAGTGAAAAAATATTAGAAATAGGTACAGGTAGTGGCTATCAAGCGGCCGTTCTTATGGTGATGGGAGCGAAAGTCTACACTATTGAAAGACAGAAAAAACTATTTGATTTTTCTAAAAAGATGTTTAAAATTTTGGGGCTTCGTCCACATTTTCAAAGTTTTGGAGATGGTTTTTTAGGATTGCCTACTTTTGCCCCGTTTGATAAAATTATTGTAACCTGCGGAGCTGAAACTTTGCCTGTGGAATTATTAAAGCAGCTTAAAGTAGGTGGCAAAATGGTCATTCCGCTAGGGGCTTTAGAAGAGCAGATACTTTATAGATTTACCAAAATTTCTGAAACAGAAATAGAAAAGGAAACTTTTGGAGTGTATAAGTTTGTTCCAATGTTAGGAGATACAGATTGTGTTTAAATATATTATCATTGAAAAATTGAATGACGAAATTCGTGTGAGAGTTTAAAAAAATATTATCTTTGCTAAAAACCAATAAAACAATGGCAGAATATAAATTATTACTTCCTTCAATGGGAGAAGGTGTTATGGAAGCAACTATTATTTCTTGGCTATTTGACGAGGGTGACTTCGTAAACGAGGATGATAGTGTAGTGGAAATAGCAACAGACAAAGTAGATTCAGATGTACCTACTCCTGTTTCGGGGAAGATTGTTAAAATTTTAAAACAAAAAGACGAAGTAGCACAAGTAGGAGAGGCTATTGCGATATTAGAAACAGAAGGTGGAAGCGCAGTATCAGATGCTACACAAGAAGCGCCAAAAGTCGTTGAAACTGTAGAAGAAGTTCCTAGTGCTGATGTTATAAAAACAATAGAAGCACCTCTAAATGAGTCGAAGGTAGAGTTTTCAGGAGATTTATATTTGTCGCCTTTAGTGAAATCTATTGCTCAGGAAGAAAATATTTCGGAAGCTGAATTAAAAACCATAAAAGGAACAGGTCTAGAAGGTAGAATTACTAAAGAAGACATATTAAAATATGTGGAGAATAGAGGTCAATCTTCGTCATCTGTTATGAAGCAGGAAGTGCCTCAGGTGGTAGTACCTAGTAGTGCGTCTGCGATACCTTCTGTACCCGTAGGTACTTCTGAAGGAGACGAAGTGATACCAATGGATAGAGTTAGAAAAATTATTGCTGATTCTATGGTGCGTAGTAAACACACGGCTCCTCACGTAAGTTCGTTTATTGAGAGTGATGTTACTAATGTTGTAAAATGGAGAAATAAGTATAAAAATGTTTTCCAACAAAGAGAAGGCGAAAAGCTGACTTTTATGCCTATTTTTGTAAGAGCGGTAGTGAAGGCTATTCAAGATTATCCAATGATTAATGTTTCGGTAGATGGGGACAAAATCATTAAGAAGAAAAATATCAATATAGGTATGGCAACGGCTTTACCAGACGGAAATCTTATTGTACCTGTAATTAAAAATGCAGACCAATTATCGTTAAGTGGCTTAGCTAAAGCTATCAATGATTTGGCTCATCGTGCGAGAAACAAAAAACTAAAACCAGAAGATACTCAAGGTGCTACTTATACTATTTCTAATATTGGTTCTTTTGGTAATTTAATGGGTACGCCAATTATTCCTCTGCCTCAAGTGGCTATTTTAGCAGTAGGAGCTATTGTTAAAAAACCTGCGGTACTGGAAACACCAGAGGGTGATGTAATTGCGATTAGACAAAAAATGTTTATGAGCCACTCTTATGATCACCGTGTGGTAGATGGTTCTCTAGGTGGAATGTTCTTAAAAGCGGTTCACGATTATCTAGAGAATTGGGATTTAGATACAGAAATTTAATTTAAAACTTTTTCTAAGGTTAAATACTAAAAAAGCTATCTCAAAATTGAGGTAGCTTTGTTTTTTAATAAGAAAGGATATTCTAAAAGGTATCTCAATTTAGAATTATTTCTGGGATTTCTCCTTCTATAATGAGTTTTCCTGCCGTTGCTTTTTTAATGTCATCTAGACTTACATTGGGAGCTTTCTCTAATAATTTAAAGCCTCCTTCAGGTACTATTTCATAGACACCAAGCTCTGTAACCACTTTTTTGATACATTTAACCCCAGTAAGAGGCAAGCTACATTTTTGGAGAAGTTTAGACTCTCCGTGTTTATTAACTTGTTGCATCGCTACAATAATATTTTTTGCAGAAGCGACTAAATCCATCGCACCTCCCATTCCTTTTACCATTTTACCAGGGATTTTCCAGTTGGCAATATCTCCATTTTCAGAAACTTCCATTGCTCCTAGTATAGTTAAATCTACTTTTTGAGCTCTAATCATACCAAAACTCATTGCTGAATCAAAAACTACTGAACCTGGTAAAGTAGTAATGGTTTGCTTACCTGCGTTTATTAAATCTGCATCCTCTTTGCCTTCCTCTGGAAAGGGTCCCATTCCTAATAATCCATTCTCGGATTGTAGTACCACATTTATGCCCTCTGGAATATAGTTAGCAACTAGGGTAGGGATACCTATACCTAGATTAACATAGGAGTTGTTTTTTATTTCTTTAGCAATTCTTTGTGCTATTTGTTCTTTTGTTAAAGCCATAATTGAATTTAGTCTTGATTATTTTTTCTTACGGTTCTTTGCTCTATTCTCTTTTCGTAGTTTTCTCCTTGGAAGATACGGTGCACATAAATCCCAGGAGTATGTATTTGGTCAGGGTCTAATGTTCCTGCAGGAACGAGCTCTTCTACCTCTGCAATCGTAATTTTACCAGCCATTGCCATTGGTGGATTAAAATTTCTAGCGGTAGAACGATAGATTAAATTTCCTGCTGTGTCGCCTTTCCAAGCTTTAACGATGGCAAAATCAGCATCAAAAGCATATTCTAAAAGATAATCTTTACCATTAAAGTTTCTGACTTCCTTACCCTCAGCGACTTCTGTCCCTATACCAGCAGGTGTGAAAAAAGCAGGCATACCATACCCCGCAGCCAAGCATCTAGTGGCCAAAGTCCCTTGTGGGATAAGCTCTACTTCTAACTCTCCGCTTAGTAATTGTCTTTCAAATTCGGCGTTTTCTCCCACATAGGAAGAAATCATTTTTTTAATTTGCTTCTTTTGAAGTAAAAGTCCTAGTCCAAAATCATCCACACCTGCATTATTAGAAATACAAGTAAGGTTTTTCACATTTTTTCTTACCAGCTCGGCAATGCTATTCTCTGGGATTCCACATAGCCCAAATCCACCAAGCATAATGGTCATTCCGTCTTTGATGCCTTCGCAGGCTTCCTGCACATTTTTAACTGTTTTATTTATCATTGTTCAGATTTAATTCTATTGGTTAATTAAACTTTTATATCTTTTTTCATACTTATTAAAGCCCACAAAGTAGTAGTACAGGCTAAGAATAGCCGAAGCTGCCAACCAAATAATCCCATTTTTTCCTAAAAAGGCTTTGAAATCATCAGGTTTAGTAATGAAGTAATTGATAGGAGCAGCGATAAGTATAAACATAAAGGCGATTACTACACCTTGTCTTACTGAAAACTTAAGCCTATTTTGTCGTAAGTTTTGCCATAAAGCGATAAATCGTTTGTCTTTTTCGTTCATTGTTTAAATTTCGTTTTTTATAGTTTCTTTTATGAGAAAGCACTAATGCCTGTGATATCCATACCTGTTATTAAAAGATGAATATCGTGAGTGCCTTCGTAAGTAATTACAGATTCTAGATTGGCGGCGTGTCGCATCATAGGGAAGTCTCCCATAATCCCCATAGCACCTAGTATTTGTCTACTTTCTCTAGCAATGTCTAATGCTATTTTTACATTATTTCTTTTAGCCATAGAGATTTGTGCTGGAGTAGCTTTGTTTTCATTTTTAAGCAAACCTAAACGCCATGAAAGAAGTTGAGCTTTAGTAATTTCTGTAAGAAATTTGGCTAATTTCTTTTGTTGAAGCTGGAAGCTACCAATAGGTTTTCCAAATTGTGTACGCTCTTTGGCGTATTGTACTGCGGTGCAATAGCAATCTATAGCAGCACCTATAACGCCCCAAGAAATCCCATATCTAGCAGAGTTAAGACAGGACAATGGACCTTTAATTCCTTTTACATTCGGTAGGAGATTTTCTTTAGGGATTTTTACATTTTGGAACACCAATTCTCCCGTTCTAGAAGCTCTTAGACTCCATTTATTGAGTGTTTCTGGAGTAGTGAAACCTTCCATTCCTCTTTCTACGATTAACCCTCTAATAGTATTGGTTTCATCTTTAGCCCAAACAATAGCGATGTCGCAAGTAGGAGCATTGGTAATCCACATTTTAGCTCCATTAAGCAGAAAATAATCGCCCATATCTTTAATGTGAGTTTCCATATCAGACGGATTAGAGCCGTGGTTGGGTTCGGTAAGTCCGAAAGCTCCTGTAATTTCACCCGCTCCGAGTAAAGGTAGGAATTTTCTTTTTTGTTCTTCTGTCCCGAATTCAAAAATAGGATACATTACCAATGATGATTGCACCGAAGCCGCAGAACGCACCGCAGAATCTCCTCTTTCTAACTCTTGCATAATGATTCCGTAGGAAATTTGGTCTAACCCAGCACCGCCATATTCCTTTGGAATATAGGCTCCTAGTGCTCCTATATTGCCCAATTGTTGCATTAGATTAGGGATTTCTTTGTGTGTTTGTACGGCGTTATCTATCTGAGGAATTACAGAACTTTGCACCCATTGTCTCACAGAATCTCTAACCAATTTATGCTCTTCGGTAAGAAGGCTATCTAGCATATAATAGTCTGGGATACTACTAAGTGGATAATAACTCATACTAATGTGATAAGGTTGATTTAAACGCTACTAATATAGTTAAAATTATTATATTTGAATAAAATAAATTTGGTTATGGTAAAAATATTTGAATCAGGGTTTCTATACGAAGTAGAGATTATGAAGTCTAAACTTTCGTCTGAAGGTATAGAAAGCTATATCAAAAATGAGTATGTTAATAATGTAGCTGTAATGCCTGTAAACCAAAACTATATCCTTGTAGTAGATGAAAGTATGGCTGACCGAGCAAGAGAAATTTTGGATAGGGTAGAAGAATAAGGTTAAGAGCTGGTTGATTGAAAATCAAATTAATTAGTTTTGGAGTGATATGTTTTATTGGAAGTAATTAGATATGATTGATTGGTTTTATAGAAGTAAAAATAAGATTGAGAATTACGCTCTAAGTTTGACATTGGAGTTTGGTGAAAATTGGGGTGGAGATATTTCAGAAAGACTACAATCTAGATTTCCTAATTTGACAAAAAAAGAGATTGAATACTATAAACAATTGGCTAAAAATGTTGAAACAGATTGTTGGAATTGTATTGATGATGAATACTCTGAAATTGCCTCTAAGCAATTAAGCGAATTTCTTACGACTAAAGTTTTTCTAAAATATACTTGGATAAATAAAAGGAATAAAGTCAATATAAACTCTAAATTTCAGTATTATTTTTGGAGGGAAGGTCGTCTAAAATAAAAATTTTAAAACATTGTATTTGAACTAAATAAAATCAGATATGCAGTGGAATAGCTCTTTATATCAAACGAAAGTTGGAGAACACCGTGAGAAAAATGTGATATGGATTTCTTTTCCGTATCAGAAGGAGCTTATTGACCTTCTTAAAGAACATACCACTGCCCGTTGGTCGGCTAGTCAAAAAAGTTGGTATGTACCTAACAATAGACATTATAGAACCCTTTTTAGTATTACAGAAGAGCCATTGGTTGGCAAGATGGTATTTTCAAAAATAAAAGCGGTTAATCGCCCTGCTTTTGAGCGTTTTCAGGAGCATTTAAAACTAAAAGGATACAGTCGAAATACGCTTAGAACTTATGCCGTAGAGTTTGCCCAACTGCTTTATGTTCTAAAAGATTTTCCAGTAGATGAATTGTCCGAAGAACGCTTAAGGTCTTATTTTCTCTATTGTTTTGAGAATTTAAAACTTTCGGAGGCGGAAATAAACAGCCGTATCAATGCGATTAAATTTTACTTTGAGCAAGTCTTACATCGCAAAAAAATGTTTTTTGATATTCCTCGTCCTAAAACAAAAAAACAACTACCAAAGAGTTTAAATAAAAAACAAATTTTAAAAATATTTGAAGTAACCACCAACCTCAAACATAGATGTATGTTACAGCTTTGTTATGGTATGGGTTTGAGAGTGAGTGAGATTGTTAATTTAAAACTAGAGGATATATGTAGCGAAACTATGCGTGTGCGGATTGAGAATGCTAAAGGTAAAAAAGACCGTATGGTGCCTTTACCTGAAAGTATTTTGCCTGAACTTAGAGCCTACTATCGGGAATATAAACCTAAAAAGTATCTATTTGAAGGACAATATGGTGGTATGTATTCGGTAAGGTCGGTTCAGTCAGTTTTTAAGACTGCGATGAGAAAGGCAGGTATAAATAAGACAGTAGGCATACACGGTTTAAGGCATAGCTATGCTACTCATCTTTTGGAAATGGGGACAGATATAAGATATATACAAGAGTTTTTGGGACATAATAATATCAAGACTACTCAAATCTATACGCAGGTTACTTCTGAACATCAGCGGACAATAAAAAGCCCATTGGATAGTTTAAAGTAATGATTATTGTTTCTTTTTTACCAAAAGAAGCCATTCTTCATCTAATGGCAGGTAGCCTTGGTCATAAACAAAAAAGTAGGTTTTGCCGTTTTGAGTATTGATGATGGAGGTGATTAAATCAAAATTAAATCCTTTGTTATAGAGTTTTATTTTAGGAACTTTAGTTTTTTCCTCTATATTTAGTTCAGATAATATCCTGTAATTTTTCCTTAGTTGATTGTTTGTATTTCTCATAAGGTTAGTATAGTCCTTATTCATACGGTTGTTGTAGGAATTTCGGCAACTATCTGAGCAAAATTTTTTATCTTCTCTACCTACTATTGTTTCGTTACATTCAAGACATTGTTTCATAGTGCTGATTGTTTGCAAAGGAGAATCTTAGTTATAAACAAATACTTTTAAGAACCTAAGTTAAGTAAATTTATAGAAATAAAAGTAGTCTTGCTAATTTTATATTCATCCTACGGTCAGGGGCTTTGCGTTCTTCGGGCGGGCTTTCGAAGCCGAAACGTTCAAGCTAATATACAAATTTTAATAGAAGTACAAAACCTGAATTTTGCACTTCAGCCCGCCTGACGCAAAACCCTTGTTGGCGGTAGTTTTTTATTTTGTTGTTTTGTTACCAATTTCTTTAAAAACCAATTTTTGATAATTCGGATACTGTTTTGTGTTAATAACAAAATCAACCGCGTTTCCACAAAGACCAATTTCAGTTCTACAATTAGGTTCTCGTTTAATGTTCAAGTTGTAAGAAACAGTATTGTTAGTAATTTTAGCTGTAATTTGCTCAGTCATTGGAACACCTCTGCAACAGTCGCCCCTCCAATACCTTATTCTTAAAGTAGCAAGGTTTCCATTTTTTTCTAAATCATACTCTTTTCATTCCAATTATTTTTTGAGTTTTCAAAATAAAAGTCACAGGTGTTATTTTTAATTTAATAGAAAATATGTGTCAATGTACTGAAAATTGTGAATATAAATTTCAATACAAATGTTCTATTTAGTTTGTTCTGTAAATTCGATTTGTTTATTCCAATTATTGTCATGACCAATTAGTTTTGTGTTTTAAATTTTTCCAACTCTTTACCATTTTCAATTATTAAATTGCCTTTGTCAATTCTCCATTTATAAGTTTTGGTCAAGTTGTCATACATATGTTCGTAGCCATATTTACTTTCGGGGGAAACAGATGCAATAACTTTATATGAGCTTGTTACGGTGCTTTTGTCAAATTTTAAAATTCTGGAAGTATATATCATTCCAATTCCATCTTTACAAGTTTCTCCAATTTTTGCAGCATAAGTTTTACCATTCAGTTCCACTTGCCCATTACAGTTTATGAACATAAAAGACAATAAAATAAGTGTCAGTATTTTTTGCATCAGTTGTCAATATTTTGCCCGTCAGCGGTTGGTCTGTAAAATTACCGCCAACTACTTCATTTAGACTCATTAATTTTGAGTGGAAATTTAAATAAAATAATGTATAAACAAAAACTTATTATCCGATTACAAACAATTATAAATGATTTTAGTCGAAAGTAAATAATTTTATACCGAATATTATTCTGACGATAGCTCATCTTTGTTTTGTGAATGTAAAAGATTTTTAATCATAAAAACTGAAATATAATTTAAAAATAAATCTATTATGAAAAACAAAGTCCAACTTATTGGTAACGTGGGTAACACGCCAGAGATTAAAGAGATTAATAATACTAAAGTAGCTCATCTTTCAATAGCTACGAACGAAATTTATAAAAATGCACAAGGAGAAAGGGTAGAGCAAACAGAGTGGCATAAAGTGGTGGCTTGGGGAAGATTAGCGGAAATTATAGAAAAATATGTTATCAAAGGTAAAGAAGTAGCTATTGAAGGTAAGCTAACCCATCGAAGTTATGATGATAAAGAAGGTAAAAAACGCTATGTTACAGAAATTATAGCCAATGATATTTTGCTTTTAGGAAGAACAAAGTAGTAATGTTATTTTTAATTCCTAACTGTCAGATTAAGTAGTGCATTAGACAGTAATCTTTCTTTATTAGAATTTACGTATTCCAGGCTTGCTGTCTAAAAAGGTCTGCATAGGTGTTTTTCCGTAATAATGTTTTCTTGTGTGCGTCCTCTTGTTATTGTAATAATGTTGTACAAAGCCTTTTTCTATTTAATTTTTATTTTTTTTCCATCAATTCCTATTAAATATTTTTTTTGAAGATTACTTTCAATTCTACCGTTTTCATAATTATACATTGTTTCATCCAATGTCAAAATCCAATTGTTATATTTGGGGTAATATCTATATTCTTGTGTATATTCCGTATCTTTTGCATCATCATAAAAAGAAATACAACCTTGTCCACAATTTGTTATAATTACATTGCCCACAAAAGGAATATCAAATTCGTGTTTTTTTTGTGTTTTTCCAGTTTCAATTCTAATATTACAATTAGGTTCAACTGTACTCGAAATACATTTATAGTAAAGAGTGTCTTTAATTTTATCGGAATCAAAATAATCAACTATTTTTTCTTGTGCATATAAAAAATTATAAAAAAAACAGATAACAACCACAACACTATTTATCGTCAAATTTTTCGAAGGTATCCTTATGGTTTTTTCCATACTTTGAATCTTTAATTTTACTTAATGAATATTGATATTCTCCAATTTTTTTATCTAAATTTTTAATGTTAATACAATTGTATTTAAATCTTCCCTCATTTGTGATTTTTTTAGATGAATTTTTTGCAAAAAGTTTGGTGTAGTCAACTACTTTCATCTTATTATATTTCATCAATACAGCTAAATTAGCATAAATTGCAGGATACAAAAAATCCCACTATAATTTTATAGTGGGATTTTGATATTTTAGGCTTTTGCCATTCTTTCGGCTCTTTTTCTATCCTCTTCAGAAAGAATCTTCTTTCTCATTCGGATAAAATTAGGCGTTACTTCTATACATTCGTCTTGTTGTATATATTCCATACACTCCTCTAAAGTCATAAGAACTTTAGGTGCGATGCTACCATCTTTATCTTTACCCGCAGCACGCATATTATTAAGTTGCTTACCTTCTACAATATTCACTACCAAATCTCCAGGCTTGTTCTGTTCTCCTACAATCATACCTACATAAATTTCTTCGCCTGGGTCTACAAAGAAACGCCCTCTGTCTTGTAGCTTTTCGATAGAGTAGGCGGTAGATGACCCTTGATTTTTGGAAATCAATACGCCGTTACTTCTACCTGGTATCTGACCTTTGAATGGTTTATAATCTACAAATCTATGTGCCATAATTGCTTCCCCAGCTGTTGCAGTAAGCATTTGAGAACGAAGTCCGATAAGTCCTCTGGAAGGAATTTCAAACTCTAAGTGTTGCATTTCTCCTTTGGTCTCCATAATGTGTAAATCTCCTTTTCTTTGAGTAGCTAAGTCTATCACTCTAGAAGCATATTCTTCAGGAACATCTACCACTAGAGACTCATAAGGTTCGCACTGTTCGCCATCTATTTCTTTAAGAATTACTTGAGGCTGACCGATAGTCATCTCGTAACCTTCTCTACGCATAGTTTCTATAAGTACAGATAAGTGCAATATCCCTCTACCAAATACTAAGAAAGTGTTTGCATCTTCTGTTTGTTGTACTCTTAAGGCTAAGTTTTTTTCAAGTTCTTTTTCTAATCTTTCCTTTAAATGGTTAGAGGTAACATATTTACCATCTTTACCAAAGAACGGAGAGTTGTTGATAGAGAAAGTCATATTAAGAGTAGGCTCATCTATAGACAATCTTGGGAGAGGTTCTGGATTTTCTAAATCTACGAAAGTATCTCCTATTTGGAAATTGTCAAAACCTACGATAGCACAAATATCTCCTGCAAATACTTCGCTTACTTTTTTCTTACCTAATCCTTCAAAAATATAAAGTTCCTTTACTTTACCTTTAACGATTTTACCGTCTTCTTGAGCTAAGCCAATCCATTGAGATTCTTTAACCGAACCTCTGATGATTTTCCCTACGGCAATTCTTCCTAAAAAAGAAGAGTAGTCTAAAGAGGTTACCTGCATTTGTAGATTACCTTCTTCTACCTTTGGTTCTGGTACATATTGTAGGATACCGTCTAGGAGGGGTAAAATATTTTCTGATTTTTCTAGGCTTGAATTAAACCAACCTTCTTTAGACGAACCATAGAAAGTAGGGAAGTCTAGCTGTTCTTCGGTAGCGTCTAGGTTAAAGAACAAATCAAAAACTTGGTCGTGAACTTCATCTGGACGACAGTTAGGTTTGTCCACTTTATTGATAACCACAATAGGCTTCAATCCTAATTCTAATGCTTTATGCAAAACGAAACGAGTCTGTGGCATAGGTCCTTCAAAGGCATCTACAAGTAACAATACGCCGTCTGCCATTTTAAGCACACGCTCTACCTCTCCACCAAAATCGGCGTGTCCAGGTGTGTCTATTACATTTATTTTGGTATCCTTATAGGTTACCGAGATATTTTTAGAAAGAATGGTAATACCTCGTTCTCTCTCGAGGTCATTATTATCCATAATAAGCTCACCACTTTCTTGGTTTTCTCTAAAGATGTTAGTTGCGTGGATAATTTTGTCCACTAAAGTTGTTTTTCCATGGTCAACATGGGCGATAATCGCGATGTTTCTAATATTTTGCATAAAGAAAAAATTACGCGGCAAAAATAGGAAAAAAAATGGACTTTAGAAGGTCTCTAGCAGATAATAATGTAACGCAATGTCTTTACTCCATTGCGTTACTCTAAATAAATAATTCAATTTATTGACTTTTTCTTCCTGCGATTGTATTTCTACCAATTACAATTAGAGATTTCCTTTCTGCAATTCTATTTTCACCCTTTACATTTGAATTTTCCCCTCTTGCGATTGTATTTCTACTAATTACAATTAGGGATTTCCTTCCTGCAATTCTATTTTTACCCTTTACATTTACATTTTCCCCTCCTGCAATTGTATTTCTACTAATTACAATAAGGGATTTCCTTTCTGCAATTCTATTTTTACCCTTTACATTTGCATTTTCCCCTCCTGCAATTGTATTTCTACCAATTACAATTAGGTTTTTCCCTTTTGTAGGTTCATTCTATCCTTTTACGGTTGCGTTTTTAGATACTCATAGATTTCATCTTTTAGATGTAGTCTTATTTTTCTAAGTTCCGTTAAAAATTCATCTGTAGTATGGTTTTGCTCTCCTGCTTCATAGTGTTTAATTTTACCATTAACCTCGTCATAGTCGTTGAAAAGTTTTTTGAAATGATTGTCGGTTTGTTTTAAATCTGAAATTTTTTCTGAAAATTCAGGGAATTCGTTGATTAAAATGTGATTTTCCATTAGATTATATTTTTTATAACGTGAAGTTAGCAAATTCAACCAAAATCTGCAATGTGAATTTTATCACTAGCTAATTTGATAATAGCTTACATTATTTTTTGTTATATTATGTATCTTTGCGGAAATAAAAATAGATTGAAATAAGATGTTAGTAATAGGAATAGCAGGGGGTACTGGTTCGGGAAAGACTACGGTGGTTAATAAGATTTTGAAAAAACTAAATGTAGAAGGGGTAAATGTTCTTTCTCAAGATAACTATTATCACGACAACCAAAATCTTAGTATGGCGGAACGAGAAGGGCTTAATTATGACCACCCAAAGTCGATAGATTTTGAACTTCTACGCGAGCACGTAAGGGCACTTAAGAATAATGAGCCTATAAAGCAGCCTATTTATTCATTCGTTACCCATTCTCGCACGGGAGATTATGTCACTGTAGAGCCAAGAAAGGTTTTGCTTGTTGAAGGTATCTTGGTACTTAC
Organism: Riemerella anatipestifer; assembly: GCF_009663465.1. Lineage (GTDB taxonomy): Bacteria > Bacteroidota > Bacteroidia > Flavobacteriales > Weeksellaceae > Riemerella > Riemerella anatipestifer_C. The sequence goes on from NZ_QXHU01000001.1 coordinate 285,587, forward strand.
CGATAAAGAGTTGCTTAAAGAATTTGATGTAAAGATTTTTGTACACGCCGATTCGGACGAGCGCCTAATTCGCCGTATTAAAAGAGATACTCAAGAGAGAGGCAGGGATTTAGAAGAGGTGCTTTACCGCTACCAGACAACTTTGAAACCAATGCACCAAGAGTTTATAGAGCCATCTAAAAACGAAGCGGATATCATTATTCCCAATATGAAACAAAATCCTGTAGCGATAGATTTTTTAACCACAGTCATTAGCAATTCTCTAAAAAAACAATCTGAATGAAAAAGCTCATTAAAGATATAAACCCAACAGAAGAGCCTAAAGAAACTTCTCCTAAAATGTTTTTTTTTAGGAAGTATATCCTCAATAAGTATGTTATTACTATTGTGGCTTTTTTTGTTTGGATGATTTTCTTTGATAATACTTCTTTCCTGGTGATAAGGGATTTGAATTCAGAAATTAAAAAGTACGAGGAACAGCTAGATTACTACAAAACAGAGTATGAGAAGAATGATGCTTTCTACAAAAAACTAATGTTTAATAGGGGAGAGAAAGAAAAGTTTGCTAGAGAGAACTATTTTATGAAAAAATCTAATGAAGAGATTTTCATATTAGTAGTAGATAGTGCTAATACTAATAAAAAATAACAGAATATACCTCTTATGAGCGGTAATGAAACTATAATATTTAAAGGACTGATTACTAAATCTACAGGAAGCTGGTATCAGGTTTTAGAACAGAAAACCCAACAGTTTTACGAGGCAAGAATGAGAGGTAAATTTAAACTCCAAAAGACAAGGCTTACCAATCCTCTCGCTGTGGGAGATTGGGTAGAATTTCAGCTAGAAACCGATGGCGTTGCTTGGATTACTAAAATAGAGTCAAGAAAAAACTATCTCATCAGAAAATCGGTTAATTTATCCAAAGAAGCTCATATTATAGCGTCTAATATAGATGTCGCTTGTTTTCTTTACACTTTAAATAGTCCCGAAACTTCGTTAGGTTTTCTAGACCGTTTTTTGGCTTGTTGTGAGGCTTATAATATTCGTCCACTTATATTGTTCAATAAGGCAGATATGCTGAATGAAGACGATATAGAATATGTAGAAGCTCTTAGGACTATCTATCATCATATTGGTTACGATAGTCTTTTGATTTCGTCTCGTACTCAACAGAATTTAGAGGAACTTAAAGCTATTCTTAAAGATAAAATTTCAGTATTCTTTGGGCATTCGGGTAGTGGCAAATCTACACTTGTAAATGCTCTACAACCAGGGCTTAATTTAAGGACTGGCGAAGTGTCAGAAGTTCACCTCAAGGGTAAACATACCACGACTTTTGCTCAAATGCATTTTTGGGACTTCGGTGGTAGTGTTATAGATACGCCAGGCGTTCGGGAGTTTGCAATGATAGATGTTGAAAAGGAAGAAATACAACATTATTTTCCTGAAATATTTAGAACGAGAGAAGACTGTAAGTTTCATAACTGTTTGCACCTTAACGAACCAAAATGTGCCGTGCTTTCTGCTATAGAAAGCGGTGATGTTCTTGAAAGCCGTTACGCTACCTACACCAAACTGATGGAAGAAACCGAAGAACAAGGGTTTTAAAGTTTATAATAACACTCCATTTAGAAACAACACTCCAGAGCTGTGGTTGTGTTTTGCCCCTGTTACAGATGCCAAAACATTGGTTTTACCTTGCCACTTCAAAAGCCCTAACAAACCAAAAATAAGAGCTTCTTTGTATTCCACAACTTCTGAAGGCGGAACAATTATTTCTATATGAGGAGCTAAAAAACTTAACCTTTCAATGAGAAATTGATTGTAAGCTCCGCCTCCTGTAACCAAAAGTCTTTTGCCGATATCCGTATCCAAAACATTGGCTATCTGTATCGCTATATGTTCTACTAGACTAGCTAATAAATCTTTAGGCTCTAAAGAAAATGTTTCTATAATTGGGATAAACCATTCATTCACTTGTTCAATTCCTAAAGATTTAGGATGTGATTGTTTATAAAAGGGTAGGGCATTAAGTTCATCAACAAGAGTTTGGTATATCTTACCACTTCTAGCAATTTCTCCGTTTTTATCATAATGAAGAGAAAAATATTTTTCGGAATAATAATTCAATAAGGTATTCACGGGGCAAATATCAAAAGCCAATCTTTCCCCATTCCTTTTGTACGAAATATTAGAAAACCCTCCTAGATTAAGACAGAAATCGTAGTCCGAAAACAGTAGCTCATCACCCATAGGTACCAGCGGTGCTCCTTGCCCACCTAAACGGACATCTTGCACTCTAAAATCGCCTACTATCGGAACATTTATCTCTTTTGAAACAGCTGATAAATTGCCTATTTGCAAAGTAAAATCATCTTTAGGATTGTGCCACACCGTATGTCCGTGGCTGGCAATTAAATCCAAATTTTCAATATTTTCAGTTTTAATAAACCTCAATATTTCTTGATTAAGATAGTTTGAGTATTCTACATTTAGTAACGCTACTTCTGGCTTTGTTTGTTGAGCAGCAAACTTTAGCCTCATCTGCCATTCCTTAGGATACGGATAGGTTTGAGCCTTTATAATTTCAAAATCATAAGTACTTTCATCTATTTTAAAATAGCAAAAATCAATTCCGTCTAATGAAGTACCAGACATCGCACCAATAATGTACATTTTCTCTCTTTTATATTTTTATTATGGCATTCCCTTTTCCGTTCCTTTACTCATAAGGAAGATGGTGTTTTTTGAATTGTTTCCCAAACTAAGCTTAATAGAGCTAGGATAGCAATCTACAACCTAATCATTATTTCTATTTATAATATCCCTTATAAACTCATTGGGACTATTTACACTCAGTAAATATTTTTTCTCAGATGTAGAAATTTTTACCATATTCTTTCTATCATTAACAAAAGTTACGGTGTCATCCATTAAGGTTCCATTAAAACCAAAAAAACCTTTTGAACTGAATGTAGCTGTAAGATTTGAGAATTCAGCTGTATTAACAGACTTTATACTATTAAGAGGTATCATCTGATAACCTATATTTTTTTGTAAAATAAGGTACTTGTCTGTAATTTTAACTTTCTTCAATGAATTTGCATAAAAGTACATAGCCACTAATGAAGTTATCAACAAAATTCCGAACTTAAAATAAATATTAACTTCTTCACTTATATTATTGTAAAATAAGGTAACTATAAGTAAACTTAAAATAATTAAGGTTAATCCTGTTATGATATTTACTTCGGTAGAATTAGAGCTTTTAAAAACTTTCATAATTTTTTATTCAATTTTAGTGAGACAATAATTAAATTCTTCTTATTCTACTAAGTTAAACAAAATTTCAGAATTGGAAACTATTTCATCATTTTTCTCTTTCTTTATTTTAACAAGGAAATTTATAAAAAAACTGAGAGCCATAAAAACTCTCAGTATTCTATTTTTTTTAAGTCAAAAAATATTAGCTTCTTTTAGAAAGCCTCTATTATTTTTGAGAAGTCTTCTATATTCAAAGCTGCACCACCTATAAGACCACCGTCTACGTCAGGCTGAGAGAAAATTTCTTTAGCATTACTTGGCTTTACAGAACCTCCATAAAGGATAGATACTTCATCTGCCACTTCCTTGCCATATTTTTCTGCTATCATATTTCTAATAAAAGCGTGCACCTCTTGCGCTTGTTCTGCGGTGGCAGTTTCTCCAGTACCTATGGCCCATACAGGCTCGTAAGCTATAACCACTTTCTTTATTTCCTCGGCACTTAGAGTAAACAAAGCCGTTTGTGTTTGATTCTTAATTACTTCTAAATACTTACTAGACTTTCTTTCTGCCAAATTTTCGCCATTACAATAGATAGGTGTAAGCCCTTTATCTAATAAAGTTTTTACTTTTCTATTAGCGTGGCTATCAGTTTCTCCGTGGTATTGTCTGCGTTCAGAGTGAGCAATAATGCTCCCATCTAAATTTGCAGAAGCTATCATAGCAGCCGAGATTTCTCCTGTGTAAGCTCCAGATTCGTGTTCGGAAATATCCTGAGCATATACTTCTACCTCTTTATTTTTAAAAATATCTTTAGCTGTGGTAAGGTAAAGAGCTGGTGGAGCTATCATGACCTTACAGTTAGGCGTATGCGTACTAGTATAATCGGATAGCTGTTGCATAAGCTCTTTAGCTTCTGAAAAATTCTTATTCATTTTCCAGTTTCCTGCTACAATGTTTTTTCTCATAATATCAATGCTTTAAGATTAGTCTAATTTCCAAATAGTTTTCATCAGTTTGTAGAACTGGTGTTCTCTTTCTGTAACTTCATTATCTGCTTTAATGAGTGTTTTTGCAAACTTTGCGAAATTCTTTCTTTCGGCTTCGGTAGAATCATCTAAGAAACAACGAGCATGAAACTCAAAATGGTCTTTCCACGCTTCTGGTTGTAGTGTTGCAATGACTTCCAACTCGTTATCTAAATTGATTCTGAACGGAAACTCATCAGCAAGATACTTTTGGATAACGATACCTTCTTCTGGTTGTACTTCGTAGTCCACTGCAGAAAGAATCATTAACAAATGATAACCTGCTATAGATTTGTTTGATTTTTGCATTTTATTTTTATTGAATAGTTAATTTAATGTTTAGTTGATATAATCTTTTGCACTTTTTTTATCAGTAATTTTCCCATTTTCTAAAACGAGTACGAAAGGATTGCTCCTAGCTATGGTCTTGATGGCTGTGCCGTCCATCATTGCATTTGGTAGTGTTTTAAATGTATTTTGTGCCGTAGAAACTCCATAAACTACCGTTTTGCGATGTTTGGATACTTTATTTTCTACCGCTTCTAAGAGATTAGCATCTACCTCGGCGGGCTTATAGCTAAATACCAAAACCGTTTTTGGAGCTTGTATAAGGCTATCTGTAATATCATTACCGTGCAGGTCTTCTATTTTAAATTTTACAATTTCAGACGCATAGCCTTCTTTAACTACCTCGGAAGTGGTTTTGTCTTCTTGGATTACCCAATCAGGATTTTGCCAATAGTTTTGGTTGATGTAATCATCTTGATTAACTTTTATAATCTCTTTAGTTTTTTTATGTTCAAGGGTGTAAAATGTTTTGTACTCAGACGGATTTTCTTCAATCTTTTTCTTTTCGGACTTTAAATCTGTTCCTATTTTATAATCTCTGAAATCAATAATAGGCTCATGTTTAATCCCGTGAAGCATTATCCATAGAGAAACTATTGTTCCTAAAAACAACACAGAACTTCTTGTTCTCATGAAAGAAATAGAAGTCTTATCTCTATATGCAAAGTAGAGTAGAAGGAGCAGTACTAGTAGTAAAATGTCTTTCCAGAAGCTTTGCCAAGGTGTAAATTTAACCGCATCTCCGAAGCAACCACAATCTGTAACTACATTAAAATAAGCTGAATAGAAAGTGAGAAAAGCAAAGAATACACACAGTCCAATCAACGCTGATAGAACTTTTCTTACTGAAATTTTTAATAGTAATAAAATTCCTAAAATAAGTTCCAAAATCACTACAAAAAAAGCGATTGGAAGAGCCCAACTCTCTAGTATCTCAATATTAAAGACTTGAGGCGAAAAATACTCTTCTAGCTTAAATGAAAAGCCTTTAACATCTACCGCTTTAACAAAACCAGAGACAATAAAAATAAGGGCAACAACAATTCTTAGTAAGCGTTTAAACATTTTTTTCGTTCATTTTTATGAGACAAAACACAGCGTAATTAAGCATATCAAAATAGTTAGCATCTAGCCCTTCCGACACTAAGGTGTGTCCATTATTATCTTCTATTTGTTTGGTACGAAGCACCTTTTGATAGATTAAATCTGTAATAGAGGAAATCCTCATACTTCTCCACGCTTCGCCATAGTCATGATTTTTCCTTTGCATTAAGGCTTTTGCTTCGTTGGTGTAATGTTGATACAAGTTTAAAATTTCTTCAGTGTCACTATCTAAATTTTCTGATAACCCTTTTTCTAACTGAATAAGACCTATAACAGCGTAATTAACTATCGCTATAAACTCTGCTTCCTCTGATTCTTCCACCATTCTTTTTTCGGTCATTTGAAGCGTTCTTATTCTATTGATTTTAATAAAAATTTGGTCAGTGATAGAGCTTGGGCGTAGCACTCGCCACGCTGCACCGTAGTCTTGGAGTTTCTTTTCAAATAAATCTTTACAAAGGTTTATAATCTCGTCGTACTGTCTAGAAGTCTCTTGCATATACATTGGGTTATAACTCCCCAAAGATAATGAAAAAAATGCATATTAAATAAGTTTACCTCGTCTATATTTAACCACGATTTATAATTCTATAATGAAGTTTTCGTCAGTTCTAAATGATTAAAATATTTTTCCGTTTGGCAACTATATAAATCTTTACACCAAAATGTAAATTTAAGAGATAACAAAATAAAAACATATAAAATGGAAAATATAACATTAACAGAATTTCACGACGATGTGATGAGTTTAGTAGCAAATACATTGTTAACACAAAAGATGTAGCTATTAGTTTTGAGCAAATTTGTAAAGTTTTAATTGAAAATCAATCATCTGTCTTAATAAGTTCGTAATTGTAGAAACATTCACTTTCCCATTTATTTGTGAATTTATTTACCACAAAAGTATAAAAATAAATCACAAATTTTATATCTTTGCAGGAGTTAATTATCGGAAAAGAAAGCGTTAGCTTTTATTTTGTTGTCCTGAAATCTGGAAAATTTCACAATACAACGCAAAATAAACAGACTGACCTTACACCTCTATATGGTGTGGGTTTGTCTCGTTTATGTTGTATTGGCATTCCAGAGCCACAGGGCAGTAAACTAAGACTATCAACCCACACTTTCTTAATTTAAAAATCATTATTAAACTTCTGCTAGGGTTGGGTGGATTTAAAAATTCATCTTATGAAAAATTTAGTGTTAGTTGCTTATGTAGCAACAATGTTAGTGAGTTGTGGCGAAATGAACAGAGCAATGTTTGGAGTAACTGAGAAAAAACTTATACAAACTGTATCTGTAGAACAAGGGTGCTCAACAGAAAACATCAAAGTTTTAGACAAGGTTGTAACAACTGGAAATGCGACATATGCTCTGGATGTATGTGGTAAAAGAATGGTCTATAAACAAATAGGATCTGTATTTATGGAATCATCTAAAGCTGATGAAACTATTAACAACTTGAATAAGAGAAAAAAATAGACAAATCCATTTAACAAGCGGTGTATTGTAGATTAACCGCTTGTTTTTTAATGTGTAAAATATAGGAATTATGAAAAAAGTATTATTGTTAGCAGCAGCTATCACGGCAAATTTTTATTCTGCACAGACGGATAGCTATGGATTGAAAGCGGGATTGAACATATCATCGCTAAGTACAAATGTCGGAAATGAGTATAATTCATATTATTCATTAGAACTTGATAGTAGAAGTAAGGTAGGAGTTTATTTAGGCGCTTATATTGAGAGGAAATATACTGAAAAAAGCTCTTTAAATGCAGAAGCTCTTTTGTCTTTTCAAGGTGCGAGATTATCACTAACACAAAAAATTTCTGTACCTAGTTATGGATATGGAAGTTCTAACTATGATAAAACTGTGGTAACGAATGTAAATTTCACTCAACTCAATATCCCAGTTTATTACAAGTATAAGACCAACGAGAGGTTTGCAGTTCACGGAGGAGGATATTTAGGACTAACACTATCTTCTGATGCCAATGGAGTAACACTAGAGAATAATACTTTTGATTTGGGGCTAATTGCAGGAGCATCTTATGCTATTAACGATAAGTTCAGTGCGGAAGCAAGATATAATTTAGGATTACTAAATCTAGATAAATCCAATGAATTTAAGAATAGAACTTTTCAATTAGGAATTTCATATCAATTAAAATAATAGAACTATGAGAAAGATACTATTTTTATTTGTTGCAATAGCCTTGTTACAAAATTGTAGCAGAGATAGAGAGAACGAAACTTCTAATCCAATAAAAAAATCGCAGTTTTTCAATCCACCAAGTTGGATACGTGGAAAATGGGGACATGGTAATGTAGTAGTATTCAAGTTTACTAATGATGATTTCTTTACAAGTTCAATAAGTCATAAAGGGCTATTGGAATCAACCCGTAGTGCTGGAGGAACAGCAGTAGTAGATGAAGATATTTCTAATAGTCATTATGATTTTACAATAAAGATTGGAAATCCTGGAGGAAGTGGACCTGTATCCGAAGGAGAATATCAGTTTAGAAGAGTTTCTTCTACAAAAATAGAATGGGTAAATAATCCCGCAGGCAATGATGATTCTTATTACTTAACCAAAATACAGTAATTTTTATTTAAAGCAAAATCTATGAAATATTTAGTATTAGGTCTATCACTACTTTGTTTAACAACATTATTTTCCTGCAAAAATAACGATGATGATATTGAATTTGTAAACCAAAATTCTACTCCATTAGAGGGCGTATGGAAATTGCAAAATATACCAAGTGGGTCAAGACTTACATTTGAAAAACAAAATTGGAAATTAGAATCAGGAACAGTTAGAATTACAGGAACTTTTACTTTGTCTGGAAATACAATAAATGCCGTTGTTATAAATCGCTCTGGTTCTGGTAGTAGTGCATTACAGCCCGATGCATTTACTGGTAATATCGCAATTGAAGGTAATAAAGCAACCTTTACTAATTTTAGTGGTAATTGGTATGCTGTATTTTCAACTTGGTATCAGAAGCAATAAATAATTATAATAAAATCTTGAGAAAGGAGTGCTAGTTGGTATTCTATGGTATTCCTTTCTTTTTAGTACAAAAAATGATAACAACTAAAAGTAATAAAGTATATTGGATAGATGTAATTAAATATTACATAGAGGAGAATAAGAAAGAAGAAATTGACGAAAAACTAGGAATAATTTTATATTTGTTTATTTGAAAACTAATCGTATATTTACGATGAACTTATGAAAAGAAATTTAGAATCTATTGATTATACGAGAAATGTAGAATTACTAGCCGACTTTGCAAAAGCCTTGGCGCATCCTACTCGCATTGCTATCCTATCTTATCTAGAACAACAAAATTCTTGTTTTACAGGAGATTTGGTGGATATATTTCCTTTGGCACAATCTACCATTTCTCAGCATCTTAAAGAATTGAAAAGGGTAGGACTTATAAAAGGAGAGCTTAATCCTCCAAAAATAAAATATTGTATAGATGAAGAAAAATGGAATCTTGCCAAATCTTTATTTTTCAATTTTTTTGATAAAAAAACTCAATCCTCTTGTTGCGATTGATAAAAAAATATAAAACACCTATCGTTTATTTACGATTAACTAAAATTAAATTATTATGAAATTATCAGAATTTAAAAAAGTACTAGCTACATTAAGCCGTATTGATTTTCAAACACCTAATGGCGATTTTATTCCACCTCATTTTCATATTACAGAGGTAGGACAAATTACCAAAGATTTTATAGATTGTGGTGGAATAGTAAGAAAAGAAAAGTGGGTAAACTTTCAGCTATGGACAGCAACAGATTATGACCACAGACTAACACCTGAAAAACTATTGGATATTATTGCTCTTTCCGAAAAACAATTACAACTTACCGATGAAGAAATAGAAGTAGAATATCAGGAGGAGAGCATTCAGAAATTTGGATTAGATTTCCAAGGTAATCACTTTGTTCTTACAACTAAACAGACGGATTGTCTAGCTCCTGATAAATGCGGAATCCCGACCGAAAAACCTAAATTAAAACTTTCAGAACTTCAGAATAAAACTAATTGTTGCGACCCCAACTCTGGCTGTTGTTAATTTAAAAAAATAGAACACTATGCCTTTATTATCTAAAATTCAGAATTTCATAGAGAAGTTAGAAGTCAATTCTATTTCGGAAGAGAGGAAAAAAATATTACAACCTCTCATAGACTTCATTACAGAAAAGCAAAGGAAGGGAGAATTTATTAGGCTTAATTTTATTTGCACACATAACTCTCGCAGGAGTCATCTTTGTCAAATATGGGCAAAGACTATGGCTTATTACTTTGGAATTTATAATGTAGAATGTTACTCCGCAGGAACAGAATCTACGGCTCTATTTCCTAAAATAGCGGAAACTCTTCATAATGTAGGATTCTCTATAAAGGTATTATCAAAAGAGGAAAACAACCCTATCTATGCGATAAAATACTCGGATAACGAAATGCCTATTATTGGATTTTCTAAAACATTAGACCATCTTTTTAATCCCAAGGTAAATTTTGCTGCTGTTATGACTTGTTCTCAAGCGGATAACAATTGTCCTTCCGTCCTAGGTGCAGAAAAACGATTTTCCATAACTTATGAAGACCCTAAAGTTTTTGATAATACGCCTAAACAGACTTTTGTTTACGCCGAAAGAAGTTTACAAATAGCCACGGAAGTGTTGTATGTATTTCAGAATATTAAATAAACAGACGATATTCAATTTTCATATAAAAAAACCGAGAGAAAATTTCTCTCGGCTTATATTTTCAATTTTGTTCCGCTATCTTCCAAATAGACCTCCCATACCAGGCATACCGCCTCCCATTTTGCCCATCATTGCCATAAGCTGTTTGCCTTGAGGTCCTTGCATCATTTTCATCATTTTACCCATTTGGTCAAACTGCTTCATAAGTTGGTTGACTTCTTCTAGCTTTCTACCACTTCCTTTGGCTATTCTCTTCTTTCTATTAACATCTATAATGCTAGGTCTTCTTCTTTCTTCTGGTGTCATAGAATGGATAATAGCCTCTATGTGTTTAAATGAGTTGTCGTCTATATCCACATCTTTAATGGCTTTGCCTACCCCTGGTAACATACCAAGAAGGTCTTTCATATTACCCATTTTTTTAATCTGCTGAATTTGCTTTAAGAAATCATCAAAACCAAATTCGTTTTTAGCGATTTTCTTTTGTAGTTTTTTAGCTTCCTCTTCATCAAATTGTTCTTGAGCTCTTTCTACTAAAGACACTACATCACCCATACCTAAGATACGGTCTGCCATTCTTTCAGGATAGAAAAGGTCTAAAGCCTCCATCTTTTCTCCTGTGGAAATAAACTTAATGGGCTTATTAACCACCGAACGAATAGTAAGAGCCGCACCACCTCGGGTATCCCCATCTAATTTTGTAAGGACAACACCGTCAAAGTCTAAAGCATCATTAAAGGCTTTAGCTGTATTTACAGCATCTTGCCCCGTCATAGAGTCCACAACGAACAAAGTTTCCGTAGGCTTGATGAAATAATGTACCGATTTTATTTCGTTCATCATTTGTTCATCTATCGCTAGACGACCTGCAGTATCCACAATAACCACATCGTGCTTGTTAGCTTTGGCAAAATTAACGGCATTTTCTGCTATCGTAGAAGGGTTTTTATTTTCCTCTTCGGTATATACTGGAATTCCTGTTTGACTTCCTAGTACTTTTAACTGGTCTATCGCAGCAGGACGATAAACATCACACGCTACCAAAAGCGGATTTTTAGCTCTTTTTTTCTTTAGATAGTTAGCTAATTTCCCAGAGAAAGTAGTTTTACCAGACCCTTGAAGCCCTGCAATTAGAATAACCGTAGGTTTCCCCGAAAGGTTGATGCCTTCTTGAGAACCACCCATAAGTTCCACCAACTCATCGTGTACTATTTTGGTCATTAGTTGCCCTGGGGTTAGGCTGGTAAGTACATTTTGTCCTAAGGCTTTCTCTTGTACTCGTTTGGTAAGGTCTTTAGCTACCTTATAATTTACATCGGCATCTACTAAAGCACGGCGGATTTCTTTAACCGTTTCAGCTACATTTATTTCCGTAATTTTACCTCTTCCCGAAAGATTATGAAGAGCCTTATCTAATTTATCTTGTAAACTATTGAACATAATCGCTTTATTTTGAGTGGCAAAAATAAGGAAAATTTAGCATTCTTCCGAATAAGTGCTTTGGCCTTATGGATTGTTAAAGTTTTCTCGTAAAAATTTGTGGTAAATTTCTTCTCCGCTTCTTATAGAATTTACCGCCCATCTTATTTTGGTATGCCATTTTTTATCGGGGCTAAGTTTGTAGTCTATGGTAGAATTAAGAAGTTTTTGTTTGAGTTCGTACATACATATTGCTGCAGCCACAGAAACATTAAAACTCTTAGTAAAACCATACATTGGTATTGCTAAAGTTTCGTCTGCAAAGTCTAGTAATTCATCAGAAACGCCTTCCCATTCGGTGCCAAAAACTAGAGCAATAGGCGTTTCTACCTTATAATCTGGGAGCATCGTAGCATTATTTTCGGGCGAAACAGCCACTATTTTATAACCTCGCTCTTTTATCTTCTCTAGGGAAGCCTTATTTCTAGGCATTTTTTCCACTTCTACCCAAGTATCTGCTCCTTTGGTAACGCTGAGGTTTGGGTCAAAAATATTATCTTTTTCTAAAGCTACTACCTTATGGAAGGCACACGCTTCCACACTTCTTACGATTGCAGCAGCATTGCGATATTGATAAACATCTTCCATCACAGGTAAAATGAAATCCGAGCTTTCCTCCGCATAATGGTTGATTTTTTGCAGGCGTTCTTCAGTCAAGAATTGAGCTAAATATTGAAATGTCTTTTCTAAATCTTCTAGGTTGTTGGTTAGTTCTGGCTTCATTTTTTTGCTATAATCATTCTGTCATTATTAGATAAATCTTTGATGAGTTGAGCATCACTGAAATCTTTATACAAAGCTAAAGTTTCTGCTCCTAGTTTTTGGTTTATTTCTAAAAATAAAAATCCTCCGTTGTTAAGATATTGTTTGGCGTCTGTTGCTATTTTTCGGTAAAATACTAAAGGGTCCGCACAAGGAGAGAAAAGAGCCAAATGAGGTTCAAAATTCTTTACAGTATCCGAAATTTCGGAAACTTCTTCTATATCTATGTATGGCGGATTAGAAATAATTACATCATAGTAAGTTGGCAATGTATAATTGAGGTAATCATCGAGTATAAACTCAATCTCGGTGTGGTGTCTTTCTGCATTTTTTTTGGCGATGGTTAGAGCTTCTTTAGAGAAATCTATGGAGGCTATTCTCGCATTCGGAAAATGTTTTTTCAGCACAATAGGTATCACTCCCGAGCCAGTACCTATATCTAAAATTTTAATTTCTGTTTTGGAAAACTCTTTTGAAATGGTTTTGATGGCGTAGTCTAGCAGTTCCTCTGTTTCTGGGCGAGGAATAAGCACGTGTTGGTTCACGCAGAACTTCATACCAAAAAACTCGGCTTCGCCTAAAATTTGTTGGTAAGGCTTTCCGCTTTTTAGTTGGCTGATGGCTTCGGTATATTGTACTATCGGTTGAGAGGGAAGTTGGGTGTTTTCGGATTGTCGCAGTCCTATTTTGTCTAAACCTAGATAATGCTCTCCAAAAATTTCCCACAAACAAGAAATCTCGGAACTATTATAAAGCTCCGAAAGCTCTTGCTTAAAAATAGAATGTAATTCTAGCAACTTCATTACCTCACAAATACCAGTTGGTTATCTTTGGAGCGTTCTTCGTCTATAAGATAACCTTCGTAATTAAAGGTTTTAATATCATCTAAAGTTTTGGCATTGGTTTCAGCACAAAAACGGATGAGAAGCCCTCTGGCGTGTTTGGTATAAACCACGATAGTTTTTAGTTTGCCGTTCTTGTATTCGTAGAATTTAACATCTATAACCTTCGCTTTTAGCTTTTTGGTATCTACTGATTTAAAGTATTCTGTACTGGCAAGATTTAGGAGAATATCATCGTCCTTTAACTCTTCGTTAAGAGCCGCTGTAATTTTGGACTTCCAAAAAGAATATAAATTTTTATACTTATCAAACTGGAACGGACGACCCATTTCTAAACGATACAGCATAATCCTATCCGAAGGTTTTAGCAGTCCATACAATCCCGAGAGTATTCTGTAATGTTTTTGGAGGTAATCTACCGCTTTTTTATCTAGAGTAGGAGCGTCTAACCCACGATAAACCTCACCTGTAAAAGTATAGAGGGCTGCATTAGACTCCTCTTCCGAAGGCGAGGTACTCCAATTTTGGTTTCTTTCCCAGTTTTCATCTGCCAATTTGGAAGAAATTTCCATTAAATCAGAAAGGTATTGTGGTGTTTTCTCTTTCAAAAACGATTGTATAAACGCCGAATCTTCTATAAATTGAGGTTCGGTAGGTTTTAGCATATCTGATTTTAATGAGATATTCATTAACTTAGCTGGAGAAGAAAGTATAAGCATAAATCTATTTTTCTGCAAAGTTAAAAAAATACTAGGGAGTAAAGAATCTCTTTTCCAATAATAGGTATAAGTATTTTATGCAGAAATAAAGGTTAAAAAAGAGCGGCTGAATCTTCTTGATTCAGCCGTATTTTTATAAAAACGAGTAAAATATTATACCAAAACTTGCATACTTCCGCAAAAGGTGATATGTTTGCCCCAGTTTTATGACACGCAATACCAGCTACATACAAAAAAGTGAAAAAAACTTACACAAAAATTTGGTACTTCCAAATAATTGTGTAAACACACACACACACACACACACACACACACACACACACA
>NZ_QXHU01000001.1:300207-486204 GCF_009663465.1 Riemerella anatipestifer
AGTAGTTACGTGCATACGCGTATTATACTACTTTTTATCTAGATTTTTATTATCAATTATAAATAATATTCCTCTAGCTTCCGTTAGGGGCATTTGGCATTTAGCACACGCTAAGTTTTGTTTTCATAAATATCTGCTAGAGGTCCGTCTTTTTCATCAGCTGAATGAGTGGTTTGGGTTTAGGTCTTCTAGCTTACAGAGAGGATATTCTATTCTCTCTGTCTTAACCTTCCTCCTTGTTTTGTGTGTGTTGAGAGGAGGGAGGCGTTTTCTCATTGGTTCAAGGGGCAAGAGTTCAAGGTTTAAAGTTCAAATATTCAAGGAATCATCGGAGCTATTGAACTACGAACCCAGAACTTTAAACTTTTTTACAACTTCACAACTTAACATCTATAAACTTTAATCCTTTAAACCTTAAACATTGAACTTTAAACAATAACATTTTATGAAAAAGATTTTATTATGTGCAGTGTTTCTGCCTTTGGCATTACAGGCACAAGTGGGCATCAATACCCCTGCCCCCAAAGCCACACTAGATGTGGTAGGCAAGGCGTCTAGCTCTGATTCTTTTGACGGGATTATCGCCCCTCGCTTAAAAGGAGTAGAGCTAAAAGCCAAAACTTATACTTCTGAGCAGAAAGGAGCTATTGTCTACGTAACAGGGGTAGAGACTTCCCCTACAGGACAAACGGCTAATGTTACCGATGTAGGGTATTATTATTTTGACGGCTCCTCGTGGCAAAAACTTTCAGGAAAGACTTATACCGAATCGGAAACCATTAAACTAAGCGGAACATCGTTTCAACGAGCGGCTTTAACAGGTGATGTTACTGCCGATTTGAATAGCAACGATACTAAAGTAACTAAAATCCAAGGTTCTTCGGTTTCTGCTACTGCACCTCAGTTGGGGCAGCTGTTAGTGTGGGACGGTACAGCATGGACGCCAACGGGCGGTCTACGCAGAGCAGATGCAACAGGTGGTATTGTAGATAATACCGTTACTCTTAGAACTACAGATAATGGGGGATATGTGTATGTAGATAGTACCTCGCCTACCACCGTTGAGGTTCCTGACTCATTGCCTTTAGGTTTTAGCTGTGTAATAGTCCAGAACAATGTGGGGCAGATAACGGTTTCTAATTCTTCTGGTGCGAGGGGAAGTAAAACGAGAACCCAATATTCGGCTGTTGGTATCATAAAGGATACTTGGACTACGGTAACGGTAACGGGGGATTCTGTCAACTAAATAGACTTTTATGCTAACCCAATAAAAAAAGAAAATAATGAAACTTAGTAGATTTTATATATACAGTTTATTGTTGGTGTTGCTTCCTCTTGTGGCAAAGGCTCAAGTGGTCTTACGGGCATTAGATGCGCCTTTAAGTGTAACATTGAAAAGCGGGGGGAAGAAACGTATTGCCTCAATTTACGATGCTGATTATTTTCCTTACAATATTAATCCTCGTTCGGAAGCCCTTTGGCAGAGGGATATTGCAGCAGACGGAATTCCAGAACCTCTGGTAATAGACCATCAAGGGAAAATTACAACCACAGGTCTGCGGGTTGGCATCCCCGTAACGGTACAAGGCGAAGGTACTCTTCCCGCTTACAGTATGGACATTACCATACCAGCCACCTATACGGAGGACGGGAACAGCCGTGTCCTTCGCTTTTCGTGGGAGGCCCAAGCTGTAACCCCTGCCAGCACCTATATTGTAGCCAGCATTCGCTCGTTGGGTGGCGATTTGCTGATTAAGAAATTGGATATGAATATGGGGTTTGGTAACGATGTAGAAGGCTTACTGATGGGTGTTTTCAGCTACCCCGATCGTTATGTGGATACTTTTTCTACCACCAATGTCCAATACCAGCTTTATGCGGTAACGGGTATTCCCGACCGTTGCCTTGGGAAGACCACTTCCGATTGTATGGGGTATGGGGATAATGAAAGAGAACACGATTTTATCTATACGCCAGTGTTAGGTCCAGACAACAAAGTATGGCTTGGGAATAACCTCGGGGCAGAGTATGCTAAATACGGTTCCCCTTGGTTTGATCCTGCCGCTCAAGGGGGAACCTTGGACACTAATACAGGACTACCGTTAGAATACCCAACCACATACCAAATTAAACGAGACTGGCGGGCGTACGGTTCGCTCTTCCAATGGCAGAGAAAGCCAGATGGACACGAGTTGATAAATTGGTCTTTGGGGGGGACGCCTAAAAATAGATTTGTGAGATATTCTTTGTCAAATTCATGGTCAAATGCTGATAGCAAATATTTTATAGAACCCGCTTATAGCAAAGGCTATTGGGTGATTTTCTCTGAACTACAAGAAACAGAAAATCATAAGTTGTGGAAAACAGGTGGTACAAACAACCCTTGTCCGGAGGGGTATCATGTGCCCTCATTAGATGCCATGAAGGCACTGAGTAGTGCGATTCGAAATAGTGCAGCCACAGAAAACTCGCTAGATACGGAACGAGTGCTTCGTCTATCTACTCCTGGATTTAGAGATGTCCGTGGATATATCCATACCGGTAATATTTTATACTGGACATCAGATATCGCATCCTTCACATACTATTGGGGGACCGCGTATGCGTTAACCGGTGGACTTCCTGACTATCTTTCTGAGTGGTACAAAGACTATTATATGTGGTTCCAAGGGCAAGCCCATGCTGTGCGCTGTATAAAAGATTAACACGAATGTTAAGTTTACTGTGCCGTTGGTTTTAAGAGCCTAACAAGATGGGTAGGGTAGCTATGCCTAAGACTCTATGGTTTGTCCAAAGAGACATAAATAAAAAAATAAATTATTATAAATCATAAAAAGTAGAAATTATGCCAGTAAAATTTAAAGTAATTGAAAGAGGCCAGCCGGGCGTAAGCGGTGGCGGCGACAAAAAATGGTACGCTACTCCTGTAAGTAGTGGAGAGAAAACCCTAACCGACCTTACCAAAGACATAGAGAAAATCTCCACCGTAAGCGGAGCGGACATCAGAGCGGTACTCTACGCCTTGGTAGATGTAATGCAGTCGTCCTTAGCCAGTGGGCAGATTATTCGTTTAGGAGAGTTGGGCAGTTTGCGTGTGAGCTTTAGCAGTGAGGGCAAAGCTACGGAGAAAGAGGTAACGGCTAATACCATCAAACAAGCTAAAGTCATTTTTACTCCCGCTAAAGGGATAAAAGATACCCTAGCGACACTCACTTACGAGAAGGCTTAAGGTAACGCCTAAGCCCCCTTTAAAAAACCGATGCTTATAAGTTTTAGATTTTATAGGCATAGAATTTATAGGCTGTACTTTTGTCTTGAAACAAACCTAACGCAAGTGGTTCGGCGAAGCCAAAAGGACGAAAAGTTCAAGAGCAAAGGTTAGGTTTACCTACGGCACGGGGGCTGTCCCTAAACTTACCTTTGCTCGACAGAGCGTTGATAATGGCTAAGTGGTGATAATATGTAGTATATCTGACCTCTAAGCCCGACGGCGTTAAGAACCTCGTTACTAAAGGCGTTAAAAAATACCCACTGTTTGAGCATTGGTGTGGGCAAAAGCGTTGGAGCGAGTTTTGGGGATTTTAGCCTTTAGTAATGAGGTTTAGCCAAAGGGGTTACAGTCTTGAATTTTTGCTTCTTTTGCTTCAAGGCAAAAGAAGGGCGATAAATGTGTAGGCTTGTCCTTTTGGCTTGACCCAAACCTAACGAAGTGGTTCGGCGGAGCCAAAAGGACGAAAAAGTCAAGACTAGAAAACTGCGGCTAAAAATGTGTCGTCCATTCTAAAAGCCCTAGAACTCACGCCAAGGCTAAAGCCCACGCTTGTTCAGACAATAGGTCTTTTTTAACGAATGGACGCCCCATTTTCTTAACGCCTCCGTTTCCTTAGGTCGGAGGGGACAGTCGTTACATAGTATATTTGTCCTTGTCCTTTTGTCTTGAAACAAAAGGACGAAAAGTTCAAGAGCAAAGGTTAGGTTTACCTACGGCACGGGACTGCCCCCTACTATTTGGAAGCTACCGCTCCCAATGCCGCTACGGGGGCTGTCCCTAAACTTACCTTTGCTCGACAAACCGTTGATAATAGCTAAGTGGTGATAATATGTAGTATATCCGACCTCTAAGCCCGACGGCGTTAAGAACCTCGTTAGTAAAGGCGTTAAAAAATACCCATTGTTTGAGCAAAGGTGTGGGCAAAAGCGTTGGAGCGAGTTTTGGGGATTTTAGCCTTTAGTAATGAGGTTTAGCCAGAGGGGTTACAGTCTTGAATTTTTGCTTCTTTTGGCTTCGCCGAACCACTTGCGTTAGGTTTGTTTCAAGGCAAAAGAAGAGTGATAAATGTGTAGGCTTGTACTTTTAGCTTGACCTAAAAGTACCAAAAGGTCAAGACTAGAAAACTACGGCTAAAAATGTGTCGCCCATTCTAAAAGCCCTAGAACTCACGCCAAGGCTAAGTCCAACGCTTGTTCAAACAATAGGTCTTTTTTAACGAATGGACGCCCCATTTTCTTAACGCCTTCGTTTCCTTAGGTCGGAGAGTGGAGCGGTTATTATATATGGTAGAGAATACTCGACCTCTAAGCCCGACGGCGTTAAGAACCTCGTTAGTAAAGGCGTTATAAAAATACCCACTGTTTGAGCATTGGTGTGGGCAAAAGCACAAATAAAAAAAATGCTTATGAAATTCCAAAAACATAAGCATCTTTTTGTAAAATGATAAGCATCAAATTTTTTTTGATGCTTATCGTTTTTAGTGTTAATTGTTATTTAATGAAAAAAGTGCCTCATTCCTGTGAATAGCATTGGGATATTATGCTCATTAGCCGCTTGTATGCTTTCGTCATCTCGCATACTTCCACCAGGTTGTATAATGGCTTTTATACCTTCTTTAGCACAGGTATCTACCACGTCTCTAAACGGAAAGAAAGCATCAGACGCTAAAACTAAATCTCCACTAAATTTCTCTTTCGCTCGTTCTATGGCTTGTTGGGTAGCCCATATTCTATTTACTTGTCCACCACCTACGCCTAAGGCTTGTGTGCCGTTGGTAACTACAATAGCATTAGATTTTACATATTTCACAATCCTTTGAGAAAAGAGTAGAGCCTTGGTTTGTTCTTCCGTTGGCTGAACTTCTGTAACCGTTTTTATATCATCAGAGAATTGGTCATCGGCGTTTTGCACCAACATTCCACCGTCTATTTTTACCCACACTTGGCGGTCAGATACAGGGTTTTTAATCTTGATAATTCTTAGATTTTTCTTTTTAGATAATACTTCTAGAGCTTCGGCATCAAAATCTGTCGCCATTACAATTTCTAGGAAAGTCTTGTTGAGTTCTTCAGCTGTGTCTTTATCTACGGTGTAGTTCATCGCTACAATACCTCCGAAGATAGAAACAGGGTCGCATTCAAATGCTTTTTTATAAGTGTCTAAAGCGGTTTCTCCAATAGCAACGCCACAAGGTGTAGAGTGCTTAACGGCACAACACGCTTTCTCATTTTTGAACTCATTAACCACCTTCCAGCATAAATCCATATCTCTTAGGTTGTTAAAAGAAAGCTCTTTACCACCTAATTGTTCAAAATCTTTCATTGCTCCATTTTCGGTAGTAGAAACATAATAAGCCGCCGACTGATGAGGGTTTTCGCCATATCTTAAGTCGGTTACCTTTTGATACGACGCATTAAGATACTCTGGGTATTCTTCCTCTAAAAGCATTTTAGAAATAGCGGCATCATAAGCCGAAGTTAAGTTAAATACTTTTCCAGCTAATGTTTTTCTAGTTTCCAAAGTTGTATCACCTGCTTCCGAAATTTCGGCTTGAACTTTAGCATAGTCTTTAACATCGGTAACCACGGTAACGGCATTAAAATTCTTAGCCGCTGAACGAAGCATTGATGGTCCACCAATGTCTATAAACTCTACCTTTTCGTCTAAAGAAATGTTTTTGTTAACATTTTCAAAGAAAGGGTAGAGGTTTACTATTACCATATCTATTAGCTCTATACCGTGGTCTTTTACGGTACTCATATGCTCGGGGTTAGAGCGTACGGCTAGAAGCCCTCCGTGTACTTTTGGGTGTAGCGTTTTTACCCTACCGTCTAGCATTTCTGGGAACTCTGTAACTTCATCTATCTGAATAGGAGAAAGTCCAGCTTCCTTTAAATGTTTAAATGTGCCTCCCGTAGAAATGAGTTGATAATTGTGTTGCTCCAAAAATGTGGCAAACTCTACAAGATTGGTCTTGTCTGATACGCTAATTAAAGCTCTTTTTTTCATTTTTACTGTTTTATAGATATTAAAATTTGTCAAATAAATAGCCTACACCTATTTGTAAGAAATTGTTTTTCATTGTAATGTCGTTGGTTGGATAAAGGTTGCCAAGCCCTATATTGTATCTTGTCTCCACGAATATAGACTTGGTTATTTTATATTCTCCACCCAAAAATATAGAGTGGTTACCCTTTCTAATATCAGTAAACTCTACATCTTGTCCGTTTTGTTTCCCTAGAGCTTTGGTTACAAAACCTAAGTTAAATCCACCCAAAATCCCTAACGATTCTATTGGTGTAAACTTAACTCCCAAAGGAATATAGACCGTGGTAAGATGCAACCTTGAACGCTCATTATTATCCATAATTAGATTCTCTGCTCCAAGTCCTGCCATACCAAGTTCTCCGTGTAGAGATACATATTTATTAACTTTATAAGATACAGGCATCGCAATATAAACACTAGACTTAGCGTTAGGCTTGTATTGTTGCCCCATAGCTTCTAGGTGCAAAGTAGAATTTACATACCCTACTTTAAACCCTGTTTCCAATTTTTGTGCATTAGCAAAACCAACGGTTGCCACCAACGCAGAAAGTAATAATTTTTTCATAGTGCTAAAGTTTTTGTTTTTATCTACATTTCTTTTTTCAAAAATTTACCTGTGATAGATTTTTTATTCTTTATAATTTCTTCTGGAGTACCTTCTGCGATGATACTTCCTCCATTTTTACCACCTTCTGGACCTACATCTATAATATGGTCGGCAAGTTTTATCACGTCCATATTATGTTCAATAATGATAAAGGAGTTACCCAAGTCTACTAGCTTTTGGATAACCTCCATCAGTATCTTAACATCTTCAAAATGCAGTCCTGTGGTAGGTTCATCTAAAATATAAAGCGTTTTACCTGTTTGTTTTTTAGAGAGTTCTGTAGCTAATTTTACTCTTTGAGCCTCTCCGCCCGAAAGTGTAGTAGACTGTTGACCTAAAGTAATATAGCCTAAACCTACTTCTTGTAGCGTTTTCACCTTAGAATAGATTTTTGGGATTGGCTGAAAAAATTCTACAGCTTCGTCTATGGTCATATCTAGGACATCGGATATAGATTTACCTTTATATCTTACTTCTAAAGTTTCTCTATTAAAGCGTTTGCCGTTGCAGGTTTCGCAATGCACATAGACATCAGGCAAGAAATTCATTTCAATCACTTTCAAACCACCTCCTTGACAAGTTTCGCAGCGTCCACCTTTAACATTAAACGAAAATCTCCCTGCCTTATAACCTCTGATTTTACTTTCTGGAAGGTTAGCGAACAAGGTTCGGATATCCGAAAATACACCTGTGTAAGTAGCAGGGTTAGAACGAGGCGTTCTACCGATGGGCGTTTGGTCTACATCTACTATTTTGTCTATATGCTCTATACCTTCTATCTTTTCGTAAGGTAGAGGCTCTTGCACAGCACGGTAGAAATGTCGGTTAAGAATAGGGTAGAGGGTCCCGTTGATTAGCGAGGATTTACCACTCCCCGAAATCCCCGTAACTACAACCATCTTCCCTAGAGGAATTTTTAGAGTTACATTTTTAAGATTATTGCCCGTAGCTCCTTTGAGGACAATCTCATTACCATTGCCTTCTCTTCTTTTTTCGGGAATTTCTATTTTTCTTCTTCCTGTGAGGTAATCTGCTGTAATGGTATCAGCTTTTATTAAATCTTTTGGGCTGCCTTGCCACAAGACTTTTCCGCCATATTTACCTGCTTTAGGTCCGATGTCTAGCACTTCATCGGCTTCTAAAATCATATCCTTGTCGTGTTCCACCACAAGAACAGAGTTTCCTAAATCTCGTAAACTTTTTAAAGAGTTGATGAGTCTTTCGTTATCTCTCTGGTGAAGCCCAATAGAAGGTTCGTCTAAAATATAAAGGACATTTACCAACTGCGAGCCTATCTGTGTTGCCAAACGAATCCTTTGGGATTCGCCTCCAGAAAGGGTTTTACTACTTCTACTAAGACTAAGATATTCTAGTCCTACATCTAATAAAAAGCCCAAACGAGTTTCTATCTCTTTTAAAATTTCGTGGGCGATAATTTTGTTTTTTTCGCTAAAGCTATTTTTTATTTCCGAAAGCCAATCTTTTAAGTCTAATAAGCTCATCGCATTAACTTCAGCAATAGTTTTACCTTCTATTTTAAAGGCTAAACTTTCGGGTTTTAATCTTGTTCCGTTACAGTCCGTACAGATTTCTTCTACTGTAAACTCTCGCTCCACTTGTGTAGCACCGTAGTTCTCTTTATCTTCTATAACTTTTTCTAAATGAGGGATTAGCCCTTCAAAGTTAATTTTAGTTTTTTTGGAAATTCCAGCGTGTTTTAAATCTTTTACAAACTCTTTATCACAACCGTAATAGATGTAGTCTAAGGCTTCTTTAGGAATTTTGTTAAATGGTGTTTGTAGGTTAAGCTCAAATAACTCTAGTATGCTTTTAATTTGAGATAAAGCCCACTTACTAAATTTATAAGTTTCTAATGGTAATAGTGCCGACTGGAAGGGTAGAGTAGGCTCGGTAACTAGATAATCAGGATTGATTTTTTTTACAGTTCCCAAACCTTTACAATGAGGACAACTCCCTTTAGGAGAATTGAACGAAAAAGTATTTGGTTCTGGTAATGGTAGAGCCTGTCCTGTGACAGTATCCATTAAATCTTTAGAAAAATACTGAAACTCTTCCGAATTATATTTTTGAACCATAACCACACCGCCCCCCATCTGCAAAGCTGTGGAAAGTGATTTTTGCATTCTAGCTTCAGATGCGGTTTCGCCTATAATCCAACGGTCTATAACTACTTCTATATCGTGGGTTTTGTATCGGTCTAGTTTAAGGTCGTACTCTATATCTTGCAAAGTGCCATCTATTCTTACTTGGGAATATCCTTTTTTGGCTAATTGCACAAAAAGCTCGTGATAATGCCCCTTTCTAGCCTTTACTAGTGGTGCTAGAAGCAAGACTTTTTCATTCTGATATTGTTCTTTGATGGTTTCTAAAATTTGCTCTTCGGTATAGCTTTGTAGCTTTTTACCTGTTTCTAAGGAATAAGCTGTGGAAACTCTAGCAAATAGAAGTCTGAGAAAATCATAAAGTTCTGTAACCGTCCCTACGGTAGAACGAGGGTTTTTATTAGTGGTTTTTTGTTCAATAGCGATAACAGGGGAAAGTCCTTCTATTTTATCAACATCGGGGCGTTCTAATCCACCTAGAAACTGCCGAGCATAGGCGGAAAATGTTTCTATATAACGCCTTTGTCCTTCCGCAAAAATAGTATCAAATGCTAAAGAAGATTTCCCACTTCCTGATAGCCCTGTAATAACGACTAACTCGTTACGAGGAATTTTAACATCAATGTTTTTTAAGTTATGCTCTCTAGCACCATAGACCTCTATGAAATCTCTATTTTTCATCATTTTGCAAATTTAGTGATGAATTATGAAAGGTGAAAATAAAAATAAGTCCCAATATTTCTAAAATTACCTTAGAGCATATTGGGACAGCTTTCTTTTGATTTAACCCTTTTAAAAGTAAACTTTTACGCTTCTTTATTTTTCTTTTTTATTTCTTCTCCTATAATACTTGCGGTAGAGAAAGAAGTTACCAAATTATTTAGCATATCTCCAGCCGCATTGGGCGTGTTAGGAAGTAGAATAAGATTAGACTTATTGGTAGAACCAATAGACGAAAGCGTATCATAATGCTGAGTAACTACAATAAGAGCCGAAGCCTCTTGTGAATTGATACCTACCTTGTTAAGCACATTTACAGATTCTTCTAATCCTTTAGCAATTTCTCTTCTTTGGTCGGCAATCCCTTGTCCTTGTAATCTTTTGCTTTCTGCTTCTGCTTTAGCCTTTTCTACAATAAGAATTCTTTGAGCATCACCTTCGTATTGAGCTGCTATTTTCTCTCTTTCCGAAGCATTGATACGGTTCATTGCCTGTTTTACTTGCTCATCAGGGTCGATGTCTGTTACTAAGGTTTTAATGATGTCGTAACCATAATCATTCATTGCCTCTTGTAATTCTGATTTTACGGCGATAGCAATATCATCTTTTTTCTCAAACACATCATCTAATCTAAGTTTAGGAACTTCCGCTCTTACCACATCAAAAATATAAGATGTAATCTGAGCGTGAGGATTATCCAATTTATAAAACGCATCATAAACCTTTTCTCCAATAACGAGATATTGCGTGGACACCTTTATTTTAACAAATACATCGTCTTTAGTTTTGGTTTCTACCACTACATCTAACTGCTGTATTTTTAAAGAAATTCTACCTGCGATTTGGTCTACAAAAGGTATTTTAAGATGAAAACCTGGACCTCTTACACTATGGAATTTCCCTAAACGTTCTATTATAACAGATGTTTGTTGCTTTACAATAAACCAAAGTCCAAAAAAGCTAAGGAAAATAATTCCTACAAATAGAACAGCTCCCAAAGACCCCAAAATAAAACTAAATGTTGTTATCATAAATTTTAAATTTTTCGTAAAGATAATTATTTTTCGGCAAATCATTATAGGTTAAACAAAACACTGATAATCAAATATAAAAATAGAAAAAAGTCCTTTTTTATTTTCAGACTAAATATTTTTCATTGTCTATTTTTTATAAAACTTAAGAATATGAGGCTAAAACTCTAAAAATCATATTGTCAGATAATAAATTTTACATATATTTGCACCACTTTTCACGGATTTTTTTGAGCAAAAAGTAGAAAACAACAATATTTAACCAACTTCAAAACCCATTTATCCGTTTTAGCTCAAAGGATGGTAGTTTTGGATACAAATTATTTTATTATGTCAGAACAGACAAAACAACAAGAAGAGGTTCTTTTGAACCAAAATGTAGCACCTGAAAATTTTGATTGGGATTCTTTTGAATCTGGTCTTAATGCTGAGGACAGAAACGAGAAAAAAGAACTTGAAGAAATCTACAAAGGTTCTTTAAGCGATTTAGCAGAAGATGATGTTATCGTAGGTAAAGTAGTAAGACTTACAGATAAAGAAGCTATCGTTGACATTGATTTCAAATCAGAAGGTGTTATTTCTCTTAACGAATTCCGTTACAACCCTAACCTAAAAGTGGGAGATGAGGTAGAAGTAATGGTAGACAGAAGAGAGGACAAGACAGGACAATTACAACTTTCTCATAAAAAAGCGAGAACGCTTAAGGCTTGGGATAAAGTGAACCAATATCACGAAAGTGGTGAGGTAGTAAATGGTTTCGTTAAATCTAGAACAAAAGGTGGTATGATTGTAGATGTATTCGGCATCGAAGCATTCTTACCTGGTTCTCAAATAGATGTTAAGCCTATTAAAGATTATGACCAATATGTAGGTAAAACTATGGAGTTCAAAGTGGTTAAAATTAATCCTGAATTCAAAAATGTAGTGGTATCTCATAAAGCTCTTATCGAGGCCGATATTGAAGATCAGAAAAAAGAAATCATTGCCCAACTTGAAAAAGGTCAGGTTCTTGAAGGAACAGTTAAAAACATCACATCTTATGGTGTATTTATCGATTTAGGTGGCGTTGATGGTCTAGTACACATTACAGATCTTTCTTGGTCTAGAGTAAACCACCCAACAGAAATTCTGGAAGATGGACAAACGGTTAAAGTGGTTATCCTTGACTTTGATGAAGATAAAACAAGAATTCAATTGGGTATGAAGCAGCTTGAAGCTCACCCTTGGGAAGCTCTTGATGAAAACTTGAAAGTAGGTGATAAAGTAAAAGGTAAGGTAGTAGTAGTAGCTGATTATGGTGCTTTTGTAGAAGTAGCTCCTGGTGTAGAAGGTCTTATCCATGTTTCTGAAATGTCTTGGAGTACACATCTTAGAAGTGCAGGGGATTTCGTAAAAGTGGGAGATGAAGTAGAGGCTCAAGTGCTTACCTTAGATAAAGAAGAGAGAAAAATATCTTTAGGTATGAAGCAACTCTCTGAAGATCCGTGGACTAATATACAAGGTAAATATCCAGTAGATTCTAAGCACTCTGGTACTGTAAGAAACTTTACTAACTTTGGTGTATTCTTAGAGCTAGAAGAAGGAATTGATGGGCTTATCTATATTTCTGACCTTTCTTGGACTAAGAAAATCAAACATCCATCTGAATTCTGTAGCGTAGGAGACAAGCTAGATGTAGTAGTTCTAGAGTTAGATGTAGACGCTAGAAGACTTTCTTTAGGTCATAAGCAACTTACAGAAAATCCTTGGGATAAATTTGAAACTAAATATGCTGAAGGTACTGTACACACGGGTGTAGCATCTGATGTTTTTGATAAAGGAGCTCAAGTTAAATTTGAAGATGTAGAAGTAGAAGCTTTCTGTCCTGCTAGATTACTTGAGAAGGAGGATGGTTCTAAAATTAAAAAAGGAGATGAAGCTGAATTTAAAGTAATTGAGTTCAATAAAGAATTCAAGAGAGTGGTAGTATCTCATACAGGTCTTTTCCGTGAAGAAGAAAAGAAAAATGTGAAAGAAGCTGCTGCTAAAAGTTCTGCATCTGAAGAGAAAACAACTCTAGGAGATATTGATGCTCTTGCAGAACTTAAAAAGAAAATGGAAGAAGGTAAATAATCTAAATAAAGATTAGATACTTTTCTAAAATATCTTTAAAACCGCCCCAGAATTGAGGCGGTTTTTTTTAGCTTAATTTTTTTGTCTGGTTCTAATATGGATAAAAGAATGCTTAATCTTATCCAAAAATGGATATATAGATATTCATTTTAGAACTTATAATAAGGACAAGAAATAACACTTACAGACCCTAACCCCAATGGAGTGTGGAAAGTGTGTTAAATTTTTATTCAAACCAATATCCAATACTTACCACAGCGAAAGTGTCCCCCCAAAAAAATTAAGGAGGATAATGTAGTTTAATTATGGGGACGATTATATTATGGAAGCAAAAGAAAGAGCAGAAATTCACCAAAACAGTATAAAGGGCAATATAACATCAATTAAGGTAATTTTTAAAACCTTATAGGCGAGAATTTTCAAGGCAAAGAATATGAAAATTATATATAAGTATATCGCCTTACTTTCCAACAAAAAAAGTCAAGGGATTTGGAGTTGATTTTATAGCTAGTGAATGGAAAATGAAAAAATGGTTAGATGTTGTGTGAAAAGATAATGGGGGACCATCATATTGATAAATTTGGTTGGAAATAGAAAAGGAATCTATTTAATGTTGCCTATTGATGTAAAAGATTTTGGTGCATCAGGGCATATAACTTTATGGACTGGAAACGCAAGTGAAAAATATGTTTTTGATGGACATCATTATGAAAAATCTGCAAAAGCTATGTATTTTTGGGAATTAAAATAATTAGACTACATATGAAAATTTTAAACATTATGCTAATTTTGGTTGGTATTTCATGCTGTTCTCAAAACAGAGAACTTACCAATAAAACATATTTAAAACTAAAAGATGATGATAAGTCTTTTGAACAGTTCGCCTTTTATGGATTTTGTAATTGTAATGATAACTATTTGTACTCAGAGACATTTGTACATGATTATATAACAACATTTAATCATATGGAACCCTTTCCAAGACTTTTTGAAAAAGAAACTATTAAAAAAGTATTAGATCGATTTCATGCTTCTCATAAAAAGAAGTTTGATGGTATCCGGAAAGAATATTTTAATGGTTATAACATAATAACAGAATGTTACAATTTATATAATACTTCAAATAATGAACTAAGGGGAATTTACAATGGAATGATATCAAATAAGAGAATTCAAAAAGAATGGATTGAAGATTATATGAACGATTATTTAGAGCATTATTTTATTAAAATTGAAACAGAATAATCAAATTAATAGTTGTGAAAAAAAGTTGGGTTATCCGAAGAAAGTTGGAATAGATTATATAAAATGAAAGGAATCATTATGTTCAAGGTTTCGGGCTGGAATAATGCAAATGGTCATTTTACTTTATGGGATGGTAATCATCTAATTTATCTAGGTGGTGCAGGGCATGATGATCCAACAAATGTAAAATATTATTTTCATATGTTTTACCCTGCAAGGAAAGAGAATGGGGATTTAAATTTAGTACAAACTAATAGAATTAGAATATGGGAACTCAAATAAAAAAAACTACACAGCTTTTCTTTATAATTATACCTCCAACTGAATTCCCAATAAATACATAACTTAATAATCCAAAAGAAGGATTTTCAACGGCTTGATAGGTAATAGGAAAGTGACCAATAGCAAAAATAACCGATGCTATAATAATACCAATCCAATACACAATAGGTTGAGTTACATTAAGTATTTTGGAAGCAATCCAAGTAACAAAAGTCATCATACCGAATCTCATTAAGATTTCTTCGGTTAGTCCACCGTACAGAAATCTAGCAGTTAGGGTGGGGTGCAGAGTTTCTCCTAAGACTATAAATTCTTTCGGAAGTATTGGCTTAAATATAATTCCTATAAGGCTTAATAAACCTCCTGATAGGATACCACCTAAAACACCATATTTCAGAATATTTTGGAGATTGGGGAGCTGATGACTTTTAATTCCGACTATGTGTTCAATAATGGGAACTTTTAGATTTACCTTTTGATGAAGAATAGTTCCTAGAACCACAGCAACAATGAGCATTATAGTGGGGTTTACTAATGCAAGCATTTTTATTTGTAGTGGACTAAAACTCTTTCGTAGTATTACTTCTGCTTCAGGAGGCAAGGGTATTTCCATTGTGAGAATTGAAAATACCCCTATCATTCCTAAACATAATAGAATTAACCCTAATCCTATCTTCTGTTTTTTCATTTACTTTAATTTTTGTAATGATTAACTAAATACGCTGGTCTTTAATCTCATTTATAATTTCAGGATTTAATAGGGTAGATGTGTCCCCAAAATTACTAAAATCACCTTCGGCTATTTTCCTTAAAATCCTACGCATAATCTTTCCGCTTCTCGTTTTAGGTAAGGCAGATACAAACTGAATTTTATCTAATTTAGCGATAGGACCTATGGTATCTGCTATCAGGTGATTGATTTCTTTTCTCAGATTTTCTTTATCTCTACTTTCTCCAGTATCTTTTAGTATCACAAAGCCATATAAAGCATTTCCCTTAACTTCATGAGGATATCCAACAATGGCTGATTCTGCCACGGCAGGGTGTATGTTAATACTATCTTCTATTGGTGCAGTACCTAAGTTATGTCCAGATACGATAATAACATCATCTACACGTCCTGTAATTCTGTAATAGCCTACCTCGTCTCTTAAAGCTCCATCTCCAGTAAAATATTTACCTGGGAAAGCTGAAAAATAGGTTTGTTTGTACCTCTCGTGGTCGCCCCAAATGCTTCGTGCTATGCTAGGCCAAGGGAATCTAATACATAAACTACCATCAACTTGGTTCGCTGTAATTTCGTTTCTTTTATCGTCCATAAGTACAGGCTGTATTCCAGGTAGTGGTAGGGTAGCATAAGTAGGTTTGGTAGGTGTAACAAATGGAATAGGAGCAATCATAATTCCTCCCGTTTCTGTTTGCCACCAAGTGTCTACAATAGGGCATTTTTTCTTACCTACGTGGTCGTTGTACCAATGCCAAGCCTCGTCGTTAATGGGTTCACCTACGGAACCAATTACTCGTAAGCTAGATAAATCGTGTTTTTCTACCCAGTCCGAAGATTCCTTTGCCAAAGAACGGATAGCGGTGGGAGCAGTATAAAACTGAGTAACTTTATGTTTTTCTATAACTTCCCAAAATCGGTCAGGTTGTGGATAGGTAGGTACACCTTCGAAGATAACAGTTGTAGCCCCGTTAGCTAAAGGACCATATAAAATATAGGAATGCCCTGTAATCCAACCTATATCGGCGGTACACCAATAGATGTCGTTTTCTTTGTAGTTAAATACATTTTTAAAGGTATAAGCCGAGTAAACCATATAACCGGCACAGGTATGAAGCATACCCTTAGGCTTACCAGTAGAACCAGAAGTGTAAAGGATAAAAAGAGGATCTTCGGCATCCATAATTTGAGGAATATTGTCTACAGGAGCAGCGTTATACAGAGGTTCTAACCAAAAATCTCTTCCTTCTTTCATGTTGATAGAGTTATGAGTTCTTTTCACTACAAGAATTTTTTCAACGGAAGGTGTTTGTTCTGTAGCTTCATCAACAATAGATTTAAGGTCTAAAACTTTATTACCTCTATAACTTCCATCAGAACAAATCATCATTTTGGCTTCACAATCGTTAACTCTAGAGGCTATAGCAGAAGCTGAAAACCCTGCAAAAATAACCGAATGTATGGCTCCTATCCTAGCACACGCCAGCATAGCAACGGCTAATTCTGGAATCATAGGTAGATAAATACAGACTCTATCTCCTTTCTGTATGCCTTGGGCTCTCAGTACGTTGGCCATTTTGCCTACTCTCTCATACAAATCGTTGTAGGTGATGTATTGAGTAGCTTCCTCAGGATTGTTCGGCTCCCAAATAATGGCATTTTTATCGCCTCTTTCGGCAAGATGTCGGTCGATACAGTTTTTGGTAATGTTGAGTTTGGCATTTTTAAACCATTTTATTTTAGCCTCATGCATATCATATTCTACAACTTTACTCCATCTTTGATACCAAACAAAGTTTTCGTCGGCTATTTTGTCCCAAAACTTTTTAGGATTTTTTATAGACTTTTTGTACTGTTTAAAGTAATCTGGTAGATTTTCAATAACATAATTTTTCATATATTTTTACTTTATATAAGATTATCAAAAAATTACTTACTATTTTAATTTATGAGTTTACTAATATAGTAAAAAATATTAAATTATGTGAGTTTGGCAATTTTTAGTTTGTAGTCTTTTTAATTTTGAGCAAATAGAATCGCTTTTAGTATCTTTGTAGCACAGATATTTTAAGAGAGATGAATTGGGATAATTTAAAGATAAGCATTAAAACTTTTTACGGATTAGAAGACGTCTTAACGGAAGAGGTAAAAAAGCTCGGTGGGAGAGAGGTTGAAACTAAAAATAGAGCGGTAAATTGCGTAGGCGACTTGGGATTTCTCTATAAAATTAACTATGCCTTGCGTACAGGAGTTAAAGTTTTAGTACCTATCCTAGAGTTTAAGGCTTATAATGAGCAAAAGTTTTACGATAAATTATCTCGTTTCCCTTGGGACGAATTTATGAATTTGAGCCAAACCTTTGCCATAGATGCGACAGTGCATTCGGAGAGGTTTACCCACTCCCATTTTATGACTCTTAAGATGAAAGACGCTATAGTGGATTACTTTCAGAATAAATATCATAAACGCCCAGATGTAGCTCCGAAAAATCCTGATATTAAATTCCATCTACATATTGATAGAGATATGGTGGTAATTTCTTTGGATTCTTCTGGCGACCCTCTCTTTAAAAGAGGCTACAGAAAGGAGCAAGGGGTAGCACCAATTAACGAAGTATTGGCATCTGGAATGCTACATTTGGCAGGTTGGGACGGCAAAGGTAATTTTTTAGACCCTATGTGTGGTAGTGGTACATTACTGATAGAAGCTGCTATGCTGGCAATGGATTTACCAGCTCAATTATTCAGAAAAAAATTTGCATTCCAAAATTGGAGAAATTATGATGAAGAACTTTTTATTAAGATAAAAGAGTTTAGAATCAATAGGATAAAAGAGTTTACAGGGAAAATCATAGGCTACGATATAGACCCAAAAGCTTTGGCTGTAGCAAGAACTAATATTGAAGCTGCAGAGCTAGAAGATGTGATTGAACTAAAGAAACAAAATTTCTTTGAGACAGAAAAAGAGCACTTTCCACTTTTAATGGTATTTAATCCACCTTATGACGAGCGAATTAGCATCAATGATGAAGCATTTTACAAAAAAATAGGAGATACCTTTAAACAAAATTATCCTAATACTTTGGCGTGGCTTATCAGTTCAGATTTAGAAGCGGTTAAAAAGTTGGGGTTAAGACCTAGCCGAAAAATAAAATTGTATAACGGTAAATTGGAAACCAGATTCCTGCAATACGAAATGTATGAAGGAAGTAAAAAAGCCAAAAATCAAAACTAAATATCCTTTATTTCTATGCCTAGTATTTCTATCATTATTGCTATCTATAATAGGAAAGACGAACTTTTTGAATTGTTAAATTCCTTATCTTGTCAGACGGATAAAGCGTTTGAAGTGATTGTGGTAGACGATGGTTCGGTTGTAGATTTACGACCTACAATAGCATTATTTGAGGAAATGCTGAACATTCAGTTTTTTAGGAAAGAAAACTCTGGTCCTGGTTTAACGCGAAACTACGGTGCAAGGCGTGCCACAGGCGATTGGCTGGTATTTGTGGATAGTGATGTGATTGTGGAAAATAACTATATAGAAGAAATAAAAAACAATATTTCTAAAACGTCTTGTGATGCCTTTGGTGGAGCGGATAAAGCCCATAGAGGATTTAACCTTATGCAGAAGGCTATTTCTTATTCTATGACTTCCGTTTTTACAACAGGAGGGATTAGAGGTAGCAAAAAAGCGGTATCAAGATTTCAGCCGAGAAGTTTTAATATGGGGGTTAAAAAATCGGCTTTTGAGCAGGTAGGAGGTTTTTCAGAAATGCGTATAGGAGAAGACCCAGACTTGTCTATGTCGTTATGGGAGGCAGGCTATAAAACGGCTTTTTTTGATAGCATTGGGGTGTATCATAAACGCAGAACCGATTTAGGTAAATTCTCAAAACAGGTTTATCAGTTTGGGATTGCACGACCTATTCTCAACCAAAGACACCCTAAGTATGTAAAGCCTACTTTTTGGTTTCCTAGTTTGTTTTTGATAGGCTATATCATAGGATTTTTACATTATTTTATTTGGCATAATGGCTTATTACTTGGGCTTTACGGTTTGTATACTTTTGTAGTTTGGATACACGCACTTATAAAGACTAAAAACATCAGTATCGCTACAATGGCAGTTATGGCAACCTATGTGCAAATGTTTTCGTATGGTTATGGCTTTCTTAAATCTTGGGTAAAGCTGAATGTTCTAAAACAAGACCCTAAAGAAGCATTCCCAAGTCATTTTCATAGATTTTAATCTTCGTCTTCGTATTGTTCAAGGTAGTAGGAAAAGCTAAATCCATCTATCTCCTCATCAGCCTCTTCAAGGGTAGCCAAGAGGTCTTCAAAATCTTCCAGTTGCTCTACAGTCATATTTACAAATTCTAGGTGTAGAGGAAGTTTTATATCTCCACTAATGGAGTCGTAGAGGGCATCTAGATTATTCCCGAAATAATCAGGAAGAGGTAATTTTTCTTTTAATTGAGAGTAAAAATCTTCTTCATCACCAATATTAAAAAAATCTATATATACAGTTTGCATAATCAATTCTAAGTTGAAAAAATAATACGACAAAGTTACTAAAAATTATGCTTAAAAATAGGTTAAGCAAAGCCTTTAGTTTAACAATTTATTCGGAGTAATACTCGGAAACTCATCTATTTTTATTACTTTTACGGAATAAATTATAAATTTTAATCAATGAAAAATATTGCATCAGTATTGCTTTACGGTTCGGCAGGACTATCGGCAGTCGCTTGTACAACTATGGAAAAAACGAAAACATCAGCGGATATTCCTGTGCCTGCAGGTAATCCTTTTTTAGAAAAATCTAAACTACAATATCAAGCTCCAGAATTTGATAAGATTAAAGATGAGCACTTTAAACCAGCTTTTGATTATGGTCTAAAAGTACAGGAGCTAGAAGTACAGAAAATCAGTGAGAATACAGAAGCTCCAACTTTTGAAAATACCGTATTAGCATTAGAAAACAGCGGTGAAGTACTCAAGAGAGCACAATCTCTCTTTTATAACTTAACGGGGTCTAATACTAACGATAAGTTACAAGCTCTACAACAGGAGTATGCTCCAATTTTTTCGGCGCATTCGGATAAGATTTACCTTAACTCTAAACTTTATGAGCGTATCAAAAAAGTGTACGAAAATAGGGGAGGGCTTAATAGCGAAAGCCAAAAGTTAGTAGAATATTACAAACAAAACTTTGATATTGCAGGAGCTGGACTTTCTGACACTAAAAAAGAAGAGCTTAAAAAAATTAACGGAGAATTAGCCTCTCTTTCAACACAATTTTCTAATAAGCTATTAGATGCAAGAAAGAATGGAGCGCTAATTATAGACAGTGTTAAAGAACTAGATGGACTTTCATCTGATGAGATAGCTGCCGCAGCACAAGCAGCTAAGGAAGCAGGGCACGAAGGGAAGTATCTTTTATCATTATTAAATACCACCCAACAACCGCTATTGCAAAATTTAAAAAACAGAGCAACGAGAGAAAAACTATTCAAGGCTTCTTGGTACAGAGCAGAAAAAGGTAATGCTGATGACACTCGTTCAATTATAGAAAAATTGGCAAGATTAAGGCTGAAAAAAGCCCAAGTTTTAGGTAAAAAATCTTTTGCAGAGTGGAAACTTCAAGACCAAATGGCTCAAAAGCCAGAAGAGGCACTGAACCTTTTGGCTCAACTAGCAAAACCAGCAGTAGAAACAGCTAAAAGAGAAGCGAGTGAAATCCAAAAAATCATTGATGAACAAAAAGGCGGGTTTGAACTAGCACCTTGGGATTGGAATTTCTATGCAGAGCAAGTAAGAAAGGCAAAATACGATTTAGATGAAAACGAAATTAAACCTTATTTTGAGGTAACTACTGTTTTGGAGAAAGGAGTTTTCTATGCGGCTGAAAAATTCTACGGAATTACGTTCAAGGAAAGAAAAGATTTACCTGTTTACCACCCAGATGTAGTGGCTTACGAAGTATTTGATAGAGATGGCAAATCTATGGCGCTTTACTATTTAGACTTCTACACTCGTAACAACAAGAATGGGGGAGCTTGGATGAGCAATTTTGTGGAGCAATCTAAAACTCTAGGGCAAAAGCCAGTGATTGTAAATGTATTTAATTACCAAAAACCAGCTCCAGGTAAGCCTTCGCTGATTAGCTATGATGATGTAACTACGATGTTCCACGAGTTTGGACACACTTTGCACGGTTTGTTTGCAGACCAAGATTATGTGAGCCTTTCGGGGACTAATGTGCCTAGAGATTTCGTAGAGTTTCCTTCTCAAATCAATGAGTTTTTTGCCTTAGAGCCAGAGATACTTAAAAACTATGCACTGCACTATCAAACTAAACAGCCAATGCCACAGTCTTTAATTGATAAGATTAAAAAGGCGTCTGCTTTTAATCAAGGTTATTCTACAACGGAGTTGGTAGCAGCAGCAACATTGGATATGGCGTGGCATTCGGTAACTAGTGAGGAGCAGTTTAAGCCTGCTTTGGATTTTGAAAAAGAAGCCCTTAATAAATATGGTCTATTGGTAGAGCAGGTTCCACCGAGATACCATTCGCCTTATTTTGCTCATATTTGGGGAGGAGGTTATTCGGCTGGGTACTATGCCTATATGTG
This sequence comes from Riemerella anatipestifer, assembly GCF_009663465.1. Classification (GTDB taxonomy): domain Bacteria; phylum Bacteroidota; class Bacteroidia; order Flavobacteriales; family Weeksellaceae; genus Riemerella; species Riemerella anatipestifer_C. The sequence continues at coordinate 322,008 of NZ_QXHU01000001.1, forward strand.
GAGTGATATGCTAAATTCTGACGCTTGGGATTGGATTAAAAATAACGGAGGAATGACTCGTGCTAATGGTGACCGTTTCAGAAAATATATTCTTTCTGTAGGGAATACCAAAGACCTTAATAAGGCTTACAAAGAGTTTACAGGTAGAACTCCTGACCTAAAACCTTTGTTAAAAGATAAAGGGTTTATTAAATAGATAGAATACTACAATCATTATAAAAGGGTGGTCTCATTTTCAAGACCACCCTTTTTTATTAGAGCAAAATGCTGATGACAAAGGTACTATACAAAAAGTATTACTACCCATTTAAAAACTTCCAAACTTCATCAGCAATTATTTGTTTGGTATTTATTTGACAACTTAAACGCTTTAATTCTTCGGCGCGCCTCTTGAATTGAGGATACTCCAAAACTTCTTTGACACTTTGTCGAATGGTGTTGGCGCTCCACTTCCAATTCGGTATTCGTTTTGCCATTCCAAAATGACTAAGATGTTCTAAGTTTATTTGTTGCTCAGGCTGGGTAGCCAATCCAACCAAAGGAGTGCCGCTTGTAATGGCAGTTTGTAGTGTGCCTTGCCCACCATGGCAAATCACCATATCGGCTTGTGCATTAATTTCTGTGGCGTTGATAAATTTATCGGTAATATATACATTATCACTTTTTGAAAGTTTGCGAGCTTCGTGAATATCACAAATGGCAGGCGGTGATAAAATAATGGCTTTCCAATTTAAGCCTACTCCTTCGTTAAATACTTTTATAACTTCAACCAAATGTTCTTTGTTTCCAGAAGTTCCCAGCGTACAAAATATTCTTTTTTGATGGGACGATTTTAACCATTCCAAGATTTTTGGGTCTGTGTTTTGGTCTGAAATTGTTTTTGAAAATAAAGGTCCCGTGAATTTGAAATGTTCTGGATAGCCTTCCGTCTTATAGAAAAATGGAAAATCATTGATAAGATATAAATCAGATCGAAGCATATCAAAGGTATTTCTTAGGGGGTCTTTTTTATTCCACCCCAATTTTAGAGCTGCTTTGGCGATGATGCGATGCCTCAGTGCAGGATTGTTGAGTTTAATTTTTTGAGGTAAGGCTTGAATGATAAGTTTTTGAACCGCTCTGGGAAGTCTTGCTGCTATTAATTCATCCGGAAAAGAATGAATCTCGTTGAGAAAAGCCTCATTAAGTGGCAACGGCAAAAAAGCAATGCTGGGCGTATTGGGCAGCACCATTCGTTTGGCGATACTTGCAATGGGGTAGAACCCGTGAATGAGTGCATCTGGTTTGAGTTGCTGGTAAGCTTTGATTTCGTTCTGTAAATAGTCTAATGCAATTTCTCCTTTACCAATTAACTCTCCAAATCTTGTTTGAAAATCGTCATGAAAATTAGCAAAGTTTGTTTTTGGTTCAATGTTTACAATTTCAAATCCTTCTTTTTTTGCGGTTTTATCAAAGCTACCACCGTGCGACAAAAATATCATTTGTAAATCCATATTCTGAGGTCGGGTCTCTCTGATAATTTTAGCTATTTCTAAAGAACGCGTAGCCTCGCCACCATTTTGAAAAATGGTTGAGATAAGGATTTTGAAATTTTGTAAACTTGTTTTCATTTTTATATTTAACATAATATAAATTATAGGAAATTTATTTTAAGGATTTTACAAATGTTTACAAGAAAGAATATCTATTATAACACACAGGATATTTTATAAAAAATAAAGAGACCAGTTGATACCGATCTCTCTAAATATTGTCAATCTTATAAACCTATATTAGTATTTATTTTAAATTTCTTAGTTATATTCTTAGGAATACCATCTTTGTGAAGTAAAATTCCTGTTGTTTTATATAACACATACGGTTTGGTTACATAAAGATAACCTTCATAATCGTTGGTTGTTCCCCAAGAGTTTTTTACCATATAATATTCTTTACCAGTCTGGTCTTTAGCAATCCCTACAATGTGCATACCGTGGTCGTCGGTTGTGCTAAGATTGTTAAGAGCTTCCTGACGCATTTCTTCCGTAATTTTTTTATCAGGTTTTGGACCTTTAAATAAATCTTTTTTAGTAGCTGCATTAAGATTATCCAAATCCAAATCTGGTACATAAGCTACCCCATTTTTATATGAGAAATAAGGTTCAGATACATCTGTTGCCCAACCTACAGTGTGTCCATTTTTGATAGCATAATCTATAATAGTCGTAAGATCTTCCATCGGGACATTCCACATAGTTTCGTGGCTCCAGTTGTCTGGAATAGGCACTACAAATTTTTCATAATAAGCATAATCTTTATATGACGATATACCTACATAATCTTCTGGAACAATTCCTACTACTTCTTTGGCAAAGGTTTGAGGTGTGTATTGTTTGCCTTTATAAGTAAATTGAGTGGGATATTTACCCAAATAACTATCCAAAATAGCATCTATATTAGATAACCAATTAGACGATAATTTCCCTGATGGATTTTTAACATAAGCGTCTAGCATTGATTTTATAATTGCTTGCATTTCAGAGAAATTATTTCTCGTTTTCCCTTCCTTTAAACCAGAATACACTTCTTGAGGAACTGCACCATATTTGCGATACATATTGATAACATCGTGTAATTCGCCACCATCTCCCCAAGAAATAGCTCCATTATTAAGTACATAAAGTTTGGCTTTATCGTGATAAGAATTTCTAGCAGTAAATATTTCCGCTAAATCTACAGGAGTTTTTCCCATTCTTATCATTTCAGATTCTAGGAAAGAATTTCCAGAATAGCTCCAACAAGTTCCCGAAGAACCTTGGTCTTTTACTGGAGTTACTCCATTCTCTTTAATTACCGTAAATTTAAAATCAGGATTTTCGGATTGGTTGTTTTTTAGACTATTCACCAAGCCATCTTGAGCAAACGCAAAAGTCGCACAAGATACCATCGCTAAAGTTGTTAGTTTCGTTTTTATCATAACATATAAGTATAAAAGATTAATTTTAGTACAAAATTTTTAATTTTTCGGTTGAAACTTCCACCAATATAGGCGAAGTTATTTCGTTGTATTCACCGTCTAGATGCCAATCTTGAGCATTCGCCTCAAAAGAGAAACTTTCTTTTTTCAAAAAGGTTACAAATCGGTCGTTTTTTAATTGCTTTCTAAACATTCTCACTGCAAATATCGGAGAGTACCAAAGTGGAAATTTTTTAACCAAAACTAAATCCAAAAGTCCATCGTTAGCCAATGCCTTCGGAGCGATGTAAGCGTGATTACCAAACTGTCTAGTGTTTGCAATATTAAACATCAGATATTTACCATTATATTTTTTCAGTTCTTCTTCTTTAAAGTTAATTTGAATAGGACTATATTTAAAAAAAGTTTTAATACTCGTTTTAATATAATTGGCAAACCCTCTATTTGTATTTTCAAATGCTTTGGTAACCGCACCATCAAAACCAATACCTGAAACATTGATGGAAAGATGACCATTCACCGTAAAAGTATCTACTTCTCTAATTTTAGGATTTTTTATTTTGTTGATTAAAGAAATGGGATCTTTAGTAAAATCCATTTCGTAAGCAAAACCATTGCCTGACCCTGCAGGATAAATTCCTAAAATTTTATCTGTGCCTATCAGTTTTTTAGCGATACTAGAAATAGTACCATCACCGCCTACGGCAATAAAAATATCAACTTTTGAGAAATTATTTTCTATAAATATTTCTGTCCCTTTTACTGAATCAGAGATATAATACAACGCTTTGGGAAACTCCTTTTCCATTTTTTTTAGAAATGACTGATATTTTCCCTTTGCCGAAAAAGGATTGATGATAAATGCTAAATTCTGCATAACCCAACAAATATAATACTTTTTTAGCTTCTATATAAATTCTGAACCAAATATTTGTGTAAAGTGTTTTTTTATTTTTTCCTTTAAATCTGCTATTTCTTCATCAGTAAATTTTCGTTCTAGCTCTCGCTCCATAGAGGTTACAGATTTATCTTTTATCCCACACGGAATAATGTATTCAAAATACCTTAAATCCGTATTCACATTAAGTGCAAAGCCGTGCATAGTAACCCATTTAGAAGTTTTAACGCCCATTGCACATATCTTTCTAGCATAAGGTTTACCTACATCTAGCCAAACCCCTGTTTCCCCTTCGGAACGCTCTCCTTTCAAGCCATATTCTGCAATTACCCTTATGATAACTTCCTCTAAACTACGCATATAAGCGTGTATATCTGTTTTAAAATTATCCAAATCTAAAATAGGATAACCTACAATTTGTCCAAAGCCGTGGTAGGTTATATCTCCTCCTCTATTAGTTTTTATAAATGTAGCATTAATCTCTTTTAACTTGTCTGTATTTGCCAACATATTGTTTTCATTTCCACTTTTTCCTAAAGTGTATACATGAGGGTGCTCCACAAATAAAAAATAATTAGGTGTTAGCTCCTGTACTCCATCTACCCTATCTCTATTTTTGAGTTTTAGCTCTATAATTTCTTTCATAAGATTTTCTTGATACTCAAACGCATCAGGGTAATCCATCAAACCTAAATCTCTAAATTTTAGCTGTTTATTGTATTTTTTATCCATGAATTTTTTTGTAAACTAAATTAAAAAACAAAAGAAGACCTCATCTAAAAAGGTCTTCTCATTTTGTTAAATTTCTACTCTGCTTTTTTAAGGCTCATAATGAACTCCACCATATCATCCGCCTCTTCTTTAGATGTTTGAGGGTGTGGTTGCATCGGTATTTGTCCCCAATTGCCACTACCACCATCAATAATCTTTCTTGATAACATTTCTAAATCTTCTTGAGTGTACCTCTCGGCTATTTCCCTAAAAGAGGGACCTGCCATTTTTTTTTCAACACTATGACAACTCAAACAATCTGAACCTTTTATCAACTGATAACCTAGGTGCTCCAAATTTGGCTCTGTTTTAACCTCTGAAACCGTTTGTATCTCTTCTATCACAGTCTCTGTTTGGGTAGTTTCTTTTTGGGAACAAGAAAATGATACCAAAGCTAATACTCCAATATAATAATAAGTATATTTCATACGGGTTATTTTGTAGCGGTAGAATCGGCTACTGGCGTAGCTTCTGTTGTAGCAGGAGTACTTGCCTCTGCTTTAACTGTATCAACATCTACAGCAACCTCTGGTTCTTGAAGCATTACATTACTTTCTGTGTTTGCATTTTCTTTTTTAGAACACGCTACTGAAACTAAACCTGAAGCTAAAGCTATCATAAATATTTTTTTCATAAAACTAAATATTACATTATTCCACAAAAGTAATAATTTTTGATAAAATTAAATCTCAACTGTGTTAAATTAAACTCATTCTAAATTTGAGACCATAATATAATCTATCATTTTAATGCTTACCTTTGCCTCGAGATTATGTTCAGAAAGTCTATTATATACGGTTTTATCATATGCTATCTTATTTCTTTTTCAGAAGTGAGAGAAGTTTTTAAGTTACCTATACTACTAGAACACTTTATAGAACACAGAAATGACAATCCAAAAATGTCTTTTGGGCAGTTCATCACGCTTCATTATCTTAGTGGAGATGTACACGATGATGATTATGAAAAAGATATGAAACTTCCATTTAAGTCTCAAAATCATAACATTTCCACCTCTATCGTATTGGCGATGCCTACGAATTTTGATTTTAAAATAAAATCATCTAAGATTTATAAAGAAAAATCCCAAAACTTCTGCTATTCCGATAGTTTTACTACTGATAATAGTGATTTGATATTTCACCCTCCAAGGTTAGTTTAATTTTACACTAGGGAACATTTTCTTTTATAGTTCCTTGTTGTTTGTTTGGTTAAAATAATTATTTTAACTAGTGTTACTTTTTTGTAAAATTAAACTCTAGAAATATGTTAAATAAAATCATAGCGTTTTCTATTAAAAATAAACTAATAATAGGCTTATTTACTTTAGCCCTAATTATCTACGGTATTTTTGAGGTTAGAAAACTCCCCATAGATGCTGTTCCTGATATTACAGATAATCAGGTTCAAATCATCACTGTGTCTCCTAGTTTAGGAGCTCCTGATGTGGAAAGATTCATCACTTTCCCACTAGAACAGGCCAATAATAATATACAAGGAATTAAACAAATCCGAAGTTTTTCCCGCTTTGGTTTGTCTGTAATTACCATTGTTTTTAAAGATGATGTAGATATACACTTGGCTCGTCAGCAAGTATCAGAAAGGTTACAACAGGTATCCAAAGATATTCCAGCTGAATTAGGCGTTCCTACAATGGCACCCATTACCACTGGGCTTGGAGAAATTTACCAATATGTAGTTCGTCCTAAAAAAGGCTACGAGCACCGTTATGATGCGATGAAGCTCCGTACCATACAAGATTGGGTGGTAAGAAGACAACTCCTTGGAATAGAAGGTGTGGCCGATGTTGCTAGTTTTGGAGGTTATCTTAAACAATATGAAATAGCCGTTAATCCTTCTCAACTAAAGGCGATGGGCGTTACAATGCAAGAGGTTTTTAACGCTTTGCAAAGTAACAACCAAAATACAGGTGGAGCTTACATAGAAAAAGGTCCTACAGTATTATTTATCCGCACAGAAGGTTTGGTAGGTAAAATTGAGGATATAGAAAACACTGTAGTAAAAACACTTCCCGATGGGACACCTATCTTAGTAAAAAATATAGGTAATGTAGGCTACGGTAGTGCCACTAGATATGGTGCTATGACCTACAACGGTAAAGGCGAAGTAGCTGGTGCAGTGGTAATGATGATGAAGGGAGCTAACTCTAACCAAGTTATCAAAAATGTAAAAGAACGTATTGATGAAATCCAAAAAACACTACCAGAAGGTGTGAAAATAGAACCTTTCTTAGACCGTACAAAAATGGTAAACAACGCCATAGGTACGGTACAAAAAAACCTTATGGAAGGGGCTTTAATTGTAATTTTTGTATTGGTTTTATTTTTAGGAAACTTCCGTGCAGGATTTTTGGTAGCTTCAGTTATACCACTCTCTATGTTATTCGCCATTATAATGATGAATATCTTTGGAGTAAGTGGTAATTTAATGAGTTTGGGGGCATTAGATTTTGGTTTAATTGTAGATGGAGCGGTAATTATTGTGGAAGCAGTATTACATAAACTCCACGAGTTAAAGAAGTCTGATAAGTCTGAGCTTTCTCAACAAGAGATGAATAATGAAGTAGAATCTTCTGCTGGAAAAATGATGAATTCTGCTGTTTTCGGACAAATCATCATCTTAATAGTTTATTTACCAATACTTACACTACAAGGGATTGAAGGTAAAATGTTTAAACCTATGGCACAGACGGTAGCGTTTGCACTTTTAGGAGCGTTTATTCTATCCTTAACTTATGTACCTATGATGAGTAGTTTGGTATTGAGTAAAAAAGTAAACTTCAAAAAGAATTTCTCTGACAAGATGATGGAGAAAGTAGAAGCCTTTTATGAGAAAACTTTAGCCAAAATCCTTAATCGTTCAAAAGTAGTCGTTATTGCTATTTTGGCATTGTTTGTATTCTCGGTATTCATTCTTACGCGTTTGGGTGGAGAGTTTATCCCAAGTCTTCCAGAAGGAGATTTTGCGGTAGATACCAGAGTGCTTACAGGAAGTAATCTTAAGACTTCCACAGATGCTGTACAAAAATCATCTCAAATTTTACTAAAAAAGTTCCCCGAAATAGAAAAAATTGTAGGCAAAACTGGTAGTAGCGAAATCCCTACTGACCCAATGCCTATTGATGCAAGTGATATGATGGTAATTCTAAAACCTCGTGAAGAATGGACTTCTGCTAAAACCTATGAAGAATTATCAGAAAAAATGTCTGCCGAGCTTAAAAAGAATATGTTAGGTGTAACCTATTCTTTCCAATATCCTGTTAATATGCGTTTTAACGAACTTATGACGGGAGCTAGACAAGATGTGGTTTGTAAAATATTTGGTGAAAATTTAGATACTTTAAAGGTTTATTCTGAAAAACTAGGAGAAATATCTAAAGGTATTAAAGGAGCTCAAAATATCTATGTAGAGCCTATTTCTGGTATTCCACAGATTGTAATTTCATACAATAGAGCTAAGATAGCACAGTATGGTGTTAATATTAGTGAAATCAATCGTATTGTAAATACGGCATTTGCCGGACAGTCCACAGGCTCCGTTTATGAAGGCGAAAAGAGATTTGACCTCGTGGTAAGACTTAGTGGAGAGCAAAGAAAGAATATAGATGATGTTAGAAACCTACTGATAAGCACCCCTTCAAGTACTGAAATCCCGTTAAGCGCCATCGCTGATGTAGAATTAAAGGAAAGTGTTAACCAAATCCAAAGAGAGAACGCTCAACGAAGAATTATTGTAGGCTTTAATGTTAGAAACCGAGACATACAAACTACGGTAGCAGACTTGCAAACTCAAGTAGAACAAAAACTAAAATTGCCACCAGGCTACTTCATTAAATACGGAGGAACTTTTGAAAATCTTCAACAAGCTAAAGCAAGGCTATCAATAGCTGTTCCTGCAAGTTTACTTATGATTTTCTTAATGCTTTATTTTGCGTTTCGTTCTATTAAATATGGTATGCTCATTTTTACGGCAATTCCGTTATCTGCTATTGGGGGAATTTTGGCTCTTTGGCTTAGAGGAATGAATTTCAGTATCTCTGCTGGTGTAGGGTTTATCGCTTTATTTGGTGTAGCGGTACTGAATGGTATTGTACTCATCGCCGAATTTAATAGACAAAAAGACTTACAAACCTCTTTAAAAGATGCCGTGAGAGCTGGTGGTAAAAATAGACTTCGCCCTGTACTAATGACGGCTTTCGTGGCTTCGCTAGGATTCTTACCTATGGCAACAAGTACAGGAGAAGGTGCCGAAGTACAACGTCCGTTAGCAACAGTAGTTATCGGTGGACTTTTATTAGCTACATTTTTAACGCTTTATCTTCTACCAATTCTTTACATTTGGTTTGAAAGTAAAAAAGGATTAAAAATTAAAAAAGTAAAGGCTTAACCTAACTATCAACTTTTTAATAAACAGAAAACAATGAAACTAAATATAAAATTCGTATTGTTATCTTCTGTGTTTTTTGGTGGTATTGCCAATGCACAAGTTAAGATTAGCTTAGACGAAGCTTATCAGAAAGCTTTGGAGCACAACTTGACTCTCAAAAATGCAGAGTTAAAATCAAAATATCAAGAGAAAATAAAGAAGTCTTTTTTAACAATAGACCCTTTAAATATATCAGGAGAATATGGACAAATCAACTCATCGTATAAGGATAATAGATTTTCTGTCTCTCAAGGATTTAGACTTCCTAGCGTTTATCAAAAACAAAAACAACTTCTACTAGAAGAATGGAAAACCAGCGTAATGCTTTCTTCGTTAGAAAAGTGGCAATTAAAAAGAGAAATAAGTCTAATCTATAACCAGTTGTGCTATTTAGACGAAAAAGAAGCCCTACTGAAAAAAATAGAACAGATTTATCAGCAGTATTTTAGCAGAGCTAATCTAAGGTTACAGAAAGGAGAATCTAACATTTTAGAAAAAACTACCGCAGAAAACTTTAAAGCACAAGCAGAAATACAAGTAAACAACATAAAAAAAGATAGAGAAATAGCTCAAAAACAGCTAAGTTTTCTAATCAATGATGGGCAAGTATATACTAATGATTTTCAAGCTCTATCTATGATGAGTGTTGCCCACTTATCAGAAGAACCCCAACTACAAAACAATAGAGTTTTGGAAATTATGAACCAACAAAAAAATGTGGAAATGGCTAGACTTGCTACGGAAAAGTCTAAACTCCTTCCCTCTTTCAATATTGGTTACAATACTATGACTATGTATGGTATGGGTGCTGATAACTTGCTTTATGACCACTCCACTCGCTTCCACTCGGTGGTCGTTGGGGTGTCTATTCCTATTTTTAATTCGGCTCAAAAATCTATTATTTCTGGACAAAAAATAAATCAGGAAATAGCAGAAAACCAATGGAAATTAGGACTTAACAATCTAAAAAGACAATATGTAGAACTCAATAATGCTTACAATAAGTTAAAAGACGAAATTAACTACTACCAATCTAAAGGTCTAGAAAATTCTGAAACTATCATTAAAACGGCTAATCGCCAATTATATGAAGGGCAGATTAACTACCTAGAGTGGAGTTTGTTAATGAACCAAGCATTAGATATACAAAATATGTATATAGACAAGTTAAAGGAAATTAATGATAGAGCTATAGAAATCAATGCCATATTAGATAACTCTCAATATTAAATCTCATGAAAAAAATTATAATAATACTTAGCATAGGGAGCTTCGTTTTGTCTTGCTCTAAGAAAGAAAACACTACGGAAGAACCTGCATTTGAAGTTTCTGCCAATCAGAACGAAATTACACTTACCGATGCACAAATGAAAAGCGTTGGGATACAAACCTCTTTATTATCAGAGCAGGAAATTTCTTCTAAAATTACTCTCAATGGTAATATAGATGTTCCGCCACAAGGTATGGCTAGCGTATCTTCACCTAGTGGAGGTTATGTAAAGTCTGCGAAGTTTATGCCTGGAAATTTTGTAAATAAAGGCAATGTTTTAGCGATATTAGAAGACCCTAATTTAGTTCAGCTACAGCAGGATTATTTGTTGGCAAAGTCCAATTTTGGGTATGCAGAGAAAGACTATCAACGTCAAAAAGACCTTAACCAAAGCCAAGCAAGTAGTGATAAGGCGATGCAAATGGCTCACACAGAAGCTAAAAATCAAAATATTTCTATCAACGCTTTAGCAGAAAGACTTAGAATTTTAGGGGTAAACCCTAATAAAATCACACCTCAATCTATCCAAAGAAGTGTAGCATTAAGAGCACCAATATCGGGATACATTACAAGGGTAAATGTAAATATAGGACAGTATGTTTCTCCTGTGGATAAATTATTTGAAATAGTGAACACTCAAGATACTCATCTTGTATTAAAGGCTTTTGAGAAAGACTTACCGTACCTCAAAATAGGTCAGAAAGTGTATGCATACGCCAATCAAAACCCAGATAAAAAATACACAGCCTCTATTATTTTAATTGGTAAAAATTTTGATTCGGACAGGAGCGTTCCTATACACTGTCATTTTGTTGGTGAACAGCCAGATTTAGTCCCAGGCTCTTTTATGAATGCTGATGTAGAGGCTAATGCTCAAAACAGTTTATCTGTGCCAGATGATGCCGTTCTTACTTGGGAAGGTAAGCAGTATATCTTTGAAGAAATAAAGCCAAAGACATTTAGAATGGTACCTGTTACTATAGGAAATTCAGAAAACGGTTATACCGAAATTTCGGGAGACTTAACCAAACTTATGAATAAAAAATTTGTTACTAAAGGAGCTTATAACCTCCTTATGGGACTTAAAAATGTAGAAGAATAAAAAGGAATAGTAGGAAAATAAATGTTACTAAAAATTTCATTACTGTTTATAGGAACTATATTAGCATTTTGGGTTAGTGCGATTTGTGGTGGCGGAGCTAGCCTTATACTTATCCCGATACTCAATTTGCTATTACCTTCATCTGTAGTTCCTTTTTCATTAACGATAGGAACTTTTACCAGCTCTGCTTCTAGGATTGTGGTATTCAAAAAACATATTAGTTGGAAAATATTTTTTTGGTTTGTGCCCTTTTCTATTCCTGCTGTCTTTTTGGGAGCATTTTTCATAAAGTATATCAATCCTGTTTATTTACAATTGGTGGTAGCTTTGTTTCTTATAGCAAACCTACCCCAGCTATTCAAATCAGGAAAACAGCAAAAACAAGACGAAAAACCTTACCCTAAATACATACTAGGCATTATAGGTTTTTTAGCAGGTTTTGTATCTGGTATTACAGGAGCTATAGGACTATTATTTAATCGTTTTTATCTAAAATACGGATTAAGCAAAGAGGAGATTGTAGCAACTAGAGCAGCAAATGAAATTTTTTTACATCTTATTAAAATCATCATCTACATTCTATTGGGGTTATATTCTAGTACGGCAATTTGGTTGGGTGTGGTAATCGCTATTTCGGCTATTATCTCTTCCTACACTGTCAAATTTGTACTTCCCTATTTAAGCGAATTTATTTTTAAGAAAATAGGTTATGGAGCTATGGTTTTATCTGGTTTTGTTTTACTTTTTACTACCTCTCAAAAAATCATTGCTCAAGATAACATTAAACTCTCAAAAAATAATTATGACAATAAAAGTGAAATTCATTTCAAATGGAGAGAAAGTGCTTTTACACTAGAGTATGCTATAGATGGAGACTTAGAAATAGAACGCCCTATATCACCTGATGAACTTCCTCCTAACTTATTTAAAGAATATCAAAAATTATCAAAATCTTACGATTATATAGATTTGGAAAAAGTTTTTAAATTTAACAAAAAACCAAGCTACGAATTTTACTGCTATAAAGGAAATGAACTAAAAAAATATAAATTAAATGAACAAGAATAATACAAACAAAAATATGACAACTATTGAAAACTATTTAGACAGCCATTACATACACAGAAGCAACTGGCTACGGGCAGCCGTACTGGGTGCTAATGACGGTATCATTTCTATTTCCAGTTTAGCGATAGGAATTGCTGCTGCAAGTACTACAAGAGAGCCTATCGTTCTTGCCACTGTGGCAGGTCTAGTAGCAGGAGCTCTTTCTATGGCAGCAGGAGAATATGTTTCTGTAAGTTCTCAAACTGATACCGAAAAGGCTGATATTGCTAGAGAGATTAAGGAATTAGAAGAAAACCCAGAATTGGAACTTCAAATTTTAGCTCAGATTTACGAAAAAAGAGGTCTGAAAAAAGATACTGCTTTACAGGTTGCGAAAGAATTAACGGAAGCTGATGCTTTGGCGGCACACATAAGAGACGAGCTGGGCATCAATGAGATTAGCCAAGCTAACCCTACACAGGCGGCATTAGCTTCAGGAGCTGCATTTACCGTAGGAGGTGTATTGCCTCTTCTAGTAACTTTATTTACTCCTGTAGAAAATATGGAGTACTTCCTTTACGGATTTACCATTATTTTCCTTGTTATATTAGGAACTATTTCTGCAAAAACAGGTGGTGCTAATGTAGTAAGAGCCGTATTAAGAATCACACTTTGGGGAACTTTAGCTATGGGATTATCGGCATTAGTAGGTTATTTATTTGGTGTTAATATATAATAAGTAAGTTCCATTAAAAATTATACTTAATAGACTGTCTTTTAGATAGTCTATTTTTAGTTAAAATATTTGCCTCTTTAGGCTTAGGAATTTAAAAACTAGCCGTTGTTAATCTAATATCTTTTTATTGTAGCTTCGTTGAGTATTTTATACACCACAGGGTTGACTTTAAAATGATTATGTTCTTGTAGAACAAATTTCGTCAACTCTTTTTTTATTTTCCAAAAAAGCTTAAATCAGTTTAATATAAATCATTTAAACTTTACCTAAATCATTCAGGATAATCTCTACTGCTTTAGGCAGTATTTCATACTCTATCTTGTGTACTTTAGCAGCTATACTTTCAGCGGTATCATTAGGAGTTATTTCAACTTTATCTTGTAAGATAATGTCTCCTTCATCTATTCCAGAAGTTACAAAATGTACCGTAGCACCCGTTTCCTTTTCTCCTGCTTCTAATACGGCCTCGTGAACATTCATTCCCCACATACCTTTACCTCCGAATTTTGGTAATAATGAGGGATGCAAATTAATCATTCTACCCTGATACTCTTCAGTTAATGGTGATTTTATGATAGATAGGAAACCCGCTAAAACAATCAAATCCACATCTTTAGGAAGTCGCTCTTTTAATTCAGAAGAAAAGTTTTTTCCTCTTTTAATCATTAAAGTTTCTATTCCGTGGTTACGAGCCCGTTCTAAACCATAACAATCTCTATCTGCAACCACCATACTTATTTGAGCGTTGCTAATTTCTTTGTTTTCTATTGCTTCTATCAATCTTTGGAGGTTACTCCCCGAACCAGAAACTAGGACTACAATATTTTTCATATTCTTAGACAAGTCTAGTGTAGTACAATTTTTTCTGAATGCTCTTCTATAACACCTATCTCGTAAGCATCTTCAACAAGAGATAATACCTTATCTTTATCCGCTGAATCTACCACAACTACCATACCCACGCCCATATTGAATGTGCCGAACATTTCCATTCTTTCCACACTACCTCTTTTTTCTAATTCTAGCATAATTTCAGGGATTTTTATTCTTGAGGTATCTATTTTAGCACATAATCCATCAGGTATAATTCTAGGAACATTCTCTATAAGTCCTCCGCCTGTAATGTGTGCAATTCCTTTTAAATCTACCTCTTTCATTAGTTTATGAATAGGCTGATAGTATAACCTTGTAGGTTCTAAAAGAGTCTTATAAATAGGCTCTCCATTGAACTCTTCATAAAAATCAGGAAATACTTTTCTAACTAAAGAAAAACCGTTAGAATGAAAACCAGAACTTGGCAAAGCAATAATAGTCTGACCCTTTTCAATTTTAGAACCATCTATAATTTGGTCTTTCTCTACAATTCCCACACAGAAACCTGCCACATCGTAATCGCCTACTTGGTACATTCCTGGCATTTCGGCAGTTTCACCACCAATTAAAGCACAATTGTTATCCTTACAAGCCTTTACCATTCCTAAAACTATTTCTGCTGCTACATCTGCATCTAGTTTTCCACAAGCCAAATAGTCTAAAAAGAACAAAGGTTGAGCTCCATGACACAAAATATCATTGGCACACATCGCAAAACAATCTATCCCTATAGATGAATATTGTTTGGTATCTAAAGCGATTTTCAGTTTTGTTCCTACTCCATCTGTACCACTTACTAAAACAGGATTTTTATAATTAGAAATTTCATAAAATGCACCAAAACTCCCTAAATTATTAAGTACATTTTTATTGTGAGTTTCAGCTACGGCAGATTTTATTTTATCTACGGCTTTGTATCCTTCTTCCTTATCTACGCCAGCAGATTTGTAAGTATTACTCATTTTTAACTTTTTATTTTTTTATTAGTCCACAAATATAATGAAAAACGAGAAATTATTTATAATGTACTAAAAAAGACTTGAAATGTATATCTAATTTCAAGCCTTAATCTTAATGTATTAAAAAAGTATCTGATTAGTATTCAAATAAGACACTTCCCCAAGTGAATCCACTACCAAAAGCAGCAAGACAAACCAAATCGCCTCTTTTTATTCTTCCTCTTTCTACAGCTTCGCAAAGAGCAATCGGAATAGAAGCAGCCGTTGTATTACCATATTTTTGTATATTGATGAATACTTTATCTTCAGGTAATTTAAGTAATTGCTGAACATACTGTGCAATTCTAATATTAGCTTGGTGAGGTATCAACATATCTAAATCCTCTACCCTTTTCCCCGCTTTATCCAACGCTTCCAAGATACTTTCAGGGAAACGAGTAACCGCGTGTTTAAACACAAAATTACCATTCATATAAGGGTATAGCTCTTGCTTGGTAATTGCATTGGTATCGTTCAGTAGGCGGTCGCTCCAACCGTGTTTAGTACCTGGAAATTTCACGGCTAATTCTTCTGCATATTTCCCTTCAGAATGCATATTAACTGCTAAAATGTCTCCCGAATCTTCAGAATTGGAAGCTGATAGAACCATTGCTCCTGCCCCATCTCCGAAAATAACGGAAACACCTCTACCTTCATCAGAAAAATCTAATCCAAAAGAGTGTATTTCGGCACCTACAACTAATATATTTTTATAAACATTTGCTTTTATAAAAGCATCGGCCACACTCATAGCATAAACAAAACCAGAACATTGGTTTCTAACATCTAATGCTCCTATAGTATTACAACCTAACATTTCTTGCAAAAGCACCCCACAACCAGGGAAATAATAATCTGGAGATAGTGTAGCAAAGATAATATAATCTATATCCTTAGCCTCCAATCCTGCACTTTTAATTGCTTTTTCCGCAGCCTTAAAACCTAGATAAGCCGTAGTTTCTTCTGTATCATATCTATTTTTACGATGTCTTCTTTCTTTAATCCCTGTTCTCTCTGTTATCCACTCATCATTAGTGGTCATTAGTTTTGATAAATCATCATTAGTTACTACATTATCAGGAACATAATAGCCTAATCCTTTAATAATACTTTTTTTCATAACCTAATTTAAAATAACAAAAGTAATGTTTTGATAATAACCTTCAAAATGTTTTGGATTATTTAGTCTTAATACATACAAACTATTAAACCAAAGTGTTTTGTGAAAATTTTTAGATTTAGGTCTAAAATACTAACTTTGCAAAAACCTAATCTAATGAATCTAAAAAAAGAATTTTTCCTAGAATGTTATCAACTAGGAATTATCAAATTTGGAAAGTTTACACTAAAAAGTGGTATAGAAAGTCCATTTTATGTGGATTTAAGACCATTAGCTTCTAACCCTAAAATTCTGAAAAAACTAGCTTCTTACCTTCTGAATCTCACAAATACGCAAGATGCAGATTTGATATGCGGTGTGCCCTATGCGGCGCTGCCTATGGCAACAGCAATGTCTTTAGAGAGTGAAATACCACTTATCATTAAAAGAAAAGAAGCTAAAGCCTATGGTACTAAAAAACTAATAGAAGGAATTTATAAGGAAGGACAAAAATGTCTTTTAGTAGAAGACGTAATTACTAGCGGCAAATCTTTGCTTGAAACTATCCCTGAAATTGAAAAAGAAGGGATTAAAGTAACCGACATTGTAGTAGTGCTAGATAGAGAACAAGGCGGAAAAGAATTATTAGAAAAGCAAGGTTACCGTGTGCATACACTATTTGGAATAAGAGAAGTATGCGAAATACTTTACCAAGAAAATTTATTATCAGCAGAGGAAATAACGCAAATAAATCAGTTTTTAGACGGAAATCCGATTCAGTTTCAAGAGAAAAAGAGACTTTCTTATGAGTCTAAAATTGCTCACGCTAAACAGCCCGTTGCCAAAAGATTATTAGAAATAGCCTTAGAAAAACAATCTAACCTTATAGCTTCTGCTGATGTTATTACAACTAAGGAACTACTAGACTTTGCCGACAAGGTAGGACCTAATATCGTAGCTTTAAAAACGCATATTGACATCATTACCGATTTTGATTTTGACAATACCATACTTCCTCTCAAAGATTTAGCACAAAAGCATAATTTCTTATTGATGGAAGACCGAAAGTTTGCGGATATTGGGAACACTCAAGAGTTACAGTATTCTTATGGAGTGTATCGCATTTCGTCTTGGGCTGATTTAATTACTTCACAAGTGATTGGCGGAGCATCTTCATTAGATTATTTCTTAAATTCGGGTGTGATTGCCATTTTAGGAATGTCCTCCGAAGGTACGCTTACAGATGCTAACTATCGTGAAAAAGCTATTAAAATTGCACAAACGCACCCTAATGTTATAGGTGGCGTTTCTCAAGATGCTTTACCTGAAGAGATGCTTCTTTTCACGCCAGGTATCAATCTTGAAGACAAAGGCGATTCTAAAGGACAACAATACAACACACCTGAATACGCCTTTAAAAAACTCCATACCGATTTTATAATCGTAGGTAGAGGTATTTACAAATCTGATGACGCAGAACAAGCCTCTCTAAAGTATAAAATAGAGGGTTGGAAGGCTTATCAAGAATCGTTATAATAATCACAAAGAGCTATTATAGAAATATTTATGATAGCTCTTTTTCCCTTTTATATCATCTAAAAATGTATCTTTGGCAACATTTTTAAATTGTGAATAAAGCATTACCATCTATTCTAATATTTTTATTTTCTATTCTAAGTTTTGCTGTAAAAGCTCAGCAAGATAGTGTTTGGGTTAAAGTTTCCTTTCCCAAAACGAAAGAAAATAGAGTTATTATCAATCAAAAAATAGTTCGTTATCAAAACGAAAAATCGGATAACCTTCAGCTTCTAAACTGGATAGCAGCTTATCAACCCAAAAACACCACCCTAGCTAAAAGAATGCTAGAAGCTAGAAAAACTGACCTCTATTTTTCCAAACCAAAAGACAGAGGCTATCTAAAAAGTTTAAATATCAATGGCGAAAAATATACCAATCTTGACCAAGAAATTATTACTATTCCATTAGAAAATATCAAAAGTAGAGATAATAAAATAGAACTGAATCTAATCTACGAACTACAACTTCCACACTCCAAATACACAGGCATAGGCTGGGATTCAGAAAAGGAAAAAGCTTTACTAAAGTATTTCTTTCTGGTTCCTAATACCAGCTATACACCAAGACATTTCCAAAATTTGGACGAAAAACAATATATAGGTGTTTTTTGGGACGTACAATTAGATAACCCTTTACTTAAAGCAAGTAGCAATCTGCAAGAAGTTCAGCCAAATCACTTTACAGGAACTCTAAATACAGATCCTGAATTTGCAATTTCATTAAAAAATAATGAGGAAAACTTCACAATAATCCACAAAAATACTTTGGTAGAGTTTGCCTACCCTATAAAGCAAGAAGAAAAACAGTCGCTCTATTTTTATGTACCACTTCAACTCAATTTCATAGAAGAAAGTCTAGGTAAATTGCCTAACAAAATACTCATAAGTGAAAGAACTAAAAACGAAAATAACTTTGCAGGAATTGATGATTTTAAGTTCGGGAAATTTAAACTTAAAATGTTCAGTGATGCTCAAAAAACCGACCTTAATTATTTCTCTATCATTTCAAAAAAGTGTATAGAACATCTTTTACAAACAGATAATCTTAACGCTCATTGGATTGAAAACGGACTAAAAACTTATTTAGAAATAAGGTATTTAAAGACTGTTTATAACGATGAAAAACTCTTAGGGCAATTACCTGATAAACTCACTCTTTTTAAAATAAGCCCTCTAAAATGGAGTAACGCTTCTAAACTTAAACTTACAGAGCGGTATGGGATTATTTATCAATACATTACTAGCCAAAATCTAGACCAGCCCATAGACACTCCACTCCAACTAATGAGTAACTTTAATACTATGGCAGTAAGCCAAATGGAAGCTGGAAGTTTGTTCAACTTTATTGCTGAAAAAATGGACGTAAATCAGTTTAATAATTTTTTAAAAAGATATTTATCAGAACATAACGGAACAGTTATCAATAAAGAAGATTTTTTAAATCAGCTCATCATAGAATCCAAATATTCTGCAAACTTTGTAGCCAATTTCATCAAACAAAAAAATAGATTAGACTTTAAAATCAAAAAGGTTGAAAAGCAAGAAAATAGATTGCTCGTTCATATTCATAAAAATACAGAGGAAAAGATTCCGTTCCAACTAAAGGTTACAAACTCTGATAATCAGGATAGTCTTTACTGGTACGATTCTTCAAATAAAAAGAAAGAAATCTATCTTATTCCACAAACCGATGTAGAAAAAATTGTAATTAACGATGATTATCTCCTTCCCGAATACAATGTTAGGAATAACTACCTCTATACCAAAGGGATATTCTATAATATGAAAAAGCCAAAGCTAAAATTCTATACCGATATTCCCAATCCAGAATACGAGGAAATTTATATTTCGCCTTGGCTAAATTATAATTTTTATGATAAGGTACTCATTGGGAGTAGCATTAGTAATAGTAACCTTTTAGACAGACCATTCCTATATTCTGTAACGCCCTATTACAGTACAGGTACTAATAAACTCACAGGTTCGGCGAGTGTTTCCTATAATATTTTGCCACCCAACAGCTTTTTTCAAAATTGGCGTATTGGAGCAAGTGCAGCTTATTTTCATTACAATAAAGATTTAGCTTTTAGGAGATTAAGTATCTTTTCTAATATTAGTTTAAGCAAGGATGCGAGAAGTCAAATAGACCAAAAATTGGGAGTTTCATTTCAACATCTTACAAGAGATTTAAGCCCATTGATGCAAAAATTAAACGATTATGATGAGTATAATCTATTTAATATAAATTACACCTATTCTGATAGGAAAGCCATACACGAAAAGCTATTTTCAACCAATTTTCAAATGGGGGGAGATTTTAGCAAAATTTCGGCAGAAGCTTTTTATAGATGGGAATACCAACAAAATAAAAAACTGATTTTAAGATTTTTTGGAGGTTATTTTTTACAGAATCAAACGAGAAACTCTTACTTTGATTTTGGTATTTCTTCCCTATCCAACTATTCCTTTACTTATAGTATCATTAGGCAATCTAACAATAATTACCTTGCACCTAGACAATTTGTAATGGCAGAAGGTGCATTTAAATCTGCAATAAATGATACTGCAAACCAGTGGATAAATAGTGTTAATATAGACCTACATTCATTTCGTTTCATTAGTGTATACGCAGATATAGGATTGTATAAAAACAAAAATCAATCCCCACGTTTTATATGGGATACAGGTACAAGTCTAAAAGTTATCCCTGATTTATTTGAAATCTACTTCCCATTACAATCCTCCTTAGGGTTTGAGCCTTCTTTTAAAGACTACTCTAAAAGGATTAGATTTATGTTTAACTTCAATCTGAACGCTGTAGTAAATCAACTTAGAAGAGGTTGGTTTTAATAAAGATAAATTTATATCAAACCTATTGTTCATTTTTAAAATATTTTTACCTCAGTATTAAATTTATTGATATATTCTACTGTGGTTAAGGAAATTATTTTGGCAAGTATCCAAATTCTAGATTCATTAAATGATTTAGTATAATTATGTCGTATAATTGGTCGCACAATTCTCTACTCGTTTTCTTGATTTTCTGGAAAATATAAATGGCTTAAGACTAGGAAACAATGATTAAATTTGTTTCCTAGTCTTATGAATAGGAGTAAAATTAGCAATTTAAAAAAAATAATTAAGTGTTTTTGTAGCGATATTGATGCGACAAACTGCAGAAATTTTAGGACTCAACAGGAATACTATCAACCGCTATTTTAGGATTTTTAGGGAGGTGATTTTTGAAAAACAACAAGCAGATTTGAGTTTGTTTTTTGGAGAAGTTGAATTAGATGAAGCCTATTTTGGAGCAAGAAGATTACGAGGGGTTAATATGCCGCAGAAACGAGGAAGAGGAATTTGGAAATAACCTGTTTTTGGAGTTTTTGAAAGAGAAGGCAGGGTTTATACCGAACTGATTCCAAATGCAAAAAGTGAAACGTTAAGAAAAGTTATTTGAGGAAAAGTTTCATTGGAAAGTATTTTGTTTACAGATGTTTGGCGAGGTTATAGTGGACTTTTAGATATGAGATACGAGAAACATTTTAGGATTGACAAGAGTAAAAGTTTTTCAAATCAAAATGGTGTTCACATTAATGGAATAGAAAGTTTTTGGAGTTTTACGAAGCATTTAATGGCGTGAAATCTACTTTTAAACTACATTTAAAAGAATGCGAATGGAGGTGGAGAAAAGAGCCAAAAGAAAAGGAAAAAGAGTTATGGAAATTGAAAAAAAATAGGGATAACTTTTTTAACGACTTTGTCTAAAAGTCACCCACATTTTTTATTTTTACAACAGCAAACAACAACTAAAATAAATATAAAATTTAATCGTTTGCTGGTCTAGAATTTTTTTTAAATTTCTCCCCGCATCAAAGATGTAATTGAAAAATTTAATAATAACTCTAATGAAATTTTAATAGATGACAACTTGTATAATGATATTGAGCTGATTATGTTAAGTGTTGCTAAAAACTCAGAAAGTAAGACGTTTCATATTGCTGTAGGATTTTTTCTGGAGGAACTTAATCTATACAAGAGTAAAACAACTACCAAAATAAATACATATTTAAATGCAAATTAATACTCATTTTATTTATCATTTTATTAAAAATCTAATTCTCTCTTCTTTTATTATTTGGGGAATAGGAATTCTTGATTTTTATATCCGTATCTATAGCTTAGCTGCCGTACATGTTTGGATTATACCGTTTCTCTGTTCTGTTTTACTGTTAGTTGTGCATAAATTATTCTTTGATGATATCCCAATAATATCAATTATTATTGTAGTATTAGGCTTATCAGCTTTTAATATAGTTGACTCATTTAGTCTTCATTGTGATAAAAATATTCAACAAAGCTCTATATTTAGAGCTATTAACTTTCTAACCAGTATCTTTCTATTGTATTACACCTTTACTTCGTATTGGAGGAAATTTGATAGGAAACAACAAATCATTGTCCTATTGGTATTTTTAGTTATCCTTTGGAGTATGAATTTTATGAACTACGGCATTTTTAAAGTTTTCAACTTGATAGTATCATCTTTTTAAAAGCTCTATTTTAAAATATCTACTCCAAAAATATAGTTATCTTTGCTGAAATTTAACACTTATGATTAGTCGTTTAGATTCCGATTTTAGTAGTCTTAATCAGTTTTTAGAAAAGACCCAGCCAAGCCAAATCATCATCTTGGTAGATGAAAACACTCACGAATACTGCCTCCCCACTCTTCTAGGAAATTTACAGACCGATATTCATTTTGAAATTGTAGAAATAGAAGCTGGTGAGGAAAATAAAAACATCAGTACAGCCGTACAAATTTGGGAGATACTTTCAGACTTCAAAGTAGATAGGAAATCATTGCTCATCAACCTTGGTGGCGGTGTTATTAGCGATTTAGGTGGTTTTATTGCTTCTACTTACAAACGAGGTTTTAGTTTTATCAACCTCCCAACCACGCTCCTCTCTATGTGTGACGCATCCATAGGCGGAAAAACAGGAATAGACCACCAATACCTTAAAAATATCGTAGGGACTTTTGCTCTTCCTGAACAGATATTTATTTATACAGATTTTTTAAAAACATTACCTTTTGTTGAATTAAGAAGTGGCTTTGCAGAAATGCTAAAGCACGGTCTCATAGCTGATAGGCAACATTGGGACGCTTTAAGCTCTATTACCGAACTCACGCCAGAAAGCGTTGCTCCTTTTATAGAAACTTCTATGAAAATAAAGCAAGAGGTCGTAAATAAAGACTTCAAGGAACAAAATGTCAGAAAAACGCTCAATTTTGGGCATACCATCGGACACGCCGTGGAAAGCCTTTTTATGGCACTAGAAAAACCTATCCCTCACGGTGAAGCCGTAGCTCTAGGTATGATTACAGAAAGCTACCTTGCCCTTACAGAAGGGCTTATAGACAACGAAACTTATCACAATATAGAGAAACATTTGCTTCGTTTTTACCCTTATATTTCTATAAAAGAGTTTTCTAACGACAGCATTATAAACCTAATGAAAAACGACAAGAAAAATCAAGATGGCATTATTAATTTCGCACTCATCAATGGGATAGGTAGTTGTTTATTTGATTATAAGGTGGAAGAAGAACAAGTAATTTCTACACTTGATTACTACAGAAGTTTAGAGAAGTAAATAAAAAAAGAGGGCTTTTCTGTTTTGAAAAGTCCTCTTTCAATTTTATTTTTTAGGAGATAACTTACTCCATGTATTGAGTACAAAAACTAAAAGCACCCCCAGTAATGCTGCAGAAATAGAAAATACAAATTTGGTATTCTCATTGTCCATAAATCCTAATTCCCAATCTATTGCATAAAGGTTAAGACCTATAAATACAACAAATAACACTAAAAATATTTTATATACTAGTTTCATACTCATAACACTTTTTAGATATTGATATAGTTTGCTATCAGTTGTGCAAAATTAGCTGTAAATAGTTTTATAGAAATAGCTAATAATATAATCCCAAATACCTTTTGGAAAATCATAAGTGTAGCATCTCCAAGCTTTTTCTCTAGCCAGTTAGCAGATTTAAGCACAAGATAAATCACTAAAATATTGAGTAATATACCTATAATGATATTTACAATATGATATTCTGCTCTTAACGAAAGAGTAGTAGTTAGCGTCCCCGCTCCTGCGACCAAAGGAAATGCAATAGGAACTATAGAAGCAGCATTAACCTCTCCTGCCTTGTGGATTTCTATTCCTAAAATCATTTCTAAAGCAATTACAAAAATCACAAACGCTCCTGCTATCGCAAATGAATTAACATCTACCCCAATAAACTGCAAAATTTTATCTCCAATAAAAAGAAAGGAAATCATTAGAATACCTGATACAACAGACGCCTTTTCAGACTCTATATGTCCGAATCTTTTCCTTAACGACACAATAACAGGAACAGAACCTATAATGTCTATTACGGCAAACAACACCATAAAACTCGTCATTGACTCTTTAAGCGAAAATTCTTCTAAAAACTCCATTTTGTATTACATTTTTAGGCACAAAAATAGGAATAAAAAATGATTATACCATCATTTTATTATGTAAATTGATGATTTTGTAATACAGTTCATTTAGTTGCTCTTCGTCTTTCACAGGAGCATACTTTTCTATCTCTATATTTGAAATCAATTGTCGATATTCTTCGGATATAAAGTAACCTTTCTTTTCTTCTATCACAGATTGAACATTGATACTATCCGTATTAAAATATTGCTGAACTTTCACCTTCATTTTATCAAACGTCTCAAAAAACATTAGATAGTTTTTATGCTCTAAAGACTCTCGTAAGACTCTATAATCATCTTCAAAATCAATTATACTGTAATGTTGGACTTTCAAATCTGATTTTATATCAGCCGTATTGCCTTTCTTCTTTAGTCGTTTACTCAATAAAAAAACGCCCCAAAAGCTACTTAACAATAGTAATCCTCCTAGAAAATACCATCTGGTATTTGCAGAATTTTTAAAAGTTTCATTTTTAATTTTAGGTAATTGTACCGTTTCTAAAACATAATTGGTATTATCTATTACTTTATCCAAAGTATTAGTTTTCGCTTTATCTAAACTGTCAGAAGCCACCAATATATTCACTTCATTAAGTTCTAATGTGTGATAAGATTCTTTTTTAGGGTCAAAATAAGCCAAAGGCTCCAACTCCAATTTTATATCACCAAGTACATTAGGCACTACCAAATATTTAGCCACTAAACTCCCCTTCATTCCGTGCTGGGTAACAGCTACATTTTTTGTAATTTTTGGAGGATAAACCTTGTAATCTTTGCTAGGCACAAGCGAAGGTAATTGCAATTTATCCAAATTCCCTACCCCTTTTAAACGCACCGTAAAATAAAACGGTACTCCCTTTTTTACCCCTTTTACAACACTATCAGATTCTATTTCAAACTGTCCAACTGCATTCTTGAACCCTGTAGGCGCATCTTTTGGTAAAGGCTTAACCCTTATAGAATTTTTTGAGTTAGAATAAACAATCTCATCTTTCCCTGTTCCCACTACCTTGGCAGAAATTTTAGGAAGTTCTAACTGACCTGACTTTTCAGGAAATATCACATATACTCCCAACACTTGAGATAAAAGGATATTACCCTCTAACGGTTCTATATCGTCTGATTTCCCTGATACGAGATAGAATCTATTTGTTCCGTCTTTTGGAAGTTTAATATCATGGATTCTTTGAAAATAGTCTATATTCTTAGCATACGCTTTGAGTTCTACCACCGCTCCTTGATGCTGATAAACAGAGTGACTTTTAACCTGTAGTTTTAGTTGAATATCATCGGAAATTTTATTATTACTCAATGCCTCTCTTCCCGTTACAGATACTTCAAACGGCTCTGTTTTATATATTTTCCCATTTACAGTTACTAAAGCACTTCCAATCTTTAATTTCCCTATTTTTTTAGGCACTATCAATATTTGATAAACAATTTGGTCTACCATAATATTTTTATCAGGGTCTAAAAAAGTATTTCTGGAGGAGCCATCACTCAAAACTTCAAACTTTGAAAGATCAGGCAATCTTATGAGAGATTCTTGCCTATATTCGTTGCCATTAAGCTCTAGCATTATTGTAAATAATACAGGCTCATTTGCTTTAACTTCCTTGGTATTCGTTTCTGCGTAAAAAGAGACTTGCCCGTACAATTTTACGGACAGTAAGAATAGTAATATACTCCAAAACTCCTTACGCATTATAGCTACCAATCCTTTTCATTACTTTTGGGGTCTATGTATGAATTTTTATTAAGAATTCTTCTTGCAGCCTCTCTCTCTTTACTTTCCAAGCGTTGCATAATTCTATTTTCTTCTTCCTTAGACATTCCTCTTTTGTTTTCAGAGCTGTTATTATCAGGTTTAGGTGACTGCCCTGTACCCTGACCTTTATCTTTCTCATTAGCTCCACCGTCTTTATTTTTATCTGAATTTTGAGGCGACTCTTGTTCAGATTTTTTTTGCTGATTATCTTGTGATTTATCTTGCTCCGAATTTTGATTTTGAGATTTATTATTTGATTTTGATTGCTTCTTCTCCTTTTGTTTTAACTTAGAAATATTATAATTCTTTCTTATAGACTCATTGTAAGGGTCTTGTTGTAAAGCTTTCTTATAAAATTCAGCGGCTTTATCATAATTTTGAGCCTTCATTTCTGCATTGCCTAAGTTGTACAGAGCAGCCATTTTATCTTCCTTAGTTTTTGCTAGAGATAAGGCTTTCTGATATTCTGCCTTTGCTTCAGAATACATTTCTCTCTTATACAAAGTATTGCCTAAATTATAATAACCTCCAAAATCCTGCTTCTTTTTAATAGCCTCTAAGAAGTAAGACGAGGCTTTATCATAGTTTTTAGAATCATATTCTCTATTTCCCTTATAGGACAAAGCATTATAGCTACCCTGCCCTTGCAAGATACAGATACAAAAGAAAGTTAAACAAAAACTAATAAATAGATTCCTAGTCATTTACTATGCAAAAATAACGATTTTAAATGTTAAAATCTCGCTTAGGATTTGTTAAATAAATGATAAAAAATAAGAGCAAAGCCGCCGCCAAAAAGTATTGATAGTAATGTACTCCTGTTTGAGATTTCACAAAACTTTCTGTTGTGGAAGATTGCTTTTTAAGATTTTCTAAAATCCCATCAACCGCTTTATCTATATGGTTACCATCAATATAAACACCTCCTGTCTTTTCAGAAATATTTATTAAAGCCTGAGTTTGTCTTTTAGAAATCACCGTTTCTCCCATTAGACTAGACTTATACCCCATCAACTGCCCAAAAATATATTCGGGAATTGGAGCTCCTTCTTCTGTACCTACACCTACGGTAATAACTTGTATTCCATTAGATTGAGCTTCTTTTATCGCTGCGGCTTCATTGCCTTCGTTATCTTCACCATCACTTATCAATACTATTCTACCAGAACCCTTAGAAACCGCCTTAAATTTAGAAACCGCCACCTGCATTGCTTTATAGAAATCCGTCCCTTGTGTAGACACTGCCGAAGTTTCTAATCCAGAAACGAAGGATTCTGCCGCCAAATAATCCGTAGTTAATGGCATTACAGAAAACGCCTCTCCCGCAAAAACGGCTAACCCTACTCTATCATTAGTCATTTTTTGCATAGATGATATTACAATATTTTTCGCTAACGAAAGCCTATCTGGAGCAACATCTTGAGCATTCATAGAGTTGGAAACATCTACAAGAAACATCACATTATTCATTTTTTGCTGTACTTTAATTTCTTCTTTACCACCTATTAAATCCATCATCGCAAAAATTAAAAACAAAAACGCACAAAAATACATTACCAAAAAAAACTTAGGATACCATTTTGTTTTTTCAAATAATACACTCCGAAAACGTTCATCTGCAAAATAGCTTCTAACCCTTTCTTTCCATTTTAAATAACGAAACAAAAGATACCCCAATAATGGTAACAAAAGCATCAGTAATGCATACCAATAATTACCCAAATACCAATCCATCACTATAACATAAAGTTTCTCTTGTTAATTTAATACTCTAAACACCCTCCATCTCAACAAAGCATCTAAAACTAAAGTTACCAATGCTATCCATAAAAGCCATCTGAAATACTCTTGATAATTGTAAATTTTAGAGGTTTTAATATTAGATTTTTCTAAAGTGTCTATTTCTTCGTAAATCTGCCTTAAGCTCTCATTAGAGGTCGCTCTAAAATACTTACCCTCTGTAATTTGAGCTACATCTCGCAGAAGATATTCATCTATTTTCACCTGCTCCTCTGTAAACACCAAATTACCAAAAATATCTTGTTGTGTAGGCATTAGTGCCAGACCATTACTCCCAATACCTATAGTATAGACTTTAATATCATTATTTCGTGCCAATTCTGCTGCTGTTAGTGGAGACATCGCATTATCTATGGTATTTACACCATCTGTCATCAAAATAATGATTTTAGACTTTGCTTTAGATTTTCTTAAATGGCTAACAGCCACTGCCAAACCATCGCCGATATTAGTTCCACCTTCCAAATCCATTGGGTTAAAGCTCATCAATTCTTCCTCTACTACCCTATGGTCCGAAGTTAAAGGCACTCTCATCAACGCCTCTCCAGAATATTCTACCAAGCCTATCCTATCCGTAGTTCTTTGCTTAATGAAAGTCCTTGCAATCTCTTTGAGAGCCGTTAGTCTATCAGGTTCTAAATCTTTAGCCAACATACTCAACGA
The DNA here is from genome assembly GCF_009663465.1 of Riemerella anatipestifer. Taxonomy (GTDB): domain Bacteria; phylum Bacteroidota; class Bacteroidia; order Flavobacteriales; family Weeksellaceae; genus Riemerella; species Riemerella anatipestifer_C. The sequence continues at coordinate 350,554 of NZ_QXHU01000001.1, forward strand.
CACATCTATAGAAAGCACAATATCCATACCTTTAGTCTCATCTCTATCTTCCGAAATACTGAAAGTCCTAGGTCTTGCTATTGCCAAAATAAGAGCCGAAAGAATAATATATTTAGAAACTCTAAGCAGCCATAATACCGCTCCAAAATAAGAAATCACTTGCATATTCTTAGTAGAAGATACAGCAACCCCTTTTCTTTTCTTATAACTTAAATCTCTAAAAATAAGAGGTATAAAACCTAAAAAAAGTAATAAAAACCAAGGACTATAAAACTCAAAATTAAACATCTTTCCTTAAGTTTTCAAATTCTATATCTTGATATGAACGCTTCACAAAATCCACTATTTTCTGATAGTCGGTTTCCATTAAATCTACATCAGGAATGGTTTTAGCAAACTTCACCAAATCTCCTCTCAAAAAGACTTCCTCTATCACTTTTTCGTTTTCTATGGATATTTTAGAGTCTTCTTTCATTAAAGCCAATAAATCATCTGTTAGTAAAACTTCTGCAGGAATATGGTACTGCTCTTGTAAAAAAGTTCTGCTAATCTCTATAAGTTCCACATAGAAACTTCTGTAATTACCCGACTGAATATACTTTTTCTTCTTTAATAATTCTAGTGCCTTCAGGGTTTTATTAGTTGGTAATTTAGCTTCCGCTGATTTTTTTCTTCCATATTTAACAAAGAATACTATCAGAAATACCAATGCTAAAAAACCTAAAATACCCAACACATAATATTTATACAGCTCCCAATAATCTCTTACCCCAAGCTCTACCTGCTTATTATTCATAATATCCTTTACCTCATCTCCTTGTTGAGCCGTATTTACAACTTGTATTTCATAAGGTATCGTTGTTTGTACCTGCCCTCCAATTTTAAATTCTAAAGGTGGAATCTTAAAAGTTCCTTCCTCAAAAATAGCAAACTCTATCAACCTCGTGTATTGGTCTTCTTTCTTATCTATATCATCTTTAATTTCCTCAAAATGAAAAGGTAACAACTCATTTTTAGGAGCAGATACTACATCTTTCCCTTGAAGACCATTGATTGTTATTTTAAGCACCGTAGGCTCTCCCATTCCTACTTTATTTTTTGTAAGACTAGAGGAAAGTGTTTGAGCTCCAAAGCACTGTAAAAGAAATACTGCTATATATGTATAAATTATTCTTAGTTTCATCTCCTTTGGAAGTATTGATATAATGCTCGCGTGTAATCAGCTCCTGTTTTAAGGTCTATGAAATGAGCAGAACTTTTATCAAACGTTTCTTTCATCTTTTTTAAATTCTGCTTCTGCTCTTCAGCAAAATGATATCTAAATCTTCGGTTAGAAGTGTTCACCCAGATATTTTCTCCCGTTTCTATATCTTGAAAAAACACATATCCTACATCTGGAATTTCGTTATCCTTATCATCTGCCACCCTTATTCCTAATAGTTGATGCTTTCTTGAAGCTACTTTTAATGTTTTCTCATCTATCTCATCATTAAAATCAGACAACAAAAACAAAAACGATTTCTTCTTAAAAACATTCATCACATATTCTAAAGCCACATCTATATTAGATTTTGCAGGTACATAATCTACTGATAAAATTTGACTCAAAATAGCTAAAATATGCTTCCTACCTTTCTGTGGAGGAATGACTTTATATACTTTATCTGCAAAAAGTACCACACCTACCTTATCATTATTCCCCACCGCCGAAAATCCCAAACTAGCACAAATCTCTGCTACAAATTCTTTCTTTAGCTGAACCTTTGTTCCATAATCCATAGACGCAGAAATATCTACCAATAGCATAATGGTAAGCTCTCTTTCTTCCTCCATTACCTTAACAAAAGGTTCTTTGAAACGAGCCGTTTTATTCCAGTCAATCCTTCTAATATCATCTCCAAACTGATATTGCCTCACCTCAGAAAAAGCCATTCCTTGTCCCCTAAAAGCACTATGATACTGCCCCATAAGTGCCACATCTGTCCTTTTTTTGGTGCGAATTTCTATCTGTTTAACTTTCTTTATGATGTCTTTTACTTGCATCTATTTTTCTGTATCAAATAAAATAAGTTTTATGGAGCTTGAACTCTAGCTAAAACTCTATCTATAATTTCATCTGTAGTGATGTTTTCGGCTTCAGCTTCAAAGCTAAGTCCAATTCGGTGTCTTAAAACATCTTTTGCAATTTCTTTAACATCTTCTGGAATCACGAAAGCTCTTCCTTTAATAAAAGCTATCGCACGAGATGCCACCGCTAAACTAATAGATGCCCTAGGAGACACACCAAAACTAATATAATCTTTTAAATCGGATAAGCCATAACGCTCAGGAAAACGAGTTGCAAAGACCATATCCAAAATATATTTCTCTATTTTTTCGTCTAGATAGATTTTATTAATAAGCTGTTTTGCTTCTGAAATTTGCTCCAAAGATACCACTGGAGTCACTTTAGGAATATCCGATGTGGATACCATTCTCATTACCGCTCTTTCGTCCTCAAATTCAGGATATTCTATTTTACACTTTAACATAAAACGGTCGGTTTGTGCCTCTGGTAAAAGGTAAGTTCCTTCTTGGTCAATAGGGTTTTGCGTTGCCATTACAAGAAATAGTTTTGGCAACTGTAATGTTTCATCACCTATAGTTACCTGCTTTTCTTGCATCACTTCCAATAGTGCCGATTGCACCTTTGCTGGAGCACGGTTAATCTCATCAGCCAACACAAAATTAGCAAACACGGGACCTTTCTTTATAAAAAAATCATTCTCTTTAACATTATAAATCATTGTACCTACCACATCTGCAGGTAGAAGGTCTGGCGTAAACTGTATTCTTGAAAACTGCCCTTGTAAGGCTTCCGAAAGTGTTTTTATAGCCAAAGTTTTTGCCAAGCCTGGCACGCCTTCTAAAAGGATATGCCCATTACCCAAAAGCCCTACTAGCAATCTATCCACCATATAAGATTGCCCTATAACCACCTTCCCCATTTCTTCTTTTAAGAGCTTAAAATGATAGTTCTGAACTTGAATCTGTTCACTTAAAATCTTTATTTCTTCCGCTTGATGTAATTCTGCCATTTTTATTCAAAAATATTTGGTAAAAGTGCAATAATTCGAGAATATTTTCAAAATAAATTAAGCTAAATTTGTGTTAAAGTTTGTTAAATTAAATCCTTTATTCATCGTACTTAACCAACCTCTCCCTAGAAAATAGTTAATTTATTCTAAAACTTTGGCATTTTCAACTAATTAAACTATTTTTGAGGATTAAATATCTTTTTAATAAAGTTGAAATGAACTATCATTTTTCAAACCATAAAGCTGTCAGAAAAAATCTGTTAGATGTCCTGCAAAGTACTCCTCTGGAGCAGTTGCTCATGATCCCTGATGGATTTAATAATAATATCTATTGGAATATTGCTCATTGTGTAGCCACTCAACAGTTGTTGCATTACTATCTTAGTGGCAACCCTTTTCGTATAGACTCTTACTGGATAGAACGATACAAAAAAGGAACACTCCCAAACTTAGATGTAAAGGATTCTGAAGTGGAAGATTTAGGATTTTTACTATCGGAAACCTCCAAAATTTTAATGAAAGACTATGATAATGGTTTATTTTCGGACTATTCACCATATTCTACTAGTTTTGGGATAGATATTAAAAGTATCAAAGAAGCCATTATATTCAACAACTTACACGAAGGTATGCACTACGGCTATATATTAGCACAGAAAAGAGCATTGATGATTGATTAAATAATAAAAAATGAAGCAAGATTATACATCGCACAAAAAAAACAACGATAAAAAAGAGGATTTTATCTTCGGTTTAAGACCTGTAATAGAAGCCATAGAGGCTGGCAAAACCATAGATAAAGTATTCTTACAAAATGGATTACAAGGGAGTATTTATGCGGAACTCAAAACACTTTTAGCAAAGCATAAAATCCGTCCTAACTATGTACCCATAGAAAAACTCAACCGTTTTACGAGAAAAAATCATCAAGGCGTGGTGGCTTTTATTTCAGACATTCCTTTCTATAGTATAGAAGCGGTACTCCCTGAAATATTTGAACAAGGTAAAACGCCTTTTTTAGTCATTTTGGACAGGCTAACTGATGTTAGAAACTTCGGAGCCATTTGTAGAACTGCAGAATGTGTAGGCGTAGATGCCATCATCATTCCAGAGAAAGGTGCAGCTCCCATCAATTCAGATGCTATTAAAACTTCTGCTGGGGCACTATACAATGTTAAAATATGTAAAGAAAAAAATCTAGCACACACCGTAGATTTCCTTCAACAGTCGGGTGTTTCTGTATTTTCTGCAACCGAAAAAGCAGAACAACTAATTTATGATGTAGATTTTAAAATTCCTTTTGCCCTAGTAATGGGAAACGAGGAAAAAGGCATCTCCAAAGAAGTTCTTCACCATTCTGACGAAAAAATAAAACTACCAATAGAAGGTAAAACTCAATCCCTAAATGTGTCCGTAGCTTGTGGAGCTATCTTGTACGAAGTGGTAAGACAGAGAATGGGACTTTAAAAATTAAAATAACACAACTAAAATTTGAAATATTTAAAATGATTAAAAAAATAATTGCACTTAGCATCGTTGCATTCGCATTAACATCTTGTAAAAAAGACAAAGAAACCAAAGTGGTTATCAATAAAGAAACAGGTAAAGCTGAAACTATTACAGTGGATACTCCACAGGAAGAAGGAGCTAAAATTCCTGAGGTAAAACCTGCCATCACTGATTCTGCTGGGGTATACTCTTTATCTTTTAAACTAGAAAAAGGTAAAACCTACCCTTTAACTTCTTTTCAAAAAGACATCACTACTGTAAAAGACCCTTCTGGAAAAAGCATTAGTGGTACACAAGAAATGACCGATGAAATTACTTTTACCGTAAACGATTTTGTTAATGGCACTTACGATATTACGGTAAACCTCGTGGGAAAAGTTAATAAATCTTCTTCTCAAGGAAAAACAGTAGTCGTTGATACCAAACAAGCAGCACCAAAAGAGGAGCAACTAAAAGGTATGTGGACGGTAAACAAAGCTCTTTCTGGCAACAAACTCCAAATGAAAATGGACGAAAAGGGGAATGTTATTTCCATTTCGGGATTTGATGCAGTTTATAAAAAAGTGGAACAAAACATCACTAGCCTTATCAAAGATACCAAGGAAAGAAAACAGTTTATGGGCGGTTTCAAGCAAGGGTTTAATGAGAAAATGTTTAAAGAACAATTTACTCAAAGCCTTAACATTCTGCCTAAAAAAGGGGTAAAAATAGGCGAAACTTGGACAGAAACCGATAATTTAACACCTGACGGAAAACTGAAAATCAGTACTACTTACAAACTGGAAAAAGTAGCCGATGGAAAGGCAGAAGTAAGCATAAAAGGCGGCATTCCAAAAAAATCTGATTCTAAAAAACAAGAGGGTATTACTCACAGCATTAGTGTAGAAGGTTCTCAAAATGGTAAAATTATTTTAGATGCCAACACAGGTTGGATTCTTTCGTCTAAACAAAATATGACCACTACTCAAAAGGAAAGTTTATCCGATGGTAAACAAAGCCAAACGATGACGCAGACCACACAGTCTAGCATTACGCTTAATCCTTAATCATATTATAAGTACACCTACTCTATTACTTTAGTATAGGTGTATTTTGATTTTTTAAAACTCTTTAAAACCGTATTATTTATAACAAATTATGCAATTTATTTTAAAGATAATTTTGACTACTATTATTATATTTTTTGTATGGAATATCCTAAAACGATTATTCTTTAACAAATTCTATAATTATTTTCCTCATCAGAAGGCTCAAAATCAATCACAATCTCAAAGTCAATCTCGGCAAAAAAGTACTTCCAAAAAGAGTAACATAAAATGGGAAGCCGAAACCGTAGATTATGAAGAAATAAAGGAATAATACGCTACAAAACTCACGAAGTGATATGAATCTGAAAAACAAAAACCTCATTTTTATCATTGGCAGTTTGGTTATTTTTGTGCTAATTGCGGTACTTTATGCCAATCCTATTATCTCTGGTAAACAGCTTATGCAACCCGATATTGTACACTACAAAGGCGGTGCAAAAGAGCTATTGGATTATAGAGCTAAATATGGCACCGAAACCTATTGGAGCGATGCGATGTTTGGCGGAATGCCAACCTACCAAACAGGTGCACAGTTTAGAGGTGACCTTATAAAACAGGTGGATAATATCTTAAACTTCCTTCCTAAACCAGCCAATTATTTGTTTTTGTTATTTTCAGGATTTTTCCTACTGGGTATGGTAGCCGTGAGAAATTGGAAATACGCTTTACTTGGAGCTTCGTTTTTTGGGCTATCTACTTATTTTTACATTATCATCGCTGCTGGTCATAATGGTAAAGTACACACTGTAGCCTATTTTGCACCTTTACTCGCTGGTATTCTATTAGTGTACATCAGGAAAAAGTACATTTTAGGATTCATTGTTACCGCTTTATTTATGGGGTTACAGATAGCAGCGAATCATATCCAAATGACTTACTACCTGTTTATAGCATTAGGATTTTTGTTTATTTCAGAACTTGTTAGAGCCATTAAAGGCAATACCACTTGGAAACACTTCGGTATTTCTTCGGGTGTACTAGCCCTTGCTATTGCTCTAGGGGTAGGTATGAATGCCCAAAGGCTTATGGCAAATGCCGAATATGTTAAGGAAACTGTAAGAGGAAAGCAAATTCTAAACACCGAAAAAGGCAATACTGAAAAGTCTGGTATGGATAAAGAAAGTATTACCATGTGGAGTTACGGAAAGCTAGAAACACTCAACCTATTTATTCCTAGACTTATGGGAGGCGGAAGCCAAGAAAAAGACTCGGAACGAATGATGGGGCGTATCCAAGAACTTGTACAAGAGAATGCGACTTCACAAGAGGAGGTTAATAATATCATCAGAGGGCTTAGCAGTCCTACCTATTGGGGAGAGCAACCTATGACTTCTGGACCTGCTTATCAGGGGGCAGTAGTTTGTTTCCTTGCAGTATTGGGATTTGTGTTTGCTGGAAAAAAATACAAATATTGGATTTTGGGAGCGTCTATTCTCACGATTATGTTGGCTTGGGGGCATCATTTTATGCCACTTACCGACTTTTTTATAGAATATATTCCGCTTTATAACAAATTTAGAGCACCATCTTCTATCCTAGTTGTGGTAGAACTTTTATTTCCGCTCATTGGGATTTTAGGTTTGTATCAGTTTCTTAAAAATCAAAGTCTTTCCAAAAAGTTAAAACAAAAGTATCTCATCTATACCACTGCTTCTGTGCTCGGATTTACGGTAATTTTACTCGTAGGAGGCAAATCTCTTTTAGACTTTTACAATGATACCGAAAAGACCTATCTCCCGCCCTATCTACTCAACTATCTACAAGACGAAAGATGGCAGTTTTTCCGAGCAGATGCTATAAAAGCAATGTTATATGTAGGCATTACCGCGATAGTGCTTTGGCTTAGTTTAAAGGAAAAATTATCTCAAAATATCGCTTTAGTTATCATTGGTTTGGTAAGTTTATTTGATTTATGGACAGTAAATCAGCGTTATCTTAACAGCAGTAATTTTGTAGATAAAACCTTCGCAGAAAACCCTTTCCAAACAGAAAATAACGACTATCTTATAGGAAAGGCTGGAGACAATCCTTACATACAAGGGCTCCTTTCTCAAGTGAACATCAATAAGACTTTGGAAACTCTAGCCGAAAAAGATAAAAGTCATTATCGTATTTTCAATAATACTTTAGGAACTTTTGGCGAAACCAATACTTCTTATTTCAAAGCCTCTATCGGAGGTTATAGTGCCGCTAAACTGAGAAGATATGATGATTTAATCAACGAATATTTTAGCAAACAAGACACCGTAGCATTACCAAAAATACTGAATATGCTCAATGCTAAGTATTTTGTGGTAGGTAGTGCAGATAATCCACAAGCCTACCCTAACCCTGATGCTAATGGCAACGCTTGGTTTGTTTCCAACATTTTATGGGCTAATACGCCTAACGAGGAAATCAAGGCCATCGGCACAATAGATAACAAAAGAACAGCCGTGGTAAGCACCGAAGACAAAAGCTACTTCAATGGCAAAAATATTCAGCCTGACAGTACCGCCTATATCCAGCTTACCCAATATCAGCCAAACGAAATACAGCTTAAGAGCCAGTCTAAAACCCCTCAACTTGCAGTAATCTCCGAAATTTACTACCCAAAAGGTTGGAAAATGTTTGTGGACAATCAAGAAGTTCCTTATATAAAGGCAAACTACCTTCTTAGAGCCGTTTATGTTCCTGCAGGAAATCATACCATCAAAATGGTTTTTGAGCCTGAAGTTCTGCACAAAGGTAAACTGTGGTCTTATGGTGCTTTTGGAGTATTCATCTTACTAAGTATCTTAGGAATTTTAAAACTCTACAAAGAGCAGAATGCCACAGCCTAAAAAAATACTCATCATCTCTTATTACTGGCCTCCCGCAGGAGGTCCAGGGGTGCAACGATGGCTCAAATTCGCCAAATACCTCCCAGAGTTTGGGTGGCAACCTACCTTATTTGTTCCAGAAAATCCAAGCTATCCTTTATTAGACAACAGCCTATTAAAGGAAGTACCAACGGACATTGATATTATAAAAACAAAAATCTGGGAGCCTTACCAAATTGCCGAAAAACTCAACAAAAACAACAAAAAATTTAAAACAGGGCAGTTTGATATTGGAAACAATCAAAGTTGGAAATCCAAACTTTCTATTTGGATAAGAGGAAATTTTTTCATTCCTGATGCTAGGGTATTTTGGGTAAATCCTTCAGTGAAGTTTCTAAAAAAGTATTTGGAGGAACATCATTTTGATACTTTAGTAACTACAGGACCACCACATTCCCTGCATTTAATTGGGCTTAAACTCAAGAAAGAGTTCCCAAAATTAAAATGGATTGCCGATTTCCGTGACCCTTGGACAGAAATATCCTACTACAAACACCTTAAACTCTCCAAAATAGCCGATAGAAAACATCGGGAACTGGAACAGAAGGTATTTAATCATGCGGATATTACCCTTGCTACCAGCTATACTGATGCCAAAAACTTTAGAGAAAAAGGGGCAAATGCAGTGTGTATTACCAATGGTTACGATTCTGAAGCCCTCAATACCACCGAAAGAAAGCCCAAAACCAAGTTTACATTAAGCTATATTGGGGTACTAGAACAACTGCGAAACCCTGAAATACTATGGGAAACGCTAAATGAACTACTTAATGAATCTACCGATTTTAAAGCCGACTTTGAGCTAAAATTGGTGGGTAGAATTGATACCAAAATCTCCGAAAGTTGGGAGCATATGCCCCTTAAAAACCACATTAACGATTTAGGATACCTCCCACACCATAAAGCCGTGGAAGAGATGCATCATTCTACGCTACTTCTGATAACCAACTTCCCACAAGAGAGCTCTAAAGGGATTATCCCTGGTAAAATATTTGAGTATCTGGCTTCTGGAAATACCATTATTTCCTTTGGACCTGCCCAAGCTGATGTAGAGAAGATATTAGAAGAAACCCAAACAGGCAAACATTTTTCTTACCAAGACCAAGCCTCTCTAAAGCAGTATTTATTACAGCAATACCAACTTTGGAAGCAAACCGATTTTACTAAAGCTCCACAAGATATTTCTGCTTTTTCTAGAAAAAATTTAGCCCAATCTTTAGCAAAACTATTGGATAATGGTATCCTCTGAAAGAAAAAACAAACTCCTAAAATTTGCATATCTAAAAAATAGCTTATACATTTGCCTCTAACCACATATAACTAAGTATAAAAAAGTGTCCCTACTATTTGGCTGTTCCAAATAATCGTGTATGCGTGCAAATAATACCGTGCCTATGCGTTCTATTATATTACTTTTTATCTAGGTTTTTATCGTTAATCACAAATAATGTTCCTCTAGCTTCCGTTAAAGGAATTTGCTGTTAGATTTATTAGATCGACTCTTTAATACTTCTTCAACTTCTTCAAGATTAATTTTTTTTGCTTTCAATAAAATCAAAAAGTGGTATAATAAATCGGCTGCTTCGTTTTTGAAGAGAGCATTATTGTTGTCTTTGGCTTCAATAACCAATTCTACAGCTTCCTCGCCTACTTTTTGAGCTACTTTATTGATACCTCTTCTGAATAATTTATTGGTGTAAGAATTTTCGTCATTGGTATCAATACGCTTCGAAATGGTTTGTTCTAATTGATACAAAAATCCTTTGGAGGTTGCTTCACTAAAACAACTTGTACTTCCTGTATGGCAAGTAGCTCCTTGCGGTGTAGCTTTTATCAAAATGGTATCGCTATCACAATCTATTAGGATTTCATTCACCAATAAAAAATTGCCCGATGTTTCGCCTTTTGTCCATAGTCGGTTTTTACTTCGACTGAAAAAGGTTACTTTTTGTTCTTTCTGTGTTTTTGCAAATGCTTCTTCGTTCATATAGCCCAACATTAACACTTGTAAGGTGGCATTATCTTGAATGATTACAGGCACTAAGCCATTATTTTTTTGAAAATCTATGGTCATCTGATAAGAATATTTTCTTTTTTTAAATACTTTTTTAATTGCGGAATTGGGATTTCCCCAAAGTGAAAAATACTGGCTGCTAAGGCTGCACTTACTTTGGTTTGCTCAAACACTTCTTTGAAATGGACTTTGCTACCAGCACCACCCGAGGCAATTACGGGAATATTTACAGTACTACTTACGGCATCAGAAATATCTAAAGCAAAACCGTTTTTTGTACCATCATTATTCATTGATGTTAGCAAAATTTCGCCTGCTCCTAATTGCTCTACTTGCCTTGCCCAATCAATTGTTTTGATGCCTGTGGGGACTGTGCCACCGCTTACAAATACAGTCCATTCTGCATTGCTAAACTTGGTATCAATGGCTACTACCACACATTGACTGCCAAACTCATTGGCAATTTCTGTAATCAATTTGGGATTTTTAACAGCTGATGAATTGATGCTCACCTTATCTGCACCAGATTTTATAGCCGTCTGTGCATCTTCCAAAGAATTAATGCCCCCACCTACCGTAAAAGGAATATTAATTTCTTTGGCAATCCGACTCACCAATTCAGATAGTGCTTTACGTTTTTCAATGGTGGCTGTAATATCTAAAAAAACCAGCTCATCTGCACCGTCTTGCACATAACGTTTTGCTAATTCTATGGGGTCTCCCGCATCACGAATATCAACAAAATTAACTCCCTTAACGGTTCTTCCTTCTTTGATATCCAAACAAGGTATGATTCTTTTTTTTAACATAATCTGTTTAATTCTTGTAGGTTAATTTTCCCTTCGTAAATGGCTTTACCCACAATAACCCCATCACAACCTATTTCTTTTAGTTTAATCAAGTCGTTTAACGATGAAACTCCACCACTGGCAATCAATTTTACCTTTGTTTTTTGTAAAATTTCTTGATATAATTCATTTGAGGTACCTTGCAACATACCGTCTTTGGCAATATCCGTGCATACCACATATCTAATGCCTTTTTGTTCATATTCGGCAATAAATTCAAGCACCTCTTTTTCAGAACTTTCAAGCCAACCTTGCGTAGCGATTTTTCTATTATTGGCATCAGCTCCAAGTATAATTCTTTCATTACCATACTGATTTAACCACTCCAAAAAAACACTCGGATTTTGCACAGCTATACTTCCACCTGTAACTTGGGAAGCTCCGCTTTCAAAGGCAATTTTTACATCTTCATTACTTTTTATACCTCCTCCAAAATCAATTTTTAATGTAGTGTTTTGGGCGATAATTTCAAGTACTTTATAATTTACAATATGCTTGGATTTAGCACCGTCTAAATCTACCAAATGTAAGTATTCGATACCATTAGCTTCAAATTCTTTGGCGACTTCCAATGGATTTTCATTGTAAATTTTTTGTGTAGCATAATCCCCCTTGGTTAAACGAACACATTTGCCATTGATAATATCTATTGCGGGAATAATTCTCATAGTTTTAAAAAGTTTTTTAAAATCTGTTCTCCAACGTTTGCCGATTTTTCGGGGTGAAATTGTGTGGCGTAAAAATTACCTTTTTGCATCGCTGCACTAAAAGGCAAAATATAATCGCAAACAGCTATGGTATGTTCTGACAATTCGCAATAATAGCTATGCACAAAATACACATCATTACTCTGGTTTATGCCTTCAAAAATTGGAGATTTTGTTTTTGTTAAACTATTCCACCCCATATGAGGTACAGTTTCTGTTGCAGGGAATTTTTTTACTTGCACCTCAAAAATACCCAAACAATGCGTATTACCTTCTTCCGAAAAATTGCACAAAAGTTGTTGCCCCAAGCAAATACCCAAAACAGGCTGGGTAAGCGAAGTAATCAGTTGGTCAAGTTGTCTTTCTCTCAAATAATTCATTGCGCTGCTGGCTTCCCCAACTCCTGGAAAAATCACTTTATCAGCACTACGAATTTGCCGTTCATCATCAGTAACAACACACTTAAAACCCAAACGTTCAATTGCATTTTTTACAGAAGTAGTGTTTCCTGCATTGTATTTTATAATCGCAATCATAATGTTCCTTTTGTACTTGGAATTGAAAAATTATTCGTTTTTGAAACCGCCATTTTTATAGCTTTTGCAAATGCCTTAAATATCGCTTCAATTTTGTGGTGTTCATTATTGCCTTCTGCTTTGATGTTAAGGTTACACTTAGCACTATCACTAAATGATTTAAAGAAATGCATAAACATTTCAGTAGGCATTTCGCCAATTTTTTCACGCTTAAATTCTGCGCTCCACTCTAACCACGGTCTGCCACCAAAATCAATCGCAACTTGAGCAAGACAATCGTCCATTGGCAATAAAAATCCGTATCGTTCAATGCCTTTTTTGCTGCCTAATGCTTGCAAAAACGCATCGCCAAGGGTAATAGCCACATCTTCAATGGTGTGATGTTCGTCAATGTGCAAATCTCCGTTGACTTGAATATTTAGGTCTAAATTTCCGTGTTTGGCAATTTGCTCCAACATATGGTCATAAAATCCCAAACCTGTTGAAATGTTTGCTTTTCCCGAACCGTCAAGGTTTATCCCAATAGATATTTTTGTTTCATTCGTGTTTCGTTTCACCAATGCTTTTCGTGGTTGAACGGCTAAAAACGTGTAAATATCCGCCCAAGAAGTGGTGGTAAGGACAGCATCTGTACTGTTTTCTTTTCCAATAAAAATGGCTTTACTACCTAAATTTTTGGCAAGTTCTATATCGGTTAAGCGGTCGCCAATCACAAAAGAATTTTTTAAATCAAAATTCCCTTTAAGATAATGAGTAAGCATACCTGTTCCTGGCTTACGTGTAGGGGCATTTTCGTGTGGGAAAGATTTGTCAATCAGCACTTCGGCAAATTCAATCCCTTCATTTTTGAACGCTTGCATAATTTTATTATGGGCAGGCCAAAAGGTTTCTTCAGGAAAAGAAGCCGTACCCAAGCCATCTTGATTGGTTACCATTACCAGCAAATAATCTAACTCTCTGGCAATACGCGAAAGATTCTGGAATACCTCTGGGTAAAATTCTAATTTTTCTAAACTATCTAACTGAAAATCTAACGGTGGTTCTATTACCAAAGTACCGTCTCTATCGATGAATAATACTTTTTTCATAACTGAATATTTTTGAGCGTTTCTACAAGTTTAATACTTTCCAAAGGTTCTCCAACGGTTATTCTCAAACAATTATCTACTACGGAATGGCGGTTACGCACCACTATTTTCTCCTCAATTAATTGCTGATAAATTGCATTGGCATTAGTCACTTTTACCAATACAAAGTTGGCATCAGTAGGGTAAATTTTTTCCACAAAAGGCAATGCCGAAAGTTGCTGAATTAACCAAGAGCGTTGCGTTAAAATAGTTTCTTTATTTTCGGTAAAAATATCTATTTCTTCAAGTGTTTTTAGGGCTTCATAATAATTAAGTAGACTCACATTATAAGGCGACTTTACCTTGTTATAAAACGAAATAATTTCACGACTGGCATAGGCAATTCCAATGCGAATAGCAGCCCTTCCCTAGGCTTTACTTAGCGTTTGTGATACAATTAAATTAGAATACTCGTTCACTTTTTGAAGTAAAGATTCTTGCGAACTAAAATCGATATAGGCTTCATCTACAAATACAATTCCGTTGAAATTTTGGATAATTTTTTCGATGTTTTCCAAATTATTTCCTGTCGGATTGTTGGGCGAACACAGAAAAAGCATTTTGGCCTCCGTGTTCAAAATTTTCTCTAAATCTAATTGAAATTTTTCGTCCAAAGGAATTGAAATAATTTCTACATCGTTGATATTGGCAGAAACTTCATACATACCATAAGTGGGAGGGCAAATAATGACTTTATCTTTAGAAGGATTGCAAAAAATTCTGAAAGCCAAATCAATCACTTCATCACTGCCATTGCCAATAAAAATATTTTCGCTGGCAATGTTTTTTAAGGCTGATAATTTCCCCTTCAACGCCTTTTGGGAAGGGTCGGGATAACGATTCAGCCCCGAATCCTGCTCAAAAGAGGAGGACGTATAAAACGGACTTTCATTAGCATCTAAAAAAATGCCGTCTTTGCCTTTAAATTCGTCCCTCGCACTGCTGTAAGGCTTTAGAGACAAAATGTTGGGGCGTATCATTTTTTCTAATTGAAACATTACTCAATATTTTTTAGTCTAACTGTTACTGCGTTTTTGTGAGCGATAAGCTGCTCTGCTTCTGCCATAATTTCTATTGCCGAACCAATGTTTTTAATGCCTTCTGCGGTTAATTCTTGAAAAGTGATTTTCTTTACAAAACTGTCCAAAGACACCCCGCTATAATTGCGCGCATAGCCATTGGTTGGCAAGGTATGATTAGTACCACTTGCATAATCGCCTGCACTTTCGCAACTGTAATTCCCTAAAAATACTGACCCTGCATTGCTGATTTTTTTAGTGTAGTCAGCATATTTCTTTACTGCAATAATCAAGTGTTCGGGGGCATATTCATTGCTAAAATCAATACATTCATCTATTGATTTCAAAATAATGGCCTTACTATTTTCAAGGGCTTTTTCGGCAATTTCCATTCTGGGCAATGCCTTTACTTGTTTTTCTATTTCTTGAAGGGTTTGCACTATCACTTCCTCATTATCGGATAATAAAATCACTTGACTATCAGCTCCGTGTTCAGCTTGAGAAAGTAAATCAGCAGCTACAAATTCGGGTTCGCAAGATTCATCGGCAATCACCAATACTTCACTTGGTCCCGCAGGCATATCTATGGCAATACCAAAGTTTTGCGCCACTTGTTTAGCAGCCGTTACATATTGATTTCCTGGACCAAAAATTTTATCTACTTTAGGAATAGATTGCGTGCCAAAGGTCATTGCACCAATAGCTTGAATCCCACCCACCGCAAATATTTTGGTAACTCCAACCAACTTTGCAGCAAATAAAATAGCGGGGTTAATTTCGCCCTGTTTGTTGGGAGGTGTGCATAATACAATCTCTTTGCAGCCTGCCAATTTTGCAGGAATTCCTAACATTAAAACCGTTGAAAACAAAGGAGCAGACCCTCCCGGAATATAAATCCCAATTTGCTCAATAGGACGATTTTCTCTCCAACATTTTACGCCTTGAGTGGTTTCTATAATCTGTTTTTTTTCTTCTTGAGCAGCGTGAAATTTTTGAATATTTCCTTTTGCCAAGATGATAGCGTTTTGCAGGTTTTCAGAAACATTTTTTGAAGCTTCTTCCAACTGATTTTCGCTTACTTCAAGCCTCTCCAAATTAACTTTGTCAAAAAGAAGACTGTATTTTTTTACAGCATTATCACCCTCTTTTCTAACATCAGTAAAAACCTGATTGACCAGCGTAAATAGTTCTTCTTGTGCTACGGCAGGGCGTTGCACGAGCTTTGCCCATTCTTTTTTAGTTGGATTTTTTATTATTTTCATTACTTTTTCATAAATTTTTAATCGTGAGTTACAACACCATTTTTTCAATAGGAACTACTAAAATCCCTTGTGCCCCATAGGCTTTGAGCTTATCTATTACGTCCCAAAACTCATCTTCTTTCACCACAGAATGTAAGCTACTCCAGCCTTCTTCTGCTAAAGGTAGAATAGTAGGCGATTTCATACCTGGTAATGCTTTGCGAATATCTTCAAGAGCCGAATTGGGTGCATTAAGTAAGATATATTTGTTTTCCAAAGCATTTTTTACCGCCTTGATTCTAAATAATAATCGATCTAAAATGTCTTGTTTTTCTTGGTTTAATGACGGATTCGAAATAAGTACCGCTTCACTTTTGGTAACTACCTCAACTTCTTTTAATCCGTTCATTAAAAGCGTACTTCCCGTGCTTACAATATCAAAAATAGCATCTGCCAAGCCAATACCCGTTGCAATTTCCACACTACCGCCAATCTCTTCAATTAATACCTTGATGTTCTTCTTCTCAAAAGAATTTTAGGGTAACTGGTGGCTATCCTTTTGTTCTGAAAAAAGTCGATTCCTGTATAGTTTTCGTCCTTGGGAATAGCTAATGATAATTTGCAATTTGCAAAGCCCAATTTTTCTACTTCCAACACATTTTTATCTTTTTCCCATACTTCGTTTTCGCCCAAGATACCAATATCAGCTACACTTTGTTCTACATATTGCGGAATATCATCATCACGCAAAAAGAGTATTTCTACTGGGAAATTTTTGGCTTCGGCTTTTAATTTTCTATCTCCGTTAGAGATTTTGATACCACACTCCTCTAAGAGTTTTAAAGACTTTTCACTTAGTCTACCGCTTTTTTGAATGGCAATTTTTAGTCTACTCATATTTTTCTTTGTGCCCGAGTAAATCAAAATGGAGAGAAAGAAAAAACCCGCTTGATTTACTCAGACGGGTTTTTGAAATATTATGTACCAGTTACAGCATACCTCTATCACCTCGCCTAAGCGACTGAATGATGATGATAATGTAACATATTAAAATTCATTGAATCTATTCTATTTAGGATGCGAAGATAAACATTTTTTTGTTTTGTGCAATTTTTTTAGCTAAAATCACTAATTTTTAAATTCATTAGCATTTCAAATATTCGTTTTAGCACTTCAGTCCAACTTTTTGTTGATAAGGATATAAAAAAACACTAGAAAAAAAGCAATAAAATGGCATCAATTATGCCTACAAAAAAAACGAATAAATTCATACAATTTAATTTATTATACCCTAAAGCCTCAATGAGGCTTACTACAAAATAGCTGATAATTATTTTATATCCTTTTCTTTGCTAAAAATACTTTTGTTGTAATACTTCTAACATTTTAGGATTATTACCTATATAGATATCTTCTTCTCCTACAAGAAATACAGGCCGTTTTAGGAAGCTATAATGTTGTAGTAAAAGCATTTTGAAATCTTCTTCTTTCAACTCTTTCACATCTATATTGTTTACTTTAATTTGAGTAGAACGCTTACTAAAAAGCTCTTCATAAGATCTTGTAATAGCATACATTTGGGAGAGTTCCTCTTCACTTATTAGTTCACTTTTAATTTCTCTTAAGTTCCAATCCGATAAGTCTAAATTCTGCATAATCCTTTTACAAGTACTACAAGTTTTTAGATAAAAAACAGTCTTAGTCATTTTTATAGAAGTTTAATTTTATCGTCTAATATTTCTATTATTTTGTCTTTATAAAGACCTCCAATGGCTTTTTTAAAGTTTTTTTTGCTCATCTGGAGTTCTGCCTTTATTTCTTCTGGAGAGGACTGGTCAGATAGGTAAAGTAATCCATAATTTTCTTCTAGTTTATCTAATATTTTTTGCCTAAACTCATCTATATTAGTATAACCTTCAGGCTGTAAACTTACATCTATTTTACCATCTTCTCTGATATTTTTAATATAGCCCTCTATTTCATTTAACGGGTAAAGTTTTCGGTAAATCTCTGAACTATAAACCAGCCCAATATATTTTTGGTTAATGATAACATTCCAACCTAATTCTGTTTCATTCATGAGAATAAGGTTTACCTTCTCCCCTTTCTTTAATGATAAATTTTGATATTGAGGATTTCTTTTAAACTTAGTGGTTCCAGTAAGTAACCCTGTTTCTTCATCTACATAAACATAGATAAGGTAGCGTTTGCCTTCTTGCATTTTACCCTTTTGTTGTTTATACGGGACAAACAAATCCTTGATAACCCCTAAATCCATAAAAGCACCACTAGGTAATACTTGCACACAATTCAGGACAGCAAATTCATTGACTTGACAAAGAGGTATTTCCGTAGTCGCTTTGAGTATTCCTTCATCTTGATAAACAAATACCTCTAAGTTGCACCCTATCTCCATATTGGGTAAAGTGAAAATATTAGGTAGTAGGCACTGCTCACCATTAGCTGATGTTAGTAGCCAACCATTATCTGCTTTTTCTTTTATTTCGAGTGTTTGAGTAATTCCAATTTGCATTTCAAAAATATTATACCTTTGCAAAGGTAAGTTTTCTATTTATAAATTCGTTACTTTTGTTGATTCTATCTTTGGTTGCTATAGCTTGTGCTATCATAGCCACCTTTTTTGATTCTAACTGTTAAATTTACGAATTTACCTTATATATCTAGTATCTTCCCTTTGCTGCTTCTTTATATTTCCCCTATTATAATTTTATTTTTACATCTGCATTTTTTCTTCTGCGACAACAATCTTATTCATCAATTCTTAGTGTTGGAATTTACTTACATTTTATAGTTAATGATTTAAACTTTTGTGATTTAGAGCAACTAGGCTGTCATTTATGATATTTTGTGTAAATAAATTATCCTTTAATTCAGTAATAGATTTGTCTTAAAAAAACTTCGTTACCCTTTTTCTCGTAATTGTCCTTTTTATAATCTATACTACGCTGATGTTGCATTCTTGTTTCAAAAGTATTAGTCACTATAGTTCCATTTGATTCATATATAATTGATTCCAAATAAATATTCTTATGAAAATTTTGTTTTCATAAAAAAGATAAAATTGTCGTAAGTAAAAGAATTAATAAGAAAAATAAGCATTTCTTTTTGGTTGATTTTTTGGTCAAATAATGAAAATTAAACAGAAAACAGCATAAACACTATACAGCATAAATCTCCAAAAGATGAATCAAGAAGAATAATTAAAATTCCAATGAAAATAAGAAAAATAAGAAGTACTGATTTTAATATAATCCTTAATTTTTTTTACACAAAACTGCCTATATTACGAAAACTCGATACTGCTTAAGTCTTAGGACAACTCTCTCCTTTAGATTTTTCAATAACATTTCATTATGATAATCTTATTGACAATATTACTCCAACTATAAAAACAATCAACGAAAAAATAAAATCATATTTTTCACTTTTACGCTTTTCTATTTTATTATATGTATGATGCGGAAAATTCTTTATTAGCATAAAGATAGGCTCATATTTAAAAAAATATCTAAATATTACTCTTGCAAAATTTACCCAAATATAAGTCAGCAAAGGCAGAATGGAGTTCTCAAAATTGGGAGAAACTTTTATCCAAATCAGACAAATCAATAACCAAATTAGACTAAAATAAATATTTCTAAAACTATTTGAAATTCCAGTCACTAGGGGAAACCACCAAATAAAAATAAACATTATAATTTTAATTATTCTTATACTACTTTCGTTATCCATATTTTGTTGTCTCAAATAAATAAGAGATATTTCAATTAAAATAAAAATAAATAGAAAAATTAGCTTTAAAGTAGAAATTTTAGCTTTGTAGAAACCGAATTTTAGCTTTGTAATCATTGTTTTCAATACTATCTAAAAATTTTGTTAATGGTGGGAATTTGGAAACCTAAATTTTCTATAATCTAACCTTAGCAAAAATCATTTTCGCTTTTCAAACTTAATAAAAAAACGCAAACGAAATGTTTTTTGCGACTAAGAATTACAAATATTCCATCAGCCCCGCTTATTACAAATCCGATGTTATCTGGTATGCTTCTTTATGATTTTGGATAAGGTAATTGCTTTATCAAGTTCAATTAGATTGTAATTATTTTTTATTCTTTCCTGCATAGATTTTCTTTTAATGTCTAATTGGCTTTTATTTGTAATGCTTTCTCCCTCAATACTTCTTGTTCCACCTTTGTCAAATGCTTCTCACATATGTAAAACAGAGTTTTCATAATAGTTAAGTTTAATCTTACGGTATTGCTTTAAACTAATTTTTACGGGTTTTACATCATAATGGTTTTCTAAAAATTGATTGGTTTCAAATATTTCTAGAAGATTTATATTTTTTGTCAAACTATATAAAATGCCCTTTGTTATAGCTGATTTCAAAAATTAAATCTGATAATTCCTAAATTTATACAGTCCATTTGTTCACAAAACCAAGCCATCAAATTTAGTGATCACCTTTTGCGATTTGTATTCTCCTATATTTTTAATTTCTTTTGACATATTCCACATCAAAGTATCCTCAGACTCAATTTTAATCAGATTCGCTATTTGCTTGCCTAATTTCGCCTACTTTTTTGCTAATTGAATCCATTTCTAAAAAAGCATAGTTATAAAATTTCACATTTCTTTATCAATATCCAAAACCATATTCATTTCTTCAGATCCATACTTATTTTTTATATCCAATTGATAAATAAATCTGTGAGTTAAAAAAAGAAAGATAAAAGAAATTAAAGTCACCACAAATATTAATCACCTCATATTCTGCATTTTAATAATATTATTTTTAATAGTATAGCAAATAACGAAAAAAGTATTCGCGAAGGGCAGAACTGAAATAAATCTAAAATTCAATTTAGTCCAACCGTAGCAAATGCTTTTTCCACGAAACTAAATTACTAAAAAAATGTGAACCGGAAAAGCAGGTGCGACTAAATGCAACTGGTAGTTCTATTAGACATTCACCCCGCCTTTTGCAAATACTATGTTATACAACGTTTTTTAATCCCACCAAAGAAAGAAATCGTTTGTTGATTTTAATGTATTTTCTAATTCAATTATATCACCAACTCCTTGGTCAACAATATCAGGACAAAAATCATACATTTCTTTTGCAAACTTACTTAAATCCTTTGGTTTGGATTTGAATTCTCCAGAAACGAAGTCAAAACCAACTCCGTAGATTTTTATACCATAATACGAATCCCAAAGTTTTAACCTTTCAATAATTTGAGGTGTATAAATATCATAGTTTACTGCATTCGTTGCCTCGAATAAAAGAGGTTCAAATTTATTTTTTGATTGTAATATTGTAATTGTGTCATCTCCGCGTCCATAATTTTCTTCAGATTTGTAAATTATTAAGCCTTTTGTGAGAAGTTGTTCATTTAAATTTCTCACAATATCCGAAGCATCATTCGCTTTCGCAGTAATTTTTATTGCCTTCGGCAGATTTTTAGAGTATGCTTTTAAGGATTCAAAATTTTCAAAAAGCATTTCTCTGTCAGAATGTCCTATTGTTCTTTGAAATTCGCTTGTTGAATTTTTTTTGATTTTTAGTGCAGTTTCTTGGTCTAAATTTATTTCTTGAATTAGTTTCAATTCATCTGCTGAAAGTTTTTGCTCATTGCAAGAAGTTAGACCTAAAAAACAAAGAAAAGATAAAAAAATATTTCTCATATCAGGGGGCATAAATGTCGTATAACGGTTGAGTATTTGCGAAGGGCGGAACTGAAATGAACCTTAAGTTCAATTCAGTTCAACTGTAGCAAATGCTTTCTCAATGTCACTAAATTAAACAAAATTGTGGGAATGAAAAGCATTTTGCGAATAAATATCACTAAATCTTCTACTATTCCCTAACCCCCGCCTTTTGTAAATACTATATTAGCCATAGTTCTCTCAAAATTATGGTTCCGTTTGATTATCTATTTGGGGCTGTTCCATGAAATTGTACCCAATATCATAAGTATATTTATCAGACTTAAAATACCTACCATCTGAATAGATAACACTTTTTATTTCAAAATCATCCTCACTATAAAATGTTAATTTGTATTTTGGAGTAATATCTTTTGAAACTATTCTACCGTTTCTTATTTCGTTTAGAAGTAAAAATTTTTCAGACTGTGAAACATGCAAGAGTTTGTTGCGTTTGGAAATTGAAAAACTAGTCGAATTTGGAAATCCAACAATTGGACTTAGCTTCTTTAATTTCATTTTTTGATAAGCATACATTGCTTTTCGGTATGCTATTATAAATTCACTTGGTGCTTGAGTAGCATAATCAAAAATTGTTTTGACTACTTTTTTATTTTTAACAAATGTTACAGTTACTGTATTTAAATCAGTAATGGGAGCTGAATAATTACATTCAAGACTTAATATATTTGATTTTTTAAATTCTTTTTCAATTAATTTATATTCAGATTTAGGTATTTTCGAAATATAAGCACCATTAATAAGGTTGTAATCTTCTCCTAAGTAATATACATCGCCATTGCTATTGAATTCAATGTCCATAATCGGACAAGTTCCATAGCATCCAGAAGATGAAATTATTATTTTGTCGTAAAATTCTTTGGAATTTAATTGGTAATTGGCTTTAGCATATTTAATATAAAAGTCTTTGTGACTTTGAAGAATTAAAGTATCTGTTGTTAATGAAATGATTTTGTAATTACTCCAGGATTTACGTATTGGATCGAATA
The DNA here is from genome assembly GCF_009663465.1 of Riemerella anatipestifer. Lineage (GTDB taxonomy): Bacteria > Bacteroidota > Bacteroidia > Flavobacteriales > Weeksellaceae > Riemerella > Riemerella anatipestifer_C. The sequence continues at coordinate 373,321 of NZ_QXHU01000001.1, forward strand.
TTTTAAGACTATCATCTTTAATTTTATATTGAGTTGAGTCTCCAACATATCTAATTCTTTGCTCATTTCTTGGCTTATCTTCGTTCACATCAAAGAAACCTAATTTATCAATTACGGTCCCGTTTTTTTTGAAAATAAATCCCCCAAGAATTTTAAAAATTTGCAAAGGAGGCTCTTCAGTTCTATTATTTTGCTTCTCTACATCTTTTTTCTCTACGAGATTCCATTCTCCTATGATTTCTTTTTCCAATTGTTTTTGTTTCTCAGATTTACAAGAAACAAACACTAATAAAAGCAACAGTATTTGAAGTATAGTTTTCATAGAATTACGGCCAACAGTTCTGTTTTTATCACAATTCAATTATTAATTCTTTTTCATATCCATTATATTTTTCATCAATATAACCATGCGGATTACAAATTATTCTAGTTTTTCCGATATTATATTTTGTTGGGGTATGGATGTGTCCATGTATCCAATATTCTGGTTGATATTTAAGTATCAAATCCTCTAGATCCGAAGCATAGGCAGAACTTAAGAAATCGTCTTTAAATTCATCAGGAATAGATTTTGGACTTGGTGCATGATGAGTTATTACAATATTCCTAAACTCCTTAGACACTTCCAAACTTTCTTCTAACCAAATTTTTGAGAATTGATGGAGTTTAAATGTATCAATAGTCCTCATCTTTGAATATGATGGATCTTTACGAATCATTTTATAATCATTCATCTTATCTTGACATAGTATTCCATACTTTATAGGACTTCCAAATAGAGAAAAATCAGTCCAAAGAGTTGCACCATGAAATCTTATCCCATCAATTTCCAATCTATCATTTTCTAAAACAAAAACATTACTACCTTTTGATGCTTCTTTGATTTTGTTTAAAGTTTTTGGGTGAGAACCCTTATAGTACTCGTGATTTCCAAGCACATAAATTACAGGGATATCTTTAATTTTTGTTTTTATCCAATCTATTCCTTTAGTCCCTATATTTATATCTCCTGCTAAAATCAATAAATCAGCACTATGAAAACTTAATTCATATGTCCCAAATTCTTGATGTAAATCACTAATTATCTGTACTTTCATAACACATTCCCAATCTTCTATAAAACCTTATCAATAATTTTCACCATTTTAACTTCAGCTCATCATTGATGAAACTACAATAAATTTATATATTTTCTCGCTTTCACCATTCCAAAAGTCGGAAATTTTATATTTCTCAAACCTCAATTCACAATTTTTCACATCAAAAAAAGGAGCCCAAGAAATAAAATCATTTTTGATTTTTTTGTGGCTCCTTAGCGCATAGTTTTCCGCCTGATTCCTATTAAATCCTATTGAAACTAGCTCATTTTTTATTATCTCAAAGTTCATTGAGTTTAATTTTTTGATATGATTGATAATATCTTTAACTAATCTACAGTTCCATATTTCAACTTCAACTTTTATGTTATTTAGTAAACAAACGGAAGCAACGGTTCCCATTTTTTCTACTATTTGATTTTGAAATAGTACTATTGTTCCATTTTCATTGGTTTTCAGAGGGAATATGTTAATCCACTCATTTTCGTTTTGAAAAATTTTAATTCCAAACAATATTTCCTTTTCAATGATTCTGCTCTGTATATCTACAATTTTAATTTCAACTTTGTATGGAATCTTCATAATTAGCCAATGATACTATAAAACTCAACCTTTAGCTACAGGATAACGCTCTGTAAAACAACCAAAACAATGTTTATCCGAGCCTAAAATAGCTTTAAGATTTTCTAAACTTAAAAACTCTAGGGTATCCACACCTAAATAGTTTCTTAGTTCTTCTAAACTCATATTGGCAGAGATTAAATCATCTTTCGTAGGCGTATCTATCCCCAAATAGCACGGTGCAATAATAGGCGGAGATACACTTCTAAAGTGGATTTCTTTAACTCCAGCATCTTTTAAAATCTTCACCAATCGTTTGGAAGTTGTCCCTCTTACAATAGAGTCGTCTATAATTACTACTCGTTTCCCTTTAATTTCGGAAATAATAGGGTTAAGTTTTAAATTCACTATTCGCTCTCTCATCTCTTGTGTAGGCACGATAAAAGAACGACCAATATATCTATTTTTAATTAAAACAGGACGAAACGGAATGCCCGATGCTTTAGAAAACCCAATAGCTGCTGGTACTCCAGAATCAGGAACACCTATAACAATATCAGCTTCTACAGGAGCTTGTTCCCAAATTTTCTCCCCAGATTTTTCTCTAATTTCGTGTACATTTATCTGCTCCATCTCGGAGTCTGGTCGTGCAAAATAGATGTACTCGAAAGAGCAAATATTTCTTTCACAATCATTTTTTACCATGTAAGATTTTAGCCCTTCTTCGTTTTCACCTGTGTAGATGATTTCTCCAGGTTTAATATCTCTTACATAGGTAGCTCCCACAGCGTCTAAAGCACAACTTTCAGAAGCAACTACATAGGTATTCCCTTCTTTCATCTCCCCTAGTACCAACGGACGAATGCCGTTAAAATCTCTAAAAGCAAAGAATTTGTTTCGGGTCATACCCACCACAGAGTAAGCTCCTTTTATCTTCTCCATCGTTACCTTTATTGCTCCACGAAGCCCTAAATCTAAGTTCTTTTGGATAAGTCTTAGGATAACTTCAGAGTCGGAAGTTGCTCTAAAAACCACCCCCTCTGCTTCTAACTCTTGCTTTAGTTCCATAGCATTGGTTAGGTTGCCATTATGAGCTATGGATAGGATAATTTGGTCGTACTCATTTTTAGCGAAAAACGGCTGATAGTTGTATTTTTTCTTATCCCCAGCAGTGGTATATCTGGTATGCCCTATTACAGCATTACCCATAAAATCTTCGGGGTCTTTAATTTCTTTATAGACATCTAAAACAAGCCCTTCATCTTTAATGTTGATGATTTTTCCGCTGTTACTCACAGAAATACCACAAGCCTCTTGACCTCTGTGCTGAAGAGCAAAAAGCCCAAATTGAGACAATGAAAAGGTATCCAAATTGTCTTCTGAATACAGTCCAAAAATACCGCACTCTTCTTGTGGAGCGTCTAAAGCCTCTTCTTGTTTTGTTCTCAACAGATTTCTCCCATACGGACGATGTTGAAACTGTTTTAAATAAGTTTCCTTATGTTCAGTTAAGTTTTTCATTAGTTAATATATCCTAAATATGGGTTAGTTATGCTAACACTTTTTTTAGTCTTTCGTAAATTTCCTCGTATGCCTCTGTAACACCACCTAAATCCCTTCTAAAGCGGTCTTTATCCAGTTTTTTCATTGTATCTTTATCCCAAAGTCGGCAAGTATCAGGAGAAATTTCATCAGCTAAAATGATTTGTCCGTCCGATGTTTTACCAAGCTCTATTTTGAAATCCACTAAGATGATATTCATTTTATCAAATAACTCAATTAGAATTTGGTTGATTTTATCCGTTAAGGAATACATCTCGTCTAGTTCTTCTCTCGTAGCAGCTCCTAGAAATATGGCGTGATAATCGTTGATTAGTGGGTCTCCCAACTCATCTTTTTTATAGCAAATATCAAAAATAGTAATAGGAGATTTGATGCCTTCTTCCATACCTAAACGCTGTGCCATACTTCCCGCAGAATAGTTTCTCACTACCATTTCTAGTGGAATAATATCCACCTTTTTCACTAACTGCTCTCTGTCGTCTAGCTGTTTAATAAAATGGGTAGGAATCCCTTTCTCGTTAAGGTATTGAAAAATAAGCGTTGTAATGGCGTTATTCATTTGCCCTTTCTTATCTACTTGTCCTTTTTTTTGAGCATTAAATGCCGTAGCATCATCTTTAAAACGAACAATCACCTCGTCTGCTTTATCCGTAGCGAATACCTGTTTCGCCTTACCTTCGTAAAGCATAGCTCCTTTTTGACTCATTTTTATACTTTTTATTTATTTATTATTTTTCTAAAACATTCACTCAATTTAATCTCTGAAATAAGAAACCCCGTTCTTAAATATATTATGATAGTTTGCCGTTGGGATATTCTTCATCAATCCTTCTGCATAGCGTTCAGGGTGTCCCATTCTACCGAATATCTTACCGCAAGGGCTGGTAATACCCTCAATCGCAAATAGAGAATTGTTAGGATTGTATGGCATACCGTGAGCAATAGCTCCGTCTAAATCTACATATTGTGTCGCAATTTGTCCATTCTTGTATAATTGAGTAATCACTTCTTCTGATGCCATAAATCGTCCCTCTCCATGGGAAATAGGAATGGTATAAATCTCCCCTTTCATACCTTTAAGCCAAGGGCTATCCTCATTAACCACCTTCACATTAACCATTTGAGAAATATGTCTGCCGATACTGTTATGAGCCAAAGTAGGGGAATTTTGGTCTAAATCTCTAATCTCACCATAAGGTAATAGACCCGATTTTACCAATGCTTGGAAGCCATTACAGATACCGATAATCATACCATCTCTTTCCAAAAGTCGGTGTACAGCCTCACGCATTATATCATTCTTAAGCACATTTACGATGAATTTGGCAGAGCCATCTGGTTCGTCTCCGGCGGAAAAACCACCCGAAAAAGCCAAAATTTGGGATTGGTCTATCTCCTTAGCCCACGCTTTGATACTCTCTTGCAAAGCATTGTGGTTAAGATTAACCAGTGGCTTCATAGAAACCTCTGCTCCTTCTTTTCGGAAGGCATTAAGTGTTTCATACTCGCAATTAGTACCTGGGAAAACAGGCGTGAATACCTTTGGTTTGGTAATATGATGTTTTTTAATGATAATCGTTCTAGGTTCAATAGAATTGAGTTGGGTATCTAATTCTAGCTCTATTTTTTGTTTTTCCTTTGTTGGGAAAAGCGTTTCAAAAGTTTGGCAATAGACCTTCTTCAAATCGTCTATATCAAAACTATCATTGTTGATTACTAATTTTTTATCATTGCTAACTTCACCTATCTTTTGTAGTAATTGGTGAGATAAAGGCTCTGTACTTTCAATAAGTAATCCACCAATATTTTTTTCTAATAAAGCTGTATCATTAGCATTAACTATCGCTCCTAACCCATTTCCAAAAACCATTTTAGCTAATCCCACAGCAAGACCACCTTCTTTTATGGTTTTTACAGAAACGATTTTTTTATCTTTAATTTGATTGAAAATATAGGTGTATATTTCCTTTAAATCATTATAATTAGGAAGTCCTTTAGCTTCTTCTGTTTCTTGAAATTGATGATAGAAATGATAAATTAAATTTCCTGCTTTTTTAAATTCAGGCGAAATGATATTTGATTTCTGACCATCTGCACACGCAAACGAAATAAGTGTAGGCGGTACATTGATGTCTTGATAAGTACCAGACATAGAGTCTTTCCCTCCAATAGCGGCTAACTCAAAGTTCATTTGAGCATGATAAGCTCCTAGCAACGAGGCTAATGGTTTCCCCCATTTATCTGGATTTTGCCCAAGTTTTTCAAAATATTCTTGGAAACTTAAACGAATTTTGCGGAAATCTCCACCCATTGCCACAATCTTAGCTACACTTTCCACCACGGCATTAGCCGCTCCTACCATTGAGTTTTGTTCCGAAATGGCAGCATCAAATCCCCAACTGGCTAAAGAAACAGTTTCTATATCCTTAGCCTCCATAATTGGTAAAGTTTGAACGCTTCCCTCCATTGGTGTTAATTGATGTTTTCCACCTAGAGGCATCGCTACCGTAGTTGCTCCCACGCTAGAGTCAAACATTTCTAATAACCCTTTTTGAGAGGCTACATTTTTATCAGCTAATAATTTTTTAAAGTTAGTTTCGTTAAATTCTAACCTTTCTGTCTGTACTTCTTGAAGGTGATTAACCGCTACTTCTTGTTTTTTAGAACAGCCATTGGTATCCAAAAATGTACGGCTTAAATCCACAATCTTATCACCTTTCCAAAACATTTGCATTCTGCCAGAATCTGTAACTTTAGCAACTTCTACTGCCAAAATATTCTCTGTCTTACAAAAGCTGATGAATTTATCTTTATCGTTGGCATCTATTACCACCGCCATTCTCTCTTGGGATTCGGATATGGCTAATTCGGTTCCGTTAAGCCCTTCGTATTTTAAAGGAAGAACATCAAGATTAACCTCCAAATTTTCAGCTATTTCGCCTATTGCTACCGAAACCCCTCCAGCACCAAAATCATTTGATTTTTTAATTAACTTTGTAACCTCTGGATTTCTGAAAAGCCTTTGTATTTTTCTCTCCTCTACAGCATTACCCTTTTGTACCTCGGTAGATAGTGTATGGATAGAAGTTTCGTCTTGCTCTTTAGAACTTCCAGTAGCACCTCCTACGCCGTCTCTACCTGTAGCACCTCCTAAAATAATGACTAAATCTCCTGCCTTAGGTTGCTCTCTTTTTACCCAATCTACGGGTACAGCTCCTACTACAAAACCAACTTCCATCCTCTTAGCACGATAGCCTTCGTGATAAATTTCGGAAACTTGTGTCGTCGCTAAACCAATCTGATTTCCGTAGGACGAATAGCCATTAGCCGCTTGTTTGGTAATTGTTCTTTGAGGCAGTTTACCTTTGAGCGTGTTTTCCATAGGCTCTAATACATCTGCCGCTCCCGAAAGACGCATCGCCTGATACACAAACGAACGCCCAGATAACGGGTCTCTGATAGCACCACCTAAACAAGTAGATGCTCCACCAAAAGGCTCTATTTCCGTAGGGTGATTGTGAGTTTCGTTTTTAAATAAAAGGTACCAAGGCTCTTTTTTACCATCAAATTCAGCATCTATTTTGATCGTACAAGCATTGATTTCGTCTGAAACCACAAGATTATCTAGTTTTCCCATTTTATGGAAATATTTAGCACAAATAGTAGCCAAATCCATTAACGAAACAGGTTTAGCTTCTCGTCCTAAAAACGCTCTTTTTTCTAAATAATCTTTAAAAATATGTTCTAAAGTAGCCTTAAACTGTCCCTCAAAACGAATGTCTTTAAGTTCTGTTTCAAAGGTGGTGTGTCGGCAATGGTCACTCCAATAAGTATCTAAAACTTTAAGCTCTGTTTCTGTTGGATTTCTCTGTTCTGACTTAAAATAATCTTGTATATAAGCTAAATCGTCTAACCCAAAGGCGAAGTTTTGCTCTGTATAGAACTCCTTTAGTTGTGATTCGTTTAAAGTGATAAAATCATTATAAACTACAACTTCTTTAGGCGTTTCCTCTTTTGGGATTTCCAATTTAGAAAGGTCTTTCTCTTGCGACTCTACTCTATTGATGAGTAAATCTTTTACTTTTTGTAGTTCCTCTTTATTGATACCCTCTATTTCTACTAGCTTTCCGCTTCTTACTTTAGCTTGGATATTTTCTGTTAGCAATACAATACATTGCTGCGCAGAATCTGCCCTTTGGTCATATTGCCCTGGTAGAAACTCCATAGCAAAAGATGAACTCTTAGCAGGATTTTCATAATGCAAAACATCGGTTACAGGGTCTGCAAATACATTATATACTACCTTATCAAAATCAGTATCATTAAGTCCAAAAACATCGTAGATGTTATAAACCTTCACCTGCTTAATATTAGGTAATATATTTTTTATTTCATCGAAAATTTTGGGACTTTCTACATCAAAAATCCCTCTTTTTTCTATGTAAATCCTTTTACTCATTATTAGATTTTTTAGATTTTCTTTTTTCAAAAATTAGAATGTTCCAAAAATACTCAATTTTTGACACTTTCTAAAAATATGAGAATAACTATTTTGTTTTTTCTTAAAAAATACAACAAAAAAGCCGCTACTAGATCCCCTAGCAACAGCCTTTATGTTAATAACAAGTTCAAACCATTTTTAGTCTAAATCTTCGTCATCATATTTTTCTAATTCAGCATCGCACCACTTAAATGCAGCCTCTACAGCTTTAGTAGCTTCGTCCGCAATACTTTCCTCATCATCTCCTTCTAAATCATCTAGCCACTCTACTTCTTCCTCTTCCACATTAAGAATGAATCTAGGGTACTCGGTGTGAACTACGAATAAGTCTTCTGGAAACTCTGTGTTGTCCGCTAATAAAAATTTAGGTAATTTCATTGGTTTTAAAATTTTGATATTCTAACTTTAGAATCTTGTTCTGCAAAGATAAACAATTATTTCTGTTAATCTGAATTAAATTTTGTTAATTTTTAGAAAACATACGAGCTACTTTTTCAGCCTTTTTAGTTTCGGTATAATCGTAAAAACCTTCTCCCGACTTTACCCCCAATTTTCCTGCCATTACCATATTTACCAATAGTGGACACGGGGCGTACTTTGGATTTTTAAAGCCATCATACATAACATTAAGGATAGCTAAACAAACATCTAAACCTATAAAATCTGCTAATTGTAATGGTCCCATAGGATGAGCCATACCTAACTTCATCACGGTGTCTATTTCTTCTACTCCAGCTACATTATTGTATAAAGTTTCTATAGCTTCGTTTATCATTGGCATCAGGATTCTATTGGCTACAAACCCAGGATAATCATTAACTTCCACAGGGACTTTTGACAAGTCTTTTGATATTTTATAAACCACATCAAAAGTTTCTTTAGAAGTAGAATAACCTTTGATAATTTCTACTAATTTCATAATAGGAACAGGATTCATAAAATGCATTCCTATAACTTTATCAGGTCTTTGTGTTACCGCTGCAATCTGAGTGATGGATATAGATGATGTATTGGTTGCGAGAATGCAATACTCTGGAGCTAAAGCATCTATTTGTTTAAAGATATTCAACTTCAGTTCTGTATTTTCAGTAGCGGCTTCTACAATCAAATCAGCACTTTTAACAGCATTTTCTAAGGAAGTGTTTTTGGTAATATTGTTTAGCGTTTCTTCTTTTTGAGCTTCGGTAAGATGTCCTTTAGAAATAATTCTATCTAAATTTTTAGAAATAGTATTAACACCTCTGTCTAGTGCTTCCTGCGAAATATCTACTAAATTGACTTTAAAACCATTTTGAGCAAAGGTATGGGCTATCCCATTGCCCATTGTTCCTGCCCCTATTACTACAATATTTTTCATTTGTATTTAATTATAAATTTTAATTACTAAAAATAATACAAATTCTTAATAAACACAAATAAAAAAGAGGGAGTTTTAATTACTCCCTCTTTAATATTGATAACAAAAAAATTAAACATTTATTTTACTTGGTCTACAACAGCTTTGAATGCTTCAGGGTGGTTCATTGCAAGGTCTGCAAGAACTTTTCTGTTCAACTCGATGTTGTTCTTTTTAAGAGCTCCCATAAACTGAGAGTAAGACATTCCGTATTCTCTGCATCCTGCGTTAATACGCATAATCCAAAGGCTTCTGAAATTTCTTTTCTTCTCTTTTCTACCACGGTAGGCATATTGCATTGCCTTTTCCACGGCATTTTTAGCAACAGTCCAAACATTTTTTCTTCTACCGAAAAAACCTTTAGCTTGTTTCATTACTTTTTTTCTGCGTGCTCTTGACGCTACAGAATTTACTGATCTTGGCATAATTTAATAATTTGTTTTTTTGAAATGGGCGAAGTTTTAACACTTTCTTAGTGGCACCATTTCAGGGTTAAACTTGTTTGAATTTTTTGAATTCTTATAAACCGAATCACTGATTTATAAAAACTACTTGATGGCTAATTGCTTCAAAACGCTTTTCTCGTCAGATGAATGAACATAAGAAGTTTGCGTAAGATTTCTCTTTTGCTTAGTTTCCTTCTTAGTCAAGATGTGACTTTTGTAAGCATTTTTTCTTTTGATTTTACCAGTTCCGGTAAGAGCAAAACGCTTCTTAGCTCCTGATTTCGTTTTTAATTTTGGCATTTTTTTGCTTTTTTATTGTTTTGTTATCAATATATATTTATTTCGTTTTCTTAGGACTCATCATCATAATCATTCTTTTGCCCTCTAATTTAGGTAGCTGATCCACTTTCCCAACGTGCTCTAAATCTTGAGCAAGTTTTAATAAAAGTATTTCTCCTTGATCTTTGAAAACAATAGAACGCCCTTTAAAAAACACATAGGTTTTAAGTTTAGAACCTTCTTCTAAGAACTTTTCGGCGTGTTTTTTCTTAAATTCGTAGTCGTGGTCATCGGTTTGAGGTCCAAAACGAATCTCTTTTACCACTACTTTTACTTGTTTAGCTTTAAGCTCTTTTTGTTTCTTCTTCTGCTCATAAAGGAACTTTTTATAATCCATAATACGAGCGATGAAAGGCTCCGCTTTATCAGATATTACTACCAAGTCTAGTTCTTGTTCTTCTGCCAATTCTCTAGCTTTGGCTAGCGGATATATACCTGGTTCTACATTATCCCCTACAAGGCGAACCTCTTTAGCACGGATTTTTTCATTAATCATGTGCGCATCCTCCTGCTGGCGACGCGGTGCTGACCTGTTAATTTTTTTTCTAATTGCTATGGCTTTATAATTTTAATTGTTAGACCTTACTTTATAATCTTTGCTTCGTTTTTAAAATACGCTACGAAGCCCTCTATACTCATTTCTCCTAAATCTCCTTCTCCTCTTTTTCTTACAGATACAGTTTGATTACCTGCTTCATTCTCTCCTACAATGAGCATAAATGGTATTTTTTTCATCTCTGCATCACGGATTTTTCTACCCGTTTTTTCGTTTCTCTCATCTACCAGTCCGCAAATATCGTGATTTTCTAATAATTGTGAAACTTTTTTAGCATAATCTGTATATTTTTCACTAATTGGAAGTAATATATATTGATCTGGACTTAACCAAAGTGGGAAATCACCTGCTGTATTTTCTATTAAAATAGCAATAAATCTCTCCATAGACCCAAAAGGTGCACGGTGAATCATAATAGGGCGATGTCTTTCGTTATCGCTACCTACATAGGTTAAATCAAATCTTTCGGGAAGATTGTAATCTACCTGTATAGTTCCAAGCTGCCAACTTCTACCCAAAGCATCTTTAACCATAAAATCTAATTTAGGTCCATAAAACGCTGCTTCCCCGTACTCTACAACGGTATTAAGCCCTTTGTTCTTAGCTGCTGTGATAATCGCAGATTCTGCTTTCTCCCAATTTTCTTCGGAACCAATGTATTTAGCTCTGTTCTCTTTATCTCTTAACGATACCTGTGCAATAAAGTCTTCAAACCCCAAAGATTGGAATACATAAAGCACCAAATCTATTACTTTCTCAAATTCCTCCAATAGTTGGTCTGGCGTACAGAATAAGTGGGCATCATCTTGAGTAAATCCTCTTACTCTGGTAAGCCCGTGTAATTCGCCGCTTTGTTCATAACGATATACTGTGCCAAATTCCGCATATCTTTTAGGTAAGTCTTTATAAGACCATTGTTGTGCTTTATAAACTTCACAGTGATGTGGACAGTTCATTGGTTTTAATAAAAACTCCTCTCCTACGTGCGGTGTTTTTATTGGTTGGAAGCTATCTGCTCCATATTTTTCGTAATGCCCAGATGTTTTGTACAATTCTATGTTTCCGATATGTGGAGTCATTACAAATTCGTAACCGCCTTTTCTTTGTGCTTCTGAAAGGAAATTTTCTAACTTTTTTCTAAGAGCCGCTCCTTTAGGTAACCACAGCGGTAATCCTGCTCCTACCTTTTCAGAAAAAGTAAACAAACCTAATTCTTTCCCCAATTTTCTGTGGTCTCTACGTTTAGCCTCCTCTAGTCTTTCTAGGTATTCTTTAAGGTCTTTTTGTTTAGGGAAAGATATTCCGTAAACCCTAGTCAATTGTGGATTTTTCTCATCGCCACGCCAATAAGCCCCTGCAGCGTTAAGTATCTTAACTGCTTTAACAATCCCAGTAGAAGGTATATGCCCTCCTCTACATAAATCAGTAAAATCATCATGAGAACAGAAAGTAATTTCTCCGTCATTAAGATTTTCTATCAATTCCGTTTTGTATGGATTGTCAGCATATTCTTTCAAAGCCTCTGCTTTGGAGATAGCATAAAGTTTAAAGGTAGAGTCTTTCTTGGCATTTTCTAGCATCTTTTGCTCTATCTTTTCAAAATCTTTTTCAGATAATGTTTCGTTTCCAAAATCTACATCATAGTAAAAGCCATTTTCTATGGCAGGTCCAATGGTAAGTTTAGCCTCTGGATAATACGCCAATATTGCCTGTGCCAAAAGGTGAGCAGAAGAATGCCAAAAAGCCTTCTTTCCCATATCATCATTCCATGTAAGAAGTTGTACCGTAGCATCTTCGGTTATTGGGGTGGTTACTTCCACTTGTTTATTATTTACCATGGCCGAAATGGTATTTCTAGCCAACCCTTCACTAATAGATTTTGCTACTTCTAAAGGAGTTACTACTCCTTCAAATTCTCTGATACTTCCGTCAGGGAGTGTGATTTTTACCATTATTTTAATATATTTTTATAAATAAAACACAAAGTTACAAAAAGTTTTTTACCGTAGAAACATATTATTTTAAATTTATGGTAGTCATCAATAAAATTAAAAGTACATCAAATCAATTTTAACTTGGATAAAATAAATTTCAGATTTAACATTGTCTTTTAATAAAAAAATATTACATTTGCTGGGTGAAAACAAATAGTGTAATACAAAAGTGGTGGTGTCAAACTCTTAAGCAGGGTCTGAACTTCTATCGTATTTAGCTTTTTGGGTGAGAAAACAAATTTAAGGGTAGTAACAAACAATAAAGACTTCTGCGGATTATCGTAGGAGTTTTTTATTTTAAATAGATTTAATAAAAATGATTAGTATTAAAACAGAATCCAAGTCCCTTATGGGGGATCTACATACTCCAATGGGAGTTTATCTAAAACTTCGTGATGCATATAGAGATACTATTCTTTTGGAAAGTACAGAACATAACGCAGATAACGGTAGCTATTCTTTTATAGGCGTAAATGCGATTGCTGGTATAGAGGTAAATAATTATGAAAGTTATGAAATTAAATTCCCCAACCAGCCACCACAAAAATTAAACTTTCAAGAAGGTATTCTTCTAACTGATGTACTCCAAAGTTTTGCAGAAAATTTCAAATGTGAAGAGGTGGAAAGTGCTATTGATAAGGTAGCTCAAGGGTTTTTCGGTTATACGAGTTACGAGGCTATTCCTTTTTTTGAATCTATTCAGTTTAAACCTCAAAACAAAGAAACGGAAATCCCAATTCTTAGATATAGATTTTACCAATATATCATTGCTTTTAATCACACCAATGATGAAATGAGAATTATAGAGAATAAGATAGAGGGGGTAAATTCGGAAATATCTTATTTAGAAGATATTATCAATCATAAATCCATAGCAATATATCCGTTTGAAAGCGTAGAACAAGAAACTTCTAACCTTGAAGATGCAAAATTTTTAGAAATGGTAAAACAAGCTCAAAAACACGCTTTTAGAGGAGATACTTTCCAAATGGTGCTTAGCCGAAGATTTCAGCAAAAGTACAGAGGTGATGAGTTTCAAGTATATAGAGCTTTAAGGAATATCAATCCTTCGCCATATCTATTTTTCTTTGATTATGGTGATTATAAATTGATGGGTTCTAGTCCTGAAAGTCAGTTAATTATAAAAAATAAAAAAGCCATTATTCACCCTATCGCGGGTACTTTTAAAAGAACGGGAAATATTCAGGAAGATTTAGCGGCGGCAAAAGACTTAAAAGCCGACCCAAAAGAAAATACAGAACATACGATGTTGGTAGATTTAGCTCGAAATGACCTTAGTAAATTGGGGAAAAATGTTAGCGTTTCTAAACTAAAGGAAATCCAGTTTTTTTCATCAGTGATACATATGGTAAGCGAAGTAACTGCCGAATTGAGCGACAATATTAACCCTTACGAAATGATAGCCACTACCTTTCCACAGGGTACATTGAGTGGTGCTCCTAAATACAAAGCTATGGAACTTATTGATTTATACGAGCCTACTTCAAGAGGATATTATGGAGGCTGTATTGGTTTTGTAGGCTTTGATGGGACTTGCAACCAAGCGATTATGATTAGAACTTTTTTAGCCAAGAACAATCATCTTTATTATCAAGCTGGAGCTGGAGTTGTGGCGAAATCTTCTCCAGAAAGCGAGCTACAAGAGGTTAATAATAAACTAAATGCCCTGAAAAAAGCCATTAAAAAAGCAGAAACTCTAAAATAGAGCTTAAAAATTTAAACACAAGAAAATGAAAATATTAGTATTTGATAATTACGATAGTTTTACCTATAATTTAGTTCAAATGATAGAGCAGATTACAGGTACTGAGGTAGATGTTTTTAGAAACGATAAAATTCCGTTAGAAGATATAGAGCAATATGATAAGATAATACTTTCGCCAGGACCTGGTATTCCTAGCGAGGCAGGACGATTGTTAGAGGTTATTAAAACCTATGCTCCTACTAAATCCATTTTGGGAGTTTGCCTTGGGCAACAAGCCATTGCGGAGGCTTTCGGAGGATGTTTGGTTAATTTAGATAAAATCTATCACGGTGTGGCGACACAAGCCGAAATTATAAAGACAGATGCTCTTCTGTTTCAAAATATGCCGAAAAATATAGAAATAGGCAGATATCATTCTTGGGCTGTAAATCTTGAGGATTTCCCTTCGGAATTAGAAATAACTGCTGTTGATGATGAAGGTATGATTATGGCACTTCAACACAAAACTTACGATGTACACGCCGTTCAGTTTCATCCTGAGAGTATTTTAACACCTTTAGGAAGAGCTATTTTGACTAATTTTCTAAATGCTTCATAGGAGCTGTTTGTAAAAAATAAATTATGAAACAAATATTAAAATATCTATTTAATCATCAGACACTTAGTAAATCGGAGGCGAAGTCTGTTATGATAGAATTGGCTCAAAATAAATTTAATGAGACCGAAGCCACGGCTTTTATAAGTGTTTTTATGATGAGAGCCATCACTTTAGAAGAGTTGATGGGTTTTAGAGAGGCCTTGCTCAATCTGGCTACTCCAGTAGATTTAGGAACTCAAGACTTAGTGGATATTGTAGGCACAGGAGGCGATGGCAAAAATACCTTTAACATTTCTACCTTAGCCTCTTTTATCGTTGCAGGAGCTGGACAAAAAGTGGCGAAACATGGTAATTATGGAGTTTCTTCGGTAAGTGGTTCTTCTAATGTGTTGGAACTTTTAGGATACCAATTTAAAAATAATTCAGAAGGACTAAAATCAGATTTAGAAAAAGGGAATATCTGTTTTCTTCACGCACCGTTGTTTCATACTGCCTTAAAATCGGTAGCACCTCTTAGAAAAGCGTTGGGACTTAGGACTTTCTTTAATTTATTAGGACCTTTAGTTAATCCCGTTCAGCCCAAATACAGTATGATAGGCGTTTATAATTTGGAGATAGCGAGGCTTTATCAGTATTTATTGCAAAAGGAAAATGCCGAATTTATGCTTGTCCACGCCTTAGATGGCTATGATGAAATTAGCCTTACCCAAGATACCAAAATTTTTGATAAAAACGGAGAATACATTTATTCCGCCGAAGAATTAGGGTTTAAAAATATTTCAGAAGACCAAATTTACGGTGGCGAGACAAAAGAGGAAGCCGCAGCTATATTCCTTAATATATTAGACGGCAAAGGCACTCCAGAACAAAACGCCGTCGTTTTAGCCAATGCAGCAATGGCACTTTATAATACTAAAAAATATGGGGATTATCAAAACTGTTTTGAGTTAGCAAAAAGAAGTTTGTTAGAAGGAAAAGCTAAAGATTGTTTAAATAAAATAATAGCCTAATGGAAACAAAAAATAAAGAACGATGTGGCTGGGTAACCAATGATGAAATTTACATCAATTACCACGATACAGAATGGGGAGAGCCTGTTTTTGAAGATAAAAAACTCTTTGAAATGCTTTTGTTAGAAGGGTTTCAGGCAGGATTGAGTTGGATAACTATTTTGAAAAAGAGAGAAAATTTCAGACAAGCCTTTGATGATTTTAACTATACCAAAATCGCCACCTACAACCAAGCTAAACTCGAAGAATTACTCTGCAATACAGGGATTATCCGCAACAGATTAAAGATAGAATCTTCGGTTAAAAATGCCAAGGCTTTTATAAAAGTTAGAGAAGAGTTTGGCACTTTTTCCCAGTATATATGGCGTTTTGTGGAGCATCAGCCAATTAAAAATGAGTTTAAAAACCTATCAGAAGTACCCGTCTCTACCCCGCTATCAGATAAAATATCCAAAGATTTAAAAAAGAGAGGGTTTAAATTCGTAGGGACTACCATTATTTATGCCTTTATGCAAGCCATCGGTATGGTAAACGACCATATACAAACTTGTTACAAACACTCTAAAAGCCCAAATTAAATGACCATATTAGACAAAATAGTAAATTGCAAACAGGAAGAAATCCAACAAGCAAAAAAGCAAACACCATTAGAAAAGCTCAAGGATACTCCGTTTTTTCACCAGCCTACACGAGGTTTTATTGAGAGTTTAGAGTCCAATCCATACGGGATTATAGCCGAGTTTAAAAGGAAATCACCCTCTAAAAACAACATCAACATAGAGGCTAAAATCCAAGCGATTTTACCGCTATATAAGGCATACGGAGCGGCTTGTGTGTCTGTATTGACAGATACGTCTTTTTTCGGGGGAAGTTTAACCGATTTGGAAGAAGCCAATACTTACGATATACCTTTGCTAAGGAAAGACTTTATTGTCGATGATTATCAAATTTATCAAGCCAAAGCCTACGGTGCAGACTGTATTTTACTTATAGCCAATATTTTGACTAAATCCCAGATTGAAGACCTTACAGATACGGCACACCACTTGGGATTAGATGTGTTATTGGAATTTTATAGTGGTGAAGATTTTGATAAATATTATTCCAAATTAAAAATGGTAGGTATTAACAACCGAAATCTCAATACTTTTGAAGTAGATTACGAACACGCCATTAGAATGCGAAACCAATTGCCTGAAGGCACTTTAAGCGTTGCCGAAAGTGCCATTTATAGCTCTGAAATTTATAAAAAACTAAAAAACAATGGCTTTGACGCTTTCTTGATGGGCGAATATTTTATGAAACAAGACCATATTGGAATGGCTTTACAATCTTTTATTGAAGAAATAAAATAAAAAATGAAATCTGCACCTAAAATAAAAGTTTGTGGACTTACCGATTTGAATCAAATTCGGGAAATTATAGATTTAAAAATCGATTATCTCGGCTTTATATTTTATAAAAAATCACCAAGATATGTATTGAATCATTTAGTACTTAAGGAAATCGCTTCGTTAAAGCATAGGCAAAAAGTGGGCGTTTTCGTAAATGAAACCAACGAAAAAATAGTGCAAATCGTTACGGAGGCTCGACTTAATTTGGTTCAACTACACGGCGATGAAACTTCTGATTTTATTCGTGATTTAAAGAGTAAACTTCCACAAGAAATCCAAATTATAAAAGCGATACGGGTGGGAGAAACCGTTCCTGATATTTCGGAATTTTCAGAATTATCTGAAATAGACTTTTTACTTTTTGATACGAATAGTAAAGCCTTTGGCGGAACAGGTAAACGATTTGATTGGCAACTACTGAATAAGTTAAACCTCACAAAACCTTATTTTCTAAGCGGTGGTATTTCTAATGAGAACATTGGCAAAATCTCAACCATTAAACAAAAACCAATCGCTTTAGACATCAATAGTAAATTTGAAGTTTCCGCAGGCAATAAAGATGTGGCACTTATTAAAAATTTTAAATTAAGTTTGTATCAATAGAAATAGATTAAAATGAATTATCAGAATCCAGATAAAGAAGGGTATTACGGTGAATTTGGCGGTGCTTTTATCGCCGAAATGCTCTACCCTAATGTTAAAGAACTACAAGACAAGTATTTGGAAATCATTTATTCGGTAGATTTTCAAAAGGAGTTCAAAGATTTATTAAAAAATTATGTAGGGAGAGAAACTCCATTATATTTTGCACCCAATTTGAGCCGACAATATGGTACTAAAATTTACCTTAAAAGAGAAGATTTAAACCATACAGGAGCCCACAAAATCAATAATGCTTTAGGACAAGCTCTTTTAGCAAAAAAGTTGGGCAAACAGCGTATCATAGCCGAAACAGGTGCTGGACAGCACGGTGTTGCCACTGCTACGGCGTGTGCTTTGCTCGGCTTGGAGTGCATTGTTTATATGGGCGAAATAGATATTGCCCGACAAGCTCCTAATGTTGCCAGAATGAAGATGTTGGGTGCTAAAGTCGTTCCTGCGACTTCGGGTTCTAAAACTTTAAAAGACGCTGTAAACGAGGCTTTAAGAGATTGGATAAATAATCCTACAACCACCCACTATATCATAGGTAGCGTGGTTGGCCCTCACCCTTTCCCTGATTTGGTGGCAAGGTTTCAGTCCGTTATTTCAGAGGAAATTAAAGTCCAACTACAAGAACAGGAAGGCAGAGATTATCCCGACCACCTCATTGCGTGTGTGGGCGGCGGTAGTAATGCCGCAGGGACTTTTTATCATTTTGTGAATAATGAGAAAGTCAATATTATTGCGGCAGAAGCTGGTGGTTTGGGCGTTCATTCTGGAGAAACTGCTGCAACAACAGCTTTGGGGAGCATTGGCGTTTTGCACGGCAGTCAGAGTTTGGTTATTCAGACCAAAGACGGACAAGTGATTGAGCCCTACTCTATTTCTGCGGGGTTGGACTATCCAGGGATTGGACCGATGCACGCCAATCTTTACCAACAAAAACGAGCCGAATTTTTAAGCATCAACGATGATGAAGCTCTAAAATCCGCATTCAATCTGACTAAAACGGAAGGTATTATTCCTGCCTTAGAAAGTGCTCACGCATTAGCGGTTTTGGATAAAAAGAAGTTTGGAAAAGAAGACATTGTTGTCATCTGCCTAAGTGGTAGAGGCGATAAAGATATGGAAACTTATTTAAACTATCTAAATGTTTAATCTATGAAAAGTAATATTATCCATATTGTAGTAAGAATAGTTATTCTAATTTTATCTTGGATTTTAGCCCTTCCTATGGCTTTTTCTTATTTAGATTACACGGCTCCTGACAGGCGTTGTGGCACAGGAGACGCAGGAGCTATTATTTTTCTTATTACTTTGTTTTCATTTCTATGGTTTATTGCAATGATTATAGAAGCTATCATACTAAATAAGAAAAAGAAAATAGTGAAAAGAAATATCAATCTTATTATAATTGGTTGCTTAGCTATACTATTTATAATTTGTACTCTTTTACCTTAAAATACTCTAAATGAAAAAATTAAATATATACTTTACAGCAGGTATTCCCCAGTTGGAAGATACTGCGGAAATCATTAAAATAATTCAAGAAGCAGGAGCTGATATGATGGAGATTGGTATGCCTTATAGCGACCCTGTTGCCGATGGTGAGGTGATACAACAAGCTCATATTAAAGCCTTAGAAAACGGAATGTCAATAGAGAAACTTTTTGAACAGTTAGCAAAAACTAAAGGAGAAATTCACATTCCAATAATCTTGATGGGCTACATCAATCCTGTGCTTTCTTATGGCTTTGAGAAGTTTTGTCAGAAATGCCAAGAAACAGGCGTTAATGGAGTGATTATCCCTGACCTTCCTCCTATTGAGTTTGAAAAAAAATACCAATCCATTCTCAAAAAATTTAATCTAAACTTTACTTTTTTGGTAACGCCAGAAACACCTGATGAACGAATTTTGTATTTGGATAGCTTAAGTTCTGGATTTTTGTATGCGGTGAGTTCTTCGTCCACAACAGGCAACCAGTCCAAAACATTGAAAAACGAAGATTACCTTAATCGATTAGCCTCATTACCGCTGAAAAATCCACTAATGATAGGCTTTGGGATTAAAAATAAAAACGACTTTACCACAGTTACCGAACAAGCCGATGGCGGTATTATAGGCACTGCATTTGTGAAAATTCTTTTAGAAGAATCGGATTGGAAAGAAAAAGCTAAAGTTTTTATACAAAGTATTAAACTTTAACAGTCACTATACACATTTTAATTTTAAACAATGTTAAACTTTTAAAGTAATTTACTTTACGATTGAAATATTTTTTATGAATAGTTAAATTGAAACCCTCAAATGTTTTAGCATAATTTCTTCTAATCATATAAACTGATCATAGAGGGTTTCAATTCTTTTCCACTATTTCTTAAACAAATAAAATTGAGTTTTGGAATACTTTTGGAATTCTAGACTCTTCAACTTAACCTTTTTCCCTAATAAAGGAAAAGGGGGCTAGCTATTATTTTTCTCAATACTTCCAAAATTTTCTTACAATTTGCATTCAAGTTGTTCACTGCTAGTATTTTATAGTTAATTTTCGATCAAACGAACAACTTTTTATTTTTAAAGTATAATTAAAAAGTATTTTTTATCTTTAAAAACGTTTAATTTATTGGTATTATTCAATCAAAATTAATAATAGTACATTGTATGCTTTAAAAGTAACACAAAACTCTACCTCATTTCAAACTTACTCTGGAAGATACAAAAAATATAAACTGATTTCAGTCTATCTTACATAATCGTAAAAAAAACTCCTCTCATTTATTATAAAAAAAGGGTGGAAAAATTTTCCAACCCCAATATTATTAGATTAATTTTCTACTTTCTACTAGAAATTATAGAAGTATCCTAAACTAACTGCTCCTAAACTTCCACCATTTTGACTAAATCCTTTGTAAGAAAGAGCAACCTCATTATTAGAGAATTGGTAACCTACTTTTGGATTATAGTAAAACAATGTACCTGAATCTTTTACTGTAGAAAAAGCAACCCCCAAATCTGTTCCCAAAAAGAACTCAGGTGTAACATTATATTTGGCAGAAGCGGCAACTGGAATAACCCCATAGCTATCAGCCTTAAGCGTTCCGACAGGTGTTTTGTATTCTTTTCCAAGGAAGTGAGTATAACCTGTCACAGCACCTAACTCGAAATCTTTAGCTACATTAAACATATAACCTAAATCAGCACCTATACCTATAGAACTTACTTTACCAAAGTCACCTACTGGTAAACTTACATTGGCACCTAATTTAAAATGTCCATTACTTTGAGCGTTAACAGCCCCAAAAAGTGCTAAAGCACCTGCTAAAAATAGTTTTTTCATTTTGTTTTAATTTTATTACTGCGAAGATAATAAAAAAATAAAAAGTCAGCAATGTTTTGCTGACTTTTTTCCACTTATATTAGTAAAAACCTATACACTTAGAATGCGTAACCCAATCTAATACCTGTTACTACAGACGGAGTGATGTTGAATGAGCTACCACCAGGAAGTTCTGAAGTATATGATTTAGATGTTGTTGTACCTCCAGAAGTTGCGGTATGTGAACTAGTAGTTGTAGTTTTCCCTTCAGAGCCGTACATAAGGCTTAAACCAGCCTCTACTCCTAAGAAAACTCTCTTAGTAAAGTAATAATCTGCACCAAAAACCCCTCTTACTCCAAAGCTAAAAGTGTTAGGTCCTTTAGTACTAGAGTCTGAACTACCTTTATAAGCAGTTGTATTAGCTCCAGAGTTAACCGTAGTTCTCTCAGAAGAAACTTTTTGAGAGTTATACCCTAATAAAAATTCTCCGCCTACATAAGGAGATAACCTTTCAGTCCCCTTGAAATGCTTTTCTAAACCAAACCCTAGTAAGAATCCTGTACTGGATGTTTTATCTTTACCAGTGGTGTGTTTCTCAAGATCTGTCCCCTCAGCAGAGTAAGAATCAACATCTTTAGTATTAGAAGTTGTACCTAATGACAAAGTTGCTCTGTAAGCTATATTATCTGTTTTGAAATATCTAGCTTTGAAATAAGCATTACTTCCTGGCAACTCCACCTTTGTATCACCTAAACCTCCTTTTAAGCCAAATTCCGTTGTAACATCACCTGTTCCTGGCTTATACTCCTGAGCATTTACAGCTCCAAAAAGTGCTACAGCACCTACTAAAAATAGTTTTTTCATTGTTTTAATTTTAAATTTTGTTCGGCAAATTTAGAATTTTTAATTTCAATAAAAAATGATATTTATCAGAGTTTAGAATAAACCATTAAGCTGACCGTCTATCCTTTCTAATATAGAGCCAAAATCTTCTGGTCTTTCTACAAAGTCTAAATCGTCAACCTCTATGATTAGAAGCTTACCTTCTTTATAGTTTTGTATCCAACTTTCATATTTATTATTAAGTTTAGAAAGATAGTCTATACTTATTTCTGCTTCATAATCTCTACCTCTTTTGGCAATTTGCCCTACTAGTTTAGGTACAGAGGCTTTTAGATAAATCAGTAAATCTGGAGCGGAAACAAAAGTTTTCATCAACTCAAAAAGCGATGTGTAGTTTCTATAATCTCTATCGCTTAAGAGTTGCATTTCGTTTAGATTTTCTGCAAAAATATGAGCATCTTCGTAGATGGTTCTATCTTGAATAATGTTTTTGCCACTCTCTCTAATCTCTTTAACTTGACGAAATCTACTCCCTAGAAAATATATTTGTAAGGCAAAAGACCACTTAGACATATCGTGATAAAAATCGTCTAAATAAGGGTTATCATCTACATCTTCAAACTGCGCCTCCCAACCGTAATGTTTCGCCAACATCTTGGTAAGTGTGGTTTTACCTGCACCTATATTTCCTGTTACTGCTATATGCATAGATTTGTTTTTTTGAAAAAAAATTATTGATTTAAAAAAGTCCGTAAAGATAAAATTTGTCCCCTATCAATGCCAAATATCCATTGTTATTTTTTTCCACAATTTGGGCTTTAGGTTCAGAAAAAACAGTTTTTAATTTATCCTCTTTTAGCTCAATTACAGAAGTATTAGTAATCACAAAAATAGAGTTTCCTTCTCGTCTTAACTTCCTAGCAAATGGCACTTCCATTTTTTGAGTTTTTTTTGAGGTTAAGGACATTTTTATTAAATGGTCATTTTGCAAATAATATAAGAAACCATTATCTACGATAAAATCTTTAATATCATTAAAATCTATATCTAAAATAAAAGAGTTTAGTAATTTATTTTCTCTGAAATTATACTGCAATAAAGTTTTAGACATAGGATTAAGTAGCCACATCAATTGTAGATTTTCCATATACAAATGGCTGATATAGCTAGCACTCTGGCTAGGCTTAAGACTTTGAATTTCGTTAAGGTTTTGGTCTAACATTTTTATCTCCTGTTGATTTTCTGAAAACAAAACGATATTAAAAGGATTTTGCACCGATTGAACCTTAAACGGAAACACCATCATTATTCGCCCTTGCTTTTGCCCTTGTATGTTATATTTGGTAAAGCTAAAATCGTTACTCTGATATAGGTAGATATTTTCATAATCGTCTATAAAAATATCTTGCACAGATTTTAATACCTGGTTATCTATAGGTATGAGAATCTGTGCAGAAAGATTTGTTACCCAAAAACTTATAATAAAAATAATGGTTCGCACTCCACTAGATTATTTAATCTTAACCTCGTAGATTTTGTCCCAATTTTTTCCTGTAACTAGCATATTTTCACCTTTGAAAGCGATGCCATTTAAGACATCATCTTCCCCTGTAGTATGTTTTTTAGCTATCTCCGAAAAGTCAAATTTACCTACAACTTCTCCTGTATTTGGATTGATTTTCAATATATATGGTTGTTGCCACACATTAGCGTAAATAAACCCTTGGTAATATTCCAGCTCGTTAAGTCGGTCATAAGCTTGGGTGTTTCCTGCTACGGCAATCTGTTTAGTAATTTCAGACGGGTTATTAGGGTTTAAGAAATAGAGATTTTTTGTTCCATCTGATAAAATAAGATTTTTACCATCATAGGTAAGTCCCCACCCCTCGCCTATTGCACCAGGATAAGGGAATTCTGATAAAAGTTTTAAACTAGCCTTATCATAAATAAATCCTTTTTTGTTTTGCCAAGTCAATTGATAGACTTTATCGCCCACAATCGTAGAACCCTCCGAAAAAATATCGTTAGACTGTGGCGTTACAGCCAAAGGCGTTATACTTCCTAAGTTATACTTTAGGATTCTGGAGCTACCGTGTTGCCCATCACTTTCGTAAATAGTATTACCCTCCAACTGAAATCCTTGAACGAAGTTTTCGATACTATGCGGGTATTCATTAACGATAGTATAGCTTAAATTTTGTTCTGGATTTTTAGCAAAAACATAGATAGTGGCGTCTTGAGTTAATGTTTCTCCACTTTTAGTTTTAATAACAAAAGATACCTCGTTATCGCCTAGACTAAAAACTTCAGGCGTAACCTTAAGGTCTGATATTTCCTTATCTCCAAAACTAACACTTATCGTTTCAGCATTTTTGGTAACCTCTTCTGGAAGTTTGATAACATCACCGAAATGATAACCTTTTTCTTCCATAGAAAGATTATATTCGTTAAGTGTATTTAATATCTCTTTATCTTTATTACAAGAGGCTAAAAGCATTAAGCTCAAACAAGCCACAATGATATTTTTTTTCATAATTAGAATCTTTATTTTTTCAGTTTTTAATTATACTTTAACTTTTGTTTTATCTACATTCAAAATTTTATAAACCATTTCTTTCAGAAGCTCAGCATCTGTCATATTTACTGCTCCTAAACCTTTACTTTTCATATCAAATTCTCTAAGAATAGATATAATTCTAGTGGCGTGCTTTAGTGGATAAAGCCTCGCCGAAGTTTCGTAATCTTTAATAAAATAAGGATTAACACCCATCTCCGCTGCGATACTCTGTGGTGACATACCTTTAAGGCTATGAAAAACAATGAGGTTAGAAAAATAATTATACAAACTACCCAACATCATCACAAACGGATTAGATTTTGGATTTTTACCGATGTAATAAGCTATTTTCATCGCTTGTTCTTCATTCTTCGTTCCTAATGCCTTTTGTAATTCAAATACGTTATAATCTTTACTAATCCCAATATGTTTCTCTACAAGAAGACTGTTAAGCACCTCTCCTTCCTTTAAAATCAGTTTAAGTTTATTGATTTCATTAGCTATTCTAGAAAGGTCATTCCCTAGATATTCAGCTAAAATTGTGGGAATATTAGGTTCTGCTTTCAGCCCTGCTCTAGAAATTTCATCTTGTATAAATTGAGGTAAATTCCAATCTTTGACAGGCTCGCTAAGGAAAAGCATTTTATTCTTAGCCAAAATTTTAGCAAACTTTTTTCTAGAATCTACTTTTTTATGCTTGTGAGCAATTACCAAAATGGTAGACGGCACAGGATTATTAACATAGGCTTCTAGGGCTTCTGTTTCTTTTTCCGTAAGTCTAATATCTTGAGCCTCTTTGAGTACAATAAGCTGTCTGTCTCCCATCATTGGGAACTGCCTTGCCAATGCCAATACTTCCGAATAAGTAGTATCCTTACCATAAACTACGGTCTGGTTAAATGCTTTTTCATCTTCTGTTAGGACTTCATTTTCGAAATGTTTTACCGCTACATCTATATAATAAGGCTCTTCCCCATGAAAAAAATAAATAGGGAGAAGTTCTTTATTTTTAATATTTTTGAGGATTATTTCTAACTCTTTCATAAAAATGCAACTTCCAAAACTTGATTTTAAGGAAACTTTTGATTTCCAGTTTAAGAAAGACAAAGATACATTTTTTATTTACGATTTACCAAGAAAATCGTGGTTGGTGCTCACACCTGAAGAATGGGTGCGACAACACTGGATACATTATTTCCACAAGACTAAAGGTTATCATCTTTCTGCCCTTATCACAGAACAAAAGCTAGAGCTTAACGGAACAACAAAACGCCTAGATTTACTAGTTACAGAAAAGGCGAAACCTAAAATTTTAATAGAGTGCAAAGCTCCTTCCGTTCCTCTTACCGAAGTCACTTTTGAACAAATCGCGAGATATAATAGTATTATAAAATCGCCTGAAATTATTTTAAGTAATGGTGTGCAACACATTTACGCCAAATATGAGAATGAAAATTACACATTCTACAAGAGAGAGTTATACTAATTTCTAAGTAGTCTAGCCTATTTTATCATTGTTAATTGTTAAATTTGCAATTCTTATAATTTTTAGAGTATGAATCCAAAACAAGATATAAAAACCCCTAGCAAAACCTTATCCAAAGGGCGTATTGTCATAGGTGTAAGTTTAATTTTAATTTCTGCCATTTTAGTTCTTTCTTTCATTTCTTATTTGGGAAGTTGGAAGTCTGACCAAAGCCAAGCAGGAATGCTTACGGATAAATCTGTAAAATCTTCTAATTTTATAGGGAAATTTGGAGATTGGCTAGGAAATTTGTTTATCTTTGAAAGTTTTGGAATAAGTGCCTTTATTATTGCTTTCTTAATCTTTATGTTAGGAACTTTAGTTCTTAAAAAGAAATACTTTAAACCTTTAAAAGCATTTTCTCATTCGTTATTTTTTATTTGTTGGTTGCCTATTTTTATCGGAGCCATTACCAAAGGCGAAGGTGTTTTAAGTGGTGTATATGGTTTTCAAATATATGATTATCTAAGCGTATTCATCGGAGATTTCGGGCTTTGGCTTATCCTTATTACCAGTATTGCTTTATACTTTGTTTTGGAGTTTAATCTTCGTCCGAGTGTTATTAAAGCTAAATTTGACAACCTTAACGATAAAGCGACTTCTACTTTAGAAAATATTAAAGCTAAAACAGGTTTCCAAGATAACGAAGACGAGGAAGACACCTCTACTGAGGATACTACAGATTTAGACTCTGATGTAGATAATTTAGTTAAAGAAGAACCAACCTATAATATTAGCTCTACTCCAAAAGTAGAAATCCCTGCTAAAAAAGAAAATATTTCCTTTGATAATATAAACTTTGATTTAGAACCTCAATCTACAGCCGAAATCATTGCAACGCCTAACAAAACTTCCGAAACTAAAAAGGAAAATATTGTAGAGGTTTCTTTAGAATCACCCCAGAAGGAAGAAGTTTCAAATAATGATGATATTGATTTCAGTATAGAAAAAACAGCTCCTGTGGAAGTTGTAGAAAGCGAAGATATCGCTAGCGAATTAGTAAAAAAACACGGACTGTATGACCATAGATTAGAATTAGCTAAATTCCAAATGCCTAGTATTGAGCTACTAGCCGACTATGGTAATGAAGAAATCACCATCAATAAAGAAGAACTAGAGGAAAACAAAAACAAAATTGTAGGACTTCTAAAAAACTTTAATGTAGGTATCGCACAGATAAAAGCAACCATCGGTCCTACTGTTACTCTCTACGAAATAGTACCAGAAGTAGGTACAAGAGTAGCGTCTATTAAAAAACTACAAGATGATATAGCTCTTAACCTTTCGGCTTTGGGGATTCGTATTATTGCACCTATGCCTGGCAAAGGGACGATAGGTATAGAAGTACCTAGAAAAAATGCGTCTATGGTATCTATGCGTTCGGTAATTGCCTCTCAAAAGTTCCAAACCACAGATATGGATTTACCTATTGTATTCGGTAAAACCATTTCCAACGAGGTCTTTATGGCAGATTTAGCCAAAATGCCACACCTCCTAATGGCAGGAGCTACAGGACAAGGTAAATCCGTAGGAATCAATGCGATATTAGCTTCTTTACTTTATAAAAAACACCCTAGCGAACTTAAACTAGTATTAGTTGACCCTAAAAAAGTGGAACTTTCGCTTTATTCCAAAATAGAAAGACACTATTTAGCCAAACTACCTGATACCGAGGAGGCTATACTTACAGATAATTCTAAGGTTATCAATACACTTAATTCTCTGTGTATTGAGATGGACAACAGATACGATTTACTTAAAAATGCTTTCTGTAGAAACCTTAAAGAGTACAATAAAAAATTCACCGAGAGAAAACTAAACCCAGAAAATGGACACCGTTATTTACCTTATATTGTTTTGGTAGTAGACGAATTTGCAGACCTTATTATGACGGCAGGTAAAGAGGTAGAACACCCTATTGCTCGTCTAGCACAGCTAGCTCGTGCAGTTGGAATTCATTTGATTATTGCAACCCAAAGACCATCGGTAAACGTCATCACAGGTATGATAAAGGCTAATTTCCCTGCCAGAGTATCTTTCCGTGTAAATGCAAGTGTGGATTCTAGAACGATATTAGACGCTACTGGTGCCGACCAACTCGTGGGTAAAGGAGATATGCTCTATACTAATGGGAACGATATTACACGCGTACAGTGTGCTTTTATAGATACACCTGAAGTTGAAAAAATAGCAGATTTCATAGGCGAGCAAAAAGGTTATCCTGACGCTTATGAATTACCTGAATATAATGGTGAAGACAATGGCAGTTCTAGTAGCGATTTTGACCCTAATGAAAAAGATGCCCTCTTCGAAGAAGCTGCGAGAATTGTGGTTTCTACACAACAAGGCTCTACTTCGATGTTGCAACGACAGCTCAAGTTGGGATACAATAGAGCTGGTAGAATTGTCGACCAGCTAGAAGCATCTGGGATTTTAGGCAGTTTCAATGGTTCTAAAGCGAGGGAAGTCCTCATTCAAGATTTAACATCATTGGAACAGTTTTTGGAATCAATGAGACGAAATTAAAAAACAATCTATGAAATCTATATTAAAAAAAACAGGATTAATTGTTCTATCTCTAGGAGCTATCTCTTATCTATCGGCTCAAAAAATTGATGCAAAAGCAAAGACTCTTCTTGATGGTGTATCGGCTAATTATAAATCTAAAAAGAATACTTATTTCAAATTTTTATACGGTTCTGGTAAAAATAAAGTTCAAAAATCAGAAACTGGCATCTTCTACTCCAACGGTTCTCAATACAAACTAAAGATAATGGGAACCGAACAAATATTCGACGGAAAGAAAGTCTATAATATCAACGATGAAGACCAAGAGGTTACCATAGCTATGCCCAACAATGATACAACAATGTTTTCTCCTATAAACTACCTAGACGATTACAAAAAGGGCTACAATATTGAGTATCTAGGCAAAAAGAAAATCAGTACAGGCAAAGTAGCCGACTTAATAAGAATGAAACCCACTAAACAAGGTGAAATAAAATATGTTTATCTTTTTGTAGATGCTGGTAAAAAAGAACTCTTAAAACTAGAACAACAATCTAAAGACAATGATATTGCAGTGATTGATATTAAAGACTTTAAATATAACCAAAATTTAAGTGTTGATATCTTTAGCTTTAATAAATCAAAATATCAAAACTACATCATTACTGAACTCTAAATATTTATACAAATGAAATCTTTAATATTAACATTAGGGCTTATCTCCTCCTTTGCTTTAGGGCAAAACCATAATTTTAAGAGAGAGATGCTTCCAAATGAAATAGAGACTCAAAAGCTCAATCGTATTAAAAATGATTTTTATAGAAATAAAGATAATGATTATAGCAGAGCTAATACTTATACAGAGTTGTTTATAAGAGTTCCTAACCCTAATTATAGGAGATACACCATTAGTATTTCTGACCAGACTATTGAAAACAGAACAGGTTTCTTTAGGTTCTTTGATTTGGAAGCGGGCAGACATCAGCTTACGGTACTTAGAAACGGTATTCCTATTTACAAAACTGTAGTATTTTTGAGAAACAATCAGCGTTCTTTATTAGATTTTTATCCTTTTGAAGGTCTATTTCTAGTAGATGAAATACCTATACAGCAGGAATACCCTGAATATCCCAATTGGAGACCAAATGAAAATGTAATGAACTCCACCGAATTTCAACAATTTTTGGAATATTTCAAAAAACAAAATTTTGATGACAATAAAAAGGAAGCATTCTTAGTTCAAAGTCATACCACCAGCTTCACTTCCCAACAAGTATTAGAACTCATAAAGGTAATGAATTTTGATAAAGGAAGGCTAGAAGTTGCCAAAGCTGCTTACATCTATTGTCCCGACCCACAAAACTATTACATAGTCTCGGAAGGGTTTTCTTTCAGAAACTCTAAGACGGAACTTTCTGATTTTATACTAAAAAATAGACGCTAAAAATTATTATTAAAAAACTATAAAAATTGCCACAGAGGTTTTATCTTTGTGGCTTTTAAATTGATTTTGTAATCATAAACATATGCTGAAAAAACTAGATCGCTATATCATTAAAACTTTTTTTGGACCATTTTTGTTCATATTCAGCGTATTGTTTTTTATTTTCCTAGTTAATATCATTTGGATTAAACTCTATCAGTTTACAGGAAAAGGGCTTTCTCCCTTTGAAATAGGCAAACTTTTGTTCTATATGGGCGTTAGTGTAGTTAATATGGTACTTCCTCTCACGGTACTTCTCTCTTCCATAATGACCTTTGGTGCATTTGGTGAACGCTACGAACTTGCAGCAATGAAAGCCGCTGGTATCTCTTTATTTAGAATTATGCGTCCGCTCATATTGGTTGTAACTTTGCTATCGGGTATTTTATTTATATTTTCTAATAATGTAATTCCAGATTTCAACAGAAAAGCTAAAAATATGCTTTACAATATTGCAGCCACTAAACCTGCACTCAACTTTACGGCAGGACAATTTATCGGGGCAATACCTGGAGCATCTGTAAAATTTGATAAAATTTCTGGAGAAAATGGGGAGAATTTAGAAGGTATTATCATCCACAAAGAAGTAAATGGAAATAATCCACAACAAACTATTATTGCCCCTAAGGGGAAATTTGTACCTGCACAAAACAGAAATTATCTAAAACTCATCTTATATAAAGGCTATGTTTATGAAGATGAAAATACTAGCTACAATTATAATGAAAGGACTAAACAACCTAACAAAAGTATAAAATTTGATAGTTTGGTAGCCCATTTTGATGTAAGCGAGCTCGTGAATAAAGCCATAGAAGAAGAAAAAATTACCGAAAATTATCAATTCCAAACCTATCTAGACATCAATGGTTCTATCGCTCAGCTAGAAAAAGAGCAAAAGACTAGGTTTGATAATATTAGCAACGAGTTAGTAGCTCAGAATAATTTTTATGTCAATTATTTAGATAAATCAAAAAATAAAAAAGCTGCACAACCTTTTAAAATTGATACGCTAAAAAAAGATAAAAAAAGAGATATTCTTTACAATGCATATCAAAAAATAAACACTCTTAAAGAAGATAAAAATAACAACAAAGACCCTGAACTATACGAAATGCTTAAGCAACGTAGTAAAGTAATTATGTACCAACAGAGGATTCTTTCGTTTTCCATTACTTGCATCATATTTTTCCTTATTGGTTCTAGCTTGGGCTCCATCATTAGGAAAGGAGGCATTGGCTTTCCTGTGGTTATTGCTATTGTCATATTCATTACATTCTATGTTCTTAACTTGACTGTAGAAAATCTATCTTGGAAAGGGAAACTTGACCCTTATTGGGCTGCGTGGCTACCCAACTTAATACTAGCCCCTCTAGGTGTATGGTTTACAATAAAAGCCTTGAATGATTCACAAATTTTAGATGCTGAAAAGTATAAAGTTTTCTTTAAACCTATAATACAGAAATTTTCAAAAAATAAAGAGCACCAAAGGTACCAGTAGAAGTAACATATTTTTTTATATCTAAAATACACTTTTGAGAAACCATTTTATACACTTAAAATTCACTTTGGCAAGAAAATTGATTATAGTAAATCACTTTTTGCAAAAAGCCTCAAAACTAATAATCATTTGTAAATTTATTTAGTATTAATTTTAAATTTTATGACAAATGATAACTTTTTCACAAAACCAAAATGAACAAAAAGCTCTAGATGAGCTCTTATTTGCAGGTAGAAACAAAGCCTATGGAGCCTATTCTCTCAGGGCAGAGGCCGATTATTACCTCAAAAAGGCTTTATTTTCAGGAGTAGCTTTATTCGGGATTTTCATTGGAGGAACCTACGCTTATTTGCAAACAAAAAAGGTACATATCCCTACTGATAAAGGCGTAAAAATAGAGCTAAAGCCTGTTGATCCCACAATAATAAAAGAGGATAAAATAGTAAAACCCATCGTACCAAAAGTACAATCGGTTAAGAAAGTTGAAAAAACAGTAGAAATTAAAACAGTGGATACTCGTGTCCCTACACCTATGGCTAATCCAACTATAGAAACGTCTTTACCTAGTATTAAAGTTCTGCAAACAGCAACATCTGGCTTGGAAAATAAGGAGGGAATAATATCCACTACTAGTATTGTACCTACTAAACCTAATATTGGGAATGGAACAGTTAATAATAATGCAACGCCAGAAATAGTTAAAACCAATAATACTATAGAAACTGTAGTAGACGAAGACGCTGTATTCATTGGAGGAATAGATTCTTTTAGAGCTAAAGTAGGAGAAAATTTCGATTATGAAGTAATGGCTGGAGAGGAAGGCCTTGTAAAAGCAATGGTAACATTTGTGGTAGAAAGAGATGGCACTATTACCAATGTAAAAGCGGAGGGAAAAAACAATATGTTTAATAAGGAAGCTGAAAAAGCCATAAAATCTGTCAAAGGAAAATGGACTCCTGCTAAAATCAAAGGAGAGGCGGTGCGTTCTTACTTCAGAATTCCGGTATCTATAAAGTTTGAATGATAAATAATTACAATTTCTGACTATCTAATTATCCACAATTTCCCCTAGATTGTGGATAATTTTTTATAAGTTTAAAGTATTCATTACAAATAAATTAACATATTTTTACATTTTAAAAATTGAGACTGCATTAAAAAAATTGTATTTTTGGAACTTAAATCAAAAATATGGGTAAGATAATAGGTATTGCTAATCAAAAAGGAGGTGTGGGAAAAACAACAACCTCTACAAACTTGGCTGCAGCATTAGGCGTTTTAGAAAAAAAAGTTTTGATTATAGACGCTGATCCTCAAGCTAATGCCACTTCTGGACTTGGAATAGAAGAAGTTCAATACTCTACATACAACCTTTTGGAACACAGCGTTACTGCTAAAGAATGTATTGTACCAACCAGCTCTCCCAATTTAGATATTATTCCATCACATATAGATTTAGTTGCAGCAGAAATAGAGCTGGTAGACAGAGACAATAGGGAATATATGTTAAAGCAAGCCTTAGAAGAGGTTAAAGACGATTATGACTACATCATTATAGACTGTGCTCCTAGCTTAGGACTTATCACAGTCAATGCACTTACTTCGGCCGACTCTGTTATTATTCCTATCCAGTGTGAATATTATGCTCTAGAAGGTTTAGGCAAATTACTTAATACCATTAAAAATGTCCAAAATATACACAATCCTAATTTGGATATAGAGGGGCTTCTCCTAACAATGTATGATGGAAGACTTAGGCTTTCCAACCAAGTGGTAGAAGAAGTAAATACCCATTTTCCAGATATGGTTTTTGAAACCGTTATCAATCGTAATGTAAGGCTTAGCGAAGCTCCTAGCTTTGGAGAAAGTATCCTAATGTACGATGCCGAGAGTAAAGGTGCTATACAGTACATACAACTTGCTGAGGAAGTTTTACTTAAAAATGAAGAAAAAGTATCAAACTAAAAATATTAAATCTAAATCATTATTAAATGAAGGATAAAAAAAGAGCCATGGGGCGAGGTTTAGGAGCGATATTAAATGCCGAAAAAAAGGCAACCATAAATACTGCAACAGACGAAGGTGCGAAGCAAATTATGGGGAGCATCGTAGAGATTAACATAGAAGATATTTATCCAAACCCTAACCAGCCTAGAACTTACTTTGACGAAGACGCTCTTAATCAATTAGCACAATCTATCAAAAATCTAGGTGTAATACAACCCATCACGCTTAGAAAAGACGGTGCTAAGTTTGAAATTATTTCAGGGGAACGTAGATACCGTGCTTCTCAAATTGCAGGATTAAAGACTATACCTGCCTATATTCGTTTAGTAAACGACCAGGAGCTTTTGGAAATGGCTCTTGTAGAAAATATTCAAAGAGAAGATTTAGATGCTATCGAAATTGCTCTAACCTACCAAAGATTACTTGAAGAAATAGGTATGACGCAGGAAAACCTAAGTCAGCGTATTGGTAAAGAAAGAAGTACGATTACTAATTATATCCGCCTTCTAAGATTAAGTCCAGAAGTACAAGGAGCTATTAGAACTGGAGCTATTTCAGCGGGACACGGAAGAGCCATTATAAGCCTTCAAGACGAAAAGCTACAACAAGAGTTATTTGATAAAATTATCAAAGAACAGCTTAATGTCCGCCAAGCTGAAGCCGTAGCGGCTGGACTGAAAAAACCTAAGGAGAAAAGAAATAAAGTAGAAAAAGAACTTCCTAATCATTTAAAAAGAACTCAAAAATCCCTTTCTGATTTGCTAGACATAAAAGTAGACATTAAGGCTTCTGCCAACGGAAAAAAAGGAAAAATAGTTTTTGACTTCAATAATGAAGAAGAGTTAGAAAGAATTTTAAATGCTTTTGAAAAATAGATTAATGTCTAAGGCTTTTAGTTTTTTAGCTTTATTGTTCGTTTCACTAGGGTTTGCTCAAAATACCGGTGTAGACACAACTGGTATTTCCAAAACAGAGGCTGACGTAATACAAGAAATAGAAAAAGCTAATGCTAACCCCACTATTAAGACTTACAATCCCACACTTGCAGGGCTTTATTCTGCTGTATTACCAGGATTAGGACAATATTACAACAAAAAATATTGGAAAATCCCTATTGTATGGGGTGCAGTAGGTACTAGCGTAGGCATTGCTATTTGGAATCAAAACAATTACGAACGCTATCGAAAAGCCTTTGTTGCAGAGCTTAACAATCAGCCACACGAATTTTCTAACATCAGAGGGGTAGATGCTACTGTGCTTGGGAATACACAGGACCGTATGAAACGCCAGAGAGATTATGCCATTGCCATTTCGGTAGGGATTTATTTACTTAATATTATTGATGCCGTTGTGGACGCTCATTTACACGAACAAAGAAACGACCCAGATTTAGCCATCGCTCCTACTCTACTTGGTGACCAATGGGGCTTACAAAACGGAAAATTAGGGTTTTCACTCAATTATAGATTTTAAAAAACAAAACTTATGAAAATTGCACTAGTAGGATATGGGAAAATGGGAAAAATTATAGACCAAATAGCTACCAAAAGAGGACATCAAGTGGTCGCTAGGCTGAACGAATCCCCTACCCTAGAAAATCTTAATCAGCCTGATGTAGTGATAGAATTTTCTAATCCAGAGGTCGCTTTTGAAAATATCAAAACTTGTCTTGAACTTAATATTCCCGTAGTTTGTGGTACAACAGGGTGGCTAGAAAGAAAGCCTGAAATAGAAAAGATAGCAGAAGGCAACAAAACTGCATTTTTATATGGGTCTAACTTTAGTCTTGGAGTTAATTTATTTTTTGTATTGAATGAAAAGTTAGCTCAACTAATGAATAACTTTGAAGAATATGGTTGTCAGTTAGAAGAAATTCATCACACCCACAAAAAAGATGCTCCTAGTGGCACGGCAATTACTCTAGCAGAAGGCATTATAAAATATACTGATTTTGATAGTTGGAAGTTAGACGAAACTAAAGATAAAGCCTTAGGCATTACGGCCATAAGAGAAGACGAAGTACCTGGTACTCACAGTGTGTTCTATCGTTCTGAAGTTGATGAAATTGAAATAAAACATACTGCTTTTAACCGAAATGGATTTGCTCTAGGAGCTGTAATTGCTTCCGAATGGATTATAGGCAAACAAGGGAACTTCAGTATGAAAGATGTTCTATTTCAATAATAAATAATAGTAATTTAAAAAAATAAACCAATGGATTATATATTAAAATATACCGTTTTTGTACTCATTCTCTCTATACTAATGGGCGTTTCCACGTGGAAACTATTTAAGAAAATGGGATACAACCCTGTTTTTGCTTTTATACCATTTTATAACTACTTTATAGTTTTAAAAGAAACCGAGCAGCCAAAATGGTGGGTAGTATTATCTTATTTTCCTATTGTGGGTCCTATTATGATGTCTGTTTTTCACTTACATCTTATGAAGAAATTTGGGAAAGTAGATGCTGTAAATCAAATTCTTACAGTAGTATTACCGTTTATCTATATGGCAACGGTTAATTACAACCCTAAAACTGAAATTGAAGAAAAAGACACCTTCTATCTAAGTGGAGAAGAAAAAGAAGTAAAGAAAGAATCTTTCTTAGGATCTATTACTTTCGCTGCGGTGTTTGCTACGGCAATACATACATTTATCACTCAACCGTTTGGTATTCCTACAGGGTCTATGGAGCGTACTTTGCTGGTGGGAGATTTCTTGTTTGTTAATAAACTCAACTACGGTTATAGAATGCCAATGAGACCTCTAGCTATCCCCTTTTTGCAAGGAACAATAATAGATACGGGAGAACCTAAAAATCCAAAAGACGATCCTAAGTCTTATGTAGAAGCCGTTAAATTACCTTATTTTAGATTACCTGGTTGGGAGAAAGTAGAACGTAACGATATTGTAGTATTTAACTATCCACAAGACTCTGTGCATACCGCTATAGACCGAAAAGATGCCTATGTGAAAAGATGTGTGGCTGTAGGTGGTGATGTTTTAGAGGTTAGAAAAGGGAGGCTTTTCATCAATGGTAAGCCAGAGGTTATTTTAGGCGACCAAGAGAACCAAGTTTCTTATCTTGTATATACTTCTCAGCAGATAGATGTTAATCAGCTTTGGAATCGTTTAGGATACTTACCTTTACAAGAAGGAGCCACTGCTGATGGTTATGTTTACCATTTCCAAGGGCTTACAGATAAGTTGTTAGCAGATATTAAGCAACTTCCTGAGTTTGTAAAAGCAGAAGAAATACTTTCTGAAAAAGGCGAAAAAACCATCTCTTACCTTAATCCTCAACAGACTAAAATTGATACCACTAATACCATTTTCCCAATCAATAAAAATTGGAATCAAGACTGGTACGGACCTATCAGAATTCCTAAAAAAGGAGATGTAGTAAAAATCAATCAAGAAACACTTCCTGAATACCAATGGATTATCTCTAAATATGAACATAATAAACTAGAAAACAAAAACGGAAAAATCTACATCAATGGTAAAGAGGCTAATGAGTACACCATCAAACAAGATTATTACTTTATGATGGGGGATAACCGTGATGCTTCGTTAGATGCAAGATTTTTCGGATTTGTACCAGAAGAATATATCGTAGGAAAACCAATGTTTACTTGGATGAGCTTGCAAGGTGTCTTTGATGAAGGACCTAAAAAAATAAGATGGGACAGAATGTTTAAAGCAACTAATACAGGAGAGGCTAACAAAACTTCTTATTGGTGGATAGCGGCTATTATCCTTACACTATTCTTCGGTTGGGAATATATTTCTAAATTGTTCAAAAAGAAAAAAGACGACTAGATGAAACTATTACCTTTGTTTTACCTCCCTCCTATTTCTTGGTGGGCAGAGTTTTTGTCGGAAGAACCTGTAATTTTGGAGCAATACGAAAACTTTCCAAAACAAACCTACAGAAATAGAGCGAATATTTATGGTGCTAATGGTAAACTATCCCTTAGCATTCCAATAAAGCATAATGGGAAAAGAGCCTTAAAAGATTTGGAAATTTCCTATGACGAAAATTGGCAGAGCCTGCATTGGAAATCTATAAAAATAGCTTACCAAACTTCACCTTATTTTGAGTTTTATGAGTCTAAGTTGGAAAAAATATTTCAATCTAAAGAAACCTACTTAAAAGATTTTAATTTAAAGGCATTAGAAGTAATTCAAGATATTTTAAAGACAGAGAAAACCTTTCAACTTTCCGAAAGCTACGAGAAAAAAGTTGAAGGAGAAGATTATAGAGATTGTTTCTCTGCTAAGAAACCTACTTTTTATGAAATAAACGAATATTATCAAACCTTTTCTGATAAGTTGGGCTTTTTAGAAGATTTATCTATTTTAGATTTAATCTGTAACATTGGTCCAGAAGCCACGACTTATATTAGGAATGTTAAACTAAAAAATTAAAATGGTATAATACTTGAAAGTCGGTATTATATTAAGTCTTAAAAAAACAGAAAACAATGAAGAAAATAATGATTGCTGCTTTATTTCTAGCAGGACTGAATTTAACTTTAGCACAAGAAAAAAGAGATAAAGACACAGAAACTTGGTATCACAAAGATTTCTCCACAACTAATGTCTATGGAGTAAATACCAACAATGCCTATAAATTTTTAGAATCTAAAGGTCTAAAGCCTAAAACTGTAGTCGTAGGTGTATTAGATAGCGGTGTAGAAGTAGACCACCCAGGATTGGCAAAAAATATGTGGAAGAACCCTAACGAAGTTCCTAATAATGGTATAGATGATGATGGTAATGGCTACATAGACGATATCCACGGGTGGAATTTTATGGGAGGAAAAACTGCTGATGTAGATGTAGACAATCTAGAAGTAACTAGAGTAGTGAAAAAATACAAGCCTATCTTTGAAGGTAATGATTCTTCTAAAAACAAAGCTAATCAAGCTCAAATGCCTGAAGAATTTGAAATGTATATGAAATCCAAAGAGATTTTCAATAAAAAAGGTCTTGAAGCTCAACAAAGTTTTCAATACTACACTCAGTTTAAATCTAGAATTTCTGCCATTGCTAAAGTGCTAGGAGACAAAACTCTAACTGCAGAAAATTTAGCAACTATAAAACCTACTTCTCAAGAGGAAGCAATGTATCTGCAGATACTCAACCAAATGGCAGCATCTAAAGAAATGCAAGGCAAAACTTCTAAAGAAGTGGAAGAAACTTTAAACAAAGAGATTAACGATGCTTTAAAGCATTTCGAAACACAAGCTACCAAACAATATAATCTAGATTTTGATACAAGACAAGAAATCGTAGGAGATAATTACGAGGATTATTCTGAAAAATACTATGGTAACAACCATTACGAAGGTCCAGATGCTCAGCACGGAACTCACGTAGCGGGGATTATTGCTGGATATCCTCATGGTAAAGAGGTGCAGTATGGTGTGGCATCTAAGGTAGCTAAGATAATGACCGTAAGAGCGGTACCAGACGGTGATGAAAGAGATAAAGATGTGGCTAATGCTATTAGATACGCCGTAGATAATGGAGCTAAAGTCTTAAATATGAGTTTTGGGAAACCTGTTTCTCCAGGTAAAAAATATGTTTGGGACGCCTTTAAATACGCCCAAGAAAAAGGAGTACTCCTTGTAAAAGCAGCAGGTAATGATAACGAAAATATAGAAGAGAATGTGTACTATCCTACTAACTTCTACAAACCAACTGATGAAAAACCTTTCATAAATAATATGATAGTGGTGGGAGCTAGTACAAATGATAATGAATTTCTAAGAGCTGGTTTCTCTAACTACAATGGCAAAATGGTAGATGTATTTGCTCCTGGAGATAAAATCTACTCTACCGTTCCTGATGGTAAATACGAATACCTACAAGGTACCTCTATGGCTTCTCCGGTAGTAGCAGGAGCAGCAGCAGTACTTTTGGCTTATATGCCTAGCCTTACTCCAGAGCAGATTATAGAATCATTAGTAAAAACGGCTAATAAATCTACTGTAAATGCTATGATTAACTCAAATACTAACAATCGTTTTGATTTAATTTCTAGAGCTGGAGGTGTTATAGATACTTACAAAGCAGCAGAATATGCTTACAATAATTTCTACAAAGCTACCCAAAAATCAGAAACTACAAAAGCAACTAAAACAACTACAAAAAAGAGAGTGAGAAAATAATATTTTCTTAGTTTTACTTTAATCAATAGAAGTCATCAAAATATTTTGATGACTTTTTTTATTTTTAATTTTCAGATGAGGCAACCTTTTTATTATTTTGCCGTCTTATGAATAGAAGAAACCAATCACCGTGATTTCAAAAGAGATTTTTAACCTATTAAAACAAAATAACAGACTCGCACAAAAGCAAGTTTATGATGCTTTTTCGGGTAAAATGTTAGCCATAGCAAAATCTTACACTAACAATTTATCCGATGCAGAAGATGCTTTATTAAAGGCTTTTTATACTGTTTTTACTAAAATAGACACTTGTAAAGGGGCAGAGTTTTTTCCTTTTTGGTTAAGAAGAATTGTTATAAATGAAGCCATTAGCATCGTACGAAAACAGAAGCACATTTTATACATAGAAAAAGACATAAATGATGACCTACAAGACGAACCAGAAGATACAGAAACACAAAATCATTTATTGGATATTCCGATAGAAGAACTGTTATCAGAAATGCCACTAGGCTATAAACTTGTGTTTAACCTGTATGTATTTGAAGAAAAAAAACACTCCGAAATTGCAGAAATACTCAATATAAAAGAAGGAACTAGCAAAAGTCAATTTAATAAAGCTAAAAAGTGGCTCAAAGAATTCATCACTCAAAAACAATCTTATGGAAAATAAAAATTTAAAGCATAGCTACGAAAACCTTTCCGAAAAGCCTTCTCCTATGCTATGGGAAAAGCTAGAAGAAAAATTAGAAACAAACGAAAAAGCAACTCCTATCTTCAGCATCAAAAAAATGATGAAATATGCTGCTGTATTTTTAGTTTTAGTCAGCCTTGGAAGTTTATTATGGAAATTAAATACACCTAGCATTCCAGAGCATAACAATACTATTGTTTCTAATCAAACCACCACTACAAAAACATCAGTGGAAAGTACTACCGAAAGCACCACTCCACAAGAAAATTTACTAATAGAAGGAAATTTTGAAACAGAAATTAAACCTCAATTAAAAGTAGAAAAAAGTAGCCATCAAATCATTGCTAAAAACAACTTTGCACATAAAGATAGCTTGAGGTTCAAACATTCTGAAAATGTTCCATCTAATCCAGAAATATTGGTTAAATCAACTGAACAAAAAAGGGAAGAAACTTATATAACAGCAGACCTATTGCTTTTTGGTAGAGAAATAAGCAAAGAGAAGATAAATCAATCAGAAAGTAAATCTAAACTTGGAAAAGTAGATGATAAAAACACTAAAGAATCTGCCTTCCCTATTGAAATTAAAGAACCTAAAGAAGTAGAAATATTCGGTGTAAAAATATATTCAAAAGAAAAATAATATATAAAATTAGATTAAAAACTTATCACATTATGAAAACTCAATTTTTATTATTTAGTGCCGTAGTATGTACTGTTATGGCATCTGCTCAAGAAAACAAACTGAAAACTTACAGCAAAAAAGTAGATAGCATTGTACTATCGGAAAAACAGCTTATGAATAAAGAAATAGATTCTTTGGAAATTCTTTATTCCGAAAAAAAACTTTCACACGAAAACCTTTTAAACCAAAAGTCAGAAATTGCCCGTAAGTACGAACAACGCATTAACACCAAAATCCAAGAAGAGAAAAAAACTTTAGAAGAATTTACTAA
This sequence comes from Riemerella anatipestifer, assembly GCF_009663465.1. Taxonomy (GTDB): domain Bacteria; phylum Bacteroidota; class Bacteroidia; order Flavobacteriales; family Weeksellaceae; genus Riemerella; species Riemerella anatipestifer_C. Next base: position 414,716 of record NZ_QXHU01000001.1, read on the forward strand.
AGAACAGGTAAGACACAGAGTACTTTCTCCTAAAAATGATACCATAAGAGGCTTTTTTGTCATAAGAAAAAACAGCATCAATATCATATCAAATAAAAAGAAAACCCCAGCGTCATTGCTTAAAAAATCTGGGATATCCGTCTCCTACTCCTTTCTCAACCTAACTGAAAATACAGGAAGTCTTAATCCGTTTGAAACCACTTCTAATATGCGTATAGGCAATTCTCACAGCTTTGAAATACAAGCCAGAAAGGAAAGACAAATAGGCAATACCACCAGTCCATTATTCATTCGTTACGGATTAGCATATAGATCAGATACCTATATGCCGAAACGTCCTCTGGTTTTTCAACAAGAAAATAGACATCTACAACTATCAGAATTCCAAGAAGGCTCTTTAAAACGCTCTAAACTACGCCACGCCTATCTCACATTTCCTGTAGAGTTTCAGTATGTGCTGAACCCTAGCTATACAGAATACAAAGGGAAATCTTATCTAGACAATAGCAAAAAACAATGGCGTATAGGCTTTGGAGCTTACGGAGGCATCAATCTAAGAAGTTTAATTAAAGTCAAATATTACAACGAAGACGGACAGTTCAAAAAATACCAAAACAAAGTGGATTATGGTGTAAATTCGTTTTTGTTCGGAGCTAAATTTAGTCTAGGTTATGGAAGTTTCAATCTTTTTATTAAAAAAGACTTTACTCCAATATTCAACGATGACGCTCTTATCCCTTCTAAAAACGGAATACAAATTGGCTTAGATATTATGAACCTCAATTTCTAAATTTCTTAACATAGGTCAATAATTTAGAATTAGAATAAATGTATCTTTGCAGTAAATAAAATAATTCAACAATGAAGAAAATAGCATTATTATTCGTTATGGCAGGAGGGCTACTTACGGCTCAAACCAAAAATCTAAAAGTAGACAAAGCCAATATCAACTGGTGGGGTTACAAAGTTATGAAATCTGAAGCCTCCTCTCACAATGGGACATTAGATTTAAAAAACGGTACTGTAGTATTAAAGAAAAACCAACTTGCAGGAGGTACCTTTGTTTTGGATATGACGAGCATCAACGCTACCGACCTCACAGGAGAACGCCAAACCAAACTGAATGACCACCTTAAAAATGGAGATTTTTTTGAAGTAGAAAAATATCCTACGGGGAGTTTTAAAATCACTTCTCTTAAAAAGACAGGAAAGGCAGATTACAACTACCTTGTTACGGGAGCACTTACCGTAAAGGGCAAAACCAATACCGTAACTTTCCCTGCAAAGGTAAGCGTAAACAAAGAGGGAGTTACCTTAACTTCGGATAAGTTCTCTATTGATAGACAAAAGTGGGATATAGCTTACCAATCTTCTATGAAAGATGTAGTCATCAAAGACAATATGGATTTGCAAGTAAGTTTTACTGCTAAGTAAATCTATTTAAATTTCACTTAATTTAACAGCCAAACTCTTGGATTTTGTCTATAATATAAATTGTATAGACAATATTTAAAATAAAAAATAGTTCTCAATAATCACAAAAAGAGGATATTCAAATGAATATCCTCTTTTTTGATATATATTTTTTTCTTAGTTGGCTACTTCGGCTCTCATTTCTTTACCTTTAAATTTCATAGAAGATATATTGTTAAGAATTTCGTTTTTGAATGATTTTTCTACTTCAAAGAATGTGAATTTATCTAATATTTCAATATCTCCAATATCTGCTCTCTTTCTAGATTTTTTAGTCGATTTGTTAATAATGTCTAACATATCTACTTTCTTTAATTGATCTCTTTTTCCCAAATTGAAGAAAAACCTCACCATATCAGAGTTAGACTTTTTGCCTTTTCTTCCTCCTCTATCTCTACTTCTTTCTCCCTTATCTCGTCTTCCCTCTCTACGACTTTCCTTAATATCCCCTTCTTTTTTCAGTTTTTGGTCAGATAAGTCATTTCTATTTTTATAATACAATGCTAAATCTCTCAACTGAAACTGTAACAACTGATGCACCAACTCTTCTTTTGAAAATTGCGATAAATCTGGAATTAGACTATCATCGAAATCAAAATATGTTTCGTGTTCTGTAAACAAATGCTCAAATACTCCCGCTACTTGAGCTTTGATAATATCTTCTCCTTTAGGGATTGCCTTTTCTTTAAGTTCTATTTGAGTTTGAACTTTGATATGTTTCAATTTTCTCGTTTCTTCAGGCTTTATAAGAGCCATAGAAATCCCATCTTTCCCAGCACGCCCTGTTCTACCACTTCTATGAACAAAAACTTCTGGGTCATCAGGTAACGAATAATGAATTACGTGGGTAAGTGAATCCACATCTAACCCCCTAGCCGCCACATCTGTAGCTACTAAAATATCAATGTTTTTTAGCCTAAACTTCAGCATTACCGTATCTCTTTGTGCTTGAGACAAATCCCCATGCAAGGCATCAGCAGCATAGCCATTCTGCATTAGATAATCTGCAACCTCTTTAGCCTCCATTCTGGTGCGGCAGAAAATAATAGAATATTGATTAGGATTAGCATCTATAAGGCGCTTAAGTGCTTCTTTCTTCTGTCTATAATTTACCACATAATATTCATGACTGATATTCTTCTTAACCGCATTGATAGACCCTACAGAAATACGATGAGGATTGGTAAGGTAGTTTTTAGAAATCCTTTCCACCTCTTTATTCATCGTCGCTGAAAAAAGAAAAGTTTGTTTAGTTTCTGGGGTTTCGCTTAGAATGGTTTCCAAATCGTCTTTAAATCCCATAGAAAGCATTTCGTCTGCTTCGTCTAATACCAACCAATGGACACCCGAAAAATCTAATGCTTTTCTGTTAATTAAATCTATCACCCTACCAGGAGTCCCCACAATAATTTGTGGTTTATCTCTAAGACTACGGATTTGGTCTGTAATACTACTACCTCCATAAACCGCCACCGACTTAATATTTGGCTGATATTTGGAATAATTTTTTATGTCTTTTGCTATTTGTAAGCAAAGCTCTCTAGTAGGACAAAGTACCAAAAGTTGGATTTTTCTACTAGTATCATCTATCATATCTAAGATAGGTAATGAAAACGCCGCAGTTTTCCCTGTTCCTGTTTGCGCTAGTGCTATCAGATCTCTAACATCTGATAAAATAAACGGGATACTCTGTTTTTGGATTTCCGTAGGAGTTTCAAACCCCATTTCGCCAACAGCCTTAAGAATTTCAGGACTTAAATTGGACTCGCTAAATAAATTCATTAAATATTATAAAATTTCTGCAAATATACGGATTTTTTATTTGATGTCTTTTCCCCAACCTCTTCAATAAAATGCCTATTTACAAAATAGTATAATATTAAAAACAAAACTATTATATTAATCTATTGATACCTTTCGCTGTTTGTTTTCTTTGATAATCGTCTAACAATTCCCTTAATTTTCTAATAACTACAGGTGCTACATAAACTAAAAGAAGTCCTATAGCTCTTTTCTTCCAACTAGAATTGTTGAGATTTTTCTTAGCATAATTACTTACTGCTCCCACTACCCCTACTTTCAAAAAACCACTTACAACACTTTCTGCCAAACCATCATTCTTTAACGTTAAAAATGAAGAACCCGAATTTTTATTCAATACTTTATTTGTAATCTCTTTTACAATATTCCTTGTATTTACAGAAATCCCGTTACTACCACTTTTATTCTTTCTCGCTTCTATAAACTTGTCCGTAAACCCTTTAGAAATGAAACTCAAGGATTCTTTAGGATTCTTAAAGGTAATTATTCTTTCTATATCAGAAATTTCATTTTTTAACGAAGATTTTAGAGTTCTTAATTCAGAAAGACTTTTATATTTAGCCCCCATATCATTTATTTATGAGTTTTATAATCACGTTAGCAATCCCTTCTTTTACAAAATTTTTAAATAATAAAAATATTATCATTAAAAGTAAATAAAATCCGGCAACAATCAGAAATCCATAGATTATATTTTGCATATAATAGCCCAATAATACAGCTAATCCTATACTAGAAAATATAATAAATAGTAAAAAGAATACACTTAAAAGAACTAAAAAAGCTATACCACCTACCTTAATAGATATTTTTTCGGCAGCTTCCATTTTTATTAAATCAAGTCTTTTTTGTGCGTAACTCTTAAAAAGGTTTATCATCAATATTATTTTTTTCGTCTAAATTTTATAAAAAAGGAACTATATTTCAAGTCCCTTTTTATTTCTGTTTTACTTTAATCCATCTAGTTCAGATTCTACATCTTTAGCAACTTCGTTGGCTTTGTCTACCACCTGTCCTTTGTACTTATCATAAGTTTCTTTAACATTAGAAACTACCTTCTCTACATTAGATTTAGTCTTTTCTGATAAATCTTGGTACTGATCTTTTACTTTTTCACAAGCTCTTCTGTACTCTCTTTCGGCTTGATCTTTTAAATCTTCAGCCTTTCTTTTGAGCTTTTTTCTTGTTCTTTTTCCTTCTTCTGGAGCGTAAAGCATTCCTAAAGCTACACCTACAGCAGCTCCAGCTAAAAGACCTACCAACACACTCACCGAGTTATTCCCTATTTTTGACATAATAATTTATTTTTAAAGTTAGTAATTTAAATGATGTGATTATACTAACAATAATCATACCACTTTTATATTTGTTTTATTTATTCAAGTTGTCTTCTACTGCTTTCATTTCTTTCACTTTATCCTCTTTGCGTAAAGTTTGGTAAACGCCTCTTAACAAACTTACTATTTCGGGATTTTTAGGCTCCAAAGAATACCATTTTTCTAGATACGGAAGACCTTTAGCAAATCTATCTCTTCTATCTTGTAAGATTTTATTAAACTCATCCATTTTTTTTGCTTTTCTTGCTGCCTCTGCTCTCTCTATCACCTTACCATCATCGCCTAACATATAGATATTATAAAAAATCCCTTGAATAGCAGGAACATAATCAGGGTCTATTTCTAAAGCTCTTTTAAATGCACCTTCTGCTTCATTTAGTTTAGCTTCATCTTTACTTAAAAGAACGCCTAAATTATACCAACTTACTTTATCATTAGGATTAGAAGCAACTACATTTTTTAAGTTATTGATAAACTCGTTAGTTTTTCCTGACTTATAATAAGCTGTACCTTGTAACTCTGATAATTTACTACTTTTTGGGAATTTTTTAATTCCTTTTTCTAATAAATTTAAAGCATCTGTATATTTTTCAGAATCAATGAGCAAAGCGGCATTAGTTTCATATAATTCTTGCTCTATACTTGGAGTTTGCTCTGTTCTAAAATCAGTATAATCCGAAGCCGAACCTAGTCTTTTCATCATTTCAAAACTATTCTTATCCAAAGTTTCGTCTTGACCAGATTTCTTATTTTTTGCCTTATATACTGTTGTAACTCCTGTGTAACCACTCTTAATTAAATCGGAGTACACTTCTATAGCTTGGGACTTATCATTGGCAAGAGCATAATTTAACCCTGCATAATACTGGTATAGTTTATCATCTGTTCCCGCCGCCTTTAAAAGGTTATAAACTTCCAAATATTTAGTAGCTGCCTTTGTGTGATCTTTCGCTTGATAAGCTCTATAGGCTTCATCTCCAGCTGTTTTTAACATTGGATTTATTAACTGTGGTAATTTATCTGATAGTTTAGAAGCATAAGAATCTTCTTTGAGTCCAGCTATACCACTAGCATCAGCCGCTTCTTTCCCTACGAAATAAACTTTATTTTTTTCAGCATCTTTACCTGTGTAGATTTTAGACTTACCTAAATCTCCTATTTTACCTAGCCAAGCTGCTCCTTCTGTAGTTTTACCAGACTTGATAAGTGATACACCTTTGGAATAATAATATTGCTCTAACAGACTAGGTTCTACTAAATATAACTTGTTACCAATGAGAACATCTGCCTTTGATAATTCTGCATTAGTAGTTGCAATATCACCTGACTCTATTGCTTTGAATGCGTTTTGAATTTCCTTTTTTTGTGAAAATGCTAGTGTTGTTGAAAACACAGCAATACTTAAAATAACTTTTTTCATACTATTTTAATATATTTATTATTTTATTTTGAATACTATTCCTCTGAATTTCCTTCAGACGGATTTACAGTTTCATCATTAGATTCTTCCATGTCTTCGTCCTCTACATCTTTCTCTGCCTCCACTTTTGCTACGGCTGCTATTTCATCACTATTTTTAAGATTAATTAGCCTTACACCTTGGGTATTTCTACCCATAACACGCATATTGTCCACCGACATTCTTATTGCAACTCCTGATTTATTGATAATCATTAAATCGTTACCATCTACTACTGATTGTATCGCAATAAGCTGACCTGTTTTTTCAGTAATATTAAGAGTAATTACACCTTTGCCTCCACGGTTAGTAACACGATAGTCTTCTACTGCGGTTCTCTTACCATAGCCTTTTTCAGAAACTACCAAAACAGTTTCATTCTCTATATCGTTTACAACTATCATACCAATTACCTCGTCGTTGTCTTCTAGAGAAATACCTCTTACCCCAATGGAAGTTCTACCTACCGCTCTCGCTTTCTCTTCTGGGAAACGGATACATTTACCATTTTTAGTAGCTATCATTATCTCGGAGTTGCCATTGGTAAGTCTTGCTCCTAGAAGCTGGTCATCTTCTCTAATTTCTATGGCGTGTATACCATTGGTTCTAGGCCTAGAGTAAGCCTCCAACGAAGTTTTCTTAATGGTTCCGTTTTTGGTAATCATTACCACATACATCTGCTTAACATACTCAGAATCCTTTAAATCATTGGTTCTAATGTAAGCCTTGATTTTATCATCAGGTTCTATATTGATTAAGTTCTGTATTGCTCTACCTTTAGCTGTTTTGGAGCCTTCAGGAATTTCGAACACTCGCAGCCAGTAGCACTTACCTTTTTCCGTAAAGAATAGCATATACTGGTGATTGGTAGCAGAAACAATGTATTCTAAGAAGTCTTCGTCTCTTGTAGATGCCGCACGGTTGCCCACTCCACCTCTACTTTGAGTTTTGTATTCTGAAAGGAGAGTTCTCTTGATGTATCCAGCGTGAGAAATAGTAAGTACCACTTCTTCATTAGGAATAAAGTCTTCTATGGACATTTCACCTCCAGAATAGTCTATTTCCGTTCTTCTTTCATCGCCATATTTTTCTTTAACTTCTACCAATTCATCTTTAATGATTTGGTAGCGTCTAGCTTCGTTAGCAAGGATATCTTCCAAGTCGTTAATTAAATCCATAATAGCTTTGTACTCATCACGGATTTTATCTAGCTCCATACCTGTAAGCCTAGCTAATCTTAAATCTAAGATGGCTTGAGCCTGTATGTCCGAAAGTTCAAACTCTGCAATCAACCCTTCTTTAGCAGCTTGTGGCGTTGCTGAATGTCTAATGATAGAAATTGCCTTATCTAAAGTATCTTGAGTTGCAATAACCTTCATAAAACCTTCTAAGATATGAGCTCTTTCTCTAGCTTTTTTAAGTTCATACTGAGTTCTACGAATTACAATTTCGTGGCGGTGCTCCACAAAGTGAACGATAATATCTTTTAGATTAAGCTGTTGTGGTCTGCCCTTTACTAAAGCAATATTATTGACACTAAACGATGTTTGTAACGCTGTGTACTTATATAATAGATTAAGGACTACATTAGGTATTGCGTCGTTTTTAAGTTCATAAACCACACGCATTCCTCTCCTATCAGACTCATCTCTAATCTCGTGAATACCTTGTATTTTATCCTCTTTTACCAACTCTGATGTTCTAGCTATCATTTCAGCTTTGTTCACCAAATAAGGAATTTCGGTAACGATAATGGCATTACGGTTTCCAATCTCTTCAAAAGCGACTTTAGCTCTTAATACTATTCGCCCTCTTCCTGTATGGAACGCATCTCTAACTCCATCATAGCCATAGATAATTCCTCCCGTAGGAAAATCAGGAGCGATGATATATTTCATTAACTCATCTATTTCTATCTCCTTATTATCTATATAGGCACAGATAGCATCTACCGATTCGGATAGGTTATGAGGCGCCATATTGGTTGCCATACCTACCGCAATACCAGAAGTACCATTTACTAAAAGATTAGGTATTTTAGTAGGCAGTACTGTAGGCTCTTGCAAGCTATCATCAAAGTTATTTTGGAAATCAACTGTTTCTTTATCTAAGTCTGATAGAATTTCATCAGATATTTTTTTCAGCCTAGCTTCGGTATAACGCATAGCTGCTGGTGGGTCGCCATCCATAGAACCAAAGTTCCCCTGACCATCTACTTGCGGGTACCTTAAACTCCACGGTTGCGCCATACGCACCATAGCGTCATAAACAGAACTATCACCGTGTGGGTGATATTTACCCAAAACATCTCCTACAATTCTGGCGGATTTTAAATATTTTTTATTTGAAAAAACACCCAATCCATACATACCATATAAAACCCTACGGTGCACAGGTTTTAATCCGTCCCTTACATCTGGCAAGGCACGAGATACAATAACGGACATCGAGTAGTCAATATAAGAGGACTTCATTTCGTCCACAATATTGATAGGTATCAACCTTTCTCCTTCTTTATGCATAAGTCTTTATTATTATACTAAATAAATTATTACTTCAATTTCACATCAAAATCAAAGGGCTAATTTACAAAAAAATACCGATTTTTGCAGGATATTTTACTAATTTATTTATAACACACTTAGAAATGAGTATATTAAGTTTAACATTCCATTGTGAACAAGGAAGCATATCAGAGTGGAAAACATACTTTAATAAAAGTATCATAAGCCATTACAAAAAGACCCAAAATTTAAAACACTATATCGCTTCCGAAGTAGAAACTGACAGACTACAAGAAGGAATTAATTTTAATTTTTTACTTGTTTTCGGAACCGCCGAAGACAGAACGAACTTTATTACAAATGAATTACCTAATATTACGATGGAAGTAGAAAAAATATTCGGAGATAGAGTTTTAGTTTTTGCTACATTATTGAATCCCACTGCATCTAACATTTAAGCCCTGTAAGAAATATAGTGTCTATCACAATTCAAAAAAGCATCTAAAAACAAATGAAAAAATTAACTCTAGTAATCATTTTGATTTGTTGTTCAAATTGCTCAAAATACCAAAAGGAGAAAATAGATTTGGAAAATATACAGCCAGAATATCTTGAAGAAAAAAAATCAGACACACTTACAGAACCAAATTATATAGCAATTTTTGATGAAAAAACTAAAAAAAAATCATTTTTGACAAAAAATGAAATGAAAATAGTTAATAAAAACTTAGAAAAATCTATCAATGAGTACAACCATCAATTAAAAATAAAATTAGCAAAATGGAATAGAGAAAATAGAAATATAAAATGGAATTTTGATAAAGAAAAAATTGACCTAAGGTATTATTTTAGGCAATATATAATATCAACAAATGAAGATGGAGATAAAATTATTAGAGTTTTCTGTTTTTGTTCTTATTCTGGTGATTGGGAAAATGAAATAATACATGTACACGATGGTGGAGATTGCTATTTGAACCTAAGAATAAATTTAACGAAAAATAAAACGGAATATTTTGGAATAAATGGATTGGCCTAATGTACACCGTAGCAAATATTTTTGCACCACTTTGCAAATCATTTGGAATAATACGAACAAAATTTCGGTTAGTACAGATTGTTCTCAAAAAATAATGTTAAATGTTAATAGATTACTGAAAAACATTAATTATTTTTACTCAATAAGAGAGGTTCTCAAATAAACTTAACGAGGATTATCAAGAATTTTATTTTTATCTCTTTTTTAAAATTTGTACATTTGTAATCTTTAAAAAAAATTATAAAGAATAATGAGTAATAAACAATATACAGCTAGTAGTATCCAATCTTTAGAAGGGATTGAGCATGTGAGGTTAAGACCCTCTATGTACATTGGAGATGTGGGAGTGAGAGGTTTGCACCATTTGGTATATGAGGTTGTAGATAACTCTATAGATGAGGCTTTAGCAGGATACTGCGATACCATTACAGTTACCATTCACGAGGGCAATGCTATTAGTGTAAAGGATAACGGACGAGGAATCCCTGTAGATTTTCACGAAAAAGAACAAAAGTCTGCACTAGAGGTAGTGATGACTAAAATAGGTGCTGGTGGTAAGTTTGATAAAGACTCTTACAAGGTTTCTGGTGGACTCCACGGTGTAGGGGTTTCGTGTGTTAATGCTTTATCCACGAGTACCATTGCTACCGTTTACGGAGAAGGGAAAATTTATCAACAGAGATACTCTAAAGGTAGAGCCTTAGAAGATGTTCAAGAAATAGGGACTACCGATTATAGAGGTACAGAGGTTTTCTTTCAGCCAGATGACAGTATTTTCAATGAATTAGTTTACAATTACGATACCCTTTCTGCTAGACTTAGAGAGTTAGCATTTTTGAATAAAGGTATCAATATCACTATCACAGACGAGAGAGTAAAAGACGAAAAAGGAGAATTCTTAACAGAAACTTTCCTATCCGAAGGTGGTCTTAAAGAGTTTGTAGAATTTATAGATGGTAACAGAGAATCCATTATGGAGAATGTTATCTTTATGGAAGGAGAAAGAGATGATATTCCTGTGGAAGTTGCTATGAGATATAACACTTCTTTCACGGAAAACTTACACTCGTATGTCAATAATATAAATACCCACGAAGGAGGTACGCATCTTACAGGATTTAGGCGAGCTCTTACAAGAACTCTTAAAAAATATGCAGACGACCTAGGTATTCCTCAAAAAGAGAAAGTGGAAATTACGGGAGATGACTTCCGTGAAGGACTTACTGCCGTAATCTCTGTAAAAGTAATGGAGCCTCAGTTTGAAGGACAAACCAAAACAAAACTTGGTAATTCCGAGGTTTCTGGTGCGGTGGATAAAATAGTAGGCGAAATGCTTACCAACTTCCTAGAAGAAAATCCTACCGAAGCTAAACAGATTGTACAGAAAGTAGTTCTAGCAGCTAAGGCAAGACAGGCAGCTAAAAAAGCTAGAGAAATGGTACAGCGTAAATCTCCTATGGGAGGAGCAGGACTACCTGGTAAACTTTCGGATTGTTCATCAAAAGACCCAGCCGAATCAGAAATATTCCTTGTAGAGGGAGACTCTGCGGGAGGTACCGCAAAACAAGGAAGAGATAGGCATTTCCAAGCCATTCTACCATTAAGAGGTAAAATTCTTAATGTAGAAAAATCTATGATACACAAAGTTTACGAAAACGAGGAAATCAAAAATATCTATACCGCTCTAGGTGTAAGCGTTGGTACAGAAGAAGATAGCAAGGCTCTTAATTTAAGCAAACTTCGTTATCATAAAATTGTAATTATGACCGATGCCGATATTGACGGTTCTCATATCTCTACACTTATACTTACCTTCTTCTTCCGTTATATGAAGGAACTTATTGAACAAGGTTATGTTTACATTGCATCACCACCTTTATATCTTCTTAAAAAAGGTAACAAAAAGGTATATGCTTGGAATGAGAAAGAGCGAGAAGAAAAAACCTTAGAAATGTCTGCCGATGGTAAAGGCGTAGAAGTACAAAGGTATAAAGGTCTTGGGGAAATGAACCCAGAACAACTTTGGGAAACTACACTTAACCCTGAAAACAGAATTCTAAAACAAGTGAACATAGAAAATGCGGGTGAAGCAGATAGAATCTTCTCTATGCTTATGGGAGATGAAGTTCCTCCGAGAAGAGAGTTTATAGAGAAAAATGCTGTTTATGCAAAAATAGACGCATAATTTCAAAGTAATAATAAATAAAAGCCAAGTTTAATTCTTGGCTTTTTTTAACCCTAATAAATAATCTTTTATTTTTTCTTTCCAGTATAATAGTATTTTCCTAACATTTCAACTTACACAGTTTAATGAGATACTATCTTTTTTAATTTATGTGTTCTTACTAAAGTTAAAGACAAAAACAAAATATCATATATAACTCTTTGGTATTGTTAAATTATTATATTCAATTCATTATTTAGTTAAAGAGTTTTCCATCATCACTTTTGATTTAGAGTAACACTTCGTTTTTCCTTTAAATCTCTTTAAATAATTTTTCAGAATTCCAAACTGTTGCAAATTCCTCATTTAGATTTGCAAGCGTTGTTTGATGGATTAACTCCGAATCGTATTTTTCTCCATTAATTCCAACCCTGTCAAATGTTGCTGTAGCGTCCGAAATAAGATAAGTTTCATAACCATAATTTCCAGACATTCTAGTTGTTGTAGAAACGCAATGGTTGGTAGTTATTCCCACAATTACCAATGTACCAATATTTAGGCTATCAATTTGCTCTTTTAATGTAGTTCCAATGAATGCACTATTTACATTTTTAGTAATGATAGGCTCAGAATCATTTGGAGTAACATACTCACTAAATTCAAATCCTGCGTTTGTGATATGAAGTTTTGATTTAGGATTATCTGAACTATGCCTTATATGGAATATTGGTAAATTTAATTCTCGCCATTTTTGCAAAATTTTACCACAAATTTCTTCAGCATTTTTATTATTACGATTTCCGCCCCAATAATCTTCTTCAAGAAAAGCCTTTTGAACATCAATTAAAACTAATGCAGGATTTTTTTCTCTTAATTTCACTTTAACCGTTTTTTAGAATTGACACTAATTTACTACTTTTTTATAAGAGGAGTATACCCTTCTGAAAAGAAATTTTTAGTATTTGTATCGTATAAATATTTATCCGTGAGTTGTAAATAAGATAACTTTTCAAAGTCAATATTTTTTAAATACAAGGTGTCATTAGAAATTTTGTACTTACCGTTCCAATGGTGAAAAGCATGAGGCGAATATTCTGTAATTTGGAATGTTTGATTTTCAAATAATGTTATTTCTGTTTTTGTTTCAGTACCAATAGAATATGTGGATATCACTTCTCTATTTTTTGAGAGGCAATTATTAAATATATTGAACAAAACTCCAGTCATACCAAACAGGCAAATGAGTTTTAAAGTTCTAAGTTTTTTTCTTCGCCTCTGATAGAAATATAAAATCAAACCATTAACTAATATTAAACAAAACACAAACGGAATTATTATAATATCATAAACTGATTCTACGTAATCTCCATAATACTTTGTTAGCTTAAATAGTATTAACAGAAGAAAAACCAATGTAAAATATTTTAATATTTCCTTAATGATTTTCATCTTTTTATAAATATTATCAAACTGAATTATTTATTTTTATGTCTTTGATTTTTTTTTGATTTTTTTCAAAAAAGCTTTTAATCTTTTCTATTGTTTCACTACTCTTATATGGATTAAAATATCCTGAGCTAAAACTATGGTTAAAATCTTGATTAAATAAAGTTATCAACGACCCATTTTTTCGAATATTCACACCAACTGTATTAATTCCCACATATTTAGGAATATCTTTTGAAATTAATTTTCTCATTTGATTTTCAGCGGAAAATTGTGAAAAATGATCAAACTTAACATCTACAGTATTCTTTAAAAAATCATTATTATTAGCTGGATTATCTATATCCAATGGTGCTAAGTCAAGCTTAATTGTAGATTTTTCATTTTCTCTAAGTGGCTCAGGCATACAAAAATGAATTAAACCTACTAGAGGAAATCCATCTTTTATCAATCCTTCTATTTGTGTAATGCCATAAGAGTTAGGAGATTTTCTCGGATTATTTCTACGTGGTCGAACAACCTTTACTTCTATTGCACAAGTTCGATTATAAAAAATTTCTTCTTCTGAATAAGGAATTAGTAAGATATCAAAATCACCTGGTTTATCTTTTTTATCAAAACCAAGCTCTTGTCTTAAAACCTCAAAAGCAAGATAAACACCTTTATACTTTAAAAACTCATCATAACCTACTGGAGTACAAATTAAATTTGAAAATAAATTAAAGTTAAGCGTTTTCTCTTTTTTAGAAAATGATAATCTTTCAATTAGTTCTTTTTCAGATAATTTTTGATCATCTAAATCTAGGCATCTTAAATCGAAAACAGTCATATAATTGAAGCTAATATCCTAAATATGTAACATTAGTTTTGCTATAGTAAAGTAAATCAAAACCCCTAAAATATCGTTAGAAGTTGTGATAAAAGGACCTGTAGCTATTGCTGGGTCTATTTTATTTTTATTAAGGAGAATAGGCACTATAGTCCCAATAACAGCTGCCACCAAAATAACCGCCAACAGCGAAACCGAGATAGCAATAGACACCATCATATCATGTCTATTAACCAGCAAATTAAATGATAAAATAATCACAGATAAAATAACTCCTGATGCTGCAGAAACACTCACTTCCTTTATCAAAGTTTTAACGGTGTCTGTACCCAAAGTATTATTAGCTAAACCTTGCACAATAATCGCCGATGCCTGCACCCCAATATTACCCGCCGTTGCGGCTATTAGAGGCACAAAAAACATAAGAGCAGGTATCTTTTGGAGAGCATCTTGGTTTCCTTGCAATACCTGCGAGCCAATGAGACCACCTACCATACCTATAAAAAGCCAAGGTAAGCGTGCTTTTGTAAGCGAAAAAATAGTATCCGTAGAGTCTACATCTAAGGAGATACCCGACGCTAACTGATAGTCTTTCTCTGCTTCTTCGGTTATGAAATCAATAACATCATCTATCGTAATACGCCCTACCAAGTTGCCTCTAGCATCAACCACAGGCACCTCAAAAAGGTCGTATTTCTGCATAAATCTTGCTACCTCTTCAGCCGTATCTGTATCCATCACCGAACGGATTTTAGGATTATACACCTCCGAAACTTTAGTAGAAGAAGTGGTTGTAAGTAGTTTTTTTAAACTTAAAAGCCCTAGCAGTTTATCATTATCGTCTACCACGTAGATAGAATACACCTCATCTAAATCTTCGGCTTGCTTTCTCATCTCTTTGACTGCCGAAATAATGGTTAAGTTCTGGTTAACTTTTACCATTTCCGTAGCCATAAGACCTCCAGCCTCATCTTCATCATACCTAAGTAAGTCCACGATACTTTGGGCGTGTTCCTCGTCATCTAGCCTTTGGATAATTTCGGTCTGCTGATGTTCTGGAAGTTCAGAGATAATATCCGCCGCATCGTCAGAATCTATCTCATTGATAATTTCATCTGCAATCTCTTGCGAAGAGAGTCCTTTCATAAAGCTCTTTCGCTCGTCTTCATCTATCTCTAAGAGTACTTCTGCAGATTTCTCATTACTCATTAAATCGTAGAGAAAATGCTGTTCTTCCTCCTCTAAATCTTCAAATATAGAAGCAATGTCTGGTGCTTCCATTTCGGAAAGCATCAGAGCTACCTCTTTAGCATTTTTCTCCTTGATGAGATTTTTTATCAGTTCTCTAAGAGCAATGGTTTCAGTCAAAATAGTCTTTATTTAAAAGTTAAACGGCTGATGATTTTAGTGCATTTTTCCACTCAATAGTAAAGATGATAAAATCTTCTACACTAAGTTCTTCCGCTCGCAAAGTTAAGAAATTATGCGTTAATAAAGCTTCGGGAATATTAAGTCCTTTAAGAGCGTTACTTAATTTTTTTCGTCTTTGGTTAAAACCTGCTTTTACAATTTGTTTAAATAAAACTTCGTTGCCTTCTAGACCTTTTTTAGGATTTCTGGTAAGCCTGATAACTCCAGATTTCACTTTAGGTGGTGGCGTAAAAACATTTTCGCTAACGGTAAAAAGATACTTTACATCATAATACGCCTGAACCATTACCGACAGAATCCCATAACTTTTAGTGCGAGGTTCTGCAGAAGTTCTTTCAGCGACTTCTTTTTGGAACATTCCCACCATTTCTGGTATTTGGGCGTAATTATCTATAATTTTGAATAAAATCTGTGATGAAATATTGTATGGAAAATTCCCTATAACAGAAACCTGTTCCGAATTGAAAATTTCAGCTAGGTTAGCTTTTAAAAAATCACCTACAAAATGTTTTTCTTCTAATTTGGGGTAATGTTCTTTAAGGTAGGCAATAGACTCTACATCTATCTCTGCCACAAATATTTCTGAATTTTTATTAAGAAGATATTTGGTTAAAACTCCCATACCTGGACCTACTTCTAAGACAAAATCCTGAACATCAACCTCTAAAGCTTCTACAATTTTAGATGCTATGTTTTCGTCGTTAAGAAAATGTTGCCCGAGGTGTTTTTTAGCTTTTACTGTCAAAATGAAATGATTTTTTATGATTTTATTAACAATGATTTTAGTCTTATTGGGAGCAAATTTCGGAAGATTTTTTCTATTTTAGCCGAAAAATTTTATTTAATGGCTAATACAGTAGACGATTTTAACAAAAGAAGGCTGAGATCCAGCAATATCACAGTAGTTATTAGTATAGCATTAGTTTTGTTTTTGGTAGGACTTTTTGGTCTTATTCTTATCAATGCTCAAAAATATTCAGACTATATTAAAGAACAACTTGTAGTAAACGCTTTTTTCTCCGAAAACTACGATGCTAAAGATTCTCTAAAAATAGCGAAACAAGAACAAGAAGCTATAAAGACTATACAAGCACTTCCGTTTGTTAAAAAAACGACTTTTATCTCAAGACAGCAAGCGTCTAAAGAAGCTAAGAAAAGTATGGGGATAGATGCTGACGCTCTTTTTGAAGAAAATATATTCCCGTCTTCAGTAGAGGTTTCTCTAAAGCCAGATTTCGTAAGCCCTGAAGAAATACAAGGCGTGGTTAAAGAATTAGAAAAAGTAGATGGCATTGTAGAAGTAAAAAATAACAGCGACTTAATGATTGAGGTTTACAACAACCTGAATAGAATACTCACTTGGATATTAGCATTTTCTTTGGTATTTTTAATTTTAGCGATTGTACTGATTAACAACTCTATTAGATTAAAAATTTTCTCCAAAAGATTCATTATTAAAACGATGCAACTTGTAGGTGCTAAGCGTCGTTTCATACTTAAACCGTTCATCATAGAAGCCGTTATACTAGGACTTGTAGGTGCTGTTATTGGACTTTTGGTATTATTTGGCGTTTGGTATTATTTCACTAACCAAATAGGAACTCCGTTTGTGCAAGATACTAATCAGTACTTACAATTGGTATTGGTTGTTTTTGGTGTGGGTGTTCTAATTACTGTTCTAAGTACCATTTTTGCAACTTGGAGATTTCTTAGAACTAATATTGACGATTTATACTATTCTTAGACTATGGCAGAACAAAATAATAAAGCAAACGAAAATAGTTTTTATTTCAAAAAGGACAATTATAAGTGGATGCTTATAGGTTTAGTGTGTGTAGTCCTTGGTTTTATCCTTATGATGGGCTCTGGGGCTAACACAACTCCTGATGGTAAATTTGACCCAAACTATTGGAATGAGGATATTTTTTCTATCAGAAGGATACGCATTGCTCCATTATTAGTTGTTACAGGATTTGTGATACAAGTCTATGCTATTTTGAAAAGAAAATAATCATTTTTTATAATGCAAAAAACTAAAGTCAATTGTTTCTATAATGCAATTGACTTTTGCTTTAAACTTTTTAAGTTATGAATTTTTTAGAAGCTATTATTATTGCCATTATTGAAGGTTTAACAGAGTACTTACCAGTTTCCTCTACGGCACATATGATTTTCACAAGTTCTATATTCGGAATACAAGAAGACGAATTTGTTAAAATGTTTCAAGTATCCATACAGTTGGGTGCTATCCTTGCTGTTGTATTTTTATATTGGAAAAAGTTTTTCAATTTTCAGAATTTCAATTTTTATATCAAACTTGGTTTTGCTGTAATTCCAGCATTGGTTTTGGGTTATCTATTTGATGATATGATAGAATCCGTTTTAGGAAATCCTATTCCCATCGCTGTAGTTTTAGTTTTAGGTGGCGTGGTTCTTCTATTTATTGATAAAGTATTTAAAACTCCTGAAATACATACAGAAAAAGAAATCAGTATAAAAAAAGCTGTTACCATAGGTTTTTGGCAATGTTTAGCTATGATGCCTGGTACTAGCCGAAGTGCAGCTTCCATCATTGGAGGTATGCAACAAAAACTTTCTAGAGAAGCTGCTGCCGAGTTTTCCTTCTTTCTAGCCGTACCTACCATGCTTGCCGTTACGGTATATTCTATTTTTGTAAAAAAGTGGGAATATTTAGGTGTAGAACAAAAAGGCTACGAAATGCTTACACACGGTGATAATTTAAAGTTGTTTTTAGCAGGTAATCTAGTGGCTTTTGTAGTAGCTGTAATAGCCATTAAGTTTTTTATAGGCGTGATAAAAAAATACGGTTTTAAACCTTGGGGTTGGTACAGAATTATTGTAGGAATAGCATTACTCGTCTATTTCATGGTTGTAAAATAAATCTAAAAAAGAGAATCAATATTTTTGATTCTCTTTTTTTTATAACATTTTATGATAGTTCCACGCAGCAACAAAGACTCCTGCTGTTTCCGTTCTTAATCTTTGATTGCCTAACGATACTGCTTGTACGCCTTTTTCTAGTAATAACTCTATCTCTGATGGACTAAAATCGCCTTCAGGACCAATTAAAAAACAAACTTTATCAACTAAAGGAATTTCGGATAATGATACTCGCTTAAATGCTTTATCACAATGAGCTACAAAAGTATTTTCGGCAGTTTGAGTTTGCATAAAGCTAGTGAATTTCTGTAAATCATTAACCTTTGGGAAATGATACCTCAAACTTTGTTTAGATGCCGCTATAACTTTTTTCTGAATTTTATCTATGTTGAGGTGTTTGCGTTCGGACTTCTCCGTTAATAAAAATGAAATTTCGGAAATTCCCATTTCGGTAGCTTTTTCTACAAAAAACTCTATACGGTCTATATTTTTAGTAGGAGCTATTGCAATATGCAAATAAGACGAAAATGGAGACGTCTTCGTTTGGATTTCTAAAATATCTAACTCTACTTTTTTCCCTTCAAGTACAAGGTTACCTTTTGCTACATTTCCTTTACCATCGGTTACATAAAGCTCCTCCCCTTCCTTCATCCTCAAAACCTTTGATATATGATGTTGTTCATCAGCATCTATTATCACTCTATCATTTAAAATTTCTCCAAAAAATAATTTCATATCAAAAGGTATTACTTTGCATTTAACTCATATCTTGCAGTAGCCGTTGTGGAAAGGTTGGTAAACTCTCCTCTTTCGTATTTTAATTGGGCTACCATTGCTATCATTGCGGCATTATCCGTAGTGTATTCAAATTTAGGAATATAGATATTCCAACCTAACTTTTGTTCGTTTTCTCTCATAGCCTGTCTCAAGGCAGAGTTAGCCGAAACGCCACCAGCTATGGCTATTTCTTTAATGCCTAAATCACTAGCCGCTTTCTCTAGTTTCGTCATCAATATTTCAATAATATTTTTCTGAACAGATGCACACAAATCATCTATATTTTCAGCAATAAATTGAGGATTTTTCTTTAATTCTTTTTGTATAAAGTACAGCACCGAAGTTTTAATTCCGCTAAAAGAATAATCATAACCCTCTAATTTAGGCTTATTAAATGCAAATGCATCAGGATTTCCATTTTGAGATTTCTTATCTATGATAGGTCCAGCAGGATAATCTAAATCAAATATTTTTCCTATCTTATCAAATGCTTCTCCTGCAGCATCGTCTATAGTTTTCCCAATAATTTCCATATCAAAATAGTCTTTAACCAAGACAATCATCGTATGCCCACCACTCACCGTGAGGCATAAAAAAGGAAATTTGGGCGGATTAGGATTGGCATCTTCTATAAAATGAGCCAAAATATGAGCCTGAAGGTGATTAACCTCTATCAGTGGAACTTCCAAACTCATCGCTAAAGACTTCGCAAAGGAAGTCCCTACTAGTAAAGAGCCTAAAAGTCCAGGACCTCTCGTAAAACCTATGGCACAAATCTCATTTTGTTGTATATTTGCTTTTTGTATAGATTGCTCTACGACAGGAATGATATTTTGCTGATGTGCCCTAGAGGCTAACTCTGGCACCACGCCACCGTACTCATTATGAATAGCTTGAGTGGCAGCTACATTGGAAAGAATTTTTCTACCAGAAATAATGGCTGCGGAAGTATCATCACAAGAGGATTCTATACCTAAGATAATAGATTGTTTCATAATTATGGCAAATTTAAATAATAATAACGATAACAAAAAAGATAATCCTATTTCTAACAAAATAAATGAGGCGGAGCAGCATATAGAAAAGAAAGTACAAGAAACCAAAGAGTTTTTAAAAGACGCTATAGAAAATCCCAAAGAAACCGCTGAAGAATTTGCAAAACAAGCCGCTAAAGATGTCACCAGCTACTCTTGGTGGGCTAGACTACTGTTAGTGCTTTTTTGGACACTTTTATCTTTATTTGCTATTGGATTCATTGCCATCAATCTACCTGTTACTAAAAATTGGCTTACCCAAAAGGTGGTAAACAAACTCAACCAAGACCTTAATACCCAAATAGCTTTTGAAAAAATAGACCTTAATTATTTTGGAGATGTTACGCTACATAAAGTAACTGTAAAGGACCACAGAGGCTACCATTTTATTAAGGCTAAAGAGTTGTATGCAGATTCTGATTGGTTTTCCATTTTAGCAAATTCTAGACATATCAAGTTCCAATCACTATCTATCAAAAACTTGGATATGAAAGTGATTACCTACAAAGGTGATAGCATACCTAATTTTATCCGTTTTGTAGAGCTTTTCGATAATGGTAAAAAACCAGACCCCAACAGACCTCCATTTCAACTTAAAACTCGTATAATTATTAAAGATTCTAAACTTTCTATCGTCAATCAAAATCATACAGGAGACGCGGGAAGATGGCTAGATGCCGAAAATTTAAACTTGATAATACCTGAGTTAAAAGTTAAAGGTTCAGAAGTTAGTGCTAAAGTAAATCAACTTAGAATAACGACTAAAAGATGGGGCAAAAAGCATTTTTTGGATACTTTCTCTACAGATTTTTCTCTAACCAAAGAGGCTCTTTTCTTAGACGACTTACTCATTAATACTGACCACAGCTTGCTACACGGAAGTTTAAAATTTAATCTTAACAACGGTACTTGGGCAGACTTTGGCAACAAAGTAAAATGGGATATGCAACTGAAAAAAGGTAGCCAAATAAGTGGCTATGATATCAGTTACTTTGTGAAAGATTGGGACAACTATAAGCCCATCAATACCTCGGGAAATATGACTGGCGCACTTAATAACTTTACTCTAGACCAATTTTCCATAGGTGATAATGATTCTAAAATAGTTTCATCATCTATAAAGGTTGCCAAAATACTAGATAAAAGCTTCTCCGTAGAAACCAATAGTATCTCTACAGACCTTACTTACAAAGGACTTAAAAGTCTATTTCCTAGCTTCATTTCAAAAAAAATGGGTAATGTAGCTGATGATTTTGGTAGGATAAAATACAATGGTATGCTAAAAGCTAACCCTGAACAAATTGCTCTTAGAGGAAATTTAATTTCAGGTGTTGGGCAAGCAAAAATAGACCGCTTTACTCTAAGAGAATATAGTAAAGTCCCTAAGTATAATGGTTTATTAGAAATTACTAATCTGAATGTAGCCACTATTACCAAAAATCCACAGGTTGGGCTTATTTCTGGTAGATTTGATTTAGACGGAGAAAGCTTTGACATCAATCAAATGAAACTCAGAACCAAATCTAACATCAAGCGGATAGAGCTGTTAGACAAAACCCTTAATAACCTAGTTCTAGACGGATATCTTAACAAAAAACGCTATGAAGGCATTGTAAACATAAATGATGAAAATGCTCAAGCAAATATTAGAGGTATTTTTGATTTCAGCACTCCTAGATTATATGCTAATGTAACAGCAGACATCAACCATTTGAACGCCAGCTACTTCTCTGGAAGTTCTGAAAGACAAGTTATAAGTGGATATGTAGATACAGAAGTATCTATGAAGAACATTAACGATATTCAGTTGAATGCCCATCTTAGAGAAGTTAAAATTTTATCCAAAGACCAAAAAATAACTCTTCCAACAGGAGATGTTAGAGCCTATTTCGAAGATGGAAAAAGAATCGTATCTGTAAACGCACCTAATGTAATAGAAGGTAAAGTTTCAGGAAAATTCAATCTAGCAGACATAGGTGGTATGGTGCAAAACAGTATAAGCAAATTACTAGTAACCAATCAACCTAAACGTCTATATAGAGGGCAATATTTAGATTTAGACTTCAAAATATCACAAGGATTACTCAATTTGCTTGAACCAAATTTGAGAATAAGCGATGTACTTTTGATATCTGGAAACTATAATGGTGATAACAACGATTTATTATTAAATGCAAATATCAATTATTTAAAATACATCGTCAGTAAAAAAGAAAACGAAAAGGTAAACCAAATTTTAGCAGAAACAGATGTTAGGTATAATATAAAATCTCCTGCTAAAAAGGACAGCATCATGATTGATGGACTAGCACTCAAAATAGACACCAAAAGTAGAGAAAATAATTTCTCTTTGGAAATGAACCGTACTGAATACAATAAAAATATCCTTAAAAACGTTAGTATTGTAGGCAAAAATCCTGATGGAGAACATCTACACCTTGCCATAAGGTTTTTACATGGCACCGATAAAGATGAGAAGGAAGACGCTATGAAATCTTATGCGGTTAATCTTAATCAAACAACTAATGCAAACGGTGATTATATTATAAGGTTTGAGCCTACCGAGGTTAAACTCAATAGTTTTGTGTGGAATGTAGATACTTCGCCAGAGCTTAATCACTCTATTACCTACAGGAAAAAAACAGGATTTATAGACATTGAAAATCTTAAACTCTATTCTGACGAAAGCGAAATTTTGGTCAATGGAACGTACAAGGATAGTAAAAATATCAATGCTAATATTGATGTTAAAAATGTTAACCTCTCTAAAGTATTAGCTTTAAAAGAAGGTAGCTCCGACTTAAATATTAAAGGTAACGCTAACGGAACTATAAAACTAGCCATCCTCAAAAATAATATAGAACCTATTGTAGATTTAAAAGTAGGTGGTTTCTCTATACATGACAAAAACTTAGGTGATTTACTCATAAATGCAGAAAAAACAGAGCGTCCAAATGTATTTGATATAGATGTTAAAGTGACTTCTTCGGAGATTTTTGGAAATGATAAACTCAGAATATTTGGAAAGGTAGACAATAATACCCCTTCTCCTAGTTTAGACCTCACCGCTGATTTAAATAAATTTGATTTAGCGTTTGTACAAGAGTTTGTGAAAGCTGTATTTAGTAACTTTAGAGGTAATGCCAGTGGGCAACTTAAGATAAATGGAACCCTAAACGACATCGATTATAGTGGAGATATAGCCTTATCTAAATTTGGATTTAAACTCAATTTTTCGGGAGTAGATTATTCCTTTGATGATACCATTATTCCTTTATCAAAAGGATTTGCCGCTCTCAATAACATAGGAATAAGCGATGGTAGAAGCAATTCCAAGGGTAGTGTATCTGGGGCAATTCAGTTCGACGACATTGCATCTATGGGGCTCAACCTCATTATTAGAACGGATAATCTAATGCTTTTGAATACTACTCAAAAAGATTTTGATACATTTTGGGGAAGAGTTTATGGTACAGGAGACCTCTTTGTAGATGGAGCCGTAACTGCCCTTAATATCAATGCCAAAACAAAAGTTCTTAACAATAGTGTATTTACACTCAATAGTAACTCAACAACATCGGTAGATGAATTTAAAATGCTTCGTTTTGTAGAAAGAAATGAAGACGGTATACTAAGTGTTACCAAGAAAGAAAAGTCTGGTGCAAATATGAATATAGATTTAGCACTTGATGTAGACAAAGGTTCTACTGTAAATGTACTCGTAGGTGATAATGTAGGCGATATTAGTGTAAGAGGAACTGCAGAAAACCTAAGATTTAGAATGAATAGAAACGGACAAATGTCTATGAACGGAACTTATATAGTAGACAACGGAAGCTATGTTTCAAAAGCAGTACTAGAACGTTCTTTTCAAATCGAAAAAGGAAGCAGTATTTCTTGGGATAGTAATGTGATGAATCCTGCACTTAATATTTCGGCCAACTATTATAGAACCGTAACCAATCTAGGAGAATATCTTAATGTAGGGAAACTTCCTCCTGTAAATGTAATGCTAGAGGCTAAAATCACACGGTCGTTATCTAACCCAGACATTCAGTTTGATATAAAAACCCCCGATGTTTCTAGCCAAATTAGAGAAGCCATTGCTTTCAAAATGAGCAATCCAGATGAAAGAATCATTCAATTTGGTTCTATCTTAGCACTCAATAGCTTTAATGTTGCTAACACAGACGGATTTACATTTGATATAGGAAATACAGTAACCTCTCAAGGCTACGCACTCCTAATGAAACAACTTGGCTCTGTACTTAATACTATTAGCAATCAGTTTCAGATAGATTTAGACTATATTAGAGGCGACCAAGCCGCCAATACAGCCGATAGAGCTTCTGGTAGATTAAGTTTGGCGCTTTCACCTAGAGTTAATATTAAGACAGGCTGGGGAGTTCCTATCTCCAGAAATCAAAGTACAGAAGCTAATTTCCTTTCTGGAGAAGGTATTATAGAATACGATTGGTCTAAAGGTAATGACGGTAGCCGTATTCTAAGAGTTTATTCAAAACCTTCTAATATATCTAATATTATAGGACAGAATGCAGGAGCTAACCAATCTTGGGGAGGTGGCGTAGTTTATAGCAAAAGTTTCAACCATCTTTTTAGTAGAAAAAGGAAAGATAGTACAAAATCTAAAGGGATAACTGATACTATTAAAACTAAATGACAACAATAATATTAAATTTTTATCAAAAAAATTAACAAAAAAACATCTAAAATCAACAGTAGTAATATTAAAACTTTTTTGTATTTTTGTAAGAGTTAAACTTAAATTTTTGACAATAACATAAAAAACGTTAATATTATGGACTACCGTTTGGACGAAATAGACAAAAGCATTTTAGACTACTTAGTACAAAATACTAGAATGCCCTTTACAGAAATAGCAAAAAATCTCAATGTTTCTGCAGGAACCATACATGTAAGAGTAAAAAAAATGGAAGATGCGGGGATTATCCTAGGTTCTTCTCTTAAAATAGACTACGAAAAGCTAGACTACACTTTTACTGCATTTATAGGTATACTATTAACTAAATCTAATAGAACCCAAGAAGTATTGAAACAATTAGAAAAAATCCCTAATATTATTGAAACAAGTGTAGTTTCTGGTAAATACAATATCTTCTGTAAAATGAAAGCCAAAAATACAGAAGATGCCAAGAATGTCATTTACCAAATAGATGATATTGAAGATGTTACAAGGACTGAAAGTATGATTTCTATGGAAGAATACTTGAGTGACAAAAATAGATTGATACAAGCCGTTAAAGTCTAGATAAATTATTTTTTTCATAGGAAGCCTTTGTTTTTCAGAGGCTTTTTTTTAATTTTACAAAATGGAAGACAAGCACTACTTTACTAACGAACCCAAGAAAACCAGAGGTTTTTATATCACTATCGGGATTTTGGTTATATTCACCCTTATGGGATTAGGGATTGATGTAGATGAATTTTCTCAACACGAAAGCATCAATATCCCTACTTGGTATTTTTACCTCATATTCGGTGTAGATGTGTTGGCTTTATTAGGATTACTTCTTATAGTATTATTTAGAAAGACTGGTGTTTTTTTGTTTCCTTTAGCAGTTGTAACTCACTTTATTCTACATCAATTTTATCTTTCCACATTTTTATATACAGATGTTACTAACCTGTTTTTATACGTGGGGCTAGGGCTACTAATGATTATCCCAAAATGGACATATTTTAAATAATCTTATCTAGTTATGTTTTCCAAAGCGTGCGAATATGCCATTAGGTCTGCCATTTGTATTGCCCAAAAAAGACTCAACAACCAAAGGGCTAATGTGAAAGAAATTTCGGTTTCTATTGATGCTCCCGTTGCATTTATAGCTAAAATATTACAACAACTCTGTAAGGCAAACATTATAGAGTCTGTAAGAGGACACCAAGGCGGCTTTTCTATATCAATAGAAAAACTTAAAGTTATTAAAATTTACGACATCATTACTGCTATAGATGGGGATAGTCTTTTCACTAAATGTGGACTTGGACTAAAGGAATGTTCCGCCATAAATCCTTGTCCTGTGCACAATGATTTTAGAGAAATGAAATCCAAATTAGAGTACATTACTAAAAGCTACTCTCTCTACGATTTAGCCTTAAAAACAGAACAAGGCTTAGCTTGGCTAAAAATTTAGACACTTCTTTATCTAATCGTTCCAATAATAAACACGGCTGGAATTTTGTGTAAATCAGGTTTCTCCTTTTTCCAGTTTTTAATTTCTTTTGTTTTAATAAACTCCTCACTAGGGTGAGTAACATTAGCCGCAATACAAAGCTTAGTATTAGGATTTAGAAACTTACACAAATCTTCTAGAAGTTGATTGTTTCTATAAGGAGTTTCCATAAAAATTTGTGTATAACCTGTTTTTTGTATCTGCTGCTCCAAAAACAAAATTTGTTTTTTTCTTTCTACCTTATCTATTGGAAGATAGCCATTAAAAGTAAAATTTTGTCCATTAAACCCACTTGAGATAAGAGCCAAAATAATAGATGAAGGTCCACTAATCGGCACTACTTGAATATCATTTTGATGAGCCCACTTTACCATAATATTACCAGGATCTGCAATACACGGCAGACCTGCCTCTGATAAAAGTCCAAAATCTACCCCTTTTTTCATCAAAAGCATTGCTTCTTGTAAATCTTTCTCTTCGGAATGTTTATTGAGTAAAAACAACTTTAGGTCTGATTGTTTTTTTTCAGGGCAAAAAAATTTAATTACTTTCCTTGCCGTTTTTTCATTCTCTACAAAAAAATAGTCAATCTTTAGTATATAATCCTTTATAATAGGTGCAAAATATTCTTTAGGACTTTCTTCTGACAAATACGCTGGTATAAGAAATAACATCACAAACGGGGTTTTAAATTGAGTTCTAAGACTATTCTATCACAAGCTTTATCCAACATATGGTAAACCTTTTCAAAACCACCTACACCACCATAATAAGGGTCCGGTACTTCGGCATCATCATCTAGAATAAGTACTAGTTTTTGGCGCTGCTTATCATTTTCTGCCAAAGCCATAGCATCATTGTAGTTTTGCTTATCCATACAATAGATACGATCAAAAATTTCAAAATCTTCCTTTAGCAAAGGACGGGCTCTGTGCTCGTTAATATCAATACCGTGAAAATCGGCAGTTTGGATAGACCTCGGGTCTGCTTTAGCTCCTTTGTGATAGCCACTAGTTCCTGCGGAGTCTACAAAATATTCTTCAGATATTTTAGCTCTTAGAATCCCTTCTGCCAAAGGGCTTCTACATATATTTCCCAAACAAAGCATTAAAATTTTCATAACCATTTTTTTTACTAAACCGAAAAAGGACTACCAAAAAACGATAAATGTCTTAAGATAATCCCTTTTCTAGTACTAACCTAAAAATCAAAATTATTTTCTTATTTTTTCTTTCAGTTCTTTTATATATTTTCGCATTTGTTTATCAACTTCTGCGGTATTTTTAACCGTATCACAAGCATACATTACCGTAGAATGGTCTTTGCCTCCCATTTCCTCACCTATCTTCGTAAAGGTTGCATCTGTAAATTCCTTTGCGAAATACATAGCCAACTGCCTCGGTAACGCAATATCTCTCTTCCTAGTTTTAGATAACAATTGTTCTCTTTTAATACCAAAATAATCACAAACCACCTCCTGAATATAAGGAATACTAATAACTTTCTTTTGGTTAGCTGATATTTTATTGATTGTCTCCTTCAACAAGTCTAAAGTTAAATCAGACTTATAAATAGTAGAATAAGCGATAACCGCATTGATAACTCCAATCAATTCTCTTACGTTGGACTGTACCTCACCCGCTAAGAAATCTATCATATCCTCACTAAGAGCAATACCATCTCTATGGAGTTTATCCACGATGATTTTTCTTCTAGTGTCGTAATCTGGTGATTTAATCTCAGCTGTAAGTCCCCATTTGAAACGAGATACTACTCGCTCCTCAATATCCATAATATCCGCTGGAGCCTTATCCGAAGTCAAGATAATTTGCTTTCCATTTTGATGCAAATAATCGAAAATATGGAAGAATGAGTCTTGTGTTGCTTTTTTACCAGACAAAAACTGAATATCATCTACAATAAGAACATCTAACATCTTATAGAAGTTAGCAAAGTCCTCTCTACTATTGGCATTACCTCTATTAGAATTAGCTGCTTTTATAAACTGCTGTATAAATTTCTCTGACGATAAATAATGTACAACTTTGTCTGGATATGCATTTTTAATTTCTAAACCAATTGCTTGAGCGATATGTGTCTTTCCTACCCCAACGCCACCATAGATAAACATTGGGTTAAAAGAAGTTTCTCCAGGTCTTTTAGCGATAATTTTAGCCGCAGAAAAAGCAAATTTATTACTTTCCCCCTCCACAAAATTATCAAATGAATGTACTGGATTAAGGTTAGACTC
Organism: Riemerella anatipestifer; assembly: GCF_009663465.1. GTDB lineage: Bacteria > Bacteroidota > Bacteroidia > Flavobacteriales > Weeksellaceae > Riemerella > Riemerella anatipestifer_C. Next base: position 443,397 of record NZ_QXHU01000001.1, read on the forward strand.
TACGCTTATTTTTTTTAAACCAGGTACTACCAGAGGGTTTTGTATTTTACCAGACAAAGACGGTGGCATAATTTCCTGTGGTTTTGGTGCTGGCGTACTCATACCTTTCATATGAGTGGTTGGCTGCTGTAGCTGTTGATTCTCCTGATTTTTTTTATCCAGTACGGAGTACCATAGCTTAACACCTCTACCTATATTTTTTCTAAGTGCTGCCGATAACAATGGTAAATAGTTTTCCTCTATGTACTCTTTATAGAAATCACTAGGGACACCTATGGTCAAATTGTTGTTAACTAATGATATTGGTTGTACCCTATCAAACAACAAATGGAACGAGCTTCCTAGCTTCCCCATAGCATCTCCTTGCTCCATAGCACTAAGATTATCCTTCATAAATTGTAGGCATCTATCCCAAATAATGAACAAATCTTGCTCCATTGTTGTTATTTAAATTTTAGTTAATTTTTTGACCTTAATTGGAGGGCAAATATCTGAGTTTTTAATTTTAAAAAAAAGTGTTTGCTCCCTTGATTTTTTAGAAATATATTTGTATGTATAAAAGAAAAACTTGATATGATACATACAGTACATTCAGTACGAGTAAGATATGGAGAAACCGACCCTATGAAGTATGTTTACTACGGAAATTATGCCGAATATTTTGAGGTTGCACGAGTAGAACTATTCCGTAATATTGGGATTGCTTATGATGAGATAGAAAACAGAGGCATTTGGCTCCCTGTGTCTGAATATCATACTAAGTATTTGAAACCCGCTCGTTATGATGAAGTTTTAGAAATTCATACATTTATTAAAAAACTTCCCGATGGTGTAAGGATTGTTTTTGACTATGAAATCTACAATCCTAAAGGCGAGAAAATAACGGAAGCCTCCACCACCCTTTTCTTCCTAAATGCAAAGACAGGGCGAATAATGCCCTGCCCTGATTTTCTACTGGATTTAATGAAACCTTATTTTTAAAAATTAATTACCAACTTTTACTGCTTCTAAAGCGACACGGCGAGCTTCCTCTGCTTTTTTAGCAGCCTCCTTAGATATTTTTGAGGCTTCTTCAGCAGCTCTTCTACTTTCATTAGCCAATTGTTCCGCATTTTTTGCTTCTTTTTCTCGCAATTTAGAAAGGTTTTCTCTCTGCTTTGCTTCTTCATAATAAGATTGACAATATTCTCCTATTTTTAAAGAAGACTTTTCTATACCTTCTAAAATACGCTTATAACGAGGAGCATCATAAATTCCGTCCAACTGACTATACAAGCGTTCCAACTCTTTAAACTGCTCCTCAGAATTTGATTTTGCAGAAATAGAGCTTCTCAATTTTTCTATTTCAACTCTTATTTTTTCCTCTTTTTTTCTTTGTGATTCCAAGGCTTTTCTGTACTTTTAAATCCTTTTTCGCTCCTTTTTAATAGCCTTTCTAAAATCTTCATTGGGCTTTCTCAATGTATCGATTTTGACTCCTACACTTTTACTTTCAACTTCATACACAAATTCTTGTGATATTACCTTATCATTACTTCTGCTTTCACTCTTTTGTGAAACCAACTTACTAACTTCAACCTTAGGATTGTTATGATTTTCCAAATCATTAACCTTATGTTCTATGACTTTGTTTAAGGCTACAATCTCTTTGTTTTTGGTATTAACAGCATAGATAAACACTACACTAAATACTAACGGTAAGGCTAACACTTTTCTAATGTAAGCAAACTTTGTTTTTGATTTTTTTAACATAATAATTCTTTTTTTAAGGTTAGATGACAAAAATGGATTGGTTGCTGGAAAAACTTTTCCCGAAAAATGATGCTCTAAAATCATTTTCGCAAACGACTGAGTATCACCTTTTTTTACAGATTGACTATCAGCTAAATACTCGTGAATTAAACTCAATTCTTTTTTTATTAAATAAAAAATAGGATTAAACCAAAATATAGATTGAAATAAAGAAACTATAAACTTATCCCAAGAATGACCTTGCGCTATATGTACCATCTCGTGTTTTAGGATTTGACGCCCTAAATCCGTATCAATAGCAATACTATTCTTCCAAAATAAATTTTTAAAGTATGAAAATGGAGCTTCTTCCAAATCGGTTTTATAAAAGTTAATCCCTTGAAAATTAATTTTTTCATATTTATTTTTCAGTTTTGACAATCGCCACATTCCCAATAATAATCTGAATAAAAACATTACCGATACCAAAGCTACTATTACCTCTAAGAAGTAAAACAGAATAGCATAAGATTCTTGTTTATACTTTGGTGAATAACTCTTAAATTCACTCATTAGCATAAATACCTTTGGATTCACTTCAATGGTAAAATATTCCACTTTAAGCAATGGGAATAATATGCTTACAAACAAGGTAAACATCAAATAAAACCTATTATAATGATGGAAAGTCTTATCTTTTAAAAAGATAAAGTAATAAGCGTATAAAACTCCCGAACAAACCAAAGATTTTATAATGTAGGTCATTAGAGATTCCATAACTGGTTATTTTTTAAGTTCTTTTAATAATAACTCTAAATCTTCCACCGACATCTGTTTTTCTTCTACTAGAAAAGAAACAGCTTCTTTATAAGACCCTCCAAAATAGTTTCTAATAATACCTCCAAAAGATTTTTTACTATACTCTTTTTGGGAAATTATAGGGAAATATTCGTGTTGTCTACCATACACACGATAATCTACAAACCCTTTTTCCTTAAGAACCTTAAGTATTGTAGATACTGTATTGGTATGAGGCTTGGGCGCTGGAAAAAACTCTAATATATCCTTTAAAAAGCCTTTTTCTAATTGCCACAGATATTGCATTACCTGTTCTTCCGCTTTGGTAAGTTGTTTTATTTTCATATCACTATAAATTTAGTGATACAAATATATAACTATATTTTAAATATACAACTATTTTTTTAGTGATAATTTTATTTCCATAACCTTTTAGGAATATTGTAAACTAATTTTCTACCTCTTATCATCATGCCACAGATTTAATACATACTATTTTTTTATCTAATATTCAAAATTTCACAACAAAACTCACAAGTCTGATACATACTCATTCATATTCTCTTAACCATAAAAACATTTTAACGATGAATCACTTTTTAATTACCTATCGTAATATATTTTAAAAAGCTTATTAACCTAAAACTTGAACTTGTATTCAACAAACTTTTTGAAAGAGTATTATATTAAATGAGATTTTTCTTACTTTTGCAATATATTTGAAAATAGCTATGAAAGAATTTTCCAAAGAAGTTTACCTTAAGTGGTATGAAGATATGACTATGTGGAGACGCTTCGAAGATAAGTGTCGTTCTCTTTACTTAAAACAGAAAATTAGAGGTTTTTTACACCTTTATAATGGGCAGGAAGCGATACCAGCAGGATTTACCCATGCTATGGATTTAACCAAAGATAGTATGATAACAGCTTATCGTTGCCACATACATCCTATGGCGATGGGAGTAGACCCTAAGAAAATTATGGCAGAGCTATGTGGTAAGGCTACAGGAACTTCGCAGGGTATGGGAGGTTCTATGCATATTTTTAGTAAAGAACACCGCTTTTATGGTGGACATGGTATTGTTGGTGGGCAAATTCCTTTAGGAGCGGGTATTGCATTTGCGGATAAATATTTTGATAGAAAAGCGGTTAATATTTGTTTTATGGGAGATGGTGCCGTTCGTCAAGGGTCTTTACATGAAACATTTAATATGGCAATGAACTGGAAACTTCCAGTAGTTTTTGTTTGTGAAAACAACCAATATGCGATGGGAACCTCTGTGAAAAGGACAGCTAACCACGAAGATATCTATAAACTAGGTTTAGGTTATGAAATGCCTTGTTTACCAGTAGATGCTATGGATCCTGAAAAAGTGGCTGAAGTAGCTTTTGAAGCTATAGAAAGAGCAAGAAGAGGAGATGGTCCTACATTCATAGAAGCTAGAACTTATCGCTACAGAGGGCACTCAATGTCTGATGCAGAGCCTTATAGAACTAAAGAGGAGGTGGCTATTCACAAAGAGCAAGATCCTATTGAACTAGTAAAACAGAGGATTTTAGATAACAAATGGGCTACAGAGGCAGAGCTAGAGCAACTTGATGAAAATTCTAGAGCTTTCGTAGAAGAATGTGTGGAATTTATGGAGAACTCTCCGTTCCCAGATGCTGAAAAGGTCTATGAATATGTTTATTCTACATCAGATTATCCTTTTTTAGATAAATTAGAAAACTAAAATTTAAGTGAAGATTATGATTAAGGAATAAAATTTTTATTCTTTGAACATAATATAGAACATAATAAATAAAATAATATGGCAGAAATAATTACAATGCCTCGCCTTTCTGATACAATGACGGAAGGTAAGGTTTCCAAATGGCATAAGCAGGTTGGAGATGCTGTAAAGGAAGGAGATATTCTTGCAGAAATAGAAACAGATAAAGCGGTTCAGGATTTTGAATCAGAGATTAACGGAACACTACTCTATGTGGGAGTAAGCGAGGGAAATGCAGCTCCTGTAGATACTATTTTGGCGATTATAGGGAAAGAAGGCGAAGATATTTCAGGACTTGTAGGCGATAATCAAAGTACGCCTCAACCAGCTTCATTGGAAAAAAGTGACTCTGTAGAAAATACGATAACTGAACCTACATCATCAGTAGAGATACCTAAAGGCGTTGAGGTAATTAATATGCCTCGTCTGTCTGATACAATGACAGAAGGTAAAGTAGCCAAATGGAATAAAAATGTAGGAGATACGGTAAAAGAAGGAGATATTTTAGCTGAAATTGAAACAGATAAAGCCGTTCAAGATTTTGAATCAGAATTTAACGGAACTCTTTTATACCAAGGTGTAGGAGAAGGAGAAGCGGCAGAAGTAGATAAAATATTAGCCATTATAGGACCTGCTGGAACAGATGTTTCTGCTATTGTTTCTAATGGTGGAGTGGTTAGTAAGCCTCAAGCTCAACAAGAACAGTTAAGTGTAGCTTCTGGCCCAAAAGTGGAAAATGTTTCTACATCTAATGCTAGTGTTTCAACAGATAGAGTGGCTATTTCTCCATTGGCTAGAAAAATGGCAGAGGAAAAAGGTATAGATATTACAAATCTAAAAGGTTCTGGAGAGAACGGAAGGATAGTAAAGAAAGATATAGAAAACTATCAGCCAAACGCAACAGAACAACATTCTGCTTCTGTAACACCAGCTGCAGCACAAGTAGCTATGAATTTTGTAGCTGGAGAAACTACAGAAACCCCTAACTCTCAAGTTAGAAATGTAATTGCAAAAAGGCTTTCTGAAAGTAAGTTTTCAGCACCTCATTACTATCTAATGGTGGAGGTAAATATGGATAAGGCTATTACAGCTAGAAAAGAAATTAACTCACTTCCTGACACTAAAGTATCGTTTAACGATATGGTGATTAAGGCAACTGCTATGGCTCTTAGAAAGCACCCTCAAATCAATAGTAGTTGGGCTGGAGATAAGATTATTCACCACGGTAGCATCAATATTGGTGTGGCAGTGGCTATTCCAGACGGATTAGTAGTACCTGTATTAAAGAATGCTGACTTTATGAATTATAGTCAAATTTCTGCAGGAGTTAAAGATATGGCTTCTAGAGCAAAATCTAAAGGTCTTAAAGCTAACGAAATGGAAGGTTCTACATTCTCAATATCCAATCTTGGAATGTTTGGAATAGAGACATTTACTTCTATTATCAATCAACCGAATTCTTGTATACTTTCGGTAGGAGCTATCATAGAGAAACCTGTGGTTAAAAATGGACAAATTGTAGTGGGCAATACTATGAAGTTGTCTTTAGCGTGTGACCACCGTGTGGTAGATGGTGCTACTGGTGCAGAGTTTTTGCAAACATTAAAAACTTATCTAGAAAATCCGTTTGCATTATTGGTTTAATATTTGCAAATATTTTAATAAAATTAAAACTCCATACCAAAAGGATATGGAGTTTTTTTATGGCTTATATTTATAATAAAATAACCTCTACTAAAAAAGCAAAGGTTATTTTTCAATAATATGTTTTTATTTCTTAGTATCCTTCCGAAGCGTTTTCACCTTTTACAAGAGCTATTGCAGAAGAAGTACCTATTCTTTTCACCCCTAGAGCAATCATTTTTTCGGCGTCTTCTGGTGTTCTTACTCCACCTGCAGCTTTTACTGGAAGTTTCCCCGCATTTTCTAGCATTATTTCAATACCTTCAAAAGTAGCACCGTTAGGCTTGCCTCCCTCTGTTTGGTAGAAACCAGTGGAAGATTTTACAAAAATATTTTCTAGGTCTTCTTCCTTAAAAGTATCTGTAGCCCAAGTTGCAATTTTTTTAGTCAAATCCGCTATTTGAGCATCTGTAAGAGCTGCTATTTCAATAATCCACTTAGCTATCTTTTTATGGTTTAAACAAAGTTCTGTGCAACGAAGAAACTCGTCTTTAACTAAATCATTCTCGCCGTTTTTATAGGCAGTATAATTGATAACAAAATCTAGTTCATCAGCACCATCTTCTATTGCCTTTTGAGCTTCATTTAGTTTTGATTCTATACTTGCCGTACCTTCGTGAAACCCAATTACAGTACCCAATACTACTTTCGCATTTTTTTGAGTTAAATAATCTTTAGTTTCTTTAACAAAATCAGGGCGAATCATCACAGCAAAAAGCCCATTATCAATTGCTTCATCAGCTAGTTCTCTTACTTTTGCTTTAGTTTCTTCTAAAGTGAGTCCAGATTGTTCAGGGGTTTTGAGATAAGTAGAATCTAGGTAGTTTTTTACATTTATCATTGCTTTTATTTTTAAGAGTTAAAATAGGAAGCAAAGATACGAAAGTTTCCTCTTTTCTAAATGGGACAATCCAATGACTTTTGTAATGAATTGAAAAAGTAATTAAATTCCGGCGCATCTGTTATCCTTGATAATATATTCAAAATACAAATTAATTATTCTACAATTTTAAACGATTGTTCATTTAAATTAAAATAACAAACTACTGAAAAAATTATTTATAATATATAATTTAATATTATTTCAGTATAAAATATCCAATTAAACTCTATATTCACTAATAAAGTTTGGCACAGTTTTGACATACAGCCAATGAAATCAAAAATAAATTTTTCACAATGAAAATGATTAAACAAACACTTCTTTTAGCAAGCTTTTTAGCAGTAGGGGTAGTAGGTGCTCAAACTAAAAGTATGAAGAACATGATTAAAGTAGGTATTAACGCAGGTGTAGCTACAGGAGATAACACTTCTGCTAATTTAGGCGGTAATATTTCTTATCAGCACTTGGTAACTCCAGGGTTTGGGCTGGGCTTAGCCTCTGGATATAACCACTTTTTTGCTAAAGACAATGGAGATATTAAAAATAATGATTTTGGCGTAGTTCCAGTTGCAGCTCTATTTAGAGTGTATCCACAAAAAACTGGTTTTTATGGAGGTGCTGATTTAGGTTATGGATTTATCGTAGGTAATGATAAAGTAGCTTCTAACTATACAACAGCAATGCCTGATGGTGGTTTCTACTTAAGACCAGAAATTGGTTACCATAATAGAGATTGGAACTTCTTTATCCAATATACTAAAGTATTTACGGGAGATAATGGTAAAATTGGTAATCAAGCTTTTGATACAGGAAGTATAGGAGCTGGCTTCTCATATAACATTCCGTTAGGAGAGTAAAAAATTAGAACTTAGTTAAAGTGGATAATATGCGATGTAGATTCTTTCTATATCGCATTTGCTTTTTTGTTATTTCTATATGATTGAGATTTATTATAGAAAATAACTATATTTGTTACCCATTAAACAAAACGATAATTTTATGAAAACAAAACATCCTAAAGGACTGCCTTTTTTATTCTTCACCGAAATGTGGGAAAGGTTTGGCTATTATCTCATTTTGGGGATTTTCGTGCTTTATATGATTGATCCTACAGAGACAGGTGGTCTCGCTTTTGATGATAAAAATGCTGATGATATATTTGGTACTTTTATCGCGTTAACTTATCTCACTCCATTTCTTGGAGGTTTTTTAGCGGATAGATTGTTAGGCTATATTAAGGCAGTTTACATTGGAGGATTGCTTATGGGGTTGGGTTATATTGGTTTAGGAGTTTTTAAAGATATGCCTATGTTTTGTACCTCATTAGGCCTTATTATTGTAGGAAATGGTTTTTTTAAACCTAGTATCTCTACATTACTTGGGAATTTGTACTCGGAAGAGCCTTATAAAGCTAATAAAGATGCTGGATACAACATATTCTATATGGGAATAAATATAGGGGCTTTTGTTTGTAATATTATTGCCGCATTTATGAGAAATAAATTTGGCTGGGGGGAAGCCTTTATTACCGCAGGAGTAGGAATGTTTTTAGGACTTATTATTTTCAGTTTAGGAAGAAAGCATATCTTAAATGCTAATATTATTAAACCAGTTCAGGAAGGTGATACTAAGATTAGTGCCATATTGATGAAAGTATTTTTACCTGCGATTTTAGTGGGAGTTTTAGGTTGGTTTATTCCAGGTAATATCTTTGGAGCGGATAGTACCGATGCATTTATTTTTGCGTGTATTCCTGTGATTATCTTCTATGTTTCTCTTTATGTAAAAGCTAATAAGGAGGATAAAGCTCCTATTGGTGCACTGTTAGCGATATTTGCGGTAAGTCTAATGTTTTGGGCTGTATTTAAACAAAACGGAACTGCACTTACGAGATGGGCAAAATACTACACTGATAGAAGTGTACCTTCTGTTGTAGAAAAACCTTTGGCTGACATCTATTTAGTAGATACTAAAGACTACAAAACCCGAGAAGTACCTGTGTATGATGAGCAATATCAGGCAGTAAAAGATGCAAACGGTAATCCTCTTAAAGAGCAAGGAAAGGATATCTATTTTAGAAATATAGATGAGGTACAAAAACAAGAATTAGAGGCTAATCCTAATGATAAGGTTTATCTTTACAATACAGAACTATTTCAATCTATTAACCCATTTTGGGTAATTTTGCTTACGCCAGTAGTAGTAGGCTTTTTTGTAATGCTTAGAAAAAAAGGAAAAGAACCCACAACCCCAGCCAAAATAGTTTTAGGACTATTTATCTCTGCTCTTAGTTGTTTGGTTATGGTGGGTGCAGTATATGCAGGAGATAATGGTTTAGTAAAAGTTTCTGCTATGTGGCTTGTGGCAGCTTACGGTGTGATTACGGTTGGTGAATTATGTTTATCCCCTATGGGATTATCTTTAGTGTCTAAACTATCACCTCCTAGAATTACAGCTTTGATGATGGGTGGATTTTTCCTATCCACCGCCATAGGTAATAAACTTTCAGGGGTGTTATCTAGTATGTGGTACAGTTATGATAACAAGGCCAACTTCTTTTTAGTAAATTTCGTATTACTCTTGTTGGCAACTCTACTAGGATTATCAATACTGAAAAAACTAAATAAAGTGATGAAAGAGTAAGAACAAAATTCTAGAGCTACCAACTCATTCCCCCCGCGGTAGTGTTGGTAGCTTCAATTTTAATCATCTAATTCGTGATTAAATTACGAATATTTCCTTACGCTACCCCTGCAATTTTGATATTTCAGTCCACTACCCTATACTGTATTTTCTCCTCAAAAACACCTAAAATGCCTTTATCATATTAGTCGTTAAAAAGGTTTAGTAGGCATTCGTTTATCTAAAATTCACTTAAACTCGGGATAAGGATATAAAAAACATTAGGAAAGAAAAGTAATAATTTTCGCATTTAAAATTCTAAAATTCAAATACTTAACAAGATATCACTTATGAATTTGGAGTACCAGATTACGAATATTTTTATAAAAGTTGATGATTTTGTAAAGAATTTGACGAGAAAATTTCTAAAATAAAGATTCAAACACTTTCAAGTGAGGTAAAAGTAGGAGTAGATCGTCTATAATATCGGATTTTGAAATCATTATCATCATGACTGGTTTCCACCTTGGGCTCACACTACATTTAAGCATTACTACGAGCAGATTGTCTGTGGTTATTGGAAGGATTTATTCCCCAAAACGCTCTCTTACAATAGATTTTTGGAATTAAAGCAGTTTTTTCTTTATTCTTAAAAGAAAAGTGACTAGGAAAATGCACTGGCATCAGTTTTGTGGGCTGTACTACTTTGAAGGTTTGTAGGAACCAACCAATCCATAGCCACAAAGTATTCAAGGGATTAATCGAACGAGGAAAGTCTTCTATGAGTTGGTTTTACGGCTTTAAACTACATTTGATATGTAATGAAAAGAGAGAGCTTTGTATTTAACCAAGGAAAATGTGGATGACAAAACCCCTAAACACATAAAAAATGACCGAGCAGTTGTTCGGGAAACTGTTTGCAGATAAGGGATACCTCTCAAAAGCTTTCCTAGAGATGGTGTTTGCAGAATATTCTAGGAAGTTTGGCAACTTACCATTTTTCCCCTAAAAAACTATCACTTAACTTATAAAGAGTAAATGACGGTCAATTATTTTTTAAATGTCACTTAACCCGAATTCAGGTTAAATTAAAAATTAATTTGCACTAAATATACAACATATTGAATAATAATTTTCAAAATTATTACAATAAACTATAACCTCTTCTATATAACTTATTCTGTATAGAGTTGTTATTTCTAAAAAAGCAGCATCGAAGTCTTACCATATAAGGTATTGCACCAATCACCTTTAAAAGAGTATATTTGCATTGTAAAATACGTATGAAAAAATTTTTAATTTTAACAGGTATATCCGTTTTTCTAATTTGCACCATAAGATGTTCTGCATGGGGTGATAATCTTGGCTACCTTAATAAAAATATCAAAATAAAAAAGGTAAAAAAGGTGATATACTTTAATCCAGTAATCATTCCAGAAATACCAGAAATATACACTCCTACATATAACGCATTCTACAGTGCTGCAAGCGATTTTTTGAAAGATAGAAATGGTGGGAAAATTTTAAGAGTAGATTGCATCATGTCTTATGAAAACATTGATACCGAATACATTAGAGAAATTTGTCTAAACAATAATGCCGAAGTTGCACTAATCCCAAAGGTAAAATATTTTAAGGTGGGTTTTGGACGTTATATTTTTTCTAATCAGGTACTTGTAAGTGCTAAACTTTATGATGCCGACGGAAATTTCATTATAGAAACCTCCTACGACACCTATAAAGGTAATGCTAGACTTCTCGGAAATGCAGAAAACTCTGTAAAAATAGGCACCGTAGGTATGCTAAGAAAAATGAATAAAGAAATTAGACGCTACAAACTCAATTCTGAATCGTTATAAAACCTTCAATCTAATTTCAACCATCATTTAAAGGAGTCTATCTAAAATTTAAAACAGATTCTTGAAATTTTATTCTAAATCAAATTTAATATATCATAAGAGTATTCCTCTAAAAGAACGATTACACAACGACATATTGAAAATTATAATATAGTTACAACCTCACTACAAAGCCATTCCAAAAGCTCTACATCTTCCTTTGTAAAGGGATTTATTGTATGCGAATCTATATCTATTTGACCTATATTCTCTCCATTTTTTATGATGGGAACTACCAATTCTGCTTTAGTATCTATGGAACACGACAAATAATTATCTTCAGCCATAACATCTGGTACCTCAAAAGTTTGGTTAGAAACAGCCACTTGCCCACAAATTCCCCTACCGAAAGGAATAACCGTATGATCCGTAGGAGCTCCTACATAAGGTCCTAATATGAGTTCTTCTTTATTTCCATTTTTAAAATAAAATCCCGTCCAATTAAAATAGCTTTTTTCTTGGTCTAAAATTTCACAGATTATTTTGAGTTTTTCATCCTTATGAAGATGACTATCAGAAATAACTTTTGATAACTTTATTTTTAAATTTTCCACACCTAGTTTAAATTATATATTCTCTATTATTTTCTTTGTTATGGTAGTTTACTACCTCCTTATTTTTCATTTTTAATAGTTTGAAAACTTTAAATACATCTAACATTCAGCGCCTTACAATAAAACCCACAAGCCTGATATATAACCCGCAGAAAATGCCTAAAAGCGTGGTTTGTAGCCCTATGAGGAATCGAACCTCAACCTAAAGAACCGGAATCTTTAATTCTATCCATTAAACTATAGGGCCCCTTATTTTATTTAAAACTTAATTTTAAGTCCACCCATAATTTGCGTACCTAAAACTTTATAGCCATAATAATTTTGGTAATTAGCTCCTAAAAGATTATTACCGAGTGCAAAAATACTGAAATTCTTGTTAATCTGATATTCCGCTGAAATATTAAGGTCTGCATAACCACCTACTTTTTGATTATCAATCTCTTCTGCTGCGTATATAGGAGTAGAAATTAGGATACCTGAAGGATTGATAGAAAAACGATTAGCCGTTCTATCACTTACAAAAAAGCCTCTAAATCCTAACAATAATTTATCTTTAAGTGTTTGATATTTTGCTCCTATTGATGCTTGTAACAAAGGTCTATAATAAACATTGGCATTGTTTTCTAAATTATATTTTTGGAACTGAATATTTCCATCTAAAACTAGGGACGCTAAAGGTTTATACTCTACCTCGCCTTTAATTTGGCTAAGAGTACCATTGTGATAAGTAGTAGAAAAAGTATTAGCATAATCATATCCTAATCTTGAGTTGTCGTCCATTAGGTTAGAAAACAAATAGTTACCTCTAAAGAACATCATATTATCCAATTTACCGTAACTAGCTTTAACATCGTACTTAATTTGTTCAGAAATTATTCCTTTAACACCAAAATAAAACTGATATTTAGTATGTGTAGGTTTTAATTCTAAATCAGATACCAAAAACGGATTCTGTTCCAATAATTCCGAATAAGTATTGAATTGAAGCCCACTCTCTACCCCACCATATAAATTAACTTCTGGAGTTGTCGCTACGAATAGTTCCGCTTGAGGGAACCAATAGAAACGGTTAGACTTTTGTTGAACTTCGTTCAGCTCTGTTAAACTAGAACTTAATAGATTAAATCCAGAACCAATTTTTAAGTAAGATTGCCCTTTTTTAAAAGTGATTTTGGGCGATAATCCACCACCAAAATAACGAGAATTATGTTGATTTAAAATATTAAACTGAGTGTTTACCATATCCATTTTTACACCCAAATCCAAATTAACATCTAAATCTTGACCTAATTTTAAATGATGTTTAGACAGATTTACAAGAGCGTCTATCTGGCTTTCATTAGCTTTAAATCTATCTCTAATAGCTGAAGTTTTTACAGTGATATCATTAAGAATTTCGTTGGAGTAAAAATCATAATTTCCACTTATCTGAAAACGACTGTATTTTTGTCCCAAATCAGTATCAGCACTAGGCACCAAGGCATAGATGCCATAATAATTATAATCATTAAGACCTACAGAAGTAGTAAGATTAGCCTTGCCTTTTTCTCCAAAATGATTAAGAAATCCTGAAATTTCCGCTTGTTTCTGTGAGGAATTCCAAGTGTATTGCTTCTTTAAACCTTCATTAGATAGATAATGCACATTTGCACCTACCTCTAAATTATCTTGCATTTTACCAGAAACATTAGCATCGGCTAAAAATTGATTGTAATTACCATAACCTATTCTAAAGTAGTTTCTTAGATAATTTCTATTGAATTCTGGCGAAATATCTTCACCTTGTATTGCCGAAGTTTTGAAATCCGACAATACAGGTACATTCACCACTTCGTAATTTATAGGCTCTTGCTGTTTTTCTTCAGGTGGATAATTTTTTTCTATAGCTACAGAAGTTTTCTTTTTTTCTATACGTTTAACTTCGGGCTCTCTTTTGCGGTCTAGGATAAGTTTTTCCTCTTTAATCTGAGCTAACGAGATACCTCCCCAACCTAACAATATTAGTGCTATTATTTTATGTTTATTCATTTTCAATTCTAATTTTTTAATCGCTAAAAATTATTTAATCATTTTTTTGACTTCCTTAGCTTCTGCCACTACATCAGGGAAGTCTTGATAGTTAGCTATCACTTGGTCACAGGTATAACTCGCTTGATATTTGTCCTTTAACGCCAAATAGTTTCTAGCCATCAATATCAAAGATTTAGCTCCCCAATATTCCTCCGAAGCGTAATTATTAGCGAGTTTAAAGATACTTTCGTTACTATTTTTAAAGGCTTTAGCTTTATTTTGATAATAAGCCTTAGCATAAAGGGCTTCCGCCGCTACGCTAGGATTAGATGATTTTTCTAAATCTGTATAAGATTTTTGAGCCTCTTTGTCTTTCCCTTGGTTCATAAGACTTCTAGCTTTAATGACTTTAGCCTCTTCTAACACTGCAGGTGAGTTTTTGGTATTACTTAAAATTAAACCTGCATAAGTTTCTGCTTTAGCAAAGTCTTTTTTATCAGCATAGTATTTCATCAACTCTTGTTGAGCGAAGGATTTTATTTTTGGATTATTAGAATCTACTAACTTGGCTAAATGTCCTGCGGCTTCTTCTCCTTTATTTTTAGATAAAAGAATTTGAGCAGAACGAAGTCTTGCTTCCTCCTGATAATCATTAGGGTAAGCTGTTACAAAATTGAATAATTTAAGTGCTTTAGCATCATCTCCATTTTGATAATAAGATTCTCCCAGTTCGTATTGAGCTTGGAAGGCTGTATTGCTAGAAACATTTTGTGCTAAATATTTCTCATAGTAAGGGATTGCTTTTTCGTACTGCTTTTTGACGTAAAGCTGTCTTGCGGTAGATAGGTTAATTTCGTCTATTTCAGATTTGTCTAGACTAACTCCTAAATTCTTAGCAAAATCTTGATAACCTGCCGTATCTCCCGTTTTTAAATAAAGAGAACGAGCCACCACTAACACCTTATCTGCATAAACGGTATTTTGGTATTTTTTAGCTAACGCTTTTATTCCAGAAAACGCTTTGGCTTCTTGGTTTTGTTCGATATCATTTTGTACCATATAAATTTCTGCATTGGCTACCAAATGAGTATCTGTACTGGTTTTAACCACTTTATCAAAGTATTCACTAGAAAGAGCAAACTCATCATTAGCAGCATAGGCAGTGCCTATTTCGTACAAAGTCTCATCTTTATACTCCGAATTGGGATACTGAGCAACTAGCTTTTTCATTTCTAAAATTTTAGCTTCAGTATCACCTTTAAAGCCTAATGCCATTGCCTTTTGGAACAGCGTATATTCATCGGTAGTTTCGGCATTATTATAAATGGCGATAGCATCGTTTAGTTCGTTATCAGCATAGTGTGTGTCGGCTAGTCTTAGCTCGGCATCGGCTTTGAATTCTGCTTTAGGATTTTTAAGGTAAAGTTTAAAACACTCCTTAGCTTTACCGAAATTTTTATCCTTAAAGTAAGCGTATCCTAAATCATAGCTGATTTGCGAGCGTTCATCAAAGCTACCTTCTGTCTTTTGTAGTTTTTCAAAATAACTAATAGCCGAAGGGTAATCTTCTAACTGATAATAAGTCTGAGCCAACCAATATTGAGCCTTTAGATAAAACTCTTGGTTATGATTAAACTTTAAACTCTTTTTAAAATATAGTTCGGCTTCTTTGTAATTCCCTTTATTAAATTCTTCCGTTCCTAGTAGATAGGCTACTTCTTGTTCTATTTTATCTGTTTCGGTAGTTTTGGTATTGAGCTGATTTAAAACATTTAAAGTCTCTTTGTAATTACCCGAATAAAGATAAGATTTCACCAACAAAGTTTGCATTTCTGGAGAACTCTCTTTGTAATTTTGGATATAAGATTGTATCACCGAAGACGAAGATTCATAAGGGTTTCCTATATCATAACTTA
Organism: Riemerella anatipestifer; assembly: GCF_009663465.1. Classification (GTDB taxonomy): domain Bacteria; phylum Bacteroidota; class Bacteroidia; order Flavobacteriales; family Weeksellaceae; genus Riemerella; species Riemerella anatipestifer_C. The sequence goes on from NZ_QXHU01000001.1 coordinate 459,264, forward strand.
ATTTAGCATATTGTAGATGAGCCAACTTTTTAACTTTAGCATCATAGGACATCTGATAAGCAGAACGGAAGGCAGACAGAGCTTCTTGCTTTTTATTGGTTTCTAAATAAGCATTTCCTAGTTGATAATAGGCATTTTGAGATAACGCAGACTGACTATTAACCAACTGATTATAATAAGACACTGCCTCGTCATACAAACCCATTTGTGCTGCTACAAACCCCATTTCGTATAAATCGGACTCGCTAGGAGCTTCTTTAGAATCCAAAAATATTTTTAGGTGAGGGTATGCAGCTCTGTATTCTCCTTTCATAAAATAGCTTTCTCCTATTATTTTATGAACTTCAGATTTGTAAGAACTACTTAAATTTTCTTTTAAAAGCGTTTCTCCTTCAGCTATTGCTAAATCATAGTTTTTATCATTAAAATACATCTGAACAAAATAAGGCTTTACTATTTTGCTGTATTTTTCCTTGTCTTTAATCTCGTTAAAGTATTCAAAAGCCTTTCCTATTTGCCCTTCTGTGTAGTACAGATGCCCCAGCATATAGGCGATGTCTCCTTTTTCTGAATCTTCAGAAGAAGTGTAAGCGTTCTCCAAATCCTTAATAGCGGCTTTTGAATCGCCAGACATAAACTTAGCATACCCCAGCTTTAAAGAATGTTGGATCTGTTCCGAAGATGATAAATGATTAACATTTAATTTATTAAGTATTTCTAATGCTTTTGGAAAGTTTTTTTTTATTAAATAGAAATCGGCTAAAGGAGCTTGTCCCTCTGCAAAATGTTCTGTATTAGGGTGGTTTGCAATAAAGGTATCCAACCCTTTTTCCGCATAAGAATTTTGTAAAATAACATCAATCAAATGAGTGTAAAACCCAGCTACTTCTTTTTGAGATTGGGTTAAAGACTGATTATAAAGATATTGCTGAGTATACTGATATTGAGAAGCTGCAAAAACTTTAGTTGTGTAGAGTTGGCTCGCTAAGTCAGAAGAAAAAGCATTTTTTTGACTAAAAATAGCCGACTGTTGTCCTTCCGAAAGTCCAAAAAAAAGTACCGCCGTAGCTATCCATATTTTATTTTTATTCATCTTGATTTTAAAATGAGGTTTTTAGTATTTATTTAAAGGAACGAAAATAAGCAAAACTTATTATTTAAACAACTTGCAAAGTCAGAGAAAGCCTATGTTTAGTAGAATTAAGAGTCTGTTTAATAATTAAGTTTTAATAATTTGCAGAATAAAAAAAACTGACTATCATATATTTACATATTTTCTTCTGTAATTTTATAGCAACCAACAAATTAAGTTACAATGAAAAACTATCCAACAAACATTACTGTTAATCTGTGGCGATTTATAAAAATACTTTGAATTTCAGAAAATATGATTTAAGAACCATCTAGAATGCTATTATGTACAGGCTGCCAATGGCGGATACTCCCAATGATTTCCCTAAGTGAGAACTCGTTTATTACTACTACAGCAAATGGTTAGTATTAAGTTTGTGAGTATTTTTAAATCTATACGTTCCGTTTTGAACTTATAAATTTTTTTAGCCTTAACCTCTTCTACCGATTTTAAATTTTTCTTATTGTATTGTTTTTCTACTGGATTTTGGTTTATCATACAGGAAATAATCCAAATACTCGTAATCTCTATCGTGCTTAATCTTACCATTAGACAACTTTATATAACCTTTATAATACTCTCTATATAGACTGTTTTTTTAGATATTCTTCGTCGTAAGGTTTTTGTTCGTCGTTTACCATTGTTTACACAAAAATAAAATGTAAATAAACGGTAAAAAATGTAAAAATAAGAGAAAATAAAACAAACTAAATTTTATATTTTTATTTGTAAGTTGCTTACCTTATTGCTTTTGTTTATTTTTTAATTTCCTTTATTTTCCAATACAGAAAATATAACACTTCGCTTTTTCGGTATGTTAAAGATATGTCGTCTCCCATTCTGTAATCTAAAATGTAAAAGTATCACATTTATTGTTTAGGTTTCAAATCATAAAACTACTCTAAATATCAATCTAAAAAAGCTCTATTCCCATCTAAAACTTAAATATTCTATCCATAATTTCTTTTGCTTACAATACTTTATGAAATCCCTCTCAATATTCTTTCTACTTTCAATTTCCTGATCTTCTCTGCTTGTGCTATTGCTTGTTTGTGAGCTTCTTCTTCTGACAAAGAATTCTGTTGCTTTTTCATATTTTTCACCTGCTCTTTTGCTTCCAGTCTGTTTTGCACCCAATCTTTCCCCATCACCTTTACCTTGTGCTCTAATATCTTTTTCTGTGTAGATATATCTGATTTTTCCATTTTTATACTCTTTTCTTAATTTTTTCTTAACCAACTTAATTATTTTTCTCTATTTATTTCCCTATGCTTATTTTCCGATAAAAGTAGTATCCCAATCATTAGCTCAGTGTTGATATTAATAATTCGCTACAGCCCTAATTAAGTTTTTTTTCTTTTTATCAATATCAAAATTTCTTATTAATCCTTTGGATTTAAGTATTTCTAATAAAACACGATTATAACTATTAGCTTCAAAAGTTGGTTTATGCTGTTTCTTAAATAGACTACTATATGAGGAGCTTATATTTTTAGTCAATTCAATCAATTCAGAAATCTCTAAACTTTCATTATGTAGAATAACAAATTTTACCTTACTCTCGATAGATTCTAAACTATTCAATATGAATTTCTTTGTATCAATCTTTAAATCAATCTCTTTAGATTTTTGTAAAATAATTTTTCCTACAATTTTTGCAACTTCTTTATTACATACAATTACTTCTTCATCAATTTTTGTAATAAAATCAAATTTATTATTAACATTTATTTTTTCAGATTTTAAAATCAATAAAATATCATTTTCATCAACTTCAAAATCCTCAAATTTTTCTAAAACTGTTTTAAAATCATTTTCTAAAAGTTTTATATGGAGATTTTTAAAGTGTTCCTTTAATAAATCGTAGTTTTCTTTCGTAGTTTGTAATATTGTTTTTGTTAAATATCCAACCTTATCTTTATCTAAATTCTCAAAGGATAATGTATTACGTTTATAAATACTATTTTCAAAGAGTTTCAAATAACTTTCATTTGATATTTCATTCGTTAAAAGTAATTTTTCTCTAAATATTGAATATTTAAAAGTACTACTTTCATAGTCCATTTTTTCATTAGATAATTCTAAATAAACATTTTCAAAATTCAAATACTTTACCAAATCATCATCAATTTTATTTTCACTTTCAGTGTAATAATTTGTAATATTATCCCATTTAGGAACAACTTTATTATTAATTAATAGATGTTTTTTAACTTCTATATCCTTTATAGAACTTAATTCGGATATTTTAGTTTCTACTTTTTCAATAATTTTCCATTTTAATTTAGAATCTAGCTTATCATTATTTAAAAGTAGATTTAAACTTTCCTCATCTTCTTTTACATTTTTTTCTAACTTCAAATAAACATTTTCTACATAAGTATCAATATTTTCATTGATATACTTTATCAAAGGCTCACATTTAGAGTGCTGTATTGCAGAATAATTAGTCGTTTCAAAAGATAAATTACCAAATTTTTCACCAAATTCATTTAATAAAATTAAAATATTCTCTATAGTAATTTTATAATGTCCTTTCTCATAAATAAACTTAAATAGATTTTTGCCATTTTTAGTTGGTTTCTCTAGTTGTATTATTTTAATATTTAGTTCTGGAAGCAAACATTCAACTTGAGCCTCGAAATGTATTGGACCTCTATTTATACTATAATTATATAAATATTGTATATTTTCTTCTATTGTTTTTTTTATTAACTTTTTATCTTGAACATCAATCAGTTTAAAATAATCCAAATTCAAAAATATGGTTTCAAATATGTAATATTTTTTATTAATGTCATAAGTACTTTTAAAAAACACATATTCCCAAAAGCCACCCCATTTAAGAGTAATTTTCTCAACAAATCTATTTATAGCTACTTTTCGCTCTATATATCCATCAATAAAATCGATAGACCTTCGTTTTTTATTCGATAATAATTGAATAATAGCATCATATTTTTGCGAATATTTATCATATTTTTCCCCTAAAAAATCTAATAAATCAAAATTTAAAATAGAATCTCTGCTAAACCATTTTAACTCTAATTTATCTGCAATAGTTTCTCTATGTATAAGTTTGTATTCAAAACTTTCGTTGACAGAGGCCTTAACACTCTTTTCAAATTTTTTATCATCTACAGTAAGAGAAACTTCGTGGAACAGAGAAATATAATCGTTGTAGTTTTCATTGATATAGCCTTCCAATACTAAATTTCTTAATAATCCATTATTGGAAAACTCACTTAAATATTGATTAATATCTACTTCTCTGAAAATTTGTGCCAAATCCCAATTTTCTATTTCGTTTTTTTCTCTCTTTATTTTTTCTATTTCGTTGCTTAATATTTCAATTTTATTATTGTGTTTATTTTCTATAAATAATTTTCTTTCTCTAAAAGTAAAATCTGAATTTAATTCATTTTCAATATCTTCAAAGGAAAAATTACTACTATAAACTCCTCCGTAATTATTCTCACAATAATTAAAACTCTTTGTTTTTGTAATTTCACTAAATAAATTTTCTTCCATTAACTCCCTCAATTCCCTTTTTCCGTTACTTATATAAAGAGCAGTTGCACTTGGAATTTTTTCAAATATTTTAAATAAATAAATGGATTTTAATTCATTTATATCTGTTATGTTTTCATTCTTAATTCTTTCAATTTCATCAGTTTTTTTAGTAATTAAATTAGTTTTTTCGGCAACTAATTCTGTAATATATGATTTCTTATTATTAATCAAGTTATACAATTTACCTTCTTTATTATTAAGTTTATTAAAGTCCTCTGGATCAATATTTTTATAAGTTATCATCGCGAATAGCTCTTCCTCACTTCCTTTTATAATATTGGGGTTTAAGACCTTTCTGTAAATAACAAATTCATGAAAAATATTAATCAACAACCTCATATCTATATCATCAATAAATGTAGTAATGTTAGATACAAATTCTTTACTAAAAACATTCTCTTCTAAATCAGAATCTTTTATTAAAGTTTTAAGTTGTTCCTCTGCATTAGTAGAATTAATAAAAGGGATAACAGGAATTATATATTCAAAGAATTTTACTCTTTCCTTTTTGTCATCAAATAAATCATCTCCAACGGCATAAAGAAATTTTATACCAAATTTCTTATATTCTTCTTTATTCTTTAGTGTATCGGCATTATTTAGTAAAATATTCAGTTCCCTTAATTTGGTAAATATATTGGTATTTTCAAAGCGGTCTAAATCTTCAATTACAACAACATTAAAAGGGTTTTTTTCAAAGTAATATAGGATTTCATCATAGTGTTCATTTAGAATAGACTTATTGGAGTTATCTCCAATTTCTATTTCTCCTTTTAAATTTACTTTATTTATTTTGGAGTTACTAAACAAAGAAACTATCAATTTAGAAAAATATCCTATCCCTAAAAAGAAAAATAAAAATATTATTAAAGTTATCCAATCAAGACTGTCTTTTAATTTCCAAGTATTCGGATTTAATTTATCTAAAAAATTGTACTTAAATAAAAGAATTACACTACTAATCCATAGAATAACCCCCAATGGTATAAGTCCCCATAATTTCCAACTAGGAATATTTACTATTCTTTTAAAGCGGGATTCAGGTAAATTAAATGGTTTTACTTTATAAATAATTTGTTGTAATATACTTATTTCAAGCTGTCTTTCTAATTCTTCATTGTTTATAAGTGTTTCTTTATATTCATTTAATATTTCTTTCTCTGCAACTTCTTTTGTCTTTCCATTTTCAATCTTAATTTCATATAATTCTTTAAAGTTTTCTTTTACTCTCTTTTGATTAAAAGCAGCTAACGAAATATTTAAGAAATTATAATCATTTTTATTCCAATATTGAAATGTTTTTAATATTGTACTTTTTCCTGAGCCATACCCTCCTGTTAATGCAATGTTATTTATACCTTTAGCATTTAACGTATCTTTCAATTTGTCCAAATATGGTTCTACTTTTTTTAGATCCTCTTCACAAGTTAATATTTTAGGAGCAAGTGAAGAAATAATAGATACTTCCTCAATATTTTCTTTATGCTTAAAAAAATTAGGTAGAAGTTTTAAGTTCATATTTGGATTGTTTAGTTTTAAACTCTCAAAAACCTTACCTTATAATTAATAAATCATTAATTGTTAGAATTATACAAAAATAAAAAAGTTTTATGACATAATGTCATAAAACCTCATAAAATTATAGAATAGTAGTTCCTATATTATGCCTTAAGACAATTTCTTACTTTTGCCTATTTGAAAAAAAATCAATTCCAAAGTTCGCATTTTACTTATTTCAACTCCAAATTTGCTAGTAAAACACTGTTGTATTTCTGCAATTTCTTTTTCATTATTTTTAACTAAATTATTACAAAAATCAAAATATTTTAGATAGTTATCAACTTTATTTACCCTGTATGTAAATGACTTTCCTCCAATAAAATATTTACAAACATTGCTATCCCAAATTGGATATTTGTTGGGATAAATAAAGTGTAATAATTTAGATGTACCAACTATCGAATTATTAAAACATTTGGATAATTCCTCCAGATCTATAGCATTCAAATTCTCTTTCTTAATTATATCTACAGCTTTATCAATATTTTGTAAATCTATTTTTGGTATGGTAGGCATCCAACTATATACTAAGGATATGCCTAAAATAATAGTTTCTCTATCTAATTCTCTACTCTTAAAAAAGTTCAAAAATATAGGATAAATATCCATATATCTATCTTTTACTACTTTTTTACTATCATTCTTAATAATCGAAAAATCAACACTTTCTGTATTCCACATAATCTATAAATTTTAAAATAATTTTAGTCCTTTTTAAATATGCAACCTCCTGCTACACTGATAGTTTTGTCATCTATTATTTCTATAATCTCCTCTGCATCATCTACTTTTATGTAAATTTTATCTCCCTCCACATTATAATCCATTCTTTTTTGTACTCCCTCAATATTTACATAGCATTTTCCTCCTTTAAATTCTACACTTCCTATCATAGCACATTTTAATCTAATACCAATTCTATAAAAACTGTTGTCTTCTTTGTTATCCACATAGGTATAAACTCCCTCTACTCTATCTTTTTGACAACTAATCATCAAAAAACTTAATAATAATATAAGTAATCCTTTTGTCATAGCTCTATCATTTTAATACATTTATAAACAACAAAATAGGCTTAAAACATTTGCCTACTTTGTCTCTGAGGAGGTCGAAGTCCTTTACCCACAAGCCAAGCAACGTTTAAGCCTATCAGCCTAAACATTTTACTAAACTTCTTGTGTGGGTTTTTGATTTTCGACCTTTCAAAGACACCAATTAGTTTACAAAATGTATATTGTTATTTTTTTATACTATTTTTTTACTACTTTTCTCTTATACTTTTATCTATTTGTCAGACAAAAATAAACATTTTTTTTCTACTTCAAAAGGTTTTTGTATTTCCATCTCCACTTTCCAAATTCTATATTATCATCATTATACACAGCATTTATAATATACTTAATCTCTTTAAGTGGGAAATCATCTTCTATATAATTACATTCACAAAAACCTTGTATTATTCCTTTTTCCAATCCTCCTAATTTGGCATTTTTTACTAACAGATATACATAAGGATTCCTATTTCCTTTCTCAAATTGCTGTCGGTTCTTTGTAAATTTTATTATTTCTGCAATTACTCTATCATATTTTTCACTAAGATATGTTGCTTTTTTTACTCCTACTTCTTTTCTCTGTTTTTTTATTACTTTACTCTCAAAAATCTTTGATTGAGAGTTGTAATAAGCATTTGTATCAGAGGATATAAAACATAATCTTGATACATCACAAGTTTTGGTATCAAATTTTACTTTTAGGGCATCTTCATAATATTCTATTACTTCTTTATACACATCTATATGTTGTTCTACATCTGTATTATTTGTTTCTACAATAATTTTAAGTCCTAAACCTGATGGAGAAACAAAAGCAATTTTGGTTTCTTTCATTTCACATATTTTTTTCTTTACTCTTTTTACTTCTTCTTCATCTTTTAGTTTATCAATATCCAAAATGACTAACCCATAATATTTTATAAGATTTCCCTTGTCTCTATTTGTATCAAAAATCCCTGATACTGTAAAAGCAGGTAAATTATTCTTTAATTTATTGGCGTTCTCTTTATCTCCATTTTTTAAATATGTCCTAATGTCTTTAACTTTTTTTTCATATTGCATACTTTTGATAATCTCTACAATTTCATTTAACGGTATAGTTTTGGATTTTAGAATATAATTATTCCACATATCTACTTTAAAATCATTCATCTTAGAAATTTTTAAATGTTAAACTTTTCTCTAAAATATCTTTCTCACACATATTTTTATTCCTCCTTAAAAAATATTCTAAATCTTCAAGTGCAAAATAAATTTTACCCCCATTTGGTCTGTACCCTATCAATTTGCCTCTATTGTACAATCTTCTTACATATTGCACACTTAATTTCAAATAGATGGAGGCTTCTTTTGAGTTGAGCATTTTTGCTGTATCCATTGTTTATTATTTTTAAAATTTGGTACAAATGTATATGTGAGTAAGCACCTACTAAAAAAAATTAAGCACCCTTTTGGGGTGCTATTCAGGGTGCTTAAAACACCAAGCTATTTATCAATTTTTCAATTTGGGTTTCTTTTCGGCTATCATTTTTAACAAATGTTTTTATTCTTTTTAATATCTCCTGCTGTTTATCTACCATTGTTTTATCATCAAATTCAAAACAACACATTATAATATCTCTAATTTCTTTGTTACTATTACTAAAATCCTTCTTGTCTATATCTGTAATGCACTCTATCAATGTCAATAATTCTGTCCAATCGTAAGATTTTTTATTTTTTGTACTATTCTTATATTCTTTTATCCATATAATCTTTGATTTCAATTCGTTTTTACCTAATTCAATAGGCTGATATTCAAATACCTTTACAAAATCTTTAAACTCAATTTTTTTAATAAAGTTCTTTTTTATCAATTCGTCAAGTACTTTCTTTAATATTACATCATTTTTATACTTTTCATTTCTCTTAAATGTCCTAAATTTTGATATAGCCAAGTTCTCCACATTATCTTTTTCTATTAGGGTGTTTGCATTAAAATCTAATTTAGCTCTCAATTTATCAAGTTCTCCTTTTAAAAACATCTTATATTTTACAAATCCAATTACTTTTGATATTTTGTAAGCTAATATTTGAAATCCAAATGGATATATATGGTGACTTGACAATTTATACCAATCTACTATATACTTTTGTTGGTATATACTCAAAAAAAAGTTTATCACTTCAGATTCTAATCCAAACTCTCTTTTTATATTTTCAATAGAATTTTCAGTGATGGTTATTTGTTCTTTAATTACACTTTCATTTATCTCCAATCGCTGATAGTCTTTAACCAAAGTATCATAACTTTTGTCTCTATCTTCTTCATTTACAATATTTATCCACTCTACTAATTTGGTTAAATACAAACTTTTTTCACTATCTTTATATGGCTGAATAAAAATAAGGTTTTTCCTATCCACCAAATCTCTAAAGTAATTTTCATCAAGTGAGCTCAGCTCTTTTTCTTGCCAAAAGTTGAGCTTGTCTTCGTAAGTCTGTAGTTCGTCAAACTCCTTAAATAATTGCTTTCTCTCCTCCTCTGTATATTTTTTGCTTTTTTCTTTTAATGCCACTAACTTTTGTACAAGTTCTTTATTTTTTATTGGGTGCAGAACATTATGAAAATCTTGCCATTTTTTTCCTTCTTCACTCTCAAGCCAAATTTCATATCTCCAATCTTCAAAATACTCTTTCTCATTAAACTCCTTGTCTTCAAAATTATTACGTCTCATTTCCTTTTATCTTTCTACAAAAATATTAGGAATTTTTAATACTGCATTTATTTTTTTCTTATCAATTACTTTAGCATATATTTCTGTAGTTTTTACATTTTTATGCCCCAATAACTTGCTCACTGTATAGATGTCTGTATCCATTGTTAATTGTAATGTGGCAAAACTGTGTCTTGCTGAATGAAATGTAATATGCTTATCTATACCTGCTTTTGCTATCCACTTCCTCAATTTTTTGTTATTGTAAGCACTATATATCAATCCCTCAAATACTTTTTCTTCATCTTTTCCTTTCTCTCCAATCAGTTTTATGGCTTGTTCATTTATGGGTAAATATTCTATTGCTTTGGTTTTCTTAATTACAAAATTCAAAGTCCAACCAGTATTTTCATCGTAATTTACATTTTTCCATTTCAAATTTTCTATGTCTGAAAACCTTAATCCTGTCATACAACTAAACAAAAATGCTCTTTTTAATAATGAATTATCACATTCTGTGTTAACCAATTTTTGTATCTCCTCTAATATCAAATATTGTCTATTAGTTTCCTCTTCTTTGATGCTTCTAACTCTAGTTGTGGGATTATCTGCTATCAATTTATTTCTGTGAGCTTCTTTTAGAGCTGCCCTCACTTTATTAAAGTATGATAATGCTGTATTTTGTGCTAATTTTGTATTTCTATCCGATATTTTTCATTCAAGAGATAGTTTTTAAAACCTTCTAAAAAATCTTCATCTACTTTGGATATTGCAATTTCTCTTCCATTACAATATTTTTTTTAATGTTTTAATACACTTTGTCAATTTTATAATATTTACGTTGTAGTTAGTTGTTGGGCTTGTCAAAAATCTACAATTTTAGACTTTCATAAGTACATTCTTTGGTATCCTCATTGTAGTATTTTAAGTAAAAAGTATTCATTCTTACCCTTCCTTTTTGTCTGCTACTATCACTTAATTGCCCTTTTTTCTATCTTAAATATATATTCCTAATAAGGAACACAAGTCAATAACATTTATACCAGGGGATTAAATTTTCTAAGTAGGGGAAAACATTTTATAGATAGAAAAATTAAAATTGATACCAGGGGATTAAATTTTCTAAGTAGGGGAAAACATTTTATAGATAGAAAAATTAAAATTGATACTAGGGGATTAAATTTTATAAGTAGGGGAAAACATTTTATAGATAGAAAAATTAAAATTGATACTAGGGGATTAAATTTTATAAGTGGGGGAAAATATTTTATAGATAGAAAAATTAAAATTTATATAAGGGGATTGAATTTTATAAGTGGGGGAAAATATTTTATAGATAGAAAAATTAAAATTTATAATAGGGGATTAAATTTTATAAGTAGGGGAAAACATTTTATAGATAGAAAAATTAAAATTGATACCAGGGGATTAAATTTTATAAGTGGGGGGAAAACATTTTAATAGATAGAAAAATTAAAATTTATGATAGAATATTTATTTTCAAATCATTGTAAAAACATAGGCTACTTTCCAATACAAAACTTCCCAAAGATATTACCTAGCACTTCATCATTGGTAAACTCCCCTGAAATTTCACCTAGATGCTCCATAGCAGCACGAAGTTCGTAGGCTAAAAGTTCAGTAGAGATTCTATTGGTGATGGCTTCTTCTACTTTTTGTACCGAAAGAAGCGATTTTTGTAATGCTTCTTGATGACGCTGATTGGTAATAATGGTACTTTCAGAAGTTTTTAACTCTTCTATATAAGCTACCAGTTCATTTTTTAAAATTTCTATATTCTTGCCTTCCTTAGCCGAAATACCCAAAATGGTTTGGGTAAAATTAGGAACGAGAGTCTCTTTTAACTGTTTCCAAAAATCATTGATTTCTGCCTCGCTACTAGAGTCTATTTTGTTTTGGAGTAAAATAACCTTAAGTTCTGAACGCTCCAAAGAGGTAATAAAATTTATAATTTCGTCAGGAGTACTGTCTTTTATATCAAATAAATATAGTAGAATGTCTGCTGTATTTATTTTTTCTTTAGCTTTCTCTACACCTATGCTCTCTACCCTATCGGCAGTATCTCTAATTCCTGCGGTATCTATAAATCTAAAAGCGTGTCCACCAATATGCAGTACTTCTTCTATAGTATCTCTAGTAGTTCCTGCAATATCAGAAACTATGGCTCTTTCCTCCTTTAGTAAAGCATTTAGTAAGGTAGATTTTCCTGCATTGGGCTTACCAATAATGGCTACTTGGACTCCATTTTTAACGGCATTTCCGTATTGAAAACTTTCTAGTAAACCACCAAGTTTAGACTTTAATTTTTGTAATAATTGAGTCAATTCAGTTCGGTCAGCAAATTCTACATCTTCTTCTGCAAAGTCAAGCTCAAGTTCTATGAGAGAAGTGAAATTAAGCAAATCGTTCCGTAAAATAGAAATTTCATTAGAGATGCCACCTTTTAGTTGATTAAGAGCTACTTTTCTTGCTACTTCACTTTCGGAAGCTATAAGGTCTGCTATAGATTCTGCTTGAGAAAGGTCTATCCTACCATTCATAAAGGCCCTCATACTAAACTCCCCTGCCTTAGCCATTCTGCAACCGTTAGCTATCAATAAATCTAAAATCCTTTTACCAATAAAAGGCGACCCATGAAATGAAATCTCTACGGAATCCTCTGTGGTAAAGCTTTTCGGAGCCTTAAAAATACTTACCATGACTTCGTCTATCACTTCCTCACCTTGGACTACAAATCCATAATGAAGAGTGTGAGAGTCAACTTTAGTTAAATCTTTCCCTTTGAAAATGGTGTTTGTAATGTTAATAGAGTGGTTTCCTGAAACTCTAATAATGCCTATAGCTCCTACTCCATTGGCTGTAGCTAATGCACAAATGGTATCTTGCTGATTCATTCTGCAAATATAAGACTTAGAAAAATAATTCGGTTTCTAGAGAAAGCTATCTTTAGATTAAAGTTTCCCTTTTTCGGCAATATTCTTTCTAACTCTGCTTAAACTTTCTGGGGTAATCCCTAAATAGGAAGCCACCATCCATTGCGGTACTCGTTGTAAAATATCGGGATACATTTTTATGAAATCTAAATATCTTTCTTCCGCTGTTGCTCCCAATAAAGAATTAACTCTGTTCTGTAAATTTCTGATGTGTTTTTGCAATAACATCTCTTGTGATGCGGCTGTTTGTGGAAATTTTTCTATTATTTGAGAAAAAAATGAAGGCTTTAGTAATAAGACTTGGCTATCTTCCACCGCCTCTATATAGAATTTAGATTTTTCATCAAAGAATAAACTATTCCTGTCTGAAAGCAACCATTTTTCTGGAGCAAACTGAATGATATGCTCTTTACCTTGAGCATCTATAGAATACATTCTTAAAAGTCCGTTTTCTACAAAAACAGCCCATTTAGCTATCTCTCCTTCTCTTAATAAAAAGGTGTGTTTTTTAATATTTTTGACCTCGTATTCACCCTTACAAAAATCAAGGCAAGTATCTGGCAAATCTAAAATTTCTGACAAATGGTTTTCAAAATTTATCATATTTGAGGTAGTTACGCTTTAGTTATATATTTTCAATTTAAAATATAGTACATTAAAATTAGCAAAAATGGTATAATATTATTTAACGCATGAAAAAGAAATGAATGCCAAATACTATACTTTATTGCGATATAACAAAGGAATGTCCCTCCAATAATTTTCCCAAAAATTCCAAACAAATTAATCCAATCAAAGGTTTCATAATTTGTAAGATGCATAAGCCCAAAACAAATTGATGATACAATAATGAGAATTCTAATATTATTAGTAATCAATAGATTAATTTTTTTGTAGACACTTTTGTTAATTATTGATATAAAACCTACAATAGCAATAATTACCAATGATATGTTTTTCAAATTTTCATTTTTTAAAAATGAAAAACATAAAAACATAATAGCTAATGAACTCAAGAAAAACATAAATTTACTTTTAAATCTTAAAAATCCTCTAAAAGCAAACTCTTCAATTAATGGAACGATAAAAATATGAGAAATAAAAACATTAGCACTTAAAGATTCCAAATCTTCAGGATCAAAAAAAGGTCCATCTGTAAAGATAGTTTTTGAAATGAGAAGAAGAAATTTAAAAGCCGTGATTATTAGAAAAACAATAATATCACTACTGAATTTATTATAAAATTCCTGTCTTGGATTTTGTAAAAAAAGAACAAAATCACTTTCTTTTAAGGATTTGATATTTCTAATCATTTTCTTTAGTAATTCAGATAATAGCAAATTAAAAAAAGTAAAAATGAATAGTTTCAACTTTAAAACTATTCAACTGCCTTTTATTTCATTGCGATTTTTATGGCTTTAAAATTTTACAGCTATCTTCCAAACCATTTTGAAATGAAGTTTTGCTTCCATTCCAATCGCAAACAGTTTCAACTATTAACATAATTAAGACTCTCGCTATGAAAAACATAATTTTCCCTTTTAGTAATTTTCATTTTATTTATAGTTTAAGTTTTATATTTCATTTTTATAATTCCGTGTTAAAAGTGTTTTTCAAAAGCAAAACTTTCATTTTCTTTAAGTAGTTCGTTAATTCGGTTCAACACTATTCGACTAGATTCAAACGCTACTTTTTCTGGTTGAAAAGGCGATAAACCTTTTGCTATCTCGTCAGCATTTACAAACAATTTCGGGCAAAATAGTAAACGAAGCGGTAGTTTTACCTGTTCCATTACAACCTGCTATATAAAAGATTTTTTTTCTTTCACTACGCAAATTTACGAAATAAATTTCAAGTATTTTTTTCTGTGTTTTTTCTTTCAGCATATTGCCCGACGGTTTGCGTGTATAAGAAGTAGTGGATTAAAAAGCATTTCACTTTCAGTTTGGAACTGACTTTTATTGAAAGTACTAACCAACCTATGCTTTAGTACTGAAAACTCTATTTCTCATATGCGTTGTTGTGCGTCCATACTTTATTTTCTTTCAATAACTCAATTAGTTTTCCATTAAATATCTTCACTCCATTTTGATTTAAATGATGAGAATCATAAAAGTGTAAAGAATCATTCAGAGAAACTATTTCATTAAAATTGTAATAAGTCGAATATGTTTGCATTACACTATCAAAATAACTGTTGTTGACGTAACTACGATAATTTACTTTTGGAATTGGTGCATATACCAAAATTAATTCTATTTTTTTATCCTTTAGCATTTGTACTATCTCATCAAAAGATTCAATTTGGTAATCTCTCAGTAAAATCTCCTTTTTATCAAACTTTGTAGGCTTATAAAAACCTAATTCTTTTTCTACGAAACCACCGCTTATATATTTATCATTTCCTTTTATTGTTTGTTCGGAAAAAGAACTATTTAATCCAAGTAAATCACAAATGAACCCGTAAATTAGTGTGTTATATGTTTTTATACTATTGATCTTTTTTGCCATTCTTAAAGAATGTAAATCATTTACATCATTAGCAATTATATCAAGAGATGACTCAACACCATCTAAAGTAAATGTTTCAGGATAAACTTCATAAATCACTAATTTAGGATTTAAACTATCTAAATACCTCTTGAGTAACACTTTTGTTTGGACAGGCGTTTGAGCACTAGAACCCAAATTAAATGATTTATAACCATTTTCTAAGAAAATTCTTGTATCAAAGCCCCTATAAGCGTGAGACGAACCTAAAAATAATATATCTACATTTCCATATTTTTTAATTTCGGAAAGCCTTGAGTACATATGCCCATACGAGCCAATATGATAATTAATATTTGATTTAAATCGAGAAGGTGCATAACGCCCCCAAACAAACAAGAGTGTAAAGTAACATAATGACGAAAAAAGAATAAATAGAATCGTATTAAAAATAAATTTTTTCATTTGCTGCTCCTTAAAATTGAAAATAGATAAAAGGTGATTCGTCTGAGGACATAAACATACCTATTGCAAAAATTATTAATGAATACAATATCCATCTTAATGGTCGATACCATTTTTGCCCTATGTGCGCAATAGCGTATTGACCTTCACGACCTTGCCATTCGACCATTAAAAACATCACAACAAGAATTATTGTTGGTAAGGCACTTCCCATTCCAGCAAATTTGGGTATTGAAAAAAGAGAAGGTGATAATATTTCAGAAATGTAACTTATTGCGTGTCCAATATTCTCCGCTCTGAAAAATATCCAAGCAAATACAGTTAAACTAAAAGTCAATAACATAAAAGAAAGTTCTTTTAGGTTAGGAATTAGTTTCCCTTTTGCTACTGTATCTAAATTATTACGGTTATTGTTTGTCAATAGAAGCGGTAAGAAATAAATAGCATTTAATACCCCCAAACAATAAAAGTCCAATTTGCACCGTGCCAAAAACCGCTAACTATAAAAATGATAAATGTATTTCTAACTTTCATCCAAGTTCCACCACGACTGCCACCCAAAGGGAAATAAAGGTAATCTCGAAACCAAGTTGAAAGTGAAATATGCCATCGTCTCCAAAACTCCGCAATATCTCTAGAAAAATAAGGAAAATTAAAGTTTCGCATTAAGTCAAAGCCAAAAAGTCGGGAAGTGCCAATTGCAATATCTGAATAGCCTGAAAAGTCTCCGTAGATTTGAAAAGTAAAGAATAAAGCACCAAGAACTAAAGTGCTACCTGAATAATCTGCTGAATTATTAAAAATCAAATTAGCGTATTTTGCACAGTTGTCTGCTATAATAATTTTTTTGAACAAACCCCAAAGAATTTGACGCATACCGTCAACCGCTTTAGAATAATCAAAAGTCCGTTTTTTATAGAATTGAGGTAACGGGCGGGGCTTTGCGTTCGGGCGGGATTTCGAAGCACAAAAGTCGAATTTATTACTAATGTTTAATTAAAAAAACTGCTGTTGAATTTTGCACATCACCCCGCCTGACGCAAAACCCTTGTTATACGACGCCACAATTTAGCATTTTAAATATTCATTTGCGGTTAAGACAGGCAAACTTATATTTTTAAAATCTTTTTTATTTCTTGAAATTATTACTTCCATTCCGTGTTCAATTGCTGTATAATATTGAATCGCATCTTCAAAGTCAGTAAAATCTGAAGCAAGTGAAAGTTCCACTATTTTATCATCAATTGGCAAAACTTCTACAAGAACTTTAAATTTTGAAATAGCTTTTCTAGCTTCCATTTTTAAATGTTTGAAAAGCAGATAATGAACATTTGCAATTGTTAGCGCAGAGATAAATAGCTTTACTTTGTTTTGGTCTCCCATTGTAAACAATTCTTGTGCTTCTTGATAAAAATTTTCTCTTTTTTCAAGCAAGTCTAAAACGATATTTGTGTCAACAAAAACTCTTTCCATTATGAATATTTTTCCCTTAAGTATTCATAGTAATCCTCATTTTTTTCATTTTCCGAGTCATGGGGAATTATTCCAGTTAAACTCTCCACAAGAGGACTTACATCAACTTTTTTGGATTCCTTTTTAGTCAATGCATTCAAATAATTTTCAATAAGTTTTGAAAGACTCACTCTATTTTCCTTAGCATAATCTTTTGCACTTTCAATTATGCTTTTATTTAAGTTTAAAGTTAGTTTAGTATTCATAAAATTTAGATTACGTGTAAAAATATAAATTATTTACGTTATTTCAAAATTTATGCTGTTTTTTTAAGTAGTGTCGTATAACGGGAAAAGTATTTACGAAGGGCGGTCTAAATTTAACCGAATGGTTCAATTTAGACCAAACCGAAGCGGATGCTTTTTCCGTATTGCTAATTTAAGAAAAAAGTAATACGGAAAAGCAGTAGCGGATAAATGTAACCAAATTTCAACTTTGCACTTAACCCCGCCTTTTGCAAATACTATGTTAGGCAATCGGCATTTTTTATATTATTAATCAACAAAAAACTCTTTACCATTTTCGCCAATAAAGCATTTATCATAATAGTTTGTTTTACGATTAACTTTATCGGTTAAAAAAATATCAAATGGTTTATTTTTTACAAAAATAGTCTCTGCAAAACGAAATCCGTTATATTTATTCTCTATGATTTTTTTGCTGTTCAGTATATACAGTAACTTTGTTTCAATGTTTCCATTATTTTCATATATCTCAATATGATTGGAGTTTATGAAATATGAAGCATTACTTTTTTCTGGTAAAATAACATTCTTATCTTCATCAATTACTGAAATCCCAAACTTAGTTTCTACCTGCAAGAAATATTTTTGTTTGGATGGAATCCATCTTGGTCCAAAATAGGTGCTATTTTCATCATCTATGAAAAAAATTTCAGATTTAGGTAAAAAAATACCATTTTTTTTGTTTGTTTCATTGTCATAAATGCTGAAGAAAGTACCATTATTATCAACCACTCTATATTTGTTTTCTGCTAACTTAGTTTTTACCAAAAATGCTTTTAAAACGCTCGCACGATTATGTGTGAAAATTTCTTCTTCTTTACGTGGAGAATAAGGACGGTGAGAAATAAAATTATTTTCGTTTGTCAAAGTTTCTATTGAAATTAGTTTAAATGTTTCAGAAGAATAGTATTCAACCGAATTTGAATTTTCAACAACATATCGGTTTTCAATTTTGGAAATGGTATTTGTAAATTGCGGCTCGAAAATTACTTTTAAATTTTTATCAAGTAGACCATATCTTCCATTTTTTTGAATAAGGTAACCTTCTATATCTTTTTTATAAAATGTAACGTAGTCATAAATTGGCTCAATAACGATGTTTCCATCATAATCACACAAACCAAAATTACCTTGTTTATAAAACGGAATTAAATTTTGTGCATAGATATTATTCAACAAAAAGAATAAAAATAGAAACAATAAAGTTTTTCTCATAATGGTCGTTTTTGCTGTCGCCTAACGGTCGGGGATTGCCGAAGGCGGGGCTTATTAGCACCCAACTTCAACCAAAATACCATACTTCAAAGGTAAACAAATTTTTCTAAAATGCAAATATCCCCCGCTTGCGGTAATACCTTGTTATAGGGCGTTTTTCTTGTTTGGGTCAAGGGTGTCATTCGTGTCTTTGTAGAATGTATTTTTAATAATATTTGCTAGTTCATTAACTTCTCCGTTGTAACTTGCCCCAACATTGTAGTCATTGATTATATAATTTTTAGCATCCCATTCAGAATAATAACTGCTGTTTTCTGTCGAATTTTCAAGATACTTTTTATACGCATTTACGATTTTTTCAGTTCCTAACTTTACACTTTCTAAGTCGCTTATTCGTTTGTCAGAACGAACTTGCATAACTCCTAATGTATGCGGCTTTTTTGTCAGCTTGAATTTTAGATTTTCAATTTGCCTTGCTATTTTAGGTCTATTGAAGTCTTCATAAATAATTATTGCATAAACAATACTTTCAAGTTTTTCGTTGTTTGTCAAGTCTTTGATAAGTTGTCCATAAAGCCTTTTGAAATAATGGTAACGGCTCTTTAGATAGTTGTCTTTTCGTTTTTGTGTCGCTTCTTGTGAAAAGCGTAGGTTATTTGCTATTTGAAAAATAAAAATTAAGATTATTATCCAAAGTTCATTAGCAACAGTCGTGAAGTCAGGCAAAATATTCGCTTTAACTTTTATCAATTTTTCGTAAGTGAAGTATGATATAACAATGATTGCAGTCCAATAAAGAAACTGTCTATACCAGTTCAGTAAAAGTCCACGATTTGTAGCTAAATTGAAAATTAGTCTGAATAGTATATAGTAGATGTTAACTAGATAAATATTCCAAACAAATTTGTCAAGCCCGAAATAATATAACCCTGCCGAAATGATAATAATGTAGACAATGGGAGTCAGAACTCTAATTAAAAAATTCAAAGCTGGAGCTTCTTCTGTCTTAACGAAAATGGAAATTTCCATATAGCCAATTGAGTAGGAGTGCTTTCCTATCCAATTGATTAAGAAAAAAAGTCCAACCCCTAAAATTATATGAACTAATAGTATCTCCATTTATATTGTCTTATTTGTTATTGTCTTTTAAAATGCCCTATAACGGTTTGCGGCTTGGCGAAGGCGGGGCTAAGAAAGACGAAACTTTCTATAAACTCGAACCTGAGCAAAAAACCATTTTCGTTTTTTCAAAATTACAAAAAAATAAAAAACGAAATGTTTTTTTGCGGCTAAAATTGCAAAAATCTTCAACGCAAGGGAACTTCACCCCCGCTTTTGCAAAACCGATGTTAGCAGAAGTTATTTTTTTTCAGTTTTAAATGAGATTTTATATTCTTGTTCAACAAGAGGAAAACCATCTTTTGATTTTGTTCCTCTGTCTGTTATATAAAAGTCGTATTCTGTATCTGATTTCAAATCTATTGTTTCAAGTGTTAAAATGGTTTTAGTTTCATCCAATCCAACTATTTTTTCAAGAGGAAAATGCTCTTTTCCATTTTTTGAAAAGTTAATTGAAATGTTTTCATTCATTGGTTTTGAGAATACAATTTGAATTTGCTTTATGTCTGGTTTCACGTTCTGATATCCGTTTTCAAATTCTAATATTTTTAAAACCTTAGGTTGATTTTCTTTATACGTTGATTTTATTTGCTCAACATTTATAATTTCGTCAAAATATTTTGATTTTTCCAATAATTGTAAAACATCAAGTTCATTATTAAAATCTAATTCAATAATGTCTCTTATTGCTTTCTTTTTATCTTTAGAGTTTTCATAATACTTTTTAGAAATCACATAGCCTACAAAATATCCTAAATCTGGATTTTTACTTACATCGCTGTTATAAAACCAATTTCCAAAATTTTGACTAAACATTTCAGACTTAAATTTCAGTTTTATTAGCTCGTAATTTTTAAATCCATAATCAATATAATGCGAATTGAATTTTTTGTTTAAAGTTAATTCTGCTACAAAATCACAAGAACCTTCTTTAATTGCTTTTGACAAAACATTAATTTCTCCGTCTTTCTGAAAAGTATGAACAAATTCGTGAATTGTAACTTGTTCAATTGTTGTTGTCTTTGAAAATTGAAACATTTTTTGGAGATTTTCATTTTCAAATTCTGAAACTATTGTGTTTTCGTTTCCTACAATTTTTTCAATTCCTAAAAGCAAATCTTCATTACTTGTTGTGCCTCCTGATTTTAGCGTTCCAATGGTATAATAAATATTTCCTTTGGAATTATTCGGATAAAGCTTTTTCAATTTTGTCAAAGCTTTGTTTACCGTTTTTATTTTTTTCTTATCAATTAACGTGTTTGGTCTGATTGAATTCCAAAACTGCGGATATTTTTCAATTGCTGTTAAATAGTCGTCTTTGTCAAATTTTTTGATTTGCATAAACGTATTTAGTCCTTCGGTTTTTTTACTCAAAAAAAGTCTTTCAAGAATTTCACTTTTATTGTTATTTACTCTTTGAATACTGTCATAAGCAGTCCAAAAATTAGTGATGTCGGAAGTGAATATTTTTTGAGCATTTGCTTGGCTCAATAATGTGAAAATGATTAGTGTCGATATAATTTTTCTCATTTGTTGTCGTGTCGTTCTATAATTTCTGCTAACGGCTTGGTATTGCCGAAGGCGGGGCTTCTCAGCACCCAACTTCAACTAAAATACCGTACTTCAAAAGTAAACAAAAGTTTCTAAAAAAACAATTAACCCCGCTTGCGGCAATACCTTGTTAGTGGCTGCCATTATGTTAATAAATATTATCTACTCTCTATCTTTAAAAACTAAAAATAGGACTTATGTTTTTTCACAAAATCAAGATTCAAAGTATTCAAGTCATCTGCATACTCAAAAAACTTTTCATCAAGATTCTCCCAAACTTCATTTGCTACTTCCTCTATTTCCTCAACCAAATCAATTCTTTCATCTCTATCTGTTGGTACTTTCTTGTTAGGAAATTGTTCGATAGCTTTCTGTAAAATCCCTGCTGTAGTTTCCGCTCCAATATCTATTAACGAATGTAATGTTTGATGAGCAAACTCTCCACTTGGGCTTACAAAATACTGATTAAAACCTCCATTATTAACTTCCCTTTCTAAGCATTGATTGTAATAAAATTGTTTTTGAGGCTCAGTTAATTTGTCAAGCCTATCTCCATAAGAGCAAAGATTGTTGATAAAGTTGTCTATTTCGATTACACTGTTATTAGTGTCTTCTGAAGAAAGTAGTTTTTCCAGATTGTCCATTCTTTTCATTTTGTTGTCATTTTAATAACCTTTTCAAGGTTGGTTGCCACTAACATCCCGACGGCTTTGTGAAGTTTCCTCTCGGAAGCTTGCTTTCGGGAGGAAACTTCACAAAGCCGTTGATGTGCGAAGTTCGCGAAGCGACGAGCACGTCAACGGCGATAGCCGTCGGGATGATGATGCGAAATTCGCTTTGCGAATTTCGCATCATCGGTCCGGGTATTGCCGAAGGCGGGGCTTATTAGCACCTAACTTCAACTAAAATACCACACCTCAAAGATAAACAAAAGTTTCTAAAAAACAATTAACCCCGCTTGCGGCAATACCTTGTTAGGCGATGTGCTTTTATTCAGGCTTTACTTTAACTATTTTGTTGTCACGCAAAATAACAAGTTCGCTATTTTTCATTTTCTTGAATTCTAAAAGTTTTTCATATACTTTTTCAAGACCTTTTAGGATTTTGTTTTTTTCTTCTATGTGTTTTTCAGTTGTTGTCATAGTAATTTTTTAAAAGATTAAACTTGTCTATGTCTACAATGTTCAATGAACTGTCTATTTGTTTGTCTGCAATCAATTTGTGTTGTACTTCAGAATTGTCAAAAATAAATGCTCCATCAACAATCGGAAGATAAATGTCGAACAAATTTTTAATTCCTCTGATATATCTTCTTTCGATAACTTCTGGTTCTATATTATGTCCACCTTCAAAAACCCTTATTTTTACACGTTCTTTAGCTAAATCGATGTTTTGAAGCCAAAAGAATAATAAAATTATTCGATAACCTTTATCTTTTGCTTCGTTAATTTTACTTTTATAACTTTTGGTCGATAAAGTTGTTTCAAATGCAAAATTTTCGTTTTCCGAAAGCAGTTCGTTAATTCTGTTTAGCATTATTCGCCCAGCTTCAAAAGAAACTTTTTCGGGCTGAAAAGGAGAAAGTCCTTTTGCGATTTCGTCAGCATTCACAAATTCTTTACAATCTAAAATCTCTGGCAAAATCGTAAACGATGCGGTTGTTTTTCCTGCTCCGTTGCAACCTGCGATTATGTAAAGTTTTTTGTCATTCATATCGCAAATTTACAAATTATTTTTGTTAGTTTTTCAGTTCTTGTTTTTCGAGTGCAGTTGTTGTAGCATATCGCCTAACGGTCCGGGTATTGCCGAAGGCGGGGCTTCTCAGCACCCAACTTCAACTAAAATACCATACCTCAAAGATAAACAAATTTTTCTAAAAAACAATTAACCCCGCTTGCGGCAATACCTTGTTGTAACCAGTTTTTATTTTCTTTATCTTTATACTTAACCCTAAATCTGATTGTTCAGACAGTTTAACCATTGTAATATTTTGATTTTTAACACTTAATGTAATAATTAGGCTATTCTATGTCGTATTGTAAAAATATGAAAATCAATTATTTATGAGGTTTGGACACCAGAATTTGATGGAGTTTAAGGTTTAACGGTATTATGTCCTCCTACTCCTGACACTTCTATCCATTTAGTAATTCGGTAATCAAAATGGTTAAAATTCCGTTCTGTTTCCTTCACTAATTCAGGTAAATCTATTATCAATTCTCGTTTAGTTCGAGGAGGTCACCAGCGGTCTAATTCATAGGTGTCTTGAAATAATAATTCGTTTTCTCGTGAATAAAACATAAATTCAACTTCTATTCCCTTGTAAACAATAAATTCAGAGCTATTCCACAAAGAGCCTTCTATTCGATATTTCCGAAAGGGTTTCCAAAACAACCATCCACAACGTGATTGAAATAGTAATGCAAAATCGGCTTTTAAATCTTCATTTACTTTTTCCGTCGTTTTTTCCACAAGGTTTTCCTAAATTGGTTACAACGGTCCGGGTATTGCCGAAGGCGGGGCTTCTTAGCACCTAACTTCAACTAAAATACCATACTTCAAAAGTAAACAAAATTTTCTAAAAAAACAATTAACCCCGCTTGCGGCAATACCTTGTTGTGCGTTCGGCATTACTTTTGTGTGTTAGTATACTAATTTTTCGTTATTCAGTTCCACGTTAAAACTTACTTTCGCTCCCAAAGCTTCAAAAACTTTCATAATAGTTTCAAATCTTGCGTTTTTCATACTATTCTCTATCTTCGAAATCTGCGCTTTTTGGACACCTACTAATTCTCCCAATTCTTCTTGTGTCATATTGCGTTCTTGTCTAGCTTGTTTTATAGCCTGTCCTAACAAGTCAATTCTTAACTCATTTTCAAACGCTTCTCGCTTTTCAGTTCCACGCTTTCCAATGTGTTTGTCTATCATTGTATCAAGTGAAACAGTTTTAAATTTATCGGTTGCCATATCTATTTATTTTTTGTTTTATATTCTATGTATTGTCTTCTAATTTCTTCCGCTTTTTTAATTTCTTTTGTTGGGGTCTTTTGCGTTTTCTTTAAAATTCCGTGTGTCGCAATCACTAAAGTTTCTTCTTCACCTGATTTATCCCAAAATGCAAAAAGTCGAAATGCTTTTCCATTATACAATGTCCTAAATTCCCAAATAAAGTCGTTTAGTTTTTTGAACAACTCCTTATCGGTTACAAGTTGAGCTTTTTTGATGTTGTAATAAACTTTCTCTCTCGATTTATCGTCAAGATTTTCCAAGAACTCAACTGCTTCAGGCAATAATTCTATATCAAAGTTTAACTTCATTAACAATTTTTGTCAAAGATAGAAATTTCCCTATTAGGAAACAAATATTTTGTGCAAATTCATAAATTTATCATTTACCTTTCAATTCTGAATGTGATTGTAAATGCTGACGCACAACATCCCGACGGCTTTGTGAAGTTTCCTCTCGGAAGCTTGCTTTCGGGAGGGAATTTCACAAAGCCGTTGATGTGCGAAGTTCGCGAAGCGACGAGCCCATCAGGCGGTGTAAGCCGCCGAGCCGATGTGGCGAAAGGAGCGAAGCGGATTTCGCCACATCGGTTTTCGGCTTGGCGATGTGGCGGATTTTAGTACAAATGTTCAATAGAATTACTTCCGTTGAACCTTGCACAAATGTTCCATAGAAGCACTTCTGCCGCCATATTGCCAAGCCGATGTTGGGTGCTGTTTTTCTTATTCTTTCGTAAATTCAATTCGCCCACCACTTTGAAATAATATCATTTTCTTCTCTGTAGGATTAAATTCAAACTTTGCTCCTGCCTGGTCAAACTTAAATTTGTCTTTCTCGGTAGCTTCAAGTGGAAATGCTGGCTGTCCTGTCCCTTGTGCAAATAATGTGTTTCCCTCTTTGGTAATGGTAATTTTCAATGGAATTTCTTGTGAAGCATAAACGCCTAAATACTTATCTAAATCTTCTGAATTTACATTGTAGGTTGTGAATACAGGAATTTCATAAGGTTTACCGTAAACGGCACTTAAAACGGCAATAGAAACGTTATTGTTATTCATATTTGTTCCGTTAGAAGTTAATGCATACGAAATATTGTCCTCCGGAAAATGGGAATAAGCGGAACTAAAACCGTCAATGCCTCCTGTGTGTCCGTAGCTAACTTTTTTATAAAAAGGATATTGAAACAAGCCGAGTCCATAACCGTCTTGAATGGTTTTCATTGTTTCAAGATTTTTGCTCGTCAAAAGTTTGCCGCCAAATAAAGCGTCTGCAAATTTTGTCAAATCGGTTGGAGTAGAAATGATTGCACCTGCGCCTAATGGAACCGTAAAATCTGTTTCAGGCTCTACTTTCCAAGTTCCTTCATAACTATATGATTTACACTCGTTATTATTTGGATTAATTTTGCCAAAAACATATGTATTGGTCAGACCGATTGGCTTAACAATATACTCTTGCAATAAGTCAGCATACGATTTTTTAAACGTTTTTTCAAGAATGTAAGTCAAAAGCACATAATTTGAGTTGCTGTATTCCGCCTTGCTGTCGGGAGTAAAGTCGCTACCGCTTTTTGTGATAATTTCAACCATTTCTTTTTCCGTCTTGGGCTGTGTATTCCAAGTCAAATAATCTTTGTTATCCGTAAAGTTGTGTATTCCACTTCTATGACTTAGCAAATGTTTTATGGTTATTTTCTTTGCATTTTTAATGGTAGGAAACCATTTGTCAATAGTTTGATTGAGATTTAACTTTTTTTGTTCTACTGCTTTTAAAATCAAAACAGCAGTAAATGATTTGGAAATGGAACCAATTCTATATTTTGAATTTTCGTTTGCTTTTACTTTGTTTTCAATGTCAGCAAATCCGATTGACTTTGTGTAAATAATTTCTCCGTTTTTGGATACTGCAACACTTCCCATAAACTTGTTGTTTTGTTCAAGTGCGTTGAAGTAGTTATCCAATTTAGTTTTGTCAAAGTCCGTTTGAGCAAGCCCGATTTGACTAAACACCAAAAACAATACACCTGTTAAAATTGATTTCCTCATTTTTTTAATATTTATGTTAGTATTGGCGGGTATTCATAAAATAGCACCCAACGGGAAAAGTATTTGCGAAGGGCGGGTTTGAATTGGACGATAAGTTCAATTCAGCACAACCGAAGCGGATGCTTTTTCCGTATTGCTAATTTAAGAAAAAAAGTAATACGGAAAAGCAGAAGCGGATAAATATTACCAAATTTTCAACCCTGCACTTAACCCCGCCTTTTGCAAATACTATGTTAGCGGCAGGTGTTTTTCCTTATTTTGTTGCAATATAAATCTCCACTTCCGAATCTTGACCTTTTTGGCTGTTTTCCCCATATACTTCAAAG
>NZ_QXHU01000001.1:486214-493595 GCF_009663465.1 Riemerella anatipestifer
CGTATATTTTCTATTGAGTTCTTCGTCTCTATTCCAAATGTCTATCCAAGTATTGATAACAGCGTTCGGCATTTCGCCTTTTGCTACGAATTTTTGAAAGTTCTCGGCTTCAAATTCCCTACCGACTAATCCACTAGGGATTTCATTTAGTGTTGAAACAGGAACACCTATAATCGTAGTATATTCCTCGGTGTAGTTGCTTTTGTAATCAGTATAAATTGAAAATATTTCATCCGATACTTTATTCGGTATCTTCTCAAAAATGTTTTCCGCATAAAATTGCCCCCAAAGTTTTCCCAAATCTTCCTTTGATTTGTTGTCTTTGTTTGTTGTCCGAGTGGAAATTCCAATTACTTTAAATCCATTTTTCATTTTATTGTTTTATCAACTGTTGTTATTCTGTATGTGTTTAATGCACTGTAATTTAAATGTTTTTTTAGAATTGGGGCTTTGTTAATGCTCATATTCAAAAAATTTCTTTTCAGCCGTGTGTTTTGATACACTTGCCGCTAACGAGACGGGTATTGCCGAAGGCGGGGCTTCTCAGCACCCAACTTCAACTAAAATACCACAGTTCAAAGATAAACAAAATTTTCTAAAAAAGCAATTAACCCCGCTTGCGGCAATACCTTGTTACCAGCTGTACTATATTTTTCTGCGTGGTGTCTTTTCCGCATAGTTTTCAGTCCGCACGTTTTTCACATTTTCAGCGTTCAAGTCCACAATTTGACCGTTTAGTTTTTCAGCCTTTAAGTCAGTTCCGTAGTTTTTGGGTTACTCGTTTTCAGTTCCGAAATCCATTCGCTTTTTCGCTTTTCGTCAGTTTGAGGTTCTTTCCTTTGGGGTTTTTCCTCTTTTTTTAGGTTTTAAAAGTCCAACATTTAGTCGAGCATTACAAGTTACCAGCTGTACTATTTTTTTCTGCGTGGTGTCTTCTCCGCATAGTTTTCAGTCCACACGTTTTTCACATTTTCAGCGTTCAAGTCCACAATTTGACCGTTTAGTTTTTCAGCTTTTAGTCAGTTCCATAGTTTTTAGGTTACTCGTTTTCAGTTTTGAAATCCAATCGTTTTTTCACTTTTCGTCAGTTTGAAGTTCTTTCCTTTGAGGTTTTATTCTCTATTTAAGTTTTAAAAGTCCAATATTCAGTCAAGTGTTACAAGTTATCAGCTGTACTCTCCAACATTTTTTAAGAGTCGGCTCATTCAAAATATGCTTTTAAGTCGTCCGTGGTAGAAAATGAATTTAGACCCCTAACACGCACTGCTCGGCTGGGTCTGAATTCAGTTTCTTCCTATTCACAATTTAGAGCATTTTGAATCGTTTCGGTTCCTTAGCGAAATGTTTGGAGTGTATAGCTGGTAACGGTCGGGTATTGCCGAAGGCGGGGCTTATTAGCACCCAACTTCAACTGAAATACCACACCTCAAAGATAAACAAATTTTTCTAAAAAAACAATTAACCCCGCTTGCGGCAATACCTTGTTAGCAGACGTATTCTTTCGATTATAAGTTAATTCCAAGATTCAATTTTCCGCCAAGTCCAATTTCCACGATTTTTTGAAGTGTGGAAAGCCTTACATCTTTAATATTGTTCTCAACTTTTGAAATATAACCTTTATTTGTTCCGCATTTTTTAGCAAGTTGCTCTTGTGTAAGACCTTTTTCAAGTCTTGCTTGCTGAATTAGAACTCCGAGCTTAAACTCCTCAAATCCTTTTTCAAATTCATCTCTTTTTTTAGTTCCTTTTTTTCCGTATTCTTTGTCAAGAATTTCAGTTAGGGAAGTTAAATTTTTATTTTTCATTTTCGTATTCCTTTTTGATTTTTAATGCTTTTTCAATTTCTTTTTTCGGTGTCTTTTGCGTTTTCTTTTGAAATCCATTGGTAAGAACAATCAGTTTCCCTTCGTCAAAAAAACAAAATATCCTAAAAATATCGTTTCCAAACTGAACTCTTATTTCATAAAGTCCGTCAGTTCCCTCCATATGTTTAAAGTATTCGGTTGGGATTTTTTCAACAGTTTCTATTACCATAAAAGTCCATAATATTTTCTCTTTTACTTTTGGCTTCTGCTTTTGGAAGAAGTCAAAGAAGTAATTTTTATAAGCGTAAAATATTTCTAAATTTCTTTTCTTCCATATCGCCTACAAATATATAAAAAGTTGTTCAAATGTACAACTTTTATTTTTATGCGAAATTTTCAGCTATATGCCTGCTAACGGTCGGGGCTTTGTGTTCGGGCGGGAAATTGAAGCACAAAAGCTGATTTTATTACTAATGTTTAATTGAAAAACTGCCGTTGAATTTTGCACTTCAGCCCGCCTAACGCAAAACCCTTGTTAGCTGTTCGTTGTTTTTCTCTGTCAGTCTTATTGCGTTAAAATTTTTTTTATCAATTCAAGGTCGGTTGAGTTGTCATTTTTAATTGTTATAAAATATTTCGTCTGCCAACTTTGTGTTTTCTTCGCCTGTTCGCTTGTTGTCAAATCCCAAGGCGGATAAATTCTAATTCCACGTTTTCCAATTTTCCCATGTCGTGTTATTATTCCTTTGTCAGCCAACACAGACTTTGGGAAAATGAATTGTCCTAACTTTTCCTCATCTCTTGCTGTGATAATTACAAAATCAAAATTGTCCGAGTTGTCAAATGGTTCTGTTTGTCCGTCCTTGTTTCGTTTCCAAATCGTTACAAACTGTCCTGTTTTTGTAGGTGTAATTTTAGAAAATCGCTGTTGAATTGTCTTTCCGTTAAGTTCGAAAGTACAAGCTCCGTATTCTTTACTTTCTATATTCTGCTTCAAGTTTGTCAAGTCAAAACCACATTTGTCATAAACCAATTCTTTAACTATTTTCAGGTCGTTATGAATTGAGTTTAGAAGTGTCAAAGTATTTTCAGTTGTCATTTTTCTTTTAATATTGTGTTAGTTCGTTTCTTGTGTACGTGTCGTTCTACAATGACAGCTAACGGCTCGGCGGCTTTGCGAAGTTTCCTCTGGAAGCTCTGCTTCCAAGAGGAAATTTTGCAAAACCGCTTGATGGGCGAAGTTCGCGAAGCGACGAGCCCATCAGGCGGTGTAAGCCGCCGAGCCGATGTGGCGAAATCCGCTTCGCTCCTTTCGCCACATCGTTTTTCGGCTTGGCGATGTGGCGGATTATTAGCACAAAAGTTCAATAGAATTACTGATGTTGAACCTTACACAAATGTTTCATAGAAGCACTTCAGCCGCCATATTGCCAAACCGATGTTAGCGGTAGTTTTTATATTTTTTTTCGATAATAATACTTTTCAAACCCTTTTGGAAAATCACTTTCTGTTCCAATTTTTTCAAATCCAAGTTTTTCATAAAATGCAGGTGCTTGAAATGAAAAAGTATCCAAACTTATAAACCTACAATTTCGGTTTTTGGCTTCTTTTTCTGCTTCTAAAAGTAATTTTTTTCCAATTCCGTTGTTTCTGTTTTCGGGCTTAATGGCAAAGGTTTTAATTTCGAGTGTTCCCCAGATAGAGCGACCATACAGTCCGCCAATGATTTCTTTCTTTTCATTTCTCGCAATTATTTCGATAGGTTTATTAATCTCACTATTAAATTCTTTGGTTTTACTTAAATTGTATTCAACAAGTATTTCGACAATTTTGTCATAAGATTTTTGATTAATTATATCTGTTACTTTTATGTCCATTTTATTAATTAAATATTATTTTCAAAATATTATGATTTTGTTGTCTTTAAGGTTGTCTTGGTAAAATTACCGCTAACGGGAAAGTATTTGCGAAGGGCGGGCTAAATTGGACTATTCATTCAATTTCGACCAACCGTAGCAGATGCTTTTTCCGTTGTGCTAATTTAGGAAAAAAAGTAATACGGAAAAGCAGAAGCGGATAAATGTTCCCAAATTTTCAACTATAGCCTCTCCCCGCCTTTTGCAAATACTATGTTAGCAGCAGTAGTTTTTTACAGAAAATATCCTCCTACTAATTTTACAAAAACTTCTCTATCTCCGATTCTATAAATTGTTAATATACTTCCATCTGAAAGTTGTTTCATTTTTTGACTAAACTGTGCTCTTGGCCCAGTTTGTATTAGTTTTTCAAGTTGCTGCAAAACTTCTCCTGCAGTTAAAACACAAATTGCAGTTTCTTCACTTTTCCCATCTCCACTTTTTTCTATTGTTTGAGTTATTAAATCTTTCTGTTTATAGCATAAATCTGATTTTTGATTTTCATTTAGTGCATTGTAAATGTTAATCATATTATCAAGTAAACTTTTATTAAGTGGATTTTTTGAATATTTTAATTCTGCTTCTTCTATTATTTTTTCTGCCTTACTTTTAGATAATTTTTTTTGAGCGTGTTTCCAAAATGTGCCTGATTCACTGTTGTAGTTCCCAATTGTGTAATCCATCTTTACAAATTTACTTCCATAGTAAAGTTGATTTAGTTGTTCTTGTGTTAATTTAGACGGGTCTGTTTTAAAAATATCTAAAAGATTATAAAAATTTTCTTTAGGATTTTCAGTCACATTTTTCTTGATCAATTCAGTGTTTATTTGTCCATAAGAAAATGCAAATAAAAAATTTAGAAACACGATAAATATTGTTTTTTTCATTTTATGGTATGTGTTTGTTTACTATTGCTGCTAACGGCTCGGCGGCTTTGCGAAGTTTCCTCTGGAAGCTCTGCTTCCAAGAGGAAATTTTGCAAAACCGCTTGATGGGCGAAGTTCGCGAAGCGACGAGCCCATCAGGCGGTGTAAGCCGCCGAGCCGATGTGGCGAAAGGAGCGAAGCGGATTTCGCCACATCGGTCCGGGGCTTTGCGTTTGGGCGGGATTTCGAAGCCGAAACTTTCAGCTAATATACAAATTTCGATAGAAGTACAAAACTTGAATTTTGCACTTCAGCCCGCCTGACGCAAAACCCTTGTTAGCGGTTCGTTATTAATTTTTCGTCTGTCATAATTTTAACTGCTTTCTCCGTTTCACTTTCTCCGTCTGTCAATGAACCTGGAAGCATTATTAGTCTTTTTTTTAATTTGCCTTGTTCGTCTTCAAATAGCACTTCAAATCTTGAACGAGTCAAACCAGAAATTGCTTTTTTAAATTTAACTTCTTTAATTTTTTGTCGGTCTATGATTGGTGTCGCAGAGTTATTGATACTATTTAATATTCCGTAAACTAAATAAATTCCTAGAAGTCCAAATAATATTGGTTGTGCTACTTGACCGTTTCTATAATTGTCAAAAGCGAAATAAAAAAGTCCGATAGAAAGTCCACCGTAAATAATTAGTATTCTTGAAATGTTATTCCCAACTGTCACTTTCGCAACATTACCGATAATTCCGCTTCGTGTCAGAACAATTTTGTCTGGCAAAATATGGCAAAATCCTGTCTTTGTTTTAAATATCTTTTCGTTGTCCATTGTTTTCAGTGTCGTCTGTTATAATGACCGCTAACGGTTGGGGCTTGGCGTCAGTGGCGGAATTTGAAGTGCTAAACCTTTAAACCATCACACAAAGTAGCCGAAGCCATTTTCTATTTGCTAATATATCAAAAAAGCAAATAAAAATGGCGTAGGCGAAATAGAATTACCAAAAGTTCAACTTAGCACTTTACCCGCCATTGTGCCAAACCCTTGTTAGCACCAGTTTTTTATTTTTCAATTTCTTTCTTAACAATTTCAAGCCAGTCTTTTTCATTATCAGGGTTTAATTCGACGTCTGGTTTTATCCCTATCATTTCAAAATCGAAATCATCATAGAAGATCATTTTCTTTTGTGTCATACTTATCCAAGCTGGAAAATTTGGTATTTCTAATCTTCGCCACTCTCCATATGATACAAATCCTCCCGTATTCTCTCCAAAGGTTTTCACTTTTCCACTCTGTTTAGCCGTCAGAATAAATCCTTCGGTTGAACTTGCATCCCATCTATTTTGTATGATGTAAACTTTTTTGGGATATGAAGAAATAGTTTCAACTTTTGAAGTTGATTTTGTGTAAGGTTCAAACTTGCCTATATGTTTTTTTAATGCCTCAATTTCTAAATCCGCATTCAAACTGTCTTGGTTAGTTTTCACATTATATAAGTACCTTTCGTTATAATAGTTCTGAAAATTATCTTTACTTATCCAAATGGAAGAAGCTGCTATTGGGTTTTGATATTCATTTTTATCCATAATATACGGTAATAATGGATAATAACTCCAATCACTACCGCCACCATTATTCCTCACATCAATTATCAAATTATTTTTAGTTGAAAGTTGATTTTGATGTACTGAAATAATAGAATCTATATTCTTTTTGTTTTCATAATCAAAGGTGTGAATTCGCAAATAATTTGTATTGTTATCAAGTTCTTTAAAGTAAGTTGAATCAGCAACCTTGAAACTATTTGTGACTGTAATATCCTTCTTTTTCCTATAAAAAGTAATGTTTCTGCCAAATTTTAATGTGTCCTTGGAAAACTGTACTTTATAGGCGGCAGGTCGGTTAGCAAAGTCCCAATAAATAGCTGTTAATTCATTTTGATGGTTGTTGTAAAACTCAAACCTAATGTCACCTTTAAAACCAAGAAACTGTTTGTTGTGACGAAAATCATCTTTTAATATTCCAATATATTCTCTACCTTTTTGTTGGTTTTTTTGTATTTGAATCGAGTAGAGTCCATTTTTATAATACCAATCTCCAAGAATTCCTTTTGGGTTAATCCTCTTCAGCTGATGATTCTCCACATTTTCTGTGATGAATCTTTTTACAGACAGGGTATCATCGAATGATTTAAAAGGATAGTACTCATTGGTTATATATAACTTTTGGTGTGCATCTCTAAGAAAAAAAAGATAGTGTTGGATAAGACCTAAGCATTCTTTTTGAGTAGTTAAATCTTTTGAAATCTTTACGATTTTATTTTTATGTTTTTTGTAAATGTCTTGTCTATTATATTCCAATACTTGATGAGCAAATGATGCTGAATTATTCTCAATTTGATGAGTAACAAATTCAATTACTTTTTTACAATCGCACTTTTTTTGTGCAAATGAAAAAATTGAAATGCTTAGTGTTATTAATGTGATTATTTTACGCATAGTGGTTTAAAATTGGTGCTAACGGCTCGGCGGCTTTGCGAAGTTTCCTCTGGAAGCTCTGCTTCAAAGAGGAAATTTTGCAAAACCGCTTGATGTGCGAAGTTCGCGAAGCGACGAGCCCATCAGGCGGTGTAAGCCGCCGAGCCGATGTGGCGAAATCCGCTTCGCTCCTTTCGCCACTAACGGTCCGGGTATTGCCGAAGGCGGGGCTTATTAGCACCTAACTTCAACTAAAATACCATACTTCAAAAGTAAACAAAATTTTCTAAAAAAACAATTAACCCCGCTTGCGGCAA
>NZ_QXHU01000010.1:0-8735 GCF_009663465.1 Riemerella anatipestifer
TACTTGTTTGCATCAAGAGATAGCGTAGGGTTATTTCCTAAAACATTAACCCCTTTATCATCGGAAGCCCAAATGTAAGTTGTGGCGTACTCCGCAGATGCGGAAAAATTAACTGGAGTACCATTACACACCTGTTGATTTTGCCCCACCACACTTACATTTCTAACGACATTAGAAACATTGAAAGTTACCGATTGTGGAGCAGAGTAGCAGTCCCCTGACTTCGCTCTCACATAATAAGTGAAAGCTCCTGCTTGATTTGAGGTATAGTTCAACCTCCCTTGACTATCCACATACTCTGAACCTAACAAGGTTGCAAAGTTAGATTTGTCCGACCACTCATAAATTACTTCTTTCCCACTGGAAGAAGGTGCAATATTTATATTTTCTCCTACGCAATAAGTTGACTTATATTGTGAAAAAATAATATCTGTAGGCTTATTTCTAAGCTCAAAATTTACTACAACATCATAGGTACACCCTTGATTTTTCAGTTCTAAATAAATTTGGGAGGGTTCGTTTTTAGGAAAATCAGATTTGTTAAGAGTAACGACACTACTGTTTCCTATGAGAATACTTTTATTACTATCCTTATACCAATTAACAGTAGTTATATTTCTTGCAGAAGCACTAAATTTTAGTTCTTCTTCTTCACAAAATATTTTCCCTTGATTTTCTACCAAAACATCTTTAATATTGTCAGAAACAAAAACCTCCCTCACATTAGCTATTCCTGCTGCAAGTTCAATTAAAACATTATTCCCTAACTTCAACATATTAGGGGTAATAGTTATATTATTATCTTTAATTTCTAGAACACGCACTCCATTTATGTAAAGATAAGATTTAATAAATCCACTAGACTTGGTTTTTGCAGTATAATTATAATTATTTCCATAACAAACATTATCCTGTCCATAAAATAAAGTGCTACTTAATATAAAAAGTAGATATATTATTATTTTTTTCATATTCTTAATTTTTATCTCCATAAATAATATCTAACGGATACTCCAATTTCGTATCTCCAATTTCCAATTTTCTCTTTACTCCCATTTAAAGCATAGTATTGCTTTAAGTGAGTGAGTAATCCCCAATTATCTGAAAGCATATACTCCGCCTGTCCTCCTAAATAGAAATAAAAATATTTAGGATATGGGTCTATAAGCTGAGTTCTACTTTTTACTTTAACCTGCTCCACCGCAACACCTCCTATTCCTGCTATATTCCAATTACTAAAAAAATCATCTCTATACCTAGGCGTATGTACCGTATATAGAAAGTCTAAATTAGCTTCAAGAATAGCCTCCTTATAAGTCTTATATTCAAAAGACTTATAACTTCCCCCTCCTCTAATTTGCATATAGTCGTCTATATAGTAGCCGACCATTAAACCACCGCCAACATTTCTGCTACCAAAATTTATATTTGGCTCTATGGCAAAGTTATATTGCCTATGGCTTGTCTGATTCCATTGTCCACTCATAAAAAATGGAGCAAAAAGAAAAGTGAATAAAAATTTTTTCATAATCTAGTTTAATTTTATAGGGCGATTTATAATTTGGTTGGGTATTCCAAACACAAAATTTCTCGCTCCGTTTTTTTCTTTGACTTCTACTATGACTTCTTCATCTCTATTTATGGAGAATGGAGAAAATTCATAAATCATAAAATATTGCTGTTTGCCTTTTATGGTATCCGTTTTGTTGATTACTCTATTGGGCGTAACCTCCTTTTGAGTAACACTAGCATTACCTTTTTTCCTAGTTTTTATTGAAAAAAACAAATGCTCAATATTATAATCAAGGTCTGTTGCATTTTCAAAGCCTATCTTGAAATAAACTTTATTATTTATTATATAATGGGCGTAAAACTTAACCCACATTCCAGTTTCGTAACTTCTAGACCCCTTACTTTCCTCTTTTTGGTTCATTATTTTTTTAAAAAGCTCTAAGTCAGCTTTTGAAAGGGGTGTTTTCTCCTTTTCTGTCGTAACGACCTTACTCCCCTCTACATTCGGAAAAGCAGACTGTAAACTTTTTTCAAGAATAGTAGAATATTTGGGATTTTTTTTATATCCAATAATAGGATTATAAAAGCTATCGTCAGTTTTTATAAAAAGATTAGTATTGATAAAATCGTCCTCTCCAACGATAGACTGGAGTATTAAAATATTATCTACTATTTTGTATTTTACTTGTAAATCTCCTGTCCCTGCTTCTACGAAGTTGATGTTTTTATCAAATATTATTTGGGTGGTTTTAAATTGGGTTATTTCTATTGTGTCTATTTTTTGCCCTGGTATAAAACAGCAACAAAAAAGTCCAAAAAGATAAATTACCTTTTTCATATTGTTAATTTTTAATTTGGTTTTAAATAAATTTTGTGTCCATCATTGAGAAGGACACTTACATTTCTATTACGATTATTAAAAATATTGGTAAGTATTCCTCCTATCGCACCTGTATTTACTCCAGTTCTTCCTAAGACTTCTCCAGTTACTCGTCTTCCTGTTTCTCCGTCTATAAGGTTGTCTGTTCTTATAGGAATACCTAGCTCTCCAGTACGGTAGTCATACGCAACTAACTTTACATTGTAGTTCCTGCCTTTATAGGAAATATTTGGAACTGAAATGGTAACATTATTACCATTTACCGAAGCGATGCCTGACACAAAAGCATCAGTTCCAATAGTCCCATTTTCGGTTATTATTCTATCTTTAAGAACAATTCTCACTTGCGTATTTTTGGCATCTATTTTTTGGGAGTTATAAATCTCCGCAGTTACCGTTCCGATTTGGTTTTGCGATTGATATTTTTTTGCAATCGCCTGTTGTAACCTTTGTTCTTTTGTTAGTTCTACTCCTGTATTAGAGGATTTAATAGGCTCTGAATACGAATTAGTTGGTTTATTATAGTAGGAGGTTGGTTCTGTATTTGTTGGAACACTACTAATTGTCTGATAATTTTCTGTTTGGGGTCTAGACTTTTTCTTCCTACTACCACCACTATACCCTATATTTGTATTCTTAGGCTCATCTTTTTGCCACATATCGTAATTTCCGTAAGGATTATGATTGTTTTGTCCTCCTGTACTATAATTAGTTTGCGATGAAACTGGGGTTTCTTTGGGTCTTTGTGATGAATTTCCTAGATTAGCTATTTGCCTATCTAACTCCTCAAAGTTAGTTTCCTCCGTTAGTTCAGAGTTTTTAGGCTCTGTGAATGTGTGTTCAAGGTCATTAACCAAAGTAGGGTCTCGCTTTCCGTTTAGAGCTTCCATTCTAGAATTATACTGACTTAGCTCAGCTTCTGGACTAGTCATTTCCTCTACAGTATTATCATCATCATTATTATTAGAATAGTAGCCATAAAGCATAAAACAACAAAAAATTACCCCTATCACTATCCCTCCTATAATCTTTATTTTTTGTTCTTGAGATAGATTTTTAAAATCAAATTTTTTGTTTGGTCTATTCTGTTTCTGCTGTTGATTTTTCATCATTTGGATTTTGATTTATTGCTTGTTCAGATGCTTTCATTTGTTCCTGTGCTTCATCACTACTTATATCTACCCTAACTAGATTTTCTGAGAATTGAGTAATGAGTAGCCCATACGGATTAAATGGGTAATTTCTTTCTACTCTTTCCATTTTCATTTTAATATGACTATCGTAGTAGTCTGAAATACCTGCATTAACTCTTTGTATTCTAACCACAAACTCTGCCTCATAGGGGTCTGTCTTTGTGATTTTTAATGTTTGTTGCAGAATTTCTGCACTTTGAATAAGACCTGCAACTGATAAAAACTCGTCAAAATACCCTTTTTTCATTCTGTCTTTAATGATTTTTGTGGGCTGACTTCCTACAAGCCAAAGTACCTTTTCACTTTTTCTTTTCATAGAGTAGGCATCTAAATTATAATACTGGTCTACAAAATACTCTATGTTCGCTTTAGCTTGTATCAAATTAGCGTTTTGTACTTCCAATTTTTTTAGTGGAATTAACTCTCCTTTTTCGTTAATTCCGTAAATATTGTCTGTACTATTCTGATACACAGAAAAAGAAAACAAAAGTGAACCGAAAACAGAAGCTATGGCAACCATTCCTACTACCCAAGTAGCTGTGTTATTCTTTTTTAAAACGGTATAAAAATTCTCTCCTAAACTCATCTTTTTTGGACTTTTTTATTTTATTGAAACATATTTGAAACATAATTTGTTACCATTGCAAATAATTTTACTTTAACAGTAAAAGAAACTACTATCGCAGTTAAAACTCCTATTCCAAAAATTCCTCCATTTACTGTATCTCCAATAACACCATAATGTTCAGAACCTATATCAAACTGCTTAACAATAAGAGGCAATAAAAGATTGGTTATTTTTATAATTCCTATATAAGCCACTCCTAAGATGAAAACACCAATGTATCTTAAAATCCAAGAGGAAAATAGTTTAGCTGTACCTGTATAAGTAGAAAGGGCTATCGTTAGGGGAAATAAGAACTGTAGAAATTTTAAAATAAAAAGTCTCTGAATTAAATATCCTGCCGTTATACTTAAGTCTGCTAATTTAAAACACGCTCCTATAATCCAACTAAATGCAAGTCCCATTACTGTTAAGAAGTTGGAACAAATAGCACCAATATAATCCAACCAATCCTCTGATGTTTCAAATATTTGTTCTAACTTTTTATCTACTAAGTCATTTAACTGTGTAAATAAATCGCTAGATGTATTTGACATTGCAACATCAACAGATGAAAAAATATTATCTATTGTCGTCATAATCCAGTCTGAACTCATTATAACAAGTCCATATCCCATTATGCTCATCAAATTTCCAATCTTAGGCTCTTTACTATCAAAATCCTTAGTAAATGCTTCCAATATTCTAAATACTAATAATCCTAACGCTAAGACCTTACCTCCTGTAAAGGCATACATAAAAATATTGGTAGTAGCTACGGCTTTTGATAACTCATTTATAAAAGTAAAATCCATACTTATAGTGATAAACCTACTAATTTAGTCCTACTTATATGTACTCTATGCCTTTCTCTTTTTATCAACTCCATTCTATCTTTATCTGACATTGAAAAAAAGTTATTGGATACAACCTTATTAACGAAAGCTAAACTCTCGTTAATTGATTTAAGAGATTGGGTAATCTTTTTGGTATAAAGTTGTCTCCTTGATTGACTTTTTACTTTTGGAAGATTAGCCCTTAGCTGTTGAGCAATTCTAAAAGATTCTCTACTCATATCTGCAATCTCTTTTAAGTCTTGTAGGTCTCTAACATAACCGCTTACTTTATCTAGTTTTTCTGACGCTTTTTGCATATACTCGAGTGATTTATCTAGTTGTGCAACTTGTGTGGCAGAGTTTTGAATTTGTGTACCCATATTTGCTGCTTGGGTAGGGTCATAGACTACTGTTTGAGAAAGCCCTAAAATTGGTAATGTTACCATTAAAATTAAGATGTTTTTTTTCATAATTTTTTGTTTTTATTAAGTTTTAAATTGTTTTTATATTATACTTTTAACTTCTGCTACTATTTCCTCCTCTGATAAACCTAAAAGCGGTATTCTTTCCCTAAGCTCCTCAAATGCTTCTGTTTTTTCTATCATTATGTCAATCGCTTTTTCCATTACTCCCACTTCATCATAAATTTTCAACAACAAATTATTTTTTGCTCCTTCCGTTTGATATGCCCACCATACTTCTTTAGGAACTTCTAATCTATAAACTTGGTGGGTTTCTCCTCTCAATACAAAAAATTCTGAATACGGTCTTTTAACCTCTTCGCCAAAGTTTGATTTTATGGAGGACATTTGATAGAAAGCGTGTTCGGATAGGTTAAATCGGTTTTGTATTGCCTTATAATCCTTTGCTCCGAGTACATATAAAACTTGGGTATTTTCTATTATTGAGTTGGAGAGTTCATTATTTGGCAACTGACTAATAGATTGAAGTACAATTCCTACCGCCCCGTTCTGTTTTCTAATAGCTTGGTAAAACCATTGAATTCTTCTAAGCATTCCGTCCCACTTTAACTGCTCAGCGACTTCGTCAAAAAGAACTTGTCCTCTTGTAGATTTGTCTTGCCATATCATTTTATCTATAGCCGTTGAAATGAGTTGGAGCATTATGGATAGTAACAACTTATTATTTCTAATGGAGTCTAATTCAAAAACAATAATTTTTTTATTATATAAATCAGCCCCAAAACTGCTTTTTGTATCATCATATAAAAAGGAGTAAGCTCCGCCATTAACAAACTCGCTCATCAATAAAACAAATTCATCAGCATTGAAAAACTCTTTTTTAATATCCAAATGCTCAATAATAGCATCTTTATCAATAATAAATGAATTGATGAATGACGGTAATGAGTGGTTTGTTTTTATGTTATTATAATACAATTCTACTATTCGCCTCAATACGGCTCGTTCCTGCTCTGTCATCGCTTCTTCTCTTCGGAAGTGAACTCCGATAAACTCCACCAACTCATTTATTTTCTCCGTTGTTAAGGCTTCCCCATTTTTCAACTCAAATGGATTAAGCCCTAAATTATCTCCCTCTTGATAAGTAAAATAGGCAATATCATTTGGAAATAAAGTTGCCAATTTTCTATAAGACCCTCCTAAGTCAATAATAACTTGTTTAACCCCATTGGAGTAGTAATCAGAAATAATATGATTAGCCGTAAACGATTTTCCTCCTCCTGTATGGGATAAAATAAAGAAATTACGAGCATACATATATTTTTTCTCTTCGTCCCAAACATCAACAACAACTGGTGTCATTTCCTTAAAACGAGAGTTAAGTCTTATGCCCTTTCTATCATTATTATAGTGTCCTGCTACACTCATAAATGAGGAAAAAACCTCTAAATTTGAAACATAATAATGTTCATCTATGAAAAGATGTGAGTTTAGAGGAAATGAATACTCATACAAAGCCATTAAATTATTTCCATAAGGTCTATCCGCCTTTATATCAATATCCTTAAATTTATCTACTACTAAATTTACTCTACTTTGTAAGTCCTCTTCGGAATTAGCAAATATCACAATATTATTATGTCCTCTTATTATCCTTTCTGTATCGGCATTTTTTGCGATTTCTTCCACCAATTTCTCCGTCACTTTTCCCCAGTATTCATTTCTTTTATCAAATTTTCGGAACTTATTAAGATTATCATAATTTTTCGTTGCTTGATTATAATGGTGTTTACTATCATCTATAACCGCTATCTGATTATAGATGTGTGTAAATCCTAAATCAAACGAAAAGTTATCTCCATAATTTTTAAAAAATTTCGCTTTATCATTACTTATCTCTCCATCAACTCTACAAGTTGTTAAATTCTCAGGAAAATTTTCTTCACTTGAAAACATCATTACGGTAGCGTATTTATTACCTACTCTTAGATATTCCCAATCATTTCTTATATCTACATTATAATCAGCGTTAAGTCCCCCATTGATATAGTTATAATACTGCTCCATATAGCCTTTATCCAAAGGCTTTATTTCAAACCTTTTTCCTCCGCTTAATTTTGAATTTTTAATAAAATCAATAGCTTGTTTTACAGATATTATGAATGATTTTATTTTGGTATCAAATTCAACAAACCCTTTTTTTTGAGGGGGTCTTATGGGATTTTTAAGAGTTTTAAGCTCAATGGATTGATTAGGTAATATAAAAAATAGGTTCGAGGTATGAGAAAGATATTCTAAATTGTTAAAATAATCTTTAGTTTTTTGTTCTAAAAAGTTTCTTGCTGGAAAGTTTTGAGTAGAAAATCTATCCTCTAAAAATATATCCTGTTTAAAAAAAATACTCCCTGTTGGCAAGTCTCTTAGTGCTTTTGAGAATATTGAGTTTATGTTGTCGTAATCCTCTTCTCCCAAAGAGTATTTTTCGGGCATTTTTAACCTAAATCCTAAAACAAAAGACCCCTGTTCTCCATAAATATAGTTTTCCATATTATTTCTTATATTTATTGACCTTTCTTCTGTTTAGATGTGATATTTCTGTTGGAAACTTCTCGTCCAATATTTTTCTTAAAATTTTATCATTACTTATAATCAATTT
Organism: Riemerella anatipestifer; assembly: GCF_009663465.1. Classification (GTDB taxonomy): domain Bacteria; phylum Bacteroidota; class Bacteroidia; order Flavobacteriales; family Weeksellaceae; genus Riemerella; species Riemerella anatipestifer_C. Next base: position 8,104 of record NZ_QXHU01000010.1, read on the forward strand.
AGTAACGACTAGGTTAATAGAATTAAAAAGTAAAATGATTATTAACTTTTTAAAACTAAATCCTCCTGATAAAGTCAATAAAGACATTATCGCTAATGCAGAAAATAAGTAAAACCCATTAGGAGAAAAGCCATATATATCAGGCTTTCTCCTTATGTGTTTGTAATTTCTTATGGTTTTCATTTAGTTTATAAAGATTGTCCTTTAACAAACTGATAAATACCAACTATAACCACTAAGGCGAGTGCAAACCATAAAATAATTTTCAAAGCCGCTAAAACATCTTTACTTTGTGAATATTCGTCCAACGCTTTCCACGCTGCAAATACGAATAAAATTCCTGCAATATATGGGAAAGCTCCTGCAACTTCTCCCATAAATTTTTCACCTGCGGCTTTAAGCCCAAAAGTTTGAGCGTTTGTAAATTGAACTCCGAAGATTGTGGCAACCAATGCCCCTTTTGTAAAAAATTTTCTCATTTTTATAAAAATTTAAAATTAGTTTGTAGCAAAAAAAAGTTCGTGTGCCGTCCCTAAAGGGAAAGCACACGAACTAATATATCTTCTTATGTTTAAGAGATTTATGTGTGTGTGTGTGTGTGTGTGTGTGTGTGTGTGTGTGTGTGTGTGTGT
>NZ_QXHU01000010.1:8768-16786 GCF_009663465.1 Riemerella anatipestifer
GCAAATATATTAAAAAGTTTAAAATATTAAAATTTTCCACTTTCAGATACTCCTATACTCTTGGCAAATAAATCCATTTCCTCTATTATAGAATTGTACTTGTCAATCATTTTATTTTTCATTACTTCTACTTCCTCTAAACTTTCTTTTTCTATATTAAATTTTGGAAATTGGATAACTTCTGATTTTCCTCCAGAAATAAACGCAAACTTACCTGCAACAAATTTTGTAAACTCGTGAGCTCTCACTTTTGGTACTTCTTTTTCACTTAATGTATTAGATGTACCCCCTCTCCCTGTACTTACACTCCTTGTTTTTATTTTTTTAGGTTCAAAATACTGTTCATAAAATTTACCAGTATCAGGGTCATTTGCCCTCCCAAAAAATAAAGTAGAAAGGTTAGCCAAAATTGCCTTGAAACCGTCTTTACCATATTGAATAACAGCCTGTGAAATGTCTTGTGCGCAGTAAACGGTAACTATACCAAAACTTGCCATTGTAGAGGCTATTCTCGCCATATTTTTAAGTTTTATTGTGGGAGCTTCGTCCAACAAAATAAATGCAGGTTCTTGATGCCTAGTCATCATTTGCCTTGTTACAGAGTGAATAATCATAGCTAAAAATGGAGTTAATGTTTTCTCATTTTTAGGTTCATTCAGTACGGAAAGTATGGTTTTATTATCCTTATGATTTAAGTTAAGCTCTAAATCATTCTGACTTAACCCCCAAAAAGATTGTGGAAATGATATTTTTCTCAAAGCATTTGCTAAAGTAGAAACTACCCCTGCCGTTTGCTTTTCAGAAGCCAATCCCAAAATAAAAGATGAAGCCTGTATTTTCACTCTCTTATCATCAGTAAGAAATTTTTTAAGACCCAAAAAAGTATCGTAACTATCTGCTTTTAATCCTTTACTTTCTTCTTCTTTCAATGAAAAATCAACCGATAAAATAAATGCGATAATGTGAGGTAATGTGCAATATTCGGGGTGTTTAATAGAAAATTTTAGCACTAAAGCACTCAATAAACTAAGTGCAGTTTCGTAAAAGAAATCTGCATTTCCCTTATGTTCTGTAACTAAGTTATCTAATAATACAGAACATATCTCATTAACATCTTTCTCGTCCTCTAGATACTTTGGATATATAGGATTTATTCTAACTGAAATATCAGGTCTGTGTATGGCAAAAATCTTAACCCTCTCTTTTCCAAATAACGGAATACATATTTCTGTTAGTTCCCCATTCTTATAGTCATATATTACTCCGCTAAATAACCACTTTGAAAAGTGCAAAAGTAAAGAATAAATTACTGAAGCTGTCTTTCCACTTCGTGAAGCTCCAAAAACACCTACTCCTGCAAAAACATTTCTAATAATCTTTTTTCCTTTGCGTGTTATAATTTCAACATCAACCAAAGGCTCTGCTCTCTTTTCTATTTTGCCTATTCCTAACAATCCTCCCAAAACAATAGCAGGTAAAAAACCATACGGCAACAGTATAGGAAAAAACGAAGATTTGAAATTCTGGTCAAAATATATCCCAACAAAAAATACCAAACAAAAAATTCCCAATCCCAAGTAGCCTTTTATTTTAGCAGATATAAATGTTATACCGCCTACAAGAGCATAAATAACTAAAAAAACTCCTATTATTTCTTTATTTAATCCCAAATAATTTATTTCCATAAAATACTATTTTAATATTGTACCCCTTTGTCTAATGCATTTTTAAGAACTTTAACCATCTTAATCACTAAATCTATTTTAGATTTTGGCAAACTGCTTGGCAAAGGAATTGGCATAATTTCCTGTTTCGCCTTTCGGATTGGATTAAGTTCCTGCTTAACTGTATCTATACCTATAATTTTTTCAACCTTGCCTATTAAACGCCCTTTCAGTTCTCCAGTTAATGCTTTATTATACGATTTCTTTTTTTGATTAACATTTACATATTTTTCCGTTTCTTGTCTATTATACTCAAACTTTGTGTCAAAAATATTTTCTACTTTTTGAAAAAACATATCTCTATCAAACCCCACTTTAGCACCATTATTTAAAACGCCCTCTCTTTGATTGGCATTTGGGGACATAGACACCTTATCTTTGGGGTTAATACTCGTTTTATCGTGCCTAGATACAATGATATGAGTGTGATAGTTCATTCCTCCTTTTTTTACCCCCTCTTTTATCACTTCCCCTGTATATTTATCTCTCAAAAGCTCATTTTGTAAATCTGATATTTTCATTTTTTTTAGAGGATTTTTACTGTTTTTATATTCCTCTATTTTTTTTAAAATAGGTCTATTACGAAGTACCTCTTTATCTTTGTGGCTATAAGTTCTGTTTCGTTCTACCTTAGCAAAATACAGCAAGTCCTTACCCTCTATTTTTCGTTTGGTGGTATCAAACCCATTTTCTTTCCAAACTTGATTTTTAAATTCTTCCTTTTTCTCTCCGTATTCCTTTCTAATAGCTAAGTCTTTCGCCTTTTCCATACGGTATTGCAGCTTAAAATTTTCAACATAAAATTTACCGTCTCTTTCTTCTAGTTCACTAGCTTTAAAAGTAAAAGGGAGCGGTTCTTTAAATCCCTTTTCCTCCTTGTAAAAAGTCAGCATTTTATCCTCCTTACTCTTAATATCCTTTGAGGTATAATGATTAAATGGAATTTCAACCATTTTATTTTGCTCCTTGTCTCTTTCAATCGCTTTAGAAATAAGTCCATTTATTTTATCCTCCCTCTTAAAATAAAACTTGTCCTTTTCTTTCTCAAAATCTTTGTTATTAACCCAAAACCTTACTTCTTTTTCATAATCATTAGGTTTAAAAGAGAATAATGTTGATTGGTTTTTTTCTTCTACAGCTTTAATGGAAATATTATACCTATCGTTTCTCTCCACCTCTATAATGTTTTTATCAACTAATAAATTAGTAAATAATCTATCTGTTTCTTTGTCTTTAAAAAATTGGGTTTTTTCTTCATTTGATTTATTAACCTCCTCCTCTATTTTTTTATACTCGTCTTTAAAAACAGTATTTTTGCAATGTTCTATTAAATGTTTATCGTACTTTACTTTAAAATCTTCCTGATTCAAATAATATTCTCCATCTATAATTTTTAAGTCCTTTTGAGCTATATTGAATGAGAATTCACTATCTATATTTTCCAGTTTAAAACAAAATTCTATACTTTCATCTTTTATATTTTTTTCTTTTACGGAAAATACTTCTTTGTAGTCCTCTAACTCTTTATAATCTCCTTTGAGATAAAAAATATTTTCATTTCTAATGTGAACATAAAAATCTTTCAATATTTTTATTTTATGCTGTTCTCCTAAATCGTAATCCTCTGCCTTTTCAATAGCAAACTTTCCTATCCACTTCTTTCCTAAATTTTCATCTTCAAAATCTACTAGAATAGCCTTCTCACTTTCTGCTAATACTTTAACATCTATTTCTTCATACGACTGCCAATTAGAAATATTTAGTTTAGGAGCAGGATTTTTTATATAATTATCATCTAAAAACTTATTAAATTCTACCGAAACTTTTGTATTAAAGTTTTTTAAATGCTTCCCTGTAGGAACTTTATCAGGGTTTATATACTCCCCATCATCATTCTTAGAAAAATCAAACCCATTGTGTTTAGCTAAGTTATCATAAATTTTTTTTCTCTCCTCCTGTAAATTTTTTATTAAAAAACTTCTCTGAGCTTCATATACTTTTTTATTATATGTATTTTCACTAACATAATATAAACCCTTATCAAAATCTAATTCGCTTTTATCAAAGTATAGTTTTAAGGTTTCATCTATATTCAAATTATTTATTTGTTGCTTCCAATCATAAGCTATTACTAACTGTTCCCTCTTTTCATAATCCTTAAACTTTTCTATACTTTTATTACTACCAACAGCTAAACTACTAACTGAAACAAGTTGTTTATTTTTCGTCTCCTCAGCAATTAAATTTGATATTTTATTTGTATAATATTCCTCATCTATGAATAATTTTTGACCCTCTATTTTAAATTTTGAATTCGGAACATATAACGATACATTTTTATCAATCTCTTTCTGATAGAGAGTAAAAATACTTCCTTTATCTAAATCTGTTTTTTTTAAAAAATCAACCTCTATTATTTCCTTTCCATTTATTACTTCTATACCTTTACTCTTTAAAAAATCATTATATCTTTTATCAATCTCTGGTTGCATTGCCTTTCGTTCCGCATTATCAGGTAATGCTTCTTGATTAGCATAAATTTCCCTATCCATTTGCCTAGCATATTCCTCCATAACATCTTTGGTAAAAAGTTTCATTTGGAGCTTCATTAACTGGTCTTTTTGCTCCTCATAAAACTCTACTACTTCTACACTATCCTTTATCTCATCATATTTAAGCCCTCTGTTTTCTAGTTCTTCTATGGCTATCTTCTCCATATGTTCAAGTTCCTTTTGACTAGGAGAAATATTAAGCATATAGAAATTACTACTTGACAAGCTCTGTGTACCTCTATTTTTATCTATCTGCATAGATGCCTCATAAACATCAATCATTGAATTTTTATCCTCTAAGTCATAAGGATTAAAATCTTGATTGAAAAAATGCTCAACCGAATTGGGATTTATTTCTTCCTCTTTTCCCTCTGCTATTAAATTCTGATTTTTTAATTTTTCTTCGGAATTTTCTTTGTCTAAATACTGAAATATATTAGAGGACGACACCGACTTTTTCGCATCGTGAGAAATAATATTTAGATACATTTTTTAAATCTTATCCTTTAGTTCCAACCACTCCTCCTCTGATAAATCAATCACTATTTTTGTAGGAGATAACATTCCCCCTCTCTCTATTTTTGAATTATCAAAAATTTTAAACAGGGCTTTTTTTAAGTCATTATATTTTGAAAAATATTCTCCTACTTTAGTGGTTAATTCTTCCAATTTTTCTTTGTATTTTTCTTCATTATCCGACTGGTCTTTGTCTAATTTTAATCCTAAATTTAACGGATTTTCTGTTTTAGAATTTTCTTCTTTTTTATCGGATATATTAGAAAAATCTAAATCCGATATTTTATCTAAAACTGATAATTTTTTAGTGATTGGAACTAAATGGTCTTTGGTAATTCCTCCCACCCAACTCCTCAAACTTGCATTGTCTTTTGTGATTTTACTGTGGGATTTTTCAAAAGATTGGAGTAATCTTCGCTCCAAATTGAGAAGCTCTGATTTAAAATCTCCCACAAAATCATCTTTAGGATTTATGCTATTTCTAATGATAAAAAGACAAATTAAATTTATAGATATATCATAACTAGGATATGTATATCGTTCTTTTATTTCTGTTAAAAGATTATGCGTTTCTTTACTTATTCTTATGCTTTTTTCTGACATTACCTACATTTTTACATACAACAAAAATACAAAATATATATTATTATACAGATAGTTATACTGAAATTTTAAAAATACATATACATAAATAATACATATTTGCATACATATATAAAAAGTATTATTTTTAACTATCTATAAACCAAACAACTAAAGAACCACGATTTTTCAATCGTGGTTCCCTCTTGCTTCTCCTAAAATTTTTCCGCTTCGCTACAAAATTTGGAGACTGGGCATAGCCCAGCTTCATAAAAATAACCTATAAAGTCCAGAGAAGATGCCCCTTTAAGCACCCCTTATTTTAAGTGCTTCATTTGAGATAAATACTGTAAGTCCAACCCTTATATATTTTTTATTTTCGTAAGCAGAATATCCTATATAAAAATTTATAGGGTTTTCCAGTATGAGAATTTTTGGGTTAAACTAAATTTCAAAAAAAATAAGTTCAGCTTTTAGTTGAACTTATTTTATCATTGAAAAAAGTGGCGTTTTAAATGAAATTTACAATTATCATTTTTTTAAAATAATTGATGATTTTATATTTTTTTTTCATCAATATTTCTCTGCTTATTTTCCTTAAATCTTTCTTTTAATCCCTCTCCAATGTTTAAATAAAATATGGCGAAAAAAAGCCCCAAGATACTGATTATCCCATAAAAAATATTATTAAACACCATCGGAATATCTATAACCAAACTCACTAGAGAATATAGTATAAATACCACAAGACAAGTCAATACTAAAATTTTATTCATATCTATTTTTTATTTTTTTTCTCACTCTCTATTTCTATATCAAACCACCTATTTAGGTCAGCTCCCTTTTTTCTTAAAAATAGAAAATATTTATAAATTTTTATATTTTTATAGTTTCTTTCTATATAATATTTTCTGCTTTTTTTGTCTAGAAACTTATTAAGTTCCTCCTCGTCCTCCCTATTATTTAATACCGTTTTTCTTAATGCTCTCAGCATAATATTTTTTTATCTCTTTAATTAAATCGTCCCAAATGAGTTTAGAAAATAGATTAAAAAATTTAAACATAGTATTTTTTTTCAAAGATAACCTTTTCTAAGAATTACAATCTTTTCCTTCAAAATTTTTAATAATGCAATCTATGTTTTGCGATAATTTTTTGTACTCGCTTTTATCTAAATGGGGGTCTCCCATACCTATATTTCCATATAAAACACCTACTCCAGAATTTTTAAATTTTTCATAATATTGTAAATATCTCTGATTATAAATTTTATTGGCAGGAACATTACCCCAACCATAAGAACCTTTAATCACAAATAAATCAGAGTTTGGAAATTTTCTCTGCAAAACAGTTATTAAACTTGATATTCCTTTATCAACATAACCGTCATTAACTCCAATAGATATAAAAATATTCTCAATCTCTCTATTTTCGTCCTCACGCTCAACCATTTTAATAAGTTCTAAAATGCCTATCCCTACTTTGGCTAAACGAGGGTATATTTTAGCTTTTTTAGAGTTTCTAGCCAAATAAAAAGACTGACTATCTCCTATTATAAAACTTTGTCCTTTTGCAAAAAAGGACAAAAATAAGAAGTAAATTAAAATTTTCATATCCAATAAATTCTCGCAAAAATATGAATTTTGGATTTTTTATCTTCATTGGACTTTTTATTTGGTTATTTTATTAACTGGACTTTCCTTTTTTTACTTCTTTGGACTTATATTTTATCCTTATAAGTTATCCACATTTACACTTTATAAAAAAAAAAACTTTATAATAATACACTTTATAATACCTTTTATAGAATGGGAGTTTAGCCTTTATTCATAGGCGTTTTAAGCGTTTTAGAGGGGGGTGCAATGTATAAACTAGGGGGGGTGCAATATATAGAAATAGCCAAAAATGAGGGGGTGCAATGTATAGAAATAGCCAAAAATGAGGGGGGTGCAATGTATAAGTCATATATAAAAAAATAAAAAAAACGCAACCATAAGGGGGTGCAATGTATAAAGAGGGGGGTGCAATGTATAAAGAGGGGGGTGCAATGTATAAAGAGGGGGTGCAATGTATAAACTAGGAGGGGGTGCAATGTATAAAGAGGGGGTGCAATGTATAAACTAGGAGGGGGTGCAATGTATAAAGAGGGGGGTGCAATGTATAAATCAAAATGAAATGACTTTTTTACAACAAAAAAAACACCCCTAACTTGGGGTGTTAATCGTCCTTAGTATCCTTTCTTGTTTTACAGGAAACCAATAACAGTCCCATAAAACATATAAGTTGCCTGATTGGTCGAAGCCGATAATTTCGGTTCGATAGAGTATATGATTATAATATCCTCCATAAAACTCTACAACATCTCCTATTTTAAAATTTTTATGGACTGTTGTGTAATCCACTTTATATTTTTCTTTTAATGAGTTAATAAATTGATGTTTTTGCCATTTGTTAAATGGTCTAAGGTCTATTGCTAATCCTTTTTCTACTTTTTCCATAATTTTATTTATTTTAATATGTTTTTAAGTATTTATTTTTTTAATCCTATTCTTTCGCTTATTGCTTTGGAGTAGGAAAATTGGCTTTTTCTCTGTTGTAAAGGAAATTGATAAAGGCAGAGAAAACCTTTCATTTTTTTAGGTGT
>NZ_QXHU01000010.1:16796-27419 GCF_009663465.1 Riemerella anatipestifer
ACACCCCTAGGGGTGGTGGATAATTCCTTTTTCTACAAACTGATTATCTATATAAAGCTCAATTTCTCCTATTTTAAATCCCATTTGCTTTGTTGCAATATACTGGATATAATCTTTGTACTCTTGCCCTGCAAAATTTTGCATAGTTAAATTTTTAAAAATTACTTTTATACTTGTTTTATCTCCCTTTAAAATAACTTTTCCATTTTGATGTATTCTGTTGTCTTCCATTGTTTTTGGTTTTTACTTATTTTACACAAATATGTATTTTAAATAAAATCTTCAACGCATAATCCACTTAATGCGTGTTCAAAGTCTTTCAATGAACTAAGCAATGTTATTTTTTGACATTTGTTTGTTTTATCTCCTTTTTGAGGGATTAAATCAATTATTGAATAGGCTTTCGTAATAAGCCTATCCAACTCAATATATATTGTATTAAATTTTTTTTCTGCGGTTTCTATTTCAATATTTCTGTCCATATTTTTATTTACTTATTTTACTTAAATATGTTTTATATGTTTTTTAAACTACCCATAAAAGGAGGTTAGGCTGAGTAACACAAAGTAGTTAAATCAGATAATAATTTTAAGTTAATATTGGGGATAATTTCTATATCTTCTGAAGAATAATATTTTTCTCCCTCTTTTTCAATGAAATTATCTTTATTTTTTTTAAACCTTGTTTTTCCGTAAAATTTTATATAATCCTCTTTTTTGTAAAATGTATTACATTCAGTTATTACAAACTCTCCTGTAATATTTGGGATAGCTATTCTATCTTCTAGTAAATCATAAAAAACAGCTCCTGCAATAACTAATCTAGTATTATTCATAATTTTTTTAATAAATATTAAATGTTTTCTAAATATTTTTTTGCTTTTTTGCTTTCAGAGAAAGCCTTTCTAAGAACTTTACTAGGTGCTTCTGTATTATATTTTAGCCACCCTTTTAAATATCTTAATGAGTTTACAAATTCTCCTTTAATTCCAAATTGGAAACATAAAAGCATTGCACCCTGTTCCGCAACCAGTTCCTCAAAGGAATATTTTTCTTTTGAATTTTCTTCAATTCCTATTCTATTTAATCTGCTCTTATGCCCAGTCCAGTGTATTATTTCGTGAAAAATAGTAGAGTAATATTTTGATTTTGAAATAAATAATTCCTTTTTAGGTATATTTATATAGTCTAAAATAGGATTATAAAAAGCTACTGGACTTATTGAATATTTAAGGTTTAAACCTTTTTGTTTTAATTTAGAAATAAATTCCTCACTACTGTGTATTTCTTCATCTTCCTGCTCTGTTAAATCATTTACAGATAAATTTATTTCTTCTATATTTTCAATCCAATGAGAATTGAAAACCGTATAATTTTTAACAGTTACTATATGTTTTAATTTATCTAAATCTTCTTTGGATAAATTTTTAACCTTCTCATTAGGTACAATTTTATTAGTTTCTTTATCTCTAAAACTAACATTAAAAAATTCAATTATGCACCCTTTAGCCCCCTTTTTAAGTTTACCTCCTGCTTTTGAAATACTGTTAAATGTAGCATACTTTGAACTTGAAAAATCATTTATCAAAGTATCTAAATATAAAGCTAAAATATTAAAGCCCTTATAATTTTTACCAGTAAATAAATTAGTAGGAGCTTCTTTTACATAGTTTTCCCACTCACTTATTTTAACTTTTGAAATATTTTCTAAAATCTTTTCTATGAACTTGTCCTGTTTTTTTTCCATAATTTTATTTACTTATTTTACTTAAATATGTTTTTTATGCTAAAAAAAATATTTGCTTATTTTTTTAAAGTCTTGATAAGAGGTGTTTTTTACCGCCTCTGTAACAAGTATATTCAAAAGCTCTGTATCTCCAATATTTTCAATATTAAAATTTTTAATGCATCTAATAGCTTCTAAAAGGGCATAGGGTGGTATTTCACTAATAACTGAATTATAAAACCCTATGTACAAAGCAGAGTTTTCAGTAACACTTTTTTTAAGTTTCTTAATATATTTTTTTGTTTTTTTCATAGTCTTATTTACTTATTTTACACAAATATGTATTTTAAGTTTTTTAATCCTATTCTTTCGCTTATTGCTTTGGAGTAGGAAAATTGGCTTTTTCTCTGTTGTAAAGGAAATTGATAAAGGCAGAGAAAACCTTTCATTTTTTTAGGTGTTTTTGTAAATTTAAAAGAACGCTACGCTTTTTGCTTCGTGTGTGAGGTTTCGGCTTTTCTATGCCAACTGACGACAAAAATTTTTGGAAGAATAAAACTGCAATGAAATGGAAGCTAGAAATAAAATTAGGAGTGTCTGCTCGGCAACAAAACAAGCCCTGTAAGGGATAAAAAAAACTAAACGAAAAAAGTCCAATGAAGATAGTTTTATCCCTTACAGGGCGTGGATTTGTCCGAGTGTAGAAACCTTATTTTATTTTTTTGTTCTTACAACAATTTTTCCCTTTGCAACAGAAAAGCAAAAAACTCACACACGAAGTGAAAAGGGGGGCAAGGTTCTTTAATTTACGGAAATGCTTAAAAAAATGATTTAAGGTTTCTGCCTTTCTCAATGTCCTTACAACCTAAAAAAAAAATCAAATTTATTTTGAGGCTGTATCGCTAGGGCATCGGTAAGGAAAGACGGCCACAAAATAAATTTGTCCTTAGGGTAGGAAATGGATCAGTTATTTAGAAAGGGCTAAGGGTAGGGCAAATAACTAGATCCATTAAGCTAGGGCGAGAAAACGGATATAACTTACTCCAGCAGCTGGAGGAACGAAAGCAGCTGGAGTAAGTTATATTGGTTTTCCAAAAAAGGAGGGGAATATACCTGGTTCTTTTAAGTAAGGGCAAAGCATTGGAAAAGAACCAAGTATATTTGGAGGGGCTAAAGCTTTGGCGTAATTTTTGGTCAAAAATTATGACAAAGCGGACTTGATAATAGACTATCCAATGGTGGGGAATTGCAAGGGGATTGGTAGGCTATTATCTGTTTTATAAACTCTTTCCTATGGCTCAATTTTTGGGGATATATGAAAATTGAGCCGTAGGAATAGCCTTTTTTTATCGCACAAAAAAACCACCCCTAGGGGTGGTGTGAATACGATTATATTCTTGGGAAGCCGTGCGGAAATTTTTTGCCTATACTTGTCTTTAAATATTCCATTTCTATAAATTTTTGGTAGGTTTCTTTAAACCCAGTTCCTGTATATTGAGTAGCCTTTATTTTATTGGCTCTACAATATTTTATAAATTCCTTATAAGCATCGCTCAAAATAATACTCTCAATATTATTTTGCTCAATGATATGTTTTATTCCCTTGATTTCGTCGTTATTTAACTTGTGACGGTCTCTAAAATATCTCACTGTATATTTATTTTTTATTTTTTCCACCGTCTCCAAACTTAAATCTTCTTGATTTTTTATGTTTTTAAGAGAATAAGGTTTTATTATAATATTATCGCCCTCTATGGAGTAATTAAACGAAAGAGGAGAATATTTATCGAAGTTTGTTTTTATAGGTTTTAAAAAGTCTTTGCAAAGGTTTTTGCAGTTAGAATAATTTAAAGAATATCGTTTGTTTATTAAATCTCTGCTGATTTTAGTCCCCGTATTCTCAACTTTTGCTAACCAAAACCAAAAGATGATATGTTTGTTACTCTTTATTTTATATACAAGATTGTAAAGGGTTTCGTTGTAACTTGGTATGTGTACCAATTTTTCAACCCAATAGCTAGATATAAGAAAGTGAGTGTATCCTTTTTCTTCATTAAAAACATTACTAATTAGCCCCCCATAAGCACTTATTTTTCTTCCGTCAGAAGTAGTAAATTTGTACCAATCTTTTTTGAAATTTTCTAAAAATTCATACGCCTTTTTGACATGATACCCATTTGAAGATATAAGGCTGTTTTTTATTTTCATTTGAGCATAAGTATTATGTTCAGATGAAAAAGTATCTTCAAACAATTTTAATTGTGTTGGAGCTTTATCTGCTTGGAATTGCTCGTTTCTTAACATTGAAGCTATATTAAATATAATCCTCAGAGCATTGATTGGAATTTCAATCCCTTTATCAAATAGAAATTCATCTACAAAATTATTGCTAAGCCTAACAATTTCAGATGGTTTTATTTCTTTATATACTTTTTTTATCTTTTTTTCCATATTATTATTGCATTTTTTATGTGAAATTTTGTATCTTTGGGTCGCAAAGAAGATAAATCTATATTTATCCTAAGCTCTGCACCTCTTTGGGGTGTGGGGCTTTTTTATGGAAAGTTTAAACTAGGAAAAGTTCCTTGTCTTCCTTTTTTCAGAAATTTAGTTTTTTCAATTTCCATACTTTCGTCCTCTAATTCAATTTCATTAGAGGTTATTTGATGCCCTGCATTCAAATAATACTCATAAAGGGCTTTTTTCGCTTCTTTTATCATTTTATGATATAACCACTCGGAAATTAAAACAAAGTCGTTATTTCGCTCTAAAACCTGCCCATTTGCTATGAATAAATTTCTAGTTATAGTAAAGTTATTTCTTGAAAAAGGTAAGGTAATTACTATCCCTGTTCCTTTAGAACTTTCTATACTTGGAACAAAAACTTTCATAGCATCAATATACTTGTCCTCTATGGAATTATAATAAGTACCCAAAATTTCTTTCGTTTCTTTTCTGCGGACTGTGTAGAATATCCATTTTTGATTTGAACTAAATTTCTCGTTCAAAAATTGGTGAAATTTATACAGCCCTGTATTGATATTGTGATATTGCACAATATGCCCAGTAGATAACTTTACCACTGCCTCATATCTTTGTAACTTTGTTGCCATTGTTAGTTGTTTTTTTCGTAGGCTTGTGGGTATTCTTTTTTTAAAGATTTTACTACCAGTTCTATCAATTCTCCGATAGTGAAATCTACATTTTGTTTTGTATATATGATGTGATATAAAACATCATAAGTCATTTGATATAGACTGGGGTCTAAATCAACAGAACTTCTTTTAAAAACTTTTTTTGAAGCATTTTTAACACCTCTTTTCATTTTAAAAATTTTATGCCCAAAGGTTATTCCTTCGGACGCATAATTTTGGGCTAGTAGGTTAATTCCCACCTCCCAAACATCTGCAAAGGTATATTTTATATTTTTTTCATTTACCACTTTGTAATTTCTAAATTTTACAAAGTCATAAAAATCTTTTTCATAGAAAGTGAGGCATAATTTTATTTTTTTTTCTACCTTATCCTGTGCATTTTCAAATATATTAGTTCCAAATACTTCCATTTCTTAACCTATTTTATTCATTATTTCTTTTACTAAATTTTTGAAATCTATACTCGCCCTACTTTTAGGCGAAATTTCAAAAATGGTTTTTCCCTGTTTTTTCGCATTTTCAATATTGATGTCTTGTCGTATAAATGTTTTAAAGAAGTAATCTGCAGACTCTTCTTTAGCTTTTGCCATATAATCCTTAAAGCCCCTCGTGTTCGTAAGAACTTGGTTAAAAAAGAAACCTAGAAACTTTAGTTTTGGATTTTCTTTTGTTATTTTTATAATTGAAGGGAATAGCTTTTTTATTCCATTGATACTGTATTCTTCGGACAAAATGGGACATATAACATAGTCCGAAGCTAATAAAGCCATTTCTCCTAAAGTAAGATTACCCATTAAAGGTCTAGGAGGGCAATCTATAATGCAATAGTCGAAGTTGAAAGTATTATTGATAATCTCCAATCTTTCTTTTAAAAGATTTTTTTTATATTTATTTAAATATTCTTCTAAGTCATCATCTCCAGCTATTATAAAAATGTTCTCCCCTCTTTGGGTCATTCTGAAATTCCCCTCTCCGAGTAAAACATTTTTAATGGTATATGGATACTCATCTGCAATTTTGTATCCTTGTGATAAGTTTTTTTGACTGTCAAAATCTATTAAAAGTACCTTTTTACCCATTTCGGCAAAAGAAGCACCTAAATGGATAGAGGTCGTAGTTTTACCTACCCCTCCTTTTTGAGTTAATATTGATATTACTTTCATATTTATTTTTTATTTTTGTACCAACTTACCACATAATGGTAATGTTAATTTAGTGAATTGCTTTTCAAAATAGGCGACTTAATAGGTTAGGTCGCTTATTTTATTTTTTTATATTAGACAAATTTCATTGTCTATATTTGAATTTTCTGCTACATAGAAATTGGTACACAGCACCTCTCCTGTAGCAATATTCATTGCACCGAAGCGACATTTGGTTTTTAAAATTTTACAAAAAACTTTATCCTTTTTTTTTGTCAATCTTCCCATTTGTAAAATTTCATATTTCTTTATATCTATATCTGATATAGAAATAGCCTCCTCAGTTACTTCTCTAAAAAAAACCTTACAAGATACCCAATTCTTTTTTTGAAATTTTAAATCTTTTTTTTTAAAATTAACGAAATTTAAACCGTTCCAAAATCCTATATCAAAATAATCCTCTGAAAATAGTTCTTTTATCGTTTGTTTTAATTCTTCCGCAGAAAAATTTTTTAAAGAAAAGTGATGTTCTCCAAATATTCTATCAGCATTGGAAACAGAATGGTCACTTATTCGTATTTTCTCATTTTGATTTTGGATATAAAACGAAGTTCCAAAGTTAGTTTGAGAAACACTAACCATTGGATAGTCCCCTTTTATTTCTTTATCTTTTAAGACTTCCTCTACATATTTTCTCAATAGTGAAATTGATAAATCCATATTTAGTAAGTATTTTATGCAATTTTACTTTTTATATAAGTAAAATTTATTACCTTTGTAAGGTGGTAAAGTAAAAGGCACTCCTGCCACAATGAGCAGAAAGCCTCCATAGTTGCCACCTCTTTTATGAGGTGGCTTTTCTAGTGAATAACGTTCCGAAGTTATTCATTTTACTATAATTAACAGCAAAATTATTTGCTGCTTCTTTTTTTGAAATTCCTTCATAGAGATAAGTTTGCCCATCAGGCATTGTTATTTCTATTTTCACCCAACTATTTGGGCTTAATGATATAACTTCCACCAATTTGTATGATGGCGAAGCCCCATACTTTTTCTGACAATAAAGAACCAAAGAAGGAAAATCTTTGATTTCCACACGAACAGCTTTGTTAGTGTTGTGAATTTTGGGGTTTGTTTTTGAGGTGTATGTTTTAACATCTCTCAAACTGAAAGTACCACATAAAATTTCATCTGATTTCCCCTTAAATATATCTCCAGAAAATGTTTCGAGCTGGATTGATGATTTTTTTATACTTCCCCACCATTTTGAGTAAATAGTGAAGTTTTGGATTATATCATCTTCTTCTATCTTAAGATAGGAGTAGATTATTTCCATATACTTATCTTTATAAACAAGTATATGGGTAAATCCACTATCATCATCGGTGGTTTTTTCAGCACTCAGCTGAATTGCTGTTGCTTTTTTATTATTTAATAACCACTCTGCTATTTGTTCTGCTCTTAGGTTCGATAAATCTAAATCTTTCATTTTGATTATTTTTAAAATGTTAAACAAATTTACATATTTTACTTATTTTACACAAATATGTTTTTAAGTGTTTTATTTTTTTAATTCTACTTTTTCAAGAAAAGTCAATTTCTTGGCAGAATTTGGCTTTCATAAATGACTTGTATATCAAGTCAAATTCTTTAGTGCCTCTTTTGGTTTCGTAGATTTCTTCTCCCGCAAACCAATCCTCCCAATCTTCGGTGGTTTTTTCGTAACAACCTATTTTGATAGTTTTTTGGCTGTAAAAAATTTTCCACTTGGAAAATCCAACATTTTTATAAATGTCCTCTATAGTTCCATCTTCCCAAGTGCCTGAATACCAAAATCCACTTTTCCACAATCCGTTTCGCCAAAGACCGTCTTTCCATTTTCCCTCATACCAAGTTCCGTCCCACCAGTCTCCCTCATACCATATTCCGTTTCGCCAAAGACCGTCTTTCCAAGTCCCTTTTTTCCATTTTCCTCTTTCCCAAACCCCACTTTCCCAAACTCCACTTTCCCAAGTCCCTTTTTCCCAAGTGCCTGAATACCAAAATCCATCTCTCCAAGTCCCTGTTTTCCAAGTGCCTTTTTTCCATTTTCCGTCCCTCCAGTATCCTTCATACCAAAGTCCATCATACCAGTATCCATCATTCCACCACCCACTCCACCATATTCCTTTTTCCCAGTATCCAAAATGCCATTCCCCACGCTTCCATTCTCCATTTTCCCAAGTCCCTGAATTCCATATGCCATTGTGCCATATGCCATTGTGCCAAATAAAGTCGTCTCTTTTCATTGAAACGACCGCATCGGTGGTTTTAGCCTCTCTAAACCAATATGGCAGGAGTTCAAATTCAACATTAGATGTCAAGTTCGTATGATTTTCATTGTTGATTTTAAATTTTCTCATTACAGTTCGTTTTTAATTGTTAAACAAATTTATTTATTTTGTATATTTTACACAAATATGTATTTTAAGTAATTTATTTTTTTAATCCTATTCTTTCGCTTATTGCTTTGGAGTAGGAAAATTGGCTTTTTCTCTGTTGTAAAGGAAATTGATAAAGGCAGAGAAAACCTTTCATTTTTTTAGGTGTTTTTGTAAATTTAAAAGAACGCTACGCTTTTTGCTTCGTGTGTGAGGTTTCGGCTTTTCTATGCCAACTGACGACAAAAATTTTTGGAAGAATAAAACTGCAATGAAATGGAAGCTAGAAATAAAATTAGGAGTGTCTGCTCGGCAACAAAACAAGCCTTGTAAGGGATAAAAAAACTAAACGAAAAAAGTCCAATGAAGATAGTTTTATCCCTTACAGGGCGTGGATTTGTCCGAGTGTAGAAACCTTATTTTATTTTTTTGTTCTTACAACAATTTTTCCCTTTGCAACAGAAAAGCAAAAAACTCACACACGAAGTGAAAAGGGGGGCAAGGTTCTTTAATTTACGGAAATGCTTAAAAAAATGATTTAAGGTTTCTGCCTTTCTCAATGTCCTTACAACCTAAAAAAAAAAATCAAATTTATTTTGAGGCTGTATCGCTAGGGCATCGGTAAGGAAAGACGGCCACAAAATAAATTTGTCCTTAGGGTAGGAAATGGATCAGTTATTTAGAAAGGGCTAAGGGTAGGGCAAATAACTAGATCCATTAAGCTAGGGCGAGAAAACGGATATAACTTACTCCAGCAGCTGGAGGAACGAAAGCAGCTGGAGTAAGTTATATTGGTTTTCCAAAAAAGGAGGGGAATATACCTGGTTCTTTTAAGTAAGGGCAAAGCATTGGAAAAGAACCAAGTATATTTGGAGGGGCTAAAGCTTTGGCGTAATTTTTGGTCAAAAATTATGACAAAGCGGACTTGATAATAGACTATCCAATGGTGGGGAATTGCAAGGGGATTGGTAGGCTATTATCTGTTTTATAAACTCTTTCCTATGGCTCAATTTTTGGGGATATATGAAAATTGAGCCGTAGGAATAGCCTTTTTTTATCGCACAAAAAAACCACCCCTAGGGGTGGCTTTATTTATCATCATAATGACCGTATGCGGAGATAATAATCACAATAATTTTCTCATCTTCAACTTTATAGATAAGTCTATGTTTTTTTGATATTCTCCGAGAATATAACCCTGTTTTATTACCTTTCAACGGTTCAGGCTTTCCTATTCCTGTTGTCGGTGTTATTGAAATATCTTCAATTAAAGATATTGCTTTTTTGTAAGCTGTAGGCTCTGATTTCCTCAAATTATTTAAGTCTTTTTCCGCCTGTTCCGTTAAAACTATATTATAACTACTCATTTGGAAATATAATTTTGGAACTCTTTAAAAGTTTTAAACTCCTTTGATTTTCCGTTTTTATATTCCGTTAAACCATTATTTATTTTAGCATAGAACTCTTTTTTTGTCATCTTTGTAGGGTCTTTTTCCTCCACTTTTATAGATTTTGCTTTGAATTTTTTTAATATTTCCTCTAACAAGGGAATATCCGAAGTTTTTATTTCTGCTGTAATTATAGATGATGTATTCATAATTTTTATTTTTTCACAAAGTTAAAAAAAGGACGGCGATAAACCGCCCTTTTATTTATTTTAACATAATTCTATCTTCACTACCTGTACAGACATATTAACATAATCTGTACCATCTTTATTATTATGGTAAGCTGTTATTTTATTAGCTTCCACAATAATCTTTTTCCCTTTTTTAAGGTGTTCCAAAATTTTCGGTTCATCTGTACCTTTCTGCCATTTGGTACACTGGTAAAAAATAGTTTCATCAATATAATTTCCGTTACCATCTTTTTTTCCAGTGTTAAAATTTACTGCTAGAGTAAAATTTAACGCTGCATTCTCTCCATAAATTGTCATTGTTGCATCTGCGGTTAAGTGTCCGCTTAAAATAGCTGTAAACATAAGTAATTGATTTATTGGTTAAACAAATTTATTTATTTTGTATATTTTACACAAATATGTATTTTAAGTTTTTTAATCCTATTTTTTCGCTTATTGCTTTGGAGTAGGAAAATTGGCTTTTTCTCTGTTGTAAAGGAAATTGATAAAGGCAGAGAAAACCTTTCATTTTTTTAGGTGTTTTTGTAAATTTAAAAGAACGC
>NZ_QXHU01000011.1:0-4974 GCF_009663465.1 Riemerella anatipestifer
ACTCCTGATACTTCTATCCATTTAGTGATTCGGTAATCAAAATGGTTAAATTTCTGCTCCGTTTTATTTACTAATCCAGGTAAATCTATTATCAATTCTCGTTTAGTTCGAGGAGGTAACCAGCGGTCTAATTCATAGGTTTCTTGAAATAATAATTCGTTTTCTCGTGAATAAAACATAAATTCAACTTCTATTCCCTTGTAAACAATAAATTCAGAGCTATTCCACAAAGAGCCTGCTATTCGATATTTACGAAAGGGTTTCCAAAACAACCATCTACAACGTGATTGAAATAGTAATGCAAAATCGGCTTTTAAGTATTCATTTACTTTTTCCGTCGTTTTTTCCACAAGGGTTTCATAAATTGGTTACAACGGTCGGGTATTGCCGAAGGCGGGGCTTATTAGCACCCAACTTCAACTAAAATACCCATACTTCAAAGATAAACAAAAGTTTCGGAAATAAAAATCTGCCCCGCTTTCGGCAATACTTTGTTGTAACCAGTTTTATTTTTTTATTGAAGTTCCGATTTCTTTACCATTTTGGACAAATATAAGCTTTACCACACCATCCTCTTCAATAAACTTAAAGCCTATATCGTGTCTCGGTGATTTGCTAAAGAATGTATTCCGCGAGTCAGGATAAAACGGCATATTCCACGGATTATTAGTAGAGTTAAAAATTAATGCGTTTTTGCCTAATGTTAATGTCGTAACTGAATTTTCATTTTCCGAATTATAGTACTTACCAACATACCTTTTTAAAATAGAAGCCTCTAATTGAATTTCTCTTTTATAAGAAACAGAAACAGGTTTATTATCAAGAATTTCCCTAATCGGTCTTATAGGCAAAACCACATCATCAAAATTTTGTAAAATAACAATGAGATTATCCGAATTTAAATCCCTACTAATATAACTAACATACCCTGGCCAACTGCCACTATGGCTCATCGAAGTTTCGTTAAAACGCCAACCAAAAGAATAATGATTATTTTTCCCGTTGTTCAAAGTATCTAATGTTTTTATAAAATCAAACTCTTCTTTATTAATTAATCTATACTCTCTTAAAGATTTGTCCCACCTCCTTAAGTCCGTTATAGTTGATTTCACCATTCCATCTCCCACTATACCATCAAGTGTTTTAACAAAACTTAAAGAAATTAAAGAATCCGGAAGTACGATTTGCTGTTTATCCCCCATAACATAACCTAAAGCATAATTTGCTATAACCTTAGGATTAAGCCTCATATTTTGTATGAAGGTATTCTTTAAGCCCAAAGGCTCAAAGACTTGTCTCTTCATAAATTCTGAATATTTCATTTTAGAAACTTTTTCGATAATAGAAGCGAGTAATAGATAATTGGTATTACTATATTCGTATTTATCATTAGGTTTAAATTTTAAACTATCTACAGTTTTTGATAAAACCTCAATAACATCCTCATTGACCATTATTTTGTTATTATCTCCTTTTTCCATCATTAAACCAATGTAGTCTGGAATACCAGACGAGTGGTTAAGTAAGTTTTTTATGGTTACATTTTCACAAAAACTAAGCTCTGGAAAGTATTTAGTTATCTTATCTGAGTAAGAAATTTCACCTTGTCTATTGAGTAAAATGATACCTGTCGCTGTAAATTGCTTAGAAACAGAAGCTAATTCAAATATAGTGTTTTCATTTAACTTTTCTCCTGTTTCTCTATTGGTAAAGCCATAGCTCTTTTTTAGTATTTCCTTTCCATTCTGAACAATAAGTATATTTCCACTAAACTGTTCTTGATTATGCAACATTGTTAAAAGACTATCTATTTTTTCCGCTTTAGTCTGAGCATTTATATTGTATGCAAAGAAAAAAATAAATAAAAGAAAAGTTCTTCTCATTGGTTAGATTTAATTGGTTACAACGGTTTGCAGCTTGGCGAAGTGGCGGATTTAGAAGTACTTACTTTCATTCTAGCACTATTGTTTATTTGAAAACCAAATGTTCAATTTAGTACTGAACCCGCCATTTTGCCAAACTGCTGTTGGCGGTAGGTTTATTTTATTTCGTATCGTTTAAATTTCAAGTCAAACATATTTTCAGTGAATTTGTTTTGTAAATACTCATCAGCAAATTCCCAAACTTTATCCATCAAATCATCGTTTTCGTCAACAAAACCCTCTCCAATATCTTCCGCAATTTCTCCTTGTGTGATAATATATTTCCTGTCAAGTTCACCATTTGTATATTTTTCAAAATAGTAAGTGTCAGATACATCAGATGCCATAAATTGCACAACTTCACTTTGAATATTTGTTAAGTCATATATTTGTCCTAATTCCATAATTATAAGAGTGCCGTTTTCAGTCTGCAAAATATCAACTGTATTTTCGTCTCTGAAACTACTTGTTGCTTCTTCAAAGTCTACATCTTGCAAATATGTCAGTTTGTTTTCTAACAAATTTTCAATCTCTTGCTCTTTGTCAAGTTTTTGTTTGATAATTAGTCCTGCAATGTTAAATCCCATAATTTCTATTATTTTATTTTAAATATTTAGTGTCGGTTTACAGTCTCTAAAAACTTACCGCCAACGGTCAGGGTATTGCCGAAGGCGGGGCTTATTAGCACCTAACTTCAACTGAAATACCATACTTCAAAGATAAACAAAATTTTCTAAAAAAGCAATTAACCCCCGCTTGCGGCAATACCGTGTTAGCCGTAGTATTTTTCTCATTCCAATTCAGTTTTCTTCATTATATGAATTCCACCAACACTATAAGCAACATTAATAGGAATTGGTTTTCCGTCTAAATGAAAATTACCATTCTCAAATGATGTTATTCTTTCGTCAATTAGGAACATATAATTTTCTCTATCAGTTAAAATTTCAAAATTGTTGTTTGTTAATTCTACTTGTTCTACATATTCTATTAAGCCAAGTTCATACAGTTCTGGAATTGTAACTTTTTCGTTATTTAATTCACAAACGTGTTTTTCTCCAAGTCCTGGCATACCAAACCAAGGCATTGCTTGTCCAACTTGCAAAGAAACTTTTGACGTATCTCCTTGAAATAAAAAGTATTTTACTTTAAATGTTTCAAAGGTTGGTGGAAGAGATTTTTTAGGAAACGGCTCTTCTGCTTTCCAGAAAAACATTACCTTATTTTGCCACTCTTGGTCATTTCTATCTTTGCAAACTAAATTATCAGTCCAATAATGCATATAAAGTTGTCCACTTCGTAATAAAATTGTTGATTTCTCAATATGTTCTTTTTGGTCTTCGGTTAAATCTCGTATGATTTTATAACCAATATTTTCACCTGTTGAAATAAATTTTTCTCCTTTGTTAAATTGAGTTTTTTCATTTTCATTTTCATTTTCATTCAAATTTTGAGTGCTTTTTGTTTGCTTATTTCCAAAGAGTTTATCAAAAAATCCCATATTTTCTTTTAGTTTATCGAGTTGTTTTTTAATTTCTGTACGGTCAGTTTTGTAATATTACGGCTAACGGTCCGGGTATTGCCGAAGGCGGGGCTTTTTAGCACTAAAACTCATTAGAATTCCTACCGTTTAATTTATTCCAAATGTTTGATAGAAATCCGTCAGCCCCGCTTGCGGCAATACCTTGTTATACGATGTTTGTTTTAATTTCCCCTATATGTCGAGTAACCAAAAGGTGATAAAGTTATAGGTACGTGATAATGTTCATTGTTGATAAGTTCAAAAACTACCTCAATGAATGGATAGAATGATTTTTGTCCGAGGGTTTCAAAATACGAACTTGTATGAAATGTTAATTTATAAACACCTATATTATTTGTGCCATCTTGTTTTAAAAAGTCTTTTATTCTTCCGTTATCATCTGTGCTTTTTTCATCAATTTTTATCCATTTGTTATCTTTATCTTTCTTGGACAATGTGATTTTCACCCCTGTCGCTGGCTTACCTGCTGTAATGTCTAGAATATGACTCGACAACTGATATCTTGTCTCTTGTGCAAAACCAAACTGTAATGTAGCTATAAAAGCTAAAAATAGAAGTGCTACTTTTTTCATTTTTTTGTTTTTTTAGTTAATAATTAATTTTAAAATTAAGATTTTGTATTGCAGTTACCGCTATAAAATGGTCGTTTTCGCCACTACCACCTCCTGATATGCCTATACTGCCTATTAATTCTCCGTCTTTCCAAACGGGTACTCCTCCTCCTAATAAAAGTAATTCGGCAATCGTATTTAAATTTTTTGAGCTTGAACTAGCATCTGCCTTTTTCATTAACTCTAAACTTGCTGTCTTTGTAGAAAGAGCTGTAAAGGCTTTTCGTTTTGACGCCTCGGTATTATGAGGTCCAACATTGTCTCCCTTAAGCAAAAGAATAACTGTACCTGATGCATCTAAAACAGCAATTGATACATTTTTCCCCAGTTTAAGAGCTTCTATATTTGCCTGTTTAGCCAACTCTAATGCACCAAATTGATTTAAACTTGTTGATTGGGTCGTACTATTCTGCCCCCATACAATCAATGGAAATATTAATAAGAATAGTATCATTTGAAAGAGGTTTTTTGTTAACATAATTCTTTGTCTTTTATTTATGTTTGTCTTTAAATATCGTATAACGGTCAGGGTATTGCCGAAGGCGGGGCTTATTAGCACCTAACTTCAAACAAAATACCATACTTCAAAGATAGACAAAAGTTTCTAAAATGCAAAATCAGCCCCGCTTGCGGCAATACCTTGTTGTAACCAGTTTTTATTTTCTTTATCTTTATACTTAACCCTAAATCCGATTGTTCAGACAATTTAATCATTGTAACATTTTGATTTTTAATACTTAATGCAATAATTAGGTTATTCTGTACCGTGTTGTAAAAATATGAAAATCAATTATTTATGAGGCTTAGACAGAGAAATTTGACAGAGTTAGGGTTTAACGGTATTATGTCCTCCTACTCCTGATACTTCTATCCATTTAGTGATTCGGTAATCAAAATG
>NZ_QXHU01000011.1:4984-13294 GCF_009663465.1 Riemerella anatipestifer
GTCTTGAAATAATAATTCGTTTTCTCGTGAATAAAACATAAATTCAACTTCTATTCCCTTGTAAACAATAAATTCAGAGCTATTCCACAAAGAGCCTTCTATTCGATATTTCCGAAAGGGTTTCCAAAACAACCATCCACAACGTGATTGAAATAGTAATGCAAAATCGGCTTTTAAATCTTCATTTACTTTTTCCGTCGTTTTTTCCACAAGGTTTTCCTAAATTGGTTACAACGGTCCGGGTATTGCCGAAGGCGGGGCTTACTAGCACCTAACTTCAACTAAGATACCATACCTCAAAAGTAAACAAAAGTTTCTAAAATGTAAACATCCCCGCTTTCGGCAATACCTTGTTGTAGGCAGTTTTTTATTTGAATTCAAATTTGGTAAGTCTATTATTCTTATAGCAATAAAATTCATAGCTTGATTCAGAACCAAGTTTAAATACCTTTTCTAAATATATTGTGTCATATTTAGAAATTAGTTCAGTGTATTTTTCATTTATATTTTTAGGAAGCTCGTCAGATAAAATTGGTTTTTCAATTTCCAATCCATCATCAATTGCAAACTCTAAAACAAAACTACTTTCTCTCCATTTAATTGCTGTTTCACCAAATTTATTCTTAAAAATGTCTAAATTATCTTGTTGAATAATTTTTCCAGAAGTGGAAATTAATAATGATACTCCTGAAATTACCATCGCTCCATAACCAATTTTTCTAAAAACGAATTCACTTAAATAGGGCAATATATATTTCACGGTATATGATGAAATAATTGTTGCAATTGCAATTGCAATTCCCAACCAAATGGCTGTTGTTGAATACAAACCAAGTATTATATAAATTATCAGTTTAATTAAATGAAGAAATATTTCATTTGCAGCTCTTGTTGCAACAATTTCTTCTTTTGATAATCCATATTTTAAGTAAAATCTATTAAACAAAAGTCCTATCGCTCCGGTAATTCCTGAAACAAATCCCGCAAAAAATCCTACAATTGCAAGTACAAATTCCGGATAAGGTTTTTCTGTCTTTTCTTGCTTTTTTCTAGTTATAAAAAGTTGTGGAACGTTTGCAATTAAAATAAAACCAACAACTAATTGTAAATAAACAGGATTTACAAATTTGATTAAGTAAGCTCCAAACAATACTGCTGGAATTGAAAAGGGAACAAACCAAAAAAATATTCTCCAATTGATAAATTTTTTAAATACGGCTATCCTTGATGCAGAACTTGTAAATGTTCCAACGGTTAAAGAAAGGGGAACAACAGAAGTTGGTAAAAGAATATTTAAAACAGGTATTAAAATTAAACTTGCACCGCCACCACAAATTGCACTAATCCAAAATGCTACAATTGCCCCTAAGAAAAGAAGTCCTATTTTCAACATTATTTTTTTCTAACGTGATTTTTGTAATAAAATTGCCTACAACGGAAAAAGTATTTGCGAAGGGCGGGCTAAATTGAACGAATAGTTCAATTTCGACCAACCGTAGCAGATGCTTTTTCAATGAAACTAAATTAATCAAAATAGTTGAATTGAAAAGCATATGCGGCTAAATATTTCTGCTTTTCAATTCGACACCTTTACCCCGCCTTTTGCAAATACTATGTTACCTGCAGGTTTTCTTATATTCCTGTCTATAAATTCTCATATTTAGTGCAGTCCAAATTTCCCCATTGATTTCTCTGTGTATTGATTCATTCGGATTAATTATAAAACCGGCTTTTTCATAAGATTTTATGGCAGGTATATTCCAATCGAATACATTTAATTCGGCAAATTCTTTTTCCGAATTTTCAAAGCCGTAATCCAGTAGTTTTTCGGTTAATAATTTTCCATAGCCTTTTCCACGATTTTCGTTATTGATTAAAATTCGTCCTAAAGCAAATGAATTTTCCTTGAAATAAATTTCGGCGTGTCCAATTATTTCATCTTTATTTTTTACTGAAAATGCAAATCGATTTTTATCTTCTAAAGATTCCAGGATTTGTGATTTTGTTAGGGGAAAAGTAAATTTCGGACCGGCAAATTGCATCAAATCTTCAGCATTATCAATCCACGAAATTAATTTTTCAATATTTTCTTTCTTAAATTTTTGAATTTCAATCATAGCACGAACTGTTTACATAAACTTGCAGGTAACGGTTAGGGTATTGCCGAAGGCGGGGCTTATTAGCACCCAACTTCAACTAAAATACCATACTTCAAAAGTAAACAAAATTTTCTAAAATACAACTATATCCCCGCTTGCGGCAATACCTTGTTGTAACCAGTTTTTATTTTCTTTATCTTTATACTTAACCCTAAATCCGATTGTTCAGACAGTTTAAACATTGTAACATTTTGATTTTTAACGATTAATGTAATAATTAGGTCATTCTGTACTGTATTGTAAAAATATGATAATCAATTATTTATGATGTTTAGACAGAGAAATTTGACAGAGTTAGGGTTTAACGGTATTATGTCCTCCCACTCCTGATACTTCTATCCATTTAGTGATTCGGTAATCAAAATGGTTAAATTTCTGCTCCGTTTTATTTACTAATCCAGGTAAATCTATTATCAATTCTCGTTTAGTTCGAGGAGGTAACCAGCGGTCTAATTCATAGGTTTCTTGAAATAATAATTCGTTTTCTCGTGAATAAAACATAAATTCGACCTCTATTCCTTTGTAAACAATAAATTCAGAGATATTCCACAAAGAGCCTGCTATTCGATATTTCCGAAAGTATTTCCAAAACAACCACTTGGAACGTGGGTGCATTAGTAATACAAAATCGGCTTTTAAATCTTCATTTACTTTTTCCGTCGTTTTTTCCACAAGGTTTTCCTAAATTGGTTACAACGGTCCGGGTATTGCCGAAGGCGGGGCTTCTTAGCACCTAACTTCAACTGAAATACCATACCTCAAAGGTAAATAAATTTTTCTAAAAAAGCAATTAACCCCCGCTTGCGGCAATACCTTGTTACCAGCTGTACTATTTTTTTCAGTGTGGTGTCTTTTCTGCATAGTTTTCAGTCCGCACGTTTTTCACATTTTCAACGTTCAAGTCTACAATTTGACCGTTTAGTTTTTCAGCCTTTAGTCAGTTCCGTAGTTTTTTGGGTTACTCGTTTTCAGTTCCGAAATCCATTCGTTTTCCGTTTTTCGTCAGTTTGAGGTTCTTTCCTTTGGGATTTTTCCTCTTTTTTTAGGTTTTAAAAGTCCAACATTTAGTCGAGCATTACGAGTTACCAGCTGTACTCTCCAACATTTTTTAAGAGTCGGCTCATTCAAAATATGCTTTTAAGCCGTCCGTTGTAGAAAATGAATTTAGACCCCCTAACACGCACTGCTCGGCTGGGTCTAAATTCAGTTTCTTATTATTCACAATTTAGAACGTTTTGAATAGTTTCAAATCCTTAGCAAAATGTTTGGAGTGTATAGCTGGTAACGGTTCGGGGCTTTGCGAGGGAGAGGATTAGAAAGCACAAACTTTCAATTTAGCACCAACGTAGCAAAACCATTTTTTTATTTGCTAATTTACACTTTTCAAACAAATAAAAAATGGTTTTTGCGGAATAGAAGCACAAAAGTTGAATTTAGCACTTAACCCGCTCTCTTGCAAAACCCTTGTTAGTGGCTGTGGCTGTTTGTTTACTCTTTGTTTGATTCATTTATCTGTAAATCAAAAGACTAAAAAAATTTTTGCTTTTTCTCCAAAAGTTAATTTTTTCAAAAAACAGTCTTGTTTGAAAAATTTGTTATACTTTTGTTGCATAAACAACAGTTGGTTATGCAATCAATTTTAGAATATCAGGATTTTTACAATCTGCTTACGGGCAGGACACCACAGGCATTTAATCGTGTTTTGAATAAGAATTTCAGACAGAACGGAGTAGAATTAACCAAGGAACAATGGTCTATTTTGGCTGTTTTGTGGGAAAATGACGGTTGCTCGCAACAGTATTTGGCAGATAAGAGCTTTCGGGACAGCCCAAGCGTAACCCGTTTGATTGACAATATGGAAAAAGACGGTTTGGTCGACCGGAAACCCGATGTAAATGACAGAAGGTCTAATTTGATTTTTCTGACAAAAAAAGGAAAGCAAATACAGGAAAAAGTTATGAATCTTGTCAATGCTACCGTCGAAGAATCCATAAAAGGAATCAGTGTAGAAAATATAGTGACAGTAAAAGAAGTGTTTCATAAAATATATCAAAATTTAGAGGTAAAATGAGAATTAAAAAATTACTGCCTATACTTGCCTGCCTTTTGGCTTTTGAAGGAAAGGCTCAAATTGATGTGAGCCCGTCTTTGCAGGAAGCAATTCAGAAAGCAATCGACAAAAACGCTTCTATCCGAAACAAAGATTTGGAAGTGGAAAAAATCAGTACGGAAAAGAAAAGTGTTTGGAACAAATACATTCCGAAAGTAGAAGGTTCGGCAAATTATATGTATTTCGATACGAAAATAACGCTCGATTTACCGACAGGAAACATTCCGGTTATCAATCAGCCGGTTTTTGACGGAAAGCAATCGTTTGACAGTTACGGAAACTTATTGATGGGTAGCCTGATGGCAAAAACGGTTTTGTTTAGTGGTTTTCAGATTGAAAACGGAGCAAAGGCTTTGGAGCAAAAACGAATCGGAACGGCTTATCTTTCTGAGGCTGAAAAAGAAAGTTTAATTAAAGAAGTGATTCATTCCTTTGACCAAGTACACTTG
Organism: Riemerella anatipestifer; assembly: GCF_009663465.1. Classification (GTDB taxonomy): domain Bacteria; phylum Bacteroidota; class Bacteroidia; order Flavobacteriales; family Weeksellaceae; genus Riemerella; species Riemerella anatipestifer_C. The sequence continues at coordinate 9,703 of NZ_QXHU01000011.1, forward strand.
TTGAACGAAGTCGAAAAATTGCTGATTGACAGCGAAAAACGATTGGCTACCGAAGCCAAAAGAGTAGAAAGGGCTATCGAAGAAGGACTTGCCATTCCGTATGACAGGGACAAAATCAAATTGGCAAATCTCGAATTACAATCCAAAAAGATAGAAATGGAAGGAAAACGAAAAGTCCTTTACCAAAAAATAAATTACCTCACGGGATATTCCGAAAACCAAATCAAAGAAGTAGAATATTTACTTGTTCCTTATGTGATTTCGGAAGATTTATCGGTTGAAAACAAACAAGAGCTAAAAGCCTTGGAATCATTCAAGAAGGCTTCCGATTATATGGTCAAGAAAGAAAAAGGGAGCTATCTTCCTGTTTTGGGAGCATTCGGAGGTGTTACTTATGCGAGCCTTTTTGACGCTACGATGATTACACCTGAAATTCCAATGGTAAATTCCCGACTTTACGGAAGAATGAATGAACTTACGTTGAGTCCGAATTGGATGGTAGGACTTTCGATGAAGTGGGAGATTTTCAGCGGATTTGAACGTAAGCACAAAATCCACGAAGCCAAGATAAATGCGGAACAGGTGCAAAATCAATTAGATGATGCGAAAGAGAAATTTGCTTTGCTTTTGGAAAATAACCTGGCGGATTACAGGGTTCAGAATAAGAAATACCAAATTGGTCTGGAACATGAAAAAGTAGCTTCAAACAATCTGAATATGGCTGTAAGGCAATATCAGGAAGGGCTTATCAACATTTCCGAAAGATTGGAAGCGGAGAACGATTTGTTTAAAGCATCAGCCAATAAAATTCAGATTTTAGTAGAGCAAAGGCTGTCCGCTTTAGAAACACTTTCCGTAACAGGAGAATTAACCAAAACTATTTTAAACTAACTTATTAAAAGTGATGAAAAAGATATATTTATTATTAGTTGTAGTGATTTCCGCTGTCGGTTGTGGTAAGCCGAAAGCCGAGGTTATTCAGGGAAAAATCGAAAGGGAGCAAATCGGAATCGTATCGAAAATTCCGGGAAAAATCATTGAAATCCGTATTCAGGAAGGAGATTTTGTAAGGAAAGGCGATACGCTTGCTATTTTGGACATTCCTGAAGTCGATGCCAAAAAAAGTCAGGCTGAAGGAGCGGTTCAGTCGGCAAAAGCCCAATATGATATGACTTTGAAAGGAGCTACGGACAATCAGCTCAAACAGCTAGAAGCCAAACAAAAAGCATTGAAAGAACAGTACGAACTGGCTCAAAAATCCATTAACCGATTGTCAAATATGCTTAAAGATTCGTTGGTTTCTCAACAGATGTATGATGAGGCTTTCGCTAAATATCAGGGGGCTCAATCGCAGTATCTGGCTGTTCAGGCTGAAATTTCGGACGTGAAATACGGAGCGAGAATCGAACAGCAAAAAATGGCTTTTGGACAACAGGAAAGAGCTTTGGGAGCTTTGCAGGAGGTTTCGGTTGCGGATTCCGAGCGGTATATCATTGCTCCACAGGATATGACGGTAGAGTCCATTACGCTTAAAGTAGGGGAGCTGGCGCTTCCCGGTTATACCTTGATTAGCGGAACGATTTCGGAATCGACTTATTTCCGTTTTACGATTCCCGAAAGCCAGCTTTCAAAGGTTCAGAAAGGACAGGAAGTAACTGTCAATATAGTCTATAACAAAAGTCAGGTTAAGGGAAAAGTAATTTCGGTTAAGGCTTTGGGAGCTTATGCAAATATTGCAACGGCTTATCCCGATTACGAAATTCAGGAGAGTCTTTTTGAGATAAAAATCAGTCCGGTTGATATCAGTCAGACCAAAGATTTGTTTACGAAAACTACGGTTACTTTAGAACTGTTAAAATAAAAATCAAATGAAAAACTTTTTTTCGCTTATAAAAAGGGAATTCCGTTTGTTTTGGGATAACAGTGTGCTTCGGTTGCTTTTTATTGGGGCTCCGATTATGTACGGAATACTTTTGGGCTTTGTTTACCAGAAAGGAAAAGTTACCGATTTGCCTGTTGTGGTGGTTGATGAAGACCAAAGTCAGATGAGCCGAAAAGCTATTGAAATGATGCAGGATAATGAGGTTCTGAACGTGGCTTTTATCCGTTATGACCAGAACGATTTAGCTAAAATTGTAGCGGAAAACGATAACATTCCTGCGGTTGTGATTATTCCGAAAGATTTTGAAAAGCAGGTTATGACCAAAAAGTATCCCGAAGTGCTTACCATTGTAAATACTTCGAATGTTTTAACAGCCAATTATGCTTCGACTGCCATTCAGATTTGTTTAGGAACACTTAAAGCGGGAGTTCAGATTGAAGCTCTTAAAAAACAAGGAATGCCTGAAAGTGTGGCAATGTCGCAATATGAGCCGTTCAAAACCACGTTTATCAAAAAATACAACCGAAGCACGAACTATATGTACTTTTTGTGGCCCGGCATTTTGGCTACGGTTTTGCAACAGGTTTTGCTGTTAGGCTTGGCTTTGTCGTTTGCCTCGGAATACGAAAACGGAACGTTCAGAACTTTGGTTTCGGAAAACAAATCCCTACTCAAAATAATGGCAATTAAGATAATTCCGTATCTGATAATGAGCTTCGGTATTTGGATCTTGTATTATCTGTTTACGTTTTGGTTCAGGATTCCGTTTTATGAAAATCTAGGTGCTTTGACCTTTGTAGCGGGAATTTTCGTGTTGTCGGTATGTTTTATCGGGATATTGGTAAGCATATTGATTCCGAGTCAGCTCAAAGCAACCGAAATATTGATGGTAATAGCCACTCCGAGTTTTATTTTGAGTGGATTTACGTGGCCGCTTTCGCAAATGCCCGATTGGGTTGTGGCTGTTGCAAACGTGATTCCGCTTACACATTTCTTACAGGCATTCCGAATTCTGCTTATTGAAGAAGGAACGTTGTCCCAATGTTCGGGTGCAATTTGGGCTATGATTTGGATTGGACTTGTTTGTGCGGTTTTGTCTTATGTAGCTTTGTATTTTAAAAGGAAAAAGGTGTTGAAGCAAGGTTGAATTTTGTACTGCAAAAAAATCCTGTGTGGTAGATTTTTATTATTTTTTTCTGTGTCAGGTTGTTATTTTTCAGCCGTTTAATTTCAGGGGTACGGTTGTTCTGCCATTGCCACTAACGATCTGGGTATTGCCGAAGGCGGGGCTTATTAGCAACTAACTTCAACTAAAATACCACTCTTCAAAAGTAAACAAAATTTTCTAAAAAAACAATTAACCCCGCTTGCGGCAATACCTTGTTGTAACCAGTTTTTATTTTCTTTATCTTTATACTTAACCCTAAATCCGATTGTTCAGACAATTTAATCATTGTAACATTTTGATTTTTAATACTTAATGCAATAATTAGGTTATTCTGTACCGTGTTGTAAAAATATAAAAATCAATTATTTATGAGGCTTAGACAGAGAAATTTGACAGAGTTAGGGTTTAACGGTATTATGTCCTCCTACTCCTGATACTTCTATCCATTTAGTGATTCGGTAATCAAAATGGTTAAATTTCTGCTCCGTTTTATTTACTAATCCAGGTAAATCTATTATCAATTCTCGTTTAGTTCGAGGAGG
>NZ_QXHU01000012.1:0-2549 GCF_009663465.1 Riemerella anatipestifer
ATTGTATAGCGTTTTTATCACTGTCACTTGTTTTATGTATTTGAGAAAACAAATTCAATGAAAAAATCGTTAAAAGCAGTTTTAGGAGCCGTGTTTTCATAAAATATCGCATAACGTTTTCGGGCTTTGCGTTCGGGCGGGTTTCGGAGCACAAAACTGTCAACCTGCATTGAACTTGAATAGAAGCAGAAAGCTCCAAGTTTGCACGTCACCCCGCCTGACGCAAAACCCGTGTTAGCGGTTCGGTTTTCTTTATTCATAGTTTGCATTGTCCCAAATTAATAGTCCACCAATGTTGTCTATATTCAGTTTCTCGTCTTCATTTATTCTTTCAAGTCGTTGTTCAAAAATGTCAAGTTCGGTTTTTACTGTTTCTATTGCCTTTTTTAAAGAAGAAATGTCAAACTGAACTATGTTTTCTCTCGGTGTCGGTACGAAGTGTTCGTCAAATTCTCCTACGGTAAAGTCAAAAGTTACTTTTTCTTTTTGAATTTTTACTTGCGGTTCTGGGTGTCCTGCATAAAATCCCTTTTCCTGACCGTTTGCTATGTTCTCCCAAAATTTAAGGTCTGCAAGGTCGCCACAACATTGCGGAAAAAATTTGTCGTGTCCGTCAATGCGAAGTACGTAGCCACCAAAAAACGCACTTGCTTGTTCTCTTTCATATTTTCCGTCTCTCAAATCTTGCGTATGGTCAATTACAATTTTCGACAAGTTGTTGTCCGTTATGTCAGTAAGTCGGTAAAATGAAGAACCAGCTAAATATGGTTTGAACTTGTCTTTAAAACCTGCTTTTTTGTAACTGTCCGAGTTGAATTTGTCCCACAATTCGGGAAAATCCCAATAAGGATATTTGTCAGGTGCTTTTATGTCCTGATTATGGTATCCGATTTCAATTACAGGTATTAATTCTAAACTCATTTTCTCTTTGTTGTGTCGTCTTTTAAACTGACCGCTAACGGCTCGGCGGCTTTGCGAAGTTTCCTCTGGAAGCTCTGCTTCCAAGAGGAAATTTTGCAAAACCGCTTGATGGGCTCGTCGCTTCGCGAACTTCGCCCATCAAGCGGTGTAAGCCGCCGAGCCGATGTGGCGAAAGGAGCGAAGCGGATTTCGCCACATCGGAAAAAGTATTTGCGAAGGGCGGGCTAAATTGAACCAATCGTTCAATTTCGACCAACCGAAGCGGATGCTTTTTCCGTATTGCTAATTTAAGAAAAAAAAGTAATACGGAAAAGCAGAAGCGGATAAATATTCCCAAACTTTCAACTCTGCACTTAACCCCGCCTTTTGCAAATACTATGTTATCTGTAGTTTTTCTTATTCTTTTTTTTGTGTGATTTTGTTTCCATTAACAGTTAGTGAAATTGAAGTTTCAATTGAAGGACAACAACGAGGATCATCTTCAGCATATTCCATATTTTTAATAAATATCTTTCCATTATTTATTTTGTCCATCACAAATAAATAATCCGCATCGAAAGTCCTAATAAATTCAATATTTGAGGATACATTCTTGTATAATGCAAGTCCTTGACCTGCCAGATAATTACCTCCATCCGTTGGTTCAATACTGTAATATAAAACCACATCTTCTTTTCCATCATTTGTAAAATCGCCAGTATAAGTATCCAACAATCCTATGGCTGTGTTTTTTGAGAGTAATCTATTTTTATAACTTTGAAAGTGCTTTTTTGCAAGTCTTGTTAATTCTTTAGTACTTATAACTTTAACATATTCATTTGCATCAGCAGGTGCTTTTACTTCAGTTTTTACACTGTCAATCTTAATATTCTTCTTTGTGACAGAGTCCATTGCTTTTGCAACAGCAGTAGCGACAATTTTATCGATATCTTTTTTGCTTTCAGTATTCTTATTACAAGAAATGATAAAAAGTAAAATCGAAAAGGTAAAATAGTTTTTCATATAAATTTTTAAAACAGCATTTTGGTTAAAATTACAGATAATGGTGGGGCTTTGCGAAGAAGCGGACTAAAAAACCACTAACATTACCCCAACTACACAAAGGTAATAAAAATTTCATTATGTCCAAATAAAACCGCTCTCGCTTTTTTGCAAAACCCGTGTTGCACGCTGGACTTTCGTTTCAGTTTCTATTTGGTATTCACAATATGATATATTCGCACAGGCTAAATTTCAGTTTTCTAAATTCAATTCCAGTTTTTCAAATTCAACTCTTCCCTATTTTCAATTCAGCTTTTCATAGGAATTATAGTCACTAAGTTTAAGTTGGTAAAGTCAATTCAGAGTCTGCTTCGTTGTACGCTATACTATTGAAAATTCACTCCAAGTAAAAGTCAATTCTATTCCGTAATATAAAAAATAGAAAATGAATTCAAACCTTTCTACATTCTCTTTGTTCGGTTTGGATTCAGTTTCTTTTATAACGCTAAAATTCAACTTTATTTCGGCAGTGTGATTTTCAGTAGTGTGGCGTGCAACGGAAAAAGTATTTGCGAAGGGCGGGTTTGAATTGGACGATAAGTTCAATTCAGCACAACCGAAGCGGATGCTTTTTCCGTATTGCTAAT
>NZ_QXHU01000012.1:2559-12246 GCF_009663465.1 Riemerella anatipestifer
GTAATACGGAAAAGCAGATGCGGATAAATTTACCAAATCTTTCAACTTACACTTAACCCCGCCTTTTGCAAATACTATGTTAGCGGCAGGTGTTTTTCCTTATTTTGTTGCGATATAAATCTCCACTTCCGAATCTTGACCTTTTTGGCTGTTTTCCCCATATACTTCAAAGTCATACGTATATTTTCTATTGAGTTCTTCGTCTCTATTCCAAATGTCTATCCAAGTATTGATAACAGCGTTCGGCATTTCGCCTTTTGCTACGAATTTTTGAAAATTCTCGGCTTCAAATTCCCGACCGACTAATCCGTTAGGGATTTCATTTAGTGTTGAAACAGGAACACCTATAATCGTAGTATATTCCTCGGTGTAGTTGCTTTTGTAATCAGTATAAATTGAAAATATTTCATCTGATACTTTATTCGGTATCTTCTCAAAAATGTTTTCCGCATAGAATTGCCCCCAAAGTTTTCCCAAATCTTCCTTTGATTTGTTGTCTTTGTTTGTTGTCCGAGTGGAAATTCCAATTACTTTAAATCCGTTTTTCATTTTATTGTTTTATCAACTGTTGTTATTCTGTATGTGTTAATGCACTGTAATTCGAATGTTTTTTAGAATTTGGGCTTTGTTAATGCTCATATTCAAAAAATTTCTTTTCAGCCGTGCGTTTTGATACGATTGCCACTAACGGGCCGCGTATTGGCGATAGTGGCGGATTAGAAAGCCGAAACTTCCAATCTTACACTAAGCTAAGCAACAGCCTTTTATTATTTTCTGAATTTATGAAAAAAGGAAATATAAAAGGCTGTTGCGAAAAAAAAAGGAGAACCTTTCAATTTCACCCTTAAACCGCCATTTCGCCAATACGATGTTAGCAGCAGTAATATTTTAATTTAATAATTTGAATTCTTTTGTTTTTTCTCTCCATCTTGAATATTTGATTTTATTATATTCAATAAGTATTGTCCATGTAGGTTCATCAATGCAAATATTTTCAAAGGCATTATCAAATGTTATGCTGAGTGGTCCAATGAAAATTTTTCTTTCATGGATTAGCTTTCTCTTTTTAGTGTAATAAATTTTTAATTGACTACCTACTTCTTTTTTCATTTCAGTTTGATATCCTTTGTATTCAGCTATGTTAGCGGGAAATTCTCTTTTTACTAATGAATAATAATATATTTTTTTTCCTTTTAATATATTTAAAAATTTTGCGCTATAATCTCTGTTAAAACATTCTACAGAATGTATATTTCTTGGTATCTTAAATAATTCAACAATAAAATCAACTATTTCATCATCGGTATTATAATTGCCGAAATCTGTAGAAATTAAGCCTTTTGTTAATAATTCTTTACCAATATAATTATAGTTATTCTTTGTATAATCTGATAAATTTATTAAGTTAAGAAAATCAACCTCATTAAATTTTGATTTATTTAATGTTAAAGGTGTTAAGTAATATTCATTACATTTTGAATAATAATTTTTTGCAGTATTAATGTAGTCAGCAACCTTTAAACTTTTTTCGCTTTTAAGTCTTTGATAATCAATTAGTTCTTTTATAAAAGCTTCAAGCAAGTCTTTCTTTTTTTCGTGAACATTATTTTCTATATAATCAATAATTTCTCTATTAATAACAAAATCATTATTCTCATTAAAAATTATATTCAAGAGATCTTTTGCAATGATTTTATCATTACAAAAGATCTCTTCGTAAAATTCTAATTCAGGCAGAATATTCATTAAATTAAGTCTTTTGCTAAATTATAAGATGTATCATAAAATCCATTTGGAAAAATATGATCTAATAGTCCATCTTCTGTAATTTTGTGTTCGGTGATTTCGAATTTATTTTCGCCTCTTTTAAAATAATAAATACGAACATCTTCATTAGTGATTCCAAAAGTTTTATTTTTAACTAAAACCTGAAGTTTTCTAACCATATGTTCACTGTGAGTTTCTATAAAATATGAGTTTTTATTCCCTATACTTAATAAAGTTTCTATAAAATTAGCTTGAAGTTTGGGATGTAAATGAACTTCAGGTTGCTCAATTAATAAAGTTTGACCATTTGTATAATTTTCTGATAATATTGCTTGAAATAAAATTGGTAGTTGTAGTGAAACTCCATATCCAACATCAGTTAAATTTGACCAAAATTCTTTAGTTTTTACATTTATGCTTAGAATTGACATTTCCTCATTTTTCTTGATTTCAATTTTCTCAGCTATACCAAGTTTCTTAATTACTTTGTTTAAAGTATCAATTCTCTCTTTGGATTCTTTTTTAGTTAAAAAAGGATCTCCTATTATATTAATAAACTTTTCAATATCGGTTATATTATAACTAGATTTTCTATCCTCTTGAAAATAAAATCTTTTAGGTGAGCTTCCTAGTATTGGATTTACATATCTAAGTTTATCAATGTTAATAATTAAAAAGTTTTGATATAGAAGTAAATATGCAATTGTATAAAATAGATAATCTTTATGTTCGGGATGTTGTTCAGTAAGTATCTTTTTTAAATTTGCATTTATGATGCTGAAAAAGCCTTCTTTGTAAAAAGTTACGTTTTTTACTACACCTTTAACCTTTTTAAAATTAAAAACTAGATCACATTTCATTTCATTGAAAAAATCCTCATTATCACTTCTTAATTGTGGTATGATTTCAAGAGTTCCTGCTTTTGAATTTGAAAATATTGTTTTAATACTATTATGAATTGATAAATTTTTATTTATTGTAAATTCAACTGAAGTTTCTTCATTAATATATTTTTCAATAATTTTTAAAAGAGATTTTCTTTTTTTCTCGTCCTCATCAAAGTCAATATAATGCTCATAATTATCTGTAAAATATTGTGCGTATTTTACAGTATTAGAAAATTTAAATTTCAAATCTCTATTAGATTCTTTTTGGTAAATCATTTCCTCATAATTTCCTAAATCTATTAAGATTCCTTTTAACTTAAAATTTGATTCTACTTGAGATTTAAGTGTCTGTTTGCAAGCAAGTAAGAATTTTATAAGTGAACTTTTACCTCCGCTATTTTCTCCAATTAAAATATTTATTCTCGAAAAATTAAAATCTTGTTCTTGAAAACTTCTAAAATTATTTATAGTTAAATTAAACATAATCTTTGTTTTATTATTGCTGCTAACGGTCGGGTATTGCCGAAGGCGGGGCTTCTCAGCACCTAACTTCAACTAAAATACCATACTCCAAAAGTAAACAAAATTTTCTAAAAAAACAATTAACCCCGCTTGCTGCAATACCTTGTTAGCAGACGTATTCTGTCGATTATAAGTTAATTCCAAGATTCAATTTTCCGCCAAGCCCAATTTCCACAATTTTTTGAAGTGTAGAAATCCTTACATCTTTAATATTGTTCTCAACTTTTGAAATATAACCTTTATTTGTTCCGCATTTTTTAGCAAGTTGCTCTTGTGTAAGACCTTTTTCAAGTCTTGCTTGCTGAATTAGAACTCCGAGCTTAAACTCTTCAAATCCTTTTTCAAATTCATCTCTTTTTTTAGTTCCTTTTTTTCCGTATTCTTTGTCAAGAATTTCAGTTAGGGAAGTTAAATTTTTATTTTTCATTTTCGTATTCCTTTTTAATTTTTAATGCTTTTTCAATTTCTTTTTTCGGTGTCTTTTGCGTTTTCTTTTGGAATCCATTGGTAAGAACAATCAGTTTCCCTTCGTCAAAAAAACAAAATATCCTAAAAATATCGTTTCCAAACTGAACTCTTATTTCATAAAGTCCGTCAGTTCCCTCCATATGTTTAAAGTATTCGGTTGGGATTTTTTCAACAGTTTCTATTACCATAAAAGTCCATAATATTTTCTCTTTTACTTTTGGCTTCTGCTTTTGGAAGAAGTCAAAGAAGTAATTTTTATAAGCGAAAACACTTCTAAATTTCTTTTCTTCCATATCGTCTACAAATATATAAAAAGTTGTTCAAATGTGCAACTTTATTTTTATGCGAAATTTTTAACTATATGTCTGCTAAAGTCGGGTATTGCCGAAGGCGGGACTTCTCAGCATCTAACTTCAACTAAAATACCATACTCCAAAAGTAAACAAAATTTTCTAAAAAAGCAATTAACCCCCGCTTGCGGCAATACCTTGTTATAGCCAGTGCCAATTATTCGGTTATAAATTGTTCGTAGCTGTCAAGTTTTGCTTTGTCAATTTTGTAATTTCCTTTTTCGTCTTTGATGATTACAACACTATCAAAACCAAGTTCGTTCATTTTTTCGATTGTCAAAAGTTCTCCTTCTTTTACTTGAAAAACTTTACGTAACAACCAATCCGAAAGAGCTTTGTTTGGATTTGTCATCAATGCTTTTGAATTGTCTTGACAAACTTTTGCAGAAAATATTTCACCTGTTGGGATTTTCAGCTCAAACATTTTATCTCTTTCAGGGAAAAAGTCAGGAAATTGTCTGTGAATTTCAGCTGGAATTGGAATGTAAACCTCTCCAAAATCTCGTTTTCTTCCTCCTGCATTCCATTGATTTAAGCCACTTTTTTCAAATACAAATTTCTGTTTTTTTTGAAACCCGTAAAGCGGTAAAATTACATAATTTACCCCTCTTATAAATTTGTCTGTAGCTGGTTTTAAAGTTTTATCTTCAAAAAGTTCCAACAATAAAGTATATGGGTCTTCCAAAATCTCAATTGGAAGTTTAAACGCATTTTGAGGAATGTAAAACTTTCTAAAAAGTGTGCTTTTCGAGTAATTGAAACTGTAAAAATTCTTACCATCTTCAAACTGTAAACTTGCATTATTTTGCTTTACTGAATGAATATTTTTGATGTCGATTTTGTCATAATCGGTTTCAAAAAGAACTAACTCATTGTTTTTTCTGGCAACAATATGATAAAGCGAACTTTCAATATTGTACAAACGCCTTGCTAAATCAATACGTTCATTTCTAAATTCAGCCAATTTATGAGCTAAATCTTTTCCTTGAAAATCAGTTAAAACTCTTGAAAGTGAGTTAAATTCTGCAACTTTTTCGGTACTGTTGTTCGTATTGCAAACAAAAGTTTTCAAGCCAACACCAATAGAATTATAATTTGCATCAAAAGCAGTATCTGAACGAGAAAGATTTCCTGCATCAAAACTCCTACAAAAGATATTTTCTGCAACTCGATAATTGATAAAAGGAACGGCACTTTCACTAAAAAGACCCGAAAGTTTTGAAACTGCTTTCAGTAGTTTCAAATAATTTCCGTTGTTTTCTATGTCGATTTCTGCAAATGATTTCACAACACTTTCATTATTTCTTTACTGATTCTTTCAATCAATGGTGTTGTAACAGAATTTCCTGCCTGCATATATAATTTACTATTTGCAATAGGAGGTAAGATATATTTATCCATTGGATAACCTTGAAACGCAAAACACTCTTTTGGTGTTAATTTTCTAATTCCAAAATCATCTTTAATTAAAGGTACATTGTGCCCACCTGCACCCATATTTGCAGTTAAAGTCGGACAAACATTGCTTTTATTTTCTCTTACATAAACTCTTCTCCATTGATAAACTGTATCTTTTTTGGTAATCGTTTTGGCAAGTTCAGGATAATATTGATGCGATTCAGGATAATAATATTTATCATCTTGTTTACCCTGTTCCAAAATGTCGTGAATAGTTTTTGTTAATTTAATTTCACTTGGAAATTTAAACTTTTTATAGTTTTTCACTTGTTTTGGGTCGAAAGCGACAATAAATATTCGCTCCCTATTTTGTGGTACATTTGCGTGTGTCATTGAGTTTAGCACTTCATAAAACACTTTGTAACCTAACTTTTCTTCTAAAATTTCAATGATAACTTTAAAAGTTTTCCCATTGTCGTGAGAAACTAAATTTTTGACATTTTCCAAAAACACGACCTTTGGTCGATGTTTTTCAATTATTTGTTCAATGTCAAAAAATAGTGTGCCTCGTGTGTCGGAAAATCCTTTTTGATAACCAGCAATCGAAAACGCTTGGCAAGGAAAACCTGCACATAAAACATCAAATTCAGTAGGAATATAATTTTTTACACGCTCTTTTGTGATGTCTCCAAATGGAATTTCACCAAAATTTTCACGATAAGTTTTTTGAGCGTCTTTGTTCCACTCACTTGTGTAAACGCATTTTCCTCCAACGTTTTGCATTGCAATACGGAAACCTCCAATTCCTGCAAAAAGGTCAATAAATTTGAAAGTATAATTTTCGGGTGTTGGAAACGGAACGTTTTCAACTTCAAATAAAAATTGATTTAGAGCTTCCTCTACTACAATTGAAACTTCACTTTCGTTTTTGTATTCAACATAATTTTCAAGAACAGTTAATGCTTCTTTTTTGTAGTATTTTGAAACTCCGTTATGTATGTTGTGAAGATAATGAGTTAAAACCGCTTTTTCTTCTTCAAGAGGTTCAACAAGCCTAACCTGATAACTTTTGCTATCAAGTTCTTCAATGCTTATTTTCTCTTTTATCAACATTTTATATTGCTTTAAATTTTGAAGTCGCAATTTACAAAAATATAATGTATTTGTATTTTGTTTCGTTATTTTTTAACCTATTTTTATTTTATAACACACGTTATCAAGGCATTGGCTATAACGGCTGAGTATTTGCGAAGGGCGGAACTGAAATGAACCTTAAGTTCAATTCAGTCCAACCGTAGCAAATGCTTTTTCAATGCCACTAAATTAAACAAAATTGTGGAAATGAAAAGCATTTTGCAATGAAATATTACTAAACTTCCTATCATTCCTAAACTCCGCCTTTTGCAAATACTATGTTGTACGCAGTTTTTTATTTTCGAAAACTGATATAAGATTTTGGATATTCAGGAATACTGACGTACAGATTTTCAATTTTAAATTCATTGTCACTGATTTTCACAAATTCCAAAGTAGCCTTATATCCCATATTGTTACTCAAGTGTATTTTATTACCATCAATTTGATAATTAAAATCGTCAGAACTATCGGGTTTGATTATGGAAAGTATATTCTGTGATTTAAAATTCATCTTTGTCCTGTTTCCAATAGGTGTGATTTCGGAAAACGTTCCGTTGAGAGCAGTATTGTTCTCGTCCCTGCTACAAGAAATAAACAGACAAATTAGAGCAAAAGTTAACAGAATTTTTCTCATAATTGTATAAATTTAGACATTATCGTATTTCAATTTTATGCGTATGTTTTTCTAAAATTGCGTACAACGGCTCGGCGGCTTTGCGAAGTTTCCTCTGGAAGCTCTGCTTCCAAGAGGAAACTTTGCAAAACCGCTTGATGGGCGAAGTTCGCGAAGCGACGAGCCCATCAGGCGGTGTAAGCCACCGAGCCGATGTGGCGAAAGGAGCGAAGCGGATTTCGCCACATCGGTTAGGGTATTGCCGAAGGCGGGGCTTATTAGCACCTAACTTCAACTAAAATACCATACTCCAAAAGTAAACAAAATTTTCTAAAAAAGCAATTAACCCCCGCTTGCGGCAATACCTTGTTGTGCGATTGTGCTTATTTTATCATATATTGAAATTCCCATTTGTCTTTCTTTTTCTATTTTTACCCATCTGTACTGTACTTTTCTATTAGATTCGCTTATTTTTTGACCAATATTTCATTGGTATTTTTTACAAAATAAAAAGTATTCGTAAGTGCATTTCTTTACTTGTTTGAATTTAGTTTTTTAGGCATTAATGCAATGAAAACCAATAAAATCAACTGAATAATAATTATGAAAATAGCTGTATGCAATGTTTGAAGAGCAATATCAGATTTTATTCTGTCATTTCTTCTTCTGCAATCCAATTCACTTTTTAGTACCTGTTTTTTACAAAAATCAATATCCGTTCTCTCGTCTATTTTTTGTTTCTCCCACATTACCCAAGTATCAGCTTTGTTAGATGCAATATCAAGGCGACCTAAATTCTCTGCAATTAACCAACCGCAAGTGATAATTGTCATTATTGATAATGATAAACCAATTATTTTTTTCATTTCATTTTCTTTTTATTTGTGTAAAATGTCAGTTTAGCGTATCCGTTCCTAAAGTACAACAATTATTCACAATAGTATCCGTTTTTATTTCCCTTTCATTATCATAATAAGTTATTTTAGCATAATAATTTACCGTGTCATTTTCACAATAATGAATGCTAAACCGTGATAATTTTTCATTTTCAATTTCAGATAAAAAATGCATACTTGTAGGTCCGCCATCGTCCTCTTCATATTCTATGAAATGTGCTGTATTACTTCCAAAAAAATCATCTGAATAGTTATAAAATTCCAAATCATAATTTAACCATACTTTTGAGCTGTCCCTGTTGTAATATCGATACTTCGTTTCATTACCGATAAACTCTTTGTTCATTCTTTCCAAACAAATCTGTTTAATAATTGAATAAACACTATCTTTACTGTTTACAGGATTTTTTATCAAATACATATTTTGGTAAACCCTTGATTGTATAAATTCCATCTTTGTAAAAAATACAAAATCAACGATTTTAACTAACAACAAAATCCCAAGTAAAGATAAAGCCCAATTAACTCGTTTTTTATTTTTACCTATCCATAGAGTTATTTTGTACAGCAAAAAAATTATCAATATCAGTAAGAACAATATAAGTAACATTTTCTTCTTCTGTCATTTCGCTTAATTGTATAGCATATCGCACAACGGAAAAAGTATTTGCGAAGGGCGGACTAAATTGAACGAAAAGTTCAATTTCGACGAACCAAAGCAGATGCTTTTTCAATGAAACTAAATTATTAAAAAAAAGTTGAATTGAAAAGCATATGCGACTAAATATTTCCGCTTTTCAATTCAACACTTCTCCCCGCCTTTTGCAAATACTATGTTACCTACAGTTTTTTAAATTAAACAAATAATAAATATAAGTATTGGCGTTAAAATTAAAATTAATGTATACCAACCGTATCTAATCCAAAAATTTATACGCTTTATCTTATTAATATCTTTTTGTTGAATTTCTGTAAAATATTCACGGTGGCTTATCTTGAAATTTTGATAATCAATAGTCAAATGATTTTCATATTTTGATAATATATTTTGATACTCTTGAGAAAGTTTTAACGCGAATTCTCTTTTTGTATATTCGGAAGGGTTTTCGTGTAATGTTTTAAAGTTTCGTAATTCGTTATAAAGTTTGCTTAATTCCAAACCACAATTATGATAATTATTCGCCCTCAAATTATAATTCTGCGAATTTTCATATTGTGATAACACTAAAAGTAAAATACTTAAGGCAGTAACAACATAATTTATTACATCAATTTTTATGTCGGAATTAATATTATACACGGAAATCAACCCCGATATTATCAAATAAGCGGAGAATATTGATAAAGTTATGCTGGAAGTTTTCGAAACGATTGTCAACCTTTTATCTGCTTCAAATCTGGCACCTTTTGTTGACCAAATCTTATAATTTAATTCTTCTAAAAAACTTTTTTCAAGATACTCTTTTGAGCCTTGAAAAATTGATTTATTCTCATATTCAGTCATTATTGGCGATTTTTGGGTAAAATTGTAGGTAACGGTCCGGGTATTGCCGAAGGCGGGGCTTATTAGCACCTAACTTCAACTAAAATACCATACTTCAAAAGTAAACAAAATTTTCTAAAAAAACAATTAACCCCGCTTGCGGCAA
>NZ_QXHU01000013.1:0-233 GCF_009663465.1 Riemerella anatipestifer
TAATCCTATTCTTTCGCTTATTGCTTTGGAGTAGGAAAATTGGCTTTTTCTCTGTTGTAAAGGAAATTGATAAAGGCAGAGAAAACCTTTCATTTTTTTAGGTGTTTTTGTAAATTCAAAAGAACGCTACGCTTTTTGCTTCGTGTGTGAGGTTTCGGCTTTTCTATGCCAACTGACGACAAAAATTTTTGGAAGAATAAAACTGCAATGAAATGGAAGCTAGAAATAAAATT
>NZ_QXHU01000013.1:522-10511 GCF_009663465.1 Riemerella anatipestifer
GTATTGGTTTTCCAAAAAAGGAGGGGAATATACCTGGTTCTTTTAAGTAAGGGTAAAGCATTGGAAAAGAACCAAGTATATTTGGAGGAGGAGGGGCAATAGGGTTAAAAAAAAGAAATGAATTGCTCTGAAAGTTCAAAGAAATAGAATGAATTTGACTGAAAGTAGCAAGAAATGAATTTTTTTTAACTCTATGCCCTAAGCGTTAGGGATAGGAGCATTTGTTTAAAATCCTTTTTTATGAGAATACAACAAAAAAATTCCTTATAAATTTCTCAATAAAAAAGATTGAGTGCGGATAGCCCGACCGTAGGTAACGCCAATAGTTCCTTTTTTATCTTCATTGGACTTTTACTTTTTATAAACATACACAATACTCCCTTTAGGTATAAAGCTAGTGGTAAACTGTGGGTTCGCAAATTTTAATAAGGCATAATCAAACTGTCTTGCTAATTCTTCAAACGAAGTATTTTTATTAGTCTTAATCATTTTTAAGTCCAAAAAGCTGTATTTGAAATACATTGCCTTTATATTATGCTCTTTATAGAAGTTGAACATATAATTTACTGCTATAAAGCTCGGCACATAGGCTTGGGTTTCTTTAGGTAAATAGGGTCTTACTTTCCAATAATTTCTACTCCCTGCTCTTTTAATGGCTTTTCTTACATTTCCTGCACCACAATTATATGCGGATATAGCCAAATTCCAATCCCCCAGTTCTTTATATAAAATTTTCAAATATCTTACTGCTGCATCTGTATTTCCAACAGGGTCATAAAATATATCTATGTAGTCATTTTTATTTATCCCCATTTCTTTACCAGTTGTGGGCATAAATTGCCACAATCCTTTAGCTCCAGCCCACGACCCTGCACGAGGGTTTAAATTGGATTCTACCACCGCCAAATATTTCAGTTCTAATGGAAGTCCATACTGAGCTAATTTACTTTCAAATAGTGGGAAATAATAGGCAGATAATCCTATTATTTTACCGAACCATCTATATGAAAGGTATTTTTTAGCGTAGGCATAAGTAATTTCGTTATAATCAATATTAAGATTAGTGTTTTCATTAAGAAAGTTAAATCTATCTTTAAAAGTATCTAATTTAAGGTCTTCTACAATATCGTGTTGCCCCTCTCCAAGACTATTGATATAGTTTTGGTCTACATTTAGAAATGTCTCTGCACTTGTATTATTTTTTTGTGAGAATAAAAGGGTATTTAAAGAGATTATTGCGATAAGAGTTGTAATTTTTTTCATATTGATTATAAAATAAAAAAAGAGAAAGAATTTTTGTTGAAATGTGGGAAACTCCGAAGGGTAAGTTTTCCATATTTCAATAAAAACAAATTTTTGTTAAAATGTGGGAAACTCCGGAGGGTAAGTTTTCCATATTTTAATAAAAACGAAACTTTGTTAAAATGTGGGAAACTCCGGAGGGCAAGTTTTCCATATTTTAATAAAGTCAAGAACATTTATTACTAAACTTATCCCAATTATAAAGTAAAAAACCTATTACTGCAAAAATTATAATCCACGCTCCTATCCCAATCCCAATCCTAGAGTTTTGGTCTTTTTCTTCTTTTTCTTTCTCCTGAGCTTTTATCATTTCTACGATTACTCTTTCTGAAACATTATTTTGTTTTAGATAAATAATATCTTTAGCTTCTTCAACTTTAAATTGAGTATCGCTTTCAGAAATTATTTGATATATCAAATTATCACTCATACCTTTTGTATTTGACAGAGTAATGATTGATTCATTTGTTAGAGTTTTAACCTTTTTATCTGTTCCACAAGAAACTGTGGAAAAGAATAAAACTAATATTAAAAGCGTTTTTCTCATAATATTTATTATTTTTTGTTAAAGACAATACGGTTCTTTACCAAGTCAACCAACCAAACAATAAACAAACATATAGCAAGTCCCAATACTATGTCTAAAGCTATCAAATATTTTCTTTGTTTTTCTTCTTCATTCTGTGCTTTTTTCATTTCTACGATTACTTTATCCGAAACATTATTTTGTTTTAGATAAATAATATCTTTAGTTTCTACTTTAAATTGAGTATCTCTTACCGAAATGAACTGACATATCAAGTTATCACTCACACCTGTCTTGGCTAAATCAATGATTGATTGATTTGTTAAAGATGCTTTGTCCTCTTTATCTGTTCCACAAGAAACTGCGGAAAAGAATAAAACTAATATTAAAAGTATTTTTTTCATTTCTACTCTTCTTTTTTTTCATCATCTCCTGTTAACTCTTTTATTTGAGTAGTCATACTTGACATTGCAATTAACAAGTTCTCGTGTGCCTTTTTTAAGGCTGAATATTCTTTTAAAAGAATATTTAGTTCTCTTTTTTTAAACATAAAAGAAGACATTTCTGTTGAACTTATTTCTCCAGCTTCTTTTTTTTCTTGAATAAAAAATCTGCTATCCTCAGGGATTGTTAAGTTTCTAAATCCTGCTTTCATTTCCTCAGTCCACTCTGTGGTATTTTCTAGATATTCAAACCTCTGTTTTAGCCACCTTTCTAGGGCATATAAGGTTTCCTGAAGCATTGATTGAATACCACACTGTTCTTTTTGCTCCTCGTAAGTTGCTCCTAAGTAACCAGCAGGTCGCATTGATTTCATAAATCCTATTATTTCTTGTAGAGAAATAATTATCATTTCTTCATAAATTTTGCCTATTTCTTGCATCATCTTATTTTACCATTTTATCTATTATCTCGAACTCTCTTCTTATATGCTCATTCATATAAGCGTTATACCCTCCAAGTGAAGGATTATTCTTAAGAAGTTTATTCAAAAATTTTTTGTGTGCTTTTTTGTAATACCCATCAGATAATTTATTAGAAAATAATATAAAAGATATAAGTCCCATTACTGCAAATACGAGAAGCACCCAAATTTGCATAGGGTCATTTTTAAATATTGGCTTATCTAAAATTAGATAACAACAAAAAATAACAAATAAAGAGTAAAGTCCTATTAGTATTCTTGCAATCAAAATAGATATAGGCTTATTTTTCTTCTCCCAGTTTTTAGAGATAATATTTGTAGCATAAAAAACCTCTTCTTCGGTTGCAATCGGTTTTTTTAATATTTCCTGAAGAACTAAGTTCATTTTATTTATATCTCTATCTTTAGAAATATTAGATTTTTCAATAAAACCATTTACAAAAGTTTCTGCTTCTTCATTAATTTGTTTTATAGCTCTGTTGTTCAGTTCTTCTAGATAATCTATATCTTCTTTTCTAACTTTTTTCATTTTCATTTTTGTTATCTTTTTTTATTTTTTTGCGGATAATATGAATAAGGTTTACCGTATAAAAAAGTTCTTCTTTAGTCGCACTTGGGTTTTTTAACACTTGGTTCAATTCCAAGTTTATTTTATTGAAATCTCCATCTGTGGAGATATTAAATTTTTCAATAAAATTTTTAACAAAGGCTTTTGCTTCTTTGTCAATATGCTCTATTTTCTCGTTGTTTGTTTCCATTTTTATTTTCTATACATTACTACTTTATGAACCAATGGTTACTCTTATTATTTGATTTTAAAACTACATATATCCAAAAAAGTACAAAACATATTATCGGGAAAAATACGGCAGTAACATATTACTGTAAAAAATACAGTAATTATTCCCACAATTATACTAATCCCAAAGTTTTTGGATACTTCTTTTTCTAGTTCTTCTTTCTCTCGAGCTTTTTTCATTTTACTTTTTGTTTTCTTCCATTTCTTTATAGGCTCTTATTAAGAACTCCAATTTTTTGCTTTTTTGTTCTTGTAAATGAGCTTTATATCCTACAAGTGAAGGGTTGCTTTCAACTAACTTATCTAGGAATTTTTTACGCTTATATTCATAGAACTTATCATTGAATTTAGCATTTATTTTCATTAGAATGATAGTTATAAACATTAAATTTACTGAAATGAAAATAGGGGTAAGAGAATTGTCATTTAAAGACATAGTTTTAATGAAAAAAATTACAAATAATATAATCAATAGTAAATTCACTATACATTTAACCAAAATAAATATAGGGCTATTTTTTATCTCCCAGTATTTAGAAATTATATCCGCAGAAAAAAACATTTCTTTTTCTGTCGCTATTTCATTTTTTAACACTTGATGCAATTCCAAGTTTATTTTATCGAAATCTCCCTCTGTGGAGATATTAAATTTTTCAATGAAATTTTTAACAAAGGCTTTTGCTTCTTTGTTCATTTCGTTGTTTGTTTCCATTTTTATTTTCTATCTTCTTTGTTTTTTGAGCCAAGGGTTACTTTTCTTAGATAATACTTAAAATCAATATGGAAATAATGAATATTTGTCATTGTAATAGAGTATTGATGATAGCATAAAAGATAGCATAAATAACGCCAAAAAATTTAAAATCATAAATGAAGAATTATCCCTTTCACTTTCTTTCATTTTCACGATAATTTTACTTGAGACATTACCTTGTCTCAATATTTCAATATCCTCTTTATCTAAGGAAAAGTCCGTGAAACTTTTTTCAATGATGGAAACAATCTTTTCTTCTTTTTCTCCCTTTTCTACCCACTCCAAAATAGTATAATTATCTATTCTATCCTGATTTACATATTTAAAATTTAAATATAACATTCCTGCTATTCCTATTACTAAAGTTATTGTTAGAACTGGTTTAATTAAATTATACATAACACTTTATTTTTTTATTTATTTTCTATACATTACTACTTTATGAACCAAAGGCTTTTGCTTCTTTGTCAATATGCTCTATTTTCTCGTTGTTTGTTTCCATTTAATTTAGTAAATTATTTTTCCGAATAACAAAGAACAAATGTAAATTGCTACAATGAATGTTAGAAAAAATAAAGCTATCCAAAAAAACACCTTTCATAATCTGTGATAAAATCCTCATAATTGGGTTTTCAAATTGCTTATAATATTTCATTTGATTGATTACTTTATCTGAAACATTATTTTCTTTCAGATAAATAATATCTTCCACTTCATCTACTTTAAATTGGGTAGGGTTTTCCGAAATTATTTCGCAAATTATATCATCACTCATACCTTTTGTCTTTGATAGAGTGATAATAGTTTCGTTGGTTACAACCTTTTTCTGATTTTTTTCCGTGCAAGAAGTAAATACCAATAAAAGTCCAAGAAGATAAATCGTTTTTTTCATAATATATTACTTTTAAAAATTAACTACCGCAAAGATATGTATTTATTTTGCAAATACAAAATGTAAATACAAAATAAATACATTTTATGGTTTATCAAAAGGATTGTCTTTTTTAACATCATCATAAACACCAGTATAGGGAGGTATCTTTTTAAAATATTTTATACCATAAAATTGGGATTTTTCTAAGACCATTACCTCTAAAGCATTGGTTAGGTTTCTTTGCTCTTTTTCAGCAATCTTTTCAAGTAAAAATATTGTTTTTTCCGAAAAACGAAAAGTTTTTGTTTTTTTATTTTCCATAATACTATACAAATTTGGACTACAAAAATATGTATTTATTTTGTAAATACGAAATGTATTTGCTTTGTATTTATTTTTTCTTATCTTTGCAATAGTAATCAAAAAAAGAAAAATCATTATGAAAAAGTTTATTTATTTATTCTCAGCATCATTTTTAATTAGTGGTTTTATTTCTTGTGCTAATAGAGATGATGAAAAGACCTCTGATGGTTCAAGACTAAAAGAAAATGTTTGGTATTTAAGAAAAGTAACTACCCAAACAGAGAAAACAGCTTTTACAGAAAAATCTATAACTCATAGAATTGTAGAGGGTGCAGAAAAAAAATCTAATGTAAAAATCAATCCTGATAACTCTGTTAGAATAGAATTTTACACAGATACCAATACCCTAACATTTGGTACTGGGGAATACTTCTCATCATTAAATAAAATATATATTTACGGAGAAAAAGTAAATGATACTTATGAGGTATCTTTTAACAAAGACACCCTAAATCTTACCTTGCGAGATTTATATTTAACTGAAAATAAAACAATCTACAAATATGTAAAGTAATTAAAAAGACCTCTAGTTTTAGAGGTCTTTTTAATTTACTGCACGACTAAAGTCTCACTTACATACTCACTCCAAACATCGTCATTGTCCTTTACTCGGACTTTTATTTCGTGAGTTCCTGTTTTGAAAATATGATTGATACTATTTTCTGTCGTTTTTATGAGAATATTGTTTATTATAAACTCATACTCTACAATCGCTCCTCCTATCGCTTTATCTATGTCCTCAGAGCCACTAGCATCTAATTTATAGTTTTTAGTTCTACTATCTATTAACGCTGTTTTTAAGTTAGCTTTGGGTGGGCGATTTTCTTTGAATTCTATTCTAAATTTGAAAGTGTTTCTTTTATCAAAAATACTCGTGGAACTTACAATAAATTCTTGAATTCCTGCCTTGCTACTTCTAAATGCACAATTGATGTCCTCGTTCGCCGAAGCTGACACATACTCTGTTGTATATAGGTTGTTATTAACAAAGATACTATTCTCAGGGTCTGAGGTTAATATTTTTAGCTCTGTCAAAGTATTGATTTTATCAACTACTTTTAAGATGACAGGGTAGGAAGAATTGTTACTCGAGCTGTAAACTTTAGCACTATCAACAATAGGCTCAAAAGGAGCTTCTTCCCAATTAACGGACTTTGAGTTAAAGTATAAGAAGCTAGGAGCTTGGTCTAAATCTGTCAGCTCTCTCACTTTGTCATCGCAGGAAACTAATCCTGCGATAACTAGAGTGATTATAGAAAAATTTAATATGGATTTTTTCATTACTTCTTGATGATTTTAGTATTTATTATACTTTTTTTATTTTCGTTGTGTATCACGACAACATAAGTGCCTTGCGGAGCATTTATCATCGGATTGTAAAAAGTTCTGGAGTTATGTACCCCATCTACTAACCAACTTTCACTAAATAAAGAAACTCCTTTTAAATCGAAGATTCTCATTGTGATTCTATCTCCAGTAGTTGCACCATTTGTAATAACTTTAAAAAAGCTCTTAAATGGGTTTGGAGTAATAATATATTCCTCTTTTGCAGGAGCGGTTAATGTAGGTTTTATTTCTTCTACATTATCTACTGGCTTCACGAGTATAGGATACTCGTATTCAAATAAAAATCTTTCTTCCGTATTTTTATTAGTTAATTCTAACTTTACAATAAACTCTCCAGCCTGATTGAAAAAGTGGTTTCCTGAGATAGTAGAATTCTCAAACCCATCTCCATAATACCATTTTTCAGAATAGAGATTATTATCCGAATTGGCATCAAAAATGATGCTTTCGTGTTGGTTAAGTATAACCTTTTGTTCTCCATTATCCTTACTTATTCTTTCAGTTTTGTTATGTGTAATTACCACTTTTGGCAACACATAAATATAAGTAGAGCTTTGGGCTGTACAAGTCCCATTAGATATTTCTAGGGTATAAGTTCCTTGATTATAAATTTGGGCATCTTTTGTTAATACATAATTAACAACCTGCCCATTGTTATATCCCTCTTGTGGATACAATGGCATTCCATTAAATAAAACCCTCCACCTATCATACCCTTTGGCATTTATCTTAAAGTCTATGGTTTCTCCTTGCTGAATAGTCTTTTTGGAAGTTTGGAATTCTTGAACGACTGGAGTAGGATTGACTTTAAATGTAATTTGTTTTAAAGCTGATTGACAACCTTTCTCATTTATTGCTCTAACATATAAAACATAATTACCTGCCATTAAACTATTCGTTTTAAATCGCTCGTTCATTGTTCCTGTAAGATAGATTTTATCTACAAGAATAGAACCTTTAGAATCCAAGAACCATTGATAAGAGGTTGCCCCTCCTGTAGAACCAATAGCAATATCTATCATATTTCCGTAACAATATTCGCCCTCGTTTCCTATGATATTAAGCTCCGAAGGACTTTCATTAACCGTAAAGGTTACGGATTGCATTTCAGAGTTGCAGATTAAATTGGTTGAATAGTAGTATAGGGTGTATGTTCCTGCTTTATAATTTTGGGCAGGAATTTTTACTGAAGCTCCATCATTTGAGATAAATTGAGCGTCTAATGGGTTAAGCCCATTAGCATCAGTAAACCATTTGAAAGTTTTTGTTGTTTGGTTTAAAAGTTCAAATGTGATGAGTTCATTTTGACAGAATATTTTTTCTCCTATTAAAGTGGTTCTATTTGGAACCTCTTTAACTGAAAAAGTAACTTTAAATGGTTCTGTTTTACACCCACTAGAAGATTTCGCTATTACATAATAGGTGTATGTGCCTACTTCTAAATCTGCTGTTGGAATGGTTAGTTTATAATTTGCCGTTCCTGACACAAATTTAGGGTCTGCCACCAATGAAGACTGATAATCTTTGTACCATTCAAACATTGTTGAATTGGTCGCCGAAGCCTCAAAAACAGCGTCCTTTCCTTTACAAATTACCGCATTATTGTTGGTTACTGTTAGAGAATGTGGGGCTTCAAGGACTGTAAAATTGACAGCAGTAAGCTCTGACTGACAGCCCTCTGCATTACTCACTTTGTAATAAAGTGTATTAACTCCAGTATTGAAATTCTCTCCTTTGATAACTATTCTATTTCCGTTATCAAATATATATTCAGAAGCATATTTATTAGTTCCAATACTGTTTGTAAACCATTCAATCGTCCACCTATTTGGATTGTCTAATTTTATTGTTTTTTCTTCTGACTTACATAAGTTGAAGTTATTTTCATTAACAGCAACTGGAGTAACTCCTTTTAGAATATTGAAACTAAAAGTTTCAACATCTGAAATACACCCATTCGCATTATATCCAACCACATAAATAGAATGGTATCCTACTTCCCATTTTGAAGGATTTACGGTAAGGACATTCTTAGTATTTCCTGTAATATAATCCTCTATCACTTCTTTAGTTAAAGTAATATCGGTAAACCATTTATATTCAGTTATATTTCTGCCGTTTGCGACATAAATTTCATCTTTTATCCCTTGACAATAAGCTGAGTTGTTTGGGTTCGTTAATTTCGTAATGCTAAGATTAGCAGGACGAGTGTTTATAACGATTGTTACGGCTTGACTATCTGAATAACAGCCTTGTGAATTAACTGCTCTTACATAATAAGTTCTTGTAAAAGAGGTTCTAGACTTGAAAGATAGGCTTCCATTTTCATCTACCATTGTATTATCCAATATAGTGGAATTGGCAAAGTTAGATGCCGTAGCCCATTGATAAGTTAGGTCTTCGCCTATGGCGATTGGCGTTACCAAAATATCATCTCCTACGCAATATTTAGTTTCCCCCTCTAAAGTAAGATTTTTAGGAGCAGGATTTACGGTAAAGGATACAGGAATAATATCACTCGAGCAACCTGTTCCATTAGAAGCCACTAAATAAACAGTGGTTTCTTTGCCAAGCACATAATCTGAACTATTAGGCTTGTAACTTGCCCCATTAAATAGAAGTCCTGTTCCATTACTAAATTTATACCAAGAGTAGTTGGTGGCATTAGGGCTACCTGCTAAAAACTCTATCGCATCTCCCTCACAGAATGTTTTTCCTGCATTGGTAACTTGAACATTGCTAACGCCTTGGTTCACTGTAAAAGTTACGGATTGTGGAGCGGAGTAACAATTACCCTGTTTTGCCCTTACATAATAGGTGTATGTACCTATGGTTTTTTGAATAAAACTAAGATTACCACTTTCATCTACGAAGTTCTTATCAAGAATAGATGTAAAGTTAGCATTTCTGCTCCATTCATAAGTAAGCTCAGAGCCTACGGCAGAGGGCTGAATAAAAATTCTCTCTGTATTACAATAGGTGGGTTTTACACCCTCTAATTGTAAATTGGTTGGAGTTGGGTTTACCGTAAAATTAATTTCTATTGGGGCAACCCCACACCCTCCTGCATTATTGACTAATAAATATAATCTATTTGCT
>NZ_QXHU01000013.1:10521-11478 GCF_009663465.1 Riemerella anatipestifer
TGCTCTCACATAATAAGTGAAAGCTCCTGCTTGATTTGAGGTATAGTTCAACCTCCCTTGACTATCCACATACTCTGAACCTAACAAGGTCGTAAATGTAGGAGCTACACTCCACTCATAGGACACGGCTGTTCCTACCGCCGTAGGCGTTACCAATATTTGATTACCCACACAATAGTTAGGAAGTAAGCCCTCTAAAGTAAGATTTTTAGGAGCAGGATTTACCGTGAATGAAACTGGAATAATATCACTCGAGCAACCTGTTCCATTAGAAGCCACTAAATAAACGGTGGTTTCTTTGCCAAGCACATAATCTGAACTATTAGGCTTGTAACTTGCCCCATTAAATAGAAGTCCTGTTCCATTACTAAATTTATACCAAGAGTAGTTGGTGGCATTAGGGCTACCTGCTAAAAACTCTATCGCATTTCCCTCACAGAATGTTTTTCCTGCATTGGCAACTTGAACATTGCTCACGCCTTGGTTCACTGTAAAAGTTACGGATTGTGGAGCGGAGTAACAATTACCCTGCTTTGCTCTTACATAGTAGGTGTATGTACCTGTAGATGATTGAATAAAACTAAGATTACCACTTTCATCTACAAAATTTCTATCTAAAAGTGAAGTAAAGTTATTATTTGTACTCCATTCATAGGACACCCCAGTTCCTTGTGCTGATGGCTTTATAAAAATTCTCTCTGTATTACAATAAGTTTGTTTTACACCCTCTAATTGTAAATTGGTTGGAGTTGGGTTTACCGTAAAATTAATTTCTATTGGGGCAACCCCACACCCTCCTGCATTATTGACTAATAAATATAATCTATTTGCTCCTAACTGGTACTTGTTTGCATCAAGAGATAGCGTAGGGTTATTTCCTAAAACATTAACCCCTTTATCATCGGAAGCCCAAATGTAAGTTGTGGCGTACTCCGCAGATGCGGAAAAATTAACTGG
>NZ_QXHU01000014.1:0-3950 GCF_009663465.1 Riemerella anatipestifer
AATAACTTGTCTTATAGTTTCCATACTACAAAGTTAACTATTCAGATAACAATATGCAAATTTTTTATTGAAATTTTCTGTTAGGCAGTGACGTTTTTTAGAATGACCGCCAACGGTCAGGGTATTGCCGAAGGCGGGGCTTATTAGCACCTTACTTCAACCGAAATACCATACTTCAAAAGTAAACAAAATTTTCTAAAAAAACAATTAACCCCGCTTGCGGCAATACCTTGTTAGCTGTAGTGTTTTATTTTAAAGCATTCATTATGGTTTGCTCTATTATGCTACGATTAGAATTTTCATTTTCATTGAAAATTATTTTTCCATCTTTGTCTATTATAATTATTGTTGGATAAGCATAAACACCATAATTTTTCGCCACTTGCTCACCATTAGTAAGAACTTGATAATTTAAACCATATTTTGTATAGAATTCTTTAATCTTATCATTAGAATCATAAGCATTAATTCCAAAAAGAGCTAAGTTTTCATTTTTGAATTTTTGATGTAAATCATTTATAAACGGTACATTTGCTATACAATTTCCGCAGTTTTTTATCCAAAAGTCTAGAATAACAACTTTTCCTTTTAAATCTTTTAAACTTATCTTTTTTTTGTCATCTAATAGCGTAAGTTCCCAATTTGGAGCTTCTGTTCCCAAGGACAAATTAATTTTGCTTTGTTCTTCAGCTTCTTTAAAAGTATTTAAGTAGTTTGAATAGAACCAAGTATTTTCTTCTCGACTTTTTGGATATAAATTTATATTTTCAAAGGTTGTTTTTACAAAGTCATCATTCAAATTATTAGTTTGTTTTATCTCTTTTGGCAAATAGCTTTCTGAGTCAATTAAAATTGTATAAATAAATTTGTTTTTTCCTTCCATTTTATCAAAGCCCTCACCTAGATTTTGAATCATTCTCTTACCCAAATCAATTTTTACTTGAAAATAAGTTTTAGTATTAATCAATGTGTCAGAAACTTGTTTTTTTATATTGTCATCATCAATAATTGTAGGTAAAATATTGCGAAGTGTTAAAATGGAATTATAAAAATAACTCTTATCTGATAATTCCTCTTTTTTTAGATGTTTTAGAAGTTTGGATGTTTTATCTTCTTTATTAAGTGTAAAAAATTCTGTTCCGTTATAAATATCAGTTGCGTTAGAGTTTTCTATTTGGAATCTTAGTCCAATTGGATTTTCATCTGAATTAAAAGAGTAGTAACAAGTCCATTTTGAAATCGCTTTATAATCTTCTGATGAATAGTTTAATTCACGCCTCAAATCATAACTTAAAAGATTTATCTTAGTTAGATTTTGAGATACTTTTTTAAGAATTTGATTTGCATTCTTTTCTTGTGAAAAAACAGAAGACGAACAAAATAATATACCTGATATTACTAATAAATATTTAATAGTTTTCATTTATACAGAGTATTTGGTAAACATTACAGCTAACGGTCCGGGTATTGCCGAAGGCGGGGCTTCTTAGCACCTAACTTCAACTAAAATACCACACCTCAAAGATAAACAAAATTCTCTAAAAAAACAATTACCCCCGCTTTCGGCAATACCTTGTTAGCGGTAGGTGTTATTCATATGTGTGTTCTGTTATTTCTATCAATATTTTATTACCATCTTTCCATTGTGTCCAGCCTTCGTAATCTATGTTTTTTTCAAAATTAAATTCTCTTCCAAAACCTTTCTTTAATTTTATCCAATCTCCATTTACTTCAATAACATTGAAAGGTAAAAGTTTATCGTTTTTCTCCTCAAATATTATTTTTCCGTTAGGTTTATCATAAATTTTCAAATTCTCCTTGTTTATAAATTCAACTCTT
The DNA here is from genome assembly GCF_009663465.1 of Riemerella anatipestifer. Classification (GTDB taxonomy): domain Bacteria; phylum Bacteroidota; class Bacteroidia; order Flavobacteriales; family Weeksellaceae; genus Riemerella; species Riemerella anatipestifer_C. The sequence continues at coordinate 1,840 of NZ_QXHU01000014.1, forward strand.
TTCAAATAACGTTCCCAAGTTTCAAAAATATACCACCTGGGATTATAAATCGAATTTGGGCAATTAATGCAATTATTATCGTAATATTCTTCTTCAGCTTTGTAATATACACTTTTTGCATCTCGCTTTATTACAAATTCTTCGTTGCTTTTTTCATTTGTAATAACCGTAAAAGTTGTTTTTGTAGAATCAACCACTCGAAATTTAAGTTCAGGAGGGAATCTAACCAATCCCACACTTATATTTCTTTCACCGGTTTGATACGAATCTCCTTCGTAAATGACATAAGGTTTTAAGTCTATTTTTGTGATGAATTTTGTAACACCCGTTTTGTCAATATTAAATTTTATAGTATCAAAAGGAACTCTATCATTTATATTTCTATAAAGCGGTATCGGGTATTCTGTATTTACTTGCAAAATTCCAATTCCCAATGGCACATCTAATTCATTATTTTGTCCAATTGATAAGTTTGTAGAGTTATCTTTACTTTTAGAGTCATCTTCACATTTAAAGAAAAATAAAAAAATAGGTATCAGATAAATTATAAATTTCATTTTGCTATTTTTTAGTCTGGTTTTTCTACACTTACCGCTAACGGCTCGGCGGCTTTGCGAAGTTTCCTCTGGAAGCTCTGCTTCCAAGAGGAAATTTTGCAAAACCGCTTGATGGGCGAAGTTCGCGAAGCGACGAGCCCATCAGGCGGTGTAAGCCGCCGAGCCGATGTGGCGAAATCCGCTTCGCTCCTTTCGCCACATCGGCTCGGCGGCTTGGCGAAGGGCGGGACTTTTAGCACTAAATTTCATACGAAGCACAAATGTTGAACCTTGCACAAATGGCTCTACGAAGCACGAAACCCCGCCTTTTGCCAAACCGCTGTTAGCAGTAGTGGTTCTTCTTTCAGTCTTTCAGTCGTCATTTTGATAGTTTCAAGATTTTAAATGCTCCTTGTCCAACGATGAAAAATACAATTGTCCCAACGATAAGGTCAGGATATTTTGAGTTTGTCAAGTAAACAAGTCCGCCTGCTACAATTACTCCAAGGTTTACAATTACGTCATTAGATGTGAAAATCATACTTGCTTGCATATGTGCTTCTTTGCTTTTACTTTTTTGCAGTAAATACAAACACAGTCCGTTTCCAATAAGAGCAAGAATTGAAATAATTATCATTGTCTGAAATACTGGAATTGTTTCCGTTCCAACAAATCGTCTGATAACTTCTATAAAACCAAAAACCGCAAGTGTCAACTGAAAATAACCTGCCGATTTTGCAATGTTCTTTTTTCGTGTCATTGTCCCACCAACTGCAAAAAGTGCAAGTCCGTAAACAATACTGTCGGCAAGCATATCCAAACTGTCGGCTACAAGTCCCATTGAGTTAGAAATAAAACCTGTCGCAAGTTCAAGTGCAAAAAAGAAAAAGTTGATGGCTAAAACTTGCCAAAGTAATTTTTTTTCTCGGTCTGTGTTGTCGGTTGTTGAAATGTAATTGTCTGCCGAAACGCTGTCAATAAGAGAAGTGTCAAACTTTAAGTTGTCAAGTCGTTGAAAAATTTGGTCGTGATTGTCAGTGTGAAAAACGGTCAGTTGTCTGTTCGGTATATCAAAGTCCAACGAGTTGATGTTTGTCAAGTCGGCAAGTTTCATCCGTATCATTTGTTCTTCGGATGGGCAGTCCATTTTTGATATTTTAAATGTCGTTTTCTGCATTATCTATTGTTATCGGTTGGGTCGTCCTACCATTACTGCTAATGGTGGGGCTTTGCGAAGAAGCGGGCTAAAATACCACTAACCTTCCCCCAACTACACAAAGGTAATAAAAATTACATTATATCCAAATAAAACCTCTACCGCTTTTTTGCAAAACCCGTGTTGCACGCTGGACTTTCATTTTCAGTTGCTATTTAGTATTCACAATATGGTATATTCGCATAGGTTAAAATTCTGTTTTTAAAGCCTTTTTAATCAATTCCAGTTTTTCAAATTCAACTATTCCCTATTTTCAATTCAGCTTTTCATAGGAATTATAGTCACTAAGTTTAAGTTGGTAAAGTCAATTCAGAGTCTGCTTCGTTGTACGCTATACTATTGAAAATTCACTCCAAGTA
>NZ_QXHU01000014.1:3960-4191 GCF_009663465.1 Riemerella anatipestifer
TAGAAAATGAATTCAAACCTTTCAACATTCTCTTTGTTCGGTTTGGATTCAGTTTCTTTTATAACGCTAAAATTCAACTTTATTTCGGCAGAGTGATTTTCAGTAGTGTGGCGTGCAACGGAAAAAGTATTTGCGAAGGGCGGGTTTGAATTGGACGATAAGTTCAATTCAGCACAACCGAAGCGGATGCTTTTTCCGTATTGCTAATTTAAGAAAAAAAAGTAATACGGA
>NZ_QXHU01000015.1 GCF_009663465.1 Riemerella anatipestifer
TCTATTTTATCGGTAATTTTCATCACAAAGACAAAACCTTGCTCGCACTTATAAGGCTTATTTAACATAACCCATTAGGCTATAAATCTACGGGTAATTAGTACTACTCGGCTATGCTGTTACCAACTTTACACCTGTAGCCTATCAACGTGGTCATCTCCCACGACCCTTAAAAGATGTCTCATCTTGAGGCAGGTTTCGCACTTATATGCCTTCAGTGCTTATCCTTACCAAACTTAGCTACTCTGCGGTGCGCCTGGCGGCACAACAGATACACCAGAGGTTTGTTCAAATCGGTCCTCTCGTACTAGATTCAAGCCCTCTCAAACATCTAACGCCCGCAATAGATAGAGACCGAACTGTCTCACGACGTTCTGAACCCAGCTCGCGTGCCACTTTAATGGGCGAACAGCCCAACCCTTGGGACCTTCTCCAGCCCCAGGATGTGACGAGCCGACATCGAGGTGCCGAACCTCCCCGTCGATGTGAGCTCTTGGGGGAGACTAGCCTGTTATCCCCGGAGTACCTTTTATCCTATGAGCGATGGCCCTTCCATACGGAACCACCGGATCACTATGTCCTGCTTTCGCACCTGATCGACTTGTAGGTCTCACAGTCAAGCACCCTTATGCCATTACACTCTACGCACGGTTACCAAGCGTGCTGAGGGTACCTTTGAAAGCCTCCGTTACTCTTTTGGAGGCGACCACCCCAGTCAAACTACCCACCACGCAATGTCCTCGTTTCCGAGTTAGGCTCTAAGTAAACAAAGGGTGGTATTTCAACAACGGCTCCACCAACACTAGCGTGCCAGCTTCACAGCCTCCCACCTATCCTACACATTGTTTACTCAAAGTCAATACGAAGTTATAGTAAAGGTTCACAGGGTCTTTTCGTCCCATTGCGGGTAATCGGCATCTTCACCGATACTACAATTTCACCGAGCTCGTGGCTGAGACAGTGCCCAGATCGTTACACCATTCGTGCAGGTCGGAACTTACCCGACAAGGAATTTCGCTACCTTAGGACCGTTATAGTTACGGCCGCCGTTTACTGGGGCTTCAGTTAATGCCTTCGCTTACGCTAAGCACCTTCCTTAACCTTCCAGCACCGGGCAGGTGTCAGACCCTATACAGCATCTTTCGATTTAGCAGAGTCCTGTGTTTTTGATAAACAGTCGCCTGGGCCTCTTCACTGCGGCCAACATTTCTGTTGGCGTCTCTTCTTCCGAAGTTACGAGACTATTTTGCCTAGTTCCTTAGCCACGACTCACTCGAGCACCTTAGGATTCTCTCCTCGACTACCTGTGTCGGTTTTGGTACGGGTTGCTTCACTTCGGCTTTTCTTGGAACTGCTTTCCCTACAACAACTTCGCCCGTAGGCTAGGTCTCAACTATTCCGTCAGTCTTCAGTAAGTACGGCAATCCGTCCCCTTTTTAGTGTGAGCAAGTATGGGAATATTAACCCATTGTCCATCCACTTCCCCTTTCGGGTGCGCGTTAGGTCCCGACTAACCCTCAGCTGATTAGCATGGCTGAGGAAACCTTAGTCTTTCGGTGAGGGGGGTTCTCGCCCCCTTTATCGTTACTTATGCCTACATTTTCTTTTCTATAAGCTCCACAATACCTCACGATACTGCTTCTGCGCCGATAGAATGCTCTCCTACCGATGTATTTAATACATCCCATAGCTTCGGTAATATGCTTATGCCCGATTATTATCCATGCCGGACCGCTCGACTAGTGAGCTGTTACGCACTCTTTAAATGAATGGCTGCTTCCAAGCCAACATCCTAGCTGTCAATGCAGTCCAACCGCGTTATTTCAACTTAGCATATATTTAGGGACCTTAGCTGTTGGTCCGGGTTCTTTCCCTCTCGGACATGGACCTTAGCACCCATGCCCTCACTGCTGATGAACATTTATTAGCATTCGGAGTTTGTCAGGAATTGGTAGGCGGTGAAACCCCCGCATCCAATCAGTAGCTCTACCTCTAATAAACTTAACATCAACGCTGCACCTAAATGCATTTCGGAGAGTACGAGCTATCTCCCAGTTTGATTGGCCTTTCACCCCTACCCACAGGTCATCCGAAGACTTTTCAACGTCAACCGGTTCGGTCCTCCACTTTGTGTTACCAAAGCTTCAACCTGCCCATGGGTAGATCACAAGGTTTCGCGTCTAATCCTACTAACTATTCGCCCTATTCAGACTCGCTTTCGCTTCGGCTCCGTAACTTAATTACTTAACCTCGCTAGTAAAATTAACTCGTAGGCTCATTATGCAAAAGGCACGCCGTCACAGCATTAAGCTGCTCCGACCGCTTGTAGGCGTACGGTTTCAGGTTCTATTTCACCCTTCTATTCGAAGTGCTTTTCACCTTTCCTTCACAGTACTTGTTCACTATCGGTCTTTCAGGAGTATTTAGCCTTGGAGGATGGTCCCCCCATATTCAGACAGGATTTCACGTGTCCCGCCCTACTCTTGTATCATCTAAATATGCCTTTCATGTACGGGGCTATCACCCTCTATGGCCACTCTTTCCAAAGTGTTCTATTAAACATATATAAACTTTTGGGCTAATCCGCTTTCGCTCGCCACTACTTACGGAATCTCTTCGATTTCTTTTCCTCCGGGTACTTAGATGTTTCAGTTCTCCGGGTTTGCTCTGCTTACGCAGTAATACATCTTCAATGTATTGGGTTGCCCCATTCGGATATCTACGGATC
>NZ_QXHU01000016.1 GCF_009663465.1 Riemerella anatipestifer
GCCTTTGTATAGGGCGTTTGCGGAAGGCGTTTTTTCATTTAGTTCAAAGAGCTTTAGTTCAAGGTTCAAGTATTCAATGTTTAAAGTTGAATAAGCGTACATACCCCTTACCCCTTAAACATAGAACCTTGAACAGCTTCAGCTCTTTAAACTTTTTTACAATTTAACAATTTCACAACTTAACAACTATAAACCTTAAACATTATGAAAAAGATTTTATTATGTGCGGTATTTCTGCCCTTAGTGCTGAACGCCCAAGATGATTACAGAAGCAGAGTGGGCATCAATACCACTACGCCCCAAGCCACTCTAGACATTTCTAAGGTGGCAGTAAGTCCTACGATGCCAGCAGATAAGCCACAAGGGGTATTATTCCCTGAATTGACTACGGCGGAACGCCTTGCCTTTTCATCTAATACCAAAAAGGGGACTCTAATATACAATAAGGACAAAAATTGTATAGAAATGTACAAAGGTCTTATCAATGGAGTACACGAGTGGACTTGTACTAACACTAACACGAATGCAGGCAGTGAAGTGAGTAATCCCTCTGCCCCAGCTACCGCCGCTCTAGGAGCAGTACAAGATGTTAAGCTAGTGGTCTTTAAACACAATGGTAAAGACTACTTGGTACAAGGGAGCAACTTACAAGAAACAGGCATAGCCAACGGAGCAGAAATTACAGTAAATATCCCTTACAGCAGTGCATCGCCCACTAATGGAGCTTATACCGCTTACGAGCAAACCTTAGCCCTAAAAAATGGGAGTGGCTATATGCAAGACTTTAAGCTGTACTATCCAGCGGGTAATTTTGCAGGGGCATCGGGTACTATATCCGCTAAACTAAAGAATGTGAGTGGGGCTACTTACTACCCTGCCTTAGACCCAGAAGATGGGATATATCGCAATGCTATTGGCAATGCGAATGCTTACATCATTAGCCTAAATGGGAGCAGTACTACCACGCTCAAAGTGCAAACGATTACAGGCGTTCCTGACCGTTGCTATG
>NZ_QXHU01000017.1 GCF_009663465.1 Riemerella anatipestifer
GGAGCAGAGTAGCAGTCCCCTGACTTCGCTCTCACATAATAAGTGAAAGCTCCTGCTTGATTTGAGGTATAGTTCAACCTCCCTTGACTATCCACATACTCTGAACCTAACAAGGTCGTAAATGTAGGAGCTACACTCCACTCATAGGACACGGCTGTTCCTACCGCCGTAGGCGTTACCAATATTTGATTACCCACACAATAGTTAGGAAGTAAGCCCTCTAAAGTAAGATTTTTAGGAGCAGGATTTACCGTGAATGAAACTGGAATAATATCACTCGAGCAACCTGTTCCATTAGAAGCCACTAAATAAACGGTGGTTTCTTTGCCAAGCACATAATCTGAACTATTAGGCTTGTAACTTGCCCCATTAAATAGAAGTCCTGTTCCATTACTAAATTTATACCAAGAGTAGTTGGTGGCATTAGGGCTACCTGCTAAAAACTCTATCGCATTTCCCTCACAGAATGTTTTTCCTGCATTGGCAACTTGAACATTGCTCACGCCTTGGTTCACTGTAAAAGTTACGGATTGTGGAGCGGAGTAACAATTACCCTGCTTTGCTCTTACATAGTAGGTGTATGTACCTGTAGATGATTGAATAAAACTAAGATTACCACTTTCATCTACAAAATTTCTATCTAAAAGTGAAGTAAAGTTATTATTTGTACTCCATTCATAGGACACCCCAGTTCCTTGTGCTGATGGCTTTATAAAAATTCTCTCTGTATTACAATAAGTTTGTTTTACACCCTCTAATTGTAAATTGGTTGGAGTTGGGTTTACCGTAAAATTAATTTCTATTGGGGCAACCCCACACCCTCCTGCATTATTGACTAATAAATATAATCTATTTGCTCCTAACTGATACTTGTTTGCATCAAGAGATAGCGTAGGGTTATTTCCTAAAACATTAACCCCTTTATCATCGGAAGCCCAAATGTAAGTTGTGGCGTACTCCGCAGATGCGGAAAAATTAACTGG
>NZ_QXHU01000018.1 GCF_009663465.1 Riemerella anatipestifer
CTCTTCGATTTCTTTTCCTCCGGGTACTTAGATGTTTCAGTTCTCCGGGTTTGCTCTGCTTACGCAGTAATACATCTTCAATGTATTGGGTTGCCCCATTCGGATATCTACGGATCAATTCGTGTGTGCCAATCCCCGTAGCTTTTCGCAGCTTACCACGTCCTTCGTCGCCTCTGAAAGCCTAGGCATCCGCCATACGCCCTTAACGATTTCTTTCCTAATATTTTTGGTTACTCAAGCACTTATAAGTGCTCGGTTTTCTCTTTGTGATGTCTTTTACCGTTAATGTCAATGTGCTTTACGCTTGCTAAATATTTAATGAACTGATGTTGTATTTGGCTCCATCTGTTACTTTTAAATTAAATATCTAACCCTTGTGGAGAATAAGGGAGTCGAACCCTTGACCTCCTGCGTGCAAGGCAGGCGCTCTAGCCAGCTGAGCTAATTCCCCCATTAGTGTAGATGTTAGATTTCAGATGTTAGATTTTAGACATTCAACTTTTTCTAAATTCTAACTTCTAGTATCCAACCTCTATCAATTAGTAGTCTCGGGCAGGCTCGAACTGCCGACCTCTACATTATCAGTGTAGCGCTCTAACCAGCTGAGCTACGAGACTGTCTTAGATGTCAGAGTTTAGATTGTTAGAATCTAGACTTACATCCTTATTTCTAACTCCCAACTTCTAGTTTCTAATCTCTTTCTTATCCCTGATACTAATCTTAGGGGTTATTCTTTTATATACCAACCAGTAAAAAAACCAAAGCTACTTTAAGTAAGCTCTCTTATTTTTGTTTATACTCCAAATGAGTCTCTAAAATGAGATGTTCCAGCCGCACCTTCCGGTACGGCTACCTTGTTACGACTTAGCCCTAGTTACTAGTTTTACCCTAGGCAGCTCCTG
>NZ_QXHU01000019.1 GCF_009663465.1 Riemerella anatipestifer
CAGGAGCTGCCTAGGGTAAAACTAGTAACTAGGGCTAAGTCGTAACAAGGTAGCCGTACCGGAAGGTGCGGCTGGAACATCTCATTTTAGAGACTCATTTGGAGTATAAACAAAAAAAAGAGAGCTTACTTAAAGTAGCTTTGGTTTTTTTACTGGTTGGTATATAAAGAAATAACCCCTAAGATTAGTATCAGGGATAAGAAAGAGATTAGAAACTAGAAGTTGGGAGTTAGAAATAAGGATGTAAGTCTAAATTCTAACAATCTAAACTCTGACATCTAAGACAGTCTCGTAGCTCAGCTGGTTAGAGCGCTACACTGATAATGTAGAGGTCGGCAGTTCGAGCCTGCCCGAGACTACTAATTGATAGAGGTTGGATACTAGAAGTTAGAATTTAGAAAAAGTTGAATGTCTAAAATCTAACATCTGAAATCTAACATCTACACTAATGGGGGAATTAGCTCAGCTGGCTAGAGCGCCTGCCTTGCACGCAGGAGGTCAAGGGTTCGACTCCCTTATTCTCCACAAGGGTTAGATATTTAATTTAAAAGTGACGGATGGAGCCAAATACAACATCAGTTCATTAAATATTTAGCAAGCGTAAAGCACATTGACATTAACGGTAAAAGACATCACAAAGAGAAAACCGAGCACTTATAAGTGCTTGAGTAACCAAAAAAATTAGGAAAGAAATCGTTAAGGGCGTATGGCGGATGCCTAGGCTTTCAGAGGCGACGAAGGACGTGGTAAGCTGCGAAAAGCTACGGGGATTGGCACACACGAATAGATCCGTAGATATCCGAATGGGGCAACCCAATACATTGAAGATGTATTACTGCGTAAGCAGAGCAAACCCGGAGAACTGAAACATCTAAGTACCCGGAGGAAAAGAAATCGAAGAG
>NZ_QXHU01000002.1:0-203544 GCF_009663465.1 Riemerella anatipestifer
CATAGCCGAGTAGTACTAATTACCCGTAGATTTATAGCCTAATGGGTTATGTTAAATAAGCCTTATAAGTGCGAGCAAGGTTTTGTCTTTGTGATGAAAATTACCGATAAAATAGACGTTAGATTAAAGATGTTAGACGTTAGTATAATAAAGATAGTTACCTGTTTTTAAACTCTAAGTTCTAATATCGAACCTCTAATCTCTTATAAAGACCTTTAGGGTGGTTTTAGCGGTGGGGCTCACCTGTTCCCATTCCGAACACAGAAGTTAAGCCCACCAGCGCCGATGGTACTACGAAAGTGGGAGAGTAGGTCGCCGCCAGTTTTTATTTTTGAAAAGCCTCTAGCATTACTGCTAGAGGCTTTTTTGTTTGGAGTGTTCAGGAAGGAGGTGTGTTGTCTTATCAGACGCCACATCGGCGTAGCCTAAGACAACGGAGTGTTGTAGGGTAAAGCAACACATCGGCGTAGGATTATAAAACTCCTTGCACCGTTTTGATTAAAACGGTGCGAGAGATAGGATAACTTCTCGCAGTGTTTTCTGAAAGTTTAAAAGAGTTGGAACTAAGCGATTGAAATTTGTATTATGAATGCCGTTGCGTGAGGGCGAAGGGCATTGTTGGAGCTCATCTTACAAAGGTGTAAGGGATAGGTGTGGGCTTTGTAAGATAGCGACTGCCCGTAGACCGACCCTAGTGCTGGGGTAGACTTGGCAAAGGGACACGCCAAAAAAACTCACTCCACAGAATAATGGAGCGAGTTGTAATTGTTAGCGGATTATGTAATCTTACTGAAATTTAATGTTCATTCCGAACATAAAATTAGTACCCGCTTGTGGGAAGAAGTAGGCATCTGGTGCCCAAACATAACCATTGTTAGCGTATTTCCTATTAAATAAGTTATTTACAAGTAAGCTAAAATCTATATTGGTTCTGTTGAGTTTTAAGTTATATTTTAAAATTTATAATTCTAAAAAAAGCTCAAAAATGGTCATTATCAAGCCGTAATATGAACCAACTGATGCTTATTTTTAACGAAGGAAATCCGAATCTAATTTTTTATGATGGAAGATTGAGGAATTAAATCATAAAGCACAAAGTTTAACATTCTATCATCTTCTTCGATAATATTTTCTGCTTTTTCTTTGAACTCAATATTAGGCATTACTCCTCTTCCCTCTTTATCCACTTTATAAGTAGGCTCTATACTAAGCAATCCAAATCTTATATTGAGTTTTGAATATGGTAACTCAAATCTTGGCATCATACCAGCTACTGTTCCATTGTGTGCACCACCTGTTTCTTCTCCTATCAAGGTTACATTCGGTAAAGATTTGAGATATGCACTAATGATACTAGAGGCAGAAAAACTTTTACCATTGATTAACACATAAACTTTATTGGTATAGCAAGGTGATTTAGGCTGTGTTTTTCGTGATTGTTTAATTGGAGTACGCCAGTATCCGTTAGCATCTTTATAAGTAGAAATTGTATTTTTAAGAAAAAGAGGAATAGTAATGGGAGAAAGCAATATTTTACTCACAATATTCCCGCCTCTAAAGTAATTAAGATACACCATTTTATTTGTTACTATGGGGTCATCAGCCATACGAAACTCCTTTTGAGACAAGTATTTTGATAAGTGGTATATTTGAGAAATACGACCTCCTAAATTATTTCTAAGGTCTAATACTAAGTGTCTAACTTCACGCTCTTTTAATATCTTAAAAACTTCGTCATAAGCCTTCTTACGACCCGAAGAAAAACTTCTGATTTTAAGAACCGCTATACTAGAATCTCCTTTCACGGGGAAAGATAAATCATTTATATAAACTTTTTCATCTGTATCATAACCATAAATTCTCTTTTTCTTATTAGTCTTTCTCTGCTCTAATCTTTTGGCTATTTTTTCCTCTTTCGTCAATTGGTCAACCTCATTTTTAATTTTAGAAAGAGTGTCTTTATTTTGTTCTTTAGGTTTTACTTTTTTGTGAATTGTCTTTTTAAATTCCCTTTTAGCATTAAAAAACACTAAACTATCCGAGCATTTTGCTTTTATCTCTAGACTATCTACAAAACCTAGTTCATTTAGATAGAAACGATTAACCATATCTGCAAAATAGTAAGGAATAAAGGTTTGATTATAACCATCTGACGTAAGACTAGCTCTATATTTTTCATATAACTCCTGAGGTGTTACTCCATTAACCGACACGATTTCCATACCCCTAAGAAGTACATCAGCCTCTTTTTTTGTATTTTTCTCTATAAATAGCCTACCATCTTCATAATAATACCTTAAACCACTCAAAGGGTTTTTAGATTCCTTATATTTGCTTTTCTCTGATTTTGAATAAGTTTTAAGGAGAGGTCTCATAGTGATATGACCTTGTTTTATCTTAGCCACCACTGGAGTTATTTTAAAATAAAATTCCTTTGGAGTTAATGGCTTGTCTATTGTTTTTCTCAAAGAATCAAAAGAATAATGCAACGCTTTTGGGTCTATGTACCAATCTATTTTAGGGTGATTATTAAATAAAACCCTTTCCACATAGTTAATATCCTTTATCAATTTCTCTTTGGAAATGGGCGTTTCTATACGTCGATTATATCTATCTAGCGAATTACAACTCACTAGCACAATCACTAGCAATACAATATAACTTACCTTTGAATGCATACATTTATTTTCTTAAAAAACAAAAGTAAACTTTTTTCATAATGAGAAGTCACAAAACAAAAAACCGTTGAAAATCAAAAAGATTAACAACGGTTTAGTACCCCAGGCGGGACTTGAACCCGCACGCCAAAAGAGGCACAGGATTTTAAGTCCTGCGTGTCTACCAGTTCCACCACCAGGGCATATAGACAGAGCGAAAAACGGGGTTCGAACCCGCGACCTCAACCTTGGCAAGGTTGCGCTCTACCAGCTGAGCTATTTTCGCAAACAGTGCGGATGAAGGGACTCGAACCCCCACGCCTCTCGGCACTAGATCCTAAGTCTAGCGTGGCTACCAATTACACCACATCCGCAAGATGTTTTCTTAAAAGTTTATATTAAAAAGCGTTTACTCTCCGCAACTAGGAGATAACTCCCATTTTGTGGTTGCAAATATAGAAACTTTTTTTAATTCTATCCAACTTTTTTTGTTAATTTTTATAATATTATTTTTATCAACCTGATAATCAATACAAATAAACAATAAAAACAAAGCTTAAAACTGGTATTTTGTAAAATATTTATTTTTAATTCTTATCTTTACCGCTCAAAATATATTTCAGACAATGGAGTTACAAGGTACAATTAAAAAAATAGGAGAAACACAAACATTTCCAAGTGGATTTCAGAAAAGAGAATTAGTTTTACTAACCCAGGAACAATACCCGCAACCTATCAATGTAGAGTTTTTACAAGAAAAGGTTCACGCCTTAGAACCTTTTTCTGAGGGTGATGCCGTGAAAATAGGCATTAATATTAGAGGTAGAGAATGGACAAGCCCTCAAGGTGAAGTAAAGTATTTTAACTCTATTGTAGGTTGGAGAATAGAAAAAACCGAAGGTTCTAGCTACCAAAACGAACCTACACAAGCTATGAATGCTCCACAAGCAACCACCTCTTCATCTAACGAAAATCCTTTTGAAGATGATGATGACGATTTACCATTTTAATTAAAAGAATCACCTAATACCAATCCCACCATTTTACTCTCAATCGGTGGGATTATTATTTCATTTTTTTAACTTCTATGTTTCTTTTACCCAAAGAGCCGATTGTTTTCCCTAACCCCTATTACCAAAAAGAAGATATTATAGCTGTTGGTGGAGACCTTTCTCCCAAAAGGACTCTATTAGCATATCAAAATGGTATCTTTCCTTGGTTTAACGAAGGGGAGGAAATCCTTTGGTGGTCTCCATTAGAAAGATTTGTGTTATTCCCTAGACAGATAAAAATATCCAAATCAATGAGGAAAATTATGAGGAGTAATTGCTTTGATTTTAAAGAAAACTTTGATTTCGAATCTGTTATTAAAAATTGTGCTCTTATAAAACGCTCCGAGCAAGATGGCACTTGGATTACCGAACGAATGATAGAAACCTATCTCGAACTACACCAGCTAGGAGTTGCAAAAAGTATAGAAGTTTATCAAAACAGTATGTTGGTAGGTGGATTTTATGGAATTATAACTAACAATATATTCTGTGGAGAGAGTATGTTCAGTAAGGTAAGTAACGCCTCTAAAGCTGGGCTTATCTATTTTGCAGAGAAATATTGCAACCAAATAAGATTGATAGATTGTCAGGTTTATTCTCAACATTTAGAAAGTCTTGGAGCTACCCTCATAAGAAAAGAGATTTTTCTTGACATTTTAGACCCTCAAATCAAAAATAAAAAGCTGTGTGAACTAAATAGTTACACACAGCAATCCTAATAAATCTAATAAAAAGTAAAAATGAAAGGCTGCAAATCTACTACTTTAAGTAATACAAAACAATAGTCTTTGTTATTTTTTTGAAAATAAATTTTATTACTTCTCTTAAATAATAACTCAAGAACAGCCACAATCTTTATCACAATGGGTTCTCTTACTTTTAAATTTAGTAGGAGAAACACTTTTTTTTATCCCTTTAAAAAGGGAATAACTCGCCATTAAAACAATAAGTAGGATAATAATATACTGTAGCCAAAGCATATTCATCATTTGGTTTACTTGAATATTTGATACACAATTAAAGATGCTATATATGCTAATCCTGACATTCCTATGATTTGGAGCAAAGTCCACTTCCAGCTTTTAGTTTCTCTATAAACTACGGCTATGGTAGAAATACACTGCATCGCAAAAGCGTAAAACAATAATATGGAAAGCCCTGTAGCAAAACTAAATACTTTCTCCCCATTAGCTTTTGTATCTTGTTGCATTTTCTGGACGATAGTACCTTCTTCCACATCTTCATCTAAACTATACAGGGTAGACATTGTTCCCACAAATACTTCTCTCGCTGCAAAACTAGTGATTATCCCTACGCCCATTTTCCAATCGTATCCTAACGGACTAATCGCTGGTTCTATGGTTTTGCCCATTTTGGAAAGATAAGAGTTTTCTAAAGCTACATCGGTACTTATCCATTCGTCCGCCGATTGCTTCGGTCCAAAGTAGCTTAAAACCCACAATATGATACTCACCGAAAAGATAACCTTACCTGCCCCCGTAATAAAATCCCAAACTTTACTTAAGACCAGCTTCAAGTCGTATCCAAAAAGAGGTATTTTATAAGTAGGCAAATCCATAACAAGGAAAGATTTTTCTTTTGTTTTAATAATACTTTTCAGTAATAAAGAGGCTAGAAGAGCCGTAATAAAGCCTAAAAGATACATACCCATAAGTGCCATCGCTCTATAGCTTATCCCTAAAAAATAGTTGTCTGGAATAACCAAAGTAATAATAATGCTATACACTGGCAGCCTTGCGGCACAAGTCATAAAGGGCGTTACCAAAATAGTAATGAGGCGCTCCTTGATATTTTCAATATTTCTGGTGGACATAATCGCAGGTATTGCACAAGCCGTCCCAGAGACTAAAGGCACGATACTTTTGCCATTAAGCCCGAAAGGTCTCAACAATCTATCCATAAGAAAAACCACTCTTGCCATATAGCCAGAATCCTCCAGCAAATAGAGAAAATAGAGAAGAATACCTATCTGTGGTGCAAAGATAATAATCCCCCCAAGCCCTGGTATTATCCCACTGGATACTAAACTATTGACTGGTCCTTCTGGTAATATCTCCGCCGATTTTTCTGCCAACCACGCAAAAGCCTCATCTATCCAAGTCATTGGATAGTCTGCCAGAAAAAATACACTTTGGAAGATAATCATCAATAAAATACCAAAAATAAGATAGCCCCAAAATCTATGTACTAAGAGCTTATCTAGCTTTTCCGTCAGAGTTTCTACCATTTGTGGTGTTCTAGAAATAACTTCTGCTATAACCCCATCTATGGTCTGGTATCTCCTTATCGTTTCTTTAACTTGCAATCTTTTAGGGACAACGCACTTGGCGTCTTTACTATCAAGTTTCTGCTTAATACTTCTAACCTGCCCTAAATATTCGTCTGATGCCAATAAAGTCCATATCTTATAATGGTTACTTTCTTGGATTTGCTGTGATAATTTCTGTATTAAGCCTGATTGTTCGCTAGGTATACTAAAGGCGTTTCCGTTTGAAACCCTAAATAAATTTTGATAAATCGCCTCTTTGATACTGTCTAATCCTGCATTCTTTTTAGCATTTGTGGCTAAAACCTTAACACCTAAGTTTTTTTCTAGAAGTGCAATGTCTAACTTAATCCCCTTTTTCTCCGCTTGGTCTATCTGATTAACCACCAACAAAACAGGTATGCCTAAATCTTGTATTTGCTGAAATAGCAACAACCCTCTCTTAATACTGATGGCTTCTAAAATATACACCACACCAGAATATTCTTCTTGATGGCTAAGGAGGTACTGGCTGAAAACCGCCTCATCTTCCGATGAAGGATAAATGCTATAAGCCCCAGGCAAGTCTGTAACTTGTACTGTTTCGTTATTAAAAATATAAGTTCCTGAATGGCTAGACACCGTAACTCCAGCATAATTACCTGTTTTTTGCTGAAGATTGCAAAGTTTATTAAAGATAGTAGATTTCCCCACATTAGGATTACCTACTAGGAGTATTTTTTTAGCGGTCTTATCTTCCGTCATCATTAAGTATTTTTAGTTTTGGCAAACTCTAAAACTTTACATTGGCTCCACTAGAATATAAGCCGCCTCTTCCTCTCTAAGAGCGATGCGATTTTTTTCCTCTCCAAATTCAATATACAAAGGTCCGCTGAAAGGAGCTTGATAAAGTATTTTAAATACCGTATTGGGCAAAAGCCCCATCTCCATAATCTTCGTAGGCATTTCTAGCTGGCTATCATCATAGCCTAAAATTCTACCAAAAGTATCTTTTGGAAAAAAACTTAACTTATCTTCGGCTGTGAGTTTCAATAGAATTCAGTTTTAGATTGCAAATATAGCTATTTAAAACAAATCTAAATAATAAATTACACTAAAACCAAAGATGATAATCATCAGTAAGGTTAGTACAGCCATTATTTTATGTAATACTATAAACCACATTAAGCAGTATTCTTTTATTTTAATCCAGCGACTTCTCACCAAAGCTCATCTAGTGTAATGTTAAATTATTACTGTCCCAAAGTGCCTTCGGTTAAGGCAAAAGGATAACTCATAAATTCTATGCCTATAAAAATTATTTTTATGCTTATAAAAAAAAATCCGATGCTTATAAGTTTTAGATTTTATAGGCATCGTTTTTTTAAGGGGTACTTAGGGATTACTCCAAACCTTCTCGTAAGTGAGTGCCGCTAGGGTATCTTTTACCTCTTTGGTAGGAATGAAAACGCTTTAGCCTGTTAGTAGTACTAGCAGTTATTTCTTTCTCTGTAGCTTCGCTTCCCTGCCGAGGTTCACGCAAAGACAAGTTGAAATTATTAAAAACCTAGCTAGAGATTCACAAAAACCTAACTAGGTTTTAGGCAAAACCTAGCGTCCTTTTGGGTAAAACCTAGTTAGGTTTTGTAACGCCTATGGATAGGGGCTTCCCGAAGGCTAGCTGAAGGGGCTAAAAACCTGCGCAGGTTTTGCCCAAAACTACCGCAAGTTTTACTCAAAACCACAGCAGGTTTTATATAAAACTACCGCAGGTTTCTCTTGAAACCTGCGGCAGGTTTTTTTAGGCTTATAGATAGAGTGGTTTGCTTTTTCAAAACCTGCTACCTCACCAATACCAGCTTTCTATCTAACCAAGAGTTTTTATCAAAAACAAGGTTAAAAATTGTAACTTTGCGGCGTTATTTCGGATTTATATGTGAAATAATTATAATTTTTAAATCATCAAAATGAAAGTAGTTGTAGGTTTATCAGGCGGTGTAGATAGCAGTGTAGCAGCGTACCTTTTGCAGCAACAAGGGCACGAAGTCATCGGCTTATTTATGAGAAATTGGAACGATGCTTCGGTAACGCTAGAAGACGAATGCCCTTGGATTGAGGACAGTAACGATGCCCTACTAGTTGCCCAAAAGCTAGGCATTCCGTTTCAAGTAATAGATATGAGCAAACTCTACAAAGAACGCATCGTAGATTATATGTTTGAAGAATACGAAAAAGGAAGAACCCCAAACCCTGATGTCTTATGCAACAGAGAAGTCAAATTTGATGTATTTATGAAAACCGCTCTTTCTTTAGGAGCAGACAAGGTAGCCACTGGGCATTACGCAAGGCTAAGCACCACAGAAGATGAGAACGGAACTACCACCTATCATCTTTTAGCAGGGAAAGACCACAACAAAGACCAAAGCTATTTTCTGTGCCAGCTCAATCAGGAGCAACTTTCTAAAGCACTATTCCCTATTGGAGAACTTACTAAGCCTGAGGTAAGAGAAATAGCTAAAGAAATAGGGCTGGTAACTGCCAACAAAAAAGACTCCCAAGGGTTATGCTTTATAGGAAAGGTAAGTCTGCCTCAATTTTTACAACAACAGCTAAAACCTAAGGAAGGCCAAATCATAGAAATCTTTAAAGATTTTAAAGCCTATCATCAACCGCTCCCTAGCTTTAGCAATAAGTATGAAGAGTTAAAATACCTTTCCAAAAAAATCACTTACCAAAAATCCGATGGTAAGAGTATTGGTAAACATCAAGGAGCTCAATTTTTCACCATCGGGCAAAGTAAAGGTCTGGGCATTGGTGGGCATAAGGAGAGTTGTTTTATCATTTCTAGAGATGTTAAAGAAAACCTCATCTTTGTGGGAGAAGGCAAAAATTTCCCGGGCTTATTCCAGAAGGTAATTAAAATAGAACCTTCCGATATCCATTGGGTAAGAGAAGATTTGGAACTGAAAAACAACGAAACTATGGCTGTGATGGCAAGGATACGCTACCGCCAACCATTGGAAAAAGCGACCTTACACAAATACGAAGACGGGCTATACATAGAATTTGAAAACCCACAGTCTGCCGTAGCAGAAGGGCAATTTGCCGCTTGGTATTTAGAAGATGAATTGGTAGGAAGCGGTGTAATTTCTTAATTAAAGAATTAAATTTATGTTAGAAAAAAAAGAACATTTATACGAAAAAGCCGTTTTGGTAGGCTTAATTACCAAAGACCAAGACGAAGATAAACTCACCGAATATCTGGACGAACTAGAATTTTTAGCCTATACTGCAGGAGCTACGGTAGAAAAACGCTTCACTCAAAAACTCTCTCAACCAGACTCCAGAACCTTTGTGGGCAAAGGAAAAATGGAGGAAATAAGAGATTTTGTAAAGGAAAACGAAGTAGGAACCGTTATTTTTGATGACGAACTTTCGCCTTCGCAGCTTAAAAATCTTGAAAGGGAAATAGATGTAAAAATCCTAGACCGTACGAATTTGATTTTGGATATCTTCGCCCAAAGAGCTCAAACCTCTTATGCTAGAACACAGGTAGAACTTGCACAATACGAGTATCTACTCCCTAGACTTACTCGTATGTGGACGCACTTAGAACGACAGCGTGGTGGTATCGGAATGCGTGGTCCTGGGGAAACCGAAATTGAAACCGACCGAAGAATCATTAGAGATAGAATTTCTTTACTAAAAGAAAAACTAAAGACCATTGATAAACAAATGGCAACCCAAAGAAATAACCGAGGGAAAATGGTGCGTGTGGCTTTAGTAGGCTATACCAATGTGGGCAAATCTACTCTAATGAACGCCATTTCCAAATCGGAAGTATTTGCAGAAAACAAACTCTTTGCAACGCTAGACACCACGGTAAGAAAAGTGGTGATTGGCAACTTACCTTTCCTTTTGACAGATACCGTTGGTTTTATCCGAAAACTTCCTACCCAATTGGTGGAAAGTTTCAAATCTACACTTGACGAAGTGAGAGAAGCTGACCTATTGGTACACGTGGTAGATATTTCGCACGAGAGTTTTGAAGACCATATAGAGTCTGTAAATCAGATTTTACAGGAGATAGATGCTCATAGGAAACCTGCTATTATGATTTTTAATAAGATAGATGACTTCTCCTATGAGAAAAAAGACGAAGATGATTTAACACCTGCCACCAAGAAAAATATATCGCTAGATGAATGGAGAAAAACTTGGATGGCGAAGTCTAAATTTCCGACTGTATTTATTTCTGCATTAACGAAGGAAAACTTCCCAGAAATGAAAAAATTAATCTATGACGAAGTCCACCGCATACATATTTCTAGATTTCCTTATAATGATTTCCTTTTTCAGTATTATGACAATGATGCCGAAATAGAAGAATAATAAACCAAAAACTCGTTTTGATGATTTTCAAAACGAGTTCTTTTTTATTAAAAACATAATTTTAGCTATGATTCTGGAATTTTGATATGAGCCCAATTTTCGCCACTTTTAATTCGCCAAACTTGCATCGTTGAAATCTCAAATTGCTTTGCAATTTGTTTAACTGGACGATTTCTTTTCAGTTGAGTTTTGATATGTATAACTTGGGTAGAGGTCAATTTCATTCCCTTTGTGCGGTTACTTCCTCTGTATTTACGCCACTTTCGTTCTGATATTACTTTGGGACTATTATTTTGATGGGCTTGATTTTCTTCAAAAGTCATCCATTTAAGATTGCTTACCGTATTATTAGTTTTATCAAAATCTAAATGTCCTACAACAGTTTCCTCTGGTTTTGGTTTTGGCAGAAAATAAGTCGCTACCAAACGGTGTATCAAAAAATGATGGTTGATGGTTCGTTTCTTTAGATTCCTCGCTAATTTTTGACTTAGCTGTTTCTTCTTTTTTTCTAACAACAATGTTGTAGCTTCAAAACGTGCTATATCATTATATTTTTTAATATACTCTCTTCTTTTCTTGTATAACTCCGAGATTTCTGCTTTAAGTTCATCAAACTTTTGCTGCTCTTTTTCTGTTCTTGGTCTATATAATTTAAGTCTAATTATTTTGTATCCTCCAATAGTAGAACCATTTAAAATTCTACCTTGTGAAACTTTATTAAAACTTCTTACTCTCCCTAAGTTAGAAACTTCAAATCTACAATCGTTAGTAAATTCAAAATCAAACTCAATAGGCTTCCAAACTTCTTTACTAAAATCGTTATTATTCATATTTTCAACAATCTGTATAACGAAAAATTCTTTATGAATGATGTACTACAAATATTTTTTCAGGATTTATAAAAGGGATACAAAGGTACAATTTTTAAATTAGACTTCAGAACTTTATTTAGTTGCTTGTTTAAAACCTAGTTGCTAATCCCCAATGTATTTTAACATCTTTAAACCTAAAAGGGCTGCCAAAAGCAGTACCATTAGAGATTTGGAAACTCATAATCCCCAGTGGTAATCTAAAATTGAACCCGGTACCTACACTATAAAAATAGTTCTGAATGCTACTGCTAGAAGCCCTTACTTGAGCCAGTTGTCCAAATACATCAAAAAAAGCCTGTTGCCCTACCAAATAACGATACTCTGCTCCCCCGTATAAATAAGCATTTGTAAGCAGGCTTTCCTCATTGAAGCCTCTTAAAGAGTTCCAACCTCCTATCCTATACAGCTCGTTTACAGACAGGAGTTCTCTAGTTTGCAATCGAGCAGAGTTAAGATGCAAATTGAGATAATGCTTACCCTTGAGGTTTATATTTCTTTCTGCAAAAATCCTATAACGCCACTGCGAAGCCTTACCATCTGTATATTGAGTATTCAGCATATCTGCTTCTGCATTTACTTTCATAAGATACGGCATTAGTTCATTGTCGCTATTTTCAGCGTAATCATACCAAAGCCCCACTCCTTTTCGGCTAAACTCTCTTGCTAAATTGTAAGTTTCGGAAAGCACCGAAGACAATTCAAAACTTACTCTAACACCTATTTTATGTTTAAATTTCCACTGATAATACAAACTTGGCTGAACTTTAACATAAGCAAAAGTAGAGTCTTGCCTAAAAACAGACATTTTAAGCTGCGTTCCTATATCAGAATTAAACAAATAAGGTATCTCAATACCTACATCAAAGGTTTGTCCGCTGTTAGGTGTCCTTTGCCAAAAAAGATTGAGGGTTTCAAAGCTATTAAAAAGGTTTTTTAGGCTAAAATTAAGTGTCCCATTAAGCGTTAGCTTTTCAGACTGATTGTTACCAAATCCTAAAACGCCGTCAAAACTATTGTTTTTCTTTTTTTGTAAAAATAAAAATACTTGGGTGGAATCTAGTGTAAATAATGTCTGAGGTGGTCGTTCTAGCAAAACAAAGCTATGATTTTGCAACCGTTTGTGTAGAGCTATCAATTGGGTAGAGTGGTGTAATTTCCCTTTAAATTCCTTCTCTAAATTATATATAAATCGCTTCGGCACTTTATCGTAGCCTTTTACTTTGAAAACATCTATTACTCTTTTTTTATCTTTAATTACAGAAATACTAGCTATTGGTTTGCCTGTACTACTATCTAAACCTAAAAAATTAGATTTAATCCGGTTAAATGCAAAGCCTTTTTCTAAATAAATTTTATTGATGGTATTTTTCAAAGAATCTAGATTCGTGGTAACAAATGTATTTTTCAAGCCTAATTCGTTCGCTATGGAATCTGATAACTTTACTAAAACTTGCTGATAATTTTGTCCTTTATCAAAATAAATATCAATTCTGTTACCAGTTTTTTCTGTTTTGACTAACTTTGTGGAATAATACTTATCTTCTACCAACGAATCTAAAAACTTAACAGCAGAAAGCGAATCGTTTTTTATAACTATTTTCTTAGTGGCAGTATCGTGCAAAAAATATTGTTTATCTTGTGCAAAGCCTATGGTATACCACAGTAGACATAGGAAATAAAAAAAAGTTTTTAAACTCTGCATTTTCTTATTTTATTGTTTGCAAATATAGGTGTAAATGTGATATACAAATAATAAGGCTTTTTCGGAAATGTTTATATATTTGCTGAATGAATTATATAGATGCTCTCAACAGACGCTACTCTGTAAAGAAATTTGATATAGAGAAAAAAGTTTCGGAAGAATCTCTAAACCGCATATTAGAAGCAGGCAGGCTATCGGCTAGTTCTTTAGGTTTGCAACCATATAGAGTATTGGTAATTTCTTCTACCTCAAAAAAAGAAAATTTAGCTTCGGCTTTTTATAATCCTTCGCAAACTTCCACTTGCTCCCACCTATTAGTTATCATTTCCAAGAAGGAATTAGAGAGAAGTTATGTAGACCGTTACTTTAACCTCATCGTTAAAGAACGGCAAGTTTCTCCAAATTTATTACAACCATTTAGAAATAGTGTAGAAGGCTATATTGGTAAACATAACAGCGAAACGCTTCTTTATTGGAATGAAAAACAATCTTATATACTGCTAAGCAACTTGATGTTTTCAGCCGCTTTGGAGCAAGTGGATACCTGCCCTATGGAAGGATTTGATGCAGAAAAACTAGCGAAAATGTTAGAAATAGACACTTCTAAGGAAATGCCTACTGTATGTTTGGCATTAGGTTATAGAGCCAAAGATGATTTATTTCAACACGGTAAAAAAGTAAGGAAATCTTACGAAGATTTATTTCAATACATTAAATAATATTCCCAAATGTCTCCCATTATTTCAGTAAAAGAATTACAAGACTTAGATATTTCAAGTATAATTTTAGTTTGTGCAGGTAATAATTCTGATAAATACTCGGAGGAACATCTTAGAGATGCATTGTATGTAGATTTAGACAAAGATTTAGCAGAAGTTCCGTCAAATCCCGCTATAGGAGGCAGACACCCGTTACCCACTCTGGATAAATTTCTAGAACTAATTCGTAACTTGGGTATCACCAAGAAAAGCCACGTTGTTATCTACGACGACCAAAATGGAGCAAATGCTGCTGCTAGATTTTGGTGGATGTTGAAAGCCGTGGGTGTTGAAAAGGTACAAGTACTTAGTGGAGGATTAGCTAAAGCCAAACAAAACGGTTATCCCACATCAACGGAGGTTATAAAACCTAGCCCCACAGAAGATGCCATCAAAGTGAACCAATGGCAACTCCCTTTAGCTGATATTTCTTTTATGAAAGAAATATATAAAGACCCAACTTACACCATTATAGACGTGAGGGACTCCACAAGATACTATTGACCTCATTGCAGGACATATCCCAAATGCAATCAACATTCCATTTAGTAAAAACTTAGCTTCTGATGGACAATTTAAAACACCTGATGAACTCAAAATATTTTATAATACTCTACTCAAAGGGAAAGATTTACAAAAAATAGTAGTACACTGTGGTTCAGGAGTTACTGCCTGCCACACTCTTATTGCAATGGTTCATGCTGGACTACAGCCACCTATGCTTTATGTAGGCTCTTGGAGCGAGTGGAGTAGAAATAATCTCCCTATCGAAACATTATAAATTTAATTGTTTAGCAAAAAAAGGAGATGAAAATTATTCTACACATAATTTACCCTAACAAAATAAACAGAAATAAAACACTAACAAACAGTAAATTAAGTATCAAAAATACTATTTTTGTCAATTCAACTAAAAAAATTAACACAAAGTTAAAATTAGTTAAAAAATAATTAACGATATTTGCCCCCGAAAAACTTATTTTTAGATATAATAAATCTTATGAAAATTAAAGCTTTAAGAAAGACGGCGTTCACAGCCGTAGTAACACTCTCTACTGCAAGTGTTTATTTCGCACAGTCGGTGAAAGATTCAGCAAGGTCTAAAGATATTGAGACCGTAGTTCTTACAGGCGTAGCAGATATTGCCAAAGACAGAAAAACGCCAGTTGCTGTTTCTACCATTAGGGAGGCACAGATAGTAGAGAAGCTAGGAAATCAGGAATTTCCTGAGATACTTAACACCACCCCGTCTATTTATGCTACTAAATCTGGTGGGGGATTTGGTGATGCTACAATTCGTGTAAGAGGTTTTGACCAAGTAAACACTGCTATTCTTATCAACGGTGTTCCTGTCAATGATATGGAAAATGGTAAGGTATATTGGTCTAACTGGGCTGGGCTTTCTGATGTTACTTCTGCAATGCAGGTACAAAGAGGCTTAGGTTCTTCTAAACTGGCTATTGCATCAGTGGGTGGTACTATCAACATTCTTACTCGTGCTGCAGATAGAAAGAAAGAAGGTACCGTAACAGCTAGTGTGGGTAATGACCAATATCACAAGCTTTTATTTGCTTACAATACAGGTAAATATGGAAATGGCTGGTCTTCTTCTTTCCTTATGAGTAGAACAGCAGGTAATATGTATTTTAATGGTTCAGAATTTGAAGGATACAACTATTACTTTGCTCTTGGCTATAACCCTAGCCCTAAGCATGACCTCCAATTCACCATCACGGGAGCTCCACAATGGCACCACCAGAGATATGAAACCAGCATCAAAGATTTCTTATTCTACGGTGAAGATGGGAAACCTAATAGAAAATATAACCCTAACTGGGGGTACTTAGACGGGCAGGAGTTTTCTATGATTAGAAACTACTACTATAAGCCTGTTATTTCATTAAACTGGGATTATAAAATATCTCCATCTACTAAACTTTCTTCTGTATTCTATGCATCTAATGGTAGAGGTGCTGGTACTGGTGATGCAGGAAGAATTAATGGAAAAAACATCTACTCTCTAGCTAGAACTGCTGAAGGTCTTATTGATTTTGACAATGTAGTGGATTGGAATAGAGGTGCTACTGTACCTCAGTTTGGTGCGAATAATTCTGCTCCTTTCACAGGAGGAGTTGTGAGAAGAGCTTCTGTAAATTCTCATAACTGGCTTGGAGCTATTGTGAGCTTGAATCATAAATTAAATGACTATCTAAGTCTTAATCTAGGTCTGGACGGTAGGAGCTATAGAGGATACCATTACAGGGTAGTTTCCAACTTCTTAGGAAATACTAGTTATAAAGATACTTCTAACATCAATAATACCCCTAATATCGTAACTAATTCTTATGATGCAGTTCCTACTTGGAATCCATTAGGTGGCAAAAACCATGATGTAAAAGATCAAATAACCTATAGTAATGATGGTATTGTTAAATGGTTAGGAGGTTTCGGTCAATTAGAATATTCTAAAGATAATCTTTCTGCTTTCATACAAGGGTCTGTTTCTAACCAAAACTTCCAAAGAGTAGATTATTTCTTATACAAGGAAGATAAGCAGAAAAGTGAAAAGAAATCTCTTGTGGGGTATAATGTAAAGGGGGGGGTAAACTATAACCTAAACTCTCAGCACAATGTATTTGCTAACGCTGGTTATTACGAGCGTCAGCCATTCTTCAATGCCATATATCCTAGTCTCAATAATGATGTCAATGCTGGAGTAACTAATGAGAAAGTTCTTTCTTTTGAGGCTGGATACGGATTTAGATCTCGTTATTTTACTGCTAATTTGAATGCTTACCTTACAACTTGGGGGGATATATTCAGAAGAATTTCATACAAAGATGCTTCAAATGCAACTTATTATGCTAATTTACAAGGGCTTACACAGAAGCATCAAGGTATAGAATTAGACTTTACTGCAAAACCTAGCTCTATAGTTTCTTTCAATGGTATGGTTTCAGTAGGTAAATTTGAGTTCAAAGGAAACCCTTCTGCTACCATCGTTGATGATGAAAATAAAGTAGTAAACAATACTACTCTCTACCTAGATGGGTTGAAAGTGGGTGATGTAGCTCAACTCACAGCTGCATTAGGAGCAGATATCAAATTTGCGAAGTGGGCTAAGCTAGATGCTACCTACAGATATGCCGATAACCTATACTCTAGATTTGAACCTACCAGCAGAGTTACTCCTGACGCAAACATGGCATTAAAACTTCCTAGCTTTGGGCTAGTGGATCTTGGTCTTAGCTTTAACCACGAATTAAGCTCTGGAGAGAAGTTCATCTTGAGATTCAATGTAAATAACTTACTGGATAAAGTATATATCTCTGAATCTGCTACCAATATACCTGAAAGCACTAACCCTGCTAATAACTGGAACGGCATCAATGTTGACAACCGTGTGAACTTTGGATTCGGTAGAACTTGGAATACTTCTGTTACATTTAAATTCTAAGAAAATAGACTATTTCAAATAGAAAAAGCCGATACATTTATGTATCGGCTTTTTTCTTTTTAGGAGTTATAAGTTATTTCACTTAAAAACTCACATCTATACCTGTGTAAAAGTTGGCAGGCATAATGGGAGCATAAATAATTCCACCATCAAAATAATTACTAAAAGGATTTTTAGCATCTATGATTGGGCGTTCTTGTGTGTAAGAAGTCAAATTTTCTGCTCCTAAATACAATCTAATATTACGATTAAAAAATCTTGATATTTGAGCATTAAGTAGAACATAAGGCTTTGTAAACACTTTCGTTTGATATTCTTCTGGATTTTGGTAAGTATTAGGCAATCTTTGAGTGCCTATCCACTGCAAAGTTGCATCTAAATTCCAGTAAGCCTGTTTGCTGTTTTTCACAGTAGAATATGCCATGTTTATGAAACCTCTGTGTTTTGCGGTAAATGGCACATCCCTTCTTCCCCCTAGATAATCCGCCCATACATCATAATACTTATAAGCTAGCCTAAAATCTAATCTGTTGGCTGGGCTAAAATCCATCTGAGTCTGGAAGGCCAATGCCCTAGACTTGCCTTCTAAATTATAAAAAAGCATCTTTTGAGGAGAATAGTCTAAATCTACAATGACCTGATTTTGAAAATCGGTGCGAAATACATCTGTTACCCACAATGCTTTTCTCTTAAAAAGTTTAAACTCTTTCTGTAAACTTAGTCCATAGTTCCACGCAATTTCTGGAGAAAGTCCATAAATTTTACCGTTAGGATTTAGCACTTCTATTGTTCTATTAGAGGCGAAAAAGTTTTGGTTTTCCGCAAAGATATTAGCCGTTCTAAATCCTCTCCCCGCACTTAGTCTTACAATGGTTTTATCATCAATATCATACTTGAAATTCAATCTAGGAGAAAGTTGCGTTCCTGCCAAATTATGGAAATCAGACCTCAACCCAGCTACCAAAGTATAAGCTGCTCCTGTGAGTGTATATTCTGCAAATACTCCTGCTACTCGCTCTGTTCTTATAAAATTTTGAACTAAATAATCTTCATCATAAGCATCATACAAAAAGCTCCCTCCCACTTTATATTTATGATTGGTATTTCCAATAATACTTTCAAAAATTAAATTGGAATAGAAAGATTGTTGCTTTCCAAAATAAGTTCTCTCTCCGAAAAAGCTATCCTGCTGATGATAAGTAAACTGATTGATGAATCCCAAACTTTGATAAGGTTTTCCTTTAAAAATATAACCTGTTTTATTCCAAATTTGGAACCTAGAAATATCAACACCCACGCCATAAAGATTTTGTTGATGTTGTGTTTTCTTCCAATCATAACCAACCTGCCCTGCTTTTCTTTCATCTTTAACTACATTCAGACCTAAATGATTGCCCCAACCCGTATGGTCTAAATCAGTATAGTTCAACAGGTAAGTTACATTAAGTTGATGACCTTTAGGTTGGTCTAAAAAACCATCTTTATTTCTGTCCATTTCTGGGAAAGTTCCATTAGCGTGTACTAAAATAGACTGATTCCAATGTTCAGAAAGTAGTGAGGTATTAACGAGGTTAAACTCTGTACGCCCGTTTTCATCAGCAAAGAAATTAAGTTCTGTTTTTGGATTTTGGTTAAACTTGACTAACTCTGTGTTAATTTGTCCCGTAATACCTTCGTAGCCACTAACCACGGTACTTCCTCCTTTGGTAAGCTGTATGCCACCAATCCATCTACCAGGAATAAAATTAAGTCCATAAGCGGTTGCCAGTCCTCTTATTTCTGGTAAAAGTTCTTTGGTAAGAGTAGTGTATTTTTGCTCCAAGCCTAGCATTCTGAGTTGCTTTGTTCCTGTTACAGCATTGGTAAAAGCTACATCTACTGTTGCATTGGTCTCAAAACTTTCGGAGAGATTACAGCAAGCGGCTTTTAGTAGCTCTTTGGAAGAAATATTAAAAGTTAAGCCTACCTCTCTTTTATTTAGTGAGGTGGCTTCTCCTACTTTGGTAACCACAACCTCATCTATTTGCTTCGATTTTTGATGATGGTCGTGGTGGTGGTCTTCTTTTTGAATGGAATCTTCCTCGGATTTTAGTGTGATATTAGAAAGTCGTCTAGTGTATAAACAGCATTGGGGCAGCTTTTTATAAGTATCCTCATCTGCTCTATACAACTCATTATCATATCCTACTTCTGCGATTTTTTTGAGAATTTTTTCTTTTGAAGTTTTTTGAGAATCATAAGTATAAGTAAGGATTTTCTTTTCTTTGTCCCAAACGGCTTCCACTACATTTTCCTCATTAGCTGCTTTTTCTATGGTTGCTTTACACATACCACAGTTACCTAATACTATAGCAGTTTCTGTTTTAGGGTTTTGAATTTGTGCTTTTATATGGTTTGCAAACACCAATATTAGAACAATTAACATTGTTCCTTTTAATCTATTTTTCATTGATTTTAGGTTTAATTTATACGATACATTGCCATTTCATCATTTGACGAAACGATATTTAACTACTATTCTTAGGTTATCTCACCTAAAAAAATATCTATAAACTAACCTATCTTGGGTGGTTGCCAAATCTCTACTAAAGGTTTAGTAGGAATAAATCTGAAATAATATGTATTAGGCTTTTTATGAAATTTTAAGTGGCATAATACACTCCATTGATTTATACTTAAAGAATAAACTAATTGATTAAATGAATAAACATTAGGACACTTACTACAATCCGAACCACAAGGGTTCTGGTGTTGGCTTTCTCCTTTAGAATGAGTAGAACAACATTCTTTAGTGTGTTTTTTTCCACAGCAATTAGAAGTTTCTACTTGCCGGTGCAGGGTTTTTGCTACATTTGCATAAAAACCCTGTTTAGGAAAAATAAAAATACCCAAACACAGTAGCAAAAACAATATGCGGACTTTTTGACTCATTAGCAGGACAAATATAATCATTATTTTTTAAGTAACTCTATGCCGTAATCTACTACATTTGCAAAATGATTTTACTAGAAATTAAACAAGCACTCAAAGATTTATCCGACAAGCAAAGAGCTACATTTAGTCTTAAATATTTTAAAGCTAATAAAGGAGAATATGCCGAGGGAGACCAGTTTATTGGTGTTACCGTACCAGACCAAAGACAAGTTGCAAAAGCGTTTTGGCAAACAGTTTCTTTAGAAGAAATTAAGCAACTCCTACAGTCAGAAATACACGAACACAGGCTAACAGCACTGCTTATGCTCGTCCTGAAATTTGAAAAAACACCTCCAAAACGAAAAGAGTTAGTAGATTTTTACTTATCAAATCTTGAAGGTGTTAATAATTGGGATTTGGTAGATACTTCCGCCTATAAACTTTTGGGTAGATATTGTTTTGATAACGATGCTGAATCTCTTTTGGATAGTCTAGCCAATTCTAAAAACCTATGGCACAATAGAATTGCAGTAGTATCAATGCTTTACTACATACGGAAAGAACAATATACGCTTCCTCAAAAACTCATATTGAAACACCTTAATCATCCTCACGATTTAATGCACAAAGCTAATGGCTGGATGTTGAGAGAACTAGGCAAAAGAAACGAAGAAGTATTATTAGAGTTCCTCAAACAGCACTATACTGCTATGCCAAGAACCACTCTAAGATACGCCATAGAAAAACTAGATGAACCTCTAAGACAAGACTTTCTAAATGGAAAAATTTAATAGAATCTATTTTAAATAATTAGCTTATTGTGTTAAATGCACAAACAGAGGTATATATGATTGTAAAACTATCAAAATTTGGACTTTTAAACTCATAGCGTTATTGTAAAGGCTATGGATAATCATTAGTATAGAAAATATTCGGTATTATTTTACATGATGGCATTCTCCTTAATTATCTCTTCTAATACAAGCATCTTGTTCACGCCAAGAATAAGGTAGAAACAATTTTATCAGAAAAATCATATTTTAAAAATTTTAATTACATTTGTTATTTAGAATAATTAAAAAAAATAAAATTATGCCTAAGACACCGAAATGGATGGCAGATGCCTTTGAAGCACTTTTTAGTGGAAGTTATCATCCAGTACAAGTAACGTATACCGAAATGTTGACGAAAACCTTTAAAAAAGTACGATTTGAAGGAGATTTGTCTAAAATTAAAAAACATTTTACCGCAGGAAATATCATTGAATTTCGGGTAAGCGATACCCAATTTCGGCATTATACACCTTCGTATTTTAATCAAGAAAAAGGGGTTTGCGAGGTGTTATTTTATGTTCACAACCAGGGAGTTGGTAGTAAGTGGGTGGAGCAATTGAAAGTTGGGGATAATTATAAACTGATTGGGCCAGGAGGTAAAAACACACTTCGTACCGATGTGGATTTTCATTTTATCTTTGGAGATGAAACTTCTTTGGGTTTAATGGAATGCCTTACTCGTGAAATACCAGAGAGCTACTATTGTTTGGCTGAACTGGACGATAAAAATTTGAATATCGCTGATGAATTGGATTTTGAAATAGAAACTTGCAAAAAATCTACTATCAACAAGGCTCAATATGCTATTGAAAAAACGAAAGAATTTTTAAATAATTATCAAGGAAATAAAGAAAATATTGCTTTTTATTTGACTGGAAATGCAAAATCTATTGCCAACTTACGAAATACTTTAACCAAACTAGGGATTAACCAAAAAACACAAATACAAACTGAGCCATATTGGGTGGAAGGAAAACAAGGTTTGTAAATTTAGATATATTATTTAAATCGGTTGTGTATTTTAAAAAGGAAGTTATTTTGGCAAGTATCCGTGTTTTAAACCTATCGAGTGATTTAGCATAATTACATCGTATCATAATAGGTGTTTCCTCTTTGATAAGTCAAAAGTTGATTTTTCTGATATTTTTTGTAAAACTTGTAAAGCAAGTTGTAACTTGCACTATAGGTTGTTTATTGTATTTTTTTTTAACTTTAACTTAAATAATTATAATACACAACGGATTATGTATAATATTTATAAGAATTCGTTCACATAATAAAAAGAGATTTTATTTAAATGAAAAAATATATATTGTGTTCTCTTATTATAGTTTCTGTTTTTTTTGTTACTTACAATTTTTATTGAATTATAACAGATTTTGAGAATATAAGTATTTTAAATTTGATAGGTAATGCAATTGTATCTATCTATATAGTTGTAAGCATAATATAATATTGAAAAATAAGACGAACATTAAGTAGAGTATAATACAAAATCCTTATCACTTATAAGGATGGATATGAGAGAAGTAACAGACCAGAAAGCATCTCATTACTAATGATGCTTTCTTATTTAAATATTATGATAAAAAACGAAGATGTATTATTAGAGTTCCTCAAACAGCATTATACTGCTATGCCTAGAACCACACTAAGATACGCCATAGAAAAACTAGATGAACCTCTAAGACAAGATTTTCTAAATGGAAAAATTTAATATGAAAACTATTAACTTCACTGCAGAAATTATCCAACACGGAACAGACAATGCTGGTTATGTGGTTTTCCCTTTTTCCACCGAAGAACTTTTTGGTAAAAAAGGACAAGTAAAGGTAAAAGTGCTATTTGACAATAAAGTGCCATACCGAGGAAGCCTTGCTAAAATGGGCAAATCCTACCATTTTTTAATTTTAACTAAAGAAGTGAGGACTTCATTAAATAAAACCTTTGGAGACACTGTAGAGGTAAGCCTTGAGCAAGATTTGGAGGAACGAGTGGTGGTTGTACCCGAGGACGTATTAACTATATTTAATGCTTATCCTGAAGTAGGGTTAGCTTATAACAAGCTATCGTACACCCGAAAAAAAGAACTAATGTTATGGATTACCTCTGCCAAAAAAGAAGAAACTAGAGAAAGAAGAAAGCAACAACTACCTTCCATTATTTTAGAGGAAACCAAAAATAAATAGTTATTACTGCCTACGCAATCTATTAAGTTCTTCCCATATATCAGGTTCCTTCAGTTTTGGGAGTTCCTCAAAATCTTCGGGGTGTTCTTCTTTGTAGGTTTGCCAAAGTTTGTCATCTCTTTCGCTGTAATAATTGGGATATGAAGAGATTAAAACTATGAGCAATAAAATAAGGAACTTATGGAATCGTGGGATATTATATTTTTAAGTTCTAGAGGACTTATCGTTTTATAAGTGCCTTAATCGGAGCATTCTAAACACAGAAGTTAAGCCCACCAGCGCCGATGGTACTACGAAAGTGGGAGAGTAGGTCGCCGCCAGTTTTTATTTTTGAAAAGCCTCTAGCAGTATTGCTAGAGGCTTTTTTGTTTGGAGTGTTTAGGAAGGAGGTGTGTTGTCTTATCAGACGCCACATCGGCGTAGCCTAAGACAACGGAGGGTTGTAGGGTAAAGCAACACATCGGCGTAGGATTATAAAACTCCTTGCACCGTTTTGATTAAAACGGTGCGAGAGATAGGATAACTTCTCGCAGTGTTTTCTGAAAGTTTAAAAGAGTTGGAACTAAGTGATTGAAATTTGTATTATGAATGCCGTTGCGTGAGGGCGAAGGGCATTGTTGGAGCTCATCTTACAAAGGTGTAAGGGATAGGTATGGGCTTTGTAAGATAGCGACTGCCCGTAGACCGACCCTTGCTAGGGCTTTAGAATTGGAAAGGGACACGCCAAAAAAAACTCACTCCACAGAATAATGGAGCGAGTTTTTATGTTTAAATAAGATAGATTTACCCCTAATTTCAACTTTCTAAGGCAAGATTGATGACTTCTTCCATTGTGTTTACATAATGAATTTTTAGGCTATTTAAAGACTTATCTTTTATCTCTTCGTAGTCCTTCCTATTATCTTCGCATAAGATAACTTCTTTGATGCCTGACCTAGATGCGGCTAATAGCTTTTCTTTAATACCTCCTACTGGGAGCACTTTACCTCTTAGAGTAATTTCGCCCGTCATAGCGATATGAGGTCGTACTTTTTTATTTCTGAAGCTAGAAACCATTGAGGTTAGCATAGCTATACCTGCTGAAGGACCGTCTTTTGGTGTAGCCCCTTCGGGAATGTGCAGGTGTATATTGTTTTTGGATAGAGTTTCTTGTTCTATTCCTAGGCTTTGGTGCTTTGCTTTGATGTATTCTAGTGCAATGGTGGCAGATTCTTTCATTACATTTCCTAGATTACCCGTCATAGTGAGATTTCCTTTTCCTTCGGATAAAATACTTTCAATGAAAAGAATATCACCCCCTACGCTCGTCCACGCTAGACCTGTAACTACACCAGGAACATCGAGCATTTCGGATAGATTTTTTTTGATAGGAACGCCTAATATTTCGTCAATGGTAGCAATGTTTATTTTAGGATTATACTCTTTTTCCATTGTAATTTGCAGGGCAATCCATCGTGCTATTTTGGCTATTTTTTTCTCTAGATTTCTCACGCCGCTTTCTCTAGTGTGAGATTCTATGATATGAGTGATTTCTTTAACTCCTAGTTTTAGTTGGGTGTTTTTTAATCCGTTCTCTGCAATTTGCTTTTTTATTAAGTGTTTTTTTGCAATTTGTACTTTTTCTTCTACGGTATAGCCTGAGAGCTGAATGACCTCCATTCTATCCAATAGTGGTCTTTGAATGGTACTTAGGCTATTGGCGGTTGCAATAAACATTACTTTAGACAAATCGTACCCTATTTCTAGAAAGTTATCATAGAAAGTTTTGTTTTGTTCTGGGTCTAGAACTTCTAGCAAGGCAGAGGAAGGGTCTCCGTGTATGCCTTGACCTATTTTGTCTATTTCGTCTAATACGATAACGGGGTTGGAAGTCCCTGCTTTTTTGATGGATTGGAGTACGCGTCCTGCCATAGCACCGATGTAGGTTTTTCGGTGTCCTCTAATTTCGCTTTCGTCGTGTAGTCCTCCTAAAGAAATTCTGATGTATTTTCTTCCTAAAGCATCTGCAACGGATTTTCCTAATGAGGTTTTCCCCACGCCTGGAGGTCCTACAAGGCAAAGGATAGGCGATTTCATATTGTTTTTTAACTTGAGAACGGCAATGTATTCTAGAATCCGTTTTTTAACATCTTCCATACCGAAATGTTCGGAGTTGAGTACATTTTCGGCTCTATTCAAATCAAATATATCTTTGGAGTAGTGTTCCCAAGGTAAATCTGTGAAAAAATCAAGATAGTTCCTTTGTACATTGTAGTCTGGAGAATGAGGGTTTTGTCTGTTAAGGCGATGTATTTCTTTTTGGAAATGTTGTTCTATCTCCTCACTCCACTTTATTTTTTTTGCTTTCTCTTGGAGTTCTGCGGCATCGTTTTCTGGACCTCCGCCAAGCTCTTCTTGTATGGCTTTTATTTGTTGATTCAGAAAATATTCTCTTTGGTTTTTATCCATCTCCCTTGTGGTTTTTTGATGGATAATGCTGCGGAGTTCTAATTTATTAAACTCATCGTGCATCAGTTCGTAACATTTTTTTGCACGAACTAAAAAGCTCTTGGTTTCTAATAATTTTTGTTTTTCCTCAGCGGTAAATTTTGCATTAGCACAGATGTAATTGAGGAGTTCTTCTTGAGATTCAATATTTGTAATTGCAAACCTTGCCGAGTTAGGAATTTGTGGGTCTAGCTCTATAATTTTAAGAGCTAATTCTTTAATGTTTTCTATAAGAGCTTCGTACTCTTCTTTGCTTTTGGTAGAAGTTTCGTTTAGTTTTTCTATTTCAGCTTTTAAGAAAGGCTCTTTTTCTACGAGTTTATTTAGTTTAAACCTTCCGACACCTCGCATAATTGCGGTGATATTACCATCAGGAAGTTTAATGATTTTAAGTATTTTGGCAGTAGTCCCTACTTTGTATAAATCTTTCTCTGTAGGGTTTTGCTCTTTAGCATTTTTTTGAGAAATGATGCCTATAACTTCGTTATTAAGCTGTGCATCTTGTAGTAATTTTATAGATTTCTCTCTCCCTGCAGTAATAGGCATAATAATTTTAGGAAACATCACCATATCTCTTACAGGAAGGATAGGAAATAAGTTTTGCTCTGTATTTTCTGCCTTTTCTTTAATTTCTTCAGTTACGAAACTGAAATTTTCATTTAAAAGTCCGTCTAGAGAAAGTTCTTCAATATCAATCATATCTTTATGGCTTCAAATAAATGTTAAAAGTGACAAACTGTCGCTTTTTTGTTTTTATAATCGTTACTTTTGTCTTTATTTTACTTTTAAATAAGTAGAATTAAAGCAGTGCTTTATAGTCCCAATTCCTATGCCAATTTTAGGTGTAGGTTTTTAAGATAGAAATTGGCTATTAACAAAATGAAAACTTGTTTTGATGAAGAATTTTTTAATACTTTTGGTGAGTTTTATAAGTTTGGTTAATTGTAAAAATAACCAAGTTTCTTTAAATAAAAATGAGAATATGGAAAATATAGAATACTTAACCATAGGAGGTGGTTGTTTTTGGTGTGTGGAAAGTTGTTTCAATATGCTAAAAGGAGTGGAAACGGTAGAGTCTGGCTACTCAGGAGGTCATAAAGAAAATCCAACTTATGAAGAGGTGTGTACAGGAGAAACAGGACATGCGGAGGTGGTACAGATAGCTTACAGACCCAATGAAATCTCTTTTGAACAGCTGATGGAGGTGTTCTTTTTTCTACACGACCCAACTCAACTCAACCGACAAGGAGAAGATATAGGAACACAATATCGTTCAGTTATTTTCTATCGTTCGGAAGAGGAAAAACAAAAAGCGGAACAGGCTATAAAAACATCTGAAGCAACAGGAAAATGGAGTGGTACTTATGTTACAGAGCTTGCTCCTTTTAAAAAGTTTTGGAAGGCGGAGAGTTACCATCAAGGGTATTATAAAGATAATCCCACTCAGCCTTATTGTAGTGCGGTGGTGGGACCAAAAGTCGCTAAATTTAAAGCTTATTTTGGAGCTTTAGGTTGGTTGAAGTAATATTAAAATTACTGTCGAACCATTTCTGTGTGTGGTAAATTATCTTCTAAATACTTTTTGTCAGTATCAGAAAAACCGTATTCTGAATAGAATTTCAAAAGATAGTCTTGGGCAGATATTCTGATTCGGGAAGTTTTATATATATTCTCTATGGCTTCTATGGCGTAAGATACGAGTTGTCTTCCTATGCCTTTTCCCCTTCCAAGAGAGGTAGTGAGTACTCTTCCTATTGAGGTTTCGTTGTATTTTACACCTTCAGGGAAGATTCTACAGTAAGCCAATAGTTGCCCTTTGCTATTCTCTGCCCATATATGAAAGGCTTTTTGGTCTGTGTTATCAGCGTCTTGGTATTTTACATTTTGTTCTATAATAAATACTTCTTGCCTAGCAACCATAATTTTATAAAGTTCCGAAACGGAAAGTTCGTTGAAGGCTTT
The DNA here is from genome assembly GCF_009663465.1 of Riemerella anatipestifer. Classification (GTDB taxonomy): domain Bacteria; phylum Bacteroidota; class Bacteroidia; order Flavobacteriales; family Weeksellaceae; genus Riemerella; species Riemerella anatipestifer_C. The sequence goes on from NZ_QXHU01000002.1 coordinate 27,541, forward strand.
AATATGCCAAGTTAAATCTGTATAGTTGATGCTATTCATTAAAGTTAACTTTATTCTGTTGTAAAAATAGGTTGGTTTGTTCTATGTATTCTAAAATAGCTTCTGTGCCTGTTTTCTTTTCGGCGGAAGTAATATACATTTGTGGAGCTTCTTCCCAATTTTCTAATAGTTTTTTGGTATAGTCTTCTACATTTCTTTTAGCGGCATTAGGCTTTAGTTTGTCTTCTTTTGTGAAAACAATAGAAAACGGAATGCCACTTTCTCCACACCATTCAATAAATTCCAAATCTATTTTTTGAGGCGTATGTCTTATATCTACAAGAATGAAAAGGTTTACCAAATTTTTTCGATTGAGGATATAATTGGTGATTAGTTTTTCAAAATCTTTTCTTTGGGTCTTAGAAACTTTGGCATAACCATAACCAGGGAGGTCAGTTAAATACCACTCTTCGTTGATAATGAAATGATTGATGAGTTGGGTTTTTCCAGGAGTTTGGGAGGTTTTAGCTAAATTTTTATTTCCTGTAATGGCATTGATTAACGAGGATTTGCCCACATTAGAACGCCCTATAAATGCATATTCTGGAAGATTAGCTTCGGGGCATTCTTGCCACTTTTGGCTACTTTTAACAAACTCGGCACTTTTTATAGAAATCATTTTTATTAGTATTAAATTTTAAATAATAAAAAAGGAAGCATTTAGGCTTCCTCTATTTTCTAGTTCTTATTTATTAACCTTCTTGAGCCAAGAGAGGAGAATTTCGTTGAACTCTTGTGGTTTTTCCATCATAGCTGCGTGTCCACATTTATCTATCCAATATAAATCTGAATTGGGGATATATTTGTGCATATCAACTGCTACCTCTGGCGGAGTTACACTGTCTTGTTTACCCCAAATAATGCAGGTAGGACAAGTAATTTTAGGAAGGTCTTTTACCATATTGTGTTTTATGGCACTTCTAGCTAGCATTACGGTTTTGATGCCTTTCATTCTATCATTAACCACAGAGAATACTTCATCTACTAGTTGGTCTGTAGCTACGGCAGGGTCATAAAAAACTTCCTGTGTTTTTTTTCTGATATATTCTTTATCGCCTTTTCTAGGGAAACTATCTCCAAAAGATTTTTCATATAATCCTGAACTACCTGTAAGAACTAGGTTTTTAACAAGTTCAGGTTTGGCTAATGTCAGGATAAGACCTATGTGCCCTCCCATAGAATTACCTACGACAGTAACCGGCTTTTTAATATCTTCTTTTATAAATTTTGCGACGAACTTAGAAATAGCAGTTAAATTAGTATTTAGAATAGGAAGGTCGTATATGGGCAATTCTGGTACATAGACTTTATATCCTTCTTCAGAAAAGAATTTTATCATATCATCAAAATTGCTCAGCCCTCCCATAAGCCCGTGCAGGAGTACCAGAGGGTGACCCTCTCCCTCTTCAATAAAATTGAATTTCTTTTCTTTTTTAGTTTTAAAAATCATAAAACACTACTAAACCTTGCAAAAATACGAATTAATGATTAAACAAACGATATAAAAATCATAATGTTTTATTTTTATTATACTTAGAAAACCTTGTGTAATTGCAGTTTTGATGGAGGGGAGTTAAATATTTCGTTACACTTAGATAATCAGATAATTAGGCTGCTTTATTGGATTGGATAAAACTTATCCACAATGAGTTAAAAAGTGGAAAAAAGTGGAAATTTTTAGAAAATATTATCTATTTTTGTATCCGATGAATTATTTCTTTGAAACATATGAGTGTAAGATAGATGATAAGGGCAGAATAAAGCTGCCCTCGGCGTTAGCTAAACTTTTGTCAGAAGCTCACGGAAAAGATTTTGTGATAAAGAGAGCGGTGTTTCAGAAATGTTTGGAAGTTTATCCTGTAAGTACTTGGGAGGCTCTAATGGAGCGGCTAAATAAACTGAATAGGTTTGTAAAGAAAAATGTAGATTTCATACGAGTTTTCACTGCGGGAGTAAAGGCGGTAGAGGTGGATAAATCGGATAGAGTTCAGATACCTAAAGATTTAAAAGACTTTGCTGGTATGGAAAAAGAAATCGTAATTTCTGGTGTAGGAGATTTTTTTGAAATATGGGATAAAAAATCCTATGAAGAAAATATAGTAATGAAAGAAGAGGACTTTGCTAGTTTGGCGGAGGAAGTAATGGGGAGTGATTGGGAAGGTTTGTAAATTATAGTAAATTAAAAAGATGTATCATCAGTCAGTTTTATTAAAAGAAAGTGTAGATGCTCTTGTGCTAAATGCAGATGGGGTTTATGTAGATTGTACTTTTGGAGGTGGTGGACATTCTAGGGAAATTGTTTCTAGATTGTCTTCTGCTGGAAGGCATTTTGGCTTTGACCAAGACTTAGATGCTTTGGAAAATAAATTAGATGATGAGCGTTTTACAATTATCAATCAGAATTTTAGGTTTTTAGAAAACTCTCTTATGCTTTATGGGGTTACCCAAGTAGATGGGATATTGGCTGACTTGGGAGTGTCTTCTCATCAGTTTGATGCAGCGGAAAGAGGTTTTTCTACAAGGAGTGATGCGCCGTTAGATATGAGAATGAATGTAATGCAAGGTTTGAATGCTCAAAAGGTGGTTAATGAGTATGAAGAAGAGCATTTGGCTGATATATTTTATCACTATGGGGAGTTAAGAGAAGCAAGGAAATTGGCGAGAGAGTTGGTTCATTACAGAAAATCAAAACCGATTAAGACAACGGAAGATTTAAAAAGTGTTTTTAAATATATTCCTCCACATAAGCAGAATAAATTTTTCGCACAGTTATTTCAAGCGATAAGAATTGAGGTTAATCAAGAATTGGAGGCTTTGAAGGAAATGTTAGAACAAGCTTATAGAATTCTAAAACCTGGAGGAAGATTGGTGGTAATATCTTATCATTCTTTAGAAGATAGGCTGGTAAAACGTTTCTTGAAGAATGGAATGTTTGATGGTGAGCCAGAAAGAGATATTTATGGGAACTATACCAAAGCATTTGAGTTGTTGCAATCCAAAGCATTTGTTCCTACGGAAGAAGAAATTGAGGCTAACTCTCGAGCGAGAAGTGCTAAAATGAGGGTAGGTATTAAGGTGTAAATGTTTTTTTTGAAAGTTAGAGATGGCTAAAAAACAAACATATAAAAAAAAGAAACTAACCTTTAGCGATATTGTTAAAGGTAATTTCTTAAATCGTGATGAGATACAAGCTCATTACAAATACTTTATATTATTAGCCGTGATGATGGCAGGGATTATCTATACCAACCATTTAGCGAGCAAAAAAATAAAGCAAATCAATACTTTGAAAGAGCAAACGGAAGAATATAAATCTAGAAATGCATACGCACAAAGTAAACTAATCAAAATAAAACTAGAGAGTGAATTGGGAAAAGAAGTACTGAAGGATTCTTTGGTTCCGCTAGAGAATCACCCTCATAAATTGATTATAAAATTAGATTCTACTAATGCAAACTAAGAACGAATTTGATAGAAAAAGAACCAAGACATTGATGTGGGGGTACCTTTTTGGAGGTGCTGCTTTCTTTTTGTTTATTACTTTCATTATTCGTATTTTCTTATTGCAAAATACTAATGTTCAGGAGATAGAAGAAGATTATATCAATAAAAACTATAGAGAGGCAACGCTAAAAGCAGTGAGAGGCAACTTGTATGCCTCAGATGGTTCTATACTTGCCACTACAGTTATGAGGTATGATGTTTATATAGATTTTAAGACTATAAAAGATACTTTATATAGTAAGAATATAGGAGCGCTTACCGATTCTTTAAGTAAAATGTTTGGGAAACCTAAGCATTACTTCAGAGAAAATTTTGATGTTCAGCGGAAAAAAGGCAATCAGTATTATTCTCTTAAGCGGGATTTAGATTTTGATGAGTACGACCGTATAAGAAAGTTCCCTATCTTTAATAAAGGTAAAAATAGAGGTGGCTTTATTGTTGATAGAAAATACAAGAGAGAAATGGCTACCGCAAAAATAGGTTCAGGGACTATAGGTATGGATAACGAAGCCTATAAATCTGGACTTGAGGGAGCGTTTAGTGAATATCTGTCGGGTAAAGACGGTTCAAGACTGGAGCAAAGAGTTAATTCAACCCAGTGGAAACCTATTGACCATTGGAAAGCTAAAGAACCTGTTGATGGGCAAGATGTCTATACCACTCTTGATTTAAGGATACAAGATATTGCTCATTCTGCATTAGAAAAGCAGCTAATAAGTTTTAATGCAGACCACGGTACGGTTATCGTTATGGAAACCCAGACGGGAAAGGTAAGAGCTATGGTAAATCTTAGGAAAAAAGAAAATGGAGTTTATGTAGATTCATACAATTATGCCATAAAAAATGCTACGGAACCAGGCTCTACTTTTAAGGTGGTTTCTCTTTTGGCGGCGATGGACGATGGTTTTATAGATGAAAATACAACCGTAAATGTAGGTGATGGAGTATGGACTTATGCTAAACAAAAGATTTCTGATGGACATAGTGGAGGAACTTATGAGATTAGTGATGTTTTGGCAAAATCAAGTAACGTAGGTACTGCCAAACTCATCACCAAATATTATGCGGATAAACCAGAGGTATTCCTTAATCATCTTAGAAGATGGAAGATGTTTGATAAGATGGATATAGAACTCCCTGGTATTACAAAACCAAAGATAGTTACTCCAGAGGATAAGAGGTGGAACAAGGCTACTCTAGCATCTTTGTCTTACGGTTATTCGTCCAGCTTTACATTGTTGCAGTTAGCTACATTTTATAATGGTATTGCTAATAATGGTAAAATGGTAAAGCCTCTTTTTATAGATAAAATAATGAAAGACGGCAAAACGACATACGAGGCCAAACCAGAGGTAATGGTAAATAAGATGGCATCAGATAAAGCTATAAAAATGATGACAGACGCTCTTACCAAAGCAGTGGAAAAGGGGACAGCGAAGAGTATCTTCACACCTAATCTTAAAATGGCAGGAAAAACAGGCACGGCAAGATTTGAATACTGGAAAGCTGGTCCAATGAAATATCAGGCATCTTTTGCAGGATTTTATCCTTCGGATAATCCAAAATATACTTGTATTGTTATGGTTAATCAGCCCGATACTTCTATTGGGTTTTATGGAGGTACAGTGGCGGCTCCTGTATTTAAAGAGATAGCAGGGAAAACCTTCTTAAAAACGCCTCTGAATGTAGAAAAAGAAATGCTTCAGGATAAAAAAGTGAACTTAAACAAGATGACTGCTCCTAAGGTAAAGATAGCAATAAACCGTCGGCAGATGCCTGCATTAGTAGGTATGGCAGGTAGAGAAGTTATTCCACAGTTGGAGAATTTGGGTTATCGTGTAGATTATAAAGGTGTAGGTAAAGTCTTAGAACAGTTTCCTAAAGAAGGAACTATCATAAAGAAAGACCAAAAAATTTACCTTACACTACAAAAATAAAAATTGATAAAATATGTTACTCAGAGAGTTATTACATAATATACCAGTTTTAGAAACCATCGGTGCATTAGACATTGAGGTAAACTCTATTATTTTTGATAGTAGAAAGGCAGAAGCAAAAAGCCTTTATGTAGCTATCAAAGGAAGTGTTTCAGATGGACACCAGTTCATTAGTTCTGCAATAGAAAAAGGAGTTAATGTTATTGTATTGGAAGATTTACCTGAAATTTTAGATGAAACAATCACTTATGTTAAAGTGAAAAATTCGTCTAAAACATTGGGGCAATTAGCATCTAACTTTTATGGTAATCCTTCTGAAAAGCTTAATCTGGTAGGTGTTACTGGGACTAATGGTAAAACATCTGTATCTACCTTACTTTTCGATGTATTTAAAAATTTAGGTTATCCGTCTGCACTTATTTCTACGGTGGAGTATAGGATTGATGATGAGGTTTTCCCATCTACGCACACTACACCAGACGTGGTTAAACTTAACGAACTATTAGCAAAAGCAGTGGCACAAGGTTGTGAGTATGCCTTTATGGAAGTTTCTTCTCACGGTATTCATCAAAATAGAACGGAAGGTTTACATTTTAAAGTGGCAGGTTTTACCAATATTACCCACGACCATTTAGATTACCATAAAACCTTTTTGGAATACCTTAATACCAAAAAATCATTTTTAGATAATTTGCCAGATTCGGCGGTGGCAATTACTAATCTAGATGATAAAAACGGATTGGTAATGCTCCAAAATACCAAGGCTAAAAAGAAAACCTATGCGTTAAAAACCTTGAGCGATTATCATGGTCGATTATTAGAAGTGGATTTTAACGGAATGCTGCTTAATTTTAATGGTAAAGAAGTTTGGACGAGCCTAACAGGGAAGTTTAATGTTTATAATTTACTTTTAGTGTTCGGTATAGCTAGAGAGCTAGGGTTTGATGAGGTGGAAATACTTACGGCAATTTCTCAGCTGAAAAGAGTTAATGGCAGGTTTGAAACGATAAAGTCAGAAGGCGGAATCTTTTTTGTAGTAGATTATGCACACACGCCAGATGCTTTAGAGAATATTCTGGACTCCATCAACGAAATACGAACTAAAAACGAAAGGTTGATTAGTGTGTTTGGTTGCGGTGGTGATAGAGACCAAAGTAAACGCCCTGAAATGGGTAAAATAGCTACACAGAAATCTACTTTAGCAATTATTACATCGGACAATCCTAGAACAGAAGACCCTAATGCCATTATCCAAGAGATAGAGGCGGGCGTGGAGCCACAATGTTTTAGTAAATATACGGTAGTCCCAGATAGAAGAGAAGCTATTAAAATGGCTATAAAATTTGCAGAGCCAAAAGATATTATACTCGTGGCGGGGAAAGGTCACGAAACTTATCAGGAAGTTAATGGGGTAAAACATCACTTTGATGATAAGGAGGTAATATTAGAATTGTGTAAAATGATGAGTAAATAGAAAAACAATAATTTAAAAATAAGAAATACAAATATGTTATACTACTTATACGAATATCTTACGGCTAACGGCATACATATACCAGGTCTTAACCTGTTGAGGTATATTTCTTTTAGGGCTGCTATGGCGGTTCTATTGTCGCTTATTATTGCGTTGGTTTATGGTAAAAAAATCATCAATTTTCTCCGTAGAAAACAGATGGGAGAGTTGGTGCGAGATTTAGGATTAGATGGGCAAAAACAAAAAGAAGGTACCCCTACTATGGGAGGTCTTATCATCATTATAGCTACCTTAATACCTGTATTATTGTTTACTAAGATTACGAATATCTATATTATTCTACTCATTGTATCTGTGCTTTGGATGGGAGCGATAGGCTTTATAGATGATTATCTTAAAAAAATAAAGAAGAATAAAGACGGTTTAAGTGGTAAATTTAAAGTCATAGGTCAAGTTGGTTTAGGGCTGATTGTTGGTGTTACAATGTTTTTTAATTCTGATATTACCGTTAAAAGAAAATATGCAGATGCAAAAGAGATTAATCGCAACAATGTAGAGCAAAACTTTATGAAGGAAGAAAAAAAAGTGATTTCTACCGTACCGATGATTAAAAATAATGAGTTTGATTATAGTGGTATTCTCTTTTGGATGGACGAGCAAGAAGCAGAAGAATTGGCTTGGGTAGTTTTCATTCCGATGGCGATATTTATTGTTACGGCTGTTTCCAATGGGGCTAATATTACCGATGGTATAGACGGTTTAGCTGCAGGTACGAGTGCCGTTATCTTACTCACATTGGCTTTCTTTGCGTATGTTTCGGGGAATATCATCTTTGCAGATTATCTCAATATTATGTTCTTGCCTAATATGGGAGAAACTACCATTTTTGCGGTAGCTATGGTGGGGGCGGTTATTGGTTTCTTTTGGTACAATACCTATCCTGCCCAAGTGTTTATGGGAGATACAGGGAGTTTAATGCTAGGAGGAGTTATTGCAGTTTTATCCATTATTCTAAGAAAAGAATTATTGATACCTGTGCTATGTGGAATCTTTTTAATTGAAAACTTATCGGTAATGCTTCAGGTAGCAGTGTTCAAATACAGAAAGAAAAAATATGGATTAGAATATGCTCAAAATAACCGATTGTTTAAAATGTCTCCTCTTCATCATCATTATCAGAAGAGTGGTTACCACGAAAGTAAGATTGTTAATAGAATGATAATCATAGGGGTAGTTTTAGCAATTATATGTTTAATTACACTTAAAATCAGATAAGTATTTTCAATAAAAACATTAAGGAATATGAAAATAGTAGTTTTAGGAGCTGGAGAAAGTGGTTTTGGGGCAGCCTACCTTGCTAAAAAGAAAGGTATGGAGGTTTTTGTATCCGATAGAGGAAGTATAAAAGAAGAGTATAAAAAACAACTGATAGAGAATAATATAGAATTTGAAGAAGGTCAGCACGATGAAGAACGAATTTTAAATGCCGATTGGGTGGTTAAAAGCCCAGGTATTCCTAAAAAGGCAGATATTGTATTTAAAATCAATCAGAAAGGGATAAGACTGTCTTCCGAAATAGAATTTGCATCGGAATTTACTAATGCTAAAATTGTGGCAATTACAGGCAGTAATGGTAAAACTACTACTACTTCTCTCATCTATCATATCCTTAAAGATAATGGGATGAATGTAGGTTTGGGAGGTAATATAGGGAAGAGTTTTGCTAAACAAGTAGTCGATGAATCTTTTGATTATTATGTTTTGGAAATCAGTAGTTTTCAATTAGATGATATTCAGAATTTTAGACCATACATTTCGTTGCTTCTTAATTTGAGTCAAGACCATTTAGACCAATATAATTATAATTATGAGGAGTACGCTTTAGCTAAATTCCGAATTACTGAAAATCAAGAATATGATAATTTCTTCATCTATAATAAAGATGATGAGATGAGTCAAAAAATTCTTCAGGAGTTAGATTTAAAGGTTAAAAAAGTGCCATTCTCCATAAAAGAAACTCTAGCAGAGGGCGGATATATGGACGATGAAAGCATTGTGGTAAAACTTAAAGATGAGTTTACTATGAAAATTAGAGACTTAGCTCTTATCGGAAATCATAATGTGGCTAATAGCTTAGCAGCGTCTATAGCGGGTAAAATACTTAATATTAGCAATGAAAGTATTAGAAATTCATTGATGACCTTCCAAGCTGTGGATCATAGGTTACAAGAAATAGCTAATCTTAACGGAGTTAAATTTATCAATGATAGTAAAGCTACTAATGTAAACGCTACTTATTACGCTTTAGAAAGTATGACACAGCCTACCGTTTGGATTGTAGGAGGAGTGGATAAAGGCAATGATTACACCGAAATAGAAGAATTAGTTAAGAAGAAAGTAAAAGCAATTGTTTGCTTAGGTATAGATAACCAAAAGATTATAGATTTCTTTAGAGATAAAAAAGAGTTTATCTATAATACTTCTAGTATGGAAGAAGCTATTAAAATTTCAAAATCCATAGCAGAAGCGGGAGATGCTGTACTCCTTTCGCCGTGCTGTGCAAGTTTTGATTTATTTGAAAACTACGAAGATAGAGGTGAAAAGTTTAAAGCTGAGGTTCTAAAATAATAAACAATGGAGCATACAGAAGTAAATAAAAAAATAGAATATCTAAAAGGAGACAGAGTGCTGTGGATTACAGTAATTCTAATTTCTGTATTCTCTATACTTCCTGTTTATTCGGCGAGTTCTAATTTAGAATACATTGTAAATACAGGGACAACCACTAGCCACCTTATCAAGCATGTGATGTTTATTGCTTTGGGATTGTTTTTGATGAGAGTCATCGGAGCTATAAAATATGAATTTATAGGGAAGTTGAGCTCCATACTTCTTGTACTTTCTGTGATTCTTTTAGGAGTTACCATTTTTACAGGGCAAACCATAGATGGGGCTAGTGCTTCTAGATGGCTTAAAATACCAGGTACGGCAATTTCATTTCAGCCGTCGGCGTTGGCAGCTTTGATGTTAGTTATCTATCTATGCCGTTATTTAACCAAAAATATTCAAAGACAAAGGCTTCCCATAGAAAACATTATGTATGTTTTTGGACCAATACTATTGGTATTTATTTTAGTAGCCAAAGATAACGGTTCCACAGCACTTATGATTTTAGCTACCTCTCTAATTGTACTTGTAATAGGGCAATTCCCGTGGAAGTATATTGCAGGATTTGTCTCTTTGTCGGGCTTAGCTTCTATTATTTTTATTTTGGTAGCATTGAACACTAATTTAATGCCTAACAACCGTGTTCATACTTGGATAAGTAGGGTAGAATCTTTCTCCTCCTCAAAAGACGCACAATTAGATAGTGCCGAAAGAGATGCAGTAAAGGCTAAAAATTATCAAGTGATGCACGCTAAGGCAGCTATAGTACATGGAGGTATTACAGGTAAAGGACCAGGCAAAAGTGCTCTTAAACAGAGGTTGCCGCAGTCGGCATCGGACTTTATTTTTGCCATTATTGTGGAAGAATATGGTGTAATAGGCGCAGTTGGCTTATTGGGTATGTATTTTATTATCATTATAAGAATACTAATTATAGCGAGTAGAACTAGGGCTTTTTTCGGTTCTCTATTGGTTATTTCTTTAGGAATTATGATTTTCATTCAGCTCAGTGCTAATATTATGGTGGCACTTAATCTCATTCCTGTAACGGGACAACCTTTACCATTGATAAGCTACGGAGGTACTTCTATGTTAGTAACTTACGCTCAATTAGGTTTAATACTCAATATTAGCTCTAGGATACAAATTTATGATGAAGAAGGCATTGGTAAAAAACAAAACATCGAGGAAATAAATGATATTGCCTAAAAGCTAATTTAATATTAAAGAATAAAATGTCAGAAAATATATATCATATCAATCAAGATTTTGCACCTCGAGTTTTAATGAGTGGTGGTGGTACAGGGGGACATATTTTCCCTGCGATAGCCATTGCTCAAGAGATACAAAGACGATTTCCTAAAGCGGAATTTTTGTTCATTGGGGCAGAGAATAAGATGGAGATGGAGAAAGTGCCTCAAGCTGGGTTTAGAATAGAAGGACTTAACATTTCAGGATTTAATAGGAGCAGTCTTTTAGCGAATTTTAAACTGCCTTTCAAAATTGTTTCTAGTGTTAGGAAAGCCAATCGCATAATAAAAGATTTTAAACCTCATGTGGCAATAGGTACAGGCGGATTTGCCAGTGGTCCAGCTTTATATATGGCTTCTCGTTTGGGTGTGCCTACTTTTGTTCAGGAGCAAAACTCTCTACCTGGGAAGACAAATCTTTTCTTAGGAAAGAAAGCTAAAGCTGTTTTTACGGCGTATCCTGATATGGCTCATTTTTTTCCAAAAACCCAGACGATTTTTTCGGGAAATCCTATTAGACAATCTTTAATGGAGGGGCTTACAGATACTGCTACGGCTAAAGAAAAGTTAGGATTAGACCCTAATAAATTGAGTATTCTTTCCGTAGGAGGTTCGTTGGGGTCTAGAACACTTAATAATGGCTGGTTAGAAAATTTGGAAAGGATTAAAAAGGAAGGTTGGCAACTGATTTTGCAAACAGGAAAAACAGAATATCAAACGATTAAAGATAAGGTTAATTTAGAAGAAGATACAATCCAACTAAAGGAATTTATCACAGATATGGCATTAGCTTATTCTGCGGCAGATGTGATTGTGTCCAGAGCAGGTGCGATTGCTATTTCGGAGTTGGCGGTAGTTAAGAAGCCTATTTTATTAGTGCCTCTTCCCTTCGCAGCAGAGGATCACCAGACCAAAAATGCAATGGTTTTAGTTGAGAAAAATGCAGCAAGAATGGTAAAAGATGTGGAGATGAAAGAGCGTTTTTGGAATACGCTTTCAGAAATTTGTGGTAACGAAAATTTACGAAAGGAAATGGGGCAAAACCTATCTTATTTCGCAAAACCAAAGGCTACAGAGGAAATTGTAGATGAAATAATTAAAGTTTTTAAATAGAAATGCAAAATATTAGTACATATCAAAATTTTTATTTCATAGGCATTGGAGGGATAGGAATGTCTGCTTTGGCGAGATATTTCCATTCCATTGGAAAAACGGTTTTAGGCTATGATAAAACTTCTACTAAACTAACTTCGGCACTTATTTCGGAAGGGATAAAAATCAGTTTTGAAGATAGTATTGATGAGCAAATAAAAGCCTTTAAACCCGAAGACACTTTAGTGATTTATACGCCTGCAATTAAACAACTAGGTATTTTAGATTTTTTCCAAGAAAAAGGTTTTACGATACTTAAAAGAGCGAAGGTTTTAGGACTTATTACTAGCGAAACCGAGTGCATTGCTGTTGCTGGAACTCACGGTAAAACTACTACTTCTAGCTTGGTAGCCCATCTTTGTAAGGAAGTTAATTTACCATTTTCTGGTTTTTTAGGAGGTATTGCCGAAAACTTTGGGTCTAATTTTATATTTAATGGGAAAGATTATTCCGTAGTGGAAGCCGACGAGTACGATAGAAGTTTTCTTAATTTAGCTCCAGATTGGGCAATTATAACTTCTACAGATGCAGACCATTTAGATATTTATGGGGATAAAACTACCATAGAAAAAGGCTTTAGAGATTTTGCCTATTTGGTATCGGAAGAGCGTCAGCTTTTTGTACGAAAAGGTATAAACTTGGATAGAAATGCGACTACCTATGCTGTAAACGAAAAGGCAGACTATTATTCAGACGAGTTGAGGCTGGAGGGAGATTTTATATCGTTTAATTTCTATACTCCAGATGGAGAAACTCAACGCTTTAGTTGGGAAATACCGGGCATTCATAATGTGGAAAATGCCACGGCAGCACTGGCTGTTTTACATAAAATAGGTGTTTCTTTAGAAGATTTAAAAGAGGCTTTGGCTAAATTTAAAGGCATTAAAAGGAGATATACCAAGCATATTTTCCCTAACGGAAAGATTTATATAGACGATTATGCTCATCATCCTACGGAGCTTAATGCGGTAATTGGCTCTATACGAACATTCTATCCAGATAAAAAACTTTTGGTAGTATTCCAGCCGCACTTGTTCAGTAGAACGCGAGATTTTGCAGATGATTTTGCTAAAAGTTTATCGCAAGGAGACGAGTTGATGCTTTTAGATATTTATCCTGCGAGAGAATTGCAGAAGGATTTTGAGGGCATTAGTTCAGATTGGTTGCTAGAAAAAGTAACACTGGCAGATAAAGAGGTTTCTAGTTTGTCGGAGGCTTTTGGTAAAATTAAAAATAAAAACTTTGACATTTTACTTACAGTAGGTGCAGGAGATATAGACACGCTTTATGATGGTATTGTAAGCTGGTTAAAGGAAGCATAGAACTTTAAAATGAAGAACAAATACAGAATATTAAAAATAGCTGTTACGATTATCCTACTGGGATTTTTGTTAAACTTTTCAATGAAAAGATTTAATAATGCCTCTATGGATAAAGTGGCTGTTAATATTATTCAAGGAGAGAAGCCAGTCTATTTTATTGATGAGAAAGAAATAGAAAGCATTGTTAAAAAAGCCAATACTACCAATAGAGTTGGGGATATTGATATCCCAAAATTAGAAAGAAAAATTGCAGAATATTCTGCAGTAGATAGTGCCAATGTTTATCTTAGTCTTGATGGTATATTGCATATAGATATTATGCAAAGAGTGCCTGTGTTTAGGCTAAGTAAAGGGAAGAAAGAGTTTTATGTAGATGAGAAAGGGGTGGAATTTCCTATCAATCGTAACTATTCAGCATCGTGTATGCTCATAAGTGGTAATGTGCAACCAGAGGAATATCCTCAATTGATAGAATTGGTAAAAAAGATAAATCAAGACGACTTTAGTAAAAAGTTTTTCATTGGTGTTGTAAAAGAGAGAGAAAATTATTATCTTATTGCCAATGAAGAAAACTACAGAGTAGAACTAGGAAGTTTGGAAAATATAGATTTCAAAGTAAAAGGTTTCAAAGCGTTTGTAGAAAAATATTTGGTTTATCAACCATCTGATAAATATACCAAAATATCATTGAAATATGATAATCAGATTGTAACTACACTTAGTAAAGGTTACAAAGAAGAAACAGATAAAGAAGAAGAAAAGAACAAATAAAATCAAATTCAAATCAAGATAAATGGAAAGCCAAGAGTATTCAGTAGGATTAGACATTGGGACCACCAAGATTGTTGCTATCGTTGGTCGTCGTAATCAGTACGGTAAGATAGAGGTTATGGGAGTAGGGGTGGCTCCTAGTTTAGGTGTACATAAAGGGATTGTAAACAATATTGCCCAAACCATCAATTCCATTAAAACAGCTGTTAGCGAGGCTCAAAAAAGTGCAGGCGTACCTATTACTAAGGTAACGGTGGGGATTGCAGGTAAACATATCCGTTCTTTGCAACACTCGGATTATATTATGCGAGAAAATCCAGACCAATACATCACAGAGGAGGATATAGAAGAGCTTAAAAATCAAGTTAAGAAATTGGTGATGCTTCCTGGCGAAGAGATTATCCATGTACTTCCACAAGAATATAAGGTAGACTCGGAGGGCGAAATCCAGGAGCCAATAGGAATGCACGGGAAACGTCTTGAAGCTAATTTCCATGTGGTAGTAGGGCAGATGAGTAGCATTAAAAATATCAGCAGATGCGTTAAAGAAGCAGGGCTAGAGATGGAGTCGCTTACTTTGGAGCCATTGGCATCGTCCGAAGCAGTTTTGACTAAGGAAGAAAAAGAGGCTGGAGTAGCTATTGTAGATATAGGTGGTGGTACTACTGATATTGCAATATTTAAGGATAATATTATCCGTCATACTTGTGTTATCCCTTACGGAGGAGGTATTATTACAGAAGATATTAAAGATGGCTGTTCTATTATAGAAAAACACGCGGAGCAACTTAAAGTTCGTTTTGGGTCTGCTGTTCCAGAATTGGAGAAGGAGAGTACTTTTGTTACCATTCCTGGGCTTCATGGAAGAACTGAAAAAGAAATTTCTCTAAAAACATTGGCTAAAATTATTCATGCCAGAGTGGAAGAAATTTTGGAGATGGTAAACACCGAACTTAAAGCCTATGGAGCACACGAGAAAAAAAGAAAACTCATTGCAGGGATTGTGCTTACAGGTGGTGGTTCTAACCTAAAGCATCTAAGACAACTCGCAAATTATATCACAGGGTTTGATAGCCGTATAGGTTACGCTAATGAATATATTTCGAACGATAAAAATCAGCATTTAAAAAGCCCTGAATTTGCAACATCTATAGGGCTTTTAATGGAAAGTTTGTCTATTAGAGATAAAAAAACTAATTCTTTAGTTCAGGAAGAAGTATCTGTTTCTAGCCAAACAGTTTCTGATGAAACCAACCAAGAAGATAAAATTTTAGACAGCGATAAACCAACTCATAATGAGACTGTGATTCAGCAAAATGCCTCTAAAAAGCCTACTATAGGGCAAAACATCTTAGAAAAGATAAAAAAATTCTTTGAGGAATCGGAATAATTAAGTAATTTAGTCATTTAAAATGAAGTAATGGAAAATACCAATAAAACAGGTTTTGAATTTGATTTACCAAAAGGCAACTCATCTATTATCAAGGTGATAGGTGTAGGTGGTGGAGGAAACAATGCCTTAAAACATATGTATGAAAGAGGGATTCACGGCGTAGATTTTGTCATTTGTAATACAGATGCCCAAACGCTAAATAACAATCCTGTTTCTAATAAAGTTCAGTTAGGTATCACAACTACAGAAGGCTTAGGTGCTGGTGCAGACCCAGAAGTGGGAGAAAAGGCTGCAATAGAAAGTATAGACGAAATAAAAAGCACTCTAGGGCAAAATACCAAAATGGTGTTCATTACTGCTGGTATGGGTGGTGGTACAGGTACAGGTGCGGCACCTATCATTGCTAAGGCGGCTAAAGAAATGGGTATTTTAACGGTGGCTATCGTTACAGTTCCGTTTTCTTTTGAAGGAAAAAGAAGATTAGACCAAGCTGAGGCAGGACTAGAGAAACTAAGAAATAATGTGGATTCTCTCATCGTGATAAACAACGATAAACTAAGACAACAGTTTGGTAACTTAGGATTTAAACAAGGTTTTTCTAAGGCAGATGAGGTGCTTACCAATGCAGCCAAAGGTATGGCAGAGGTAATTACGGGTTCTTTTGTTATCAATATTGACTTCCGTGATGCTAAATCAGTATTACAGAATTCAGGTACAGCCTTGATGTCCACAGGAAGTGCTACGGGTGAGAAGAGAGCAGAAGAAGCTGTTAAAAAGGCATTAGACTCTCCGCTTCTTAATGATAACAAAATTACAGGAGCTCAAGATGTATTGCTTCTTATTCAGAGTGGTTCTGATGAGGCTTCTGAAGCTACGATGGACGAAATTGGTCTTATCAACGATTATATCCAAAACGAAGCAGGAAATACAGCTAACATTATCTTTGGTGTAGGGACAGATGAAGAACTTGGCGATGCTATTAGAGTATTGGTAATTGCTACGGGATTTACTAATGAAAACCACATCAATGCAGGTCCTACGGAAGTAGTTAAGGTACCATTGCACGAAACGGCAAATTCGGTTAGAAGAGAATCTCCATTTAAAATTTCTTCTGATGCTAAGAATGCAGGACTAGGTTCTGTTGTTACAGAGAAAAACATCGTGAAGTTAGATGAAGAAGATGATTTTTCTTCGCCACAATTTTCAGCAAATAGATTAAGCGGAGAGCAGTTAGCGGTTCAAGAAGTGCAACCAATGACCTATGTTGAAGAGGTTAATGAAGAGTTTGAAGAAGGAAGTAATGAATTAGATTTATTCTCTTATGATGAAGGATACGAAGAACCAAAAGGAATATCTTTTACTTTTGAATCAAAAGACGAAAGTAGCATACAACCTACCAAATCTTTATTCTTAGATGAAAGACCTGTAGAGTTCAGCTTTAAAATAAAAGAAGAAGAGCCTACTCTTGAAGAGGAAGTAAAAACAGTATCTAATAATGTTGTGTCTCAAGAGCCTCAAGTAATTCATGAAGTAGAAGAAAAACCTATATTTCGTAATGAAGAAATAGCTCAAGAGGAAACGCTTTTTACTTTTATAGAGAAAAAAGTAGAAGACTCTAAAGTACAGGAGAGAAGAAATAAGCTAAAAGAATTTAATTCTCGTTACCAAAATGTAGATGAGGAAAATACTTTTGAAACAGTGCCTGCTTTCAGAAGAAAAAACATTAAGTTAGATGATAGCCCTTCTGATGAGCGTATCAGTAGTTTTTTAGCTGATAACAATGGCAGAGTAGAACTTAGAGAAAACAAATTTTTGAATAAAGATGTAGATTAGTTTCTACATTTTTGATACTTGATTGACTTCTTTAAAAACCTCAGAATAGATATTCATTCTGAGGTTTTTTTATTGGTAAAACTATATCATTTTCTTTACCCATTCAAAAAACCTGAAAGGAACGTACTTGAACGGAAGGTCTAAAAATGTTGGTGTGTTTATGATAGCTCTTTCATTACTGAAGGCTAAAAAACTGTACTTTCCGTGATATTTGCCCATACCACTATTCCCAACACCACCGAAAGGAAGACGATGATTGGCAATATGCATAAGCGTATCGTTGATACAACCTCCACCCGAACTTGTTTTTGAAATTACCTCTTTAGCAGTTTTATTTTTACCAAAATAATACAATGCTAATGGCTTTGCATATTGGTTGATGCACGAGATAGGCTCGTCAATATGGTCGAATGCCATCACAGGTAATAAGGGGCCAAAAATTTCCTCTTGCATAATAGCGAAGTGAGGCTCTACATTATCTATAATAGTTGGTGCTATATATTTTTGATTAAAATCTACTTCTCCGCCTAAATAGATATTTCCTTCATTAAGAAATTTAGAAAGCCTTTCTACGGATTTATCATTTATAATACGAGGATAAAAAGGACTAGATTTAACATCGGAGCCATACATTTCTTTGATATGGTAGGCTATTTTCTCAAGAAGTTCTTTTTTTACTGAACGGTGTACCCAAAGATAATCTGGAGCGATGCAAGTTTGTCCAGCATTGATGAGTTTTCCCCACGCAATCCTTTTAGCAGCAAGGTTGAGGTTTGCATCTTTATCCACAATACAAGGGCTTTTGCCACCTAATTCTAACACGATAGGCGTTAAATTTTCTGCCGCCGCTTTCATAACCACTTTTCCTAAAGATGGACTTCCTGTAAAGAAAATGAAATCAAAACGTTCCTCTAACAAGTAGGTGTTGGTTTCTCGTCCACCTTTAACGAGGGTAATGTACTCTTTTGGAAAACATTCTGTTAGCATTTTCTCCACTACATTAGCGAGATTTGGAGCGTCAGGAGAAGCTTTTAGTAAAGCACAACAGCCAGAGGAAATAGCTCCTACTAGAGGATTGATAAGAAGCTGGAACGGATAATTCCACGGAGAGATAATAAGAGCCACACCCAAAGGTTCGTAAATGATACGGCTAGATGCAGGAAGTACCGAAATAGGCGACCAAACCCTCTTAGGACGAGCCCAACTTTTTAATTTTTTTAAATGATAATTAATTTCACTTAGAACAATGCTGATTTCCGTAAGGTAAACCTCTTCTTTAGATTTGTGTAAATCTTTCCATAAGGCTTCTTCTATTTCGGGCTGATACTTTAGTATGGCTTGTTTTAGTAAAGATAGTTGCTTTAGTCTAAAATCAATAGCCTTGGTTTGTTGAGTCGCAAAAAATGCTTTTTGTTTTTGGACGAGTGCTGATATTTCGGCTTTTGAAGTTTCCATTGGTATAATTATTTTTTATGACCTTTAAAGTCAGCCATTGTTTTATAGATTCCTAGTAAACTTCCTGCAAACCAATCAAAAAAACGAAGAGGAAATAGTCCTTGACCTATACGAGTTAAACGATAGATATACCTAGGAAGCGTTACCATTTTTCTGTTGTTTTCTATAGCACTAATGATGGTTTTAGCCGCTTTTTCAGGGTCTAATATAGGTAGAACGGATTTTACACCATCAAACATTCCTGTGTTGATATAGTAAGGCATAATAGTGGTTACCTTGATGTTTTTTTTCAACTGTTCCATTTCTAACCTAAGGCAGTCGGACCAACCAACAACAGCCCATTTGCTCCCTGCATATACGGACATTTTGGGATTAGATACCAATCCTGCCGAAGAGGCAATGTTGCAGATATGTCCTGAATTTTGCGTAAGCATATCCTGTAAAAATAGATTAGTAATTACCATAGGTGCATTGGTATTGATTTCTATGGTTTTTAAAATATCCTTTTGAGAATGTTCGTGGAAATATTTGCCTACCACAATCCCTGCATTGTTAATTAGAATATCAATATTACCAATCTTTTGTTTAGTTTTTGTGGCGATGTGTTGTACTTCGTCATAATTGGAAACATCTACCTTATATCCGAAGATAGAACCTAGTGATGAAAACTGGAGGATAGTTTCATCAATTTTTACTTGGTCAATATCCCAAATAATCACTTTAGCACCTTTCTCCAACGAAAGCCTAGCCATAATTTTCCCGATGCCGCTAGCGCCTCCCGTGATGAGGATATTTTTATGCTGAAATTTTTTGTTCATACCTTGAAATAGTTAGTATGAAGAAGGCTCTCTTCTGTCAGAAGTCCATTCGGCATGTAGAGATGGTTGTATTTTTAGTCCTTTACGGTAGGTATAAACTTTGGTAAATACTGCTCCAAAAAAGATGAGTCTGCAAGTATAATTTATCCACATCATAATTAGAATAACGGAGCCAGCTGCTCCGAAAGCAGATGTAGGTTTAAAATGGCTGAAGTAAAGACTTAATAGAGATTTACCTAAGGTAAACAAAAAAGCAGTAATGAATGAGCCTACCCATACAGAATGCCAAGAGAGTTGGACATCGGGAAGGACTTTAAACATAAGAGCAAACAGTAGAACAACAATAAGGAAACCCACAAGTATATTTATGATTTGTATAATATAGTAGGTTTCTAGCCCTAGGTGTTGAGAGATAAAATCATTAGTTAGCCCTATAAGTGTAGATAAAATCATTGTAATCATCATTAGAAAGCCAATAATGAGTATCATTCCTAGTGAATTTGCACGGTCTACTAGAAATTTGAGTATAGCCTTTTGGGGAGCTGCTTTTACACCCCATAATTCATTGAGAGACTTTTGAAGTTGAAAAAATAGGGTTGTCGCCCCAAAAATGAGAGTTACCACTCCAATAATTCTCATAATAATTCCGTCTTGGTCTATCATAGAAGATATTAAGATACCATCTAAACTTTTGGCGGTATCTTCTCCCATAATTTTTGTAACCTCTTGTAATATTTTTTGTTGAAAATTGGTATCTCCGAAAATAATCCCCATAACCCAAATTAAAATTATAAGTAATCCAGGTATGGAAAATATAGCATAGTAAGCAATTCCTGCCGCATCTCTATCTGCATTTGAGTTGCTCCAATCTGCTCCTGCTTTTCTAATGGTTTCCCAGTAAAATTTAAGATTATCTTTCATAATGGTCTTTTTTCTAAAAAGGATAGCCTATGGCTATGTTTAGGATTAGGTTATCTTTTCTCCAAGAAGAATTGTTAAAATCAATATGGTTAAATCTCCATCGTTCCCCTTTGTTATAATAGGGTACTCTTATAGGAATGGCAAGATCCGTCCTTAGTACAAATATATTAAAATCAAATCGAAGTCCTAAGCCTCCTCCTATAGCAATTTCAGAAGCCCAATCTTTACCAAACTTAGCACCTGGGCGAGTAGGATCATCATTGATAAGCCAAATGTTACCAGCATCTAAAAAGAGACCTAAGTTAAGAAAACGATAGAGGTTTAAACGATATTCTAAATTAGTTTCTAGCCTAATATCTCCTGCTTGGTCTAAAAAGAAACTACCTTGTTGGTTTCTTGGGTCATAACTACCTGGACCTAGTGTCCTAGCTCTAAAGGCTCTTATACTATTACTTCCTCCCACGAAAAATTGTCTAGAAAAAGGCACTGTGAGAGAATTACCATAAGGATAAGCTAATCCCATCATTAATCTTGCAGTCAAAGTATTTTTAGAGTTTATATTGTAGTAATAGCGAAAGTCTGTGTCCAATTTCGCATACTGGCTAAAGGGTACTCCTAGTATGGTTTTTTGTCTTCCTTCTTTTGCATTTGCATTGGATAATAGCCCTGTAAGGTTAGCTGATAAATCGGCTAATCCGTGAAAATAGAACTGATGTGTTCTAGGTATGATGGTATTGGTGTATGTGTACTGATACACAGGTCCAAAAACCAACTGTTTTTCTATAGCTCTAGCTAAACTAGGATAAAGATTTGCTAAAGATTGATATTCTTCTGAAATATTCTGAGGGTTAACATAAGTGGCGCTAAATATCTTAAGGTCGTGTTCTCTCTCTGCATTTTCTTTCCATAAATAGCCAAAGGAGGTACTAAAGTTATGCAGAGTATACTGCCCCGTTCTACGCTGATAGTCGTATCCTAGATTTACTTGTGTCCTTGGTACAAATTCTGAACTGGTATGAAACTTAAAAGGAGCTATAATCTTTGGAAAAGTAAGTTGAGCATTGCCTCCAAATCTTAATATATTGCTGAAAGCTCTCGGTCCTCCAGCTTGCACATCAATCCCTCCATAAGCAGTAATCCTTAGTTGCTCTGCCCCTCTAAATAAGTTTCTGTGAAGCCAGTTGATATTTATCTCTCCACCGTTAAAATTTGCAGAGTTGGTTTTGCCTAATGCTTCCATACGGAATGATTGAAAATTGTTTGGAGTAAGTAGGTAGTAAGCATCAAACTTGTTGTTTAGAGAATCCGAAATGATAAACTGGTTTTTAACAAATTTAAAAACGCCCAAATTTATGAGTCTTTTAAGTGTAAGATTATGGTCTCGTCTATTATAAAATTCACCTGAATGAAAATACATCACCTTATCAAAAATCTGAGGTTTGAATTTTTTTTCGGGGTCTACAATGTACATATCTTTGTAGACTTCTAGTCCATTGGTTGTGGTAGGAATGGCTATGCTTCCTCGCTCTATATTTTGTATGCTATAATCGGGGTAAATAATTACTTTATCTATACTAAACTTTTTTTTACTAAGTTCTGGAGTTTGGTCTTTTAGTTTTACATTGACTGCAACTTTGTTGTTTCCTATAGTGCTATCCGCTTGAATAATAATGTTATCTGGACTAAAATAATAATATCCATTCTCCTTCATATAAGTATCTATGCGGAGTCTTTCTTTTTTTATTATTTCGAGATTATAAGGTTCTTGTGGTTTTATTAGGCTTTGTTTTTGTGTAGCTTTTATATCTTCCATTACCTCTTCGTTAGTATTAGATAGGAAGTTTACGGTATCTATAAAATATCTATTGTAAGGAGTTATAGTATATAAAACCTTAGCAGTTCTACCTTTTGTAAGGGTGTCATATTTTGCTTTAGTATTAAAATAACCAATATTTTCTGCATAATTAACTGCAATTTCTTTATTAAATTCTCTATCCACACCCTGCAGAAGAATAGGTTTTTCTCCTAATTTATTTTTAATCCAATATCGCAGACCTTTATTTTGTTTAGTTTCTCCCGCCCATTTATAAAAATACAATCTAGGGCGCATTCCCAAAAACGAAGCATTAGGTTTAGGAGAAAGTTGACTCTCTGTGCCTTTTTTCAGTTCAGAAATATCACCTTTGTTTAATCGGTCTGATTTTATTTTGACCTTAGCTCCAGTATATAAAATTTCTCCTTCTTTAAGAGTAGAGGCTCCAGAGCATCCTGTGACAAAAATACCAGTATAAACAATGTATATTAGTATTGAATATCGTTTGATTATATGTTTCATTATAATGAAGATATCTATTACTTTTTATTCTTTTTCTTTTTTAATATTTCTCTAAGGTCATTGTAATCCAAAGTAATTACAAAGCCCAATCCTGTTTCTATAACTTGCCCTTGTAGCGCTACTTGATATTGATTTTTTCGGTAAGTTCTCAGAAGATATCTGCCGTCTTTAGAAAGCATATAATCTACCATAATATCTCCCGCTATATTAGAGGCTTCTTCTCCAGGTCTAGTAGCTCCTTCTAGTCCAAAATTACTACCTAAGGATACCTTGAGCCTATCATTAAGTAACTTTTTACTCAAAGCTACATTTAGGTCTGTTCTTGAGGTTCTTTCTCCAGTAGAATAATCGTCTGATGATTCTAAATCAAAATTGAGTTCTACACCAGCAATCAAATCTCCAGCTAAGTTATTTAAACTTTGACTTAAAATCCTACTAACACTTTGCTTAGCCATTGATTCGGCCGACATTCCTGAACTCGTTTCAAAAGGGTTTTCTCCAATAAAACGGTTGAGGAGCAGAAGGGCGAAAACCTGTTTGTTTAGCTCTGAAGACTCTTGACGAAGCTGTGCTAGTCTTTGCTCTGTATTTAATATTACGGTAGAACTTACTGCGGCGTTCTTATCCTCTGTTGTAATGTCAAAAGAGATTTCGGGCTTCATGAGTTCACCTTTCATAATGAGATGAGTATTAAATGGAATACGCTGTTTATACTGATTAAGTTCTCTTGGGCTAAGTCCTGCCAATTGTTGCTGTACTAAATCTAGAGGAGCCGTTTCTGTGGTATAAATTGCTGTTATATTCATATCAGCTTCAGTAGGTTCTCCGTTCCATGTAATGGTACTTCCTTTTTTTATTTCAAATTTTCTTTTGAGCATATTCACGGACATTTCATAGACTCCAGAATGTACCTCATAGACACCTACTAGAGTGGTTCTTCCCGAAGGAGATATGCCTCCTGTGAGCTGTGCTTGCCCCTGTAGTTTTACAAAATCGCCATTGGCTTTGTCTATGACCAAAGACATTTTCGCATTTTTATCTACATCTATATTAACCGAGACCTCCATACCTTTAAGTTGATTTTTGGAGCTTAAAGTGTCTGCTGCCTCATTTTTAGCCAATCCAAATTTGGCTTTGTCTACAAATTCAACGATACCTTCTCTATCCTGTTTTGTAGGAGTACTTTGAGGGAGTATAAAGGTAAAATCTGTGGCATCGGTTACAGATAATGTCCCGTCCACTTTTGGCAAATCCAAATTACCTCTTATCCTTAGATTGGTATCTAGGGAGAGTACGCCATACATCATCTTATCATTATCTTTTTCAGAATTTACTAGCTTAAAATCTTTGGCATTAACATCAAGATTGAAAGCATATTTCTTGAAATATTCGGTTTGTATATCTCCGTTTACGAGTAAACTGTTATTTTCTGCATCGCGTAGTTTAAATTGTTCAAAAACAATATTTTGTCCTGAAAATCTTATTTCATCTTCAATATTTTTAAAAACGGTTCCTGTTTTAGCAATCTCTAGCCCTACATTATTGAATTTTATCCCACCTCTTATTTGAGGTTTTTGAGTCGTACCATTGATGTTTAGTTTTCCACTAAAATAGCCCTCTCCATTTTTTATATTACCTAGTGCAAATGCTTCTAAAGTTTTAGTAGGGAGAGTGTTAAGGTTTACAATAAATCCTAAATCCCCTTTCTTGAGATGATAATTGCCTTCTAATTGTACATCGTTACCTTCTCCCGTGAGAGCAATTTTGGTATCAATTAAATCAACCGCTTTGGTATTGGCTTGTATATCTAGATTTCCTACTTTTTTTCCTTTTAGTTTTAGGTTAGATATATTCACATCGGCTTCTACTTTTAAGTTGGGCTTAAAAGTAGAGACCAATGCATTCCCATTGATAGAACCACTAGCAATGAGGCTATCTTTTTTTACCATCTCTGTAATATCTTCTACTTTAAAATTAGAGATGGAGATACTTAATGGGCTACCTAATTTTTGTTCTTGGCTTTGCAACGAAATGGAAGAGTTTCCTTTGGTAAGATTAAAATTACTAGCAAATACACCTTCCCGCCCAAAACCGATAACATTTTGCTCTTCTACTCGCCATCTATCATAGTTGAGCATTAAACCTTGCGGAACGAAACTGAATTTGTTGATGTTTTTTTCATTTCTAAATATACCAGCTAATGCATATTGCTCTGTTCCTTTGGAGTCTTTGGTACTAAAGTTAATTCCGATATTATTATTGTTAATGGTTCCATTCAAATCGAGTTGATGTAAGGCTAAATTTTCATTAGTTACCTCCATTAGACCGAGTCTATATCTTAGTTCTTCTTGATTGTTGTTTACATTAAGTGATAGCCCACTAAGTTTATATTCTGCATATTCTACTATTGGAAAATCCGCCTGAAACTCTATCTTGTACTGGTTTGAATCAAAAGTTCCTGTTATATCTCCTCCATTAAAATATTTTAAATCAGGTACAAATATTCTTAGAAGGTTGTCATCTTTTACCTTAGCATTCAGTGTGAAGTACTGGTTGGGGGCTAAGGTCTTTTTGTACTTAGATGCAGGGCTAAATTCATAGTAACTATTAAGTGTTTTTAATAAAATATCAGAAATTTGAGTAAGTTTATATTTTCCCTGTATAGAAGCATCTACAACTTGAGATTTTAAATTTATTTTGTTCTCGGTGAGGGTAGATAATGCTTCAAGTTTAATTTCTTGTAAAGGTAAAGTTTGGTCCTTATGTGTAATTTTAAACTTCTCTAAAAGAATATAACCGTTGAGAAAATCTGGGTTGATATTACTAAAATCACTATCTATTTTACCTGATAAGGCTAGAGGCTCTTTGTATAAATTTAGTTTGTATAGGTCTAGCAATTCAATATTTCCACTAAGTTGTACACTTGAGGTTTTGTTGAGGTTTCCAGCTAGCTTGAAATCTAAATTGGCATTAGGGTCTTTAGATAGAATGTGAGCATTTAATTTCCCCGTCATTAGACTCCCTTTCAGATTAACACCTGTATAGCGATAGCCTTTAAAGTCAAATTTTTTAATATTTCCGTTGACTGATGTTCGAGTTGTTTTAGGATTAAACCCTACTCCATTTGCTTTTATTTCTCCTGAAAATATTCCTAAATCTTTATTCCTTAATAATTTTCCTAGAACGAGTTGTTCCGCTTCTGCTAAGATGGTGTATTTTTCTCCATTTTTGGGTTTAAGGTTGGCGTATGTATCTAGTTTAAGGTTTCCTAAACTGGTATTTATATTTAGATGGGATAGAATAGAGGAGGTATTACCTCTGGCATTACCTTTTAAAGAAATAGTTTGGGGTAGCTCAATGTTTGAGGGGATACTATTTCTAGGAGCTAAATTTTGTATATCTTTTTTAGTTGTCTTTAACTCGTTAATGGCGATATTGTAATTTAGTAAATTAGGATTGGTTACATTTTTTATTTGTCCCGAAATATCCAATGTTGTACTACCTAAACCACTAATGTGTAATGTGTTTATATTTAAGTCATTTACTTTCCCTCTTAAGTTAGCATCTATGTTTAGCACCGAATTGGGATATTGTTTAAGTATCTCGTTTTTCTTTAAATCAGGAGCAAATAAATACAAATCACTGAAGCCTATTTTAGAGTTTCTAAGATTGATGGCTAGTCCAGCAGAGCCTATGTTACTAGATAATTGTTGCGGAGAATTATAGGTAATTACAGCTTCGTCTCTAAGAATGGTGTTGTTGGTTTCCAAAAGCAGATTTTTAAAATAGGATACATTTTTCTTGTATGCAAAATCTGTTTTGAGGTTCTTTATTGTAAGTCCACTTTTTTCGTAAAGTTCTACTTTTTTTATGGAACCAGTCAGCTCTTCATTCAGCATTCTAAAATCTGTGATATTTACATTGAGTTTTTTGAAGTTTAAATGATTAGCATCAAATCCTTGTTGATGTTTTTGGGCATTATCATTATAGGACAATATCACATCATCTAAAGCTAGTAAATTAAGTTTTACATTAGGGGACTTACTTTTAACCTTTGCAGGATTTTTTGGAAATTCATCTTGTAAAGATTTGTTTTGAGAGGAGCTTTTGAGGTCCACATTTATCTGGGCACCTAGAAGTTTAATTTGGTCTATATCATATTTGTTTTTAGGTAAATCTATATTATTAAAATCCCCAGATAGTTCTTTAAATAAAACCTTGAAATAAGATTGAGTAGTATTGTCTGCATAGTCTACATCAAAATTGGTAAAACGCAGAGAATCTAGTTTTATCTGCATCGGTTTTTTGGCTGAAAGACTATCTATTGTTTTTGCAGTTTCTTTTATAGCTTCCTTTAATATCTCTTGTTTTAATCTTAGTTTGAGACCATCAGCAGTAAGACCATTGAGGGCATAAATGTTTTTCTCAAGATTAAAGTCTTTAATCTTTGTTTCGAAATTATTGAACGCTATTTTCAGATGGTTTCCTTCCTGAAAATCATTAAAATTGACATTAACGCGTTGCAGTTTTATTTTATTTAGAGATAGAATGAAAGGCTTAGAATCTTGTCTTTCTTCGTCTTTGTTGCTAGCGAAAGCGTCCAGTATATAATCGAAATTAAAACGCCCTTTTTCGTCTCTTTTCACATTGGCTCTAAGTCCATCTAATTCAATAGATTTAAAATCAGCTTTGTTTTGTAAGAGTTGAAAAATATCTAAACCAATGTCTAATTTGTTGATGTGCAGTAATGTATCCTTGTTTTTTTCTTCTAAATAAAGTTCTTCTAACCCTAACTTATTAGGGAAGCTAATATATACTCTTTTTAGACTTACAGGGGTTTTTATTTTGGTTTCAACATAACTAACAATACGGTCTTTAACGAAATTCTGAACGGCAGGGATATTAAGACTAAGGGCTAATATGACTAATATTATAACGACACTGGCGAAAATAATACCTCCTATTTTAAATGTTTTTTTTATCTTATTTTTCAATGAATGTAGTTTAATAAGTTTATATAAATTTTGTGTTAAAAATGATGAGTTTTTTCTCTTTGCTAGAAAGAGCCTTTAAGAAATTATATATTGCATTTATTTCAAAATCTTATTTTTGGGTGTTTGCCCAAATTTCCATTTTTCTTTCAAGAACTTGTAGAGGGAGGCAACCTTGATTTAAAAGTTCATTATGAAATTTTGCTAAATTAAATTTAGTGCCTAAATCTTTTTTATATTTATCTCTTAGTGCTTGTATCTTTAATACTCCAGTCTTATAGCTTAGAGCTTGTCCTGGCATAGACATATAGCGTTCTACCTCCGCTGTAGCACCAGCTTCATCGTATGCTACATTACTTAGAAAATATTTTATAGCCTCTTCTCTATTGAGTTTTCCAGTATGCAATCCAGTGTCTATAACGAGCCTAATAGCTCTCATCATTTCATCACTTAAAGCTCCCATTTTTTGATAAGGGTTAGTATAAAGTCCCAATTCTTTTCCTAAAGACTCACAATAGAGCGCCCAACCTTCGCCATAAGCACCTATCCAACCAAAACGCATAAATTTTGGTAAATTAAGATTCTCTTGTTGTAAAGCAATTTGATAATGATGCCCAGGAATAGCTTCGTGAAGGAAAAGAGACTCCATACCAGAAGTTACATTAAAGGCTTTAGGATTCGGAATGGGAATGTAGAAAATACCGTTTCTTTTTCCGTCTGGAGTTCCAGGTTGATATTCTGCACTAGCAGATGCCTCTCTAAATTTCTCGGTTTGTCTAATTTCAAAGCCTGTCTTTGGAACATTATTAAACATCGTTTTGAGCTTGGGCTCAATCTTAGATAAGATAGCCTGAAATCCGTCTAAAATTTCTTGAGACGTTTGGTAAGGCATTGCCTTAGGGTCGGATTTTAAATGAATCAAAAAATCCTCTAAAGTTCCATTGAACTTCAGTTCTTCTTTTACTTTTTCCATTTCGCCTCTTATTCTAGCAACTTCTTTTAATCCGGTATTATGTATTTCTTCTGGTGTTTGGTTGGTAGTTGTCCAGCGTTTTACATGATAATTGTAGATTTCCTTACCTTTTGGTAGAGCATTGTAGCCGTCTGTAGTTCTTGCTTTTGGTAAATATTCTTGCTCAAGAAAATCGCCCATTTTCTGATAAGCAGGAATGATTTTGGATATAATTACCTCCTGATAGTTTTTAGTAATACGATTTCTCTCTGCATTACTAAAGCTAATGGGGAAATTTTTAAGAGGCTTATAAAATATGTTTTTGTTGGAATCTTTAGATATAATTTCTTCTGCTCTCATTTGAGGAATCATCTTTACCACTAGACTTTTTGGTAAAACAATATTATTTTTGATACCTAGTTTGAAATTCTCTTGAGCTATCTCCATCCATTTAGGAAATTCTTGCATTCTTTTTAGCCAGTTATCATAGTCTTCTACCGTTTTGAATGGCTGATTTCCACTTCCACTTCCCAAAAGAGGGAAGTCCAATGGTAACCCCGAGAATTGTGTAAACGGTATATATTCTGGATGATAGGCATAGCCCTCTACTAAATCTTTTAATAAGTAATCCAGTACATTAAAAACAGTTTTTTTATCATCGGGAAGATATTCATAATCTACGGTTTCTAGTTTTTTAATTATATCACTGTAGAAAGCAATTTCTTCAGTAATTTTAGTTTTTTCTAGGCTAGGTAGCCTATCGTTGTATCTTGGGTCGCCTTGTGAGGTAGCTTCTAATGGGTGAAACTTAAGATAGCCTTCGTAGTACTCTTCTGCTATGCTGTCTAAATTGGTTTTAGACGTGGTATTTACAACAAAAGGTGTATCTCCCTTTTTACACGAAAATAAAGTTAGTACAATGGAGGGCAATATAATAAACTTTGAAAAAAACTTTGTAATATTCATATTCAATAAATTATGTATCAAGCAAAAGTAATAAAAATTTTATACTAAGACTTTAAAAAAGGACCATATTACGATGCCTCCACAAACACTTACATTAAGAGAATGTTTGGTGCCGAGTTGTGGTATTTCTATAAAGCTATCATATAAAGAAAGAGCTTCATCTGATAGTCCCTCAACTTCGTTACCTAAGACTAAAGCGTACTTTTGGTTAGGATTTATTTCAAAATCGGATAAAGAAATACTGTCTGTGGTTTGTTCTATTCCAATAATGTTATAACCTTGTGTTTTCAGCTCTTCTATTGCTACCGAAATAGTTTTTTGATAAACCCAATCTACACTTTCGGTAGCCCCTAATGCCGCTTTGTGTATTTCTCTGTGAGGTGGTTGTGGTGTGATACCACAAAGTACAATTTTCTCTATTAAGAACGCATCGGCAGTTCGGAACAAAGCACCAACATTGTGCATACTTCTAATATTGTCTAAAACAACCACGAGAGGCGTTTTAGATGTTTTTTTAAATGTTTCTATATCAATTCTACCTAGTTCTTCTAGTTTTAATTTTTTTGTCATAGCTTTATCTTTATTATTGAAAAAGAGGACTGAAATCTACCAAATTACAGCCCTCTTTATACGTGTTATTATTATTTTCTTCTTAAGAGTACATCTGTTGTCTTAGTTCTTTCACCTTTTTATCCTGAAGGTACTCATCATAAGTCATATATCTATCAATAATGCCCTTAGGAGTCAGTTCTATAATACGGTTACAAACAGTTTCTAGCATTTCGTGGTCATGAGATGCTAAAAGAAGTGTGCCTTTAAATGCTACCAAAGAGTTGTTAAGTGTAGTAATACTCTCTAGGTCTAAATGGTTGGTCGGTTCGTCTAATAGTAAAATGTTAGCTCTTTGAAGCATCATTCTACTGAACATACAACGCATTTTTTCTCCTCCTGAAAGAACTTTACAGGATTTAAGAGCTTCGTCTCCAGAGAAAAGCATTTTTCCTAAGAAACCTCTCATATATTCCTCGTGTCTTTCTTCGTCGTTTTTAGTAAACTGTCTTAGCCAATCCACTAGGTTAATGTTCTCTTGGAAAAATTCAGTATTATCTAACGGCATATAAGACTGTGAAGTGGTTACGCCCCATTGATAAGAACCTTTATCAGCCTCAGAATTACCAGAAATAATTTGGAAAAACTCTGTAATAGCTAGGGAGTTTTTAGATAATACAGCCACCTTATCCCCTTTTTTCAGGTTGAGGTCTATTCCTGAAAATAGCAACTCACCATCTTTGATTTTTTCTAAATCTTTAATTTCTAGAATTTGGTCTCCCGCTTCTCTTTCTTGTTCAAAAATAATGGCGGGGTATCTTCTAGAAGTAGGTTTTATATCCTCAATGTTAAGTTTATCTAGCATTTTCTTTCTAGCGGTAGCTTGCTTTGCTTTAGCCACATTAGAAGAGAATCTGGCAATAAACTCCTGAAGTTCTTTTTTCTTTTCCTCTGCTTTTTTATTAGCTTGTTGTCTTTGCTTAGTCGCTAGTTGAGAGGCTTGATACCAGAATGAATAATTACCCGTATAAAGATTGAGTTTAGAATAGTCTAAATCTCCAATGTGAGTACAAACAGCGTCCAAGAAGTGTCTGTCGTGGGATACTACGATTACTGTATTCTCATAATCTGCAAGAAAATCTTCTAGCCAAGCTATAGTATCAATATCTAAATCGTTAGTAGGCTCGTCTAAGATGAGTACATCGGGACTACCAAATAAAGCTTGAGCAAGTAATACCCTTACTTTATCTTTGTTTTCTAATTCACTCATCATTTGGTAGTGCATATCCTCTTTAATACCAACGTTAGAAAGCATAGTTTGAGCGTCAGCTTCAGCATTCCAACCGCCCATTTCATCATAAATAACGCCTAATTCACCAGCTTTTATACCATCTTCGTCAGAAAAGTCAGGTTTAGCATATAGAGCGTCCATTTCTTCCTTGATTTCAAAGAGTTTTTTATTGCCTCTTAAAACGGTTTCCAAGACTGTATATTGGTCGTATGCGAAGTGATCTTGTTCTAGCACAGACATTCTTTTGCCTGGTTCTAAAGACACATTACCTGTAGTAGGATCTTGTTTACCGCTAAGTATTTTTAGGAAAGTAGACTTTCCAGCACCATTAGCACCGATGATACCATAGCAATTTCCCTTAGTGAATTTTATATTAACCTCGTCGAAAAGAACCCTTTTCCCGAATTGTAAAGATAGGTTTGATACTGTTAACATATAGTTTTGTAAATTTGCACAAAAGTAAGAAGAATTTTTAAAATACAACTTTTGTATTTCAATGATTGGTATAGTAATTGTATTTACAGTTAAACGATGAATATTCAGAGGACAGTCAGTATTTCTAATAAGAGAGCTCGTTTTGAGTATGAAATTTTAGAACAAGTTGAAGCTGGAATAGTTTTAACAGGGACAGAAATTAAAGCTTTGAGATCTTCTAAAGCGTCCATTACAGAAAGTTTTTGTCAATTTATAGAAGGGGAGCTCTATGTTATCAATATGACGATAGATGAATACAAATTAGGGACTTTCTATAATCATAAAATAAAGCGAGAACGAAAGTTACTTCTTCATAAAAGAGAGTTGGATAAGTGGGGTAAGAAGATGAAAGATGTAGGGAATACCATAGTACCTCTGAAAGTTTATATTAACGATAAGGGCAAGGCTAAGGTATTAGTGGCATTAGCTAAGGGTAAAAAACTTTATGACAAGCGAGAGGCTATTAGAGAAAGGGAAACAAAAGTTAATTTGAGCCGCGTTTTAAAAAAAAGATAGAAAAAAAGCCAAAATTTTGGCAGTAACAAAAAAATATATTTAATTTGCATTATCAATTATTTAATTATTTAATTCTATGAAAAATCTAAAATTAGGAATTTCGGTATTGGCGCTTACAGTTGCTACTACCGTTTCTGCGCAGACTACCAGCAATCCTTGGTTAATAGGTGTTGGTGCTCACGGCGTGAACCATGTGGCTACAGGAGGAGGTGCAGGAGATGTTTTTAAAACAGCATTTACAGGTAAGAGATTGTACAATATCAATAATTTTACAATCACTCCGCCATTGTCTAAACTTACTGTTGCTAGAAACTTGAACAAAGTATTAGTTCTTGACTGGCAAACTTCAGTAGGTAATGTTGATAATAAGAGAATAGGTATGGACAAGGAGTTTATGTTGATGACTGGTCTTGGTCTTCAGCTTAAATTTGCTGGTCTTCTTTTTGGAAACGAAGATGCGTGGTTTGACCCATATGTAAGAGTTGGAGCTAACTATTTGAGACACGACTATACAGGTCTTACATTCCCAGTGAGAGATAACTACAACGATGTAACTTACTTAGGGTATAGCGAAAATAAGCCATACACTCAGAGAAGAGCGGATCATTTTGCTTTATCAACAGGTTTAGGTACAAACATTTGGTTAACTAAGAACTTTGGTCTTGGTATCCAAGGGGATTATGTTTCTACTCCAGTAGATAAGTCTGGATTGGCTAACTTCTGGCAAGCGTCAGCTTCATTGAACTTTAGATTTGGTAACAGAGATAAGGATAAAGATGGAGTATTAGATAAAGACGATTTATGTCCAGAAATACCAGGTTTACCTGAATTCCAAGGTTGTCCAGATACAGATGGTGACGGTGTTCCAGATAAAGATGATAACTGTCCAGAAGTAGCAGGACCAGTAGAAAACAATGGTTGCCCTTGGCCAGATACAGACAAAGATGGTGTATTGGATAAAGACGATGCTTGTGTTGATGTAGCAGGACCAGCTGAAAATAACGGTTGTCCTTGGCCAGATACAGATAATGATGGAGTATTAGATAAGGATGATGATTGTCCTAATGTTCCAGGTCTTCCAGAATACAAAGGTTGTCCTAAGCCTCAGGAAGCGTATGCAGTTGAAGCAACAGGAGCATTAAAGGGTATATTCTTTAACTTTAATAAAGCATCTATCAGACCTGAGTCTAATGCTAAGTTAGATCAAGCTGCTGAAGTGATTAAGTCTTCTAACGGAGGTACTTTCTTAGTAGTTGGTCATACAGATGTTAAAGGTAATGCTAACTATAACTTGAAACTTTCTAGAGAAAGAGCTGCATCTGTAGTAGCTGCTTTAGAGGCTAGAGGTGTTAATCCATCTCAGTTAAAATCTAAAGGAGTTGGTTCTGCTGAATCTACAGTACCTGCATCTGCTTCTGACGAAGAAAGAATGAAAGATAGAAAGGTAGTTGTAGAAGCTGTTAGTGGATCTGCTTGGGAAGCTCTTCAAAAGTCTGATCTTCCAGTAGTGAAGAAAAAAGTAGTAAAAAAGAAAAGAAAATAATTAGTATTTTCTAATCTTAAAAATAAAACGCCCTCTTCAAAAGAGGGCGTTTTTTTATTGTATTAAAATTAGTATTTTTGCACATCTAAATCATTATTATAATTATGGGACGTGCGTTTGAATATAGAAAAGCCTCTAAGATGGCTCGTTGGGATAAAATGGCAAAAACTTTTTCTAAAATCGGAAAAGATATTGCGTTAGCAGTAAAAGCTGGCGGTCCAGATCCAGACTCTAATCCAGCGTTGAGAAGATGTATACAAAATGCTAAAGGGGCTAATATGCCTAAAGATAATGTAGAAAGAGCTATTAAGAAGGCAAGTGGTGCAGATGCTGAGAACTATGAGGAGATTACTTACGAAGGTTACGGACAAGGTGGAGTTGCATTTTTTGTAGAATGTACAACTAATAATTCTACTAGAACCGTGGCTAATGTAAGAGCTATTTTTAACAAATTCGATGGTAATCTCGGAAAAAATGGGGAGCTTTCTTTTCTGTTTGATAGAAAGGGGATATTTACTTTAGAAAAATCTTTGATAAAGATGGATTGGGAAGAGTTTGAAATGGAAATGATAGATGGAGGTGCAGAAGATATAGACTCTGATGATACAGAAGTTATGGTAACCACAGCATTTGAGGATTTTGGTCCATTATCACATAAGTTAGATGAGCTGGGGATAGAGGTTAAGAATGCAGAACTGCAAAGGATACCTAATATTAGCAAATCCGTATCAGAAGAGCAGTTTATTGCGAATATGAAAATGTTACAAAGGTTTGAGGAAGATGATGATATACAGAATGTATATCACAATATGGAAATTACAGACGAGCTGATGCAGAAACTATAAAATAGAAGGCTACTTTGAATAAGTAGCCTTTTTGGTATTTCCTCACTTATGAAAGGAGGAAACCATTGAGATAAACGTTATAATCAATATTGACATTGGGTTCTAAAGTTTTGGATACTGAACAATATTTTTCAAAAGAAAGTTGAGCTGCTTTCAAGGCTTTCCTTTCGTCTATCTCTCCCTCCAATAAAAATTTTACAGAGATTGCTTTAAAAGGCTTAGCATCATCAATAGGTACCCTTGTGCCTTCCACCTCTGCTTTAAAACTCGTTAGATTTTGTCTTTGTTTTTTTAGGATGGAAACCATATCTATTCCGCTACAACCCGCTACTGCCATCAGTATGGTTTCCATAGGAGAAACGCCTTTGGGATTAGGTTGAGAGGTATTATCTAGAAGTATACTATTGCCTGCACTATTAGTACATTCAAATAAAAAATCGTCATTAATTCTGTTGAGTGTTATTTTCATTTTTTTGTAATGATTAGTTCTGCTTGTAAAGATAGTTATTTTATCAGAAATATTGTCAATGGTATTCGGTATTTGAAAAAGAGAAATGCTTAGTATCTCTTACTACATAAAAAAATCCTTATCTTTGCTCACCAATAGTTTAGATAACAATGTCAAAGAGTTTAATACCAAAATTAGAAGCCATAAAACAACGCTATAACGAAGTAGCGGATTTGATTATTCAACCTGATGTAATTTCTGACCAAAAAAGATATTCTTCACTTAACAAAGAATATAGTGATTTGGGAAAGATTGTAAGGGTTTTTGATGAGTATTCTACTGCACTCAATGCCATCAAAGAAGCAGATGAAATTATAGCTGATGGTTCTGATAAAGACTTGGTAGACCTTGCTAAAATGGAGAAGCAAGAGGCGATAGACCGTATTCCTTCGATAGAGGAAGAGTTAAAATATTTACTCATTCCAAAAGACCCTGCAGATGATAAAAATGTAATGGTGGAACTTCGTGCGGGAACAGGAGGAGATGAGTCGGCTATTTTCGTTGAAGATGTTTACAGAATGTACACCATGTATTTTAAATCTAAGGGTTGGAAGCATGAAGTAACCGATTCTAACGAAGCATCAAAGGGATATAAAGAACTCATTATGCGAGTGGAGGGAGATGGTGTTTATGGGATTATGAAGTTTGAATCTGGAGTACACCGTGTGCAAAGAGTTCCAGAAACAGAATCTCAAGGACGAGTACATACTTCTGCAATTACGGTGGCGGTATTGCCTGAAGCTGAAGAGGTAGATGTGGAAATCAATCCTGCTGATATAGAAATGCAAACTTCTCGTTCTGGAGGTGCTGGTGGGCAGAATGTAAACAAAGTAGAAACTAAGGTACAGCTTACGCATAAACCTACAGGTATTGTAGTCGTGTGTCAGCAAGCTCGTTCTCAGTTAGCTAACAGAGAGTTAGCAATGGAGATGCTTAGAACAAAACTTTACGATATAGAGTTGCAAAAAGTACAAGGAGATATTGCGGCTCAAAGAAAAACGATGGTTTCCACGGGAGACCGTTCGGCTAAAATTAGAACTTACAATTATCCTCAAGGAAGAGTTACAGATCATAGAATTAACAAGTCTATTTACAATTTGGATAATTTTATGAATGGTGATATTCAAGAGATGCTAGATGCCTTAATTATGGCAGAAAATGCAGAGAAAATGAAAGGTGAGGAAGAAAATATAGGATAATGGAACAGAACAAATTAAAGATAAAAGTATATAGCTTTTCCTATAAAAAAGGAGGTATTCCTAAAGATGATACAGACAATGGAGGCGGTTTTGTATTTGACTGTAGAGGCATCCTAAATCCAGGGAGGCAAGAGGAATATAAGTCCAAAACAGCAGCGGAGCATGAGGTACAACTCTATTTAGAAGAAAAAACCCAAATGCCTCAGTTTTTAGGCTTGGCACAGAAAATTATCTCTATAAATATAGAAGATTATTTAGCAAGAGGTTTTGAGAGTTTACAAGTTTCCTTTGGTTGTACGGGAGGTCAACATCGCTCTGTGTATGCGGCAATTAAAACTGCAGATTTCATTAGAGAAAAATATCCTCAAGCGGAAGTGTGTTTGAGGCATAATGAGCAATCTCACCTTAACTAAGAAAATATATTCTCTTTTTGAGCGTTAAAGACACTTGGTTTATAAGTTTTTGATATGAAAAAAATTATCGCTTTTTTTGGAATTCTATTTGGAGCTTTGGCTTTTGGGCAAGAGTTTCAAGCTAATGTGCAGATTAATTTTGCACAGGTAGGAGGGAGCAATACACAAGTATTTAAGACGCTAGAAAGAAACTTAAGAGAATTTATAAACAATACCAGCTGGACAGGAAAAAAACTTCAAAATTTTGAAAAAATAAAGTGCAATTTTGCCATCATTATATCGGAAAGAACGGGGAGTAATTCGTTTAGAGGTAGTTTAGTGGTGCAATCTACGCGTCCTGTGTTTAATACGCAATACGAAAGTCCACTTCTTAATATTAACGACACTAACTTTAGTTTTGAATATGCTGAAAACGAAAATTTAATTTTTAATGAAAGACAGTTTTCAGGCAAAAATTTAATAGATGTGATCAGTTTTTATATTTACCTTATTTTAGGTTACGATGCGGATTCTTTCCAAAATAAAGGTGGCGAACTTTGGTTTGAAAAATCACAAAAAATAGCCCAAAACTCTCAGAATCAAAATTATAAAGGGTGGTCGCAAATGGAAGGTCAAAGGACACGTGGGGCATTGATAGATAATATTCTGAAACCAGATTTTTCTACTTTTAGACAAGCGTTCTATCGATATCATCGTCAAGGGTTGGACAATATGTACAAACTAGATGCTAATAATAACTCTAAAACGGCTGTCGCTGATGCTTTATTAAGTCTTAAAACTTATGAAAATGGGTTTCAAATGAATTATCCTTTCAATATTTTTATTGATACAAAGAAAGACGAAATCTATAATATTTTCAATAGTGGTAACAACGTTTCCATAAATATGGTAGAACTTAAGAGTCTTATGTCTGTATTTGCTCCCAAAGATATAGATGGCAAGTGGGATAAGTGGAAGTAGAAAAAATACGTTAACTTTACAATAATTATAATGTTATGATAACCAATCAGAATTTGCTAAGTGTAGCAGAAGAGTTCGGTACACCTGTATATGTGTATGATGCAGAATCTATCAAGCAGCAGTACGAAAAATTAACCTCTTCGTTTTCGGAAAAAACAAGGTTTTTCTACGCAGCTAAGGCACTTACAAATATCAATATACTTAAATATGTAGAACAGTTAGGAGCTTCTTTGGACTGTGTGTCTATTAACGAGGTTAAGCTAGGGCTTAAGGCTGGTTTTTCTAAAGATAGAATTTTGTTTACACCTAATTCTGTGGATATTTTAGAGGTAGAGGAGGCAGTAAAGTTGGGAGTGCATATCAATATTGATAATATTTCTATTTTAGAACAGTTTGGGACTAAATTTGGAGGTTCTTATCCGATTTTTGTAAGAGTAAATCCACATATTTTTGCAGGGGGTAATTACAAAATTTCCACAGGTCATATAGATTCTAAATTTGGTATTTCTATTCACCAAATGCGTCATATTGAGAGAGTAGCTAAGACTACCGGGCTTAATGTGGAGGGGCTTCATATGCATACAGGAAGCGAGATTAAAGACCCAGATGTATTTTTACAAGGCTTAGAAATTATGTTTGAATTGGCAGAGCATTTCCCTAACCTTAAGTATATAGATATGGGGAGCGGCTTTAAAATTCCTTATCAAGAAGGAGATATGGAGACTGATGTTAAAAGTCTTGGTAAAAAAGTAGAAAAGGCTTTAGCTAAATTTAACGAAGAGCAAGGTAAAGAACTTCAACTTTGGTTTGAACCAGGTAAATTTTTAGTAGGGAAATGTGGGCATTTCTTAGTGAAATCTAATGTAATTAAACAAACCACAGCAACGGTGTTTGTTGGAGTTAATTCTGGATTCAACCATTTGATTCGTCCAATGTTTTATGATTCTTATCATAAAATAGAAAATTTGTCCAATCCTAATGGACCAGAGCGAATTTATACTGTGGTAGGAAATATCTGCGAAACGGATACATTTGCTTGGGATAGGAAAATAAACGAAGTGAGAGAAGGTGATATTTTAGTATTCAGAAATGCAGGAGCTTATGGTTTTGAGATGAGTTCTAATTTTAATTCTAGACTTAAGCCTGCAGAGGTATTTTGGTTAGATGGTAAGGCTCACTTGATAAGAAAAAGAGATGAGTTTGAAGACTTATTAAGAAATCAAATAGAGGTGATTTAATAAGTAAAATGCCGTTTTTAGAGCGGCATTTTTTGTACCTTTACATTAAGAATTTTGAAAAGAGAAGGAGTATGAAAAAGTTAGTTCTATTATTATTTTATTTGATTTCAACTGCTGCATTTGGACAGGATATAGAGGATATGCAGGAAGGGTATAATTTCTTTGGAGGTACAGATACTCACATTCTTGTTAGAATAAGTAAACCAATATTTATAACGGATAATAAGTGTTCTTTAAATTATGAACATTCTAGATTTGAAGGAGGAGATGCACTTTTTTCTAAAGACTTAGCGAAGTATTTGGTGGCTTATTTGGATAAAGATACTTACTATGCCAAAGGGCTGTTCTCTATCAATTTAGAAATAGATGAAAAAGGAAAAGTAGGCAAAATAGAGGTACTTCCAAGATTAAAGAATGACGATTATTTTCAAACCGATATAAAGTATGCAATAAAGCGTGTTAAAAAAAATTGGAAGCCAGCAACCTGTAACGGTATTCCAGTTAAGTCTAATATAAAAATTAAGACTTTATTCAGTCCAGAATCTTACGATACTTATGGGTTATAGATAAAAAATGGGCGAAAACCTTCTAGATTTTGCCCATTTGTGCTTATAGTTTCTTGTTTTTTATTTAGGTAAGAAAACTTCTGCAAGCATACATCTTGCACTACCGCCGCCGTTGGTTTCTATAGTGCTGAGGTCAGAATAAATGATTTCTGAATATTTCTCTATATTTTCTACCTGATTAGGGGAAAGAGATTGGTAGGCACTTTGGCTCATTACCAAAAATTTCTTTCCTTCGTTATTATGTACTTGAAGCATATTCCCAGCAAAATTTTGCATTTGTTCTTCGGATATTTCTATAATTTCTTTTCCAGATTTTTTTATTGTATCTACTACATATTGGCGTTCCTCAAGGTTGTCAATACAATCTAGACAGATGACAACAAAGCGGTCTGCAACGCACATCATCACATTGGTGTGGTAGATAGGCAATCTCTCTGTACCAGCTGTTTGGTAAGAATGAAAAACTACAGGCGTATAACCAAACTTCTCACAAAACTCACGGAAAAGCTTTTCGTCTAATCTTAACGAAACTGAGCCGTAAGCCAATTTGTTATCATGGTCAAAAATAATACTGCCTGTACCTTCTAGAAAAACACTGTCTTTTTCAGAAGAGGTTAAATCTACAACTTCACTTATTTTGAATCCTTGGTTTTTAAGATTGTCTAAAATATCCATACGGCGTTCGTCTCTTCTGTTAGGAGCGTACATAGGGTAGAGGATAACTCTCCCATCAGCACCAAAACTCACCCAGTTGTTTGGGAAAATAGAGTCAGGTGTGTGTGGCTCTAAAGTGTCTTGTATGCTTACAACAGCGATGCCTTTAGAACGAAGTTTTTCTACAAAATTTTTAAACTCTTGTAAAGCTTTAGATTGAGTATCCTCATTTTCTGAATTAACTTGAAAATAATTATTTTCTGCGGTTTGTGCGTTGTAGCCAAATGCTACAGGTTCTATCATTAAAACGGTATTGGTGGTTTGCATAAAAATATTTTTCACAAAGATAATGTTTTTTCGGGATTGAGAACCAAAGGCACTAAAAACAAAATAAACTTGGAAACTTTTTTTGTTTATTAGTTTTTTGTTCTATATTTGCAGCATTGAAATTATGGAAGATAAAAATATTTTTTTGAAAAAAGTCTCGGATCTTTTTCTTCAGAATGGAGCTAAATCTCTCACTATGGATGAGATAGCTAGGGCTTTTTCGATGTCTAAAAAAACGTTGTATCAAAACTATAAGAACAAAGAAATACTGCTAGAGGAAGTTTTAAATTTCTTATTGAAACAGCTTCTAGAACAGCTTAAAGCAGAGGAAGAGAAAAATCTAAACCCGGTAGAAAAAATGCTTTTGAGAGAGCCTAAAATAGAGCAGATTTCTAAAAATAACAAGACATTTTTTGTGCGTCAGCTCATCAAATATTATCCAGAGATTTACAATATGCACATTGTGAATGTCTATAAAGGTATTTACGAGATACTTAAGCATAATGTTATTAAAGGTAGAGAGCAGGGGCTTTATGAAAAAGACTTTGATATAGAAACCTATGCTAAGTATTTTTTAGAACTGATGTTTGCCTTTGATAGTTCTCCTCTTTTTGAAGAAGAACAGAAAGAGGGCAGGAGTAATTACTGTCAAGGGGTGGTTAGGTTTTATCTCAATGCCATAGTAACACCTAAAGGAAAAGAAATTTTAAATCAACTAGAATATAACAATGAAAAATAGCATTAAAATTATAGGTCTTGTGGCTTTATTTTTTCAGGGTGCTTTTTCGGCTCAGGATTCAAGAATGTTGTCCTTGTCCGAAGCTATAAATCACGCTATGGAGCATAAAGCAGATGCGGAGAAAGCAAGACTAAACATAAAAAAAGGTGATGCCGAAATAGCAGAGGTTAAAGCTAATGCTTTCCCAAAGATAACCATCAATAATAATACTACTTATAACCCTTTGTTACAGGAAATTATTATGCCTAATTTTGTAAACCCTACTCAAAATATGAGGCTTACATTGGGGCAAAGATGGCAGTCAACTCATATGGCGCAGCTCCAGCAGGTGCTTTTTAACCAAACAGTTTTTACTGGGTTGAAAGCAGCTAAATCTACTAAGGAGTTTTATCTCATCAATGCACAACTTACGGAGGAGCAGATTATAGAAAAGGTGGCTAATGCCTATTATCAAGTTTATCAGACGGAGCAAATGTTGCAAAATCTGCAAGATAACCTAAAAATTGTAGAGCAAACAGTTAAGATTATTAAGGGATTATATGATGCTGGTTTAGCAAAGAAAATAGATTATGATAGGGCTTTGGTTTCGTTTAATAATGTAAAGGCAAATCAGCAACAGCTTATCAATGCTGTGCAGTTAAGTAAAAATGCACTTAAATTTATGATAGGTATGCAGATGGAGCAAGAGATAGAGCTTCCAGAGCAGAGTTTTGAGCCGTCTGTACTTATTTCGGAAAGTTCTAACTCGGATTTTTCTGAAAGAACAGAGCTTAAGGTGTTGAAGAAACAGCTAGAACTACTTAACTGGAAGAAAAAAGCTTCGGAATCTGAATATTATCCAACCGCAACTCTAATTGCCAACTATGGTTGGCTAGGGCAAGGGGCTAAAATGCCTTGGTGGCACGGGGAAAAAGATAAGGTCTATTGGTCGGATATGGCCTCAATAGGTCTCAATATTAGTATTCCTGTTTTTAATGGATTTTCCACCAAATCAAAAATAGAAAAAGATAAAATAGATATTGAAAAGGCACAAGCTGACTTAAAGGAAGCACAATTGGGATTAGATTTAGCTTATAAGAATGCAAAAACTCAATTGGAAAATAGCAGTATTACCATTAAAAACCAAGAGAATAACGTAAAGTTGGCAGAAGAAGTTATGGCGAATACAAGGGCAAATTATCAGTATGGCTTGGCTACGCTTAACGATATTTTGGGGGCGGAAAGAGATTTGGCTGATGCGAAAAATAACCTTACAAAATCTAAGCTAGATTATAAATTAGCGGAAATAGAGCTCCTAAAATCACAAGGTAAACTAAGAACTTTAACAGAAAAATAAATTATCATGAATAAAAAAACATTATTATCTATTATAGCGGTAGTAGGCGTAGCTGTGGGCTTTTTCTTTATTCTTCAAAAAAATAAAGCCAAGAACCAAGAGCAGGTAAATATCGTAGCAGAAAAAAATAACGAAATAGCGGTAAAAGCCGAAGCTGTGAAAAGAGAGGAAATAGGAGGTGCTTTTAGTGTTAATGGTACTTTTTTGGCAAAAACACAGGCTAATATTTCGGCAGAGATGGGTGGACAGTTGGTAGCTCTTTATGTAAAGGAGGGCAGCTATGTGAGAGTGGGGCAAGTAATAGCCAAACTCAAAGGAGATAAAATAAATGTGAATGTAAGCAATGCTCAAGCTAATTTAGACCAAGCTATTTCGGCACTTAACCGTTTTGAAGCCGCTTATAAAACAGGTGGAGTAACAGCACTACAACTAGATCAAGCGAGATTGCAGGTGAAAAATGCTAGAGCGCAGGTACAGTCGGCTCAACTTATGTCTGGCGATACTAACGTTGTGTCTAAAGTGAATGGTATCGTTAATCAAAAAATGGTAGAACTAGGTAGCGTTGTGGGGGTAGGAACACCTATTGTACAAGTGGTGGATATTTCATCACTTAAACTAAAAGTGGAGGTAGATGAGTCTCAAGTAACACAACTATCGGTTGGTAACACAGTAAAAGTAAAACCTAGTGTGGTGGATACCGAGATAGATGGGCAAGTATCCTTTATAG
The DNA here is from genome assembly GCF_009663465.1 of Riemerella anatipestifer. Classification (GTDB taxonomy): domain Bacteria; phylum Bacteroidota; class Bacteroidia; order Flavobacteriales; family Weeksellaceae; genus Riemerella; species Riemerella anatipestifer_C. The sequence continues at coordinate 71,206 of NZ_QXHU01000002.1, forward strand.
CACCCGCATCTAATGGAGCTCTTAAATTTCCTGTAGAAATTACAATCAATAATGCATCTAATATTTTAAAAGCAGGAATGTACGGAACGGCAACATTTGACAGAACTGGAGCAAAAGAAATTTTGAGTATTCCTAGAAACGCTTTTGTGGGCGGTGTGAGTGATAATTTGGTTTTTGTAGTGAGAAACGGTGTAGTTCATCTTACCAAAATTCAAAGTGGTGCTAACTATGGTGATAAAGTAGAGGTTACAGGAGGACTTAATGCAGGAGATATGGTAGTAACTAGTGGGCAAATCAACTTAGTAGATGGTGCTAAAGTTAAAGTATTAAAATAATCATTTGGATTTAAGAAATCAATGCGTTTTTTGATTTTTTAATGACTTAATAGAGGAATATAAGATGAAATTAGCAGAAGTATCCATAAAAAGACCCAGTCTAGTTATTGTAATCTTGTCATTACTTCTCATAGGAGGATTGTTTAGTTATAAACAACTTAATTATGAGTTAGTACCCAAGTTTGAAGTAAAGGTAGTTACTGTGGCTACCATATATCCAGGGGCATCTCCTACCGAGGTAGAGAATACAGTGTCTAAAAAAATAGAAGATGCTGTTTCTGCACTAGAAGGGGTGAAGAAAATACAAACTAAATCTTACGAAAGTCTTTCCATTGTTATCATTCAGTTTAATAATGATGTCAATACAGACTTCGCAATGAATGATACCCAAAGGAAAATCAATGCCATTAGATCAAACCTTCCTGATGGAGTTAAAGAGCCTTCGTTATCACAGTTTTCGCTTTCAGATTTACCTGTTGTAAGTATGGGGGTTACCGCCAACTTATCTGAAAATGAACTTTATGATTTGATAGACCAAAAAATTCAACCAGAATTTTCTAGAATCTCAGGTGTCGCTAAGGTAAATATTGTAGGAGGGCAAGAGCGAGAAATTCGTATCAATTTAGACCCTAGTAAATTACAAGGTTATGGGCTTAGCATTCCGCAGGTGGTTCAGATAATTACAGCGTCTAACCTAGATTTCCCAACAGGAAATTTGCAGACTAGAGATAACTCTACACTTATCCGTCTTTCAGGGAAAATAGCTTCGGTAGAAGAACTTAGAAACCTTACCATTGCTTCTATGAATGGTATTAATATTAAACTTTCTGATGTTGCCGAAGTACAAGATACTCAGAAAAAGGTAGATAAAATTGCTCGTATCAATCAACAGAACACCTTGTTACTTCAAGTTCAGAAACAAACTGATGCCAACGCCGTTACAATGAGTGAGTTGGTTCAGAAGAAAATGAAAGTTATAGAAGAACAATATAAAGACCAAGGGCTTAAAATCAATTTGGCTAATGATACTTCGGTATTCACACTTGCGGCGGCGGATTCGGTGCTGAAGGATTTACTTATTGCGGTGGCGTTGGTGGCGTTTGTGATGTTGTTTTTCTTGCATAGTTTTAGGAATGCTCTTATCGTAATGGTGGCTATTCCAACCTCTCTTATTGCAACATTTATAGGGATAGCGTTGTTTGGGTTCTCTCTCAACTTGATGAGTTTACTTGCGTTATCTTTGGTAGTAGGGATATTGGTGGATGATGCCATTGTGGTAATAGAGAATATCCACCGCCATATGGAGATGGGTAAGAATAAAGTTCGTGCCGCGTATGATGGAGCTAAAGAAATAGGCTTTACCGTTACCGCTATTACTTTGGTAATTGTGGTGGTGTTTTTACCTATAGCCTTAAGTAGTGGTTTGGTATCCGATATTATTAGACAGTTTTGTGTAACGGTAGTTATCGCTACAATGTTGTCTTTATTAGTATCGTTCACCGTAGTACCTTGGTTGTTCTCTCGTTTTGGTAAACTTGAGCTGATTAGCAAAGATTCTATCTTTGGTAAAGTGATTTACACTTTTGAAGATGGTTTAACTAAGTTCACTCATTTTGTAACAGATTTACTTAAATGGTGTCTAAATAATAAGATTAAAACCTTTGTTGTAACCTTTTTACTTTTCGTAAGTTCTATCGCCTTGCTCGTAATGGGCTATATTGGGTCAGACTTTTTCCCTAGAACTGATAAAGGAGAGTTTTTGGTTCAAATAGAAATGCCAAAAGATGTTTCTATAGAGCAAACCAACTTTATGACTCAAAAGGCAGAAAACTATCTTGCTAAAAACTCTAATGTAGCTACGATGATTACCACGGTGGGGCAGTCTAGTGGTGGTATGGGAGCAGTACAGTCCACGCCGTATAAATCTGAAATTAATGTTAAACTTATAGATAAATCTAAAAGAAGTGAGCCGAGTAATGTTTTTGCTGCAAAAATAAAACGAGAACTAGAGCCTATTTTAGTTGGTGCAAAAGTAACTACTGTACCTATGGGGCTTATGGGAGCTGAACAAGCACCGTTGCAGATGACAGTAATGGGTACAACACTAGACGAAGCTCTAGGCTATGCTAAAGAAGCAGAAAAGGTACTGAAATCTATAGAAGGAGCTACGGAAGTAAAGTTGAGTGTAGAAGAAGGTAACCCAGAAATTTCGGTGAGTGTAGATAGAGATAAAATGACGGCTCTAGGTCTTAATGTGGCAACCGTAGGGCAGACATTGAGAACGGCTTTTAGTGGAAATACCGATAATAAATTCCGTACAGGAAATAGTGAATACGACATCAATATCATCTTAGACGAATCTAAAAGAGGTAGCATAGATGATGTGAGAAATATTGAGTTTACCAATGCTCAAGGACAGAGAATAAAACTATCACAATTTGCTATGGTTGATTTCTCTTCTGGTCCTGCCGTTTTGGAGAGATACGACCGTTCACCAGCTGTTACTATACAAGCCCAAACCATAGGTAAAAGTATGGGAGCTGTGGCTAATGAATGGCTTGCCAAGTTAGAAAATGTAAAGAAACCTGCCAGCGTAAAATGGGTATGGGGTGGTAATATGGAAAACCAAAGTGAAGGTTTTGGTTCTTTAGGATACGCATTACTAGCGGCGATATTATTAGTGTATATGATTATGGTGGTGCTTTATGATGACTTTGTAAAACCGTTTATTGTCCTGTTTTCTATTCCTCTTTCCTTTATTGGAGCACTGTGGGCATTGGCTCTTACCAATCAGAGTTTAAATATCTTTACCATTTTAGGGATTATTATGTTGATTGGTTTGGTGGCGAAGAATGCCATTCTCTTGGTAGATTTTGCGAATCATAGATTAGAGCAAGGTGAAACCATAGAAAATGCTTTAATACAAGCCAACCACGCTAGACTTCGTCCTATTTTGATGACTACGATAGCGATGGTATTTGGTATGCTTCCTATTGCGATGGCTTCGGGAGCGGCGGCAGAGATGAATAACGGTTTGGCTATTGTGATTATTGGAGGATTGTTATCATCATTATTCCTTACATTAGTGATTGTTCCAGTGGTATATTTAATTGTAGTAAAACTGGAAAGAAAACTTGCTAAAGAAGACAAAGCAGATTATGATGCTCTAATGAAAGCAGATTATAAACACCTTCATCCAGAAGATGAAATAGAATTTTAGAATAATAAAAAAAGAGGCTTCAAAAAATGGAGCCTCTACTTTTAGCCTAAAGAAAAAATAGTATTTTATTTAAATTTTAAAGTCTTTAAATCTAGTTGATAATTTAGCTTTAGAATATCTTTATGGTCATAGAGTTTAAATGTGATTTGGTTTTCTCCATCGTACTCTATTATTCCGTAGTTGGGTTCTACAACAGCCTCTCCTATTCTAAATTTATTAGGCTCTAGGGACGGCCATTTTTCGGTTAAACCACTAGACGTTAAATCATAGATAGGATATTGGTTGGGTAGGCTGTACTTTGATAACTCTCCCCAATGTACATCTCCAGATATTACAAAAAGATTTTCGGCTTTAGTTTTCTTAATTAAATCCATCATTTTTTGTTGTTGGCTAGGAAGGTTTGTCCAAGATTCCCAACCATTGTATTCGTGTGAGAACTGGATACTAGAAACCAAAATCCTTAAATCTGCAGGAGTTTTTAGAATTTCCTCTAGCCAGTTCCATTGAGCTTCTCCTAGAAAACTTTTAGAAGTATCTCGGCACGGAACATAGTCGTTCTTTCCGAAAGGCATTGTACTTTCAAATTTACAAAGAGCATCACGATTAAATCTAGTGTCTAAAATAATGATTTGAATTTTTTTGTTTTTAAAAGTGAAATATTCTACTCCATAAATACCGTTAGCGTTGGTCTGTCTGAATTTATTATTAACCTCCCAATATTTTAAAAACAAGGCTTTAGAGGCTTCTTTGTGAGGGTATTCTTTCCCCGCATCATTCCAACCATAGTCGTGGTCGTCCCAAGTAGATAGCATCGGAACATTTTTCTTTAGGTTTTTAAAATGAGGATTGTTGGTTAATTTTTGATACTTAGCTTCTAGAACCGTCATATCGTAGGTGTCTCCATAGATGTTATCTCCCATCCATATAAATAAGTTGGGTTTCTTTTCAACCACTTTATCTAATAGTGATAAGTCTTTATCTTGTTTAGAACAAGAGGCTATTCCTATGATAAATTTCTCTTGAGCATTAGCAATGAGTAGTCCAGAAAATATAGATATTGAAAGTAATTTTTTTAGTAATGTCATTGTTTATTTTGGTTTAAAATTTAGAAGTTTAGTTTTGCCACCACATTTTAGAATTAATATTATCTCCACCTAGTAGATTAGAGGCTTTTTGATAATTATCTCTATTTACAGATTGTTCAATAGAAGGATATATTAGCCTTGATGGTATTTTATTACCGTTAGTATTGCCTTCACTTGGTTTCAGTTGAGGTAATCCTGTTCTTTTAAAATCGTTCCACGCCTCAAAGCCATTCCAAAAGAAGGCTAACCATTTTTGTTCTGCTATCAATACAAGTTTGTCTCCTGTATAAGCAGCAGTTTCTGTAAGATAGTTTTGAGGCATTGCGGTATTCCAGAATTCAAAACTAGCTTTGACTCCGTTTTCGTAATGTTGCTTTGCAGGAAGGTTAGCCCAACCTTTTTCTGCCATTTCTGCTAAAATGAACTCTAGCTCGGAGTAAGTCATTAAAATTCCTTTAATTAGAGTAGGATTGTAATGGAAATTTAGGTTAAGCATAGAGAGGTTTCTGTAGTCAGTGGAATAAGAACCTGGCTTGATGGCTTTGTGTTCTGTATGGCTACTATTTTGAGGTTTGTTATACCAAGTGTCAATTCTAGGGTCGTTGTATTTTTTTGCTAAGTCTAACATTGTGGTAGATAAGGCTGTAAGTTGCTCAATTTCATAAACTCTGCCTCTACCAGCGGAGTAAGGAGAAACATCATTTCCAACGCCTGAATAATAATAGATTGCAGCATCTTGGTTGGATTTGAATATTGGATATTCGTTAGGATTGGAGAGGATTTCTCTAATTTCTGAACTTACGTCTTTTTTATTCATTGTTTTTATTAGAACCCTTAGACGTAAAGAATTGGCGAATTTTCGCCATTTACTTATATCGCCTCCGTAGAGTTTATCACCCTCTATTGTTGCTCCTTTTGTTAGTATTTGGTTGGCTTCTTTGAGCATTTGGTTTGCACCTTTGTAAACTTCTTCTTGAGAGTCATACTTTGGAGTAAGTATTCCTTGTTTGTACTGTCCTGCTTCGGACATAGGGATAGGACCATAGGCATCGGACATTTGAGTAAAAATAAAAGCTTTTAACACCTTGGCCACACCTATGTATTCTTCTTTATGAGATTTTTTGCCTATGTATTCTATATCGTTGAGGTTTTCTATTTGTCCATAAAGTTTCCAATAACTATCATTGGCAGTCCATGTATAAGTATCTATTTGGTTATATTGTATGTAGCTAATCATTTGTGATACTTTATTGCCTAGACTAAAATTATTGTCTACATTGGTATCCGCTATGCGATAAAGAATATTGGGTAATAATAGATTTACACTTACCGTTTCTTCGGTAAAATTATCTTTATCTTTGTTCATTTCCTCAAAACCTCTAGTGCAGGAATTGAAGACAAAAGTACTGGTTAAGATTAAAAATATTTTTTTCATTTTTTCCTTGATTTAGAATTTAATATTAAAGTTTACGCCGTACCCTATAGCTACAGGATATTGCATTACCTCCATACCTGGTAGCAGAGTACCACCAGACATAGCCATAGATTCTGGGTCTATATGTTGAGGTGTTTTAGTCCATCTTAGGAGATTTCTACCAACTAAAGAGATATGTAACTCTTCCATTCCAGCAGATTTTATCCACTCTTTTGGCAATGAGTATCCAAGGCTAACTTCTCTTAATTTAATGAACGAAGCATCAAACGAGTTAGACTCGGCGTTGTTTCTAGTGTAATAGCCTCCAAAATGATAATATTTTTCTGGATATACTCTGACATCGTTAGGCACATATGTGCCATTTTCTAGTTTAACTCCTTTTCCTATGATACCTGTTTCTCTCCCTTCTAGTGTATATGGTAGTACCCCAGACTCTCCGCCTATGGCATTGGTGTAAGAATAGATAACGCCTCCTTTTCTAATATCAAATAGCACTCCGAGTGAGAAGTTTTTATAATTGAATTGATTTCTAAAGCCTAGCATAAAATCAGGATTGTAGTTTCCTATGCGCTCTTTGGTGTCTGATAGTACAGGGAGTCCTTCATTAAAGATAATTTGACCGTCATTAGTTCTTTTAAATACATAACCATATATATCGCCCATTCTTCCACCAGGTCTAGCTTCTATGGTTACATCTGCAGGACCTTCAGCGATAATATAAGATTGCAAATCTTTGTAAAGCTCTCTAACCCAGCCTCTGTTTCTAGTAAAGTTGAAACTCATATTCCACATAAAGTTTTTAGATTTTACGGCTGTCCATCTTAGGAAGGCTTCTATACCTTGGTTTTCCACCAAACCAGCATTTACTAGGTTGGCATTATATCCTGTGGCGTCGGATATTCTTACAGGGATAATCTGGTTTTTGGTTGCGTTTTGGTAGAAAGAAGCATTAAACTCTAGTCTGTTTTTAAATCCAATAAACTCTAGTCCGACTTCTTTTGTGGTGGTAGTTTCAGGCTTTATGTCTGTATTTGGAGCTACTGTAGGATTGGTAACAGTACCTAGCAAACCTCCAGAAAGATATTTTTTTTGTAAAAATTCGGGAGAGGTTCCGTTGGCTATAATGGCCCAGTTGGTTCTTATTTTGAGCAGATTGATGGCTCTACCCATATTTAAAGATTTATTGAGTAGCCAACTGAAAGAGGCTGATGGATAGAGATAAGTGTTTTTATTTGTGGGCAGGGTAGAGAACCAATCGTTACGGGCGGTTACTTCTAAAAATGCATAATCTTTATATCCCAAATTGATGCTTCCTAAAACAGAATTAATTCTTTCTTGGGTAAATTCGCTGTATCTAGATACAAAATTCTGTGTATTGTTTAGAGAGTAGATGCCGTGGGTCATTAAAGCGTTGGATTGCAGAAACTTTTCACTAAGTTTTCTATCCATTCTACTCAAGCCACCTAGTACATCTAGCTCAAAATCACCAAATTTATTTTGATATTTTAAGAGCATATCCACATTTACTTCATTAAAGTTGAGGTCTTGCAGTCTTAGCATTCCCTTTCTATACCTATGAGATGCCATAGGTCTTCTAGAAGTTCTATCTTCATTTTGATAATCTAGTCCAGTTCTTATGAGGGCAGAGAAGTTTTGATTAATTTTATAGTCTAGCTGAATGCTACCAAAAAATCGGTCTCTATTAAAGGCATTGATGTTCTCATTGGCGATTAAATAAGGGTTATCTGCCCACCCTAGAGAGTAGTTTTGTTTTACTCCAGGTTCTAGCCAATAGTTTTTTGCCCATTTTAAATCGTTATTTAGATGATTCCAATACAGTACATACATAAGTCCTTGAGAACCATATCCTGTTACGGGGACATTATCACTTTTAGTATTCACAAAATTTAGGCTAGTGGATAAGTCAAACTTAGGTGTTAGTTTAAAGGTACTGTGGGTTGAGAATGTATTTTTATGTAAATTAGTGTTTGGGATATAACCTTCGTTTTGATTATTAGTATAAGATATACGATAAGAAATATCGTCGGTAGTTCCTTGTACGCTTATGTTGTTTACGATTTGAGTTCCTGTTTTGAAAATATCTCTTAAATCATATCTTCTAACAAAAGGTATTTTTACACCATCGGCATATTCTGGAGAGCCGTTTTGAAGAAGGTATAAATTAGGGTCAAACTTTGGTCCATAATTTTCTCCTAAACCATTTAATAGTTGAAATCTTTCTCCTGCACTATTGGTGCCTCCTTGTCCATATACCGATTGGAACTCGGGAAGAATAGGACTTTGGAACATAAAAGAAGAATTGTAGTTCACTGCAAATTTGCGTCCCTTTTGTCCCTTTTTGGTGGTAATCATAATAACTCCGTTTGCTGCTCTGGAGCCATATAGTGCGGCGGCACCACCTTTTAATACGGACATATTTTCAATATCTTCAGGATTGATGTCCATAATGCCACTTCCATAGTCAGATGGAAGGTCTCCTTGATTGGTTGGTGAGCCTCCAACTCCAAAAATACGGTTAGAAATAGGTATTCCATCAATAATAAACATTGGCGAATTATTGTTGATGTTAAGAGAGTTATCACCTCTTATGACAATTCTTGATGAACTAGCAACGCCAGAAGTTCCTGCGGTAATTTGGACACCAGATACTTTTCCAGAAAGATTGTCTAAAGGATTTACCGTTTTAACCTCGGTAAGTTCCGAACCAGATAGAGCCTGTATAGCGTTTGCTGTTTTTTTCTTTTCCTTTTTAATTCCTAGAGAAGAAATTACTACTTCATTGATTTGATGCTCTTTTTCATTTTGTTGGGCATCTATTTTTCCCATTATCATACAAATGAGCCCAATAATACATAAACGATTTTTTTTCATAAATACCTGCTTGATTTTGGGCCAAAACTATAAACTATGCTGTTAAAAGATATTAAGAGAGTTTTAACATAAGGTTAAGTTTTGTTAAAAAAGAAAAGCCTAAGCGTTACACTTAGGCTTTGTAAATTTTGTATGTATTTAAAGTAGATATTGAGCGTTATTTCCCAGTTCTATTTTGGATATCGTTATTAGAGTTTTCGTTTTTCTTTACTTTTTTAACCTTTTGGTTTCCGAAATTGTAAGTAACCGAAAAAGCATAAGTTTGGTTATATTGTCTTTGTGTAACATCACTGATATATCCATTCTCTTGTTGGTTTTTTACACGAATGTATCCCATTGTATTAAAGACATCATTCGCTGTAAAACGGAAAGTCCAATTTTCCCAATTCTTTTTTATGGAGAGGTCTAGCTTTTGTAGAGAGTCGATAGTTCCTATTTCCATTTTTTGTTTAGAAACCCAAAAGTAATCTACATCTAACCAAAGATTTTTGGCTTTGTTAAGAGCAATTTGGTTGTTAGAACTTAACGCTAGATATTCGGTAGTTCTATCCACAACATAAGTAGGGAAAACTTCTTGAGTTAAAGGGTCTTTGCTTACACTACCACTAAAACGAGTATAAACTCCAGTAGCGTTAAAACTTCCCATCCATCTACCATTAAAGAAAGCTTTTTGCATACCTATACTTGCAGATAGCTGGTTTTTGTTACCATAGTTAGTTCTTATATATCTCAGCTCCGTAATGTTGCCAGTGGTTTTTTGTAAAGGTATTTGAGTGGCTGCATCTTTAGTATAGTTTTGGCTAAGGCTTAGGAAATAAGTACTCTTAAACATATACATTAGCTGTTGGTTGTAGCTAGTAGAGGCTTTCATAAAAGGGTTGTTTTGCCCAAAGTTCGTTTCTGTGGTGTACATTCTTACTGGATTGAGTTCCCAAAACGAAGGTCTTCGTACTCGGCTAGAAAAAGAGTAGCTAATAGAATGATTGTCATTAGCTTGATAGGCCAAATTAAGGAACGGAAGCAAATTACTGTAATTATTTTTGAAATGATAATAAGGGTCATTTTTTCCTTCTACATCACCTTTTGTAGCGGTCATTTCGTATCGTAAGCCTACTTTTGTAGAAAGTTTTTCGCCAAAATTTCTCTCGTAGTTGGTATAGAAAGCACCTATCTTTTCTTGGTAGATAAAGTGGTTACTCAATGCATTATTTCTGTAAAATACTAAATCCGAAGCAGCAATATCAAAAATAGTATTGTTATCTGTTTTGGTAGTGCCAAAGTTTCCGCCTACGGATAGAGTAGAATTATCTTTGAGTTTCCAAATGTAGTCTAAAAATCCAGAAGTATTATTGATGTTTTGAGGCGCCTCTTGATTCATAGCCGAATTAAGAGAAACGGCATTATTGCCTATGCCAGAATAAAACAGCAAATTGCTACTATTTTCTCGGTTAAACTTGAGGTGAGATAGGTTGATTTTTAGAGTGCTCCCATTTTTATCTGTTTTTAAATCATAGTTAAGAGCGGTAGAGAAATTTTGAGTGTTTTCTTTCTCTAGGCCTTCCGATGGGCGTATTTGGAATAAATTTCCATTGATGAAGTCTTGGTTGTTAGAAGTAGTTTTGCCTTCTTTCTGAAAAGAAAGCCCAGAATTAAAACTGAAGTTTAAGTTACTCTTTTCAGTAAGTTCATAATCTGCGGTAATATTGAAATTAGTTCTTTGAGAAGGCATATCAATATCCACAAGGCTAAGAGTTTTGGTTATAGAGGTTCCGTTCTCTATCGTAAACTTTTGTTTATAGTTGTCTTCGCCATACCCTAAGCTTGTGCTTATGCCGAGTTTATTTTTTCTGTAGTTTAAGCTGAGGTTAGACGAAGTATTATTATAAAATGCTTGTTCGTTTTCCATTCTTAGAACTCCATTAAAACCATCGGTATTCTTCTTTTTCATAACGATGTTAATGATGCCTGTGTCGCCTTCCACATTGTACTCGCTACCAGGAAGGCTAATAACTTCTATCTTAGAAATGTTTTCAGAAGGAGTGTTTTTTAGTAGAGCTAGCAAAGCATCAGCATTCATATTTGCTTTTCTTCCGTTGATGAAGATGGTGGTGCTAGACTTTCCTAAAATTTTAAACTCTTTCCCATCTGTAGTAGTAACGGTTGGTGTTTTTTGCAGAAGTTCCAAAACCGTATTCCCTTTGGCTGCAGGAGATGCTGCTACATTGTACACCATTCTATCAGATTTTTGCTGAATAAATTTCTTAGTGAGCGTAACTTCTTCTAGCTTTTTAGTTTTAGTAGAATCGGTTTTCGCAGTAGTTTGTGAAAATACGGTTGTAGAAACCAAAATTCCGAGTAAAAAATAAGTCTTTTTCATAGCTTTTGTTTTTTAAAAAAGAGCCGAGTGGTGGTTATTAGTTTAAATGAATGTAAAACTCGACTCTTTTGTTTAAGATTATTAGTTTTATTTTCTGGTACAAAGATTATAAATAAATTACTATTATGCAATACAAAGTAGTATATATTTTGTATAATATGCTTTAACTATTTGATTATCTGTGTAAAAAAATAAATCTGTTTAGACTTTCTATAGAGTAAGACGCAAGAAATTATAAAAGGTTGTCTAGGGAATACTTATTTTTTTTGAAAAAGAGGTCGTTTTTGTTCTGCTAAAATCATAAACTGAACTAGGTCGTTAGGGGTGAATCTCCCATATTTTAAAATATCTTTCGTGTCGAAATCTTTAAGCACAAAATAAATGAAGGCATCTTTTTCGTCATAGTTTATATTGAGTTCCTTAAAGTAGTCTTCTCCCAACTCTTTATTCAGAATTTGAAGCAAATCTAGTAGTGTCCATTTATTATTTACTTTCCCTAAAGAGAATCCTTCTCCTTTGGGTTGAGTAAAAAGCATAGGATTTTCTAGTTTTGATTTTCGGTAATAGCTGTAAGGTGTTTTCTTATAGTCAATAAATAAATCCGACTTTAGTTGCTCCAAATTTTTATTGGGTTTAAATTGTTTTAGGTCTTCTTTTATGTTGCCTGTGGTCTTTATACTTAGCTTCACTTCTTCTATTTCTTTGTAGGAGGGGAGTAGTGTTATGTTTAATTCGTTGTTAAAACTTTTGGGAGATACTTTATAAGCCACCCTTTCATAGCCGTATTTTACAAATCTTAGTTCTTCGTCTTCGGAAGCACGGATATTAAAGGCTCCATTGTTATCCGTAGTGCTTTGCTGATTGGTGGCTATATTGATGACAAGCGTATTGCCTAAAGGAATATGATTTTCATTAACGACTTTCCCAGTGATTATCTTTTGAGAAAACAAAGTCTGATTGAGCAATAAAGGAAGGATAACATATAGAGTTTTCATCATCGTTTTAATATAAAGTTATGTAGTTTTCAAATGTACTTCAAAAAGTAATATAGAGTTGTTGGTTTAACAGCAGGTTAATAGACTTTAAGACTATTTAACGGTTATCATATAAACTTAGGTTAAAGATTATTCCTTAAACAGAAAAATTACTATCTTTGCGGACTAAAGTTTACGGGGGCTGACTGGTTTCGACAGCAAGGTCAGTAGGTAAGTAAGCATGCAGAGAACCGTAGCGCGATCTCTTTAATCCCTTGCTACAAAGTTTAACTGGCAACGAAGAGTTTGCTCTTGCTGCTTAATCCGAAGCATTAGTAGGATAAGCCTTTTCCCGAAGTATAGTAAGGAAACAAGATGTCTCACGGAAGCTCTGTTCTGCGGCGTCCGAGTATGAGGCATAGGAAATGCAGAAATAAGCCTTTAGAAGCTTTGGCTAAAGGACGAAAATCTTAAAAGATAAGCATAAAGTTGGCGGTCTGTTGTCTGCTTTATGACGAAAACTAAAAACAGACTAAGCATGTAGAAAGCTTGCGTATTGCTTGTTTGGACGAGGGTTCGAATCCCTCCAGCTCCACAAAAAACCACCAAAATCTAAAAATTTGGTGGTTTTATATTTTTGGTTATAATTATGGTAAAACTCTTAAATATCCCACTGTAAGGCAATTTCTTTAAAATCATGTATAGTTTCTTCTATACTTTTGTGGTATTTACCTCCCGCTGCATTGATGTGTCCACCTCCGTTAAAATATTGTCTAGCAAACTGGTTAACATCAGCAGTATCTTTACTTCTAAATGAAATTTTTATAAAATCCTCATAAAGGTCTTCCATAAAGAAAGCGGAAACTTTTACACCAAGTAAACTAAGTCCATAGTTTACAAAACCTTCGGTATCTCCCTTTTGGAAACCATACGTTTGTAGCTCAGAGCGTTTGAGCCAAAGAATGGCGATTTCTCCATTTTTTATCAATTCTATTCTGCCTAATACAAGAGATAATAGGTTGAGTCTTGAAATAGTATTAGTATCCCAAGTGTTTGATGTAATATTGGCGGGGTCTGCTCCGTGTTCTATCAATTGAGCAATAATTCTATGAGTAGTAGCACTTGTAGATCTAAACCTAAATCCGCCTGTGTCAGTCATAATTCCTGTGTAGAGGCATTCTGCAATAGATTGGTTGAGTTTTTGAGTGTTCTCTAAAGCCTCTATAAAATGAAATACCATTTGAGAAGTCGCAGGAATACTTGTGTCAGAATAGACGAAGTCAAAAGCATCTGGCTGTTGATGGTGATCTATTAAAATTTTAGTAGCAGGAGATTTACTCACCCATTCTCCTACAATACCAATACGAGAAAGTGTATTGAAATCTAGACAAAAAATAACATCAGCATCTTTTATCAGTTCTAAAGCCTTTTTCTTTTTATACTCTGCGATGGTAATTTTTTTGGCTTCGGGCATCCATTTGAGAAATTTTGGAAAATCGTTGGGGACGATAACTTCTGCCTCCACACTTAAAGTTCTTAGAAAATGTTTTAGTCCCAAACTAGAGCCTATAGCATCTCCGTCTGGGTTATAATGAGTGATGATAACAATTTTATTATCAGGCGTTATCAAGTTTTGTATATCTTTAATTTCTTGTGAATTAAACATTTTTTGTTCTTTTTTGATGAGATTGCAAAGATAGATAAGCCAAATTAAAATGAGATGTAAATACAAGAATAAAAAAATATTTTTGTGTTGAGGTTTGTATATTTTAAAAAAATATTTATCTTTGCAGTCTCAAAAAAGAAAGAATATTACTGACCTATAATAAAGACTGTAATGAAAAGAACATTTCAACCATCAGAAAGAAAAAAGAGAAATAAGCACGGATTCCGTGAGAGAATGTCAACGCCTAACGGTAGACGCGTATTAGCGGCTAGAAGAGCTAAAGGGAGAAAAAGATTAACAGTGAGTGTATCTCGTGCTAAAAGATAGTAGTATGTATGATATCTGTTGATACAGATGTCTGTGCTATTTTACTTTACTGTATAAAAAGTGCTTGAAAACTTTTTTCAAGCACTTTTTATTGTTAAAATTTCCTAAAATTGGTTTGAACCTCAAAAGTTTTATTTATTTTTGAGATTCAAATTAAAAATATCCAAAATGCCACATAGAAACGAAGAAGGAGGTAGTATCATAAGTCTTAAGAATGCTAAAATAGTCCAAAAAAACTTTACAGTTTTAGACGGTGTTGACCTTGAAATTAAAAAAGGTGGTTTTTGTTATCTTATAGGTAAAACGGGTTCAGGTAAAAGTTCCTTACTTAAGGTTCTTTATGGGCATCTTCCGCTAAAAGAAGGTAAGGGTACTGTGGCAGGGTTTGATTTGGCAAGTCTTAAAACATCGGATATTCCTAATCTTAGGAGAAAATTGGGGATTGTATTTCAGGATTTCCAGCTTCTTACGGATAGGAGCGTAGAGAAAAACCTTCGTTTTGTACTTCAAGCAACAGGTTGGAGCGATAAGGCAAAGATGGAGGTGAGAATAGATGAGGTATTGGCGAGTGTGGGTATGAAAACCAAAAAGCATAAAATGCCACACGAATTATCTGGTGGAGAGCAACAGAGGGTAGCGATAGCGAGAGCTTTGCTTAATCATCCGCAGCTTATTTTGGCTGATGAACCTACGGGGAATTTGGATCCAGAAACCTCTAACGATATTATGACTTTACTGAAGCAAGTAGCTCAAGAGAATGGGGCGGCGGTACTTATGGCAACACATGATTATCATATGATACAAAATTTCCCTGGAGAGGCTATTAAATGTAGTGCAGGTAAGGTTTCAGTAATGGCTACAGAGGAACTGTTTGAGTAATATATAATCATATAATCTTTTAGGAATTGAAAATATGAAAGTCTTTTGTGGCTTCTAAATATTGGTCCGAGTATTGTCTCGGACTTTTTTCTATAATAAAATCCTCGTCTTTTATTTCTTTTTTAGAAAAAGAAAATTCTAATATTACTCGTTTTTTGGGGTTATGTTCAATCCCTTTTATGTTAATTTTTTTTTGTGGGAAAAGTGAATGTATTTTACAGATTTGGGTAAAAGATTTTTCGTATTCAGCGGGGATGATGACGCTAAATATCCCATTTTTTGATAGAAGTTGAGTGCTTCTCTCAATTAAACATTCAAAATCTAGAGTGAGCCTTTGTCTTGCTATTTTGTCTTTATCAGAAGGGTTGGTTTCAAAATAAGGAGGGTTAGAGAAAATAAGGTCAAACTTTTGCTTGGGTTGATATTCTTTAAAATTGATATTGATGGCTTTAAGTCGCTTATGGTAGATAGAGTTATCAAAGTTTTCTTGTGCTAGATTGGAAGCATTCTCATCAATGTCAATCGCTATAATAGAGCAACTGGGATTTCTTTGAGCGACCATTAGACTGATGATGCCAGTGCCACAGCCCACCTCAAGTGCAGTTTCAATATTTTCTACTGTTGTTAACGCTCCTAATAGAACGGCATCTGTACCAACTCTAAAAACGCTGGAATTTTGTTTTATAGAGAAATTCTTAAAACAAAAAGGTTTTAAATCTTTTGACATTAGGTTTAAATGTTTTTGGGAATGGTAATGATGAACTTAGTCCCTTTATCTAGAACAGACTCTACATTGATACTTCCTTTATACTCTTCAATCATTTTCTTAACCATAGTAAGCCCTAGTCCCATTCCACTAGATTTAGAAGTAAAATTAGGTTCGAATATTTTTGTCATTTTATCTTCACTCATACCTTCTCCGTTGTCTTCTATGGTGATTCTTATAAGGTTGTAACGTTCCTCTAAATCTATGTTGATGATGAGCTTTCTGTTTTCAGATTCAGCTTGTATGGCGTTGGTGATAAGGTTATTGAGGATTCTTGTGAAATAACTTTTGTCTAATGGGAAAATAATATTAGCCTGATTAGAGTGAAAGAAGATATTTTTATTATTAAAAATAGTAATGATGTTTTTAATCTCTTCGTTTAAATTAAGAGGATGGTCTTCTTTTTCGGGTAATTTAGCAAATTCAGAGAAAGCGGTGGCTACTTTAGAAATAATGTCTATTTGAGTAATCATAGAATCGCTGAGTTTTTTTACCTTTTGTTCCACATCTGGAGCATTGGCGTCAAACCTCCGTTCAAAACTTTGCATAAGTAGTTTCATAGGGGTCAAGGGGTTTTTAACTTCGTGGGCTACTTGTTTAGCCATTTCTCTCCAAGCGGTTTCTTTTTCAATGTGTGTAAGTCGCTCTTTTTGAGCATCTATCTGATAAATCATACTATTGTAAGATTTTACTAAGATGCTTAGCTCATCATTCCTGTTGTATCTAATTGGCTTTAATTCTTTATTAAATAGATTGATTTTAGATAAAAATTCGGATATTTTAGTAAGGTTTCTGGTAACTCTTCTAGAGATAAACCAGCTTAGGATAATACTTGTTAGAATGAGTAGCAAATTGATGATAAAAATATTGTAAATGTATTTATCTATTAAATCAGAATAAGAAATATCGCTATGGTAAGATGGGTAGTAAACAATACCAATAGGTTCAAAAATATTGTTTTTTAAAACTAAATAAGATGAAGTAACTTTATTGTTAGTGGTGCTATCGTGGGTTTGTATATCCATTCTAGCATCGGATGAGATGATTTTTTTTAGAAGTTCATTTGGGATTTTTTTCTCTTTTATTAAAGAACTATTTTTATTTGATAAAAGGAATTGTCCTTCTAAATCATAGATGATAATATCGTGTTTATTGATGTCAGCAATTTCCTTAATTTTGTTATTTAGAACTTTTTTAATATTCTTTGGGGTTACAGTTTCTCTACTTATAGCATAATCTAGAGAAGCAGTAAGGACTTCTGCGGTTTGTTGTACTTTTATTTTGTTTTGAGTGATAGCACTTTGTCTCAACATCATATAAGATATAAAGGTAGAACCTACTATACTTAGAATACAGATGAGTAGAAAACCAAAGAAAATCCTATTTCTTATACTGAAACCACGGTAGTTTTTTTGTAGCATTTATTTTAAATTCATTAGTTTAGCAACATATTTACCAATGATATCAAACTCAAGATTAACGAGGTCTCCCGTTTTAATCTGTTTTAGATTGGTATGTTCCCAAGTGTACGGAATGATAGCAACGGAGAATTTTTTATCCATACTTTTGGCCACTGTTAGGCTAATACCATTGATGGTGATAGAGCCTTGTGGAACAGTTACAAAATCCGAAGTATAGGCTATTGTGATAAGGTGGCTTCCGTTAGCATCTTCTATGGCCTCTACGGTTCCTATGCTATCTACATGACCTTGGACGATATGTCCGTCTAGCCTTCCGTTCATTATAGTACACCGTTCAAGATTGATGAGGCTGCCTTCTTGCCACTGGGAAAGGTTGGTTTTTTCTAAAGTTTCATTGATGGCGGTTACGGTATAGAGATTTTCATTGATGTCCACTACGGTTAAGCAGCAACCATTGTGGGCGAGGCTTTGGTCTATTTTGAGTTCTTGTGTAAAAGGGCAAGACAGAGTAAAGTGAATATTATTACCTTCTTTACTAATTTTTTTGACAATTCCTGTGGCCTCTATAATTCCTGTGAACATATTAAATAATTTACTAAATTTGTAACTTTGGAAAACAAAGATAAGTAAAATGAGTGTAAAACATCACAGACCTAGAGTAGGAATTTCCATAGGAGATTTTAATGGTATAGGCCCTGAAATTATTCTAAAAACATTAAAGAATAAGTCTATTACAGAATTTTTCACTCCTGTGATATTTGGTTCAGGGAAGCTTTTTTCTTATCAAAAAAATATATTTAAGATTCAGGCTAACTTTAATTATGTCAATAAAGCAACAGAAGCTTCTGTTGGCAAGATTAATATTGTTAATCTTTGGAAAGATAATATTAATGTAAATTTAGGAGTGCCTACGGAGGAGTCCACAAAAATGGCGATAGATTCTTTGGAGGCAGCTACAGAGGCTTTGAGACAGGGAGAAATAGATGTTTTAGTAACTGCACCTATCAACAAAGATGAAATGCTAAAGCATGGGTTTAAATATGCAGGACATACAGGGTTTCTAGAAGCGAAATTTGAAAAAAAAGGATTGATGTTTTTGGTAACCGAAGATTTAAAAGTGGCCGTGGTAACGCATCATATCCCAATTTCGGAGGTGGCTCAAAATATCAGTAAAGAAAGGATAAAAACTCATTTGAATATACTAAATACAGCTTTAGTAGAAGATTTTTGTATTGCTAAACCTAAAATAGCAGTTTTAGGACTTAATCCACATGCTGGTGATGGTGGTGCAATAGGTAGAGAGGAGCAGGAAATCATTATTCCGGCGATAGAAGAGTCTTTTAATAATGGTATTTTAGCGTTTGGACCTTATCCAGCAGATAGTTTCTTTCAACCGCAAAAATACAAAGCGTTTGATGCGGTTTTAGCAATGTACCATGATCAAGGTTTGGCGCCGTTTAAAACTTTGGCGTACGAGGAAGGAGTCAATTATACAGCGGGGTTACCTTTTATACGAACTTCTCCAGACCATGGTACGGCTTACGATATAGCAGGAAAAAATATGGCAGACCATAGGTCTTTTGAGGAAGCTGTGTTTACTGGAATAAAGATTTTTCAAAATAGGAGTGAGTATCACAGCTTGATGGAAGGTAGATTGAGGGTTAAAAGGAGTGGAAATAATGGTATAGATGAAGATTTGCCAGATGAAGAGTCTTAAAAATAGAAGGTGTTTATTTAATTTGTAGTGTAGATTTTGTTATATAAAAAAAAACGCTTATTTTTGCAGACCATTTTTATGGATAAATTTAGAAAATATGATATTGTTTTCTCGGGCTTGAAAAATGGGAAACACCAGTTTGAGTTTGAGATAGATAAAGAGTTCTTTAACTTGTTTAATGCAGATATAGACTTTAGTGAACCTAAGGTTCTATCGAGTGTTTTGCTAGAAAAACACACTACTTTCTTGGAGTTTTGTGTAAAGGTGTCGGGAGAGGTGTGTTTGATTTGTGATGTAAGTGGAGACGATTTTCCTTATGAAATAGAACATGAACTCAATGTTTTGGTGAAGTTTGGAGAAAGTTATGATGATAGTAACGAGGAGGTGATTACCATTCCATCAAATGATTGTCATTTTAATGTGGCTCAATTGATTTACGAAGCAGTGATTTTATCTATTCCAATGAAGAAAATTTCACCAAAGGTAGAAGGTAATGAAGAGTATGAGGCTTTATTAGAGAAGTATAGTCCTAAAGTCTTAGATGAGTTGGAAGAAGATAAATCTAAGGAAGATATAGACCCTAGATGGCAGGCATTAAGCAAGTTGAAAAATAAATAGAGAAGAGTTTAACGTAATATAGAAAAATAAAAAACAGTAATAATGGCACATCCTAAGAGAAGACAGTCGTCAACCAGAAGAGATAAAAGAAGAACTCACTACAAAGCAGTAGTTCCTCAGTTAGCTAAAGATGCTACTACGGGAGAGTTGCATCTTTATCATAGAGCTCACTGGCACGAAGGAAAACTTTACTACAGAGGAAAGGTAGTAATGGAGAAAAATGTAGAAACTACAGAAGAGAACTAAACTACTGTAGTAGAAATTATTTTATGCATAAAACCGCTCTTTTTTTTGGATTGAGTGGTTTTTGTTGTTATATTTGGGTGTTAAAAATTATTTTATGGATTTAAAAGATTTACAAAACCTCATTAAGTTTGTTTCTAAATCGGAAGTAGCTGAGGTTAAATACAAAACGAAGGATTACGAAATAAATATTAAAAATCCTGGCTCTAATGACAATATAACTTACGTTCAGCAATCTTTACCACAATCTCCTGCAGTTTCGCCTGTGGCATCGCCAGTAGCTCCTGTAGCAGTATCATCATCTGCTCCTGTAGCTCAAGAGCTTAAAACGGATGATGATAGTAAGTATATTACCATCAAATCTCCAATGATAGGAACTTTCTATAGAAAGCCATCTCCAGACAAAGAGGCTTTTGTAAATGTAGGAGACTCTGTATCTGAAGGTAAAGTAGTTTGTGTGATAGAAGCGATGAAACTATTTAACCAAATAGAAAGTGAAGTAAGTGGTAAGATAGTTAAAATATTGGTAGATGATGCTACCCCTGTGGAGTATGATCAGCCATTATTCCTTGTTGATCCGTCTTAAGTAGAGAAATTTTAAGTCAAAAAAGTGTTACAGTTTGCTCTGTTGATATGGAGTGATTTATTTTTAATTTAAAGTTTCTTATAAAATGTTTAAAAAAATATTAATAGCCAATCGTGGAGAGATTGCAATGAGGATTCTCCGTACTTGTAGAGAGATGGGAATCAAGACTGTTGCGGTTTATTCTACGGCAGATAAAGATAGTTTGCATGTAAGATTTGCAGACGAAGCAGTTTGTATAGGACCTCCAACGAGTAAAGACTCTTATTTGAGTATTCCCAATATACTTGCAGCTGCTGAAATTACCAATGCTGATGCTATTCACCCAGGATATGGATTTTTGTCAGAGAATGCTAATTTTTCTAGAATTTGTCAGAAGAATAACATCAAATTCATAGGAGCTAGCCCAGAACAAATAGAAAAAATGGGGGACAAGGCGACAGCGAAAGCAACTATGAAAGCGGCAGGTATACCTTGTGTACCAGGTTCAGATGGATTGATAGACTCTTATGATGAAGCAGCAAAAATAGCAGAAGGAATTGGTTATCCAGTGATGATAAAAGCAACAGCAGGAGGTGGAGGAAAGGGTATGCGTGCTGTTTGGAAAGCGGAGGATCTTAGAGATCACTGGGATTCTGCGGTGCAAGAGGCTGTCGCTGCTTTCGGTAATGGCGGTATGTATATGGAAAAACTTATAGAGGAGCCTAGACATATTGAAATACAGATAGCTGGCGACCAATATGGTAAGGCTTGCCATCTTTCTGAAAGGGATTGTTCTATACAGAGGAGAAATCAAAAGCTAACAGAGGAAACTCCTTCTCCTTTTATGACTGAAGAACTTCGTGAAAAAATGGGAGAGGCTGCGGTAAAGGCTGCAGAATATATAGGCTATGAAGGTGTGGGTACGATAGAGTTCTTAGTAGATAAGCACAGGAATTTCTACTTTATGGAAATGAACACTCGTATTCAAGTAGAGCACCCAATTACAGAGCAGGTTATAGATTATGATCTTATTAGAGAACAAATTCTTCTAGCAGCAGGAACACCTATATCTGGTGTAAATCATTATCCTAAATTACACTCTATTGAATGTAGAATTAATGCGGAAGATCCTTATCAAGATTTTAGGCCATCCCCAGGGAAGATTACAAGTTTAAATATTCCAGGAGGGCATGGAGTGAGGGTGGATACTCATGTTTATTCTGGTTATACGATACCATCTAACTATGATTCTATGATAGCTAAACTTATCACTACAGCTCAAACTAGAGAGGAGGCTATTGCTAAGATGAAGAGAGCTTTGGAGGAGTTCTATATAGAAGGAGTTAAAACCACAGTGCCGTTCCATAGACAGTTGATGGATGATCCAGATTTTGTAGAGGGTAATTATACTACTAAGTTTATGGAAAATTTTAAAATGAATAAAGATTACGAAAATATGTAATTGTTTAGCCCCTAGAAATTAAACTTTTTAGGGGTTCTTTATAAAAATAAGTAAAGGATTAAATGTTTAAACTTAATTTAAAAATCACTAAATTTGCCACTAGTCTTATTCTATTTGTAAATAAATAAAAAATATGTTAAATAAAAAGAATGTAAAAAGCTCTCAATATTTTATAGATTTAGAAGAGCATCATGGAGCTCACAACTATCATCCACTACCAGTGGTTTTAGATAGGGGGGAAGGTGTCTTGGTATGGGATGTAGAAGGGAAGCAGTATTATGATTTTCTCTCTGCTTATTCGGCGGTTAATCAAGGACATTCTCACCCTAAAATTGTAAATGCTTTAGTAGAACAAGCTAAGGTGTTGTCATTAACTTCTCGTGCATTCTATAATTCTAAATTAGGAGTTTATGAAGAGAAGATAACTAAACTTTTAGGTTTTGATAAAGTGCTTCCTATGAACTCTGGGGCAGAGGCTGTAGAAACAGCTATAAAACTAGCTAGAAAATGGGCTTATGAAGTAAAAGGGGTTCAAGGTAATAATGCTAAAATTATTGTTTGCGAGAATAATTTCCACGGAAGAACGACGACGATAGTTTCTTTTTCTAACGACCCTGATGCTCACAGTAATTATGGTCCATTTACGCCGGGTTTTATAAGAATACCTTATGATGATTTAGATGCTTTACAAAAGGTATTAGAAGAAGAAGCTGAAAATGTAGCTGGATTTTTGGTAGAGCCTATACAGGGTGAAGCTGGAGTATATGTACCTACAGAAGGTTTCTTGAAGAAAGCACAAGAACTTTGTAAAAAGCATAATGTTTTGTTTATTGCAGATGAAGTACAGACTGGTATTGCTAGAACGGGTAAACTAATAGCGTGTCATCACGAAGAGGTGCAACCAGATATTTTAATTTTGGGTAAGGCGTTGTCTGGAGGAATGTATCCAGTATCTGCTGTTTTAGCGAATGATAGTATTATGAAGGTAATACACCCAGGGCAACATGGTTCTACCTTCGGAGGTAACCCTTTGGCGTGTGCTGTGGCAATAGCTGCTTTAGATGTGGTTCAGGAGGAGAAATTATCTGAAAGAGCAGAAAGGTTAGGTAAAATATTCCGTGCAGAAATAGAGAAAATTATAGCAAAAACAGATTTAATCTATAAAGTAAGAGGAAAAGGTTTGTTGAATGCTATTCTTATCAATGACAGCCAAGACAGCCCAACGGCGTGGAATCTTTGCTTAGATTTAGCTAAAAATGGACTACTAGCGAAGCCTACACATGGTAATATTATCCGTTTAGCTCCACCTTTGGTAATTACAGAGGAACAGTTAATGGAATGTATAGCTATCATAGAAAAAACGGTTTTGGACTTTGAGAAATAGATATATTAACATAGCTCTCAATGCTATATTTGAATAGTAGATACTTTAATTAGTAAAATTTAATTTTGAAAATAACTCTAATAATCGCAACTTATAATTGGGTAGAGGCGCTAGACTTAGTACTGGAGAGCGTTCAGAAGCAGTCGGTTCTGCCTGATGAAATTTTAATCGCAGACGATGGCTCTAAAGAATCAACACGGGAGCTTATCAGCACTTGGAAAATAAAATCAAAAGTACCAATCACTCATGTGTGGCAAGAAGACAAAGGTTTTCGCTTGGCTGAAATAAGAAATAAAGCTATAGCGAAAGCTCAATATGAGTATATAATTCAGATAGATGGTGATATAGTTTTACATAAGGATTTTGTAAAAGACCATAAAAGATTTGCGGAGAAAAATTGCTTTATTACAGGCTCTCGTGTATTACTTATGGAAAAAACAACTCTGAGAGTGTTTGAAGACAGAAAAATTAATTTCGGATTTTTTACAAAAGGTGTAAGAAATCGTTTTAATGCTTTACGATTTCCTTTGTTTAATACCTTTTTTAAGCCACAAAACTCTCCTATTGAGAAAATGGGTTATCGTATAAGAGGGTGTAATATGAGCTTTTGGAAACAAGATTTACTAGATATAAATGGTTATGATGAAGGTTTTGTGGGGTGGGGAAGAGAGGATACAGATGTTGTATTTCGTTTAATAAAAAAAGGTTGTTATAGAAAAAAAATAAAATTAGCTTTAATACAATTTCATTTGTATCACAAAGAACACTCTAAAGAAAATTTGGAGGCTAATCATAAACTAATGGAAAGAACATTATCTAACGAATCTTATCGTATAAAAAATGGGATTGTAAAGTCATAAATATATGGATAACTATAACGAAAAAGTAACGGTAATTATTCCTGTATACAATGTTGAAAAATATGTAAGGAAATGTTTGGATTCAGTAATAAAACAAACTTATGAGAATCTTGATATTATCATTGTAAATGATGGCTCTACGGATAATTCAGCTAGAATCTTAGAAGAATACGCCCAGAAAGATAAACGAATTAGAGTCTTTCATCAAAAAAATAAAGGGCTTTCAAGTGCAAGAAATAAAGGTATTTTTGAAACAAGAACAGAGCTATTAACTTTTGTGGATAGTGATGATTGGCTTGATGAAAGATTGATAGAGGTATTATATCAAGATATAAAAGAATATGATGCGGATATCAGTGCTACAACATTTTTTTACGAATATCAGGATAAAACTAAATGTAAAGGGAGGGATAAAGATGGAAAAATAAAGGTTTATTATCGTAACGAAGCTTTAAATTCTATTTTTTTTGATGAAGACTTACAGAGCTATGCATGGGCTAAACTTTATAAAACAAAATTGTTTGATAATTTAGAGTTTCCAGTAGGTAGGATTTATGAAGATTACGCTTTTACCTATAAATTAATTGCAAGGTCAGAAAAATTTGTAAAAAGGAATGAGCCTCTTTATCACTATTTACAGCTACACTCAAGTTTATCTAAAACAGATAGTGTAAAGCATAATTATCATTTTTTATTAGGTCTTTTTGAACGCTATGATTTTGTTTTGTCTCATCCAGATGCTATTTTAAATCACGAAAGATATCGAAATTTAGTGGCAAAGAATATGTTTTTCTGTTTAAAAAAAATGATAAGACTTTCAAGGGGTAATGAAAATAAACAAGAAATACAATATGTAATTAACAAAATGGATGAATTCTTAAAAGGAAATATAAGAGGGGTGAAAATCTCTATTTTGTTAAAACTTAAAACAATGATTATTTTCCCTCGATTGTATTCAAAGTTTTTAAGACTTACAAAGAAAAAGAAAAAGGAAAAGGAAAAAATGTTTTAATTTGTAAAAACATTCTCAAAATATTTTTTTAGTACCCATAGGCTACATAAGTCTTCTATGTCTGGATTCCAAAATTGCTGACAATGTTGATGGGCATTGTGGATGATTTCCAGGCAAATATCAGTATTTTCACTATAAAAATTAAGTTGTTCTTCCAAATCCGAATAGTCGGGTTTTACTTCAATGTAGTGCTTTCCACCAACTAGAGTTCCTTCCATAAACCAAGATTCTATAGTAGGTTTAGGCATTACAGCGATAGAATTGGAAGACATAATCCATTTAAGATTGGTAGCTACATCATTGCCCTGTAAACTCAAAATGAATTTGTATTTTAAATGTTCTTTTAGGGTGATTTTGGGTTTTATCCATTCAGGATTTCCACCCTGTTGGTTGGTTTGCCCCAAATTACATAACGGATGTTTAAAATATTTTTGGTAAAAATCTATCCGATGGTTTTGTACCACCGCACCTCTTCCTATTAAGAGTGTTTCTTTTTCTGAAAACGGAATATCATGTTTTACCCAAACAAAATGACGTACTTTATCTAGATTCAGCAGAATACTATTTGTATTATTAGGTGTTATAGGTCTACTTTTTACAATACTCGGAGTGTTGGGAATATGTGCCACATCGCCAAAAACACAATCAAAAAAGTGATGACTGTCAAAGAAACGAGCGTACTCATAAGTATCAAAATAATAAGCTTTAGGATTTTTAGGCTTTTTTAAATCTTTGATTTGTAAGTTTTTATTTATCTGTGTGGTTGTATTTATTTTATTGTAGTAATCTACACGACGCCTCACTCTTTCCAACGTTATATCAGAAAGGGGAGCAGTCAGTTTTGCAATTTTTTTGTCAAAATCAAGTGACGGGTGGAGAAATCGGGCGTAGCTCTCAAGGTAGTAAAGAAGTTTATTTTTTTTGATTATTTTCATGAAAACTTTGAGCTATTCTCTTGCGTAATCATCTTGTAGCCTCACAATATCGTCTTCGCCGAAGTAAGTTCCCGTTTGGACTTCAATGAAAACAAGTAAATCCTCACCTATATTTTCTATCCTATGCTTCGCACCCAAGGGTATAAGTACAGTTTCTCCATACTTATAGATGGTTTCTACATCATCCAAAGTTACTTTAGCAGTGCCTTGTATAATGGTCCACGCTTCTTGTCTCTTGTTGTGGTATTGGTAAGAGAGGCGCTGCCCAGATAATACTTCCACACGTTTTAGTTTGTAATGTGGCATATCAGCCAATACAAAGTACTTCCCCCAAGGTCTTTCTCCTATTTCCATACAGTTCTCTTTATTATTGAGGACACAAAAGTAAATAAATTTGTTTATTTCCTAAAGTTTTGGGAGAAAAATAAAAGAAAATAATGTTTTATATTATTCTAAAAATGTGTATTTTCGCAAATTGATTTTAAAAATTAAATATTAGAAATGGCAGTTTTAGGAGAAATTAGAAAAAGACCTTGGATATTGATAGGTTTTATTGCTATTGCACTACTAGCGTTTTTGGTAAATCCAGATAGTTTAGATAAGGTTTTTGGTAAAGATCCTAACATTCTTGGTAAAGTAAATGGGGAGGAGATTACTAGGGACGAATACAACGAGCAGTTGTTGCTTATGCGTAATCAAGCAGAAAGCCAAGGGCAGCCTTTGGTGGGATTAGAAGAGCAGGCGTGGCAGACCTTGGTGCAGTCTAAACTTATCAAGCAACAGTTTGAAAAGATGGGATTGGAGCTTACCGAAGATTTCTTTTGGAATCAGCTACAGTATGACCCAATGTTTTCACAGAATCCTCAAAATTTTGATGCTAAAGGAAATTTTAAATTAACTGAAATTAAAAAGGAGATAGAAGGTCTTAGAGAAAGTGGTAGAGTACAGGAGTACAATCAGTGGCTGAATGTCAGAAAAACAATAGAGTACAGAATGATGGCTCGTCAGCTTTTTGCTAATGTAACTAATGGTATTACGGTGGGTAAAAAGGAAGCAGAGCTTATTATGAAAAATAGAGATCAGGTGGCCGATATAGACTTTGTGAAGATAGACTATAATACTTTTGCACAGAAGAATCCTGTTAAGGTAACATCTGAGGATTTGGCTGATTTTATAAAGAAACACCCGGTTGCTTTTAAGGTAGAGACGAGCAGGAACTTAGGTGTGGTTTTGTTTCCAGCTAAGCCTAGCATTGCAGATGATAGTTTAGCACTTAAGGAGTTAAGAAAACTCTATAATGGTGAAGGAGAAAACTTCTTAAATTCGCCGAGCGATTCTATGTTTGTAGAAATCAATTCAGAAGCTCCTGTTAAATATGGTTTTGTTTCAGAGCAAGAAGTGCCACAAGAAGCACAGTCTTTTGTGAAGACAGCTACGGTGGGGCAGGTTTATGGACCATATAAATCAGGAGATAAGTATTATGTAACTAAATTGGTAGGTAAGAGTGAGGCTACTTTACCTAAACATATTTTGATTGCTTTTGCAGGTACAGATGTTGCTAAACAAGACCCATCGATAAAAAGAACGAAAGAAGAAGCTAAAAAATTAGCAGATAGTATAGCGGCTCAAATTAAGGCAGACCCTGCTAAGTTTGTTCAGTTTGTTTCGTTGTCAGCAGATACTGGTTCAGCACAGCAAGGAGGAATGTTGCAATGGGTGCTTCCTGGTAGAAGTGGTTTTGTAAAGCCTTTTGCAGATTGGGTAGAATCTAACCCTAAAGGTGCGGTAGGAGTTGTTGAAACTCAATTTGGATACCATGTTATGGTGAACGAAAATAAGATGCCTGTTTATAAAATAGCCAACTTAGCTAAAGATGTTAGAGCATCTAAGGAAACACAAAATAAAGTGTATGCTCAAGCAAATACTTTTATACAGCAGATTCAAGGTAAGTCATTTAATGAGTTTGCTAATTTAGCTAAGAAAAGCAACTATCAGTTCGCTAATCCTAAAATGGTAAGTCGTTTTCAAGGACAGATACAAGGTTTAGGTACAGATAAAGACGAAGAAGTTTTGGCTTGGGCTTTCAATAAAGACACGAATAAGGGAGATACAAATATCTTTACTACAAGTAACGGAGATTATGTAGTAGCTTATCTTAATGGAAAACAAGAAGCGGGATTGGCAGATCCAGAGTCAGTAAGAGAGCAAATAGAACCAATAGTTAAAAATCAGCTTTTAGCTAAGAAGATTGTTGAAAAACTAGATGCTTCTAAAGCATCATCATTGGATCAGATAGCTAAGTTGTTTGGAGCAGTTAAGGAAAGCGGGCAAATAAATATGCTAACTCCTAGTTTAGGAATGGCAATGGAACCTAAGGTTGCAGGTGCAGCTTTTGGGGTAGCTCCTAACAAAATTTCTAAACCAATCGAGGGTAATACAGGGGTTTATGTCGTGGTTAAGAAAAAGGTATCAGAGAATAAACAACCAGGAGATGCTAAGCAGTTTGTACAAATGTTGGAGCAACAGAATATTCAAATATTTACACAGAGTTTGTTAAAGAGTCTTCAGGATAATGCAGATATAAAAGACTATAGAATTGAGGTTTTTAATAAAACTCAAGAACAGTAGTTTAGATTTAATATAAATATGATTAAAAAGCGACTTTAAAGTCGCTTTTTTGATGTTAAAAATTAAAAATCTTATCTTTGCTCGGTTGAACCTAATATAATAAAATGAAATTTTCTAAAGAATTAAAAGCAGGGCTTATTGCAATATTGGCTATTGTAGGTTTTGTACTCCTGTATCAGTTTATGAAAGGGGGGAATGTGTTTTCTACAGACGATGTATATTATGTGAAATACGACAATGTACAGGGGCTTTCTGCATCTAATGCGGTATCCATAAATGGGCTGAAGGTTGGACAAGTAAAAGAGATAAAGCCTGTTAAAGCAGCTGACGGACATATTTACTTTGTAGTTAAAATTACGGTAGATAATAAGTTTGATTTCTCTAAAAAATCTACGGTAGAGATATTTGAACCAGGACTGATGTCTGGTAAGGAGGTTAGGGTTAATTTGGTATATGATGGTGAGCAAGCTAAGAATGGAGATACTCTGATGGGAGTGCTTCAGCAGTCGGTATTTAATAGTCTATCTTCTGAGGTTAAACCTGTTAAAGACCAGTTGTCTCATGTCCTAACCAACTTAGACTCTACTCTTGCGAGTACCAATAAAATTATGGACGAGCAAAATAGGAGAGAAATCAAGCAGTTGTTACAAAGTCTTAACCGTACAGTAGAATCATTTAGGCAAACCTCTCTTCAGACCAACCAAATGCTTTCTAGCACAGACCCTAAGATACAAAAAATGTTAGATAATGCAAATTTGGCAACAGTGAGTGCAAAGACAACATTAGACAAATACGGCAATGTAGCGGAGAAATTAGATGTTAATAAGTTGAATGATGCCATAAGTAAGTTAAGCCTTACTTCTGATAAGTTAAATACGTTAATTTCTGGAATACAAAACGGAGAGGGGTCTTTAGGTAAGATAGCTAAAGATGAACAGCTCTATAATAATCTTAATCAGACTTCAAAAAACCTTAATGGGTTGATAGAGGATATCAAAAATAACCCGAAACGTTACATCAACATCTCTGTGTTTGGGAAATAGAAAAAACAGTTACAATGCAGTACATAGATAATATATTGTTCCTTATTTGTTTGGTGGTAGGCTTTGGTCTATTTATTAAGAGTTTAAAAGAGATTTATCGTAATATCAAACTTGGTAAAGCCATTGATAGAACTGATAATAGGCCTAAAAGATGGCGTACTATGGCAAATGTAGCCTTAGGTCAAAGTAAAATGGGAGCAAGACCAGTGGCTGGGGCTCTGCACGTTTTGGTATATGTTGGCTTCTTGGTCATCAATATGGAAATGTTAGAAATAATAGTTGATGGACTTTTGGGGACACACAGATTTCTAGCGAGTGTAATGGGAGAAACGCTATATGCTCTGTTTACTGCTACATTAGAAATTATGGCTCTGCTGGTCTTAGTTGCAGTAGCTGTATTTTTTGTAAGAAGGAATGTGTTGTCTGTAAAGCGTTTCAATATGAAAGAAATGTTCGGTTGGCCTAAGAATGACGCCAACTGGATTTTAGTAATTGAGTTTGTGCTTATGATGGCATTTCTTAAAATGAATGCAGCAGACTCTATTTTACAGACTCGTGGAGTAGAAGGTTATCATCATTTAGGAGCTTTCCCCGTTAGTGGAACATTTTTAGTGCCTATTATGGAGGTATTTCGTTTTGATAGCCCCTTTCTTATCTTCGTTGAAAGAAGTGCTTGGTGGCTACATATATTAGGTATTTTATTCTTTATGAACTACCTTTACTATTCCAAACATTTACACATTATTTTTGCATTTCCTAATACTTGGTTTGCTAATCTTAATCCTAAGGGAGCATTTAATAATTTGGATTCTGTTACAAAGGAAATTAAGCTAATGATGGATCCTAATGCAGACCCTTATGCGGCTTCGCCAGATGGGGCTGAACCACCAGCGAAGTTTGGGGCAGAAGATGTTTTTGATTTAAACCAAGTACAGTTGCTAAATGCTTATACTTGCACCGAGTGTGGAAGGTGTACTGCGGTTTGTCCAGCTAATTTGACAGGAAAAAAATTATCTCCTAGAAAAATAATGATGTCTACAAGAGATCGTTTGGAAGAAGTAGGGCAAAACATCAACAAGAATGGCAAATTTGTAGATGATGGTAAAAAGCTACTAGATGACTACATTACTCGTGAAGAACTTTGGGCGTGTACCTCTTGCAATGCTTGTGTAGAGGCTTGTCCTGTACTTATAGACCCATTATCTATTATTTTTGAGATGAGAAGATTTTTGGTAATGGAGCAGTCGGCGGCACCACAAGAGCTTAATTTGATGATGACCAATGTAGAGAACAATGCTGCACCTTGGCAATACAATCAGGCAGATAGACTTGATTGGGCTGAT
The DNA here is from genome assembly GCF_009663465.1 of Riemerella anatipestifer. Lineage (GTDB taxonomy): Bacteria > Bacteroidota > Bacteroidia > Flavobacteriales > Weeksellaceae > Riemerella > Riemerella anatipestifer_C. The sequence goes on from NZ_QXHU01000002.1 coordinate 102,393, forward strand.
GAAAATTAAGCGTTTATTTTTTAATTATCTGTAACTTGTAACATTTGTAATGGAAGAGATTTTACCCAAAATTGAGACTGAAAGACTAATATTAAGTCTTCCTAAAAATGTTGATTTAGATAGAATCACTGAAATATTGAATAACGAAGTTTATTCAAAAAACACCATCAATATTCCCTATCCCTATACTAGAAAAAATGCTGAGTTTTGGTTACAACTTGCTAAAGATGGAATTAACAATCAAAATCAATATATTTTTGCCATTCGCTTGAAAGAAAATAACGAAATTATTGGAGGAATTGATTTGGGATTAAACAAACGCTTTAATAATGCAGAGTTAGGCTATTGGTTAGATGAAAAATATTGGAATAAAGGCTATATTACCGAAGCTGTGAAGTCAATTATACAATTTGGATTTGAAACTTTAAAATTGAAAAGAATTTTTGCGTCACATTTTGATTTTAATATTTCTTCGGGTAGAGTTTTAGAAAAATCAGGAATGAAAAAAGAAGGGGTTCTTAAGTGCCGTACATGTAAAAATGGTCAATATCAGAATCATATTTTATACGCAATAATAAATGAACAGATGTAGCCATACAAGTATAGTATACAACCAAAGTGAAGTAAAATAATTTAAGATTACAAATAAATGGAATTCAAAATAAAAACAATGGCGGAATACGCTGCCGAAGGTAAAGCTCCCGAGGTTTTGTTTTGGGTAGGTTGTGCAGGAAGTTTTGATGATAGAGCTAAAAAAATCACCAAAGCCTTTTGTAAAATCCTCAACAAAATAGAGGTAGAATTTGCGGTATTGGGACAAGAGGAAAGTTGCACTGGGGACCCAGCTAAGAGAGCAGGGAACGAGTTTGTTTTCCAAATGATGGCTCTTACCAATATAGAAATCCTTAATGCTTATGAAGTCAAGAAAATAGTAACGGCTTGTCCACATTGTTTTAATACATTAAAGAATGAGTATCCTAGTCTTGGTGGGAATTACCAAGTGCTACATCATACACAGTTTTTAAAGCAACTTATGGAGGAGGGAAGACTGAAGATAGAAGGCGGTAAGTTTGAAGGTAAGAAAATCACTTTCCACGACCCTTGTTACCTCGGTAGAGCCAATAACGAGTATGAAGCACCTAGAGAACTACTCAAAAAATTAGATGCAGAGCTGGTTGAAATGAAGCGTTGCAAACAAAACGGATTGTGTTGTGGTGCAGGAGGGGCACAGATGTTTAAAGAGCCAGAAAAAGGAAAAAAAGATATAAACATAGAAAGAACAGAAGAGGCTTTAGCAAAAACACCTAATGTTATCGCGACGGGTTGTCCTTTCTGTAATACGATGATGACGGACGGTGTGAAGCATTTTAATAAAAACACAGAAGTAGAGGTTAAAGATATTGTAGAACTTTTGGCAGAAGCAGAGGATTTATAGTTGAGTTATCTTATAAACTTGTTATATGAAAATAGAAGAATCTAATATAGTAGAAACCAACGATTATAGAGTGCTTATTTATCCAGCCTCTAGACCTTTTTTACCTAAGGAAAGTAAAGAAATTACAGAAAAACTTTTTGACTTTCTTTCCGTTTGGGCGGCGCACGGCAAACCATTGTCATCGTCTTTTAAGATTGAAAAAAATCAATTTATCATCATTAGTATAGATGAGGAGCAAGAGGTGGCTTCGGGGTGTTCTATAGATGCTCTTAATGGTGTGATGAGGGAAATAGATACCACTTATCAACTAGGATTATTTGACCGAATGAAGGCCTGTTTCGTAGAAAATGGCGAAGTGAAAACTATGAAATTACAAGAGTTTCGCTCGGCATTAAGGGAGGGGAAACTCTCTCAAGAGATAGAAGTGTTTGATTTTTCTAAATCTACCTATGTGGCTTTTTTATCGGATTTTCTTCTGCCGCTTAAGAGAAGTTGGGCAGGTATTTATGTAGAATCTTAGGGAGCTGAGAGATATTGCTCCACTGCGACTTTGAAATAAAGAGCAATCCTAAAACCCATATTTCCACAAAAAGCGTATTGCTGAAAAAGTACAAAAATAAATGAAGTCCTACGATGCCCCAACCTAAAAAGGTATCGTATTTTATTTTTGGTAGGCTATATTTAGGAAAGTCATCTGTAAGTTATTATTTTTACCGAAACAAAATTACAGCTATTTTGTCAGTATTAAAAGTCTTAAAATCAAATATACTTTTTCTAAAATCTTTTTTCAAGAACGACGGTTTTTGGACGGCTTCGGCAATGCTGATTTCCAAATTAGCCTTGCTCCTCGTTAATATTTATGTCGCTAGAGTATTACTAAAAGAAGATTTGGGAATGGTGTTTAAGGCTCAAAATTTTATTTCTTTTTTTATTCCTTTTGTGGGGTTGGGTACTTATCAAGGATTGCTAAAATACGGCAGTCAGCTGGACCACTCAACCGATTTTAAAAACCTAGAGGCTTATTCATTACACTACGGTTTGTTGGGGCAGTTGGTTATAAATGCGTTGGTCTTCATACTTGCATTGGTAATGTTTGGGCAACAATTAGAAGTCTTTTTTTTGGTGTTGTGGTTCTTGGTAAGGCTTGTGGGATTATTCTTTTTGGAAGTCTATAAAGCCTCTTGTAGAGCCGCTTTCCGTAATAGGAAATTTGCTCTTTTGGAGATTGTCAGTAGTGTTGCCTTGTTGGCGTTGGCATTGGGGCTTACACCGTTGTTAGGGCTTAGGGGTTATGTCTTAGCCTTGTGTTTGTCGCCTTACTTTATCTTCTTTTTGGGGTTTAGGAAGTTCAGAAAAGTAGAACTGAAACCACTCTCGGTAAAATCACTTTGGCGATTTAACCTTTCTACCGCCGCTGCGAGCCTTATGCAAGAGTTGTTTTTGCTTACGGATATATTTATGATTGGGGTGTTGTTTAGTGAGGGGGTCTTGGCGGAATACAAAACGGCTTCGCTCATACCGTTAAATTTAATTTTCTTATCACGAGTGTTCATTCATAACGATTACCCTAAACTGTGCAAACACCATCAAGATAAAGCATTTATCAAAAGGTACATTACTCAATATTTAGTCTTATTCTCGGCGCTATCAGTATTGATTTTGGGCTTGGGAACAGCTTATGCCAATGAAATTATGAGTCTTTTTGGAACTCAATATTTAGGGCAAACTCACTTATTTAATATTTTCTTAGGAGCGTCGGTGATAGGTATGATGCTTAGGACGCCGTTTAGTAATTTGGTCTTTGCGATTGAAAAGACGAGGTTGCATCTTATCATTTCCACGCTGTCGGTAGTATTGCTCGTCCTCCTCATCTTTGCCTTACAACCCTATTTTGGGATTTTAGGGGTAGGGTACGCCCATCTATTAGCCGTTTTTTTTTCAGGAGTTCTTTATAGTGGAGTGGTTGTAAAATATCTAATAAAACGCTAAAAAGTCTTAGTTTTTGTTCAATTTATTGCTTTTTTTTATCGTTTAGTTTAATGTCTAAGCGGTTTGGAGTGCTTAATATTAAAAAAAATACGGCGAGGTATTGCGTATATAAATGCAAGTATGTAAATTTGGTTCACACTCAACGATAGAAATGCAATGATTTTGGCTTATTGTTATTTTTATATTTGAGAAATAGTGTAATTCGTATATTTTTAACACCAAAAAAACAAAAGAAATGGCAATTGACAATTTAATTTCAGTAGAATTTTCGGCACAAGAACTCAAAACGATAGATGATGCCATCGGAGCGATACTCGGCGTTATCCAGTCCAAGGCAATCAACCTCTCTCCAGAAGAAAGAAGGCAATATGGGCGTATAGCAGACAAAAACAAGGTGCTGGTAGACAAATGCAAACTCTATATGGAGCAAGACCCTAGCACAGTGCCGCCTACCATAGACAAGGCAGAATTTGATAAAGACTATCTCGCAAGAACCCAGCTAGAAGCCCCTCTGAAGAAACTAGACCGAGTGATAGAAATGATGACAGACACTAAAACACTTTTGGATTACGACAACTACACCGCTGCAGTATCTTACTACCGTTATGTAAAATTCTTAGCCACCCAAAACCAAGCAGGGACTACCAGTATTTACAAAGATCTTAGCACCCATTATCAGACCAGAGCAGCCGCCACTAGCGGTACTACCAATACCAAAGACGAAGAAAATAAAGCCTAGATAATAGTATAATGAAGGCTAAAGGGGCAAACGAAGACCTTACAAGGCTAAAAATAGAGTTGGGAGGCTTTAATTTAGACCTTACCACCACTAGATTTACCTCTGTAAGGTCTTAACTGAACCCCGTAGGCTCTATTTTAGACCCTGCAACCTCCAAAACAGACCCTATAGGGTGTAAATTAGACCTTGTGGAGATTAAAATAACATTAACTAAAATAAATTTATGAGAAGATTTGTATATATGATGGGGGTATTTACTGCCCAATTTATGTTTTATTTATTAACCATAATGGGGGTAATGCTATTAGAAGATGAAGATTTTAAAAGTGAAAATGCATACTGTATAGCTAACATAGTGTCATTAGCTTTTGTAATTGTGTCTTATGTACTATTAGATAAGGCATTGTTAAATAGGCCTCATATATTTGAAGGACTGGATACCGTTATATATTTTTTGATTTTATTCGTATTAACTGGAATTCAGATAGCTATGATCAAAGAATATTATGAATATGAGTATTATATGTCATTAATTATAGAAATATTTAATTTATTATGCATATCTGGAGGTATGTTACAGATTAGGCTAACTAGTAACAATAAAGTTAAATAATGCTTTAGATATACAAGAGTCTATGAGATTAGGGAATTGATAACAAATTACTAAGTAATGAAAAAATTAACACTTTTAATAGGATTAGCCTCCACTCTTTGCTTTGGGCAAGAAGGAGGGAAAGTAGAACCCACCGCCTACAATGTGCAGGTAGGATTTGTGGGAGCGTGGGTGAATACCGAAGTAGGTCTGGCAGACCAACTCGCACTACGCACCGAATTAGGAACAATGCCCAAATGGTATGTAGGCACAGGCACGGCTTGGTTTCTAGATGCATCTGTAGAACCGAGATACTACTACAATATCAAAAAAAGAGCAGAGAAAGGGCGAGATACTTCGTCTAATGCGGCCAATTTCTTAACCGTAGGCATATCTTACAGACCCGAAAAGTCTTTTAGTTCAAATTATACCGATTACAGCAGTATTTCCATTGTTCCCAAATGGGGGATTAGACGTAATTTGGGCAACAACTTGCATTATGAGGTAGGAGCAGGGCTAGGCTTCCGACACGAGTTTAATAATCGTAACTATGGCGAGATAGACCTCCATCTAAGGTTGGGCTACAGTTTCTAAATCACAGCCTCTATATTCTCCATCAAGGGTATAGAGGCTTTCTATCCACCCACCTACTCTACCTAAACTACCTTAAATTTTTTCAAAAAGAATATAATTTGATATGAAATTTCATATATTTGCACCGAATAATAATTTTTAAAAACGTAATATTATGTCAGACATTGCATCAAGAGTAAAAGCGATTATCGCAGATAAGTTAGATGTGGAGGAAACAGAAGTAACTCCAGAAGCTAGTTTCACTAATGATTTAGGAGCAGATTCGCTAGATACTGTGGAGCTTATTATGGAATTTGAAAAAGAATTCAATATCCAAATCCCTGATGATCAAGCGGAGAAAATCACTACAGTAGGGCACGCAATTGCTTATGTAGAAGAAGTGGTAAATAAATAATTAGTATTTTTATCAAAAACTTAAATTTATGGAATTGAAAAGAGTAGTTGTTACCGGATTTGGTGCTATTACACCTATTGGAAATAATGCTAAAGAATATTGGGAAAACCTTGTAAAAGGTGAGAGCGGTGCTGCTCCAATTACTCTTTTCGATGCCACTAATTTTAAAACTAAATTTGCTTGCGAGGTTAAAAACTTCAATCCATTAGATTTTTTTGACAGAAAAGAGTCAAAGAAAATGGATAGAAATACTCAATTGGGAATTGTAGCCGCTAGAGAAGCCATAGAACACTCTGGTATAACTAGTACAGAGGTTGATAAAAACAGAGTAGGGGTTGTATGGGGGTCTGGTATTGGTGGACTAGAAACCTTTGAGAAGGAAGTTTTAGACTGGGCAAAGTCGGATATTCCTAGATTTAATCCGTTTTTTATTCCTAAAATGATAGCGGATATTACACCAGGGCATATTTCTATTGAATATGGTTTCCACGGACCTAACTATACTACGGTATCGGCTTGTGCGTCTTCGGCAAATGCAATCATAGACTCTAAAATGTTAATCCAGCTTGGTAAAGCTGATGTTATTGTTTGTGGAGGTTCCGAGGCTGCAGTAACGGCAAGTGGAGTGGGCGGCTTTAATGCGATGATGGCACTTTCTACAAGAAATGACGACCCTAAAACAGCTTCTAGACCTTTTGATAAAGATAGAGATGGTTTTGTTCTAGGAGAAGGTGCGGGGTGTATTATCTTAGAAGAGTATGAACACGCTAAGAGAAGAGGGGCTACCATCTATGCAGAGCTTAAAGGTGGGGGTATGAGTGCAGATGCACATCATATGACGGCACCACACCCAGAAGGATTGGGAGCTTATTTGGTAATGAAGAACTGTTTAGAAGATGCAGGCGTAACTGCTGATGAGGTAGATCACATCAATATGCATGGGACATCTACGCCATTAGGAGATATTGCAGAATCTAACGCAATTTCTAGATTACTTGGCGACCACGCCTTTGATATACAAATCAATTCTACAAAGTCTATGACGGGGCATTTGCTAGGAGCTGCGGGTGTTGTAGAAGCTATTGCTGCCATAGGAACTATTATTCACGATGTTGTTCCACCTACAATTAACCATTTTACAGACGATGAAAAAATAGATAGTCGTCTTGATTTTACTTTTAATAAAGCAGTAGAAAAAAAGGTTGATGTTGCAATGAGTAATACTTTTGGCTTTGGTGGACACAATGCGTGTGTGCTATTCAAGAAAGTCTAAAGAATGAAAATCGGACGCTATTTCAACAGGATTTTAGCTAGACGAAAGAAGCCAAAATATACACAAAGAGAGACTTTTATAGTAAAAGAATTGAAAAAAATATTAGGTATACAGCCTAAAGAAGTCTCTTGGTATCAGGAGGCTTTTTCTCTCAAAAGCCCTTCTAGTCAGCTCAATTATGATAGATTGGAGTTCTTAGGAGATGCCGTTCTAGGGAGTATAGTTTCTTATTATCTTTACAGGCAGTATCCACAGGAGAGCGAGGGGTTTCTAACCCAGATGAAATCTAAGATTGTTAATAGGAAGAACCTTAATCAGATAGGAGAAAAGTTAAATTTGACTTCTCTAGTTTTGAAAAATGGTTCTAAGTTTGGAGCAGACCTGTCGGGAAATCTCTTAGAGGCTTTGGTTGGAGCTATTTATATGGATTTTGGCTACGAAAAATGTCAAAAAGTGGTGTTATCTAAGATTCTTACTCATTCGGAAATGCTTAAACTTGAAAATAAAATTATAAGTTATAAGAGTTTGTTGTTAGAGTGGAGTCAAAAGAATAAAATTAAGATAGACTACAAAACCGAGGAAGAGTTTTTACCAAGTAAAGTAAAGATGTTTAAAACCTATATTTTTGTAGGTGGTAGTAAAGTGGCTAGTGCTACGGAAACTTCTAAGAAAAAATCGGAAGAAAAGGCTGCACAAAGAGCATTTTATACATTAAACAAAAAAGAAAAGATAATTGAAAGACAATAAAATATTTCTTGATCTAGAGGAAGAAGAAATCTCAATAGGATTATTAAGACTTTCTCGAAAAATACAAGATTATGAATTGTTTTTTAATATCAACCTCCTAAATAGCTTTAAGTTTAGCAGAGAGAAGGATTTTATTTTAAAAAAAGGAGAGCGCTTGTATTTGTTTGTACAGTATCAAACTTATGATGAAATTACTAAATGTACATACACTTTTATAGCGAATAAATATTATGATACTAGACTAGAGGACAGAGGTCATTATGATTTGTTTTCAAATCTAGTGGAGGAGGTCTATTTGTTGCCAGAGTATAGAGATGTAGATTATATTCTGTTAACAAAGGATTTTTTATATGATTTTTCTGTAATTTTGTTGCCTAGTAGCTTGGTATTTCCAATACAAGAAATATCATTAAGCCCAGAGCAAGAACTCTATCAAACCATTCAGTACTATGAATAAGAAATTAAAGAAAACGAAAATAATAGCAACATTAGGACCGGCATCATCTTCCAAAGAAACGATGTTGGAGTTGGTTAAAGCAGGTGTAGATGTTTTTAGAATAAATTTTTCTCACGCAGATTATGATTTGGTGAGAAGAAATGTGGAGCTGATAAGAGAAATCAATCAGGAATATGGTTACTCAGTTTCGATATTAGGAGATTTACAAGGTCCTAAACTAAGGGTAGGGATTGTAAAAGAAGGCTCTTATCTTAATCCTGGGGATATTCTTACTTTTACTAACGAAAATGTAGAGGGAGATTCAACTAGGGTATATATGACTTATCAGCAGTTCCCTCAAGATGTAAAAGTAGGGGAAAGAATCTTAATAGATGATGGTAAGCTGGTGTTGGAGGTTATCGAGACCAACTTAAAAGACACCGTTCGTGCTAAAACGATACAAGGAGGACCATTAAGTTCTAAAAAAGGGGTTAATCTTCCTAATACCAATGTGTCGCTTCCTGCACTTACAGAGAAAGATATTAAAGATGCTAATTTTATTTTAGACTTAGAGTTAGACTGGATTGCATTGTCGTTTGTTCGTCATGCACAAGATATAAAAGATTTAAAGGAACTTATTAAAAATCACCCAACGAATAGCTTTAAAACACCTATCATCGCCAAAATAGAGAAGCCTGAAGGAGTGAAAAATATAGACGAAATTCTCATGGAATGTGATGGGATTATGGTGGCTCGAGGAGATTTAGGAGTGGAAGTGCCTATGGAGGAAGTTCCTGTAATTCAAAAAACTTTGGTTAAAAAAGCTAGAGCTTACGCTAAGCCAGTAATTATTGCTACCCAAATGATGGAAACAATGATTACAAGCCTTACACCTACTAGAGCAGAGGTAAACGATGTGGCAAACTCGGTGTTAGATGGTGCTGATGCGGTGATGTTGTCGGGAGAAACCTCTGTAGGGCGTTATCCTGTAGATGTAGTGAAGAATATGTCTAAGATCGTAAAGAGTATAGAAACGACCAACTACTACTACGACAGAAATAGTATTTTGGATAATCAGATAAGTTGTGTGGACGAAAGGTTTATTACGGATAAGATTTGTTTATCAGCAGTTAATATAGCCAAGAGTTCAGGGGCGGAGGCTATTGTTACACTGACTCATTCTGGCTATACAGCGTTCCAAATTTCTGCACATAGACCAAACTCTCACATTATTGTTTATAGTGCTAATAGAAGGGTACTTACGATGCTTAACTTGCTTTGGGGCGTTAGAGCGTTCTACTATGATATGGAGAAAACTACGGACGAAACCGTGATACAAGTTAATATGCTTACTTGCAACTATGGCTTTGTAGAAAAAGGAGATTTTGTGGTTAATCTTAATGCAATGCCAGTACATAATGGTGGAAAAACCAATACACTAAGGCTATCTACAATATAGAGAATTATACTATTAAAGATAAAAAAGAAAACATCAGATTTTATGTCTGATGTTTTTTTATTTAGGTGATGAAATTTGATTCTAATTTCCTACGACGGTTTTAGGATAAGTAAACTCTTTAAGTGCTAAAGTAGATAATTCTGTCCCATAGCCTGATTTTTTAGCTCCACCAAACGGAAGTCTTGGGTCAGATTTGGTCATAGAGTTGATAGCCACAGTGCCAGAATTTAGTTTTAGAGCAAAATCAAGGGCTTTGTTTTGGTCTTTAGTCCAGACGGAGTTTCCTAATCCAAATGGAATATCATTGGCTAAGTCTAGAACTTCATCATCGGTTTGAACTATCATTACCATACCGAGAGGTCCAAATAATTCTTCGGCTAAAATAGGATTTCCTTTTTTTACTAAGATAAGCCCTGGTTTAAATTCTTTATCAGACAATCGTTCTAAGGGAATGATGATTTCTGCTCCGTTAGTAATTGCTTTTTGATATTGTTGTTCTAGTTCATCAGCGAGGTCTTTTCTTGCCATACCCGACAATATGGTGTTGGGATTTAGAGGGTCTGATGGTTGATACTTTTGATAGGCTTTAGTAAACAATTCTAGGAAAGTATTGGCTACATTATGGTGAATGATAAACCTTTTGGCAGCGACACAAGTTTGTCCACAGTTTTGTAATCTTGCTAAAGCACCTACTTCTGCCGCTTGTTCTAAATCAGCATCTTCTAAAACAATAAACGCATCACTACCACCAAGTTCTAAAACTGATTTTTTGATTTCTCTTCCCGCTATGGAAGCTACACTACTTCCTGCTAAATCACTGCCTGTAAGGCTTACACCTTGTACAGCGGGGTGCTTTAGTATAGTTTCGATGTCTTGATGCCCTACTTTTAAATGTTGGAATACACCTTTAGAAAAACCTGCTTTTAGAAAAGCCTCCTCTATGGCATCTCCACTTTGGGTACAAATGGACGCGTGTTTTACGATAATGGTATTTCCTGCTAAAATAGTAGGTACTGCAAAACGAAGTACCTGCCAAAAAGGAAAATTCCAAGGCATTACACCTAAAATTACCCCTAGAGGCGTATGGTGAACTTGGCTAATATTAAAGTCTGTTTCGATATGTTCTGGAGCTAGTACATCAGCGTCTATATTGGCGTAGAAACGAGTCATCATTGCTGATTTTTCTATCTCCGATAAGGCTTGAGAAATGGGTTTATTCATTTCTGTGGTAATGATATTAGCATAAGTGTTTTTCTGCTCGTCTAATATATCTGCTAAGTTTTTGAACAATAGTTGTCTCTCTTGAAAAGAGCGGTTTTTCCATTGGTTAAATTCGGTGTTAGCAAGGTCAATTTTATCAATCATTCTTGTTTATTTTTAAATTGAAGCCCCTATTTAAGGGGAGAAAGCTACAAATTTAAGTATAAAATGTTGGATTTTGTTAAGTTTATACTCTTAATATTGATGGGATTTGTCATTTTGGCAGTCTTTTTTTACAGGGTATCGCTTCGGGGTAGGTTCGAGAGGTGTTCGAGAGAACTTCGACTAAACCCCAAAATCTGACTTTGCTTTTTGTGTCAGTTTGACAGTATTTTTTTTTCTAATTCTAATATATAAAGTCCTAAATTTTAACTTAGAGGTTAAAAAGGTCTTCTTTATTTTATAAAGTAATGAGTTTTTTTGAGATGAAAAAAAATTAAATATTTATTTAATAATTTTCTTATTTAGAAAATAAATTTGATAAAAGCAAAGGATAGGGGGCTAATGGAACTTCCTATTTTCACTTTAATTAATTTTTGACTAGTATTTTTTTAACAAATCAATTCTTTATTGATAATTTCTGCACAATTTTTAGGGAGTTCCCAATGTCCGTTGTGTCCACAATCTAGGAGATAGTGCTTTATAGAGGCTCTTTGTGGCAAAAGATTAAGCAATGCTTCGTGGTTTATAGCGGCATCGTATCGCCCTGCCAATACCAGTACTTTGGTTTCTATCTGTTCAAGTAGATTTCGTTTATTTGTTCGTTCAATCATACCTTTTACGGCGGCTAGAGCCCCTTGTGTAGGTGTGCTTAGTGCGATTTTCTTGGCTTGTTCTATTTTAGAATCCAGCTGTTCTCTCTCGTTTGGATTGAACAAAAGCGGAACGCCAGCTCCCACATAAGTAGAAAAACTTTCTTGTATGATTCTAAAACTTTTTCTTCTCAGTTCCTTTTTAGCGTCGTCATCAGCTTGGAAGGTAGAGAAAAAAAGCGTGAGGCTTTTAAGTTGCGTATGCCATTTTTCTGCAAAAGCAAGACTTACATAACCGCCCATAGAATGCCCCAAAATATGAAATCTAGACAGATTGAGGTGGTCTGTTACCTTTTTCACTTCTTCCGCCATTAGTTCCATCGTATGGACTTTGCCCATCACCTCCGATTTTCCGTGTCCTGGTAAATCTATTTTGATTAGGCTAAAATGCTCGGATAAATACGGCTCCAAATCGTTCCAAATACTATTGTTTTCCAAAAAACCGTGCAACAAGACCAAAGGTTCTTGTCCCTCACCAGAAATTTCGTAATTAAGCATATTCAGCAAAAAGTTATTTTTTTATAATACTAAGATAAGGGCGTATCCCTTTGCCTAGGTTATTCCCACGGCTAGGGTCGGGCTATCGCTTCTACTCCTCGGTCATTGCCGCTCCGCTTCGCTCCGCGGCTTCTTCCCTGTGGGGTATCCGCTCTATCCCTTACGCAGTAGGCGTTTATACAAACAAAACCCCTCCGCTAGACTTTAAGGAAGGGATTTTGTATTTTTAAATTACTTTTTATTTTTTTTGAACCAATTTACACCACATTCTAAGAATTGTTTAAACTCTTCTTTTGGCATATATCCAGAGACAGGTTTATTGATGACTTTTCCGTCAGGCGTTACCAATACATAATGGGGTTGAGAATTATTATTGAAATTCACTTGTTGGAAAAGGCTCCAGCGGTCTCCTATTGTTTTCACTTTTTTCTTCTGACCGCCCCCCATATCTATTTTTATTTGTTCGTTTTCAGGAAGTTCTTCTTTATCATCTACATATAAGGACGCTAGGACAACTTCATTTTGTAAGATAGGCAAGATGTCAGGTTCAGACCATACGAACTCTTCCATTTTTCTACAGTTTTCACAACCATAGCCTGTAAAATCTATCAGTATAGGTTTGTTTACCTTTTTAGCTTGTTCCAGAGCTACGAAAAAGTCGTGTTCTGGGTGCATACCTAAGATGCCTTCTTGTTCGTTGTGTAAGTAGCTTACATTGATAGGAGGTAAAATGCCACTTAGTAGTTGTAATTTAGGTCTGTCCGAAGGTACAAGACCTTGAATTAGATAAATAACAAACCCAATCCCAAGTACTCCGAAAACCTTACGAGTGGTGGATATTTTGGCGTTTTTATCATCGTGCGGAAATCTTATTTTTCCAAATAGATATAATACAAGTCCTATGGTAATGATAATCCACAATACAATGAAAAGTTCTCGTTTTAATAAAAAAGTTTTGGATACAAGGTCGGCTTTAGAAAGGAATTTAAGAGCTAAGGCTAACTCTATAAAACCTAGTATTACTTTTACGGTATTCATCCAGCCACCAGACTTTGGCAAAGATTGTAACGCTTGAGGGAACAATGCCAATGTACCGAATACAATGGCCCAAGACAGCCCGAAACCTGCTAAGGCAAAGGTGAGAAGCATTGGTACATCGCTAGAACCAGTAACGGCGCTACCGAGTAAGCTACCAAGTATAGGTCCCGTACAAGAGAACGATACAATTACTAAAGTAAGAGCCATAAAGAAAATACCAATCAGTCCACCAGCTTCTTCTGCTTTGGAAGATTTGTTGGCAATCCAGCTTGGGAGTGTAATATCGTAATATCCAAAGAAGCTCAACGCAAAGAATAAGAATATCCCAAAGAAGAACAAGTTAAGCCAAACATTGGTAGAAATATCATTGAAGATATTCCCAGAAATGCCGTCTATAATATGGAAAGGGATACTTAATAAAATAAAAATTACTAAGATAAATATTCCATAAATAATGGCATCTCGTTTACCTTTAGCCTTATTGGTAGCTCCTTTGGTAAAGAATGAAACCGTGAGCGGAATCATAGGGAAAACGCAAGGCGTTAATAATGCAATAAGTCCTCCAATAAAGCCTAAAATAAGAATCCACCAGTTGCTAGAGCTTTCCTCTTCCGTAGCTATGCCACAGTCGGTAAGTGGTGCTTTAGGATTTAAAGATTCTACCTTTAGAGAATTTTCTCCTTGTAGTGCTTGTGTGGACGATGTTATATTTTCTGCCGAGGTTAGATTTGTATTTTGGTTTACCGTGTCCTTAATAACCTCTTGTAATGGTGTTTGTTCATTTTCTTTAGAGTTGGTTTCTGTAAGATTAGCCTTAATTTTTTCCTCAAATTCTAAAGTGTTAGGAGCTAAACATACACGGTCATTACAAGTTTGATAAGTAATTTCTACGTTTACATTGGCAGGTTTGGAAGCGTCTTTTAGCTTAAATTTCTGTTTGAATGTGGCTGTATTAGAGAAGTAAACAATCCTAGCACCAAAGGCTTCTGAAAATTCGTCGTGTTTTTTACCAATTTCTACAATTTTACCCACAGGAACTATATTCGTCCCTGAAACTTTCATTTCAGTAGGAATACCACTGTCTTCGGGTAAATCTTTGGAGTAGATATGCCAACCATTTTCTAGGGTGGCGGTAAGGACAGCCTCATATTCTTGGTTGCCCAATTCATTAACTTTTAGTTTGAATTTTACGGGGTCTTTTATTTGGGCCGAGAAGCTTACGGCTAGCATAGTCCACCATAAAAGTAATAAGTGTCTCAGTTTCATAACTTTTTATTATAAAATAATTTTGATGTTTTTTTCTGTTTTGTCGTTAGAGGCAAATCTGCCGTCTTGTCTCAAAGGTATAATGCCTAAAACACGATTTTCGTTATCACACAGCAACCAAATTTTTGATTTTGCTAAAATAGACAATTTTTCGTCTTTAAAAAATTTAGAAACCTTTTTTCTCCCTATCATTCCTTTTGGATAAAAGAAGTCGCCAGACTCTTTATGCCTTAATTTTAGAGGTAAAGAAATTTGTTCTGCATCAAAGTTCCATTCTAAAATCTCTTTTTTTTTGTAGGTTATCCATTGGTTTAAGTTTATTTCCTTGTTGTTAGGGAGCGTGATTTCTTCATCATTATTTGAAAGAGACTCCTTTTTACTAATAATAAGTTGTTCTCTATTGATGAGGCATCGGTATTCGTTGGAATAAAACGATTTCCCAGTTTCAGCCGTAAACATCTTACTAATTTCCGCTTTATTGCTAAATCCAAATTTATTGAGTATCTCAAACTGAATAAAGTCAGATTCCTTTTCTAAAGCGTGTCGGTCTATAATAGTTTCACTTTCAGTGCTTATTGAAATTTCTTTTATTTTGTCTTTGATTTGTTGATTTATAAAGGATTTAGCTTTAGATAAAAAATCAATACTCTTTCTAAAATTATCCAAAAAATTAGGATTGATTTCTTCTAGATTTGGAACTACGGAATGTCTTATCTTGTTTCTAAGATAATCTTGTTTTTGGTTAGATTTATCTTCTCTAAACGCTATTGAATGTGCTTCTGCAAAATGATAGATTTCCTCTTTGCTAAAATCTAGTAGAGGGCGTAAAATTTCGTTTTCGTTATTAGGAATACCCGCTAATCCTTTGATACCACTACCTCTAGAAAGATTGATGATAAAGGTTTCTAGCTGGTCGTTTAAGTGGTGAGCAGTTACGAGGTAGCTCAGATTTCTAGTTTTCATAATATTTCTAAAGAACTGATACCTAAGCTCTCTTGCCCATAGCTGAATAGACCCCGAAGGTTTTTGGTCTTTTTCCGAAACAATGTAACAATGAAACGGAATATAATGCTTCTCGCAGAACTCTTGGACTAATGCAGCGTCTTTATCCGAATCTTCACCTCGCAACTTATAGTTGATGTGAGCAATTTCTATTTTAGCATCTATTTGAGTCATCAGATGAGCCAATGCCATAGAATCTGCTCCGCCACTTACCGCTAATAGAAATTGATGTTTATCGTAGCTAGGTAGTAGCTCCTTTAGTTTGGTTTTAAATAAATCCACAGAAATCATAGTCCAAAGATACAAGAAAATTAGGTAGTGAAGAAGTAAGTCTAAATCCGCTAAAACTTAGTATATTTGTGAGGATGAAAAGATACACCATTTTAATAACTTTACTGTTGGTATTTTCTTGTAGGAAGGAAGATGCTGAGGTACAGTATATAGACCAAACGATAGATATTTTTGTAAAAGATACTTCGGGTAGAGATTTGCTTAATACCAATACTTCTCAAAATAGAGCTAGTTTCACTTTGAGTGATTTGGGAGGTGCGTATAGTTCGGTTAATCTATCCTCTGGTTTTTCTAGGAAGATGGGTGTAGATTCTATTTACTATATTCAATACATTTCTGGAGCAACTAGAAATTTGAAGGATTCGGTGTCTTCTAGTTTAAAGTACTATCAATCGGATATTGCGTTTAATTGGCAGAGAAAACTAACGGATTCAACTTCATCTTTAGAAATAGATACGATGAGAGTTATTTACTCTTGGCAGCCAAGTCTTTTTCAAGTAAAGGAAATTTTTTGGAATAATAATCAAGTTTTTTCTAAGCAAAGTCAGACGAGTAATGTTATTACAATCGTAAAATAATGCTTACTTTTGTGGAATATATAAACTCCTTATTTTAAATAAATATCAATGTTACAAGTTCAGTTTTTAAGAGAGCAAAAAAGCCGTGTTTTAGAAGGGCTTAAAAAGAGAAATTTTAAGGGGCTAGACCTTGTAGATGAGGCAATAGCGACTGATGACGAAAGAAAGAAAATACAGTATGAGTTAGATGAAAATCTAGCTCAAATGAATAAAATATCCAAAGAGATAGGTCTTCTAATGAAGGAAGGGAAGAAGCAAGAAGCAGAGGAGGCTAAAACTAAAACAGGAGAGTTTAAGCAGAAATCACAGGATTTGCAACAGTTGTTAAAAGAAAAAGAGGAGTCTCTACTGAATATTCTTTATCAAATCCCAAATATACCAGCAGATATTGTAAAAGCGGGTAGTTCGGCAGACGATAATGAGGTGGTGTATCAGTCTTGTGATACTTTTGAGATGGGAACAGAGGCTTTGCCACACTGGGAACTTGCTAAAAAATACAATCTAATTGATTTTGAATTGGGTGTAAAGATAGCAGGGGCAGGTTTTCCTGTTTATTTAGGTAAAGGAGCTAGGCTACAAAGAGCATTAGTGCAGTTTTTTCTTGATAAAAATACCGATGCAGGTTACCTAGAAGTAAACCCACCACATGTAGTAAATGAAGCATCGGGTTATGGCACAGGGCAACTTCCTGATAAAGAAGGACAAATGTATTTTGTAAATGAGGATAATTTATACCTTATTCCTACAGCGGAAGTGCCTGTAACCAATATTTATAGAGATGTGATTTTGGAGGAGAAAAAACTTCCTATAAAGAATACCGCATTCTCTCAATGCTATAGAAGAGAAGCAGGAAGCTATGGTGCTGATGTGAGAGGACTTAACCGACTTCATCAGTTTGAAAAGGTAGAGGTAGTAAGACTAGAAAAGCCAGAAAACTCTTACGCAGCACTAGATGAGATGGTGTCTCATGTAAAGTCTATTTTAGAAGATTTGGGATTGCCATTTAGAATTTTGCGTTTATGCGGTGGTGATATGGGCTTTACTTCTGCGCTTACTTACGATTTTGAGGTTTGGAGTGCGGCTCAGCAGAGATGGTTGGAGGTATCTTCGGTATCTAATTTTGAGAATTTCCAAGCTAATAGATTAAAATGTAGATATAAATCAGGAGATGATAAACCTCAGTTAGTACATACATTAAATGGTTCTGCGATGGCCTTACCTAGAGTAATGGCGGCTCTTTTAGAGAACAACCAAACGGAAGAAGGTATTAAAATTCCAGAAAAACTAAGAGCATATACAAGATTTGAGAGTATATAAATATTAGCAGATTAGAAATTAAGCTAGGTTATTTTTATTAAAGGGTAACCTAGTTTTTTAATGAGTTAAATAAATACATAAATAGTGTTTTAGTGTTGTCAGGCTTAAGGTATATAGATTATTGCTTAAGGCGATATACTTCTCTAAATTGTATAAGTTGAAAAATTTCAAAGTTTTTTATTTTTGGTAGAGGTGGGTTCACACAAGAAATATAGAATCACCTAAATTAAAAAGCTCTGTTACAATTTCAAAATATTTCTCCATTTTTCATCCTATTATTTTTTTAGTGTGAAGGCGATATTTGGGTAATATTTTTAATGAAAATCCTTATAAACGCACAGCTTATCACCTTTTGCGGAAGTATGCAAGTTTTTTGGGAAAATTTATTTTCAGAGGTCTATTCCTCCAAATAGACCAACCCTTCTCCAAAGTCCTCATCTAATTTCGTTATTAGCTTTGCATTATTAGCTTTAACTTTCAATTCTTCTACAAAAAAAGAAGTTTCAAAAAACTGACGATGAATGCCCTGCAGTAAACTCATAAAATAATTTCTACCCACTTCATTATTGTGCAAATCCATTGCTTTTTCTAGTGGCTGGTTAGGGAAGAGTTCTTCGTGCAGATTGGTAAAAGTTTCACAAAACGCCAAAGCCTTCTGTGGAGAAGATACTTTACAACAATACATTAGCACCAAACAATTCCAAAAGGCGTGGCGAAAGGCATTCCCTTTACCATTAGTACCTGCGGTGGTAGGATATTTCTTTTGGGCAATTCTGTATGCCTTAAAACTGGCATAGACAGCCAAAACAAAAAACACCGGTTGCCTTATAAACAGCCCTAATACCTGTAACATTTTTTGTAAAGACAATTGCTTAAAAGTATTAAAAAATACTAATGTTGTTTTCATAAAATCTTTAAATATAAAAACCCCGTTAATTTTTGAAAAGTTAACGAGGTTTATCAAAAATATAAAATCTAATTCTATTTATTCATTAGGAGATTCACGGTTTTAGAAATTAGCACTTTTGCTTCCTTTCTATTTACTATGAAATCTACAAAACCTTTTTCTTTCAAAAATTCCGAAGTTTGGAACCCCTCTGGCAAATCTCTCCCTATGGTTTCTCTGATAACTCTAGGTCCAGCAAAACCAATTAGCGCTCCTGGTTCTGCCATAATCACATCTGCCGTCATCGCAAACGAAGCTGTAATCCCACCAAAAGTAGGGTCGGTAAGATAAGCAATGTAAGGCAATCCTGCTTCCGAAAGATGCACAAGTTTGGCTTGTACCTTCGCCATTTGCATCAGAGAGTGTGCTGCCTCTTGCATTCTTGCACCTCCCGACTGGCAAATAAGCACGTATGGAAGTTTGTTCTTGATAGCATAATCTATCGCTCGGGTAATTTTCTCCCCCATTACAGAACCTAAAGACCCTCCAATAAAGGCGAAATCCATACAAGAAACCACCATTTCTGTAGCGTTTACTTTACCTACTGCGTTTCGGATAGAGTCGTTAAGTTTAGTTTTAGCTTTGGCTTCTTTAAGGCGGTCGGTATAAGGTTTGGTGTCTTTAAATTTAAGAATATCCACACTTTCTACCTTAGCGTCTAACTCTTTAAATTTACCTTCATCAAAAAGAATATCGTAATACTCTTTACTTCCTATCCTTACGTGGAAACCATCTTCTGGAGATACAAACTGATTGGCTTTAAGCTCATCATATTCTATAATTTTTCCTGTGGGTGTTTTGTGCCAAAGCCCTTTAGGAATGTCCTTTTTTTCCTCTGTAGAAGTTGTAATATTTTTAGCTTTTCTTCTGAACCAATCAAATGCCATAAGCGTTTTGTTTAAATTAAGTTTAATTTCATAGCACCGTGTAGAAATGTGTATTTAACTATATCATTTGCACCTCTACACGGTAAAACTGATGTTGCAAAAATACAAGATTTTTTTATTTCAATGTATTAACATTGTTTAAATCTTCGAATGCCTGTTCTAGACGGCTTCTGAAAGTTTCTTCTCCTTTTCTTAGCCAAACTCTAGGGTCGTAGAATTTCTTGTTAGGAGCATCATCGCCCTCTGGGTTTCCTATTTGAGTTCTTAGATACTCCACTTTGTTTAGCATATAATCTCTAATACCTTCGGTGTAAGCGAACTGAAGGTCTGTATCAATATTCATTTTGATAACCCCATAGTCTATCGCCTCTCTTATTTCTTCTAAGGAAGACCCAGACCCTCCGTGGAATACGAAGTTGATTGGCTTTTCTACTGTACCGAATTTCTCTTGTACATATTTCTGTGAGTTCAATAAAATCTCTGGGGTTAATTTCACATTACCTGGCTTATACACACCGTGTACGTTACCAAATGCTGCTGCGATAGTGAACTTGTCAGAAATTTGCTTTAAGATTTCATAAGTATAAGCCACATCTTCTGGCTGAGTGTATAGTTTAGAGTTATCTACATCAGTATTATCTACCCCATCTTCTTCTCCTCCTGTAACGCCTATTTCTACCTCTAGTGTCATATCCATTTTAGCCATTCTTTCGAAATACTTAGCTGATATTTCTAAGTTTTCCTCTAATGTTTCTTCAGAAAGGTCTAACATATGAGAAGAGTAAAGCGACTTACCATTGGCTTTATAAAACGCCTCTCCTGCATCTAATAGACCATCTATCCAAGGTAATAACTTCTTAGCACAGTGGTCTGTATGAAGAATAACTGTAGCACCGTAAGCCTCTGCCAAAGTATGGATATGTTTAGCACCTGCTACTGCCCCTAAGATAGCCGCTTTTTGTCCGTCATTACTAAGACCTTTACCTGCGTTATACACCGCACCACCATTAGAAAACTGAATGATTACGGGTGCATTAAGCTTAGCCGCTGTCTCCATAGTGGCGTTGATGTTACTAGAACCAATAACATTAACCGCTGGTAAAGCAAATTTATTTTCTTTAGCGTACTGAAAAATCTCGCTAACCATTGAACCTGTGGCAACTCCTGCCGGAAAAAGTTTACTCATAGTGTAATGTTTTTACTTTTAATTACTGATTTATTTTTAATTACTTTTTAACTTGTTAGTTTCTTTTATCTTTTCCCCACAATAGCTTCTGGCGAAGTGTTTCATAGAAATTGATGCTTTTCGTCATCATTAGTGACACTTCAAAATTGGCTTTCTTCACTATAATTTCATCATCTATACCTACATTATAAAGCCTAGAATCTAAAGAAAACAAAAACTCTGGCACTCTACTTTCCACTGTGAGCTTTATTTCCACATCATCTTTAAGGATAATAGGTCGCACATTGAGGTTATGCGGTGCAATAGGTGTAAGTACAAAATTATCTGCCCTTGGTGAAATAATAGGTCCACCACAACTCAAATTATAAGCCGTAGAACCTGTAGGCGTAGAAACCACTAACCCATCACCCCAAAATACAGTAAGAAACTCATCATTGATATGAGTATCTATCGTAATCATAGAGGTAGTTTCTTTCCTTGTGATACTCAAATCGTTTAGAGCATAAGGGAAATCTATAGCCGTGCCTTTAGTAGAAACTTCTATCACAGACCTGCGACTGATTAACATTTCTCCTTTTAGGATTTTATCTATATTGAGGAAAATCTCCTCTTTTGAGAAACAAGCTAGAAAGCCCAAACGCCCTGTATTTACACCAATCACGGGAATTTCTAGGTCTTGTATAAAGATAAGAGCATTAAGAATGGTACCATCGCCACCAAAACTGAAGAATAAATCTACTCCTGCATTCTTCAGGCTTTCCTTATCATTAAAAGTTCTAAAGTTTTTAGAAAAAGCCAAATCTATTGATAAACCTTCGTGCAACACAGACTCTACTCCTCGTTTTTCTAACTCTGAAATAAACTTACTCAAATAAAGAAATGTATCTAAATCTTTCTTTTGGGAGTAAATGGCCGCTTTCATAGATGATTTTCTAGATTAAACTAAATTTGACCCTCCAAAAATACAATTATTTTTTTAATGATTCCTATAAAAATAAGGCGTTTTGGTTACAGTTTAAACTTTTTATCTTATACTTGTAACAAAATTTAGATAATTACAACTTATTAGGTTAACAATTTATAAACTATATACCAATGATTAGAGTTCATTCATTATTCCTATTCCTGTTTTTCAGTGCCGTACTTTGGGCTCAAACCAGTATCTCTGGTAAAATTACCAATACAGAAGGGCAGCCGGTTCCTAGTGCCAGTGTTACTGTAGAAGAAATAGGCAAAAATGCCATTCTTACCTATGCGTTATCGGATAGCAAAGGAGGTTATAAAGTAACTATAAATTCTACCACAGACAAGGTAAAGCTTACTGTAAAGGCATTTAATCATCAAACTCAAGTCAAAGAAATTGCTAATAAAAGCCAGACGCTCAATTTCAGTCTTTCTCCACAAGCTACGGAAATAAAGGAGGTAAAACTAAAAACGAGAATGATTACCAAAAAAGGCGACACTATTTCTTACGATTTAAAAGCCTTTGAAAGTAAAAACGACCGTACTCTAGCCGATGTTCTTAAAAAGATACCAGGCATAGAAGTTAATAAAGATGGTACTGTACTCTACCAAGGCGAAGCCATCAATAAGTTTTATGTAAACGGTAAAGACCTTATGGAAGGTGGCTACGGAACTATAAACAACGCCCTCCCAAAAGACGCCGTACAAAAGGTAGAAGTAATGGAAAACCACCAACCTGTCAAGATTCTACAAGACAAAGTACCTTCGGAGAAAGCTGCCATCAACATCAAACTTAAAAATAAAGTTACCATGACTGGTAGAGGCGAGGTAGGCGGTGGGACTTCCCCTTTATTATGGAATACCAAACTTACGCCTATGTTTTTTGGACAAAAGAACCAGTGGGTGGTTAATTACAAAGCCAACAACACAGGCGAAAGTGTAGAAAAAGAAGGGCGAATACTCTCCTTCGGGAATCGTTGGGAAGGGGTAAGACGCAATGTAGACCAAGAAAGTTGGATTGGGGTAGAAACCGCTGCAACTCCTAATGTTCCTGAAAGACGCTACCTCTTTAACAATGTGCATTTCTTCTCCGCTAACTTACTTACCAACCCTTTCAAAAATAAAGAATGGGAACTAAAGGCTAACGCCAGCTATACTAATAACGCTGTAGAAAGAGAAGACTTACAAGAGGTAACTTACGGCACCGAAACTTTTAGTGCTAGAAGGCTTAACCATTTCTACACCAATCAAGCGAAGGGAGAACTCATCTTCACTAAAAATGCCAAGAAAGGATTCTTTAAGAATGTAACGACTTGGAACAGCTTCTGGAGCGAAAGCAATGCCGATGTAAACAAAAAAGAAATCACAGGGAGTAGAGCCGCTATGCAAAATATCTATGCTCCTACCAACTCATTCCAAAACTCTTTAAGTTCTATTATTCCAGTCGGTGAAAAGTTGGTGAATGTGATGTCTTATATTAGTGTTAAAAATGATAGACAAACATTAGAATCTAGCCCTAGCAGCTACTCTCAAAAACTTTTCAATAGCCAAAATTATCAAAGGCTACAACAAAACCTAAACATCAAAAGTACCGAAATCAACCACAGTGCTTCCGTAGGATTTAGTGCAGGAAGATGGACTTTAACCCCAGAGGTAGGTTTAGACATCAATTTCAACCAAATGGAGTCGGAGCTTTATGGCATCAATGGTAGTACGCTGTTCCCTTACAACATCAATTACCAAAACAATATGCAGTGGAACGAGCTAAGACCTTCCACCAAACTTTCGGCAAACTATAAAGGCGAACGCTTGAATATTTACTTTAATGCTCCTGTGAATTTCTATGGCATTTTCTACAAAGATTTCCTAAGAAATGGCAGAAACAGAGAAATTAGCCGAACAGTATTTGAGCCTAATTTCTTTATGAACTACGATTTTGCTTCGTTTTGGAAGATTAGAGGGTACGGAAACCTTAACTATAGCTTTGGTGACTTTGGGTCTATCTACGAAGGAATTATGATGAACACGCCCGATTTCTTTGTAAACAGAGCGCCACAATCTAATGTAATGCCCGAAAATCTTTCCAAAGGCATTGGTTCTACATTAGAGTATAGAAACCCACTTAACAACTTATTTTTTAACATAAGGTATAGCTATGGTACTTTTAAAAGAAACCTCATTACTTCTGTAACTAGAAATGCAGCCTCGTTTATTTCCGAAGTTAAAGAGTTTGATAATACGGCGACCTCTCAATCACAAAGTGCAGAGATAGGAAAGTATTTCCCTAAGTTCAAATCTAACCTATCTTTCAACTTTAAAAATAGTGATTCCGAGAGTATTTCTATGCTCAACAGCAACCTCATCTATAACAAGAATAACAGCCAATCTTTAGGTGCTAAGTTTAACAATACCTTCTTCTCTTGGCTTAGTGTAGATTACAACATCTCTATGGGCTGGAACAAAAACCAAAATGCACAGACCGATACCACTTATAAGTTTTCTAACTGGTCGCATAATTTAGCTGCCTATATCTATCCTCTGGACAACCACACTATAGGTCTAGTTTGGGACGACAACACCTATAAAACATTGGGAGAAGGTGCCTTTAGAAACAGTTTCTACGACCTCTCTTACCAATATACTTGGGCTAAAAAGAAGATAGACTTTGAACTAAAATGGCTTAACATTACCAACAACAAATTCTATGAAACAGTTACTGTAAGTACCCAAGACAACAGTATCCGCAGAAGTTTAGTTTATATAAGACCAAGCCAAGTGATGTTTACCGTAAAGTTTAATTTTAAATAAACATTTATACCCTCTTAAACAAAGAATACTACCCTACTTTTGGGTAGTATTTTTTTATTTTTAGCATAAAATATATCCAAACACTTGCATACTTCCGCAAAAGGTAATAAGTTTGCTTCAGTTTTATGACACACGATACCAACCACATACAAACAAATGTAAAAAAGTACCCGAATTATTTGGCTGTTCCAAATAATTTCGTAAATACACACACACACACAAATAGTTTCGTGGGTATGCGTCGTATTATCTAGAAAATTACTTCAACTTTTATCGTTAATTATAAATATAATACCGCCAACTTTCGTTGGCGGGTTTTCGTATTTACACCATTCTAAATTTAGCTTTCATAAATATCTACTAAAAGCACCATTGTTTTGTCTTAAAACATGGTCGTTCTTGTTGGGTGCTTTTAGTGTTCAGGGGGAGCGTTATGCTCTTTCTGTTTTAGCCTTTCCTCTCGTTTTGTGTGTGTTTAGAGGGGGAAGGCGTTTTTTTAGGTTAGAGGTTCGGTTTCAGAGGTTAGAACTTAGTACAGCCTCAACCCTTAAACCGAACCTCCAACCTCTAAAATCCAATATCTAACCTTATAATCTTAAACAATTAAATATCAACTTTTAAAATTAAATATTATGAGAACAAAAACAACCAAATTGAGTGTATTCGCCTTTTTAGGTTTAGGCTTAGTAGCTTACGGACAAAGTGGGAAAGTAGGGGTTAATACATCATCACCTCAAGCTACTTTGGATATTCAGCCTACAGCAAAGAATGGAGATGTTACAGCAACCACTAATGAAGGTATTTTAGCACCTAAGTTAAGTAAAACTCGTGTTGCGAGCATTGCAACACCTGTGGAGGGAACTTTGGTCTATGTAATAGATGATACTAGTAAAACTAAAGGTGCTATAAGTGACTATATAGGTAATGATAGCAAAGTAGCTAAAATTACAGAAAAAGGATATTATTATTACAATGGTACAGAATGGGTAAGAAGAGCGGGGAATAATGATGATATTTGGCAAAAACAGAGTAATAATGATATTAAATTGATAGATGGTAATATTGAAAGTAATATTTCTTATTCATCAGTAGGGGCTTTTAAGAATGTACCGAAGGTTTTGAGAAATTATAGTAAACACAATCCTTCAACTCAGCAAATAGAAACAGGAAGTATAGATTTGTCATCAATGAACTTAGGTAATTCATTAAATATAAATTTAGGCTATGCAGATAAAATTCCTGTATCTTATGTAGATCCTCTTTATAAGGAAAAACAGTTAATACACAATTATTTATTGGTAGATGAAAAAAATGATGCAGGTGTATATAACCGAATTTTTGGGCAAAGAAATACCATTGCTACTACAGCTACTACAGCGAGTAATTATAGTGCTTTATACGCTAATGTTAACGCCTCTGAACATTATGGTAAAGGGAAGATATCTCAAATGATAGGAGATTATTCTAGTGCTATACTATATGATGGTAGAGCTGATAGGGTAATAGGTACTTATAGTCAAGCCTCTTCTTATACAGCTAATCAGACTCCTTATATGATAGCTGCTTATAACTATTTAACACCAAGAGGGACGGGAGAAGTTAATCAGTTATTTGGTACTGAAAATAGAATTCATCTAAATGAATATTCAAAAGGGACATTAAATTCTGTAATTCTCAATTATAATCAAGCAATTATAACAGATACTTGGACTGGTAAGATAGGTAGATTAGTAGGTAATAGCACTTACTTTAATATTCCAACTACTATAAATAGTATTGATGAAATGTATGGTTTGGTAGTCACAAATGTAGATAGAGGGGTTAATAAAAACTATGCTATCTATACTAATGCTGGAGAGAATTCGTTTGGAGATAAAGTAACTATAAGAAATCATAATTGGACTTCAAATCAAGAGGCTGTATTTCAATTTATAAATGGAACATCTGTTGATGGAACTAAGAAAGTAAATGCAACCACTCAGATTGTAGATCAAATGAATGGAGCTGGTGATGGTGGCTCTAACTTGATATTTAGAACACAAAGTCCTACGCTTGGTACTAATCCTAACTTAACTTTACCTACAGAAAAAATGAGAATATCTGCTGATGGTGCGGTAGGTATTGGTGTTGAATCACCAGCAGAAAAATTAGAGGTTGCGGGTAATGTTAAGGCAACAGGCTTTATTGGCTCTAATGCTTCTATCTTCCCAGACTATGTGTTCCAAAAGTATTATACAGGTACTTCTAGCTTAAAAGCTGATTATAGCTTTAAGACACTAAGCCAAGTAGAAGACTTTGTAAAAACTAATGGGCATTTGCCAGGGTATCAGTCCGCAGAAGCTATCAAAAAACAAGGTTATATAGACCTTATGGCAACTCAACTAACCAGTGTGGAGAAGATAGAAGAACTTTATCTACACAGCATAGAGCAAGACAAGGCTCTAAAAGCTAAAGATGCCAAAATAGCAGAGTTAGAAGCTCGTTTACAGAAGATAGAAGCTTTATTAGTAAAATAGTTTAATCTTTCCCCATTGTGATAGGTGTCGCAATGGGGCTTTTTTATACTTCACAAAGTATTATAAACATCTAACATCACTAACATCAAAAATTTATACACTATGAACACTTTAAAAGCGTGGTTGCGTCCCAACCTACTCACAAAAGATGACCCTAACGATTTTGTAGCCGTGCCACTTCTAGGCGGTAGCCTTGGTATTACAGAAATCATAGAAGCCCTCAAAAAAGAGGGTATGGAGATACAGACCGAAACCGCAGTAGATATCATCACTCGTTTTAACCGCAAAGCCTCGGAATTGGCACTCAACGGGTATAGTGTGAATACAGGGCTGGTATATATGCGTCCTGCCATCAAAGGTGTGTTTTACGACAAGACTTGGGATAAAGAGAAGCACTCCGTTTATGTGAATGTAAACCAAGGCACCGACCTAAGAAAAGCCGCTAATGATACCAAAGTAGAAATCCTAGGCGAGCAGTCCAGCCCAATGAGTGTGTTCAGTATTACCGATAAAACCACAGGCAAAGCAGATGGCACACTTACCAAAGGCAAAAACGCCGAAATTAAAGGCACTTATATTAAAATAGACGGCAATGACCCTAAAAACGGCATCGTATTTAAAAACTTAGACACCCAAAATGAGGTCAAGTTGGCTAAAGACAATATCGTGCTTAACGAGCCGTCAAGGGTGCTTATTCTTGTGCCTGCAGATTTAGAAACAGGTAATTATGAACTCAGCATCACCACGCAAAGAAGTAGTGGCAACGCCCTACTCAAAGACCCTAGAACCGAGATTTTAGCAACACCTGTGGTGATAGGATAATGGTTTTAATAACATCGATAAAGCCCACCACTCCTCTTTTAGTATCAAAGAAATGGTGGGCTAATTTATTTCAAAGAAACGTTTACTTCTGATTTTTGTTTAACATTTTGTTTAGCTTTCCTATAATATTTTGCCCTTCTAGCTTCATACCTTGCATATGTTCTCCCTTTATTTCCATAAATTCTTTAGGTTCATTGGCGTTATTAAAAACCACTTTAGCTTGTTCAAAAGGAACCTCTTTGTCTTCTGTACTATGAATTACAAGTACAGAAACCTTATTAATATTTTTTATATCTTCTTTAGAAGAATAAACGTTTACAAAACTACGCTCTAAAAAATCTTTGTACTGAGGTGCATAAGCTCCTGCAATATCACCGAAAGAAGACATACCTCCCTCAAGAATTAATCCTGTAATTTTTTTTGAATTCTCTTTTGTAATATGGGTAGCAATTTGAGTCCCAATAGATAATCCATAAACTAGAATAGGTATTTTTTTAACTTCCTTCATTTTTAAATACTTTTCAAAGACTACTTTAGCATCTTCTACAATATTTTTATGAGTAGGAGTTCCTGTAGATTTACCGTAACCTCTAAAATCTACCATTACCACTTGAAAATTCGCCTTAACAAACTTTAAAGCGATAGGATAATAATAAGAGATATTTCCTCCCGCTCCATGAAAGAGAAAAATGGTTGCCTTTGGAGACTGCTCTGTTTTGAGCAAGACAGTGTTAATTGTATCTTTATCCACTACAATATTAAGCTCCGAAGTCTTTGTCCATTCGTTTGCACGAAGGTCTTTACGAGGAAAATAAAATTTATCTTCCATCTGAGCATTTACGAAAATGATTTTGGCAACGAGTAAAATCAATAATAAAAATTTTGTTTTCATATCTTTTCTTTTTTATGCAAATATGAATCGGTTTATCAAATATTAAAATTTTAATTCCCCGAACTGTAATTTTCAGATGCTAAATCGTAATTAAAACCTGCTCATTAGAAGGTATAGCTACTAATGTCGAAACCTCCGACACGGTAATGTCCACCGTTCCGACATTAGCAAGTCGTACCATACGACACGGTAAAGTAGCCTATCCTTATATAAAACATCGTAATACATACCAATAGCCAACCTAGATATACGGTATTATATTATCAATCCGTTTTTTAGTTGCTTTAGCTTTATTTTCTGCCAAAAAAAATTATCTTTGCTACCAGTAAAAAAACAGACTTAATTTTCATATCAAAATGAAAGGGATTTTAAAAATCTATCACCCAGAAGAAACACTGAAATATCACTTCAGTAAAACCTATTGCAAATCGGTTCTTAGTAACGATAAAATCTTATTAGAGGTAGAGCTTATCACCAGCGAGGATATGGACCATATAGAAGACGACTCTTTACAATACCGTTTCCCTCAACTGGCACTTAATATTTCGGACTTCCCCATCGCCTCAAAGGCTTTAGAAGGGCAAACATTCAACATCAATAATGAAGAAGAACTCTACGCCGAAATCAATTTATACGACGATGACGAAGCGGAGCTGCTAGATAACCGACTTTCGTTTAGCCTTAATGACGAAGGCGTTTTACAACTGATATGGGAAGGCAAGGTTTCAGATTTTTACACCAATTCTGATGAGCCGCTTTCCTTTAAACTGAAATGCCATTTTAAGGAAGACTCTATAGAAATAGAAGATTAAAAGATAATTCGTAACATCACAAACAAGTTGAGAAATTAGACTAGGTAATATCTTAGGGCTTTTTTCGTTAGTATAACATCAATCTTAAAAAAATGAACGACAGCATACAAGTGGTATCTCAAACCACAAATACAGAAAAACAAGTCTTTTCTCTATGGGAAATATTATTCGGAGGTGGCATCATCTCTAATGTGATTATGGTAGCTATATTCTTACTAGGGATACTCGCTCTGTATATTTTTCTAGAACGCTACTTTTTTATTCGTAGAGCAGCTAAAACCGACCCTAACTTCCTTAATAATATTAAAGATTTTGTCTATGAAGGTAAAATAGATACGGCTATAGATTTATGCAAGACCTCTAACACCCCTGAAGCTAGAATGATAGAGAAAGGACTTAGCAGGATAGGTCGCCCCATAAGTGATATTAGCAATGCGATGCAAAGCCAAGGCAACCTAGAAGTGTCTAAACTTGAGAAAAACCTCAACTTATTAGCTTCTGCTTCTGGTGCTGCTCCTATGCTAGGCTTTTTAGGTACGGTAATCGGTATGATTATGGCGTTTTTTGAAATCTCTAATGTAACGGGAGCCGTAAGCCCTAAACTTTTAGCATCAGGCATTTATACCGCTATGGCAACTACTGCCGCAGGGCTTTTTGTAGGTATTCCTGCTTATTTCTTCTATAATATCCTCGTAACTAAAGTGGACCGTTTGGTGCTTAAAATACAAATTCATGCAGGGGAATTTCTAGATGCTATCAATAAGCCATTATAAACTAAAAACTTAATTTATGGAATTAAAACGCAGAAATAGAGCAAGTGCGGAGTTTAGTATGGCTTCTATGACGGATATTATTTTCCTCTTGCTGATATTTTTTATGATAACCTCCTCTGCTATTAGCCAAAGCGCTATAGAAGTAAAGTTACCACAAGCAGCAGAAGGCTCCCCTGCAACGCAAGACCCTGTTTCGGTTACCATTTCCCCAGAAGGCGACTATTTCGTAAACGATAAGGCTGTAAATAAGGAAACTCTAGAAGCTTCCCTTAATGCCTTATTGAAAAACGAAACCAAACCTTCTTTTACAATAAGAGCCGACGAAAATACAAGGCACAAAGATGTTGTTTTTGTGATGGAAATCGCCGAAAGAAACCGCTACAATATTGCTATCGCCACCGTACAAGAAAAGTAAACTTATGAGTCAAACTATGAATACATCTGAGAGAAAAGACCAAATCAAAAGTGCCATCATCACATTTTTGATTAGCCTTTTGGTATTCTTAGCTTTGTATTTTTATTCGTTTACTAGAGAACTTCCAAAGGAGGAAATCGTAAGCACGATGCTCATCAATTTTGGAGACCAAAACGAGGGTAACCAGCCTGAAGAACCCCAAAACCAAGAGGGCAGTTTATCCGCCACCGAAGCACCTACACCAATACAAGAAATACAACCTACACCTGTAGAACCTCAGCCCAAAAAAGAAGTAGTTAAGGAGAAAATTATCACAGGGCAAAATACCAAAACAAGTGCTGAAAAGGTGGAAAAAGCAACTCCCAAACCTACAAAAGAAAGCACAACAAACACCCAAAAGAAAGAAACTACGACACCTAAAAAAAGTAGTACCACTGCACAAAATAAAACCGCGACCAACCAAGGCGATGATAGAGGTAACGAGGCTATTGGCAACCTCATCAGAGGACGAGGTACCAATAAAGGAGCTCAAGGGAGTTCCCAAAACACTTCTGGAAATGCAGGAGATCCATTAGGTGGCGACAGTAATGGCGATAGTAAAATCGGCATAGACCGAAAGCTAATCGGTTTTATACCTGGAACTATGGGGCGTGGTGGCTCACAGCCGTCTCACCAGTGTTCTGCCTCAGGTACAATCAGCATTTCTTATGTGGTAGATAAAGCTGGCAATGTAATTTCGGCTAGACGAAGTGGCGGTATTACAGACCCTTGTGCCGTAAACACAACCATAGAGTGGGTAAAGAAATATGTAAAAGCCGAAAGAGCTAACACCTCTTCTACTGGTACTTACAAAATCACTTTCTAAAGCCAAACCAAAAGGGATTTTAGGATATAAGGAAATTCAAGATGAATAAACCCAATATAGTTATTATAGGAGGTGGAGCTTCGGGATTTTTTTCGGCAGCTAATATAGACACCTCAAAATACAATGTTTGCATACTAGAACAAAATGCAGAAGTTTTACAGAAAGTAAAAATATCAGGAGGCGGACGCTGCAATGTTACCCACGCTTGTTTTGATGCTAGAGATTTGGTTCAGTTTTACCCAAGAGGTCATAAGGAACTTAGAAGTGTTTTTAGTAAATTTCAACCTGGTGATACTATGACTTGGTTTTCAGAACGAGGTGTTTCGTTGAAGATTGAAGACGACAATAGAATCTTCCCAGAATCTAACCGCTCCCAAACTATTATCGATTGCCTACTTTCCTCTGTGAAAGAGAAAAATATTGAAATCCATACCAAAACTACAGTAAAATCTATCTCTAAGCAAGACCATCAATATCTTATTACTACTAATGGAGAATCTTTCTTAGCAGATATTGTGATTTTCTGCACAGGTAGCTCTCCTAAAGCATTAAGGTTAATGGAAAGCTTAGGACATACTATTGTAAAGCCCGTCCCTTCTTTATTTACCTTTAATATCAAAAACGACTTACTAGAAGGACTTTCAGGCACTAGCTTCCCATCAGCAGAAGTGAGAATACCAGAACTAAAATCCGAAGAGGCAGGGGCTTTACTTATTACCCATTGGGGACTTAGTGGACCTGCCATTTTAAAGCTATCCGCTTGGGAAGCTAGAAAGCTAAATGACTTAAACTATAATTTTAGTATTGAAGTTAATTTCGTTGGAATTTCACCTAACGATGCCGAAACTCTTATCCAAGAATTTAAGCAAAGCCACCCAAAGAAAACTTTAAGCCAAGGAAAACCTTTTGATGTTACCAACCGTTTTTGGCAAAGCGTTTTAGATGTTTCTCTTATCAACTCCGAAAAACAATGGGCTCACCTCTCCGCAAAAGAAACGCAAACTATCATAGAGAACCTCTGTAAAAAGAAGCTCTCGGTAACAGGCAAATCTACATTTAAGGAAGAATTTGTAACTGCTGGAGGTATCTATCTAAAAGAAATTGATTTTAAAAATATGAAATCTAAAATACTTCCTAATTTCTATATTGCGGGAGAAATTTTAGATATAGATGCCGTTACTGGAGGATTCAACTTTCAAGCCTGTTGGAGCGAAGCGTGGCTCATCGCACAAGACCTTAATTCAATATAAAAAACAAAAGAACCGAGAGGTATATTTCTCGGTTCTTTTATTATCGTTTATAAATACAGTATATCGTTAAATTTCAATTTTTTGAATTCTTTATTATACCATAAAGTTTGAATCAATGTTTTTTCGTATAAGAAATACAATGTATAGATTACTATCCCAAAATAAAGATTATTTACTATCATAAATAGATAGCTTGCGATAAATAATGGGATAATTAACAAAGTAATATAGAGTAGCATTTTCTTTACTGAAAAATCTTTGTAGCGAAAATTTTTATTCATAAACCTCCTAACTATTTTATTATAAATAAAATAAAGACCAAATAAACAAGTACCTAATAAAAATTCTTTCAGTTCAAAAAGGATATAGCCCACAGCCAGTAGTGGAATAACTAATAATAAAAACTCTATAATTTTTAACTTCATTAGATTTCTTTTATACATTAACCACTACAACTACAAACATCTACTCGCTGCACATCCCGCTGCAACGGCAACCCCTATCTCTGGGGCATATGCAGTGAATAAGGTTGCTGCAACAGATGTCCATCCTCTTTTTGTATAGATATTAGACATACAATCTATAACCCCTTGTCCACAACCTGAACTCATTATAGAAATATCATTGGATAATGTTTTAAGCCCAACTTTATTTTGGTATCCGTCATATTTAATAACACTATTATTAGACTTATCATAACCAAACTTCGCAGAAAAAGTATTATCCAAATTTCTTAATTCAATAGTTCTAACATTTCCGTTAGATAAGTCTTCAACACTTACTTCAATAAATTTAAATGTCTTACCAAATGGAATTAAACCTAAGACTTCTTTTGGGTTATCCGTCTTCGGAACACTGTAATAAGTATTTCCCAAATTATCTTCAATCTTTTTTACACTATCAAAATCATACTTCTCTACCGACATACTACTCTTCACAGAAAACTCTTTAATGTTTGCTTTTTTATTTACAACAGATTTTTTCAACTCCAAAATCTTATCTTTATCCAAAAACTTACTTATCTTATACCCTGATATTTCTTCTATACCGTTATTTTCATTCTCTTCCCTATCTACACGAGAACAAGACACAAATAAAATCAATATTGCTAAAGCCAATACAGAAACACTAAATAAGTGATAAATTTTTCCATTCATAATATTAAATTTTGGCACGAAAGTAAAAAAAAAAAAACATTCAAATATGCAACTAAAAACACTACAAATAACCAATAAAACAGAGTAATAATTAGGATGATATTTCTTAATTATTTTTAACTATCCTTCTGATGTATAAATTTAAATGACATTGTTCAGTTTTGAATTGTCCTTGCTTATTTAAAAGATATTTGGATTTAGATAGAAATACTAAAGGGAGATGAAAAATTGTATTAACTCATTGAAATAAATATAGAATTTTTAGGCTACATCAAATCTCTAGCTTTCCAAATACAATGGGTGTTAGTTGAAAATAAGCAAATAAAAAAGACACTCTAAATTTAGAGTGTCTTTCTTAGTTTGTCTGTATATCGCTTAAAGACTACTTAGTAGCTTCTTTTACTTTATCAGCAGCGTTATCAACAGCACCTTTAGCAGCGTCAGCAGCAACATCAGCAGTAGCACCAACACCTTCAGCAGCTACAGTAGCAGCAGAATCTACAACAGTAGCAGCAGAATCTACAACAGCAGCAACAGAATCAACAGCCTCAACAGCAGTAGAATCTACAGCAGCAGTTTCAACGTTTTCAGTTTTTTTACAAGCTACAACAGCTAAAGCAGCAACAGCTGCTACGAATAATGACTTTTTCATAATTTTAAATAATTTTTTAAATTTGTTTTCTTTTTTGTTACTCTGTTCACTCATTTTGAACAAGGCAAAGATATGGTGAGAAATAAATTTGTGCTAGAAAAATTATTGTAATATCTTTGTAAAATAGTTTTGCAAAAAAGTATATTTGTAAATCAGTGGTTTAAGTTAAATTTTTAAAATTTGTCGGATTTAGATTTATTACACTTTGAACAGCTTAAAGCGGAAGTTCAAGAGGTTTTTTTAGAATCTCATACACCTTCGGAGGAAGATATATCCTTATGGAAGGGAATTGATATTGTCTATTTTCAAGAAGATTTAAGAAAAAAAGCAAAAGGAAATATTAGTGAACGTTCTTTTTATACTTATTTTAAGAGTTCTCCTACACAAAAATTACCAAGAATAGATATGCTTAATCTTCTTTCTAGTTATGCAGGTTATGCTAATTGGTATGATTTTAAGAAAAACCATTTGTTTGCTAATGAAATTCTTGAGATAGAAGAAAGTGACGAGGGAGAATTTCAGACTGGAGTTGATGAGTTAGTTTTAGATAATCAACAGGAACAAGAAAAATCAATAAATTCCAAGGAAATTGCTGATAATGTTGATGAAGGTAAAAATAATATTTTGCAAAAAAGTAATTCTGATTTAGAGTTAATTACTGAAAATGATAAGGTGTTGAAAAATAACAGTAGAGCTTTAAAATTCACTAAATCTTCTTATGTTTGGATTTCGGCAACACTTATACTTTTGTTAGTTCTTGTGGGAATTATTTTTTCAGACTTAATCTTGACCAAAAAGTATTCGTTTAAGTTTATTGATGCGGATAGAAATACAAGTATTAACGACTACCTTGATGTTAAAATCATAAAAGAAGGCGAATCTCCTATTTTGCATAAGGTGAAGCCGAACGACATTTTAACATATACTACAAAATCAAAATCTCTTATGATGATAATATCTTCTCCTTATTATAAGACGGATACTATCGTGAGAAATTTGGAGAATGCTCTTACTTATCCAGAATATGAAACTATAGAGTTAAAGCCCGATGATTACGCTATTATGCTAAACTATTATTCTAAAAAGGCAGATGAAGATGTTAATAAGAAGAGAGAAAGATTAAGTAGACTTATAAGTAATGAAGCTTTAATTTATCAAGTGTTTGATAATGAAACTTATGGAGTAGAAATATTAGAAAAAGATCGCTATATAACCTTAATGACAACGCCTACAACTTCTCTTAAAAATTTAGAAATTATAGGGACTCAAATGAAAAATGGTAAAATAGTGATGATAAAATTTAGAATTACAAATAACGAAAAGTAAACACTTATGAAAATACTTAAAAACTTATTATTTATTCTAACAGCATTGATGATTTTATCCTGCGAAAAAAAGGAAGAAGTCAGTGATTTAGATAAAGTGAGAAATACAACTAATGCTACTTCTTACCCTGTTGCCAAGATGGATAGTGCACAAGCTATAAATGCTATTACCAAGCAAAAAGTTCAGGAGGTTATGGACTTGTCTATTCTCTATTTGTCTGGTAATAGGAATACAGATATAGACTCTACAATCCATACGCAATTACTTAAATATTTTGTAACACCTGATACTCTTAAACTAAAACCTCTGTTTAAAGAGCTAGAGAGTTTAAGGGTTAAGACTGTTAAGGTACAAAATTTAGAAATCAAGAAAAAAAATAGTGAAAAGGATACATTAAACCAAGCTGTGGTTAAGGTAGAATATTTTGATAATAAAAAATCTTCAATAGGCGTTTATGAGAGAAATGTGCAATATATCCTAAAGCCTTTTCCAGAGAAGTTTAAGAAAGAATTTAAGTTTTATTTTCTCAATTTTTACACTCCTCAGAAAGATAGTATCTCCGAAGGTGTAATAAGGTAATCTAACGAAATATCCTCGTTTCTTAAATCGTCTATATTTTCTAAAGGTGAAAAAAAGTTGACTCCTATTTTTTTTGTAGTTGTAGGCATAGTACTGAAAAGTTCGTCATAGAAGCCTTTTCCGTAGCCTATTCGGTTACCTTTCCTATCGCAATAGAGTAGAGGTGTAATGATGTAATCAAAGTGAGTTACACTCGCGTAGGTATTTTCAGAAGGTTCTAATATTCCCCATTTGTTTTCAGATAGTTGAGTGTTTTCTTTCAGCTCAATGGCTATCATTTCTGTATTGATAACTTTTGGAACGAATACATTTATTTTTTTTGAAAAACAAGACTCTATAAGAGGTAAAGTATTAACTTCCTTAAATTTTTTTATAGGGATAAAGCAATGAATGTTTTGGTTTTCAGTAGGGTTGAATTGTAAAAAGAATAAGTGAGCTATTTTTTTTGATAGCTCATTTATGGTATTTTCAGAAAGTTGCTTTCTTTTCTCTAGATAAATTTTTCTAAGTTCCGCTTTGGTCATAAGTTAGATTTCTTTTACGAAAATTATTTTTACAGGACACGCCTTAGCTGCCTTATCACAAGGTTCAAAAGCTTCAGGTAGAGGTATTTTAATTGTGTGAAACCCTTTTTTGTCGGTGGATTTTAACAGCACAGACTTACCATCTTTTTTTGACATTCTAAAGTATTCTGGAGCAAACTCTGCACAGTAGTTGCACCCAATACATTTATCTCGTTGTAGTGTAACAATAACCATTAGACAATAACTTTATTATGCCTTAACAATTTTATACAGCTTGTCACTAGGTCTTACACGAAAATCAGTTTTGAACGTGATGACTTCACTCTTAGTTGCTTTTTCGCTAATGCCCTTTCCGTCCACCATCATTTCGGTGATTTCTAATTCTTGAGAACCTGTGGTAGGTCCTTGGATTAAAACTTTATCGCCTACATTCAAGTCGTATGCTTCTATTAAAAACTCGGCAATGTTGGATTTTGGATAATAATGTCTGCCTTTACCTATGTAAAGTTTCTTTTGTGTGGCATTAGAACCTGGGTTAGGAGACCATTCTCCAAGTTCTTGTCCTAAATAGTAACCACTCCAAAAGCCTCTATTATAAACGGTTTCTAATCGTTTCATCCATTCCGCCACTTTCTCTTGAGAAAAAGAGCCGTCTTCTATACTGTCTATGGCTTCTCTGTAGCACTTGGTTACAGTGGCTACATACTCTGGAGCACGCCCTCTGCCCTCTATTTTTAGAACTTTAACCCCAGCATCTACAATTTGATCTAAGAAGTTGATGGTGCATAAGTCTTTAGGAGACATCATATACTCGTTGTCAAGTTCTATTTCAAAACCGCTTTCTTGGTCTATTACGGTATATTTTTTTCGGCAGTTTTGTTTACACGCTCCACGGTTAGCAGAAGAATTATGCGAATGTAGGCTTAGGTAACATTTTCCAGAGACTGCCATACATAAAGCTCCGTGTCCAAATATTTCTATTTCTACTAAATTTCCAGAAGGACCTTTAATTTGCTCCTTTTCTATCTGAGTACAAATCTTTTTTACTTGACTGATACTAAGCTCTCTACTCATTACCATAGTGTCTGCAAACATTGCATAGAATTTTACAGTTTCTATATTGGTAATATTGATTTGAGTGGAAATATGTACCTCCATACCAATTTGCCTTGCATAAGCTATTACAGCCTGATCCATAGCAATAACGGCGGTAAGGTTGGCTTCTTTTGCCTTGTCTAAAAGGGTTTTTATGATTGATAAATCGTGGTCATAAATAATAGTGTTGAGGGTAAGATAAGTTCTTACGCCTTTCTCTTGGCATCTTCTGCTAATTTCAGGTAAGTCATCTATGGTAAAATTCATAGAAGCTCTAGCTCTCATATTAAGCTGTTCTACACCGAAATAGACGGAGTCTGCACCATTATCTAAAGCTGCCTGAAGAGAGGTGAAATCTCCTGCAGGACACATTAGTTCTATTTTTCCGCTTTTAGTCATTGGGTCAAAAAAATTTTTGCAAAGATAGAAATTTTTATAATAGGCAATTAAGTTCTATAGTGATAGCGTGAATATTAAAAATCCCTCCTTTTCCAAAGAAAAAGAGGGAGCAAGGATTGGTTAAATGATTTTTAAGGCATATTAAATCCTCTACTAGTTAGACGTCCATAGACATCTAAATATTTTATAGAGACAATACCTTTATAGTTTTCTAAAATATTTTCTATGTCTTTTTGAGAATTAACAGGTTTTCCATTAACCTCTGTAATGATATAGTTGTTATCAATACCTGTTTTGCTAGCAAGAAGACTGTTTTCGTCTACATCTGTAACCACTACACCGCTTCTAAGACCGTAATAGACTTTGTTTTCATCACTTAAAGGTTGGAATTTAGCTCCTAGTTTTTCAGCAACAGTAAGGTCTGCTTTAGTTCTCGTTTTAGTATTTCCACTTTGGTCTTTTAAAGTAGCTCTTACTGTTTTGGTTCTTCCGTCTCTTAAGTAAGTTACCATTACAGTGTCTCCAGGTCTTTTTCTACCTACGGCTAGAGAAAGGTCTGCAAAATCAGTAATTTTGCTATCATCTATTTGAACAATGATATCTCCTTTTTTAAGACCAGCATCCTCTGCCCCACTGTTATTGGAGATCTCTGTAATGTAGATTCCGCTTCCTGATTTTAAGTTACTTTTAGTCTGTTGATTGTACATTTTTACTTGTGCTTCATCAGATAAATCTAATGCACTAACTCCTAGGAAGCCTCTTTGTACTATTCCGAATTTCTTGATGTCTTCTACAACTTTTCTTGCTAAGTTAGATGGGACAGCGAAACCATATCCTTCATAGTATCCAGATGATGAAGAGATGGCAGAGTTAATACCCACTAAATCTCCATTAAGATTTACTAAAGCTCCGCCACTGTTACCTCTGTTGATTACGGCATCTGTTTGTATAAAGCTTTCAATTGGAGTTTTAGACTGTTGTCTTAGGAGGTCAATACTTCTTCCTTTTGCAGAAACGATACCAGCAGTTACGGTAGAATTAAGTCCTAAAGGATTTCCTACGGCTATTACCCATTGTCCTACTTCTAGTAAATCTGAGTTTGCGAAGTTAAGATAAGGTAGTCCGCTATCTTCTATTTTTAATAATGCAATGTCAGTAGAAGGGTCGCTTCCTATAAGTTTAGCCACATAAGTTTTTTTATTGCTTAGGGTTACTTCTAGTTTACTAGCTCCTGCTACTACGTGATTATTAGAAATGATGTATCCGTCAGGAGAGATAATCACCCCAGAACCTAGACCAGTAGGCATATCTTGTGGTGCTTGCTGTTGTTGTCTTTGTCTTTGGTTTTGACTTCTGTTGAATGGGTCGCCAAAGAAAAAGTCAAGTAGGTCTTGTTCAGAGCTTCTAGAAGTTCTAGTGTTATTTTGATAATTTTTTATGGTTACCACGGCAGGTACTGTAGTTTTGGCTGCTTTTACGAAATCATCTCCTAAAGCGGCAGCATTAAGTCCTGCAAACTGACTGTCATTTTTAGCAGTATGGAAATATGAAGAGTCAGCAATGTTATCGTTTTTAAAATATTCAATAGTTCCAAAAGTAGTTGCTGCAGAAACTACGCCTACGGCAGCAAGTGGTATGAGTTTTTTTAGATTATTTTTCATTTTATTTATTTTTATAATTTATATGATGTGCTGAACAAATACTATGCAAAAGTAATCCAAACCATTCTTAATTTGTAGGGTTTATATTCGTATTTAACTAATTTTTAACGATAATTATGTGTTTTTAATGAAAATAACAGAATTATGTTTTTTATAATGTTAAATTTTTATGACAAAATTTCCGCTTTGATTGTTCTAGTTAAACCATTTAGAGTATTTTAAAAATCCATTAAAAGCCCAATGTGCTGTGTAGTAGAGAGATTTTAGGGTAGAAAAATTCATAAAGTCTTTATAAACTAGATATTGGTCTTTAATGATATTACTCTTTTTTCTGGAAACACTATTGCTATGCATACGGTATTTTGCCATAGTTTTTGGGAGTGGTTTTCCTTGCGAAATTTTCTTTAGGAGGTTAAGCCACATAATATGGTCTTCTCTTTTAGAACCTTCTGGGAAGAATTCTTTTCCCACTCTTTGGCTGTCGTACATAGAGGATAGTAGAGAAAGTCTACAAGTTTTTAGTAAGTTGTTGAATGTTACT
Source organism: Riemerella anatipestifer (assembly GCF_009663465.1). Classification (GTDB taxonomy): domain Bacteria; phylum Bacteroidota; class Bacteroidia; order Flavobacteriales; family Weeksellaceae; genus Riemerella; species Riemerella anatipestifer_C. The sequence goes on from NZ_QXHU01000002.1 coordinate 143,182, forward strand.
ATTTTGTCGGCTTTAAAATCTTCTATGGTAGGAGTCATATTTTCATCGCATCTAGCATAATTAGAGTAAGCCAGTTCTGTATTTTCCCTTTTCATAAAGGAAATCATTTCTTCAAGAAAATTAGTTTCCCATAAATCGTCAGCATCTAGAAAAGTGATGTATCTGCTTGTTGCTAGTTCTAGTGCTAGGTTTCTTGCTTTTCCTGCACCACCATTTTGTTTAGATTCTATCAGTTTTATTCTAGGGTCATTAATCTGTTTTATAATCTCTATGGAACTATCCTTGGAATTATCGTCAGAAATAATCCACTCCCAATCTGTAAAAGTCTGATTGAGCACAGAGTTTATAGTTTCTTTCAAAAACTTAGAAGCATTGTAACAAGGCGTTATAATAGAGACTTCAGGCATAACCTACTTTTTAATTTTTGCAAAGATAAGTAAAGATAAGGGAGTTTTAAATTGCCTTTTTGAGAGTAAATTCAAATTATTTGTTAGTGATACAATTAAAAATATTAATTGAAAAATCGTTATTTCTATTTCAAACTATTAAATTTGTAGTTCGTTTAAATAATTTGTAACCTTTAATTCTCTTAGAAGAATGTTTTATAATCATCAAGAAATAGAAAAGAAATGGCAAAAATATTGGGACGATAACCAAATTTTTAAAAGCCAAGAGTCGAAGTCAGGTGTTGAAAAAAATAAGCCGAAATTTTATGTGCTAGATATGTTCCCTTATCCTTCTGGAGCGGGTCTTCATGTGGGGCATCCACTGGGGTATATAGCATCGGACATTTACGCAAGATATAAAAGGCATCAGGGGTATAATGTACTTCACCCAATAGGTTATGACTCTTTTGGACTTCCTGCGGAACAATACGCCATACAGACAGGGCAGCACCCTGCGGTAACTACGGAAAATAACATCACTAGGTATGAAGAGCAATTGAGAAAAATTGGGTTTTCATTTGATTGGAGTAGAGAGTTGAGAACATCAGACGCTTCTTATTATAAATGGACTCAATGGATTTTCATTCAGTTGTTTCATTCGTGGTATAATAAAGATACGGATAGAGCAGAATCTATTGATACTCTTATAGCTCAATTTGAGACTAAGGGTACCGAAGGGCTTAATGCTGTACAAACCGATGAATTATCATTTACATCAGAAGAGTGGAATTCAGCATCGGAGCAAGATAAACAAGATATACTTTTAAATTATAGATTAGCCTACCGTGCAGAAACTACGGTTAATTGGTGTCCTGCATTGGGAACGGTTTTAGCTAATGATGAAGTAAAAGATGGTAAGTCTGAAAGAGGTGGTTATCCTGTTTTTCAGAAAAAAATGATGCAATGGAGTATGAGGATTACGGCATATTCCGAAAGATTATTACAAGGATTGAATACTTTGGATTGGCCACAACCTCTTAAAGATTCCCAAGAGTATTGGATTGGGAAATCTCAAGGAGCATTAGTTCAGTTTTCTGTAGATGGTTTAGAAGGAGAGAATGTAGAAGTCTTTACTACTCGTCCAGATACTATTTTTGGCGTGAGTTTTATGGTGTTAGCGCCAGAACATCATTTGGTGGAAAAATTAACAACCGAAGAACAAAAAAGTGCTGTAAATCAATACATAGAAGATACCTCTAAAAAGACAGAAAGAGATAGAATGGCAGATGTAAAGTCTGTATCAGGAGCTTTCACAGGTAGTTATGTAACCCACCCATTTACTAAAGAACTTATACCTATATATATATCAGACTATGTGCTTATGGGTTACGGTACGGGTGCGGTAATGGCAGTGCCAGCACATGATGATAGAGACCACAGGTTTGCAAAGTATTTTGGTTTACCAATTAAGAAAGTTGTAGACACAGATGTAGATGTTCAAGAAGAGTCTTTTGATTCTAAAGAAAGCACTTGTGTTAATTCAGACTTTTTAGATGGATTAAATTACAAAGATGCAAAACAAAAAATTATACAAGAAATAGAAAATTTAGGTATAGGTAAAGGTACTACAAACTATAGACAGAGAGATGCTATTTTCTCTAGACAAAGATATTGGGGAGAGCCAGTGCCTATTTATTATAAAGAGGAGATGCCATATACTTTGCCTTTGTCTGCTTTGCCACTTGAGTTGCCAGAGGTAGAGAAATATTTACCTACCGAAGATGGAGACCCACCATTAGGAAATGCAAAGACTTTCGCTTGGGACGAAGTTAATCAGCGAGTAACCTCTGTAGATTTAATTGATAATAAAAAGGTATTTCCAATGGAGCTATCTACGATGCCTGGTTGGGCAGGTAGCTCGTGGTATTTCTTAAGATATATGGATTCTACTGATGATGAAGTTTTTTGTGCTAAAGAAAAATCGGACTATTGGGGGCAGGTAGATTTATATATAGGTGGAAGCGAACATGCTACAGGGCATTTATTATATGCTCGTTTTTGGAATATGTTTTTAAAAGACAGAGGCTTTATCGGTCATGAAGAACCTTTCCAAAAGTTAATCAATCAGGGAATGATTTTGGGAATGAGTGCTTTCGTCTTTCGAGTAGATGGGACTAACCAGTTTGTTTCTAAGAACTTGGCGAAAGATTATCAAACTCAAAGAATCCATGTAGATGTAGCTTTACTAAAAGGAACGAGCGATGAATTAGATACTGAAGCTTTCAAACAATGGCGACCAGAGTTCAAAGACGCAGAGTTTATCTTGGAAGGTAGTAAATACATCACAGAGCGAGAGGTAGAAAAAATGTCTAAGTCTAAATATAATGTGGTAAATCCAGACGACATCTGTGAAGAATATGGTGCGGATTGTTTAAGACTTTACGAAATGTTCCTTGGTCCTTTAGAACAAAGTAAACCTTGGAATACACAGGGGCTTTCAGGAGTTTATGGCTTTTTGAAGAAGTTTTACAATCTTTACTTTGACGGGGATAAGGTCAATATATCAGACGAAGAGCCGACCAAAGAAGAGTACAAAGTGCTACATACTTTAATAAAGAAAGTAAAATTTGATATAGATAACTTCTCATTTAATACTTCTGTGTCTTCGTTTATGATAGCTGTGAACGAATTACAAAAGTTGAAAACCAATAAAAGAAAGATTTTGGAGCCACTAGCGGTAGTTATATCTCCTTATGCCCCTCATATTTGTGAAGAGTTATGGCAATTATTAGGATATAATGAGTCTATCGAGTTTGTAGAGTTTCCAGTTCTTAACGAAGAGTATCTAAAGGAAGATGAAATAGAGTATCCAGTAAGTTTTAATGGTAAGATGAGATTTAAATTACCACTTCCTGCTGACTTATCTAAGGAGGAAATTGAGAAAATAGCAATAGAAAATGATAAAGTATTACAGTATTTAGATGGTAATGGTATCAAAAAAATCATTGTAGTACCTAAAAAAATCATCAATATTGTCTTTTAAGAAGGGTAATGATATGTTTTTTAATAAAAACTTAACATTTAATAAATTTTTAAAATAGAGCGCTATTTTTTTTTATGAATTAAGTGAAAGGTGTGAAAGTGTGAAATAATGATAAAAATCAGAAAAAAAAGTAAATCTAATTTAAGAGTCTTGAAACTCTAGAATGTCAAAAAAGGACGGGTTTAAAGATAATATTTGGATTTTTCAATATTTTAACTTTACTTTACAGCCTGAAAAAAATAACAATTATAATTTTAGTTTAATATGGAAATGAATGTTTCAAACACAGAGGAGCAAGTAATTGCTAGACAAAAAAGCGGGCTTAACCCAGCTGTAGTATTACCTATTTTGTATGTAATTGCGTTAAGTATTTACATCTTTATATTAGGTAACCCAGGTAACTTTAAAGAAGATGCAAGGATTGCAGGACAAGCATCTGTAGCCTTTGCAGATATACCATCTAAGGAATTACATCCAGAATCCTTTATGGGAATTATTTACATGGGTGGTCCAGTAGTACACGTTCTAATTTTATTTATGATTACAGTGATTGTTTTTTCTTTTGAGCGTTTCTTTGTTATCAATAAAGCTCAGGGAAAAGGAAATCTTGACAAGTTTGTACTTGAAATAAGAAGCCTTCTTAATCAAAATAAAATTGATGAAGCTATTGAGAAATGTGATGCTCAGCAAGGTTCTGTAGGTAATGTAGTAAAAGAAGGACTAGTTACATACAAGGCGTTGGCTAACGATAGCTCTATGGATAAAGAGAAGAAAATGGTTGCATTAACTAAAGCTTTAGAAGAAGCTACAACATTAGAGATGCCTATGTTAGAGAAAAATATGATGATTCTTTCTACACTAGGTACGGTAGCAACGTTAGTAGCGCTTTTAGGTACGGTAATCGGGATGATTAAGGCGTTCTTTGCTTTAGGTTCTGGTGGTGGTACTCCAGATGCTGCAGCTCTATCTATCGGTATATCAGAAGCCTTGATTAATACAGCTTTAGGTATTGGTACATCAGCTATTGCAATTATCCTTTACAACTTCTTTACATCTAAGATAGATGGATTAACTTATAAGATAGACGAGATTGGTATGTCTATCCAACAATCTTTCGCAGAGTTTAACTAATTTAAGTTAGATTCTAAAAGACAAATATTTAGAGTCTTCGCTACAATAATCTAGCGAGGCTCTAATAAAAAAAAGAAGTTTAATAAATAAAAAAAGAGTTAATAATATGGCGAGAGTCAAACCAAAAAGACATGGTGTAGTAACGGATATGACAGCGATGTGTGATGTTGCGTTCTTACTACTTACCTTCTTTATCTTGACTACACAGTTTAAAAAGCCTGATGTAGAGCAGATAAAACCGCCATCTTCTATATCTGAAAAGTTGTTGCCAGATGCCAGTCTAATGACGGTAAATGTAACACCAGATGGGAAATTTTACTTCCAACCTGTAGAGAACGGAACTGAAAGAATTCAGCTTCTAGACAATATGGGGCAGAAGTATGGACTTTCTTTTACCGATAAGGAAAAAGTCGCATTCACGAAAGTACAGGCGATAGGTGTGCCTATGACACAGTTGAAAAGCTACTTGAACTTATCAGAAGATGAGCAGAAAGCGTTTAAGAGTCCTACGGGAATACCTATGGACAGCACAAATAAACAAGTTATTGATTGGGTAGAGCAGAGTTTAAAAATAAATCCTGACTATAAGTTAGCCATTAAAGGTGATGGTAACACTAACTATCCAAAAGTAAAAGATTTATTTGAAGGATTGAGAGATATTAAGTTTTACAAGTTTTGGTTAATCACTACCCAAGAGGGTGGTAACTAATAAAGAATAGAAATGGCAGAAGTACAAGTACAGGATAAAGGCGAAAAGGGCGGCAAAGTCCGTTCCAAAAAGCAGTCCACTAGGGTGGATATGACTCCGATGGTAGACTTAGGTTTTCTACTCATTACATTCTTTATGTTTACCACTACTTTTAGTAAACCGAATGTGATGGATTTAGGTCTTCCTGCGAAGCCTGATAAAGATGCGCCTAAACCACCTCCAACGGAGATTGATTTAAGTAATTCTATATCTTTGATTATAGGAAAGGATAATAAAATTTTTTATCATCAATCAGATAAGGATGGTCTTAATGAAGGTACACTTCAGGAGACTACCTATGATAAAGATGGGATTACAAAAGTAATAGAAGATGCTAAGAAGAGGGCTAAAGATGTAACTAAATTTACAGTTATTATCAAGCCAACAGATGATGCAGTGTATAAGAATTTTGTAGATGTTCTTGACGAAATGGCTGTCACCAAAAGTGAGCAATATGGGGTAACCGATATTAAAGACTGGGAAAAAGCTGTTTACGAGAAGGAAGTAGGAACTGCAAAATAATATTAACCCTTAAAATTCATATTTTATATGTCAAATGAAAATTTAGGGTACAATCCAAGTTTGGATGAGATTGTATTTGAAAACAGAAATAAGGCCTATGGTGCTTATGATTTAAGACAGAGCTATAAGAGTATTCTTACAAGGTCTATGATTATAGGTACTACTTTGTTCTGTTTAGCTGCGGCTACTCCGTTTATTGTTATGAAAATTAAACAGCTAACGGCACCGCCTAAACAAGAAGTAGAGGCTAATCTTATGGAGATTCTTCCTGAAGAAGAACCTATTTTAGAACAACCGAAGGAGGAAACTCCACCACCGCCACCGCCACCGAAAGTGGAAGAGGAGAAGGTGGAAATTATACAGAATGTAGTTCCTGAACCAGTAAAGGCTCCTAAGGTAGAAACCCCACCACCACCGATATCCAAGCAGTTGGAAACGACTACAGGTCTGATAAATCAAGAGGGGGTTAAGAAGCCTTCCTATTCTCCACCGCCACCACCACCTTCTACAGGAAAAGGAACAACGGTAGAGGTGAAGCCTCAGGTGAGTACTACTGAAGTATATACAACGGTAGACCAAGAAGCTGAATTCTCGGGAGGAGGTCTTAACGGATTTAGAAGCGCTTTCCAAGAGTCTTTTGATACTTCAGTTATGGATGGAGATGAAGGAACTGTTTCTGCAGAGCTCACTTTTGTTGTTGAGAGAGATGGCTCCCTTACGCAAGTGAAAGCAATAGGCTCTAATTCTACTTTTAACAAGGAAGCTGAAAGAGCAGCTAAGAGTATAAGAAAGAAATGGAGTCCAGCGAAAGTAAACGGAGAACCAGTTCGTTCGAGATTTAGAATGCCTGTTAAGATGAATTTTGAATATTAAAATTCTGTTAAAATTATTATAAGAGAAGCTTTGGGGCTTCTCTTTTTTGTTATATTTGCTACTATGTTTAATTATTTATCTATTTTGGCAGGAGTTACATATCTCACTTTAGGGGGAGTAGTATTAGTGTATAAGTTTTTTGTAATTCAGTTAGATGACTATGTTGCCTATCCATTAGGGGTTTTGATGATAATTTATGGTGTCTTTAGATTGTTTAGGGCAATCTATAATATAAAACAGAGTAAGAAAGATGTATAAAAGAATAGGTTATTTATTATTTCTCTTGGTTGTAATGCTTTCTTGTAAAAAGGGTAAAGAAGCAGAAAATCCTCAAAAAGGAGAAATTCAGGTGGTAGCAGACCCTTCCTTTAAAAATGTAACGGAGGCTTTGGCAGAGAGGTATATGGCTTTTTATCCAGAGGCTAAGCTAGATGTTCTTTATAAGAAAGAAGACTCGGCTTTTATAGATTTGCTAGAGGGTAATGCTAGAGTGATAGTGATGTCTAGAGAGCTTACAAAAAAAGAAAAGGAAGTTTACAAAGAAAAGGTGGATTTGGAGTATAATCCTGCTAAATTTGCGGGAGATGCTGTGGTCTTTATTGTTCCTAAAAATTCAAATAGAGAGCATATCAAAGTTTCTGAAATTAAAGAAATGCTCAATTCAGAGTCTAAAAATTTAATATTTGATGGTACTAATGCGAGTAATCTTAACTTTATAGCACAAAAGTTTAATGCTAAACCTTCGGCTCTTAAATATTCTATCATTAGAGGGAATGAAAATATTGTAAATAATATAGATAAATTTAGTGACAAAATAGGGGTGATAAGCCTTAATACGATAAGTAGAGAGTTTTCTCCAGAGGCTATAGCGCTAAGAGATAAGATAAAGATATTGCCCGTAATAGATGAGGAAGGGAAGGTATATAAGCCTGAACTCTCAAGCATAAGGAATATGGAGTATCCATTCTCAAGGGTTCTTTACTTTTTGACAAATGAAGGTTTTTTTGGGGTTGGAAATGGGTTTATAAGATTTTCTTGTACGCAGATAGGTCAAATAGTGGTTTCTAAGCAAGGGCTGCAACCTTATAATATTTACAAAAGAGAGGTTCAGATGAGATAAAATTCTTATATTAGCAACTCTTTACTTAAAAAATGGCTTAATAATTGTTGGTTACAAATAAACCAAATTATAAACTAAACCTTAAAAATGAAAAATATAAAAATGACAAAGAAAATGGTATTAGGTGCTGCAGCCGCTTTTATGTTCGGTTTTGCAGGTGCACAAACAGTAGAAGAAGGTCTCCAAAATATGGACGCTCATAAATATGCAAAAGCTAAAGAAGTGTTCAATCAGTTACTTCAAAAATCACCATCTGCTGAAAATTATTTTTATCTAGGTAATATTTATTTAACTCAATACGAACCTAATTTTGATAAAGCTAAAGAATATTTTGATAAAGGTTTAGCTCTTGATAAAAAGGCGTATTTAGATAAAATAGGACTTGCATCTATTAAATTAGGGAAAGGAAATAAAGCAGCGATTAACGAAATACAGGAAATTGTAAACGATTCTAGAGGTAAAGACCCAGAAGTACTTTTTAGAGCAGGGGAAGCTCTTACGATATTTGAGGGGAATAATGCGCCAGATTTGGCTGTAGAATTTATTAGTCAAGCTATAGAAAAAGCAGAAAAGAAAGGTAATGTACCTGCTAATTATTATTATTCGTTAGGAGATGCTTATCGTCTTAAAAAAGATGCTGGAAAGGCAATGTCTGCTTATGATAAAGCAGCAGTAGTAGCTAGAAATAAAGCCTCCGTATTCACTAGAATGGCGACCTTGTGGATGGCTGCTAATCAATGGCAATTAGCAACAGATAATCTTAATAAAGCTATAGCGGTAGATCCTACTTATGCTCCAGCCTATAAGGCTCTTGCTAATTATAATATAAGGTACCAGAAGCATGATATGGCGGCAAATAATTTATTAAACTATCTTAAATATGCAGATGAGGATCCTGTAACTATGTTGGAGGTATCTAAGCTTTATTTTGCAAATGGAAACTATACAGAATCTAGAGAAGTTTTAGATAAGGTTTTTAATAAAGTTGAAGATGTCATTAAGTACAAGCTCAATGCTTATCTCTTATACGGAGAGCAAAAATATGATGAAGCTAAACAAAACTTAGACACATTTATCTCTAAGGCAGATGCGTCTAGAGTATTGCCTGCAGATCAAGGTTTATTGGGGCTTATCTATGCAGGGCAAGCTCATAAAGCACAGGATGAAGCTACAAAAGCTAATCTTATGAAAATGTCTAGTGAAAAAGTGGCAATAGCAAAAGCTGCAAAAGATGAAACTATGCAATGGGACGCAGAGCTAGGTAAAATTATGGCAGGGGGAATTGATCTTAAAAAGGCGGCAGAAGCAGGACCTACTAATCCAGAAATAGAAGCTTTAAAGAAAACTGTTGCGGCAGATCCTAAGAATACAGACAATATTTACAAGTTAGCAATAGCCTATCAGGAAGCTAAAAATTGGAATGGTGCTGTCTATACTTGGCAAAATATGATTGATCTAATTCCTGATTGGGCTCCAGCCTATTATAGCCAAGGATATGCTTATCAACAAGCGGGGAACAATGAGTTAGCTAAAATTTCTTACCAAGCTTATATTGATAATATGGTTAAAAAGTCATTAGAAGAACAAATGCAGAGTAAAGAAACACTTTCCTATGCTTATTTTGCGGTGGCTTATTTAGAAAAAGATAAAAATAGAGAGAAGGCTAAAGAGTATGCATTAAAGTCAGTTCAGTTAAACCCTGATTATAAAGATGCTCAAAATTTATTGAAATTACTTAACCAGTAGAGTTTATTTTATATTTAATTGATGATAAAATAAGAGTTTCTTAAGAAGCTCTTATTTTTTTTAGAATAAAAACTTCTATATTTGTAATATGAAAGTAGATATTTTAGCCATAGGAGCTCACCCAGACGATGTGGAACTAGGGTGTGGAGGTACTTTAGCCAAACTTATTTCTCAAGGTAAAACAGTAGCGATAGTAGATTTAACGGAAGGTGAGCTAGGCACTAGAGGAACAAATGAAACTAGAGCTATGGAAGCCAAAAAAGCATCGGATATTTTAGGAGTTGTGGCAAGGGAAAATTTAGGTATGAAAGATGGTTTTCTTTGTAATATAGAGGAATATCAGATGCGTATCATAAGAATGGTAAGAAAGTATCAGCCTGAAATTATTTTTGCTAATGCGACAGATGATCGCCATCCTGACCATGCAAAAGCGGCAAAATTGGTTTCTGATGCTTGTTTTTTATCTGGGTTGGCTAAGATTGAAACTGTTGAAAATGATGAAGTTCAATTGGTTTGGAGGCCTAAACATATATTTAATTATATACAATGGAAATCTATAAATCCTGATTTTGTAGTAGATATATCCGACTTTATGAAAAAGAAGATGGAGGCTTGTTTAGCATACGAAACTCAATTTTATAATCCTAGTTCAGAAGAGCCGATGACTCCTATTTCAACAAAAGAGTTTTTGGAGAGTATTACTTATAGAGCTCAAGACTTAGGCAGGCTTTCAGGGGTATCCTATGCGGAAGGCTTTACTTCTCAAAAACTAATGGCTTTTAAAAATTTTGACTCTATAATTTTGTAAATAGATAAAATATTTATACATTTGCACCCACAAAATAGACGGTGACTGTAGCTCAGTTGGTTAGAGCGTCAGATTGTGGTCCTGAAGGTCGCCGGTTCGATCCCGGTCAGTCACCCTAAATAAAAAAACATCTACATTCTAGTAGATGTTTTTTGATTTTAATAGTAAAAACTAATTTTAAAACTCTTCGTTGCTATCTAAGGTGTAGTTTCTCCCTTTGAAATCTTTGTCGTGTTTTTCAGAGATTACATCTTCTCCCTTTTCACTAATAATGAATTCTGATGCTTCATTAAACATTTCAGAGAAATTCTTGAAATCCTCTTTGTAAAGGTAAATTTTGTGCTTCTCAAATGTAGCCTCACCGCCATCTTGGAAATGCTTCTTGCTTTCGGTAATGGTAAGATAATAATCTCCAGCCTTAGTCTCACGAACATCAAAGAAATAGGTTCTTCTTCCTGCTTTTAACACTCTAGTGAAAATTTCATTTTCATTTCGTTTTTCCTTGTAATCACTCATTTCATCTATTTTTTAGAAATCTTAGGTAACAAATATAAAATAATTCTACTAATCAGCAAAGAATTATTTAAAAACTTTGAATGTAAGGTTTTGGTTTCTGTTAATCAGTTTGTTATGTGTGGGGTGTTTATTTTGAGGGATTTGTTTTAATGAATTTTTATTTTTTTTTCTGAAACACTAAAATTAGAAGTGATGTGTTGATGACTAATTGATAGGGGAGAGGTAAAGTGTTTGGTGAGCATTTTTAGCACTAGATGGTCGGTGAGTAATAATGATTCGGGTACATTTCTCACCTAGGTTTTCCAAATTATTTAGAATATTCTCTTCTGTTTCTGTATCTAGTGCAGATAGGCTGTCGTCGAATATAAGGATATTGGGTTTCTTTATAAGTGCTCTAGCAATACAGATTCTTTGTTTTTGTCCTCCAGAAAGCATTACCCCTCTTTCTCCAACTATGGTTTGGTATTGGTTTTTAAATTCTATGATGTTTTTGTGAATATCTGCTTTTTTAGCATATTCTTCAATGATTTTTGCATTAGAGTTATCTATGGCAAATCCTATATTGTTCTCTATAGTATCAGAAAATAGATAGCTTTCTTGTGGAATGTAGCCTAGAGCATTTCTGTAAGTATCTAAATTATGTTCTTTTAAATTTATGCCATCTACAAGAATTTCTCCTTCGTCTGGGTCTATCAATCGACAAAGAAGAAGGGCTATGGTAGATTTTCCGCTGCCTGTTTTTCCCATAATAGCAAGAGATTCGCCAGCATTTACCTTGAAACTGATGTTATCTAAAGCCTTAATACCTGTATTAGGATAGGTATAGCTTACATTACGAAATTCTATGTCTCCTTTTATGCTATAATGGTTTTTATTTTTGTTAATAATTTCAGATTTTTTATCAAGGAATTCATTAAGCCTTTGCATAGAGGCGGCTGCTCTTTGATTTACTGAAGTTACCCAACCTACCATAGAGAAGGGCCATATAAGTATATTGATGTACATAAAGAAATCTGCAATGGCACCTATGCTCATTTCCCCTTTTATGTATTTTTGTCCCCCAATGTATAGAATAATAATATTGAGTAAACCAATGACTAATAATATTATTGTGAAAAAATAGGCTTCTGTTTTGGCGAGGTCTAGAGCTTTTTCTTGATAGTGTTTTACTTTAGTATTATAATTCTGCTGAATATACTTTTCTTTGTTAAAAAACTTTATAACTCTAATACCCGAAAAGCTGTCCTGTACAAATGTAGAAATAGCGGACTGACTTTTCTGCATAATTTTAGATTTTTTGTTGATAATAGAGCTTACTTTATAAATGGTAAATGAAAGTACAGGTAAAGGCAGGAGTGTCCAAAGTGTCATTTGTAGGTTAGTCTGGAACATATATATACTTGTGATGATAAGCAGTATCATTAGGTTGATAACATACATTATCCCAGGACCTAGATACATTCTCACGGCAACGACATCTTCACTTAAACGATTAAGTAAGTCTCCTATAGTGGTTGATTTGTATTGAGTTAGAGATAGTTTTTCGTATTGACGGTAAATATTGTTCTTTAGCTCGTATTCTATTTTTCTGGAAGCTACAATGATAGTTTGCCTCATCATAAATCTAAAAATACCAGATAATACAGAAGCTCCTATAATGATACTTCCGTTGATTAAAAGTGTGCGAAAAAGGGTCTCTTTAGTAGTGTCTTTTTGAGATATAACCTTTTGTATGATATCTATTGTTTTGCCTATAAACTGGATTTGATAGATGGCAAAAAAGTTACTTGCTATAATGAAAAGAATACCCCAAGAAAGAAGTTTCTTGTGTTTCCAAAAATAAGGGTTAAGTGTTTTTAGTGCATTCATTGATGAGGCAAAAATAGAGAAAATTGATGATAAAATTTTTTAGTCTGAAAACTTATTTCTGAAAATGAAATATGAATGGTAATGCTGAATCAGTTGTTTGTTATCCTAAATATTCGTAATTTTTTTATTATAAAAAAATTACGAATAAATAACCTAAGTGCAAATTACGAAAGAATTTTTGAGAAATATTAGGTGAACTCATTAGAGAAGACAGTCTAAGTTGAAGGATTTAGAATTGGTAAGCCTTGCACTAACCACCAAATTTATGAGAATTGACAGTGAAAAGCACCCTTTCCAAGAAAAGATGAGTAATTCGGAAGTTCTCACCATTATGATTCTTTTTCATCTCAGTGGATTTAGAACATTTAAACACTTTTACTAGACGGTATTCTTATAAAAGTCTGTGGAAATAAAAGGATTAAGCGTAACAAAGTGTTTAAAGATTTAGCAACAATAAGTAAATCAACCATGGGCTGGTTCAATGGATTAAAACTTCACATCGTAATCAATGATAAAGGCGGGATTCTAAGCTTCTGCGTTATCCAAGCCAATGTGGATGACAGAGAACCTCTTAAAAATGAGAACTTCCTCAAGCAAATATTTGGTGAACTCTTCGGCAACAAAGGATACATCTCCCAGAATTACAACAATTACTTTTTGTAGGCGAATTTTAGTTCATTACAAGCATAAGAAACAACATAGAAGAATATAAAGAGAAGGTTATTTAGATGAAGACTCTGAGGTAGATATACCTTATTTTACGTAATATTTGTTATCTGAGTTATTATTGACTTTCGATTCCGATTGGAAAGTGGATTATGATGACTTAAGTGGGCTTATTTCCGAGAAAATACAGCAAGAGTTTGTTATTAAGGATAAAGAAATGTGGCAGATTGTAGAAAAACTAGAAAGAGAATCTGAATTTACAATGCTAAATATTGATACGCAGATGGATAGATATTTATTTTTATTTGTAAGGCGTCAGAAAAGGAGAGGGTTTTGGAAATAGCAAGAAAATTAGATTTTCCTATTGAAGCTCATTTTTAACAAAAGATAAACGAAATTTGTTAAAAAGATAAGTGAATTCAGTTAAATATATTTTGAAATAAAGTATTTGAGCTTTTGTTTCAATAAGTTGAGGGTATTATGTTTTGTGATGTGATAAAAAAACTGTACCTTTGCGGAGGATTTGCGGGAAATAATGGAAAGGCTTTGAAAGAAAGCCTTTTTTCGTAGTCCTACTATTCGAAGTTTAATAAACAAGAGTATGAGTATAAAAGCACAGGTGGAAACGCTACTTAACGATTTTCTTTCGGAGAGAGAAGATTTATTTTTAATAGATCTTAAAGTGTCGGCGGGAGATGATGTGGTGGTAATTTTAGATGGGGACAATGGAGTAACCTTGCAAGATTGTCTAGATGCAAGTAGAGCCATAGAGTTTAATATGGATAGAGAAGAGCATGACTTTAGCCTCCAAGTAATGTCGGCAGGACTTAGCGAACCATTGACTCAAATAAGACAGTTTAGAAAAAATATAGGCAGAGATTTGGATATTTTACTGAATGACTCCTCTAAAATAGAAGGAGAATTGGCTAGGGTGGAAGAGGATAAAGTGGTGTTAATCTTGCGTTATCGTAAGCCTAAGGAGGTAGGTAAGGGAAAAGTAGATGTAGTAGAAGAAAAGGAAATTTTACTTTCGGATATAAAAAAAGCTTTAGTAGCTATTAAGTTTTAGTGTAGTAATTGGTTTAATTGTAAATAATAAAGAAGTATATAGATGGATAATTTAGCTTTGATAGAAGCGTTTGGGGATTTTAAAGAAGAGAAGAATATTAGTAAGATTGATTTGATGGCAATCATAGAAGATTCTCTTAAAACCCTTCTGAGAAAAAGATATGATTCTGATGATCATTTTGATGTGATTGTAAATCCAGATAAGGGGGATTTTCAGATTTTCCTTAATAAGACTATTGTAGAGGACCAGATGTCAGAAGATGACGATTTGGAAATAGAAATTTCAGAAGCTAGAAAAACAGATCCTACTTTTGAGGTGGGAGAAGAGTTTACTCAAGAAATTAAAGTATCTCAACTGGGAAGGAGAAATATCTTGACGCTTAAGCAGATTTTGGCAACTAAAATACAAGAACATCATAATGCTTATTTATATGAACAATTCAAGGATAGAATTGGAGAAATTATGGTGGGGGAAGTTCATCATATCCGTTTCAAGCATGTGATATTGTTAGATGATGAAGGTAATGAGTATATTTTACCAAAAGATAAGCAAATACCTTCGGATTTCTTTAGGAAGGGAGATAATGCAAGGGCAGTGATAGAAAGTGTTGATTTTAAGGGAAGCAAGCCTCAAATTACAATTTCTAGAATATCCCCTAAGTTCTTAGAAAGACTGTTAGAATTAGAAATTCCAGAAATTCAAGATGGAACTATTATTCTTAAAAAAGTGGTAAGAATACCTGGTGAAAAAGCTAAAATTGCCGTAGATGCATACGATGATAGAATAGATCCAGTAGGGGCGTGTGTAGGCGTTAAAGGTTCTAGAATACACGGTGTGGTAAGAGAGCTTAGAAATGAAAATATAGATGTTATCCAATGGTCTAAAAATCCAGAAATATTGGTTAAGAGAGCTTTGGGTAATGTTACGATAAATAAGATAGACATCAATGCAGAGGAGTCAAAAGCATTGGTATACACGCCTTCTGAAGAAATTGCTAAAATCATAGGTAAGCAAGGTCAGAATATTAAATTGGCATCGTGGCTTTCTGATTATGAAATAGATGTTTATAGAGAGGCTCACGAAGACGATGATGTAGAACTAGACGAATTTAGTGATGAAATTGAAGATTGGGTAATAGAGATATTCAAAAAAGTTGGTTTAGATACGGCTAAGAGTATTATAGATAAGGACACAGAGGCTTTAGTTCGTTTGACTGATTTAGAAGAAGAAACGATAGAGGAAGTTAAAAGAATTTTAGCAGAAGAGTTTGATTAATAGGAAAATACTTTGCAAAATTGAAAACTAGGATGAAGGTAAACTTCGTTAAACAATAAATAACTTATAAAATTAAAAAAGCAAAATAACACTAGTGTTATTAGCAAATATTAAATACATTATGCCAAAAAATATTAGATTAAATAAAGCAATTAAGGAATTTAATATCTCGGTATCTAGAGCGGTAGAATTTCTAAAAGCCAAAGATATAGAGATAGATAGTAATCCCAATGCTCTATTGGCACCAGAGGCATATTCTGCATTGGAAGCAGAGTTCAAAAGAGATGGAGAGCAAAAAAAGGCTTCTAGTGAGGTGGTAATTTCTAAAGTTCCAGAAGAAAAAATAGAACTAAAAGAAGAAAAAGCCCCTGAGGTTATAAGAGCCAAATCTTCTGAAAAACTTGAACCTAAAGTTTTAGGCAAAATAGACTTGGGGCAAGATAAAGTAGAAGAAAAAAAGACTGAGGTTAAAGAAGAACCTGTGGTTGAGGTAGAAAAGACTGAAGAGCCTATAAAATCTGAGACTGAAGTTCAGAAAACAGAGCTGAAAGTTTTGGACAAGATAGACTTGAGCCAGATAGAATCTTCTAGACCTAGACCTTCTAAAAAATCAGAAGGTAAGAAAGAAAAAGTGATGGCTAAAAAAGAGGAAAAGCCTGTGGTTAATGAAGAGGAAGTGTCTGTCGTTAAAAAGGAAGAAATAGTTCTACCTAAAAAAGAAGAAGAGCTTAAAAAAGAAGAAACTGCTACGGAAGAACCTCAAAAAATTGAAACTAATTATCAAAAATTAGAGGGGCCTAAAATTTTAAAACAAACCGTAGATTTATCTCAGTTTGATCGTCCTAAGAAAAAGAAGAGAAAAAGAATTACTAAGGCTACAGATGCTAAGCCCGCTCAAGGACAAAATAAAGAGCAGGATAATAAAACTAGAGGTAATAATACTGGTGGTGCTCGTCCTGATAATAAGGGAAGTCGTGGAGGAAAGAAGAAGAGAGGAGAGAAAACAATGCCAGTGGAGCTTACTGAAGAGCAAGTGAAAAATCAAATTAAGGAGACTTTAGAGAAACTAACCAATAAAGGTGGTAAATCTAAATCTGCTAAATATAGAAAGGAGAAGAGAACTCAACGTAGAGAGCAAGATGCAGAGCAGCAAGAGTTGGAAGCAAAAGACAGAACGCTTAAAGTAACCGAGTTTATTACGGTGAATGAGTTGGCTAGTCTTATGGATGTATCGCCAATGGAAGTAATATCAGCTTGTTTTGCTTTAGGAGTAATGGTAACAATGAACCAAAGATTAGAGGCAGATACACTAACATTAGTGGCGGAAGAGTTTGGTTTTGATATTGTTTTTGCCGATGCAGAACTTACAGATGATAGTGCAGAAGAGGAAGAAGATACAGAAGAAGATTTAGTTCACAGAGCACCTATCGTAACGGTAATGGGGCACGTGGACCACGGTAAAACTTCGTTACTCGACTATATAAGAAAAACCAATGTTATTGCTGGGGAGTCTGGAGGTATCACGCAGCATATAGGAGCTTACAATGTTAAGTTAGAAAATGGAGAACGCATTACATTCTTAGATACACCAGGACACGAAGCCTTTACAGCGATGAGAGCTAGAGGGGCTCAAGTTACTGATATTGCTATTATCGTAATTGCGGCGGATGACGATGTGATGCCACAAACAAAAGAGGCGATATCTCACGCACAGGCAGCAGGAGTACCTATGATTATTGCGATTAACAAAGTGGATAAACCAAATGCTAATCCAGATAAAATTAGAGAGCAGTTATCTCAATTAAATATATTGGTAGAAGAATGGGGTGGTAATGTACAATCTCAAGAAATATCTGCTAAGTTTGGTAATAATGTAGATTTGCTTTTAGAAAAAGTATTGATACAAGCAGAACTTCTAGAGCTTAAAGCTAATCCTAATAAGCGTTCTAACGGAGTTATTATAGAGGCTGCTTTGGATAAAGGTAGAGGTTATGTAGCCACAATGCTTGTTCAGGCAGGTACCCTTAAAGTTGGGGATTATGTCTTAGCTGGTAAAAACCACGGTAAGGTAAAGGCAATGCTAGACGAAAGAGGCAATAATATGGAGGAGGCAGGACCTTCTATCCCTGTAACTATCTTAGGTTTAGACGGAGCACCTACTGCAGGAGATAAGTTTAAGGTTTATGAAGACGAAAGAGAAGCTAAAAACTTAGCGAATAAGAGAGAGCAGCTTCATAGAGAACAGTCTATAAGAACTAAGAAGCATTTAACATTAGACGAGATAGGAAGACGTATCGCTTTAGGTGACTTTAAAGAGCTTAATATTATCCTTAAGGGTGATGTGGACGGTTCTGTAGAAGCATTATCTGATATGCTACAAAAACTATCTACAGAGGAAATTCAAATCAACATATTACATAAAGGAGTTGGTCAAATTACGGAGAGTGATATCTTATTGGCAACAGCTTCGGATGCTGTAGTTATTGGCTTTAATGTAAGAGCGGGAGCAAATGCAAAAGATTTAGCTGATAAAGAAGAAATAGAAATAAGAACTTACTCTGTTATCTATGATGCGATAGACGATGTTAAGGAAGCTATGGAAGGAATGCTTTCGCCTGAAATTAAAGAACAAGTGGTTGGTAATGTTGAAATTAGAGAAGTGTTCAAGATTTCTAAAGTAGGTTCTATAGCAGGATGTATGGTACTTACAGGTAAAGTTACTAGAAACTCTAAAATAAGACTTTTAAGAGATGGTATAGTTAAGTTTGATGGGGAACTTGAAAGTTTAAAACGCTTTAAAGACGATGTGAAAGAGGTTACCAAGGGCTACGAATGTGGACTTAACCTTAAAGGCTTTAATGATATAGAAGTTGGAGATGTTTTAGAAGTTTACGAACAAGTAAGTGTTAAGAAAAAACTGAAGTAATCATTGTAGTTTTATCTTATAGTTTTATAAAAATAGACTCGATAGGTATTTATCGGGTTTGTTTTTTTTATTTAGAATGGTTATATATTAAAAATAACAGTCTATTGTGATAGTAGCTATATTTTGATTTTAAGTTATTGACTATAAGTATATAATTAAGGTGATTTTATTGTATGGCTTAAAAATACTCTCATTTTTTTGATGAAAATATATAGATGTTTTAGATGATAAATGCTGAAAAACACTTATTTACTTGCAAATATTAAGAATTATTAACATCTTTGCAGGGTATAATATTAAATTTTGTTAATATATGAATGTAAAATTAAGGGTGCTTACTGCTGGAGCAGTTTTCTTCATAGGAGCTCAAAGTGTAGTGGCACAAAAAGTAAAGAAGGATTCTGTCAAGGAAATAGAGGAGGTGGTAATGGTTGCTTTTGGCAAGCAAAAGAAGGAAGCGGTAGTCGGTGCTGTAAGTTCAGTTAGTCAGAGTGTTATTGCGAATCAACAGGCAACATCGGTGGTTTCTGCTATACAGGGAACAGTGCCTGGTGTTAATTTGGTGACTTCTGGTGGACAACCTGGTACAAATCCGTCAATCAGAATTAGGGGATATGGTTCTATAAATGCGTCTCAAGACCCTTTAATTATTTTGGATGGTGCTCCATTCTATGGAAATATAAATGCTATTTCTCAAGATCAAATAGAAACAATGAACGTTTTAAAGGACGCGTCTTCTACGTCTTTGTATGGGTCTAGGGGTGCAAATGGAGTTATTCTTATAACGACTAAAACGGGTAAGAGAAATATGAAACCTCAGTTATCTTTGAATGTTATAACTGGAGTGTCCACACTAGCTACAGATATTTATCCATTTGTTAGTTCTGATAGGTTTATGGAACTTTCTTGGGAAGCAAGAAGAAATACGGCAAAATATGTAGATGGGAAAAGTGATGTAGATGCAGCCTTGTTTGCAACGAATACTTTGATATCTGATTTGGGTTATAACCCATATAATGTGGCTATGCCTGTTGGTTTGGATGGTAAGATTGTTGCTGGTGCTGTAAAGAAATGGGATACAGATTGGAAGAAAGAAATATTGAATAAGGTGGCTTTTAGAAAAGATTATAGGTTGTCTTTACAGGGAGGAGGTGATAATACTACTTATTTCTTTTCAGCGGACTATTTAGATCAAGAGGGAAGTGTGGTGACATCTAATTTTAAAAGACTATCAACTAGGTTGAATTTAGATTCCAAAGTAAATAGCTGGTTAAGTGCAGGATTTAAAACGATGTTCACTACATCTAGTCAAAATACACCTCTTCAGGATGGGGCTGTCTATGGTAGTGCGTTGGCATGGATTTATGGTGTGTCAAATATATATCCTGTGCATAGGAGGGATTCAAGTGGAAATTTGATATATGATTCAAAAGGAAATTTGATATATGACTATGGAGCAAACGGAGGCGTTTTGAATGGAAATAGACCAATTATTCAAAATGAGAATGTACCGGGGGCACTTTATAACAATAAAATTGATAATCGTAGATATTCCTTGAATACGGTTGGTTATATAGAAGCCAAGTTAGCAAAAGGATTGACCAATAGAACAACCATTTCCCACGAATTTTATGTTTATGACTACAATCGTTATAATAATAATGAGTATGGGGGAGCGGCTAATGTTAGAGGGAGAGTATCAAGTAATAGAGATTTTTCTTTTGGAACGAATTTAACGAATTTAACGAATTATAAGCTTGCTCTTGGAAAACATAATCTTTCTGTTGATGGTATATTTGAGGTATTCAAGTATAAATATAATCCGTTTGGAGCTTCTACTACAGGATTTTTACCGGGGGTATATGTACATAATGGAGGAACTGTTTACGAAAATATTTCAGGGTATGTGAATGAGGAAAGAATGGTATCCTATTTGGGAAGGGTGTCGTATGATTATGGTAATAAATATTTCTTGGAAGGATCGTTTAGAAAAGATGGTTCGTCTAAGTTTTCTCCAGAGGTTAGATGGGGAGATTTTTATTCTGTTGGAGGAGCTTGGCTAGTAAGTAGGGAGAACTTTCTTAAGGATAGCAAAGTAGTAAGTAATTTGAAACTAAGAGGTTCGTATGGAGAGTTAGGAAATAATAATGGAATAGGGTATTTTCCAT
Source organism: Riemerella anatipestifer (assembly GCF_009663465.1). Taxonomy (GTDB): domain Bacteria; phylum Bacteroidota; class Bacteroidia; order Flavobacteriales; family Weeksellaceae; genus Riemerella; species Riemerella anatipestifer_C. Next base: position 164,048 of record NZ_QXHU01000002.1, read on the forward strand.
ATATTCAGGCCTATAATGGAGGATGGAATCAATTAGGGAATACTGGGGTTTTGTTAGGAAGTGTTGTAGATCCTATGTTGACGTGGGAGAAGACCTCCTCATTGAATGCAGGTATAGAATTAGGACTGTTTGATAACAGAATAAATGTTAATGTTGATTATTATGAGAAGAAGTCATTAGACTTGATTTATGATAAACCCATACCTTGGTCTACTGGAAATAGTACTATAAAGACCAATATAGGCTCTCTTAAGAACTACGGTTGGGAATTTTCTTTGAATACTAGAAATATTCAGAATGATACCTTCTCGTGGAGATCTAACCTTAACTTTTCTTTAGATAGGAATTTGGTTACATCTCTGTCGGGTGGTAATTTTGCGGCTCGTTATGCAAAGAGATATGAGGTAGGTAGATCTTTGTTTGAGTTTTGGATGCCTGAATATGCAGGAATAGATCCTAATGATGGTTACCTGATGTGGTATAAAGATATTAAAGATGCTAATGGAAATGTAACGGGTATGGAAACCACTAAAGAATATTCTAAAGCAACCAGGTATTATACAGGAAAAAGTTCTATACCTAAGATTATAGGTGGTTTACAGAATACTTTTGTGTATAAAAATTTGGATCTAAATGTTTTGTTTAATTTCAGTTTTGGTGGGTATGTTTATGATGCCCAGTATGCGGGGTTGATGTCGTTTGCTGCTGCAGGTATACAGGTTACTACTGATGTTGAAAGAAGATGGCAAAAGCCTGGAGATGTGACGGATGTTCCAGTTTTATTAGCTAGCCAAAATGATTTCACAGCTATGTCTACTAGGTATTTGTTTAAGAACGATTTTGTTAGACTAAAAGCGTTAACTCTAGGGTATAACGTTTCTAAAAGATATGCAGAGGAAATTGGACTTTCTGCTATGAGGCTGTATTTACAAGCTGATAATATCTGGACTTGGCAGACACATAAGGGAATGGATCCAGAGCAGTCTTTTGATGGCTGGACGGATAATAGATCTTTAGGTTTGAGAACAGTATCTTTAGGATTCCAAGTGAGTTTTTAAAATTTAATTATATAAAAATAAGAAAAAATGAGAAAAATATTATATTTAGCGGTTTTGTTGGGTGGAATATCGTTGGTTCCTACCTCATGTTCTAGAGACTTTTTAGAGGAACCTAAGCCAACAGATACGGTAACAGATGTTGTTGTTTATTCTTCTAAAGAATCCGCTATGTCGTATATGTCAGGTATTTTAAGAAGATCAAGAGGACAGTATCTTCGTGACGATGCGGCTAATATGGGAAGTATGTTTTTTGCGAGATCACTTAAGGGTAATGATTTGATTCAAGCTCTAAGTTGGTTTACATTTGATTACGACAATAATAATAGGGAACCTACCTATACAAGAACTATTTTTTCATGGAAATTTCCATATGAGTTGATAGGGAAGTTGAATGTATTTATTTTAGGAGTAAAAAATAGCTCTCAGTTATCAAGTGCAGATAAGGATTATTTGTTAGGGCAAGCACTTGCATACAGAGGATTTCTTTATTTTCAACTAAGCTTAGAGTTTCAACACACCTATACATATGACCCTAGTTTACCAGCTCCCCCAATTTATAAGGAAATAACTACGGAAGGTAAGCCTATGTCTACACAGAAAGAATTGTATGAATTTATTCTAGAAGATTTAAAAGAAGCGGTTCGTATAGCTTCATCTGATAGACCAAATAAGTCTTATTGGAATAAAGAAGCAGCAAGTGCTGTTTTAGCTCAGGTGTATCAGGTTATGGGTAGATGGGATGAAGCTGCGGAGGCAGCAAGATTAGCCTATGGTGGTAATATATCGGCGGCTTTAGATGCTAAATCTTATACTAATGGCTTTAATGATATGGACGCTAGTCCAGAGTGGCTTTGGTGTACGCCTCAGTCGGAGGATCAAAGTGCATACTATTGGACTGCACCTTTTGCCTTTATAGATCATACAGCGCAGTCATACTATGCTACCTATGTTAATGAAAATTTTGTTAGCCTTTTTTCTGCTAGTGATGTTAGAAACTTATTTTCTAAAACAAAATTTACGGATTGGAGAAAATATACAACAACAAAATTTAAGTTTAATTTTAGCTCAGATGTTCCATTTATTAGAAAATCTGAAATGGTTTTAATAGAGGCAGAGGCTTTATACCATATTAATCCTAGCAAGGCACACGATGTACTATATGCTTTGCAAAAAAATAGAGATCCTCAAGCTGTGAAATCAAGCAATACAGGTGCAGCGTTGTTGGAGGAGATTTTGGTAGAGAGAAGAAAGGAACTTTATGCCGAGTGTGGAGTTGAATGGTTTGATGCAAAAAGGTTAAGAAGAGGAATAACTAGAACCAACAATCATAGAATTGTGAAAAATCTTTCGCCAGATGATAAGAGATTTTTCTTGAAGATTCCACAAGCAGAGATTGATGCTAATGAATATATAGATGAATCGGTTAACTTAAATAGATAGAGTTGGCTTCATATATTATTTTACATACCTTTGTACCTCATAAAACTTTATGAGGTACATTTTTTTTATAATATTATTGTTCTCTTGTACTTGGGTAAAAGCACAAGAGGAATCGGTAGATAAAATAAAGCAAGATTCATTAGTCGTAGATAGAGGAGGAAAAGATTCTGTTAAAATCTTTATTCCTACTATTCAAGATTATAGATATAAGACGCAGTTTGGACAGTATCAAGTGTTCGATACAGTTTTTAGTATAGATAAATACCATCAATTTACCCAGTATAACAATAGAGATATTTTTGGTAAAGTGTCATTTGCTAATGTGGGGGCAGGGTTTCAAGATTTGGTGTATTCCGTTAATCCAGAGCAAAATTTAACTCTTTTGCCAACCAATAAATCACACTTTATACAGGGTATTCAAGATATACGCTATTATGATGTTAAAACGCCTACTACGGCTTTTGTCTACCATAATGGTGTGGGAAATGGAGGGACTCTAAAATCTACCTATACTCAAAATATTGGGAAGAATTTCAATTTTGCGTTGGATTATACGGGGCTTAGGTCTCAAGGGTTTTATAGGAGAAGTTTAACTTCTAGTAATAATTTTACAGTTTCGGCACAGTTTCAGTCTAGAAATCAAAAATATCAAGCTTACGCCCACTTTACCCACCAGAATGTTAATGCGGAAGAGTATGGAGGTATTGTAAGTTTGGATAATTTCCTTAATGATACTCGATTTAAAAATAGAAATAATCTCGAAGTTAACCTCACAGGTTCTGATTCTAGATTTTCATATAGAAGGTATTATTACAGCCACGAATTTCGTCCATTTTCATCGGAGCGTTTTCCGTTTAAGTTAAGGCATAGTATTTATCATCAAGGTAATAAATACTATTTTAAACAATCTAGTGTAGAAAATTATTTTCAGCAGAGAGGTGGCGGTGTATTAACAGAGATGCCTTTGGTAAATAAAAAATATTCTGAGAACTTAAGTAATACCTTAAGTTTACTTTGGGATAACGAAAAATTTAAACTAGATGCAGGTATTAGGCACCAAAGTATCAGTTTGGGTACGGGTAACGCCCAGTTTGATATTTATAAAGAAAATAGGCTAGGAGCGGTTGGGAATTTAGACATCAACCTTTGGGATAAACTGAAGTTGCAGTCTTTCTTAGAAATCTCTAGAGGTGCTGTTTTTGGAAATTATTTAAAAACAACCAATCACTTAAAGTTAGAGCCTATTGAGGGTTATTTCTTAGATGCTAAAGCTAACTTCCAGTCGGTAGCACCAAGTTTTAATTATTTAGTAAATGCTTCGCTTTATCCTAATTTCAATTATCAGTGGCAAGATTTCAAAAATCAAAATATTCTAGAAATTGGTGGAACTTTAGGCTTGAAATGGTTTGATGCAAAAGTATCAGCCAATTATTTTAGGATAGACCAAATGGCTTATTTTAATGAGTTGTATCAGCCTAAGCAAAGTTCGGCTTCGGTTAATATCTCTCAGATTGGTGGAGAAGCTCTGTTTAAGTATGGTAAATTTAACTTTAATCCAAATCTTTTATTTCAGGCGGTTCTCAATAATAAAGACTTGTTGCCGCTACCACATTTTGTAGGAAGGCTCAACTTCTATTATCAAACACCTGCCTTTAAAAAAGTAGCGGAATTACAGACAGGAATTCAAGTGTATTATTTCTCAAAGTTCAACTCTAGAGAATATGCTCCTGTACTTAACGAATTTGTGTTGCCGTCTGCCTCTGCTCATAGCATAGGAGGGCAGCCTATCGCTTCGGCTTATTTTAATATGAAAGTCAAAAGAATGCTCATTTATGCAGAAGCACAGCATTTTAACACTACATTTATGAAAAATAGGTCATATACAGCGCCATATTTTCCTATTTCTGATTTTAGGCTTAATTTAGGTGTAGTTTGGTATCTTTTTTACTAAATTTGAAGTATGAAAACGCTTATTCCATTTCAGGAGATAGAGGCAATCCCTAAGCTAATTAGGGATTTTTTAGATGATAAAATAGAGGATTTTAAACCGTATTCATTTAATATTACTAACATAGTTGATAAGATAGAGGCTAAATCCCAAACATTTTCTAATGAAAAAAGAGAAGTTTTAGTTAAAGTCATTCAAGAGCAATATGAAGGTATTGAGCTTTCTTCATCACAAAAGGGGAATTTGGAAGCTTTGCTAAAAGAAAATGCATTTACTATCACTACGGGACATCAGCTTAACTTGTTTACAGGACCTGTATTTTTTATTTATAAAATTTTACAGACGATTAAGACCAGCATTTATCTTAGAGAGCAGTTTCCTGAAAAACATTTTGTTCCTATTTTTTGGATGGCTACAGAAGACCACGATTTTGATGAAATCAATCACTTTAGGACAGATGAAAATTACTACGAGATAGAAGGCGTACAAGGTGGAGCGGTTGGTAGGATTAAGGTGGAATCTAACACATTTTTAGAGCAATTTAAGAAGGAAGTAGAGGGTTTCCCTTTCGGAAAAGAACTTGTTAGTTGGCTTGATGAGGCTTATGGTTTAGGGCAGAGTTTATCGCAATCTATAAGAATTTTAGCTCAAAAATTATTTTCAGATTATGGACTTTTACTCATAGATGGTGATGATAAGGCTTTGAAATTGCAAATGACTTCCATCTTTAGAGAAGAACTTTTTTCTCAAAAACTTTATAACGAAACTAAACAAAGGATAGCATATTTATCGCAATCATACTCTAAAGTGCAGGTAAATCCTAGAGAAATCAACTTGTTTTACCTTACAGACAAACGTCAAAGGATAGAGCGAGATGGAGATTTATTTAGAGTGATAGACACCAAAAAGGTATTTACAGAGCTAGAAATATTGGAGGAATTACAAAATTTCCCTGAAAGATTCAGTCCTAATGCCTTGATGAGACCTGTTTATCAGGAGACGATATTGCCTAATATCGCTTATATAGGGGGAAATGCAGAAGTAATGTATTGGCTAGAGCTGGTAGATTATTTTAGAAGTATAGGGCTAGAATTTCCAGTTTTAATACCACGCCATTCATTCACTTTTATTGATGAAAAAACTTTTGCTAAAATTGATAAGTTAGGGTTTAATGTTAAGGACTTTTTCAATGATTATCAACGAGTGTTTGGAGAAAAACTCTTGAAAAAATCTACTTTATTACCTATTATTGATGAGAAAGAAAAATTGCTAAAGCAAGGTTTTGATGAATTGAAAGAAGAAGCTCAACAGACAGAAGTTACTTTCTTTAACCTTGTGGAAGCAGAACAGAAGCGTCAGCTAAAATCGTATCAAAAAATGAGAGTCCGCCTGTTAAAAGCAGAAAAGAAAAAAAATCAAGATTTGTTAGAACGATTGAATTTGCTCGCTGAAAAGATAAACCCTAATACCAAATGGCAGGAAAGACAGTATAATTTTAGCGTATTTTACAGAGATTTGGGCAAAAAATGGTTGGATATCTGTTTAGAAGAAATGCCTGTGGATAAGTCGGTAATGTTAGTGTTAGCTATTTAATTGGAAAAATGTATTTTTGCAGTCTAGTTTATTAAACAATGAAAAAAATACTAATTGCTCCCATATTTTTAGTGAGTTTCTTTTTACAGGCACAAACACACACTGTAGTTGAGAAAGAAACACCATATTCTATCTCTAGAAAGTATGGCTTGTCTATAAAAGAACTTTATGAACTTAATCCTGAAATAAAAGATGGAGCTATTAAGATAGGGCAAACCCTTAATGTTGGTAAAAAATCAACTAGACCAAAACAGAAAGTCGTAGATTCTTCTAAGGAGGTTCAGTTGGGCAAAATTATACTGAAGCCAAAACAAACTTTATATAGTTTAACCCGCCAGTACCACGTTACAGAAGCAGAGGTAAGAAAGCTCAATCCAAATTTGGAAATGAAAATAGGAGAGGAAGTGGTATTGCCTTTGGATAAAATTACCAAATACGGAGTGACTGAATTAGTAACCACTACTAAAGAAACTACTACTCCAACCACCACACAGGAAAATTCGTCTGCAGAAAAAGCGACAAAGACATTAGCAGAAGGTGAGTATGAGGTGCAAGCGAAGGATAACTACTATCGTATTACGAGGCAGTTTGGAATTAGTAAGAAAGACCTTTTTGCACTTAATCCAGGCTTAGAAGAAAGTGGACTGAAAGTAGGGGAAGTCATCAAAGTGAAACATCAGGCTATTGCAAGTTCTACAGAAAGTGCAAAACCAGATTTTTCGGAAACTAAAAAGGTAACAACTCCTTCTCAAGAAGATTATATTACCTATACCGTTCAGGAAGGTGATACCGTTTTTGGCATTCTCAATAAGTATGATTTAGATTTAGACCAACTCCTAGAACTTAATCCTCAAATTTCAGAGGGCTTAAAACCAGGGATGGTTCTTAAAATAAAGAAATTTAATAAAGCCTATGTTAAGAAAAACACAAATGCACTTAAGGTAGTACTGATGTTACCATTTGGCTTTGATACGGGAGATTCTAAATATAGAGGACTTGCGACGGATTTTCTTATGGGAGCGAAATTAGCAGTGGAGATGAATGCTAGAAAGGGGCAAGAGTTGGATTTTAATATCATAGATGCGGGTAACGAAAAAGCATTTAAGAAGAACTTAATCCAGATAGATTCGTCTAATACCGATTTAATTATAGGTCCATTGTTTAAGACCAATGTATTAGAAGTTTTGGATTATGTTAAAGACACTCAAATTCCTGTAGTAGCTCCATTTGCTAATAGTGAGGATATGTATGGTTTTGGCAATTTAATCATTGCTGAAACAGACAAAGCCATCTATGCTGATAGGATTGTAAAAGAGGTGAAAGAGGTTTTTTCTAACCAAAAAATTTATATTGTATCAGGAGCAGAAACAACAAATGCCGACTATATAAAAACGAAGCTAGAGAAATCTTTAAGAAAGGCAGATATAATTATAGTAGATAATGCGTCTAAAATAGAATTGGAACAGAATATGATGACAGGGCAAAGCTCTCCAGTAATAGCTATTTTAGCAAGTGATGACGATGGGGTTGGTAGTGCTTTTGCCTCTACGCTGATTAATCTATCTAAAGAAACTAAAGGTATCAAAGCCTTTAGTATGTTCTATACTCCAGCTTTTGATAAAAAAGTAGATGAGTTAAATCAAGTCAGTCTAGTATATCTAACGGATAGAAAAATTAATGAGGAGGGAGACTTCGAAAAAGAAATTTTAGCGGCTTATAAAGCCAAATATTGCAAGACTCCTTCCAAATATGCTATAGTGGGCTTCGATATTGTTAATGATATGCTGTCTAGGGAAAATAAGAAAGGAGAAATATTTAAGCAAATGGGGCAAACTCAAACACAGCTAGCTACAAAATTTGAGTTCCAAAGAATAAAACCCAATGGAGCCTATGTAAATGTAGGTTATCGTGTCGTAAGACTTTTACCATAAATTTAATTAGAAACTAAAGAGATAATCTTTGAAAAAATAAATATGAAAGCATTAGTGTTCCCAGGTCAGGGGTCTCAGTTTGTAGGAATGGGACAAGAACTGTACGATAGCAGGAAAGATATTAAAGATTTAATGGAGTTTTCCAATGAAATATTAGGCTTTAATATCCTAAAAATTATGTTTAACGGTTCGGAGGAAGATTTAAAACAAACTAGAGTAACGCAGCCAGCAATATTTATACATTCCGTGGCGGCAGTTAAGGCTATAGATGCCACAGGTGTTCAGATGGTTGCGGGGCATTCTTTAGGAGAATTTTCGGCATTGGTAGCGAGTGGCGTTTTATCCTTCGAAGACGGCTTAAAATTAGTAGCTCAAAGGGCAGATGCTATGCAAAAAGCATGTGATGCTAACCCTTCTTCTATGGCAGCTATTTTAGGTTTGGAAGATGAAAGAGTAGAAGAAATCTGCACTCAAATAGATGGGGTAGTAGTACCTGCAAACTATAATTGCCCTGGACAATTGGTAATCTCTGGAGAAACCAAAGCAGTAGAGGAAGCCTGTGCTAAACTTAAAGAAGCGGGAGCTAAGAGAGCATTGCTATTACCTGTTAATGGAGCATTTCATTCACCACTAATGAAGCCTGCACAAGACCAATTGGCAACAGCGATAGAAAATACAAAATTCAGAAAGGCGAGTTTCCCTATTTATCAAAATATTACGACTACAGCAGTGGCTAATGAGGAGGAAATTAAACAAAACCTCATCGCACAACTTACAGGACCTGTAAAGTGGACGCAGTCTATTCAAAATATGATTAAAGATGGTGCGACATCTTTTGTGGAAGTAGGTCCAGGTAAGACTTTACAAGGGTTAATTAAAAAGATAAATTCAGAAGTAGTGGTATCTTCTGCAATGTAGAAAAGACTAAGTAAACGAACGTTAATAAAAAACTTGCACCCTTATATTAAGGGTGCAGGTTTTTTTGTGGGAATTAAGAGGAATTTAGGCGAAATCTTTAAGAAGTTGAGTTAGAGTATTTACATCGTGTACGCCACTGCCTTTCCATAGAAGTTCACTATTTTTAAAAATCATAAGAGTGGGTACACTTCTTACACCATATTCACCAGCAATAGAAGGGTAATTATCTATATCTATTTTTACAATTCTAGCCGTATCTCCTACATTTTCTTTTACGGTGTTGAGTACCGAAGACTGCACCTTACAAGGTTGGCACCAAGTAGCAAAAAAGTCTATAAGTACAGGTTGGGGAGAGTCTATGAGTTCTTTAAATTTTTGAGACATAATTTTTATTTTAGGATTTTCTTCTGAAGTGAGTTCCAGCCGCCACCATTATAAGCAGTGAAACCATTACTGGACAAGATAGATTTAGCCGAAGCACTACGCATACCGCTAGCACAGCAGGTAATTATGGGTCTGCTTTTGTCCAAACGGTTGAGGTTTTGGTTCAACTCCTGTAATGGAATGTTGATGGAATTGAAAATATGTCCTGAATTATATTCAGCTTTAGTTCTTACATCTATTATTTGAGCTCCTTTTGCTGCTAAATCTTGAAAATCAACGGTATTCCCTCCAAAAAGACTTTTTATAAACTTTAACATAATCAGTATCTATAAGGTTAAGTGCAAAACTAAAATATTACTTTCTGATTTTAGAATAAAAACAAATTCACAATATCAAAGGGTGCAAACTTGCGGATATTTTTCATTAAATGCAAATTTAACCACTCCTTAATCCACAACTAAATGATTCAGAGTTAATCCGAATCATTCAGTTGTGTGATATAGTCTAGTATCTTCTTCTCCTATAAGTAGATTTTAATCCAAGCATACCTAGTATGGCTTTAGCCCCTTCTCTCATCAAAGTTGTACCAAAAGTTTTAGCCATAGGATTTTTCAATATGGTATCAAATAGGCTAGGCTCTTCTTGTTCTTTAGTCACGGTTGTTTTAGGTGCTTCTTGAGACGCCTGACTTTCCTCGGTTGCAGGAACCATTCTTTTAGATAAAATCTCGTAAGCACTTTCTTTATCTATACTATTCTGATATTTCTTAACTAAAGCTGACTTTGCCGTTAGATTATCTATCTCGGTAGCAGTTAGCACTCCCATTCTACTTTCTGGTGAAATAAGGTAAGTCTGCACTAAAGGGGTTGGGATACCTTTCTCGTCCAACGCAGTTACAAATGCCTCTCCTATCCCTAAATTTTGGATGAGTTCTTCCGCCTTATAATACTCTGTAACAGGATAGTTTTGTATGGCTTTTTCTATTTCTTTTCTGTCTTTAGCTGTGAATCCTCTCAATGCGTGCTGAATTTTAAGACCTAACTGACTTAAAACATTCTCTGGCACATCTCCAGGTATTTGGGTAATAAAATAGATACCCACTCCTTTAGAACGGATAAGTTTTACCATAGTTTCTATCTGCGAAAGCAAGGTTTTGGAGGCTTCTTTAAAAATTAAGTGAGCTTCGTCTATAAAGAGGACTAGTTTCGGTTTACCACTATCGCCTTCCTCTGGGAATGTAAGATAAATTTCCGCAAACAAAGACAGCATAAAGGTAGAAAATAAGTTCGGCTTATTCTGAATATCGTCTACACGCATAATATTCACCACACCTTTCCCATCTTTGGTTTGTAACAAATCATTAACCTCAAAGCTCGGTTCTCCAAAGAACGTTGTTGCTCCCTCTTGTTCTAAAGCTACAATAGACCTCAAAATAGCCCCTAACGATGCTGGTGCAATAGAACCGTAATTTTCCGAAATCTCCTTTTTACCATCATCATTTGTTGTTACATATTGTAACACCTTCTTAAGGTCTTCTAAATCTATCAGAGGCAAGCCTTTATCATCGCAGTATTTAAAAACGATGGACATAATACTACTTTGGGTATCGTTGAGCCCCAGTATTTTACTAAGTAGCACCGGTCCAAACTCTGTAACCGTAGCCCTCAACTGAACGCCCTTTGCCCCCGAAATCGTCATTAACTCTACTGGGAAAGATTGAGCGTTATATGGTAGTTCTGTTTTAGCATAGCGTTCTTTGATGATGTTATTTTCCTCTCCTGCCTCTGCAATTCCTGAAAAATCCCCTTTAATATCCATTACTAATGATGGCACCCCCGCGTGAGAAAGCTGTTCCACAAAAACCTGTATAGTCTTGGTTTTCCCTGTGCCTGTAGCTCCTGCTATCAACCCATGACGGTTCAAAGTTTTTAAAGGAAGTTTTACATCTACCTCTTTTACCACTTCTCCATCTAGCATACCTTTCCCTAGAATAATACTTTCTCCTTTAGAGCTATATCTGCTGTTTAATTCTTCTATAAATTTAGTCTTATCTGCCATCTTACATTTTTTGACGGATAAAATTAAGAAATAAAACCGAATCATCTCACCTTTTGATATTCTTCACCACATTTTATTATAGGATAAACTAGTCCTAAATGCAGTATTTTACTTATATTTGTTATCCACAAAAGTTTAATCCTTATGGAAAAAGAAGTCATTTTAAGAGCCATTGCTAGTGAGCAACAAAAGATAGTGGATAACCTCCAAAAGTCTGTAGAGCGTTACCGTACAGAGTCCGATATAGATGAAGATGCCACCCACGACCCCGAGGATTTTTCGCACCAAACAGAAGCTAAAGATATGCAACTTAGGTTTGAACAGATGGCGAACATCGCAAAAAAACACTTAGCATTCATAGAACATTTCGCCCAAGAACACCATACAAGTGTTGAAAGTGGTAGCCTTATTAAAACCGATAAAAGCTATATCTTCGTTGGGATTTCAGTACCCCCATTCAAATACGAAGGGAAAGATGTGGTTTGTATATCCGAAGAAGCACCTATCTATTCAAAAATTAAAAATGCTAAAGTAGGAGATAAGGTTGATTTTGGTTCGCACCAAATTGAAGTTATAGAAATAGCTTAATCCAAAAAATGGACTTCTGTAACCCAAGTTTCATAACTTGTAAAGCGTAAGTCTTACCTTTGTATCAAAATTATGGAGCTACTCGGTTATTTTTTCGCTATCATTATTGGTTTGGTACTCGGTCTTATGGGCGGCGGTGGGAGTATTTTAAGCGTTCCTGTTTTTGCCTACCTTTTTGGGTTAGATGCCGTTACCTCAACTACACTCTCTTTATTTGTGGTTGCTTGTAATGGATTGGTAGGCTCTTTGGGACATTTTAAAGAGAAACAAATACACCTCAATACTGCTTTACTATTTGGTATCCCTTCTGTCTTAGGGGTGCTTTTCTCTAGGAGGGTGGTTGTACCACATCTACCCGAATACATCATCAACCGTTGGGGCATTTGCCTCACTAAAGATATGTTTCTTCTCATCTTATTTGCCTCGCTGATGCTTTCGGCTTCCTACAAAATGATTGTGGGAAGTAAAACTGAACCAAGTACCTTAGAGATTTCTCCATCTAGAAATACCTTGCTTATTTCCCAAGGGCTGTTGGTAGGCATTATTACGGGGCTAGTAGGTGCTGGTGGAGGATTTCTTATCATTCCTGCTTTGGTAATGATTTTAGGGTTAAAAATGAAAGAAGCTATTGGCACCTCACTGTTTATTATTACCCTTAGTAGTACTATAGGTTTTGTAAGCTCTTTAGACAAAGTTGCTATAGACTGGCATTTTCTCTTATCTTTTACAGGGCTATCTATTGTAGGGGTTTTATTAGGTTTAGCTTTATCTAAAAGAATAGATGGTAAAAAACTAAAACCTGCTTTTGGTTGGTTGGTATTGGGTATGGGGATTTATATCTTGATAAAAGAAATTATATTAAAATAAAAATAGTATCATTATGAAAATAGAACAAATATACACAGGTTGCCTTGCACAAGGAGCCTATTACATTACTTCTAACGGCGAAGCAGCCATTATAGACCCACTGCGTGAAATACAGCCTTACTTAGAGCGTTTAGAGAAAGATGGTGTCACCCTAAAATACATTTTTGAAACTCACTTCCACGCTGATTTTGTATCGGGACATTTAGATTTAAGTAAAAAAACAGGAGCTCCTATCATCTACGGTCCTACTGCAAAGCCTAGTTTTGAAGCTATTATTGCTGAAGACCATCAAATTTTTGAGTTAGGAAAGGTTAAAATAAAAGTGCTACACACCCCAGGACATACGATGGAAAGTGCGTGTTTTCTACTCCTTGATGAAAACGGAAAAGAAACCGCATTGTTTAGTGGCGACACGCTATTTTTAGGCGATGTGGGGCGTCCAGACTTGGCACAAAAAGCCACTAATCTTACTCAAGAAGAACTAGCGGGGCTGTTGTACGATAGTCTTTACAACAAAATTCTCCCTCTACCAGATGAGGTTACCGTATATCCAGCACACGGAGCGGGTTCTGCTTGTGGTAAAAATATGATGAAGGAAACCGTAGACAGCCTTGGCAACCAAAAGAAAATAAACTATGCCCTCAACCAGCCTAGCAAAGAGGCTTTTATAGAGGCTGTTTTGGACGGACTTACCGCTCCACCGCAATACTTCGGAATGAATGTCGCTATGAACAAAGGAGGCTACACCAGCTTTGACGAAGTTTTAAAAAACGGTAAAGAAGCCCTATCCGCAGAAGACTTTGAAACCGTGGCAGAGAATACAGGAGCTTTAATCCTTGACACTAGAAATGCGGCTGATTTCCACCAAGGTTTTGTGCCTAACTCTATCAACATTGGGCTTAAAGGCAGTTTTGCCCCTTGGGTAGGTGCGATGATTGTAGATGTTAAGCAACCCCTGCTATTAGTTTGCGAAGAAGGCTCCGTAGAGGAAGCCATTACTAGACTTGCTCGTGTAGGGTTTGATAATGTGGTGGGCTACCTCAAAGGTGGTTTTGAATCGTGGAAAAATTCAGGTAAAGAAATAGATACTATTAAAAGAATTTCTGCCGAAGCCTTTGCGAATGAATACCACAAAGACACAAAAGTAGTAGATGTAAGAAATATAGGAGAATACTCTGCCGAGCATATAGAAGATGCCCTTAGCCGCCCTCTTATGGAGATTAACGACTGGGCAAAAGAACTAGGCGACACACATTTCTACATCCATTGTGCAGGAGGTTATCGTAGTATGATAGCCTCTAGCATACTCAATTCTAGAGGTATCCGAAACTTTACAGAAGTAGATGGTGGTTTTGCTAAAATTAAGGAAACCTCTGTGCCTACTACCGATTTTGTATGCCAGTCTAAAGTTAAGTTCTAAATTATGAAAGTTATACACCAAATGATACTTGGCGGAGGTTTAGCTCTAGGGCTTGCCTCCTGCCAAACAACTGGCAAAGCCAAAAACACTAGAATTGTTGTATGTGAGTTAGATATAGAAATTACTAGCAAAGCAGATATTGCGAAAATTATAAATGCCCCTAAAAGCATACTGGTAGATGTAAGAACGCCAGAAGAATTTGCAGAAGGCAGTGCTAATGGAGCCATCAATATACCTTTAGACCAGTTAGAAAACCAGTTAGACAAACTAAATCCCTCGCAGGATATTGTACTTTTCTGTCGTTCTGGAAGACGCTCCGAAGAAGCTAAGAGTATTCTAGAGAAACACGGCTTTAAAAAAGTATATAACGCTGGGACTTGGAACGAAGTAAAAAACCTACAAAAAGAAACCAAATGAATATTATAGAAAACATCGTATATGGTAATGATAAACCCTCTGTGGTCATTATTAAAAAATCGGATACCCTCAAACAATTTGCTGTAGGACTAGGAAAAGATGTCGTGTTGAAAAAACACATCACTCCTGTTCCTGCTACATTGGTAGTGCTAAAAGGCAATATCAATTTTGAGATTGAAGGTAAAACACACCTCTTTAAAGCGTGGGACACATACGAAATCCCGGTGAATATCCCTCACGAAGTTGTAGGGATATCAGACGAAAATCTTTTTATTGTAACCCAAGAGCTTTAACTCTTTACTGACGACACACCGTTGTCTTACCGAACGACACCTCTGCGTAGCCTAAGACGACACACCGTTGTACGGTAAGACAACGCATAGGCGTAAGAACAAGTGGGTGGGTTTAGTTTTAAAACCCGCCCACTTTCTATAAAACCCAACAAGAAGATGAAACTTACGCTACTATTACAGGAGTTGATAGAACTTCGGTTCTAGGTTCTTTAAGCGAGGCATTACCTCTAGAAAATTGCGTGGTGATGCTTAGCTCATAGTTTCCTGCTTCTAAATCTGCAGGAACAAGGATAAGCACTCTTGAAGGCTCATTAAGTGCAATATCCTCCGCAAGAAGTTTCACTTCTTTTTGAGTATCTAGATTTCTGAAGACAATACCATTTTTAGGGTCGTTGCCATCTATCTTAATATAAGTCCCTTTGATTTCGGCGTTTTTGCCTTTAGTTAAAGTACCGTCTGCTTTACCAGTGGCTTTGTCGGTAATGCTGAACACGCTCATTGGACTAGACTGCTCGCCTAGGATTTCCACTTTGGTATCGTTGGCGGCTTTCCTTAGGTCGGTGCTTTGATGTACATTCACATACACCGAGTGCTTTTCCTTATCCCAGGTTTTATCGTAAAATACCCCCTTAATGGCAGGACGCATATACACCAGCCCCGTATTTACACTATAACCGCTCAACACCAGCTCCGAAGCCTTACGGTTAAAACGAGTGATGATGTCTACCACGGTTTCGGTTTTTATTTCTATACCTTCTTTTTTAAGGGCTTCTATAATTTCTGTAATGCCAAGGCTCCCTGCCGAAAGAGGCACGGCTACAAAATCGTTGGGGTCGTCTTTGGTGAGTAGGTTGGGACGCAACCACGCTTTTAGTGTATTCATAGCTTTTAAATTTTGATATTAGATGAGTTTATTAGTTCTTTAGCTCCACCTAACCACTACATTAGGTTTGGAACAAGACAAAAATACATAAATTGGAACACTTAGCTAAACCCAAAATTAAAAACAGTACCCCCACCTCATTACTAAAGGCTAAAATCCCCAAAACTCGCTCCAACGCTTCTGCCCACACCAATGCTCCTATTTTTATTAACGGCTACCCACCAAAGACAGTTTAAAGTAATACTAAATTATCACCGCTCTATTCTCCGACCTAAGGAAACGGAGGCGTTAAGAAAATGTGTCGTCCATTCGTTAAAAAAGACCTATTGTTTGAACAAGCGTAGGGCTTTAGCCTTGGCGTGAGTTCTAGGGCTTTTAGAATGGACGACACATTTTTAGCCGTAGTTTTCTAGTCTTGACTTTTTGGTCCTTTTGGGTCAAGACAAAAGGACAAGTATACATATTTATCGCCCTTCTTTTGCCTTGAAGCAAAAGAAGCAAAAATTCAAGACTGTAACCCCTTTGGCTAAACCTCATTACTAAAGGCTAAAATCCCCAAAACTCGCTCCAACGCTTTTGCCCACACCTTTGCTCAAACAGTGGGTATTTTTTAACGCCTTTAGTAACGAGGTTCTTAACGCCGTCGGGCTTAGAGGTCAGATATACTATATATATTATAAGCACTCCTCTCCCAAAGACCATTTTAAAACTGTTTTAAATGATAACCACTTAGCTATTATCAACGCTCTGCCGAGCAAAGGTAAGTTTAGGGACAGCCCCCGTAGCGGTATTGGGAGCGGTAGCTTCCAAATAGCAGGGGGCAGTCCCGTGCCGTAGGTAAACCTAACCTTTGCTCTTGAATTTTTGGTCCTTTTGTTTCAAGACAAAAGGACATACACACATATTTATCACCACTTAGCCATTATCAACGCTCTGCCGAGCAAAGGTAAGTTTAGGTCAAGCCAAAAGGACATACATACATATTTATCGCCCTTCTTTTGCCTTGAAGCAAACCTAACGGAGTGGTTCGGCGGAGCCAAAAGGACAGCACCTAAAACTTATGCCTATAAAAATTATTTTTATGCTTATAAAAAAAAATCCGATGCCTATAAGTTTTAGATTTTATAGGCATCAGATTTTTAAAGAGTGCTTAGTGGCGAAAACCGCCGAGAACGCACAGTTAATCCTTAATGCAGCGGAGGCTCATGCCATCTCTATTATATAATGAGGGTTGTACCATGTTGTAACTTGAAGAGAATTGAAGGTACCATACCACAGAATTATCATAGCCCGAATACATACTGCTAGACCAGTAACATCCGTCAGCACTTTGAGCATTTAGATTGTTATTGCTGATACGGACACCATTAGCAGGCAGGCGGAGTAACTTCTCCTCCCACATCTTACTAGACGTTGTATATGAAGGACTTGCATCATAACCTAAAATCGTATTACGCAAAGCCATCTGCTCCGCGTAAGTAGGCACATGATACCCCACAGGACAAGGATTATTAGATTGCCCTGACTGCCATAAATTCTTATTAGTAGTGTCATAACTTAAGGTATTAGTAACCCAAGAATAAGTATTACCTAAGATAAAATTACTGTGACCTGGGTTCGTCCAAGAATCAGATAAAGTATTGGTAGTGGTATACTTAGGCGTACCATCTGAGTAATTGCTACCAGTCCAAGTCATCAGTTCGTGCCCATCTGGGTTACGCTGCCACTGGAACAACGAACCATACGCACGCCAGTCTTTTTTAATCTGGTCGGCAGTTGGATTAGAAAGAGGCACTGCAGAAGTGGTATTCGTATAATCTAAAGCCCCTGCTTGATAAGTTGGGTCAAACCACTCTGAACCTACTCTAGCATAATCTGCACCTAGATTATTATTGAGCCAAACTCTACCATCAGGTCCCGTGATTGGAAGATAGACAAAATTATGCTCTTTTTCATTTGCTCCATAGCCTACGCACTCAAAAGTCGTCTTATCAAAGCAACGGTCGGGAATACCTGTAAGGGTTTTCACTTTGAGCGTGGTGGTACTGCTCCCATTTAGACTGATGGTGTAGGCATCGGCATTGCTAATGGCATTACGGTATACGCCATCTAAAGGGTCTAGGGCAGGGTAGTAAGTGGCCCCACTTACATTCTTTAGTTTAGCTTGTATAGTACCTGTTGCCCCCGTAAAATTACCCGCTGGATAAGACAACTTAAAATTTCGCATATAACCATTCCCGTCTTTTAGGGCTAAGGTTTGTTCATAAGCGGTATAAGCGCCATTAGCGGGCGATGCACCGCTGTAAGGGATATTTACTGTAATTTCTGCTCCAGCAGCTATTCCTGTTTCCATAATATTACTCCCTTGTACTAAGTAGTCTTTGCTGTTGTATTTAAAGACCACTAGCTTAACATCTTGTACCGTTCCTAAAGTGGCTGTAGTTGGAGCATAGGGATTGGCAAATGCACTAGCATCGTTAATACAAGCCCATTCGTGTACTCCACCGATAAGACCTCTGTACATTTCTATACAGTTCTTGTCTTTATTGTAGATTAGAGTTCCCTTTTTGGTATTGGGAGAAAAGGTAAGTCGTTCCTCCGTAGTCAGTTTAGGAAATAGCACCCCTTGTGGCTTATCTGCTGGCATCGTAGGACTTACTTCTACCTTAGAAATATCTAAAGTCGCTTGGGGCGTAGTGGTATTGATGCCCACTCTGCCTTTATAATCATCTTGGGCGTTCAGCACTAAAGGCAGAAACACCGTGCATAATAAAGCTTTGTTCATAAGATGTTATTGTTTATAGATGTTAGTTGTTAAATTGTTAAGTTGTTCAATGTTTAAGGTCTAAAGTTCAAGTATTCGAAGTTTAAGGACTTATATTTTAACATCTGAAATCTAATCTCACAGATAGGCACAAAAAACAAGGAGGCTTTTAGCGAATGGTTGTGAGAATAAAATTTAAAACGATATCTATACGAAATGCCCCTAACAAAAGTTGCTAGAAGTGGGAGCTGTTTTAATAAGAGATATTGAGATGATTTTCCGAAAATACCGTGCATACTTACAAAACTTATAGGTGTTGTGTGTTTACATAGTTTTTGCTTATCACCAAATTTCTATACCACTTTTTTATTCCTTTGTATAGAACCGATATGGTGTTGTATAGCAACCGCAAACATATAATCTTTTACGGAAGTGTGCAAGTTTTCAGGGATAACTTTTCGCAAGTTGGAGAAGAAAACTTGTTTGCTAATCGGAAACCGAGGATATATCAGTAAAGCATTGCAGGTAGACTTATTCAATTATACCAAGATAAATCTTTCGGTTTCGATGCGGAAAAACCAGACCATTAAAAACAAAATATGAAAATAAGAAAGAGAATAGAAACTAATATTTCTCAATTATGTGGGCAATTTTCCCTCAACTCAACTTTGCGAAAATCTTTCAGTGTTTAGTAATAACGAAGCTCACTTCTTTCACGATGATTCGATACCTCAATTTCTTATCTTCAAAATGATGTTTGAATAAATTAAAAATAATTTATTCTAAATGTACAACAGGTATTATGTATCTTATATCGATAAAAAAGATACTTTCATCGATAAATATTTTTAATAAGATATTACCTAAGTAATTTCGCTTTAATTAAAATATATACCAATGAAGATAAGAGTATTATTTATGTGTCTGTGTGTGTTTAACATACAAGTTGCTTTAGCCCAAGTAGTCATATCCGGAAAAGTTACGGATTATTTAGGGAAACCTGTTCCATTTGCGACATTGAAGTTTTATGAAAGCTCGGTGACCTCTGAAAATATAAAGGCTGAAAAAATTGCAGATGAGGAAGGGCATTTTTTAGTTGAAATTCCTAAAGTTGGAAATTATATTATTGGTACATCAGCTATAGGGTATTCCGATTTTTATAAAAATTTAGAGATTAATTCTAATCAAGAGCAATTGGCTCTAACTTTTCCCAAGGAGAAGGTTAGAAATATTCAGGAAGTGGTTATAAAAAAAGGAAAACCAGCAATCGTTAGAAAGTTAGATCGAGTAGTTCTAAATATTAGTGATAATCCGATAGCAGTGGGAAAATCTTCAATAGATTTATTCAGAATGGCTCCGGGTGTTTTTGTAAACGGAGGCAAGATATCAATAAATGGTGTTTGGGGAGCTCGTGTAATGGTTGATGGTAAAATGTTGAATTTGAGTGGAGAGGATTTGAAAAATTATTTGCAAAATCTAAAATCTAATGATATCCAATCCATTGAAGTGATTGCTCATCCTTCGGCAGAGTTTGAGGCAGAAGGTTCAGGAGGACTTATCAATATTATCTTAAAGAAGACTTCAAAACAAGGGTTTAGTGGTAATTTAGGCTATGAGAATGGTTGGGGATTGGGTAAGTTTCCGAGTTATAATCCTTTTTTTGTACTAAATTATAAGAGAGGAAAATTTGGAGTTAATACCAGCTACTCTTTTAATCATGATAAATCCTACGAATTATTAGAACAGCAGCGAGATTTTACTAATGGAGGCAAATATCAGAATAGGTCTGATGACACTCAAATAAGAAACGCAAATCGTATAAAAATGGCATTAACTTATGATATTAGTCCAAAGCAATTTTTAGGGATTGGTTATACGGGGCAGTTAAGTAAATTTTCGAGTAATTCGTTATCGGATACCAAAATTATGTATCCTTTAGAGTCTGAAGCTATTTTTTCAAAAGGAAATTTTCCTACGGAAACTAAAACGGGCTATCATAATTTTGGGATGAACTATTCTATAAAAACCGATTCCTTAGGTTCTAAATTTACACTTTTATCAGATTTTACTTATAATGACAGAAGAGGAATAAATACTTCTAACAGTGAAAGTTTTGATTATCAGAATAAGTTATTAGATAAAACGGTGTTTAGATTGCATTTTCCAAGTATTTCAAAAATATTTACAGTAGATAGCAAATATAAATGGAATTTCAAAAATAGTAGCTCTTTAAACTTTGGAGCCAAATTAAATAGTACTAAAATAGATAATACAAATACTTACGAAAATTTTGATGGCTTAAATTGGGTAGGTGCAGTAGGTCGAAATTTTGATTTTAACTACAATGAAAATGTTTTTGCCGGCTATACAGAACTAAGTGGTTCTTTTAGAAAAGTTGAGTATCAAATAGGGGTAAGAGCGGAGCAAACAGATGTTAATGCGACTCTTATGGGAAGCCAAAAAGGAAATGTTTCTCAGAATTATCTAAGCTTTTTTCCTTCTGTTTTTATGAAAAAAAATTTAAATGAAGAAGGGAGTAACTATCTTTCTTTATCTTTTAACAGGAGAATAAAAAGACCCTCTTATTTTGATTTAAATCCTTATGAATACTATATAGATAATTATTCTGTGAGTACAGGAAACCCTTATTTAAAGCCTCAATTTACGAGTTCTTTTGAAATTGGGAGTATCTGGAAGGGGACTTATTATGTCGCAGTAAGTTATAGCTATACTAAGGATATGATTACCCAAATGATACAGACTAATCCTAATACAGAGCTTTTAAAAATTATTAAAGCTAATGCGGGCAATACGTCTGTTTATACGACAACTTTTAGTGCGCCATTTCAAATTAGAAAATGGTGGAGTACAACAAATAATTTACTATTAACCTATACAAAATCAGAATCCCCCAATTTTTTAATCGAAAAACCGTCTTTTGTTTTCCAAACCGAGCATGAAATATCGTTACCAAAAGGTTATAAAATGAGTATGAATGCTTTTTATACTCCACAGATGGTAAGTGGTAATGCATTAACAGGAGCTATAGGAAGCATAGATTTAGGTATTCAGAAAAAATTCTTAGAGAATAAACTTGTCGCAAGAGTTGCAATTAGTGATATTTTCTATACAAACAATTTTAGAGCGAAAAGTTATTTTAATAACACGATTATTAATCTTAATCATAAAGAGCAAAGTAGAGTGTTATCACTATCTCTAAATTATAGTTTCAGTGGAGGTGATAAACCAAAATTACAGAAAATGGAAAGTAGTAATAATGAAGAAAAAGGAAGATTATAAAAATATTATAAATGTCCTTTTTTGGGTGTAAGGATTAATGAGTCTAAGCTGTCATTTCGTAGGAATCCTTTTAAATAGGAATCCTATGGAATGACATAAAGTTATGTTTACTCGATACAGATAATAGAAAAGATTCATTTATGTAAACAATGATGAAGATATATTTTCTTTCAGTATAACGATAATTTTAATTGGGGGGTCAAAACAAAATTTTGGATAAAAAAAACAAAAGATATTTTTGAAAAGGAAAATTTAGGCTTTTCTTTGCAATACAAGAATGTCTGAGTATTTATATAAATATTGTATTAGGTTTCAAATTACATACTCTTAAATAAATGCGTGGTACACTTAATTATAATAATATTTTAAGTCAAATAGCGGATATAAAAATTGAAAAGTTATATACGCCATATGTACGTATTTTTTCTCATATCATGATGTGGCTTTTTCTTTCAATTATTCTTTATCTGAATTATTATATTGAGTTTAAGCTATCAATTATCTCTAGTGTTTGCCTTACTGTCCGTGCAATGGTAAATAATGCGATGGTTTTTTATCTATTTTTCTATTGTTTTCCTCGACTTTTTCATTCAAAAAGAACTATAGTTAATATATTATACTTAGTAATAATTTTTTTTATTTGTGTGGTTATTTGGTTGTTTATTAATTATATACAGTTGTTTGTTTTATACAATATAGGGTTTGAGGTCAATGAATATCCATTTAAAGGAATAATTAAAAAAAATGCACAGCAAGGTATAGGGGGAGTTTTGTCCATTAAAACTATAATAGGAAATATTAATACGGTTATATTTTCATTTATACCTCCTTTTTTTGTAAAAATTCTTTTTGACACTATAAAGTTATATAGGGAATCTTTAAGCTTTCAGAAACAGAAGTTAGATCTTGAAATTCAAAATATTAATATTGAAAAAGAGTTTTTAAAAGCACAACTTAACCCCCATTTTCTCTTCAATACTTTGAATAATTTATATGGTTTGGTGGTAAAACAAGATAGTAGAGCCTCTGAGGTAGTGTTAAATTTGTCAGATATTATGGCTTATACTCTTTATGAATGTAGCTCGGAAAAAGTTATGTTAGATAAGGAATTAGAATTTATTGAAAACTATTTTAATCTTGAGAAATTACGTCATCCTACTGATAGAGAAATTACATTAGAAATTTATAGAAAAGAAGACATTTCAGGATTATATATAGCTCCACTTATTACATTTACTTTTATAGAAAATGCATTTAAATATGGCTTGAAGAGTAGAAAAAAATCTTTTTTAAAAATTAATATTAAAATTGATAATAAAAAATTTCTTTTTTCTTTAAAAAATGATAAAAGTGGTAACAATAATGATAAAAAATATACTAATATAGGAGGTATAGGTCTTGAAAATGTAAAAAAGAGGTTACAGCTTCTTTATCCAGATAGCCATTTGTTAGAAATAGAAGAAACCTATGAGTCATTTAATGTTTATTTAGAAATAGTATTATAATATGGATGAAAAGATAAGTTGTTTGGTATTAGATGATGAACCGCTTGGGAGGACAATTATTGAAAATTTTGTTAAACAGGTACCCTTTTTAGAACTATCGGCTTCTTTTGATGATGCTTTGGAAGCCATAACATTTTTACAAAAAAACCAAGTTGAAATAATTTTTAGTGACATAGAGATGCCAAGAATAAATGGTATAGAATTAATTAATTTATTAGATAATCCTCCCATTATTATTTTTATTACTGCACATCGCGATTTTGCATTAGAAGGCTTTAATACAGGGGCTGTGGATTACTTAGTAAAACCAGTTCGTTTTGAAAGGTTTTTAAAAGCTGTAACGCGTGCAAGAAATTACATTACAAAGAAACATTTAAAAGAAGAAGAGCCTAAAGAAAAACAGGATAGAATTTTCATAAAAACAGAAGGTAAATTAGTTAAAATTTTATACGATGAAATAATTTATATAGAAGCACAAGGTGATTATTTAAAAATTGTAACAAAAGCCGGTTCATATACTACACTCGCAACATTGAAATCTATGGAGAATGCTTTAGTAAAAACAAAACTTATTAAAGTTCAGAGATCTTTTATAATAAATACCTCTTTTGTAAGAGCGATTAATGGTAATATGATTGAATTGGATAACGGGAAATCAATATCTATTTCAGTGAATAAAAAAGAAGAACTTTTTAGGTTTTTAGGGCTAAAACAATAAAGTATTTATTAGCCAGCAATGCATTACTTATAGAAAGGCTCAATAATATATGTAAATAAAACATTTTTTTAGAAAAATTTGCAGGAGATGAACTTTATTTTGAGGATAATTACCCAATGCTAGTGTTTTTTGATTTAGATTCTTTATCAGACTATCTTGATTTGCCTGTTTGTTGTAATATGTTTGCAAGTGTTTGTCAATTAGCTACGCTAGACCACTTCGTTAGGTTTCTTTAAATAACTTCGTAGGTTTGAACGAGATTGTTTTATGCATTTATAGACTGTAAGTCAAAATAATCTTTACTCTTTTTAATTTCTAAGCATACAACAAGTTTCTAACTATCTAATATTTGCATTATCTTCTCCACAGAATTGGTAAGGCTGAATGGCATTTGGTAATCTTTTAGTTTTTCTTGATAGGTTTGGAAATGCTGTAGGTTGGTAAGTGCTTTTTTCATTCCCTGGTAAATGCCTTCTTCCGAATTGTCTACCACAAGCCCCAACTCTCCGTCCAAAAGCATTTCTCTAACCCCAGAAACATCTGTTGCAATAATATTCTTTCTCAAAGTAATCGCTTCAAACAACACGGTAGGATAGCCCTCGTACCGCGAACTTAGAATATAGAAATCGGCATTTTTGAAATATGGATACGGATTATCTGTAAATCCTAACATCTCTGCCGTGCTATCTACCCCAAGTTCTGTCTTAAGTTTTTGGATATTATCAAAATCATAACCATCTCCTAAAATTTGTACACGATGTGGCAAACCTTCGTCCAAAAGTCTTTTGTGTACTTTGAGAAGTCTATCAAATCCCTTTTGAGGAAACACCGTACCCACGGATACAAAAGTTGGAAGCACTGGTTTGGGTAACTCTTCTACCTTGCTTTTATTAAGAATTTCCTGTGTATCTAGCGGATTGTAAATCCTAACAATTTTATTTTTTTCTGTCTCATTCTGGGCTAGACCGTCAAAATCTTTCTGAATATGCTCGGATATGACCATAATCTTATCATATCCAAAAAACTTTCTAATTTCATCATCGGTATAGTTGTGAAACTCGGTCTTTCTTAAATCGTTGTGTATCCAAATGATTTTCTTAGACTGTTTCAAGGGCGAATTTAGTACCTCATCTCTAAAACCATGTATGGCGGCTAATTCTACATCGTAATTTTTGCCTTTGAGAATAAAATGATAAAGTAGTTTTGGAAATTTCTTTAGTATTCCTTGATAAATGACTCTAAACGCTTTTTGAGGGATATCCTGCAAACGATTAGTGGTTATCATTTCCCCTTTGTTTAGATACAAAACATTAACCCAGCTAGGAACTTCTGATAGATATTTCCCCGAGTATAGATTGAGTAATAAATCTACCTCGTACTTATCTGGTGGAAGGTTTTTAAGGAAGGTTACTAATATACGTTCAGCCCCACCGTGCCTCAACGAACCTATACGAATGAGAAGTTTCTTTTTTTGCATTTTCATCTTTTCACTGGTTTATATACATAAGGAAGATTTTTTGCAATATACTTTTCTAATTCTTTACGATTTTTTTCTAATTCTCGAGGATATATAATATTATTTTCTATTGCTTTATCTCCATATTCTTCAATACTGCATATATATTTCGCGGGAACTCCTGCATATACAGAATTATTAGGAACGGAACTATTCAAAACAGAACCAGCCCCTAAAATACAATTATCCCCCATAGAGGCTCCTGGTAAAATAGTACAATTATTCCCTATAAAACAATTTTTTCCTATTTTAATTCTTCCGAAATTTCTTACATCTTTATACTTCTCCATAGAGCGAATTACATACATTGCTCCATCATGATTAATAAAAGTGCAATTTGCGGTAATTTTTGTATTATCTCCTATTTCTATAAGAAATGGCTCTGAACCAAATTTTGGTGCCTCTATAAATTGTACATTTTTACCAACTTTTAATCCTCTATGTTTACACACCTCTATGTATATGTAATCTACCAAATTTTGAAAACTGGTATAAATCTTCAATATTGCCCTATATATATATATCATGCGTTTGCCAAATTAATTATTATTTTTTCTACAGTATCAAATATTGCTTGGTTATCAAATTGATTATCAATATCTTGAAGATTGTATTCTATTTGTTTTACTAATTCTTTGTCTTGCAAAAATGCTAACATTGCTTGACATAAGTCATCTGCCCCATATTCGCATAAAAAACCTGTTTCTTTATGCTTTATCATTTCTGGTATTCCTCCAACATTAGTAGCTATAATAGGCTTTTTCAGCAATAAAGTTTCTGCAATTATCAATGGCCACCCTTCTGATTCTGATGGCATTATGAAATAATCTGCAGTTTTTACATACGGATATGGATTCATTTTTGCACCTAATAATAAAAAAGTATCCTCTAAGTGTAATTCTTTAATTTTTACTCTTAAATTTTCTTCTTCCTCTCCATTCCCTATTACCCATATTTTATGGTTAAAACCTAGGTTTAATAACTTTTTATGTGCATCTATTAAAGTGTGATAACCTTTTCTAGAATGAAGCCTTCCTATAGAAACAAAAGTAGGTAACTTCTCTCTTTCTATATTTTCTTTATTAGATTTTTCTCTTATTTCCTCAATAGGTATGGCATTTAATATTACTTTATTGGGCGGTAATTTAACATTAGGATATGTTTGCTCAAATATATCTTGTGCCTGTTGCGAACCAAAAATAAAATAATCAAACTGTTCTATTTCTTTAAGTAATTTAGGTACTATAGGCTGAAGTTTAGAAAATGTAATGTCCGAATGAAACCAACCTATTTTTTTGGACTTCTTATTGGAGGAATTGAGAACATCTTCAAACATCGTATAACCTGTAGCTATTTCTACATCTGCATTATTATTCAATATAAACTTATTGGGAATAATAGGGAGTTTTCTAAAAAGGAACAATTTAACCCCTCTAGCTACTAGGAATATTTTATTCAAAATACTACCCTTAGGAAAATCCTCCTTACCTCCTGCTAAAAAACTTACTTTAACTCCTTTAGGTAAAGCATCTCTTAACTCACCTTGATATAAATTTATCCCAACAGACAATTCAAATTTCTCTCTATCTAAATTATTAAGCATACTTAATAATACCTTTTCTACCCCTCCCATCTCCATGGAACGATGCCTAAATAATACTTTTATTTTTTGTGATTTATCCATAATTCTCAGCAAAGATAAAGAAAGTAATTCTGTTTTTTCTGAATAGATTAAAGATACTCTTTGTGTATTTACAAAATAATAAATAAATTTACACTCTAATGAATCTTAAAAAGTAGCTTTATCAGAATGAATGTACTCATTAAAAACGCCCAAGTCGTTAATGAAAACCAAATTTTTCAATCGGATATTCTTATAGAGAATAGTTTTATCACAAAGATAGCCCCCTCAATATCAGAAACCGAAGCCTACCAAATCATAGACGCTAAAGGGCTACATCTTCTACCTGGGGTAATAGACGACCAAGTCCACTTTAGAGAGCCAGGGCTTACCCACAAAGGAACTATTGAAACTGAAAGCCGTGCTGCCGTTGCTGGAGGCGTTACGAGTTTTATAGAACAACCCAACACCGTTCCTAATGCGATTACACAAGAACTTTTAGAAAATAAATATCAGATAGCTTCGCAAACTTCTCACGCCAACTACTCTTTTTCTATGGGTGGAACCAATGACAATTTAGACGAAGTCCTAAAAACTAACCCTAGAAATGTAGCTGCAATAAAACTTTTCTTAGGTTCTTCCACAGGAAATATGTTGGTGGATAATCCAGAAATTTTAGAGGAGATTTTCTCTAAAGTTAAAATGCCTATTTGTGTGCATTGCGAAGACGAAACTACCATTCGTAAAAATACAGAAGACTACAAAACCAAATTTGGCGATGATATTCCTGTAAAATACCATCACCTCATCAGGAGCGAAGAGGCTTGTTTTATTTCTTCGGCTAAAGCCATAGAACTCGCTCAAAAAACAGGTGCAAGACTACATATTTACCATTTATCAACCACTAAAGAAACGGTGCTATTTGACAACCATATACCACTAAAAAACAAAAAGATAACCGCAGAAGTTTGTGTGCATCACCTTCATTTTACCAACGAAGACTATGAAACTAAAGGTAGCCTTATCAAATGGAATCCTGCCGTTAAAACTCAACAAGATAAAGACGGCCTATGGAAAGCACTACTTGATGGTAGAATAGATGTTATAGCAACAGACCACGCCCCACACACCTTAGACGAAAAACAAAAACCTTACACACAATGTCCTTCGGGAGCACCTCTTGTGCAACACTCTTTACAAACGATGTTAGAGTACCACAAAAAAGGAAAGGTAAGTCTAGAAACCATTGTGGAAAAGATGTGCCACAATCCAGCCATCATTTTCCAAATAGAAAAGAGAGGCTTTATAAGAGAGGGTTATAAAGCAGATTTGGTGTTGGTAGATTTAAACGCCGAACAAACAGTTTCCAAAGAAAATATACTTTACCATTGTGGCTGGAGTCCATTAGAAGGCGAAACCTTTCATTCCAAAATCACGCATACTTTTGTTAATGGGCATTTGGCTTATCACAATGGAGAAGTTTCCTCTACTAAACACGGAGAAAGGCTCTTATTTGATAGAAACTAAACTTTAATAAAAAAACAATAAAACTAAATTATTCATTATGAGATTGAAAAAATCATTTATCCTTTTGATGCTTTTCCTATCGTTAGGGGTATTTGCCCAAAATCACGAATGGAAAAGTGCTTCGTCTGCTGGATACGACTACAAGTATGTTACCAGCGACCCAATGAAAGCCCGTTTCTACACCCTAAAAAACGGACTGACGGTAATTCTTAGCCCTACGCCTAAAGACCCTAGAATCCAATGCTACATTGCGATAAAAGCGGGAAGTAAAACAGACCCTGCTACTAACACAGGTCTAGCTCATTACCTAGAGCATATGATGTTTAAAGGTACTGATAAATACGGCTCGTTAGATTGGGCAAAAGAAAAAGTAGAGCTTGACAAAATAGATGCTTTGTACGAACAGTACAATAAAACAACCGATGAGGTTAAAAGAAAAGCTATCTACCAAAAAATAGACTCTATTTCTGGAGTAGCTGCCAAGTTTGCCATTGCCAACGAGTACGACAAAATGATGTCTGCTATGGGAGCTCAAAACACGAATGCCTTTACGAGTTTTGAACAGACGGTTTACACAGATGATGTACCTAGCAGTTCATTAGACAAATATTTAAAGGTACAGGCAGAAAGATTTAGAAATCCTATTTTAAGGATATTCCATACCGAGCTAGAAGCTGTGTACGAAGAGAAAAACCGAAGTCTAGACAGCGATGGCGATAAAGTTTTTGAAACTCTTTTCGCTAACTTGTTTAAAAACCATAACTACGGTAAACAAACAACTATCGGTACCGTGGAACATCTTAAAAACCCTTCTTTAGTAGAGATTAGAAAATATTTTAACACTTACTATGTGCCTAACAATATGGGCATCATTATGTCGGGAGATTTTAACCCAGACGAAGTGATTAAGAAAATAGACCAAAGTTTTGGTCATATGAAATACAGCCCTGTGCCTAAATACACTTTCTCTCCAGAAACACCTACCAATCAACCTATTATTAAAGAGATTGTAGGTCCTGATGCAGAAGGACTTACTATGGGATTCCGTCTTCCAGGTAATAAAGACAAAGATGTTCTGTTAGCTGATTTGGTAGGACAGATTTTAACTAATGGTAAAGCAGGACTACTAGACCTCAACCTTGTGAAAAAACAAAAGCTTCTTTCCGCAGGAGCGTTCTCTTTTTTGCTTATAGACCACGGTGTACTTTACATTAGTGCTAAACCTACCTCTGGACAATCTTTAGAAGAAGTAAAAGATTTGGTACTTAACGAAATTGACAACCTGAAAAAAGGAAACTTTGATGAGCAGCTCATCACTTCTATCGTAAATAATATGAAGAAGATGAAAATCAAAGATTCTGAAAACTATGGCGACCGTGCTAGTGTTCTAATGGACGCCTTCACTTCCGAATTAGACTGGAAAGACCAAGTGGCTTATGTTAACAACCTTTCTAAAATCACAAAACAGCAAGTGGTAGATTTCGCTAACAAATATTTAGGGAACAACTATGTTGCAGTACTCAAAAGAAAAGGAGAAAAATCTGAAAGCATCAAGATAGAAAAACCTGAAATCACTCCAGTAGAAACCAATGCTGATAAACAAAGTGATTTTGTAAAGATGGTTGCTTCTATGCCGAGCAATAGTTCTAAACCTGTATTTTTAGACTATAACAAAGACCTTAAAAAGTCTAAACTTGCACAAGCAGAAGTGCTTTATGTGCCTAACCAAGACAATAGTCTTTTCAGATTGATGTATCGTTATAAGATAGGAAGTCTTAACGATTTAAAGCAATCTATCGCTTCACAATACATTCAGTTTTTAGGAACAGATAAGAAATCTTCCGAAGCTATTTCTAAAGAGTTTTACAAAATCGCTAGTAGCTTTAAAGTATCTACAGGAGAGGAATATACTACCGTCACAATAGAAGGTTTACAAGAAAACTTCGACCAAGCCGTGAGCCTATACGAAGATTTAGTTCTTAACGCTAAACCTGATGAAATTGCCCTTACCAACCTAAAAGCTAGGCTTATGAAAGGTAGAAAAGATGCTAAACTTAACAAAAATGCTATCTTACAAGGGCTTACTAGCTATGCGACTTATGGAGCGGACAACAAATTCAACTATGTGCTTTCAGACGATGAACTTAACAAAATCACCGCTGATGAACTTGTGGCGAGAATTAAACAACTCAACAACTACGAGCAGACCATTATTTACTACGGTCCTGAAAAACTAAATGTACTTGTAAACAAATTGAGTAAACTCCACAAGATGCCAAGCACTTTGGCAAAACCAACCCCTGCGAAGGTATTTACACAAGTAAAACAGGATAGAAATCAAGTTTTATTTGCTGATTATGATATGGTTCAAGCTGAAACTAGATGGATTAGAAATACAGGCCTCTACGACCCTAACAAAACCGCATTAGTAAAGGTATTCAATAATTACTTTGGTGGTGGTATGGGTGCCATTGTGTTCCAAACCATTAGAGAGAGTAAAGCTTTAGCTTACAGCACCTTTGCTTACTATATCCAGCCAAGCAAAAAAGAAGAAAAGTACACTTTATTAGGATATGTAGGTAGCCAATCGGACAAGTTTAATGAAGCAACTGCTTCTATGAACGAGCTACTTAACAAGCTCCCAGAACTTCCAGAAAACCTTAACCTAGCTAAAGGACAAACCAAAAAAGACATAGAAACCGAACGCATTACACAAGACGGTATCATCTTGAATTATTTGGAAGCTCAGAGACTAGGCTTAAAAGAGGATATTAGAAAAGTTATCTACCAAACTGTTGATAAAATCAGCTTTGCAGATTTAAAAAATTTCCATCAAAATTATCTTGCTAACCAACCTTACATCTACGCTATTGTAGCATCTAAAGATAAGGTTAAAGAAGAAGATATGAAGAAATTAGGCGAACTTAAAAAGCTAAGTTTGGAAGAAATCTTCGGATACTAACCAATCCTCTCAAAGTAAAAGAAGTCGAAACATAATTGTTTCGGCTTTTTTTGTCCTTTACTCTAAAAGATTTTATTTAACTTTAGACCTAAATTAATTCAAAATGAACTATACAGATTCTATGCTCAAAGAGAATGCTCTTAAAGATAAAGTAGCCATTGTAACAGGTGGCGGTAGCGGATTGGGGAAAGCTATGTCAAAATATTTCTTGGAACTAGGGGCTAAAGTGGTCATTACTTCTAGAGATTTAGACAAACTAAAAAACACAGCTACAGAACTAGAAAACGCCACTGGCGGTACAGCATTACCACTCGCTTGTGATGTCAGAAATTATGATGAAGTGGAAGCAATGAAAGCAGAAACCCTAAAAACTTTTGGAAAGATAGATATTTTAGTAAATAATGCTGCGGGGAACTTTATCTCGCCTACCGAAAGGCTATCTGCCAACGCCTTTGATGTCATTATTGATATTGTACTAAAAGGAACTAAAAACTGTACTCTATCTATTGGCAAGCATTGGATTGAAGAAAAACAAAAAGGAACTGTACTTAATATTGTTACCACTTATTCTTGGACAGGCTCTGGCTATGTAGTACCTTCGGCTTGTGCGAAAGCAGGTGTATTGGCAATGACAAGAAGCCTTGCCGTGGAATGGGCAAAGTACGGCATTAGATTTAATGCGATAGCCCCGGGACCTTTCCCTACCAAAGGAGCATGGGAACGCTTACTCCCAGGAGACCTTGCTGAGAAGTTTGATATGAGAAAAAAAGTTCCTCTAAGAAGAGTTGGCGAACACCAAGAGTTGGCAAACCTTGCGGCTTATTTGGTTTCTGATTTTTCGGCTTACATCAATGGAGAAGTAATTACCATAGACGGTGGCGAATGGCTACAAGGTGCTGGGGAATTTAATATGTTAGAACAAATCCCTGCCGAAATGTGGGACGCCCTAGAAATGATGATAAAGGCGAAAAAAGGCAGTTAGCGCTAACCTTTTTACAATAATAAATCCCCTCCAAATGGATTAAATTAAAATTTTTAAATAAAATAAGAAAATATGTCTTTTTTTATTGGTTTTGTAAATATAAAATAGGAAATTTTGTCTTGATTTTTGGTGTTTTTTATGATAGAACGCTTTTTGTTAACCTCAGAGTGTAAAAAATGAAGTTTAAACAAAAATCACATATATCATTATGAATTTAAATCAGTTTACAGTAAAATCACAAGAGGTGATTCAGAAAGCACAGCAGTTAGCTATGGCGTTCGGACACCAAAGCATAGAACCTCAACATATTTTGGAGGGTATTTTTGAAAGCGATGATACCATTTCTAGCTTTCTACTAAAAAAATCAGAAGCAGATGCTACTCTCATTAGAGAGCGTAATAGGCAGAATTTAGAAACTCTTCCTAAGGTAGAAGGTGGTAGTTTGTATCTTTCCCAAGCAGGTAATAGAGTGCTTTTGGAGGCACCCAACTTAGCTAAAAAAATGGGAGACGAATATGTTACCATAGAGCACCTTTGGTTGGCTTTAATAGAGGTTTCGTCTTCGGTATCTTCTTTACTTAAAGATATGGGAGTTACCAAGGCTTTGCTAGAAGTAGGAATAAAAGAGCTTAGGAAAGGGAGTAAGGCTACTTCGGCGAGTTCGGAGGAAACTTACCAAAGTTTGAGCAAGTACGCTAAGAATTTTAACGAGCTTGCTGCGGAGGGTAAACTAGACCCTGTGATTGGTAGAGATGAGGAAATTCGCCGTGTGTTGCAAATTCTTTCTAGGAGAACCAAAAACAATCCTATTCTTATAGGAGAGCCTGGGGTTGGTAAAACCGCTATTGCTGAAGGGATTGCACACAGGATTATTTCGGGAGATGTACCAGAAAACCTAATGGATAAAACGCTTTATTCCTTAGATATGGGGGCGTTGGTTGCAGGGGCTAAGTATAAAGGAGAGTTTGAAGAGCGTCTGAAATCTGTGGTTAATGAAGTAACAAAGTCAGATGGACAAATCATTCTTTTTATAGATGAAATACACACTTTAGTAGGTGCTGGAGGGGGAGAAGGAGCCATGGATGCAGCTAATATCCTAAAACCAGCTTTGGCTAGAGGAGAGCTTAGAGCCATAGGAGCAACGACACTTAACGAGTATCAAAAATATTTTGAAAAAGATAAAGCATTGGAGCGTCGTTTCCAAAAAGTGATGGTGGAAGAACCAGATACGGAGTCGGCAATTTCTATCTTGAGAGGGATTAAGGATAAGTACGAGTTTCATCATAAAATCAGGATTAAAGATGAAGCTATTATCGCTGCAGTGGAAATGTCTCAGCGTTATATATCAGACCGTTTTCTTCCAGACAAAGCTATTGACTTGATAGATGAGGCTTCTTCTAAACTAAGAATGGAAATCAACTCTAAACCTGAAGAGTTGGATATTCTAGATAGAAAATTGATGCAGCTAGAGATAGAACTTGCTGCAATTTCTAGAGAAGGTAATCAAACTAAAATAGACCACCTTAAAGAGGATATAGCTAAGGTCACCGAGGAAAGAAACGAAATCAATGCCAAGTGGCTACAAGAAAAACAAAAGTCTGAAGATTTAACTCAGATTAAAAAAGACATCGAGGCGTTGAAGCTAGAAGCGGAAAGGGCTCAAAGATTAGGCGACTATGCTAAGGTTTCAGAAATTCAGTATGGTAAATTAAGGGAAAAGGAAGAGGATCTTCGTAAAATAGAACTCCTGATGCAGAATAACCAAAATGAACTTATTAAAGAAGAGGTAACGGCAGAGCATATTTCCGAAGTTATTTCTAAATGGACAGGGATTCCTGTAACTAAGTTACTCCAAAGCGAGAGAGAAAAATTACTTCACCTAGAAGACGAACTTCACAA
Source organism: Riemerella anatipestifer (assembly GCF_009663465.1). GTDB lineage: Bacteria > Bacteroidota > Bacteroidia > Flavobacteriales > Weeksellaceae > Riemerella > Riemerella anatipestifer_C. The sequence continues at coordinate 198,640 of NZ_QXHU01000002.1, forward strand.
AAGAGTAGTGGGGCAAGAGGAAGCTATAGAAGCGGTAGCTAACGCTATCAGAAGAAACCGTGCAGGGCTTAATGATGAGAAAAAACCAATTGGCTCATTCCTGTTTTTAGGAACTACGGGAGTAGGTAAAACCGAATTGGCAAAAGCATTAGCAGAGTTTTTATTTGATGATGAAAATAATATGACTCGTATTGATATGAGTGAATATCAGGAGCGCCATTCGGTGTCTAGATTGGTGGGAGCTCCTCCAGGATATGTAGGCTACGATGAGGGCGGACAACTTACGGAAGCAGTAAGAAGAAGACCTTATTCGGTAGTGCTTTTAGACGAGATAGAAAAGGCTCACCCTGATGTATTCAATACCTTATTGCAGGTATTAGATGACGGAAGGCTCACGGATAATAAAGGTCGTGTTGTTAATTTCAAAAACACCATCGTGATTATGACTTCTAACTTGGGTTCTCATATTATTCAAGAAAATTTTGAAGGGCTTACAGAAGAAAATCAGGAGGAAATAGTTTCTAAAACTAAAGAGGAAGTTTTTGGAGTGCTTAAACAGTCGTTGCGTCCAGAGTTTATCAATAGGATAGATGAGGTGGTGCTCTTCCAACCGCTTAATAAGAAAGAAATAGGTAAGATTATACAATACTTGCTTAGAGGCTTTAATAAGATGTTGGAAAAGAAAAATATCATTTTAACATCTACCGAAGATGCATTAAACTACATTAGAGAGAAAGGTTATGATCCTTCGTTTGGGGCAAGACCGCTCAAGAGATTGTTGCAACAGGAAGTGCTTAACCAGCTTTCTAAAGAAATTCTCGCAGGTAATGTGAATGATGGAGACCGCATTATTCTAGACTACTTTAAAGAGAGTGGATTGGTATTTAGACAAGCAGAGTAGGTAATTAAGAATGTGGTTTATAACAAAGAGAAAAGCTTAGGTATTTAGTTGCCTAAGCTTTTTATTTAGGAATATAGCTGTTGTTCTTAATTTTCGTTTTGCGTATTCATTTTAAGAATAGGGTCTATGTACTCTCTATCGTTGCTTAGACGAGGAACTTTGTTTTGTCCGCCTAGTTTCCCTCTACTTTCCAACCAATCGTAAAACAAGTTGGCTCTAGCAATATGAATCACGGGTTTTTTAAGCGTCATATCGTTATAACGTTTGGCTTCGTAGTCGGAGTTGATGGATTTTAAAGTTTCATCAAATACCTTTTCAAAAATTGCTATATCACTAGGTGCTTGGCTGAACTCTATAACCCACTCGTGAGCCCCACTTTCATTTCCCTTCATAAAGATAGGAGCGGCGGTATAGTCGGTAATCTTAGCAGCAGTTGCTTCACACGCTTTTTGTAAAGCCATTTCGGCATTATCAATCATCAATTCCTCCCCAAAAGCGTTGATGTAATGCTTGGTTCTGCCTGATATTTTGATGCGATAAGGGTCGGTGCTGGTAAATCTCACGGTGTCGCCTATTAAGTAACGCCAAAGCCCTCCATTAGTAGTAATTACCACAGCGTAGTTTTTACCTACTTCTACCTCTTCCAGCGGAATTGCTTTAAGATTGGTCTCGGAAAAATGTTCCATAGGAATAAACTCGTAGAAAATCCCATAATCTAGCATTAGTAACATTTCATCACTATCAGACCTATCTTGAATGCCGAAAAACCCTTCGGAAGCGTTGTAAATTTCGTAATAATTGATGTCTTTCCCTACAAGTTCTTTGTATTGTTCTCTATAAGGCTTAAAACTGATTCCCCCGTGGAAAAACACTTCCAAATTAGGCCAAAGTTCAGAGATGGAACCTTTACCTGTTTCTTTCAAGATGCGTTGTAGTAGCACCATCATCCAGCTAGGCACTCCTGTAAGGCTTCCCACATCTTCTTGCCTTACTTCGGATACGATGGCTTTCAGTTTAGTCTCCCACTCGGACATCAGCGAGGTTTTTTTGCTAGGCGTGGTGGTAATTTCTACCCAAAAAGGCAAATTTTCTATTAAAATCGCCGATAAATCTCCAAACTTAGTATTGAAATCTTCGTAGAGTTCCGAGCTTCCTCCGAGTCTTAAATTTTTATATTGAAATAAAGTATTTTCTGGGTGATTGTTGGCATAGATAGAAACTAAATCTTTCCCTGCTTTGAAGTGACAACCCTCTAGACTTTCATCAGAAATGGGGATAAATTTACTTTTGGCATTAGTGGTTCCAGAAGACTTTGCGAATTTTCTAATGTAGCCATTCCATATCACATCTTTTTCGCCTTTTCTGGCTCTTTCTATGTAAGGCTCAAAATCTTCGTAGGTTACAATGGGAACTTGATTGCAAAAATCCTGATAACTAGAAATATTTTTAAATCCGTATTCTTTTCCGTACACCGTTTCTTCGGCTTTGAAGAGTTGGGAGAAAAGAATGCCTTTTTGTGTTTCTACAGGATACTTAATGAAATTTTGTATCTGGTCTATCCTTTGGCGAATGAACCAATTTACCACTGTATTAAAGAGAGCCTTTGTTGCCATACCGACAAAGATAATACTTTTTCTGTTTTATTCTAAAAACCCCTGCTAAGTTTAGTAGGTTCTTAACGCCGTCGGGCTTAGAGGTCGGAGTATTCTCTGCCATATATAATAACCACTCCATTCTCCGACCTAAGGTTAGGTTTATTTCAAAGCAAAAGGACAGCACCTAAAACTTATGCCTATAAAAATTATTTTTATGCTTATAAAAAAAAATCCGATGCCTATAAGTTTTAGATTTTATAGGCATCAGATTTTAAAGAGTGCTTAGTGGCAGGAGTGCCAACCACCAACTGCCGAGAACGCACGGTTAATCCTTGAGGCAGCGGACGCCGAAGCCGTAAGAACGAATGCTGCTGTAGCCCGCGGTGCTATTGCCGCTATAGAACCATAGGTTCCAAGCGTCGCCGTTGCTGCCCGGCTCGCTGCTCCACAGCCAACCGTAGCTGCCCTGATAGCCGAACGAGCTATAGCTGTTGTTGCGGTGACCACTAGCAGGCAGGCGGAGCTGGGTGTCGCTCCATAGAGTATTACTGTTACTATAACCCGTACGCGTATTGGTCAAGGCCTGGTGAAGGTCTTGCAACTCTGAGTAGGTAGGCGTATGCCAACCCGTAGGACAAGGGTCGTTGTAAGTGGTTAATTGCTCATAAGAACGCCAACCAAGGCTGTTTACAGGCGTACCGGAAGTAGAAGAAGACCAATTGATAAGCTCGTGCCCATCGGCATCCCTACCCCACTGGAATAATGAACCGTAAGCGTGGTGGTCGGTGGCAGAGGTACCTTGCTTCGTAGGATTGAAGACATCTGGCTTATTTACATTGGCGTAGTCCGCACCAAGATTGAGGTTCAGCCACTCTTTCTTATACTGCTTACCATTAACAGGGTAAGTCCCCGTAACCGTAACGGGAGTATAAACAAACTGATGCTCTAATTTTCCATTGGTCTGTACCCCAAACTTCTTATCTGGTATCCCGCCAATGCCCTTTAAGACCAGTTGGTAGCTCTGCCCATTAAGCGTGTAAGGTATGGTGGCTATCTCGTACTCTTCCCCTGGCTGTAACAAACGAACCTGGTATTGGCTATCTGTACCACCCACGACAATAGTAGCATCTAATGAGCCTTTAGCCATAAAATTACCCTGCGGAATGCTGAGCTTCACGGTATTGGTATCTCCGTCTTTCCCTGTAGCGGTAGTTACCTCTTGAGAAGTTACGGCATTGTAAGAACCACTCCCATTTTCGTAAGGGATTTTTACCACCAATTTATTAGTCCCATTATCCAACAACCCTTGTATTGGCGAGGTACCTGCATAAGTGAGCGATACAATATACTCCGTCTTAGGGCTGGTAATAGTGGCAGAACCTAAACCGACTTGGGTTTGTTGGTCGGCTTGGGCGCCGAGTTTGCTAAAGTTAGCCGTCAAAGTGCCTGTTTCGGGCGTACCACCCATCGTATAAGTTAATAATGCCGCTTGACCCGAAGCTAAATTGATGGTGTTAGTTCCCGAGCAATCACCGCCCCCTGTACCCGAAGGCAGTAACTTCCAAGTACAACCAGTAATACTGATATTTGCCGTTCCATTCTGAATGCTTACCGCATCGGCAAACGAAGAATTAATACTAGAAAACGAGTTGTTCTCTAACTTAAATTTAACCTTTTGGCTGTTGTTACTGAAAGGAACTCCCCCAATATAACTCCCCTCAAACCCTTGTGGGCTTACCGCTACGCTTTGGGCTTTGCTGCTCCCTACATCGGGCAAACACGCCCATTGGTGCACGCCTAAATCTAAGCCCAAGTACATTTCTAAGCATTTTTTGTCTGCGTTGTAAATTACCGTACCTACTTCGGCTGCCCCAGAAAATTTCAAACGCTCCTCCGAGGTAAATTTAGGAAATAGCACCCCTTGTGGCTGGGTGTTAGGGAGATTAGTGTTTTTCTTCACCTCTAAGGTGGCTTTGGGGTCATCGGTATTGATGCCCACTTGTGCCTGTAATGCCAGCGGCAGAAACATCGCACAGAATAAAGTTTTTTTCATAATGTTAAAGTTTATAGATGTTAAGTTGTGAAATTGTTAATTGATGATGGTTAAGTTGTTAGGTTGTGAAATTGTAAAATTGTGAAGTTGTAAAAAAGTTTAAAGTTCTGGGGTCGTAGTTCAATAGCTCCGATGATTCCTTGAATATTTGAACTTTAAACCTTAAACTAAAGCTCTTTGAACCTTGAACACTTGAACCTTGAACTAAATGAGCAAACGCCTTTGTAGAGGGCTTTCGCAAGGCACCCCAAAAACACACGTGTTTTTGGAGAAAAACACGCGTGCGGATTTTTTTTTCACGCGTGTTTTTTCCTCCAAACACGCTACATTTTTTCATACTTCAGCGTAGCCAACAT
>NZ_QXHU01000002.1:203554-268040 GCF_009663465.1 Riemerella anatipestifer
GAGGTCAGAACCTGGCGTAAAAACCACTTTGGCGTTTCTAATGGCGGCTGGGGTTACTTCCTCTTCTTTAGCTTTACCCTCGCTACTGATGCTCACCCGCATACTGCCCATTTCGCCCAGCCTTACCACTTGCCCCTCTGCTAGAGAAGTCTGCATTACATCTACCAAAGCGTATAAGACTGCACGAATGTCAGCACCGCTTACGGTGGAAATTTTCTCGATGTCCTTGGTAAGTCCTGCTAAAGTTTTCTCGCTTACCGTGTTTGCAGAGGCGTAATATTTCTTCTCGCCTCCTCCAGCAACCCCAGGTTGCCCTTTCTGAATTACTTTGTACTTGATTGACATATGTTTAATATTTAAAGTTTAAGGTTCAATGTTTAAGAATTTAAAGGATTAAGGGTTTATAAAGGTTAGATTTTAGAGGTTGGAGGTTCTGCTTAAGGGCTGATGAGGTTATACTAAGTTCTAATCTCTTATATCTCACCTCTAACTCAAACCACCTATTCAGCTGATGAAAAAGACGAACTTTTAGCGGATATTTATGAAAACAAAACTTAGCGTGTGCTAAATACCAAATGCCTCTAACGGAAGCTAGAGGCACATTATTTATGATTGATGATAAAAATTTAGATAAAAAGTGGTATAATACGCGTACGCGTGTAACTATTCTGTATGTTTACGAAATTATTTGAGATAGCCAAATAATTTTGCAACTTTTTTTCACTTTTTTGTATATGGTTGGTATTGTGTCGCATAATAAACTGGAGCAAATGTATAAGCTATTTTTTAGATATGCAAATTTTAGGATATAGAATGTTTCTCTACCTGTGTAGTGGTATGTATATCCCAGTGGATTTGTTTCTGAAAAGGAGCCGAACGAAATGGGCAATCCAACTGGCAAATTTCGCAGGAGAAAGGCTTGCAATCGTCCATATGGAAGTTAAACTCTACCGTCCGTTCCGTATGTGCTAAGAGTAGTTTTATGGCTTTTTCCATTTCTTGGTGAGCTTCTCTTAGGGTGTAGTAGTAGGGGAGTGTAATATGGGCATCTATATGCAGATGAGCTCCAAACTGTTGCACCTTTACATTATGTATGTCTATCCATTCGTTGCGACGGAAGTCTTGCAGTACTTTTACAATTTCGGAGAGCAGGGCTTCGTCTTTTTCGTCCATAATGCCGCTTAGGGCTTTTCTTACAATTTTGTACCCCACGACAATAATGTATCCCCCAAAGAATAAAGCCACTACGGCATCTAGCCAATACACTTTAGTAATGTAAACCAGAATTAAACTCAATACAACGCCTAGAGTGGTTAGCGTATCAGACTGGAGATGTTTCCCCGAACTCATAAGCACTAGGGAATTTTCTTTTTTTCCTTTTTGGTAAGAGATATATCCCATAATGTAATTGATGAGTGCGGTAATAGCCACAATAGCAATTCCCCAATCTAGTTTCTGAAGGGTATTTTGATTAAGGAGTGAGTTGGCAGATTGCACAATAATCAGTATCCCTGCGAAGATGATGAGCATACCTTCAGCTCCTGCGGTTAGAAATTCTATCTTGCCGTGCCCATAAGGGTGGTCGTGGTCTTTGGGTTTTGCCGCAAGATAGAGAGAATAAAGCCCCATAAAAGCAGAAATGATGTTCATAATGCTCTCCATAGCATCAGAGAAAATGGCATCGGAGTTGGTAAGATGCCACGCAATAAGTTTTCCTACGAATAAAGCCACACCTATAAAGGCAATACTCCTTTGGAAGGTAAATTTATTTTTCTCTGGTGTCATATTTATTAAAGGGTTAAGCGGAGGTAAGTTGTGTGATGGTGGTAATGGTGTTTTGCTCTAGTTCTTCTAATGTCCCATTATTATAGATGATAAAGTCGGCTAACTTTATTTTGTCTTTTTCGGGCATTTGTTGTTTGATAATGTTTTCAACCTCTCGGTAGGTCTTTTGGTCTCTATCCATCACTCTTTTAATACGGAGGTTGTCCTCACTAGTTACCAAAACCGATTGATAGCAAGACTGATGCAACCCTAACTCAAATAAAAGAGCCGTTTCTTTAAATACAAACTCGGTATTCTGCTGATTAGTCCATATTTCAAAGTCTTGCTTTACTGCTGGGTGGATAATTTGGTTTAGCCTCTCCAATAAGTCTTTGTTGTCAAACACTTGTTCTGCAACCCATTTTCTGTTGTAGATGCCATCGGTAGTATAGGCTTCTTTACCGAGGAGATTGATAATCGCATTTTTCAAAGTTAGGTTATCATTAACCATAGTTTTGGCTCTCGCATCTGAATAATAAACAGGATAGCCCATTTTCTCTATGAAATGGGCCGCTGTAGATTTTCCAGAACCAATACCGCCTGTAAGTCCAATTATTTTTTTCATTTATTGGTTTAATGATTAGTAGCCAAATACTTCGTTGAAGCTAAAGGTTTCGTCTAGTCTTACGCCTTTTTCGGTCATTTTTAGAGAGGCGAGTTCGTGGTAGGCGTCGTGTTCAAAGAATAGTAGATACTCATTGTCTACACATTGTTTTAAGAACTTTTCTTTCTCTTCCATCGTTAGAAGAGGGCGAGTGTCGTACCCCATAACATACACCAACGGAATATGCCCCACGGTAGGAATTAAGTCCGCCGCAAAAACAATGGTTTTATCTTGATACTTGATGACAGGGAGCATTTGTTTTTCGGTATGCCCATCTACAAAGATAATGTCCATTTTTAATTCTGGAGCAAAACCATAATTTCCTGTTTTAGGAAGTGGCAAAAAATCTAACTGTCCACTTTCTTGTATAGGCAAAATGTTTTCTTTTAAGAAAGAAGCCTTTTCTCTAGGGTTAGGATTAACCGCCCAATCCCAATGATTCTCGTTAGACCAAAATTTAGCATTTTTGAATGCAGGGCGATAGCCAGACTTGTCGTCATTCCACTCTATAGCACCACCACAATGGTCAAAATGGAGGTGGGTTAAAAAAACATCTGTAATATCCTCTCTTACGAAACCATATCTTCTGAGGTTTTTGTCCAAAGAATCATCGCCCCAAAGGGAATAGTGCCCGAAGAATTTATCATCTTGCTTGTCTCCCAAACCACAATCTACTAAGATGAGTTTTTTGCCGTCCTCTATCAATAGTGAACGCATACCTAGTTCTATGAGGTTTTTCTCATCGGCAGGATTGGTTTTTTGCCAAAGCGATTTAGGCACAACCCCAAACATAGCACCGCCGTCTAGTTTAAAATTTCCGCATTGGATAGGATATAGTTTCATATAGTGATGTTTTTTAGTGTTTAAATTAAAAAATAGAGTTAGAAAAGTTCTCCCATATTTTTAGCTCTATTGATGTTAAGGTGTTGGTAAGCCTTATCGGTAACTTCTCGACCTCTTGGCGTTCTGATGATAAACCCTTCCTGAATTAAAAAAGGCTCATAAACTTCTTCCAAAGTCTCTGGATTTTCTCCGATGGAAGTGGCTAATGCAGAAATCCCCACAGGTTTCCCTTTGAAGTTTTCTATCATCACCCTCATAATTTTGTTGTCCATATCATCAAGACCAAACTCATCTACATTGAGAGAATCTAGTGCGAATTTGGTTATCTTTATTTCTATCTCGCCATTGCCTTTTATTTCTGCAAAATCTCGCACACGGCGAAGTAGAGCGTTAGCAATTCTAGGAGTACCTCGGCTTCTTCTAGCTATCTCTAGTGCAGCATCTTCATAAATAGGAACGCCAAGCACTCTAGCACTTCTTTCTATAATCATACCTAAAAGTTCTACCGTGTAGTATTCTAACCTAGATTGTATCCCAAATCTTGCGAGCATTGGTTTGGTAAGCATACCACTTCTTGTAGTGGCTCCAACTAAAGTAAACGGATTAAGATTGATTTGTACTGAACGGGCATTAGGTCCTGTTTCTAGCATAATATCTATCTTGTAATCTTCCATAGCGGAATAAAGGTATTCTTCTACTACGGGAGATAAACGGTGTATTTCGTCTATGAAAAGAACATCGTTTTCTTCTAAATTGGTAAGGAGTCCAGCTAAACTTCCAGGTTTGTCTAAGACAGGACCAGAGGTTACTTTAAAGCCTACGCCCAATTCATTAGCAATAATGTGGGCTAGAGTGGTTTTCCCTAACCCTGGAGGCCCATGCAGAAGTGTGTGGTCTAGTGCAGAACCTCGTTTTTTGGCAGCTGCTACAAAGACTTCTAAATTATCCAAAGTACGCCTTTGTCCCGCAAAATCTTTGAACGATTGAGGACGTATTTGCTCTTCTAATAAAAGCTCTTCGGCTGAATAATTTTCTTTATCTGGATGTAAGAAGTCTGGCATAGCTTACTAATATCTGAGGTCAAAGATAAGGTTTTGTTATAAATTAAACTAAAGAATAAATGCGAAATTGAGTTTGGGAGAAATACAATTGGTTAATATAAAAAATCCTCACAGCTCTCATTCTGTAAGGATTTTTATGTTTAGATTTTAATTTAATAAAACTATTCAGCTCCTTCTTGGAAAGTACGTTGCCCTAATTCTTGGTCAAAAAGATAAAGTGCAGAGTTGTTATCTTTTACCATTTTAATTTTAGCAACTAACTGAGATGCAGATGCTTCTTCCTCTACTTGCTCATTGATGAACCATTGTAGAAAAGATGCCGTAGCATAACTTCCTTCTTCGTTGGCGGTTTTATAGATGTTGAAGATACTTTTGGTAACTTCTTTCTCGTGGGCTAAAGCTCTTTCAAATATATCTAAAGCATCTTTAAATTCATAAGGCGGAGCGTCTACTTGTCCTAAAATTACTCTTCCACCAACATCATTAAGGAAATCAAACATCTTATCTGCGTGCATCAATTCTTCCTTAGCTTGTACACGAAAATAGTTAGCAATACCATCTAAATCCTGGTTATGGAACCATGCTGCCATAGATAGATAATATTGTGCGGCGTATTGTTCTTTTGTAATTTGTTCGTTAATGAGTTGTTCTATTTTTGTACTTATCATAGTTTAAGATTTTCTACAAATTTAGGGAAAATATTGTAACTTATTTTAAGAGAGTAATATGTAATTTCTATAGAGTGTTTAGACTAAATGTATTGATTTTTGAAAAAACCTTTTTTGTGAGTCAAATGCTAGATTATCAAGGTTTAAATCATTTTTGTTTATCCAAACGGTCTCATTTATTTCATCTAGTTCTAGCTCTAGTTTGGGCTTTTCAGTGAGTTCGTATTGAAAGAATAAATCCATAGTATTGTAATCTATACCCTTATAATGGTAAATATTATCTTGGCTAGAAAGGTAGCGGAGTTTATTTGAATCTATATTAAGTTTTAATTCTTCGTAAAGTTCTCTTTTGCAAGTGTTTTCTGCGGTTTCTTTTGGGTCACAAAAACCACCAGGAAGGTCTAGCATTCCTTTTTTAGGGTTTTGATTTCTGCGAGTGAACAAAATTTCATCTCCGTAAGTAATGAGTACTGCTACGGCAGCGGCACAATTGTGATAAAGTACAAAAGAACATTTGTTGCAGGAGAATTTTCTAAGATCGGTAAAAACTAATGTTTCTTTCCCGCATTTGGGGCAATATTTTAGTGCCATATGTTTAAAAATTAGTATTGTTTCTTGGGTGATACTTCATAATAGTTTCTCGGAGGTCTTCGTTGTCTAGATGGGTGTAAATTTCTGTGGTTGTAATGCTAGAGTGTCCCAACATTTCCTGAATGTATCTAAGGTCAGCACCGTTTTTTAGTAGATGTGTCGCGAAAGAATGTCTAAAGGTATGTGGGGAAATATTTTTTTTGATGTTGGCTTGTAGTGCTAAATCTTTAATGATGATAAATACCATCACACGAGTGAGCTTAGAGCCTCGTCTATTCAAAAATAAAATATCAGAATGCTTTGGGTTGATTTTTATTTCTGACCGAACTTCTAAAAGGTAATCCTTGATAAGTTTAGCTGTATACTGGGCTAAAGGAACAAGGCGAGTTTTACCACCTTTTCCGTCCACAATTATAAATTCTTCTTCAAAATTAAGGTTAGATATTTTTAGTTCTACCAATTCGGAAACCCTTAGTCCACAACCATAAAGTGTTTCTATAATGGTATGGTTTCTTTTACCTAAAGGATTGGTTTTATCTATGACGTTTATAAGTTGTTCTATCTCTTCAAAACTTAGAGTATCAGGGAGGTATAAGCCTATTTTGGGAACTTCTAGAAGTCTTGCGGGGTTATCAGTCCTTAGTTCATCTTCGTGTAGAAATTTAAAAAAAGCCTTTATAGAAGAAATCCATCTAGACTGACTTCTTTCATTGGTGTAGTTTTTAGATATTTGGTAAAGATATTCTTGTATCTGTTCGTAAGAAATATCTAAAGAGGAAGTATGGTTTAGCTGATTTTCAGCGAAAGATTGTAGTTTTTTTATATCTCTAGTATAGGCATCAATGGTGTTGTTTGAAAGGTTTTTTTCAAACTTTAGAGCATTTGCAAAGTCCTGTATTCGCTCGTTCCAATCCATTTAATTTTCCAGCAAATCTTGCGTGATTTGAACTACCTCTACTCCTGCGTTTTTAAGGAAAGTAAGTCCTTCTTCATCGGAATAATGGTCTATATAAACTAATCTTTTAATTCCTGATTGGTAGATGAGTTTGCTACATTCTTTGCAAGGCGAAAGTGTAAGGTAAAGTGTAGCGCCTTCCGCCGTTTGTGTGGTTCTTGCGAGTTTTAGTATGGCGTTAGCTTCGGCGTGTAATACATACCATTTGGTTTGACCTTGTTCATCTTCACAGCAATTTTCTAGTCCAGAAGGTGTACCGTTGTAGCCATCTGAAATAATGGTGCGGTCTTTTACAATAAGAGCTCCCACTTGTTTTCTTTTGCAGTAGGAAAGTTTGGCCCATTCTTGAGCCATTTTAAGGTAAGCGATGTCAAATTTATTATGTGGTTCCATTAAGATGTTTTTTTTGGAGATTTCGTCTAAAAGTTAGGTTTTCTTTTTTCTAGAAAAGCAGTAACACCTTCCTTTTTATCTTCCATTTCAAATAACTCTCCAAAGGCTTTTATTTCTACTTCGTAGCCGTTGTTACTGTCCGATGCATTAACGGCTTCTATTGCTTTACTAATGCCTTGTGGTGAGTTTTTAGCAATAGCTTCTGCTAATAGTTTAGTTTGAGGCAGAAGTTCTTCTTGAGAGAAAACTTCGTTTACTAAACCAATTTCTTTGGCTTTTTCTGACGAAATCATTTTTGCGGAAAATATCATCTCGTTAGCAATGCCTTTACCTACTAGTTTAGGAAGCCTTTGGGTGCCACCATATCCAGGAATAAGCCCTAAAGTAACTTCTGGTAAACCTAATTTTGCATTATCCGAAGCGTAGCGGATATGACACGCCATCGCTAACTCAAGTCCACCTCCAAGAGCGAACCCATTTACAGCGGCTATAACGGGTTTTTTGAGTTGTTCAATTTTGTTGAATAATGTATTTTGCCCTGTTCTTGCTAATTCTTCTGCTTTTGGTGTATTGAAATCGCTGAACTCTTTAATGTCTGCTCCTGCGACAAAGGATTTAGCTCCACTTCCTGTGAGAATGATAACTCTGATATTTTGGTCAGATTCTAACTCGTCTAAAGCGGTGCTTAGTTCTTTTATAGTAGTAGCATTAAGGGCGTTAAGGCTTTCTGGTCTATTGATAGTGATGGTAGCGATTTTACCTTCTTTTTCTATGATAATATACTGATACATAATCTTTGTTTTTAAATGGTTGGAGTAGGAGCATTTTTTTCAATTAGTCCTAAAGTTTTCAATTCACTCCAAAAGGCTTTGTGGATGATTTCGTTTCCATGTAACGAAATGAAATTCTTGTAAATCTGTTCTGCATTTCTACAACCTGTGAGTACAGAAACTACGGCAGGGTGTGCCATTGCAAATTGTAGAGCAGCGGTTCTTAGGTCAACACCGTACTTAGCAGCTACGGTTTGTAGTTGCTTTCTTTTTTCTGCAATTTCTTTAGGAGCTAGGTTGGGAGAGTAGTTCCAAGTTTCATTTCCTGCAAGATAACCACAGTTTAGTGGAGAACCGAGTACAATTTTCACCTTGTTTTTTTGCAAGGTAGGGAAGGTTTCATTTAGTGCCTGTTTGTGGTCTAGCAGGGAGTATTGTGTTGCCATTAGACAAATGTCTGGTTGCGAAAAATTCAATGCTTCTAAAACTGCATCAGGCTGATTGATGCCAAAGCCCCAGCCTTTGATGATGCCTTCTTCTTTCATTTTGGCAAGTTCGGGGATAGCTCCTTTTTTAGCTTCTTCAAAGTATTTTTGATACTCTTCTTTAGAGCCAAAATTAGCAGGGTTTAAGTCGTGGATAAAAACAAAATCCAACTTCTGAACGCCCAACCTTAATAAGCTGTCCTCTATTGATTTTCTAGCTCCACTTGCTGTATAATCGTAATTGAAAACGGCATTCATTGGGTTTTTCCAAAGATGTTTAATTTGTTCCTTTGGAGCGATGCCAGGCTTTAAGATTCTCCCTACTTTACTAGACAAAATATATTTATCCGAAGGTTTGCCGTCTAAAAACACACCAAATCTTCTCTCGCTAATTCCATTGCCGTATCTAGGAGATGTATCATAATAACGAATGCCTAATTCCCACGCTTTTTCCAGAGTTTTTAGTGCATCTTCCTCCGAAGTTGGTTTCCAAGCTCCTGCTAATGGAACGCCACCAAGTCCTAATACTTTATTAAGGCTATTGCCGTCGTTTAGAGGTGGCATTTCTTCATTATATTCATCAATGGTTTCGTTGTCTTCATTGTTTACAACAGTGCTTTGACCTAACAAAGTAGTAGGTGCTGCTGCCGATAATACGCCTAAACCTAAATTTTGTAAAAACTCTTTTCTTTTCATATTACTGCAATTTTGATTGGAGCTTAATATACAAAAAAATAATGAAGAATCTTATCTCTGCTGATGCATTTCATTGAAATTGATGTTGACGCCAAGCCCAGAAGCTACTTTCATTCCTAAGTCTAAATTAGCACGGAAGAAATGGCAGAGCTGTCTATTGATGATTTCCTCTCTTCTTTCACCATCAATTTTTTGCATATGGTTTATAATATTTTTTACAAGGTTGGCTCTAGCTTGGTCGTCCATCGCTTTGGAATAAAGTAATCCTGGTTGTGTAAAGTGGTCATCATCGTTTTCATTTCGGTTGAAAAAAGCCACTTTATTATTATCTAAATGATATTCGTGAGCTTTGTAGGAAGAGTCAGGTTTTATATCATCAAAGCTGTTTGGGTAATAGTTAGGGCTGTCTTTATAGTTTGAAGCATCTGCCATTGCACCATCTCTATGATAATGATTTACCGAGAATGGACAGCGATTAACCTGCAACTGATAAGCATTAACGCCCACTCTATAACGATGTGCATCTGGATAGGAGAAGATGCGTCCTTGTAGCATTTTGTCGGGAGAAAGTCCAATGCCGTCAATGATATTGCTAGGAGCAAATATAGACTGCTCCACTTCAGCAAAATAATTATCAGGGATTTTGTTGAGTTCCATTTCTCCCACTTCTATTAAAGGGAATTCGCTATGAGGCCAAACTTTGGTGACATCAAAAGGATTCCAACGGAATTCATTAGCCTGTTCTTCAGTCATTACCTGTATGTAGAGTGTCCATTTAGGAAAGTTGCTACTTTCTATTGCGTTTACAAGGTCTTCTTGGGCAAAGTCTGGATTTTCACCTTTCATTTTCACGGCTTCCTCATCGGTGAAGTTTTTAATGCCTTGCTTGGTTTTAAAATGGAATCTCACCCAAACCCTTTCATCATTAGCGTTAATCATAGAAAAGGTGTGAGAGCCAAAACCGTGCATATGGCGATAGCCGTAAGGTGTACCTCTATCTGACATTAGTATAAGCACTTGGTGAAGAGATTCGGGATTAAGCGACCAAAAATCCCACATCATCGTGTGGCTTTTGAGGTTGGTTTTTGGGTGTCTTTTCTGTGTATGAATGAAATCAGAGAATTTTTTAGCGTCTTTGATAAAGAACACGGGGGTATTGTTGCCCACCAAATCCCAATTTCCGTCTTCTGTGTAAAATTTAAGAGCGAAGCCTCTAGGGTCTCTTTCAGTATCAGCACTGCCTTTTTCGCCGCCAACCGTTGAGAAACGAGCAAATATCTTGCAAGTGTTGCCTACTTTAGAGAAGAGTTTAGCTTTAGTATATTTGGTAATATCATTAGTTACGGTAAACGTTCCGTAAGCTCCTGTCCCTTTTGCGTGTACGACCCTTTCTGGTATTCTTTCTCTTACGAAATGTGCCAGTTTTTCCTGTAAAACAAAATCTTGTAGCAGGACAGGACCTCTAGAGCCTACCGTTTGTGAGTCTTCGTATTCGTAGTAAGGACTTCCAGAAGTAGAGGTAAGTTTTTTATGAGACATATTGTTATTTTATCGTTATTTTAGGTTAAAACTACACTATTGTAGGTTCGTAAAATTAAACAAATTTAGGTATAAAATGAATAAACATTAGTATATTTGCGTAGAAAAATTTTAGAGAAGCCTTATTTACAATTCTATGAAATAATGAATGTTCAGCAATTAGAATACCTCATTTCTGTGGATAAACACAAGCATTTTGGCAAAGCAGCTCAAGCGTGTTTTATCACTCAACCTACCCTTAGTGCAATGATACAGAAATTGGAAGAAGAGTTAGATGTTAAAATATTTGACCGCTCCGCACATCCAATAAGAACCACAGATGCAGGTAAGGAAATCCTGCAACACGCTTATAAGATTATTGATGAAATTAATGAGATGAAAAATAAGGCGAATAGTCTCAATAATGTTTTGGCGGGTAAGGTGGTGCTGGGTATTATCCCTACGGTGTCTCCGTTTATACTTCCTGTGGAAATTTTTGATTTTCTATCACAGAATCCCAATATAGAAATGGAAGTAAAGGAACTTAATACAGACAGTGTGATAAAGGCATTGAAATCAGGCGAGATAGATGCAGGTATCATTGCGACACCTCACCACGATGCTGATGAGTTTTTTAAAGATGTTTTGTTTAATGAGGAGTTGATGCTGTATTCTTCCGAGTATGGCGGAGAAAATGAGAGTAAATTTGTACTTCCTCAAGATATAAAAGCGGACAAAATATGGCTTTTGGAAGAGGGAAATTGTTTGACAACACAATTTGAGAATATATGTAATCTTAAAGAAAATAGATTGAAACCTAATAATCTTGATTTTAAAGCGACGAGTATCAGTTCTTTACTTCAAATAGTAGATAGAGTGGGAGGGATTACACTGTTGCCTGAACTTGCGGCTAACCAGCTAGAGAATACTCAAAAAGCTAAAATATCAAGGTTCAGAAAGCCATTTCCTTATAGAGAAATTAGTTTAATCTATTATAAACCTACCTATAAACAGAAGATTTTAGATGAGTTTGTAAAAGTGGTGAGGGATTCGGTTCAGCCGAAACTTAACTACACACAAGCTCCAAAAGATTATATTAACATTAGACCAGATTAAAAAGAAAATGAAAACCTTTTATAACCCATTTAACAATAAAAAAATCTATATATTCGGGCTATTGTCTTTTGTGATGTATATAGTCGGTTTTTTCTCATCATACCCTTATTTATTAGATGGTTCTTTTAAGAGTGTCAATGGGCTCGATGTGGTGAGGAATGTTATAGAGTATGGTGTGATGTTTTTTTCGATAATTACCTTTTGTAGCATTCTTTATAGGGGGAATTATTTTTTCAAATGGATAGTTTTTTTACTGTTGCTTTTGTTGGGAGCTAATTTTATGATTTCTGCGTCGTGCCTATTTATATATAAGCAGGGATTTAATGTAGGAATGATAATGAGTGTACTAGACACTAATCTCTCGGAAAGCCTTAGTATGTCTAAAACTTTAATACTACCTATTATAGCGGCTGTATCGTTTGTAGTTTTAGCATTTGTTTTTATTAGAGAGCTATCAAATAAAATATACAACTTCAAAAGAATGCCAATATATCTATATTCGTTTGTTTGGGTATTGTTACCGCTACTTTTTTATGCTAAACATCAGTATATCAGTAATAAAGGGGGGGGGTAGTATGATTAAAAATGTCTTCTACCATGCTAGTGATTTACAAAAAGCATATAACCTAAGAGAAGAGCTAAAGCTAATAACAGAGAATAAAGTTCATTATAATTTGTCTCCGTTAGATGATGGAGAAGAATTACCTCAAAATATTGTGATTTTAATTGGAGAGTCTGCAAGAAAGCAAAATATGTCGTTGTATGGCTATGGAAGAAATACTACGCCCATAGCAGTTTCTGAGAAACATAATATGAAAATTTATAATAATGCATATTCTCCAGCGGCTATTACTAACTTAGCGGTACCCATTATTCTAAGTAACATTGATATAGATAACTACAAAGAAAATATCTTGTCTATTAGTGATAATATTGTGAATGTAGCTAATCATCAAGGATACGATACCTATTGGCTTAGTACACAAGGTGGAGCGGCAGGAATAACGGCAATAGCGTCTTTCTCTAAGAATAAAAAATGGATTGGCGGGTTTGATGAGAGTTTAATCCCGGAGCTATCGAGTGTACTTTCTCTAAATAAAAATTCAAAAAAAAGGAAGGTGATTATAATGCACATCAATGGTAGTCACCCTTATTCTTGTGATAAATATCCAGAGAAGGAAGAGTATTGGAAATTTCAAGGGCAATTGGATAATTGTTACGACAATTCTATAAGATATACCGATAAGGTAATGGGGGAAGTGATGAAGCAGATTGAGAAAACAAACTCTGTATTAGTCTATGTTTCAGACCACGGTCAAATCAAAAAAGACGATAAGTATATTCACGGGGACTACAGAGAAGCGGTTCAGGTGCCTTTCTTTATATGGTACTCACCGCTATATAAAACTAAAAATAAAGGTGTTGAGGTAAATAAAGTTGTATCAACAAGTATCATCTACAAAACCGTTTTAGAGCTTATGGGGGTAAGTAATCCTAAGGCAGTTAATAATCAAGGGAAATATTTAAAATTAGATATGAAAGCTATAAAGTACGAGGAGCTTAAATAGTTTTTGTTATAAATAAAAACTTTTATAACTTTGCAAACCTAAAGTAAAGAGGAAAAATTTGACTGATTGCAACCTCACTAAAAAATGCTAAAACAGATTTCTATTTTAGTTTCTTTTTGATGTTCTTCGGTCTTATTTTTAGTATTAAATTTAATTAAATAATAAAAAAATATGCCGTATTTATTCACATCTGAATCCGTTTCAGAAGGACATCCTGATAAAATTGCAGACCAAATTTCTGATGCTTTAATAGACCATTTTCTTGCCTACGATGAGAAGGCAAAGGTGGCTTGTGAAACTTTAGTAACCACAGGACAGGTTATTTTGGCGGGAGAGGTTAAATCTTCGGCTTACTTAGACGTGCAAACCATTGCTAGAGAGGTCATCAATGAGATAGGCTATACCAAAGGCGAGTATATGTTTAATGGAGATTCTTGTGGGGTTTTGTCTGCCATCCACGAGCAATCGCCAGAGATTAACCAAGGGGTGGATAGAGTGGTAGCCGAAGATAACTTTGAAGCAAAAGCCCAAGCCCAAGGGGCAGGCGACCAGGGAATGATGTTCGGTTATGCAACCAACGAAACCGATAATTATATGCCCTTGGCTTTAGATTTGGCACACGCTATTTTGAGGGAACTGTCTGCAATCAGAAGGGAAGGAACGGAAATAAAATACCTTCGTCCCGATGCTAAAAGTCAGGTAACCATAGAGTATTCTGATGACCATAAGCCTATCCGAATTGATAGCATTGTAATATCCACTCAGCACGATGAGTTTTCTGATGATGATGCAATGTTAGCCCAGATTAGAAAAGACTTAACGGAAATCCTCATTCCTAGAGTGGTCGCTAAGCAAAAACAAGAGATACAGAAGTTGTTTAATAATGATATTAAATATCACATCAACCCTACAGGGAAGTTTGTTATTGGTGGACCTCATGGGGATACGGGTCTTACCGGACGCAAGATTATTGTGGATACGTATGGAGGGAAAGGCGCTCACGGAGGCGGTGCTTTTTCGGGTAAAGACCCTTCTAAAGTAGACCGAAGTGCAGCGTATGCTACCAGACATATTGCTAAAAATTTAGTGGCTGCTGGGGTGGCAGATGAGGTGCTGGTTCAAGTATCTTACGCTATTGGTGTGGCAGAGCCTTGTGGGCTTTACATCAATACCTACGGAACCTCTAAGGTGCCTTATAGCGATGGGGAAATAGCGGAAAAATTAAAAGGTATTTTTGATTTGAGACCTTACGCCATAGAAACTAATTTAAAATTAAGAAACCCTATCTACAGAGAAACGGCGGCTTATGGGCATATGGGTAGGGAGTCTTATATTGCGGATAAGGTATTTAATGAAGGGAAAGAAAATGAACTTGTGGTAAAAGATTTAGAGTTCTTTACTTGGGAGAAATTGGATAGGGTAGAGGATATTAAGAGGGTTTTTGACCTTTAATGCCGTGTTGAGTTCGTATCATTGATGACGATATTTACTAAAACGATAAAGCCCAACTTTATAAAGCTGGGCTTTATGTGTTTTTTATTGTTTTACTAAAACAAGATCTTTTGGTAGCGGTTGAGGAAATACCGCTGCATTATAATAAGGGCAATCTGGTGTAATAAGATTACTGCCCTCATAGAAGTTCCATTGTAACCTACTTTTTGTATGGTCTGTAAAATAAATCGTGATAAAGCCCCAAAGACCACAGATGTCTTTATCATGGTAGTTTAAGGAATATTTATCATCTTTTTTTCTGAATCCCCAACCTTCTATCTTGGTATCTTGATCAGACAAATAAGAGTTGTCAAATAAAATTCTGTTATTTTGATCCATTACCTTAAATTTTCCTATTAACATATCTCTGAAGTATTCATTGGATACTTTATGTGTTAAGTATTTTTTTACTTTCCTAAATGTTATGAGAATTGTTTTTCCGTCCCAAGTTCCTTTCCAAGTTCCTTCATAGGCAGGTAATTCATTTTTGGTGTCCTTTACATAGCTGTCTTTAGGGAAATTTATTCCATAGGTTCTTAGTGTATAAGTTTGTGATTTACAAAACCCAGTCGTTAACAGGGTAATGATTAAAATAAATTGTTTCATAATAGTTTTTGCTAAAAGCCCAACTTTATAAAGCTGGGCTTTATGTGTTTTTTATTGTTTTACTAAAACAAGGTCTTTTGGTAGCGGTTGAGGAAATACCGCGGCATTATAATAAGGACAATCTGGTGTAATAAGATTACTACCCTCATAGAAGTTCCATTGTAACCTACTTTTTGTATGGTCTGTAAAATAAATGGTCATATGCCCATTCAGACCACAAATATCTCTATCTATATATGTTAAGTAATATCCATTTTTGTTTCTTCTGAAATTTCCTCCTTTAATTTTTGCTTCGGTATCGGATATATTGGTGTTATCAAATAGAACTTTATTATTTTGGTCTATTACTTTAAATTTTCCTACCAATATATCAGCGTAGTAAGCCTTATCATTTAAAAACCATTTATAATATTTTATCTTTTTAAATGTTATGAGAATTGTTTTTCCGTCCCAAGTTCCTTTCCAAGTTCCTTCATAGGCAGGTAATTCATTTTGGGTGTCCTTTACATAGCTGTCTTTAGGGAAATTTATTCCATAGGTTCTTAGTGTATAAGTTTGTGATTTACAAAACCCAGTCGTTAACAGGGTAATGATTAAAATAAATTGTTTCATAATAGTATTTTTTTAGTTACAGATTTAATTACACGGAGTTGTTTTTACGGGTTGGTTTTCTCCGTTATACTCCATTTTTTCTGATGATGTGGGAGTGCTTTTATATACTTCTAAACCCTCTATTCTCACCACTTCTTTTAAAAATTGTGTAAATAGTTTTTCTACATCAGGTTGAGAAAAGGATTCATTACCGTTGTAATATAAACTAAAATATTTGTCATTATACCATGTATCCCATTGACTCAACTGATTAGATCCCAGACTGTAGTTGCCGTCCCCCGTATATTTTAGGGTATAGCTCCCTTCAGAAGTTACCACAATGGCGTAGGCATCTGAAGCATTTCCCTTTTCTTCAGCATTTCTTACACAAGAGCTTAAAAAAGTAGCCACATCGGCAGGAGAAAATATTTTAACCACCCCTTCCTTATTGTTATGGGTATGCATAAAGCCGTAGTAACTTCTTCCATCTTCTGGGAGGCGAACGCTGGTGGTGCCAGTCCTATTTGTAAGCAATGTAGGAGTGCTATTTTCGTAAGATTCGGCAAAACCCAGCTCATGGTCTAGATCAAGTGTTTCTTTTTTTTGGAGTCTTTCAAAATTCTTTTTAAAAATAGGGTCTTCAAATTTACCTTTCATTTTCTTGCAAGGGTTTCTAGGAGGGATAGGATGAGAGTAACCACCGCCGCCATTGTCATGATCATTACATTTATAATACTTCATACAACCACGATCAACAACCCAAGGAGTTCCGCCGCCACCGCCGCCATCTATAACACCACTAACACCTCCTTTATCACCTCCTTTAGGTGGCGGTGGTGGTAATATTACGATAGGTATATTACAATTATCAAAAAAATTTCCTTTCTTCGTACATATACCCAGTTCCAAAAACTTTTGTGAACTATTTAATGCTTTTTTCGCTGGTGCATATTTTTCTATATAAGCATTTTGGAATAAGCCAATACTATTTTTATAAAATTCTGTATCCCTTTTTAGAACATAGTAATGAACTTGCGTTTCTTCATCAGAAAGCACACCACAGACTAAATCTTTTACCATACCGTCTTGTATTCTTGGAAATACTACCCACTTATCACCATTCTTCTCTGTAATAGTTTGAGAGTGAATACCAAAATCTACATAAGGTTTTGCTTCTATGGCACTCATATCAATATCTTTAACTTTAGATAGCTCCAAGAGTTTCTCCATATGCTTTCTGCCAGAGATATTAGTATGATATAGACTATCGTGGATTTGTGCAAGAATTTCAAATCCTTTAGCATAATCTATCACTTCATTATCGGTTTTCTTCGTAAAAACACTAAACTTCTTTGCCTAATTATCTTGCCGTTTGGCATTGGTTACCATATCGTCTGCCCTACAACCTGTTAATAACAACAGACCAGACAGACCCAAAATAGTTAATTTTTGTTTCATATTTTATCTTTTTTTTGTTATTGATTTTATTAGGCTAGTCCCTTCGGAACGGACTTTTATCCCGTAGTTTACGACCTGTTACCCCCTTATCAACCCCTTTTTTACCCCTTCGGAAGGGGTCGTTTAGCCCTTCCAAAGGGGTGTCGGGGCTTTAAATAACACCTCCTGCACCCCTAAAATAAAAACCCCTTACCCGTAAGCAAGGAGAATCAGAAGGGTTAGTTAGTCGGTTCGGAGGGCTTAGCAACGGGGGCTTTTGCCCTTCCTCCAGGGTATTGTTGCTTAAGGTCGGTGTAGATGGAGCCTGCTCCAGGGTCGTTATTGGTAGCCGCCACCTTTATCGCACGGTAAAACATCAGGGCAGCACCGTCCAAATCATAGCCCAATAGGAGATTGGTATCCTTCATCAGTTGTAGTTGTTGGTCTAGGAGGTTGATGAGTTCGTTGAGTTGTTTGTGGGCGGCGTAGTCTTGGTCGAACTCCGTTTTGTCCACATAAGTAGGTACTTTGGTAGGGTTGGCGTCCATTTGGAGCTTCACACGGTCTATCCAGACCTCCTTTTCGTACTTTACCCGCCCGAAACCTTGCCTTTCCGTAGGCGTAAGGCTCTTTACTTTACCTTCTAAAACACCGGCAATGGTGCTGATAGCGTCTTTCACTTTTTTGATTTCTTCTGTACTGAAGTTTACAGAAATGGTGTTCTCTTGTGCCATTTTTACTTGTTTTTATTGGATTGATACTATTTTTACTAAAAATCACATACTATTTTAGCCTCTAATGAGATAAATAGGTAATGATTTTTATATTTCGATGATAAATCTATAAATTGTCTTTCGATTATGCAAATCTTTATTTTTTTGGCTAAATACTCTGTATTTATGGGATATAACGATGAGTTCCCTTAGCATCGCCTTGTGAAATTCTAATGCAAAAATGGGTGGGAAGAAGGGGCGTTTTGTTTTCTAGGAGTGATAGAATGGAGTTCTTTGTTTGGGTTCTGGGTGTAGTGTATGATAAGTTTTTTTAGGGAGGTTTAATCCTTTAATTGGGTAGCGAGAACCTATACAAAATAATAATAGACGACGATAGAATGATAAAATTGGCGTGTATGCTGATGGCAGTATTGATGGTGAGGTGATGTTAAAGTTTAGTAAAATTTTGAACAATCATTTTCAATATAGCGGAATAATTACTTAAATTTGGGGCAAACATTGATGAAGTTTAATTAAAAAAATAAAATTATGTCATTTGAATTACCAAAACTAGGATACGCTTACGATGCTCTAGAACCGCACATTGATGCAAAAACGATGGAAATACACCACACCAAACACCACCAAGCCTATATAGATAACCTTAATAAAGCAATTGCGGGAACGGAGTTAGAAGGCAAGTCTATAGAGGAAGTTTGCCAACAGGGAAGCGATAAGCCAGCCGTAAGAAACAATGGTGGTGGGCACTTTAACCACACTCTTTTTTGGGAAGTTTTAACTCCAGGAGGAAGCAAAGAGCCCGTAGGAAAAGTGAAAGAAGAGATTGAGAAAATGGGTGGTTTTGATAAATTCAAAACGGATTTTTCGGAAGCGGCAAAAACAAGATTTGGTTCTGGTTGGGCGTGGCTTTGCAAAATGCCAGATGGGTCTTTAGAAGTATGTTCTACGGCTAATCAAGATAATCCATTGATGCCAAATGTAGGCTGCGGTGGTACGCCTATCTTGGGATTAGATGTGTGGGAGCACGCTTATTACCTTAATTACCAAAACAGAAGACCAGACTATGTAACAGCTTTCTTTGAAGTGATTAACTGGGATAAAGTAGAAGAAAACTATAACAAATAATCCTTTTTAGAATTAAAAATAAAGAAGCATCATCTGACTAAGGTGGTGCTTTTTTTGATTTCAAGTTTTCGTTGGTTGGGCATTTATCCGTATCTTTGCCACCGAAAAAGACCTTTGAAATGTTAGGAAGAAGACAAATACGAGAAAAAGTAGTACAAACCCTTTATGCTTACCAGCAAAATCCACTTAGCCAAGATGCATTGCAAAGAAAAATGTTCTCAGAAATAGAGAAGATTTATCATTTGTATGTTTATCAGCTTAATTTTTTGGTTGGTCTAAAACATTTGGCAGAGCACCAAATGGAAATAAGCAAAGGTAAGTTTTTAAAGACCGAGGAAGACCTTAATCCTAATCAGAAGTTCATTAGAAACCAAGTTCTAGAAAATATAGAGAATAATCAGGAGCGACTTTCATTTACCTCAAAACATCAAAACCTAAAGTGGGACTTAGATGATGATTTATTGGTAAAGACTTTCCAAAGAATGAAGGCGGGGAAGCGTTACCAAGACTTTATGCAGAATGACGAAGTGTCTTTTGAAGACGACCAAAAATTCCTTGGGAAATTATTTTTGAGGTATGTGGCAGAGAATGAGGCGTTCCACGAGCTGATGGAAGAGAAAGAAATTAGCTGGGCAGATGACCTACATATTTCTAATACAATGATACAAAAGACCATTGGTTTTATAAGAGAAGGTGAGCCGAGCCATACACTTATCAAGATTATTAAAGATGAGGAAGACAGAAGTTTTGCACAAAAGCTATTACAATACAGCTTAAACCATTGGGAAGATACGGAAGTGAAGCTAAAAGAACGCCTTAAAAATTGGGAGCTAGACCGAGTTTCTCTTATGGATAGAGTGATTTTGATAGCGGCTATCACAGAATTAGACCATTTCCCATTAACGCCTTCTAAAGTGATTATCAACGAATATATAGAAATTTCTAAGGCATTTTCTACAGATAAAAGTCAAGTGTTTATCAACGGACTTTTAGGTAAATATGCAGAAGACATCAATCGTTTTTAAAATAAATATACAATGAGAAAAATTACAAAAATAACTGCCCTTTTGGGATTTAGTGTATTATCTCTAACGGCTTGTAATAAAAATGAAAAGCCGGAAGTGCTTAATCCAGAAACGGAAGTTGCAGAACAAATTTCTGTTGAGGAGCAACTGCACACAGAGCAATCTGATATGGTAAAGCAGGCACAATCTTCACCATTAACTTCGGTGGCTTTATCGGCTCCAAGTTTTGATTTTGGTGTGGTTAAATCGGGTTCTATTGTAGAGCATACTTATGAAATTACAAATACAGGTAAAAATCCACTAATAATTTCTAATGTTAAGCCTACTTGTGGTTGTACTGTTCCTGATTATACTAAAGAGCCTATATTACCGGGTAAAGTAGCTAAGGTAACTCTTAAATTTGATTCAGGTAGTTTCCAAGGAATGCAGCAAAAATTTGTGGAAGTTTATGCTAACACAGAAAAAACACCTATTGTATTAAGTTTCACAGCAGATGTACAGTAGTCGTCTATCACTAAAAATAAAACTAAATAAAAAACAATGAATTTACTTATTTTACTTCAAGCACAAGCACAACCATCTATAATGCCAACTTTCATTATGATAGGAGGTATGATAGTTTTCTTTTACTTTTTTATGATTCGTCCACAGATGAAAAAACAGAAGCAAGAGAAAAACTTCCAAGAATCTCTAAAACCAGGGAGAATGGTGGTTACCACATCTGGGATACACGGTAGAGTTTCACAAATAACAGAAGATGGTGTGATACTAGAAACAATGGCAGGTAAACTTAAATTTGAGAAAGCTGCTATATCTCGAGAGTTTACACAAAATAGATTTCCGGATACTAAAGAAGTAGCGGACAAGAAATAATTCTAAGACAGATTGGTAGCTATATCAATCTGTTTTTTTTACAATATGGAGCATAGTTTGGAACATAACAAGCGGTCTATAACTACACTAGCAAAGCTTTTAACAGAGGTAGCTACACTTCTCATTTCTAATGGTGCTAACTCTACGAGGACAAAACGAAATGTAGTGCGTATTGCGGAAGCCTATGGCTACGATGTGGAAGTGTTTTTCTCTTTTTCGGGGATATTTCTATCCTTGTACGATAAAGATGGAAATAATACAGAAACTTTAGTTAAAACCATTGGTAGATATGGTATCAATTTTAATCTTATTTCAGATATTAGCGTTCTTAGTTGGGATATAGCAGCACACAAACTTCCTTATGACGAAGTAGAAAAAAGATTAGATGAAATAAGGAATAAGCCTCATTACTCTGTATGGATTAAAATGCTGTGGATTGGTATGGCGACAGCGGCGCTTAGTCAGTTGTTTTCAGGGACTTATTTAGAGTTTTTAGTAGTATTTATAGCGAGTGTCATTGGTTTTTGGGTAAGATTATTTTTAGTTAAAAAAGAATATAATCTGTTTATGCAGAGTTTAGTGGCTGCGTTTGTGTCGGTATCGGTTGTGAAAATGGCATTGATTCTAGGTCTGCCAGAAGGTCATGCGGCACTCACAGCGTGTGTACTTTGGTTGATACCGGGAGTGCCTTTAATCAATGGTTTTTTAGATTTATTGGAAGGACATATTGTTTCGGGGTGGGCTAAAGCTGCCTTGGGAACGATGATTGTTTTTATGATAGCGGTAGGCTATTATTTATCAGTATTTATATTCAGATTGTTTTATGGCGTATGATGTTTTAGAAAAGATATTTTGGGCGGTATTTGTATCGTTAGGCTTTGCGGTACTTTTCAATACTCCAAGGCGGGCATTATGGGCGGTAGCACTATTAGCCGCTTTAGGTTTCGGTATAAAAACAATAATATTAGTTTATGTGTTAAATGGGCAAGTGGTAATGGCAACGCTTTTGGGAGCATCTGCCGTCGGGCTATCAGGTTTGTATTTTGCCCACCGAGTACACACACCACCTATTGTATTTACGATACCTGCGGTTATCAATATGATACCAGGAACATTAGGTTATAATTTTATGGTAGGGATTATACGTATTGTGTCGTCTAGGAAGGAAAACTCAATTACAGTGGAAAATCTGATAGAGATTATCAATAATGGACTTAATGCAGGGTTTACCGTTTTGGTACTAGCGTTTGGAGTTGTTTTTCCAATTTTGATATTTAACACTAGAACGGTAAAGAATAAAGACTTAAACAGATATCTTAAATATAAGATGCTTAGACTTAAAAGAAAAAGGCTTAAATAATAATTTTATTATGGGAAGAACGGCATTTATAACAGGAGCTACGTCGGGCATAGGGAAGGCTACGGCAGAGCTTTTGGCTCAACAGGGATACAGACTCATCATTTGTGGACGAAGAGCAGAAGTTTTAGAAGAGTTTAGAGAGAAATTATCTTCAAAAACAGAGGTGTATGCTTTGGTTTTTGATGTTAGAAACGCTGATGAGGTAGAACACTCCATAACATCTTTGCCTGAAAGTTTCAAGGATATAGATATACTCATCAATAATGCAGGGAATGCTCACGGATTAGAGCCTCTGTCAGACGGTAATATTTCTGATTGGGATATGATGATGGACGCTAATGTGAAAGGTTTACTTTATGTCTCAAAGCCGATTATCTCTAGAATGAAAGAGGTAAAGAGAGGGCATATTATCAACATTTCTTCCGTTGCGGCTCGCCAAACTTATGCTAACGGGGTGGTCTATTGTGCTTCTAAAAGGGCTGTAGATGTGATTTCGGAAGGTATGAGGATAGAGCTTACTGGTTTTGGTATTAAAGTAACCAATATTCAGCCTGGAGCGGTAGAAACCGATTTCTCTAAAGTGAGATTTAAAGGAGATGAAGCAAGAGCTAAAGCCGTTTATGAAGGTTACGAAGCCCTGAAAGCCGAAGATATTGCAGATGCAGTAGCGTATTGTATCAACGCTCCAGAGCGTGTTTCTATAGCGGAACTCTGTATTTATCCTAAAGCACAAGCGGAGCCTAGAACCATTTGTAGATAAATGAAATTAAAAGAAAAAGGGACATTTTATAAAGTGTCCCTTTTTTATTATTGAGTTAGCTCAAACTATAAGTCGTCCCTTCTTTACCATCTTTTAGTTCAATGCCTTTTTCTAGCAGTTGGTCTCTAATCTGGTCGCTTAATTCCCAATTTTTAGCTTTTCTAGCTTCGTTTCTAAGGTTGATTAGGATTTGAAGGGCTTGGTCTAGCTTTTCATTATTATTTTCTTCTATTTTCTGAAGTCCTAAAACATCAAAAATTAGACGGTTTAAAGTTTCTTTTAATAGAACTAAATCTGTTTCACTTATACTTTCCTTGCCATCTTTTAGTGCAAAAATAAATTTAACAGCTTCAAATAAATGAGCAATAAGTATAGGAGCATTAAAATCATCTAATAATGCGGTGTGGCATTTAGACTTCCAATCCTCAATATTGAATGTAGTATTGTTACCATTAGCTGATAAATGTTCTAAAACACTCATAGCTTCCATAAGTCTTTGGAAGCCCTTTTCACTAGCTATCATTGCTTCGTTAGAAATATCCAATACACTACGATAATGGGCTTGCATAAAGCAAAAACGCACTACTGATGGATGAAATGATTTTTCAAAAAAGTCATTTTCCCCAGAAATGAGTTGCATTGGGAGGATATAGTTTCCTGTGGACTTGCTCATTCGCTGTCCGTTCATCGTCAGCATATTGGCGTGCATCCAATAGTTTACGGGTGATGTTCCATTACACGCCTTACCTTGAGCAATCTCACATTCGTGGTGAGGGAATTTTAAATCCATTCCGCCTCCGTGTATATCAAATTTTTCGCCTAAATATTTAGTACTCATAGCAGTACATTCTAGGTGCCAACCAGGAAATCCCTCTCCCCAAGGAGAGTTCCATCTCATAATATGAGCTGGAGAGGCTTTCTTCCATAGTGCAAAATCTTGTGGATTTTTTTTCTCTCCTTGTCCGTCCAAATCTCTAGTGTTGGCAAAGAGTTCTTCTATGTTTCTTTTGGAAAGTTCGCCGTAGTTTAGTCCTTTCTCATTGTAAGCCTTTACATCAAAATAAACTGAACCATTACTTTCATAAGCGAAGCCTTTGTCTATTAGTTTTTGTGTGAGTTCTATTTGCTCCATAATATGCCCTATGGCGGTAGGCTCGATGGTTGGGGGAAGTAGATTAAAAAGTTCTAAAACTTTATGGAAATCTACGGTGTATTTTTGTACAATTTCCATAGGTTCTAGCTTTTCTAACCTTGACTGTTTTATGAAACGGTCGTTGTTTACATCACCATCATCGGTAAGATGCCCCGCATCAGTAATATTTCTTACATAACGCACTTCGTAACCTAAATACACCAATGTACGGTAAATAAAATCAAAGGACATAAAAGTACGCACATTGCCCAAATGAACATTGCTGTACACCGTAGGCCCACACACGTACATGCCTACCTTGTGGTCTAAAATAGGTTTGAATATTTCTTTTTCTCCTGTGAGAGAGTTATATATTTTAAGCATATCTTTTTCGTTTTGAAAAGGGTGGAGTTAATCTAGTTTTGTGTGACTACCAACATAGTGTAGAAACTCTTGCCTAGTGATAGGATTAGTTCTAAAGATACCACTAAGCTCGGCTGTAATGGTAGAGCTAGCCGTATCCTTGATGCCTCTGCAATTAACGCAAAGGTGCTTAGCATCAATAATACAAGCCACATCATTAGTGTTGAGAGCCTCTTTTAAAGCCTCTACTATTTGCATAGTGAGTCTTTCTTGTACTTGTGGACGTTTGGCGTAATAATCTACAATTCTATTGATTTTTGATAACCCAATCACTTCCCCGTTAGAGATATAAGCCACATGAGCCTTACCGATGATAGGCAAAAAATGATGCTCACAAAAAGAATAAACTGTAATATCTTTTTCCACGAGCATTTGTCTGTATTTATACTTGTTGCTAAAAGTAGAGATACCTGGTTTGTTTTCAGGAAGTAACCCACCAAAAATCTCATTTACATACATTTTGGCTACTCGCTTAGGTGAATCTTTTAGAGAGTCATCTGTCATATCTAGCCCTAAAGTTTGCATGATTTCGGCAAAATGTTTCTCTATAATAGCAATTTTTTCTTTGGGTGTTTTCTCAAAGGCATCAGATCTTAAGGGGGTGTACTCTTTGCCTGTAAACACATCGTCATCATTATCAAAATGGTTATTCATGATATACTCTGTAAAATAGGAGCAAAGTTAAGAAAATCTTTGGAGTAATGTGGTGTAGACATAAAAAAGGATTAATGATAAATTTAATCTTGTATAAGATAAAGCTTTGTAGCTATGAATAAAAGCAGATGGATTCAAAATAAATTTGTAGCTTTGCGAGGTTATTTATGTGTGGAGGTTAGTTGAATTGTGCATTTAGTATTATAATTTTTCTGAATGCGTTATATGATTATTAGAGTACAAGTATGAAAAATAAGACAACGAGTAGTCTTGGTTTTTTTAATTATTTTAAAAAAATAATAGGGTGGCATATCTATGGCTATATATTACTCAATTTTTTGGTTGGGCTATTAGATGGTTTAGGTTTGGCTATGTTTATTCCTTTATTGGCTTTAGCTACAGGAACTGAGGGAGGGGGAGAATCTTTGGGTAATTTACAGTTTTTAGTTGATCTTATTACTAAAATAGGATTAGAGTTAAACTTGATGACCACACTGGGTTTTATGGTTTCCTTGTTTTTATTTAAGGGCGTTTTTTATTACCTGCGTTCAATTTATTTCATCAAAATTCGATTGAAAACGATAAGAACCGTACGTATTCGTTTGATTGAAGGGCTGAAATCACTTTCTTATTCTGGGTTTACCAAAATGGAAGCTGGTAAGTTGCAAAACAACATGATTGGAGAAACGGGAAAACTAGTGGGGGCTATGACTTTTTACTTCAATACAATGCAACATATAGTTATGGTGATGACTTACGTGGTATTGGCTTTTTCTGCGAACTGGAAATTTGCCGTTATGGTAGGGTTAGGAGGTGTGATAACGAATATTTTTTATAAGTATATCAATAAGATAACACAGAGGTATGCAAGGAAGCAATCCTTGTTGGGACATGATTTTAACGGAGATTTAATACAAGTTATCAATCATTTTAAATATCTAAAGGCAACAACTTATTTTAAAGCGTTTGAAAAAAAATTGCAGGATAATATTTGGACGGTAGAGGAGATTTCATTTAGAATAGGGCGTATTGGAAGTATTGCTGAAAGCCTTAGGGAGCCATTAATCATTGTGGTTATTTCGGGAGTTATCCTGTTTCAGGTTAATGTAATGGGAGGGGATTTTAGTTCTATTTTGGTAAGTTTACTTTTGTTTTATAGGGCTTTGGCTCATTTGGCTTCGATGCAGAATGCGTGGAATGGCTTTTTGACGAATTCGGCGGGATTAGAGTCTATAGAGACTTTACTTCTCCAGTTTACTAAATATAAGGAGCTTCAATATTCGGAAAACATAGAGGAGATAGGCGAAATAAAGGTAGAGAATGTAAGTGTGAAGTATGATAGCAAAGAGGTTTTGAAAGAGGTAACATTCTCTATTCCAAAGAAAACCTCCGTAGCTTTTGTGGGTGAGAGTGGGGCAGGAAAAACGACGTTAGCTAATGTGATTTGCGGGTTAATGACTCCAAATCAAGGCTCAGTTTGGGTATCGGGTAAATCGGTTTATGCTTCGGATTTGGATTCTTACAGAAAAAGGATAGGGTATATTACCCAAGAGCCTGTGGTTTTTAACGATACGATTTTTAATAATGTAACTTTTTGGGCGGAAAAAACGGAGGAAGCACTTGCTAAATTCCATAAAATTATGGAAATGGTATCCTTGAAAGATTTTATGGAGGGGCTTAACCAGAAGGAGGATACTGTACTTGGGCATAATGGGATATTGATTTCGGGAGGGCAAAAACAGAGGATTTCCATAGCGAGAGAGCTTTATAAGGATGTGGAATTGATGATTTTGGACGAGGCGACTTCGGCTTTGGACTCTGAAACAGAAAAACATATTAAGGAAAGTATAGATATGCTGCAAGGTAAGTTTACGATGATTATTATTGCCCATAGATTATCTACTATTAAGAATGTGGATGAAATTTTTCTCTTGGAGCAAGGTGAAATTACAGCTTCAGGAAATTTTGGGGAATTGATGAGTACATCAGATAAGTTTAAGAAAACGGTGGAATTACAAGGCTTAAAATGAAATGTTTTTATGAAGTTGGGAAGTTCATAAGAATGAATTTTAATTAAATAACCTAAATCGAGATAAGCAACCATTAAAAAATAATTGACAGTCGTTTACTCTTTGTAGGTTAAGTGACTTTTTTTAGAAAAAAAACTGTATTACTTTGTCCCAAATCTCAAATATTTTTTTAAATTATATTGATTTGGGAGCTGTGGAATGTGTAGAAGAACACCAAATTTTTGAAAAAATAAAAGAGTTGACTTATAATTAATTTGTATTTATATATATATCATGATTAAGCGCATTAAGGATAGCTTGCAGGTTTTATTAGGACGCAAAGAAGCTATTTATTTAACCCAAGATAAAAATAAAGAACCCAATTTTAATCGGGAAGTTTTTTCTGTAGAAGAAAAAGCGTATATAGATAATACTTCTATGGAGTTTATATTTGCAGAGTTTGGAGAAAACAGAGTAAATGCAGGAGGGGCGGATTTAAGTGGACATTCAAGATTAGATCCCACTCTTTCTAGCTTAAAAAAATATTTTCCTAAAGCTACTTATACTGTTTATACAGATTTTGATTTAAAAATAGAAGGGGTGCAGACTAAGAGAGTAGTATCTCCAGTTAAAAATGAGGAAAACCATACAAGGTTTGGACATAGGACAAGTGTTTATTTCAGGTTTTTAGGTTTATTAGAGTCTGAGGCAGATTTTAAGTGTTCAATAGATACAGATATGTATATCACTTCTGAAGATATTATTGCTTTAGTAACTTTAACTCAAAAATTTGGTTTTTGTGTTCCTCATAATGTAAGGCAATTATTGAGACAAGATATGAAGATGTCTTTGGATACAAGAGAAATTACAGATAAAAGTAGGGGGATGGGGTATTCTTATAACCAAAGCCCTATGACTCTTTGGAAAGATGATATTAGAGGACAGATATTTTATAAAAGAGCATCAGAATTAATGAAAGCAGAACCTGCAAGAGGATCCTACATTATGTGGAAAGCTGCTTGGGATACAGGGGTTTATCCGTATGTATTGCCAAGACAATTTTGTGTTTGTGTAGGAGAGGAAGGGTGTGGTGAAGAAGTTCTTTTACACGTAGGACATCCCCCAGTAGAGAAATACTATAAAGAGTATTTAAAATGAAAAAAAGTATTTTATTTATTGTTGACAAACCTAATTGGGCATACGAATACATGGTCAAAGTATGGGTGCCTTATCTTTTCAGTGAGTACGATTGTTACATAACTTATCAGCAGGATTATTTTATTAAACCTTTTGACGGTAAGGTACGGTGGTGGGTTCAATTAAAGTCTTATTTTATTCATACTCTTAGTTATATTTTAAATAAAGATAAATTAACCTATTTTGTCTCTGATAATAAAAGGTATTATTATCCTAAAAGAACAAAAAATAAAGTATATCAATTTGATGCAGAACTCAATAAAACTTTAGTTGATAGAATCAATTTTGATATTATCACGGAGATGGCTTTTTACTTTCAATATACTGCAGAAATTCCCTTTACAGCTCCTAGGAAAATAGTAGGTATATTTACAGATAAGTTTCCTCATGATGGTCCAAATGTAGATATTAAAGAAAATATAGATCGCTCATTATTGGATAGAAAAAGTTTTTATGATAAGTATTTATCGTCTTATGATTATATTATAGTAGGAGGTGGAAATTTAGAAAAAGAGTATAAAAAGTTATCTAATAGAGTGCAGTTTGTTTACGGTATTTTTGGACAAAATAATTTTATAGAAAATAAAACTGTAGGTAAAAAAGAAGGATTAATAATAGGTTGGACGGGAACCCCTAAGCGACCTATGAAAGGTTTTGAATCTATTATTCTTCCCGCTATGGAAATGGTTAAAAATACAGGGAGAAAAGTAGAGCTTAAGACAAAGTTTTCAGGAGCTTATGAGGAACTGTATCCTTTTTATCAAGATATAGATTTGGTAGTGATAGCTTCCGATGCAGATTCAGGTCCATCTCTTTATGCCGAGGCATGTCTTGCAGGTGTGCCTGTGATTTCTACCAAGGTTGGATTGCCTCTTATGGGAATTAAGGATGGAGAAAATGGATATTTTTTTGAAAGGAATCCAGAAGCTCTTGCAGAAAAAATAATTAAATTGTATGATGAAAGAGAGATATTGGTGGGGTTTTCTGAAAGAGTGAAAAAGGACTATCTTACTTGGATGGATAATGCTAAAACAATAGAATATTTTAAGAAAGTTCTTTCTAACTGATATTAAATAGAATGCCAATGGTAGTAGGTAATGGGCTTATAGCTTCCTTATTTAAGGGGGAAAGTGTGGCTGAGGTGGTGTTTTTTGCTTCGGGGGTCTCAAATTCTTTAGAAACAGATAAGACACAATTCCAACGAGAGGAAAATTTATTAAGAAAAAATATAAAGAAAAATCCTGATAAATTGTTTCTCTACTTTTCTACTTGTAGTATCTACGACTCTTCTAAGGCGGAGAGCCCTTATGTTTTACATAAACTTAAAATGGAGCAGGTAGTTGCAGAGACTTGTTCTCGGTATTTGGTTTTGAGACTAAGTAATGTGGTGGGAAAAGGAGGGAATCCTAATTTGTTAATGAATTATCTTGTAAACTCCGTTAAACGAGGAGATGTAATAAATGTTCACACAAAGGCAACAAGAAATTTGATAGACGCAGAAGATGTTAAGGCTGTTGTCTTTAATTTACTCAAACAAAAACAGTTTAATAGAGTTGTTAATTTAGCCTATATAGATAATTATACTATTATTGAAATACTAGAGATATTAGAAAGTGTTATCAAACTTAAACCAAATCTTAACTTGATAAAGGTGGGGGTGGGCTATCCAATTAGTATTTCAAGTGAAGTAGAAAACTATTTTATAGAAAATAGTCTTAACAACAAATATCTGTACTTGAAAAATATTTTATCCAAATATTATCTTTCGTAGCGGTATTTAAAGATTTTCATACCAAGCCAAGTGGGCAGACTATTAAAAAAATCTTTCTTCTTGGTATCAATGGTAAAGCTAGAGGAGAAGTAGTCTAATAGGCTCAAAGAAGCTAATGTCTTATAACTAGAGTAACTCTCTTTCCAAAGAATTTCATTTTTTTGAGCTTTCCAATTCATTAGTAAAGTGGTGGTTTTGTAGTTGGTAAGGTATTTTAAAATGAGGTTTTTTCTTTCCTTTTCTGTTTCATCCTTCAAAGCTTCGTTAATGTGTTGTCCTATGGTAAA
Source organism: Riemerella anatipestifer (assembly GCF_009663465.1). Classification (GTDB taxonomy): domain Bacteria; phylum Bacteroidota; class Bacteroidia; order Flavobacteriales; family Weeksellaceae; genus Riemerella; species Riemerella anatipestifer_C. The sequence continues at coordinate 234,122 of NZ_QXHU01000002.1, forward strand.
CCAGTTGTCAAAATTTCTTTTGTTTCGGTTGTGAATAACGGATTTTTTATGCAAATAGTAAGTATAGGTTATGCCTTTATGGATAGCAATGTGGTTCATTTTTAAGACTAAATGAAAGGTCCATAGCTCGTCCTGTGCAAATAGCCCCTTTACAAAGTATAATTTGTTGTTTCTAAGATATTCTGTTATAAAAAGTTTATTCACAGCATAGGTTACTAATTTGCTTTCTGAGAATGCTTTTAAGATATTATCATTTCCTTTAATTTCTGTTTCTGAGGCTTTTATCTTGATACAGATAGATTTCTCTCCAGTTTCAAGCTGTTCACATTCAAGTTGGGAGATTACCATTTCTGCATTAGTGTTCTCGGCGATATTAACCAAGATTTCTATACAGTTGGGCGTGATGGTATCATCACTATCTAAGAAAAAAAGATATTTTCCTTGAGCGGTATCAATCCCTTTGTTTCTGACAACGGATAAGCCAGAGTTCTCCTCCAAATGATAGATCTTCCAATTATTAAGCTGATGTTTAGAAATAAAGTCTTCTGCAATTTTTACAGAGTTATCAGGTGTCTGGTCATTTATGAGGGTAACTTCCAAGTTTGGATAAGTTTGGTCTAATACAGATTGTAAACACTTTTCTATAAAATCTTCACATTTAAAAACAGGAATGGATATCGTAACTAAAGGAGTGGAGGTTCTATTTTGCATAAATTTGTTTTTAGCAAAAGTACAATTATTTTTTATACATTTGTAGGTGTTAAATTGTGTTTATGGGCTTCTTTTCAAGACTTATTTATTTTTTAATTAAATATCCCAATTTAAAAAAAATAAAAAAATATTCGTCAAATTTTAAATTTGGGGATTTTTGTAATTTTTCTTTTTATCCTCAACTAAGAGATGTTAAGCTAGGAAATGGTATTAGTATTAGAAATTATTGCAATGTTTTGGTGGGGAATGAGGCACAGCTAATAATAGGGGATAATGTATTTATGAATAATTATTGTTCTATCAATTGTTTAGATGAGATAGAAATAGGAGATAATACTTTATTTGGGGAAGGAGTGAAACTTTATGACCATAACCATCAACATACAAAAGGAAAGGTAGAACATCACATTTTTACTAAAGCACCTATAAAAATAGGTAAAAACTGTTGGCTTGGAAGTAATGTAGTCGTATTAAAGGGAGTTACTATTGGAGATAACACCATTATTGGAGCTGGGTGTACCATATACAAGGATATCCCTGCAAACAGTATTGTGATTAATAAACAAGAATTAATGGTAAAATCTATATAATTTTTTAAATTAAAAAATATGCTAAATGTAACAAAAACTTATTTGCCTCCAATAGAAGAATATATGTCTTTTGTTCAGAGGGCATATGACAAAGCATGGTTGACTAACAGAGGGGAGTTGGTTTTAGAACTAGAAAAACAACTTAAGGAATATCTTAATGTCAAGAATATCATATTAACTACTAATGGCACACTACCGATTCAAATAGCGATTAAAGCACTTAATCTGAAAGGAGAAATTATTACCACGCCATTTAGTTATGTTGCTACAACCTCGTCCATTGTTTGGGAGAATTGTAAACCAGTATTTGTAGACATAGAGCCTGATTACTTGACTATTGACCCATTAAAAATTGAAAGTGCTATTACATCCAATACAACGGCTATATTGGCGACTCATGTGTTTGGTAATCCGTGTGATGTGGAGGCGATAGAAAATATAGCAAAACAATATAATCTTAAGGTTGTTTATGATGCTGCACATGCTTTTGGAGTTACATATCAAGGTAAGAGCTTATTTAGTTATGGAGATGTAAGTACTTGTAGCTTTCATGCTACTAAGATATTTCATTGTGGAGAAGGGGGCTGTATGATTACTAATGACGAAGAACTTATGCATCGTTTATTCTATATGCATAACTTTGGGCATGAAACACCCACGAGTTTTTACGATGTAGGAATTAACGCAAAAATGAGTGAACTCCAAGCGGCTATGGGATTAGCAGTATATAATCATTATGATGAAATTTTGAATGGTAGAAAAAGGGCAGTAGAGTTATACTTGAGTTTGCTTGAAGGTACAGAAGCTGAGGTGTTGAAGATTAGAGAAAATACGGAATGGAACTATCACTATTTCCCAGTGGTATTTAGAACAGAAGAAGAGTTGTTAAGAGTTCAAAAAGAAATGAATAATAAGAATGTTTTTCCAAGGAGATACTTCTATCCAAGTCTTAATACACTTAATTATGTTGATTATGTGCCGTCGCCTATATCTGAGAGTATCAGTCGACGGGTGTTGTGTTTACCGTTGTTTGATAGTATCACAAAAAGTGAAATAGAGAAGGTTTGTCAAATTATTATGAGGGAGATATGACTTCTTTTTACAGCATAGAAGAATTGAAAGAATTGCCGATTAAATCATTTGGTGAAAATGTGTTAGTTTCAAGAAAAGTAAGCCTATACGGAAGAGATATTGAGATAGGTAGTAATGTTAGGATTGATGATTATTGTATTCTTTCAGGCAAAATAAAATTAGGTTCTTATATACATATAGGAGCATATTGTGCATTATATGGAGCTTTTGGTATAGAAATGGAGGACTTTACTGGTTTATCGCCTAGATGTACAGTTTTTTCAGCGACTGACGATTTTGGCGGAAATTTTCTTATAAGTCCAATGACGAAAAAGGAACATACTCGTGTTAGTGGAGGACTTGTTAAAATAAGACGATATTCTCAAATTGGAACGGGTTGTGTTATTATGCCTGATGTAGAAATAGCAGAAGGAACAGCGGTAGGGGCAATATCTCTAATCAGCAAAAATACGGAAGCTTGGTCTGTATATGTTGGAGTACCTGCAGCTAAAATTAAAAAAAGGGAAAAAGGTTTGTTAGATTTAATTTCTGATTATGAATAATTTAGTAAGTGTTGTAATGATTACTTATGGTCATGAAAATTATATTTCTAAGGCTATAGAAGGGGTTTTCATGCAAAAAACCAATTTTCCAATAGAGTTCATAATAGCTAATGATAATTCTCCAGACAGTACAGATGATGTTATAAAAAACATTTTAACTACAGTTCCTTCTCATATTGAAGTAAAGTATACCAAACATACTCATAATAAAGGTATGATGGGGAATTTTATTTGGGCATTAGCACAAGCAAAAGGGAAATACGTAGCGTATTTTGATGGAGATGATTATTGGATTGATGAAAATAAGCTACAAAAGCAATATGATTTTATGGAATTTCATCAAGACTATGCAATATGCTGCCATAATTTTAAGCTTCAAGACGGAGAAAATATTTCGGATAAATCTTTTTTTGATGATTTAACAATAAAAGAAACCTCTAGTATAGAGGATTTGGCGAGGCAGAATATTGTTCCTACTTTAACTTCTTTTTTTAGAAATATTAAAGTTGAATTTTCTCAATGGTCGTATTCTTCTCCGCTGGGAGATTTAGTGCTGTTCCTTAATGTAGCTAGATTTGGTAAGATTAAATATTTTAACGAAAAAATGGCTGTTTATAGGCAAAATGTAGGGGTATGGAGTGGGAAGAAACAAGATTATTCTAAATTGGCATGGATGTATTCAAATTTAGCAAATGATTTTAAATATTTACCTAACGTGTATAGTGAGCTAAAAAGGCAGGAGCAAAACCATGCCAAATATTATTTGGAAACATTAGCCTATGAGAGTATATTACGAGACGATTACTTTAAAAAGTTACCTTTATTGCAAAAGATTAAGCTGCTTTTAAAAAAAATACTTAAATAGTATATGGATATATACATAAAATCATTCAATAGACCTTACTATCTAGACCGTTGTCTAGCGTCTATTGAAAGAAATGTAAAGGGAACTTATTCTGTTATAGTTTTAGATGACGGTACTCCTCCAAGATATTTGGATAAAATAAAAGAGAAGTATCCTCAAATAAATATCAAAATATCTAAGTCTTACTCCCAAAAAGTAAAGGCAGTAGAAGACAATATTTTATTGGGGAAGGATATAGATGGCTTTAGTATTCCTACCGATTTATGGATAGAAGCAGTTGAGAGTGGAACAGATTATTGCGTTGTTACAGAAGATGATGTATGGTTTACAGAAACAATTGATGTAGAAAATTTACTAACAGAAGTAGAGAAAAATAACATCAATCTTTTAAAATTAGGCTGGCTAAGTAACTTTAAAGATGATGAATATCTCCAGATAGGTAAAATTGGCGGAGATATCAATTTTAATAGACCTAAGGATTTGTTTCTAGGCTCAAAGTGGTTAATGGATTTGTTTTTTTATAATAAGTATAAATTCTTTACAATAGGTTATAAGTTAGGGAAATTTGATAATTATACCAAAAGAAAATACTGGTCGCTCAATTCTATCCTGATGGGATTATGGAAAAAAGAATATTGGCTAGAAGTCTGGAAAGATGCAAAGGGTAAGGTGGACGAAAAACAACAATTAAGAAATGCAGCCACTTACTATAATGAACATAAAAATAATCCAAACTTTATAGCTAGACTTTCTAAGGAAGCTATGAAAACGACTTTTCAAAGTTCTGCCACTAATTCCTACCACGAATACGGGTTTAAGGTGGATATAAACTACATCAACTATCTTTTGAATGAGGCTTGGTATAATGATAGGTTAGAGAGTATGCAAAACTATCCTAATGATTTTTCTGTTGAGTATTTGGAGACTTTCTTTGACGATAAAGCAGATAAAAACGAATACCGTAAGTGGGTAGAGCAATTTAAAAATCAATATAGAAACCTCGGCTGTAGTATAGAATAGAAGTTTATATTTTCTATATCTTTGCAGAAATTTTTGCTTTGAAAAAATTACTCAACGAGACTATTATTTATGGTATTGGAGCAATCTTACCGAGGGTTATTTATTTCCTGCTTAATCCTTTTTTCATTTACTATATCTCTAGGGAAGAGTTTGCCCAGTTTACCAATCTTTATGCTTGGATGTCTTATGTAAACATATTACTTACACTTGGGTTTGAAACCTCTTTTTTCCGTTATTCGGCAGAGAAGGAAAACGAAAACAAGGCATTTTACACCTCGTTTTGGTTTCTCTTTTTCACAGCAAGTTTGTTTTTAGGTGGAGTTTATATTTTCAATCAAAGTATAGCAGATTCATTAGGGTACGTTACTCATCCTGAGTATATTAAATGGTTTGCTTGGATTGCTTTTTTTGATACTATTTGTGTAATTCCGTTGGCGTGGCTTAGATTTAATAATAAACCAATAAAGTATTCTGCTATTAGAGTGGCACAAGTGCTGGTTCAAGTATTGAGTGTTTTGGCATTATTTCTATTTATACCTAAAGAAGCCTCTCAAAGTTTGGGTATGGAGACATCGGTGTCTTATGCATTCGTAAGTAATATTATAGCTAGTGTGGTGGCGTTTGTAATGTTGCTACCCGTAGTTAGCAAGATAAGGTTTAAGTTTTCTATAAATTTGTTTAAACGAATGATAAAATACTCATATCCACTGATGTTGGCGGGATTAGCATTTGTTGTAAACGAAAACTTTGATAAAACGGTACAATATAACATTATTTCCAAGGCTGAAGCTGGGGCTTACGGAGGTTGTTATAAGTTAGCTGTTCTAATGACTCTATTTGTTACGGCTTATAGAATGGGTATTGAGCCTTTCTTTTTTAAACAAATGAACAATGCAAATGCTCCAAAAACTTATGCAAAAATCACGGAGTATTTTACATTATTTGCATCTGTGGCAGCTTTGGGTATTATAGCGAATATCAGTTGGTTAAAATCAATTTTTATTACAGATAGCTCTTATTGGATCGCTATGGATATAGTACCGATTATTGTGGTGGGTAATTTGTGTTTCGGTATTTATTATAATTTATCTACTTGGTATAAAGTTACAGATAGAACCTTTGTTGGTACGCTTATTTCCTGGCTGGGAGCGGCAATTACCATTGTACTGAATTTGTTGTTACTCAAAGATTATGGGTTTATGGTATCGGCGTGGGTAACCTTGTTGGTTTATTTCTTAATGATGCTAGTGTCTTACTTTTTAGGACAGAAGTATTACCCAATCCCTTATAATATGAAAAAAATAATGTTGGTACTTTTGGTATTGTCGGTATTTTCGTTTCTGTCTTATCAAGTGTTTGAAGCAAATGTATGGATTGGGAATATTTTATTCTTAATCTTTGGATTTGGTATTATTTTTTCTGAGAGGAACTTAATTTTATCAATGGTAGCGAGGTTTAAAAATAGAGGGTAATTTTAATCAGTTGTTTATTTTTGGAGGAAGAAAAATTAAAATACTATATTTGGAGTTTAATTAGTAATTTATCATAAAAATATGAAAATAATAGTACCTATGGCGGGGCGAGGCTCCCGATTGAGACCACATACTCTTACAGTTCCAAAACCACTTATACCTATTGCGGGTAAGCCTATTGTGCAAAGATTGGTGGAAGATATTGCAAAAGTCGCAGGACAACCTATAGAGGAAGTAGCTTTCATTATTGGAGATTTTGGTGATGAAGTAAAAACTTCTCTAATCCAGATTGCAGAAAAATTGGGGGCTAAAGGGAGTGTATACACTCAAGATGAGCCTCTAGGTACGGCTCACGCAATAAAATGTGCGGAAGCTTCTATGCAGGGCGATGTGGTAGTAGCGTTTGCAGACACTCTTTTCCGAGCTGATTTTGTCTTAGATACTAATTCGGATGGTGTAATTTGGGTGAAAAAAGTAGAAGACCCTTCGGCTTTTGGAGTGGTTAAGTTAGATGATTATGGTTTTATTACCGATTTTGTAGAAAAACCCCAAACATTTGTTTCGGATTTAGCTATTATAGGAATTTATTACTTTAAATCTGCTGAAAAATTAATGGAGGAGATTAATTATATTATGGACAATAATATAATGCAAGGAGGGGAGTATCAGTTAACAACAGCATTAGAAAATTTAAGACAAAAAGGAGCGAAGTTCTCTTTAGGTAAGGTAAATGACTGGATGGATTGTGGCAACAAAAATGCAACGGTAGAAACTAATAGCAAGATATTGCAATATGAAAAAGAAGCGATGTCTTCATTCCCATCGTCTGCTAAGATAGAAAATAGTCTTATTATTCCTCCATGTTTTATTGGAGAAAATGTGGTTATTAAAAATTCCAAAATAGGACCTAATGTTTCTTTAGGAAATAATACTGAGGTGGTTAATTCCAATATAGATAATTCTTTAATACAGGAGAAAACACTGATTAATCATGGTAATTTGAGTAATTCTATGATAGGTAACTCAGCTAAATACTTTGGAGTGTCTAGAGAAATTTCGTTGGGAGACTATTCGGTGTTAGATTTTCTTTCTAAATAAATAAATGTATAAGTTTTTAGCTCTTTTTCCGTTATAGTATAAATCTTAACTTTAATATTATGAATAAACTTTGGTTATTGGGTGGAGTTATGCTTATACTAGTGTCATGTAAGACTCAGCAGAATATTCCGTCTGAACCACCTGTAAGTACACATAAAAAGATAGAAAAAGACCAAGTTTTTTTCAATAATATCCTTAGAGAATCTGCTTTTAAAAATTTAAAGATTTCTAGTAAAATTAAGGTAGATAACGGGAGTCCAATTCCTACATTGGACGCATTGGTTTATATAGAAAATCAAAAGAAAGTTTGGGTAAATCTTTCAGCGTTGTTCTTTAATGTAGCAAGAGGTATCGCCACGCCAGAAGGCATTAAAGGTTATGAAAAATATAATAAAACTTATATAGATTCGGATTTTTCTTATCTTAATCGACTTCTGAATGTTAACTTTATCGATTATTCAGCTCTTCAGAATTTATTGGTAGGGAGGACTTTTGTTCCTATTAAAGATGGTGATTTTGATTTGATTAAAAACACACAAAGCTATCATTTAACATCGTCTAAAAATCAAAAAATAATAGTAGATGGTAAAGTGAATGAGTATAAAGTGGAGCTGGATTATGACACAATGTTTAATCTTAGTAGAGTAAAATTATCTGACGTTAAAACGACTGATTATCTAGAAGTTTTTTATACCAATTGGGAAAACTTTGAGGGAAATTATTTGCCTAGAAATGTTAAAATTATTATAAAAGCAAAAAAAACAGACCAAATTTTCATAGAAAATACGAAATTTGATTCCTCTGTTATGGATACGCCGTATACTGTGCCAAATAATTATACAAAGAAGGAAATTAAATGATATTCAAGAAGATAATTTTTTTATTGGGAGTGTTGTGTTTTGGGTTGTTTTTCTCTCAAAGGAAAGAGCAACTTCAGAAGGAGAGTGCAGAGTTGAAAAAGCAGATTGCGCTTATTAACTCTAATCTCACGAAAATGCAAAAGGAAGCAAGGCTTTCGGTAGCACATCTTAATGAAGTTAATAAAAAAATTCAATTAAGAGAGAAAATTTATAGAAATACACAGAAAGAAAAGCGCTTCATCGAAGATGACATTTATCTCCGTCAAAAACAAATCAATAAATACAGAAAGGAACTAGCCATATTAAGAAAAAACTATGCAGAGATATTGGTGAAAGCCTATAAGAATAAAGGTATTCAGAATAAGGTTACATTTATTCTGTCTGCTAGGAATTTAGGAGAGGCATTAAGAAGGGTACAATATCTTAAGCAGTATTCTGACTATCAGGATAAAAAAGCAGCAGAGATTAGTAACAAGTCTGCAGAAATTCAACAAACACTCAAATTAAAACAAAAATCAATAAAAGAAAAGGAAAATATTCTTACTCAGCAGCAGAAAGACCTTTTAGTGATTCAGAATGATAGAAAACAAAGAGAACTATTATTAGAAGAATTTAAGAAAAATGAAACGGCTCTTACAGTTGAATTAAAACAAAAACAAGCGCAAGCTAAGAAAATTGAAGGGGAAATCCGAAAGATAATAAACGAAGAAATAGCAACAGCTAAAGCAAAAGAAGAGGCAGAACGAAAGGCAAGATTGGAAAGAGAAAGACTTGCAAGGGAAGCTGCAGCTAGAGAAAAGGCAAGGATAGATGCAGAAAATAAGGCGAAAGCAGAAGCGTTAGAAAGAGAAAGGAAAAAAGCAGAAGCGGAAGCCGCTAGATTAGCAGAAATTGAAAGAAAGAAGCAAGATGATGCAAGAAAACAGGCCGAACTTGCAAAAGCAGAAGAAAATGCAAGAAATGAAGCTCGTCGTATAGCTGCCGAAAAAGATGCTAGAGAAGCGGCTGCTAGAGCTAAGGCAGCGGAAGAAAAAGCTAAGGCAGCAAGAGATGCTGAGGCAGAACTAGCCAAGAGAAAAGAAGAGGAAAAGAAAAAAGCAGAGGAAAAAACAAAGACTGCGTTTGGTGTAGGAACGGCAATAGGGTCTAATTTTGCAGAAAATAGGGGACGAATAGGTTTTCCTGTAGAAAGAGGGCAAGTAACGCATCGTTTTGGTAGGCAACCACATCCGGTATTCAAAAATATAGTGGAGGAAAATAATGGGATTAGAATAGCTGTTTCTGAAGGAACTAAAGCTAGATGTGTTTTCCCAGGTGAAGTTTCAAGGATTTCTTTTGTAGGCGGTACCAAAACGGTTATCGTAAAACACGGCAGTTACTTTACGATATATAGTAATTTATCCGATGTTTCGGTTTCTCCAAACCAGAAGGTTTCATCAGGAACTACCATTGGAACTATTGCACAAGATTTTGAGGGAGCTTACTCTTTAGATTTTCAAATATGGAATGGAAGTACACCTGTTGATCCATTAGGGTGGGTCTCAAATTAATTATAAATGAATAAAAATATAAATAAATTATGTTAACGACTATTTTAGCACTATCAGTACAGCATATACTTATAGTGTTGGTTATACTACTCTTGTTCTTTGGGGGGAAAAAAATTCCAGAATTGATGAAAGGTTTAGGCTCAGGGATTAAGGAGTTTAAAGATGCAGTAAAGGAGGAAGAAAAACCTTCAACAAAGGAAGAACCAAAATAGAGTAAATCTCTTTTTTTGACGGTCAAATTTTGGTAAGGATAGCAAATTAGTTTAAATTTTGCTATCTTTACCAAAATTTTGTTTTAATACTTAAAGATAAATATATGTTAGTAGCTATTCTTGGGGTAGTAGGACCTTGGCAAATTGTTGCTGTCGTTGTTGTATTATTGCTTTTGTTTGGAGGGAAGAAAATTCCGGAATTAATGAAAGGTTTAGGCTCAGGGATTAAAGAGTTTAAAGATGCAGTAAAGGAAGAAGATAAAAGTGCGCCATCAGCGGAGGAGGAAAGTAAAAAATCATAATAAAAGTAAGATTTTAAATTAAATGAGTTTTTCTGAAAAAGCTTGGGATATTTTTAATCAAGCCATTATAGATTATCATAAAACAGATGATATAGATGCAACTGAGACTAATCCGTTTTCTGAAAATACTTTGGAACGACTTTTGTATTCAAAGAATTGGATTGATACCGTTCAGTGGCATTTAGAAGATGTTATTCGTGATGAGAACATATCTCCCGAGGAAGCTCTAAAGATTAAAAGGAGGATAGATTCATCAAACCAAAACAGAACCGATTTGGTAGAGTATATAGATGACTATTTTCTGGAAAAATACAAGTCTGTAAAGCCTAAAGAAAATGCGAAAATCAATACAGAAAGTCCAGCGTGGGCTATCGATAGATTATCCATATTGGCTCTTAAGATTTATCATATGAAGATAGAAACCTCGAGAGATACAGCGAATGAGGAGCATAGATTAAAATGTTCTCGTAAGTTGTCTGTTCTTGAAGAGCAGAAGGAGGATTTGAGTATTGCCATAGATGAATTATTGTTTGATATAGAGAACGGTAACAATAAAATAAAGACTTATAAGCAAATGAAAATGTATAATGATGATAGTCTAAACCCAGTTTTATATCAAAAGAAGAATGCTTAAAAATATTTTCCTTTTCATATTCGCTACATTTTTGGTAGTTTCTTGCTCTGTAGAACAGGTTAATCTATCTCCTTTTTCACAAGAAATTGTTTCGAAAGGACAGGTTAAAATTTCCTATGATACTGTTGTTATGAATGCGGGGGTGAGCCTTGATCAAGTAAAATATGCATCGGAACTTTCAACAGCGGCGGATAAACTTCCTAGATTTTCAGATTCGGCAATAAACGAACATATAGATTTAATAAAGTTTAATGTTTCTGAATATCTTTATGCGCTTAGAGAGCACAATGAAAATAGAAAAGTAAGGACTTTAAACGGTTTGCAAAAGAGCTACAAAAAACTTCAAAGATTGAGAAAAAAGCTATCTTTGGAGGAAGACGAAATGCTTAATTTTTATTTAGTTAAAATCAAAACTAATATCACGTTATTGGAATCTATTAATACATCTTCTGATAATTTTTAGTATTACATAAATTTTATATGTTGAAAATACAGGCTGAGGCTAATATTCCTACCGATTTTGGTATTTTTAAGATGGTCGCATTTTCTGATAATGAAATGGATTGGACTCCACATATTGCATTGATTGCCAATAATACGGATTTTTCTAAAGTGATAAATGTGAGATTTCATTCAGAATGTATTACAGGAGAGGTATTTCATTCTAAAAAGTGTGAATGTGGTCAGCAGCTAGATGCAGCTATGAAATATATGCAAGAAAACGGTGGTATTATCCTTTATTTAAGGCAAGAAGGTAGAAATATAGGAATTATCAATAAACTTAGAGCTTACGCTTTACAAGAGCAAGGAATGGATACAGTGCAAGCAAACCTACATTTAGGGCTACCTGCTGATGGAAGAGATTTTGCTGTAGCTATTGATATTTTGACTAGTTTTGGAGTGAAAGAAATTAACCTACTTACCAACAATCCAGATAAATTGAAATTTGTAGAGGATAGTTCTATAAAACTTAATGAAAGAGTTCCTTTGCAGATAGTTTCTAATGAAATTAATGAGGATTATCTAAAAGTTAAGAAAACTTATTTTGGACATTTGTTGGAAGATGAAAAATAATGAACCAAATAGAACATATTAGAAGGACTTTTTATAATAAAGGTCCTTTTTTGTTTTTGAAAGTAAGCTCATAAAAAAATTGTATATTTGTTGTAATCAGAATTAACTTTTTCAAAAACGAATGAATATTAGAAAAGTCTTAGCTTGTGCGATGTTATTTTTTATTTTTGGAAATAATAAAGCACAATATATACCTAAAAATAACGCTGAAACCCTAAAAAAAGAAGCCAAAGTTTATGCTGAAAAAACCTATCAACAGCTTTCTGAAGATGAGAAAATAGGGCAACTTTTTATAGTTGCGTTATATACTAATAAAGGGGAATCTTTCATCAATCAAGTAAGAACATTGGTGGAGATGGAAAATATAGGTGGGCTTATATTGATGCAAGATGATACTCGTAGGCATATAAGTCTGGTAAACGAACTTCAAGGTAAATCTAAAATACCTCTGATGATAGGTATGGATGCAGAGTGGGGACTTTACCAAAGGCTTCCAATAGCACATAAGTTCCCTTGGGCAATGACGCTTGGGGCGCTTCAGGATAATACGCTTATTTATGAAATGGCAGCCAAAATAGCTGAAGATTGTAAAAGAATGGGGATTTATTGGGATTTTGCTCCTGTGGTAGATGTTAATACCAATCCTATCAATCCCATTATAGGTAATCGTTCTTTTGGGTCTAATGTGAAAAAAGTGATAGAGAAAGGATTAGCTTACAGTTATGGTTTGCAGGATAACGGCGTTTTGGCAAGTATTAAACATTTTCCAGGACATGGAGATACCGATACAGATTCTCACTTGGATTTACCTATAGTTAATCATTCATTACACAGACTTAATAAAGTGGAGTTAGCTCCATTTAAAGCACTTATGGATAAAAAAATAGGTGGTGTTATGGTGGCTCACCTTTATGTTCCGTCTTTGGAAAGTCAAAAGGGAATTCCAGCTTCTATTTCGTATAATATTGTAACTAATTTGTTGAAAAATAAGTATGGTTATCAAGGGCTTATTATTACCGATGCTCTTAATATGAATGCGGTTGCGAAGAGGTTTAGTCCGGGAGAACTTGATTTAAGGGCGTTTAAGGCGGGTAACGATATTATGCTTTTTTCTCAAGATGTACCTTCTGGTAAAAGGTTAATTAAGAAATCTTTGCAATCTGGCGAGATTTCTCAAGATAGACTAAAAGAGTCGGTCATGAAAATTCTAGAAGCAAAGTATCTATTAGGGTTGCATAATTTTAAACCTATTGATGCCAATAACATAGAAAGAGATTTAAATAATGATACTCATCAAAAATTAACGGAAAAGCTATACGCCAGCGCTTTAACATTGATAAAAGATGAGGCAAAAGCTCTACCTTTAAAATCATCAAAATACTATTATTTACCTTTGGAGGAAGCTCCTTATCAAGACTTTATTAGAGAACTTCAAAACGGAAGAGAAGTAGAGCTTATTACAGAAGATAAATTAAATACTTTACCTCAAAATACTTCAATTATTGTAGGGCTTCATAAGGATAACAGCACAGCATATAAACCTTATAAAATATCGGCGAAGTCTAAGGCGATTTTGGATAGAGTAGCTGCTAGGCATCAGTTGATATTGGTGGTGTTTGGTAGCCCTTATGCTTTGAGAGATATAAATATAAAGAATTATCCAACGGTACTTGTCGCTTATGAAAATAATGAATTATCTATGAAGGCTACTGCCAAAGGACTTTTAGGTAAAACTAAAATACACGGGCGACTTCCTGTGGTCGTAAATCAAGATTTAAAAGAGGGAGTAGGGATAGACGTAGCACCTGTACAGAGCGAAACTGAATGTAGTGCTAAACCAAATGTCGTCATAGAATAAAATGTTGAAAGGTATGAAAATAGGCATTCTTTGTTATCCTACTTACGGAGGTAGTGGCATTGTAGCCACCGAATTAGGAATGAGTTTAGCTCAAAAAGGTTATGAGGTACACTTCATTAGTTCTAACCTTCCTGCTCGGTTAGATATGACCAACCCTAACATTTTTTTTCATAAAGTAAATGTTGAAACCTATCCATTGTTTAAATATCAGCCGTATGATATTGCATTGTCTTCGGCTATTTATCAGGTAGTTAAACTTTATAAATTGGACCTCATACATGCTCATTATGCTATTCCGTATGCTTATGCAGCCTTTGTGGCAAAGCAGATGCTGAGAGATGAAGGTATTTTAATTCCCATAGTTACCACACTACATGGCACCGATATTACTTTGGTGGGGCAACATCCTAGTTATAAGGCGGCAGTTCAGTTTTCTATCAATCATTCAGATGCGGTAACTTCTGTTTCGGAAAGTCTTAAAAAAGATACCTTGAAAGCTTTTACTATTAAAAAAGAAATACAAGTTATTCCAAATTTTATTGATAACGATTTGTATAACAGTTTTGTAGGTTGTTGTAGAAGACAGTTTGCAGAAGATGACGAAAAACTGCTGATTCATGTTTCTAATTTAAGAAAAGTTAAGAGAATTCCTGATGTGTTAGAGGTGTTTAAAAGAGTGCAGGAAAAAGTACCAAGTAAATTGGTAATTATTGGTGAAGGTCCTGATATGGAATTGATTAACGATTTCCTTATGGCTCATCCGTACCTTATAGACAAAATAAGAATTTTAGGGAAAACTAATGATTTGTACCAGATTTTAAAATGTACTGATGTGTTTCTGCTTCCTTCTGAACAGGAGAGTTTTGGTTTGGCAGCGTTGGAAGCAATGGCGGCAGGAAATGCGGTGATTAGTAGTAATGCAGGAGGGATACCAGAGGTAAACATACAAGGAGAAACAGGCTTTTTGACGGAAGTGGGCGATGTGGAAACTATGGCTAAAAAGACCATCAATCTCTTGCAAGATGATGCTTTGCTCCAAAAAATGAAAGAAAGAGCAAAAGAAGTAGCCTTGCGTTTTGATTTAAAAAATATTCTCCCACAATACGAGCAGATGTACCGTGAAACGATAGAATCTTTTAAAAGTTAACCTTAACTTTTCGTATGAACGAGCAACTACTGCAATATCTTTGGAATTTTAAACTCTTTAAAACTTTTGATTTTAAGGATACTAAAGGTAATAAGGTAGAGGTCTTAGATTTTGGTCAGTGGAATTCCGACGAGGGAGCCGATTTTTTGTTTGCTAAAATTAAATATCAAAATATTGTTTTAGCAGGAAGTATAGAATTGCATTTAAAATCTTCGGATTATCAAAAACATCAACATCATTTGAATAGGCAATATGATAATATTATTTTGCATGTGGTCTATACTCACGATAAAGATGTGGAAGAGTTGGTTGAGAAAAATATCCCAACATTAGAGCTTAAAGATTATTTAGAGACTTCTACACTAGAGAAATATCAGAGGTTAAAGGCTCAAAATGAGTTTATTCCGTGTGAGAAGTTGATAGAGATTTCTAAAATTCCGTTTCAGTTTTCAGAGGAAATATTACTTAAAAAACTTGACCAAAAATCTTTGGAAATAGAAACAGCACTCGCTGAAACTAAGAATAATTACGAAGAAGTTTTATTTCAAAATTTGGCGTATGTTTTTGGACTTAAAATCAATGCTTTTGCTTTTAAGCAAATCGCAAAAAGTGTAGGTTTTGGTATTGTAAATAAAATAAGACATCATCAAAATCAATTAGAAGCTTTATTTTTCGGGTTGAGTGGCTGGCTAGAAACACCTTCCGATACGGAAACCGAGATGTGGAAAAGAGAATTTGATTTTCTAAAAGCCAAATATCAACTGAACGACACTTTTGTAGCACCTAAATTTTTAAGATTAAGACCTGTAAATTTTCCCACAATAAGGTTGTCTCAGTTGGCTCATCTTTACCATTTGCATCAAAATTTATTTTCAAAAATAATTAAAGCGTCTTGCCTTGAGGAACTTTATGAATTGTTTACGCCAATTAAAGCATCGGAATATTGGGATAATCATTATAATTTCGGAAAACCAACGGATAAAAAATCAGTTAAAAAATTGACGAAGAGTTTTATAGATTTAGTTATTCTTAATGCGGTTCTCCCTTTAAAATATACTTATCATAAACATTTGGAGGAAGAAATTTCCGAAACCATTTTAGATTTTTATCAAAATATTAAACCAGAAAAAAATAGTATCATAGAGCAGTGGGAAGTTTTAAAAGTTCCTATTAAGACGGGTATGGACAGCCAAGCCTATTTATTTCAGTATAAAAACTTTTGTAGTCAGAAAAAATGTCTAACTTGCGGCATTGGATATCAACTTTTAAAAAGATAGAGGCTTATGTTTGAAAATTTAAGACACAGATTTGAGCGTGAATGGTTTGGTGTACTTACTAGAATGGGGTCTAGACTAGGGATTCCTGTGTCAAAATTAAGGGTCTTTTTCATTTATTCTACATTTGCGACGGCAGGTGTATTTTTCCTTCTTTATTTAGGGTTGGCATTCCTACTTTGGGTAAAAGATATTTTTATCGTAAGAAGACCTAGCGTATTTGATTTATGATGAAGATACAAATAAAGCCTGTGAATAGTAATAATATTACTAAACTACAGGAAATCTATCGGTCTTATATAAATACTTTTCCAAAAGACGAACGCAGAGATGAAGCGGGTTTTTGGGCTTTAGCTAGAAAAGATTTTTCTCCTATAAGAGAAATTATAAGGGGAGAAGATAGTGTAGGCTATATTATTGTGTGGGATTTATCATTATGCTTGTTTGTAGAGCATTTTGAAATATATACTTCGTTTAGAAATCAAAATTTAGGTTCTCAAGTATTGAATTATTTAAAGAATAAATTTCCATTGGTAATCTTGGAATCAGAACCTGATGGTTTAGGAGAATTGGCTTCTAGAAGATTGAATTTTTATCAGCGTAATGGTTTTGTAATTTTGGACAAAGGTTATATTCAGCCAGCTTATTCAAAGGATAAAAAAACATTAAATCTTTACTTGTTAGGAACGAAAGTCTCTAATGATTTATCTCTTATTGTTCAGGAAATAAAAGAACGGGTATATATGTGAATGTCTCGTTTTATACTTTGACCTATAATTCTATAGTAT
Source organism: Riemerella anatipestifer (assembly GCF_009663465.1). GTDB lineage: Bacteria > Bacteroidota > Bacteroidia > Flavobacteriales > Weeksellaceae > Riemerella > Riemerella anatipestifer_C. Next base: position 251,211 of record NZ_QXHU01000002.1, read on the forward strand.
TTTACCATTGAAAAATAGCTGATTATGGTTTAGTAATGGGTAATGTCCATTTAGAAATAGTATTTTACTACTTAGAAACAAAGAATAGATAATTATAATTTTTTAGTTAATAATCATAGTGCATAATAATGGGAAGCAAATGATGCTTGCAAATGAAAGTGGGTGTATCTTAAGCAAAAGGGAAACATTTTTTTATTTGAATAGACCCTTCTTTTTTTATACAGTGCGCTATGTTCTTTTTAACTAGTTACAGAAGTTCGCTCGTATTTGATTAAAAGTTCAATAAAGTAAGAATAAGTAACTCTACCTTCTTGTTGATTAGATTTAAGAAATAAGTGGTTAGTTAATCCAAAAAAATCAGAAACGAGTCCTGTATGTTTATTTATGAAATCTTTCTCATAAGCTTGGTCTTGTCTCATTCCGTCGGAATATTCACTAAGAATTTTTTCAACAAATTGAGGTTCTGCATCTACTAACGAATTAAGCAAACTCTTGAGGACAAAATATTGAGTGCTGTATTTCAGTTCGGTATTATCACTATTTATTCCTATGAGATAACCTATGAAATTAGCTTCTTGCTCCCTTGCGTAACCTAGCTGGTGGGCACTTTCGTGGGCTAGAGTGAATGGCAAATAAGTGTCAGGAAGATTAGGGTTATATTGAGCTTCTGTAGAAAAGGGGTTGTAATACCCTAAAATACCTGTATCATTCATTATAAAAGAAAAAATACTAGGTTTGAAGTTGGATATATCAGTTGTTATTTTAGAGTTTAAGCCTAAAGGAAGTTGCCTCTGTTGATTAAGAATTTCAGAGGTTACCATACTTAAATTTTTTATTTTAAAAACCCTGTTAGAATCTTCGGAAACCTGCATTCTACTTTCTTTGCATAAGTTGAGGTATTTAATAGCGAGAGTTTTAGCTTCGTTAATACTAGGTTCTTCTTTGGGCAAAAGATTTATTATTGGTGGTTGAAAATAAGTCATTCCCCAAAAACTTTGATAGATGAAATAGAATATATTAACTCCTACTAATAGTTTTAGTAATGGTTGTTTTTTCTTTCTAAATCTTAGAACTAAGCTATAAACGAGAGCTATAAATAAAACAATGTATAACACATCACCAATAGAAAAAGGAAACAAAGATGAAAGATATTGATGTATTTCTTTTTTTAGTTCAAAAAAAGAGTTGAAGAATTTAACGGCTAAAGCAATTTTGGAGAAAATATAGAATAAAACAAATTGGGCAAACAAAACGCCTGCCCAAAATCTTTTCTTTTTATGTAAATCACTAGTGTGCATTACTAGAACTTTCAGAAAGAATAACGCCTTTCTTTTTAAGAATTTTAGGAGTGATAAAACCATAAAATGCCAAGTAGCTGAAGCATATTACAGGAATAATGTACGAGAAATGCGTATAAGTCATTCCTAAAATTCCGTTTGGAGAAGTAAGGTCGTGGTCGCAAACCCACCCTTGTATCAGAGGGATAACACCTCCTCCTAGAATCATCATTACCAAGAACGAAGAGGCTTTACCTGTGTTTTTACCAAGCCCTGCGATTGCCAAGTCAAAAATAGAAGGCCACATAATAGAACAAAATAATCCACCTGAAATAAAGAAATATTTGGCAATTTCTTTGTCTGGGTAAAATAAGCCTAAAATCATCATTACTGCACCAGCTACGCCAAAAATCATTAGTGTTTTTCCTGCGTTTTTGCCACCTAGGAAACTCATAACGATAAAAATCAAAATCCAAATAGGGTAAATGTAAAATGCAGAAATATCCTTTCCACTTAGATGGTTAGCACCTAAAATAATTCCGAATGCTACAAATGGTACAATAAATTTTAAAGCTAAATTAGTAGAAGACGAGGTATTGAAAACATTGATGCCTCCATTCCATCTCCCAATCATCAAGCTACCCCAATAGAGCGATACAAAAGGAGCAATATTATGTTCTAAAACATTACCAAATTCTGCAGTGTGTAATAAAGCAGGTAAATTACTAATAATAGAAACCTCAACACCTACATAAATGAAAATGGCAAGCATTCCCAATAATAGTTGTGGATAATTAAATATATTGAAAGAGGAGTCTTTATCTGTGTTATCTACTTCATCTGAAGTGAGGTCTTTAGCAGGGTCTTCTATTTTAGAAAATAGCATAAATACCGCCACGAGTATAAAAGCAATACCAAGTATGATAAACGGTAATTTAACATCGTTGAGGTTTAGGCTAGTATCTCCGTTGCCTTCCGTTCCAAAAAGAGCTAATCCTAATAAAATAGGACCGATGGTAGTTCCCAAAGAGTTGATGCCTCCTGCTAAGGTTAGTCTGTGAGCACCAGTTTCGGGGCTTCCCATTTTAATAGCGAGAGGATTGGCAACAATCTGTTGAACAGAAAATCCTAATCCTACAATAAACAAAGCTGTTAAAAAGAACCCAAAACTATGATTACTAGCTGCTGGTACAAACAAAAAGGCACCAATCGCAGAAATTACCAACCCGAAGGCTAAGGTCTTTTTATAGCCAAATTTTTGCAAAATATCACTAAACAAAGAAATGATGAAAAATATAACCGAACCTATGAAATAAGCAGCATAGAATGCCCACGCGACTAGTTGAGACTGCACCTGAGAAAGAGTAAAACTCTTCTTAAAAACAGGAATAAGAATATCGTTACTTGCGGCTACAAATCCCCAAAAGAAGAATACAATAATTAGGGATATAAATTGAGACCATTTGGTTTGTGCTGTATTTTGTTCCATTGTTAAAAATTATAAGAGCAAAGATAATTTATTATTTTATATTATAGAGTGTTTTCTTCTAGTGTGTTTTTGATAAGTTGATGTGCCTTTACTTTAAGTTCCTCTACATTATAGGTTATAGGATTATCAACAATCTCATTCAAGAATACTTTTATTTTACCAGGATAACCTTTAGAATTATCAAAAGGGAACATTTCCTTAAGCCCGATGAACGTAAATATAGCTAGTGGCATACTATGTTCCACCGCTAGGGAGAAGGCTCCGTTCTTAAAATCGTCTAGAACAATGCTTGTGTCATCAGGAACGCCACCTTCAGGGAAAATCACCATATTTTGTCCACTTCTCATTCTTTCGGCAGACCTTGTGTACACTTCGGCTCTGCTTTTCGGGCTGTTTCTGTCCACCATCACCGCCACTCTCTTGTAAATAGTTCCGAAAATGGGGATTTTTACCAACTCTTTTTTTCCTACAAAACAAATAGGGTGATTAGGTAATAAGATAACCATCAGCATAACATCAATCACAGAAGTATGGTTGGCAATTACGATGTATTGTATGTTAGGATTAAGACTTTTTGAAGTTTTTTTAATCAACTCGTATCTAAAGCCCATACCATAGAATACGCCTAACGCCCAAAGTCTAATAAAAAAATAACAAATTTTGTAGTGCCCCTTTCTAAATGAAAAAAGATAAACCCAAGGTCCTAGTATTAGCACTAGAACAATGTTTAGTATCACAAACCATAAACGCCATAGATAAACCAGTGCCACCATAATTTTGAAAATTTTATCCGTTGAATACCACTCGTTTTTTCACACTATAGTTGAGTATAGATACCAGAGCGATGGCTGATGCTTTGCTAAGTATTTCTCGGCTGAAGGTAAAGAACCATAGTTTAAGATAACTTTCAAAAACCCACCAAAAGAAAACTTGGAAGAATATAAGACTCAAAAAAGTAGAAAAAACAGAAACCCCCATAAAGTAAGCGAACTCTCTCTTCTTAGAATGTTTGCCCCTCTGAAATACAAACCAAATACTCAAGAAATAGTTGGTAATAATGCCACTACTAGTAGACAAAATATTGCTCAAAGGGTAATGCACGCCCATAAAATCCAGTTCTAAGGGCAACCATTGTGGGATAATAATACTAAACAACTTAAAAGAACCTATCTCTACTATAGCGCTCAAACCACCTGCTATAATAAAGAATAGAATTTGTTTTTGTTTCAGTAGATGCTGTTTCATAAAGTGGCAAATTTAACTTTAATAATTAAAAGATGTAAAAAATCTAGCAGAATTTTTTACAAAATGTAACAAAAGTAAACGATTTACGACCTACTATGCTATAAAATATAACATAATGAAAAAACAATTAATTCTGTTATCTTTAGTGAGTTCATTTTATGTGATGGCACAGGAGAAAGGTGGCTCAAAGGAGAAAAAAATAGAAGAAGTTACCATCACCAAAACCAAAAAGGCGGTAGAACAAAAAGCAGATAGAACAATTTTTGATTTTTCGGAACAGCCTCAACTTAATTCAGGGACAGCTTTAGATGGGATAAAAAAATTACCGGGGCTTGTGTCATCTGATGTAGCAGGTATGCTTTATCAAGGTAAAATGCTAGAGGTCTTTATGGACGGCAGACCGCTGAATATTTCCAGTAACGAACTGAATGCCTTTCTAGAAGGTATGCCAGCCAATTCTATAGAACGAATAGAGATTATCACACAACCAGGGGCAGAATTTCCTGCAACTTCTGGAGGAGCAATCCTTAATATTATCACTTCCAAAACAGCTAAAAACTACCTTACAGCTACTTATTCTGGCAATTACTCTTTTACCAATGAAGAAAAAGTACGCAGCCGAACTAATAACTCCGTTTTACTTAACGCTAAAAATAAATGGTTTGGCTGGCAGCTTAATGTGGGGCAAAATTACAGAGAATCTCTACTTAGAGGGAATACCGATAATATTACCTCTGTATTTACCGACCGCTGGGGGCGTGGTTCTTTTATTAAAGCGGCAATGACTTTTGATATTGGTCAAGATAGATTATTGTTAAATTACGACCTTAACCATAATAACAATGATGCTAGAGTAAATAGTACTGGTGTTTTTTCAGGAGCACCTTACGAAAGATTAGACGAAACCAATTCACTGGGAAATAGACACGAGTTTATCACCACTTATCAGAAGAAATTTGATGATAAAAATAAAAAATTAGATTTTAAATTTTCATTCAACAAGAATGATAATAAATTTCAGCAGGAAAATCAAATGCTTAATGGAGTTGGAAGAAATCAGTTGATATTAAACAATTTATCAGATGCTAGAATTTCTACTTTTAAGGTAGATTACTCTCAACCGATAAATATTTTAGATGAAGGTAAAATCAGTTTTGGTGGGTTGTACGAGAAACTGAATTTTAATACCCAATCTGGAGGTATTACCAATTTAGATTATCAAAGGCAAACCGCCTCGTCTTATGTAGAGTTACAAGCCACTTTAGGGAAATTTGATTTCATAGCAGGAACTCGTGCCGAAGATTACGATATTTCAGGAGAGGCTTACAATGCAACTACAAAGTCTAATAAACAACTAATCCCTTTTAATCAGTTTAGGTTTTTCCCCAATGCAAGTGTGCAGTACAACTTTGGTAAGCAGGTTTATTTTGCTTTAAACTATAACAAAAAAATTACGCTGCCTAGCATTTCTGCCCTTAACCCTAACAACAATACCTTTGCTAACGGAAACCTTTGGACGACGGGTAATCCCGAACTCCAACCGACGATTTTTGACAACTATGAAGCTAAACTTTCTGCGTTTGACTATGCCTTTATCGGCTATAATGTAAGCGTGGCTAAAAATCAGCTCATTCAGATGATTATTCGTCAGGGAGATGCGGTTGTTCATCGTCAGGATAATTTACCACAATTTAGAATCCACAACTTTAATGTAGGGCTTCCGTTGCCGTTTATGCTATTCCATAAACCGTTAAGCGAGGTAATGAAGATGAATTTTAACCCAGACAAAATCAACTTTATGTACCTCTATGCGGGCTACCAAAAACACGAAATTCCAGAAGTGAAAACCAAAGGATTTTGGATTTTGAACCTGATGTCGCAGTTTATACTTCCGAAAGATATCAAGCTAGTAGCTAATTTTGGATACCTTACACCAAACGGAAACTACTACTATTTTGTAGCCGATAAACCGTTTATGAACACGCTAGACCTTACGCTTTCCAAGAAGTTTATGCACGACCGTTTGAGTGTTTCGGTATTTGCTAATGATATTTTAAACGGACAAAGAATGCAGGTGCGTTCTCTAGCACAAACGCCCAATGTTGTACTCTTTAATAAGTGGGACAGCCGTAGCTTCGGACTTTCTATAAACTACAAAATCCCAACTAAAAACCGCCTAGCAAAAGAAACCCCGAACCTTTTGAATAAAGATAAAAAAGAAGATACAGGGCTTATCCAAGGTCTTTAGTAGCCAATTTCATTAAGGGAGTTTAAGAAAAAAGGAGCATTTTTGCTCCTTTTAATGTTTATTATTTATTATATTAGCCACGCCTTATCTCCATTAAGGCAAAGTATAAAAAAGTAAAAGCTGGTGGCAAACAGCGAAAGACCCCATCGGCCATTAACCTAAAAATCTAATGAATTATGAGTTTAAGTAACTTAAGAAACAGCCATCTAAGCGAAGACAAAGTAGCTAAGGTGGTAGAAGCATTAGCCAAACTAGAGGCAGAACTGGCAGAAGTAAATGTAAATCTAACCTCGGAAGACCGCAAGAGGTACGGTAGCATCAATGAGCAAAACAAGCTCTTCGTTAATCGAGTGAATGATTTTCACAAAAGTATGCCTAGCTTACAGACACCACAGGTAGATTGGGCAGAGTTTGATAAAGACTTTAGCAGCCGTACCCATCTCACCAACATTATAGACAGGCTAGAAACGCTGCTACAAAACCTTAAAAATGCCAGAACCCTCCACGATTATGATAACTATCAAGACGCCTTGGTAGATTATGCCTATACCAATTTTATGGTAGGGACTTCGGCGCCAGGCTACGAAGCCAAGCAGAGAGAGCTGGCACAGTTTTTCGCTAGTCGTGGCAGAAGGGCAGACAAAGCTGCGGCTCCTAAAGAATAATTTTGAGTTCCTAAAAAATCAAGTCAGCCTCGTAATTAGCGAGGCTGACTTGGTTTTTTGGAAAGTGTACGAGGTCTTTAGCCTACTAGAGTTGGTTTTTCAGAAAGTTGTGTTGGTTTTTTAGGAAGTGTACGGGGTCTTTAGCCTACTAGAGTTGGTCTTTTAGAAAGTTGTGTTGGTTTTTTAGGAAGTGTACGAGGTTAAAGACCCAGAGGAGTACGTTACGAACCCCAATTTTGCCGTTATCTACGAAGAGTTTTAGCTCAACCACCAAGTCCACTTCTACTAAGACCCCACCGAGAGCCTCAATAAGCCCTTGGGCTTACCCCACCTTCCCCTAGCATCAAAGCCCGTTTTGGAGACGATAGGCGAGAGTGGGCTTCCCTTTGGGATTTTTCGGGGCGAAAGTGTAAGGTAAATGATTGTTGATAAGCCTAAACCTTTCCTATAAAAGATAAATTTGTATTTTTGTAGAACATAACAAATAAAATAATAATGGCTAAGAAGAACCAATCAACAAGATTGACAGTTCAACATAAAAAGTCTCAAGGAGTAGTTGGTATTTTTGGTGAAAAAGCAAAATTACACGATTTAACAGTTGGTGAAATATCGCATCTCGTGATTAAGCAACTTGAAGAAGAATACCCACAGCTAACATTTCAATATAAAACAAGCATACGAAAAGAAGAAATAAACAAGGCGTTAAGAAAAATTGATGGAGAGCTAGGGCAGACCCTCTTTGTTCCAAATTCAAGCGTTAAACCCGATGGAGGAATAATTGAAGTGAAAGATGATAATGGCAATTGGAGGATAATTTTAGTGTCAGAAGCTAAACATCAGGGTAAAGATATAGAAAATATTAGGAAAGGAAGGTTGGTTGGTAAGGCTAATAATCAGGATTTGATGGCGGCAGGAAATGCGATAGAAAGATCGCATAAGAATATATCAGAAATAGCCAATTTTATGCTTTTAGAATCTCATTTTCCTTATGTTTTGTTTTTAGAAGGCTCTAATTTTTTAACAGAAACTGTGTCAATTGAAAGACCAGATGGAAGAATAGTAAGACTTGAATACAATTCAGGGATATTAAACAGATTGGATAGGCTAACTGCTGCAAATTACGGAATGCCTATTAACACCAATTTATGTGTAAATAAATTTATTAAACACAAGGATAAAACAATTATGCTCCAAGCAACATCTATTTATACACAAGGAAAAGGAGAAAAGTGGGATAATAAGGAGATGTTTGATATTATGCTTACAATTTCAAAAACCTCTCTTAAGGTATTAGGGAGCGATTTATTTAATCAAATTACCAAAAATAAATAAGCAAAGAATAGTGGCAAGAAACGCAACAAATAAATTATTACAAAAAGCAAAAAAATCTAAAAGTGATGAGTTTTATACACAGCTTTGTGATATAGAAAGTGAATTACAACATTACAAAAGCCATTTTCAAGATAAAGTGGTTTATTGTAATTGTGATGACCCAAGAGTAAGTAATTTCTACAAATACTTTGCTTCAAACTTTAAAGAATTAGGACTTAGAAGATTGATAACGGCCTGCTACCAGAGGCAAGAAACAGATTTGTTTAGCGCAACCAATGTGAAGAATGGATTTTTCTTTGAATATTTAGGACAGAATAAACCAATTGAAGTAAAATCATTTAAGGGAGATGGTGACTTTCGTAGCTCTGAAAGTATAGAGTTATTAAAACAGGCTGATATTGTTGTTACTAATCCTCCTTTTTCCCTATTTAGAGAATTTGTGGAGCAATTGATTAAATACAATAAAAAATTTCTAATTATTGGGAATATAAATGCCATCACTTATAAGGAAATTTTTAAGTTAATTAAAGAAAATAAAGCTTGGCTAGGAATAAATCTTGGCAGAGGAATCTCTGGCTTTATTGTACCAGAACACTATGAATTATATGGTACAGAAGCTAGAATAGATGATTTTGGAAATAGAATCGTATCTCCAAATAATTGTTTATGGTTAACCAATTTAGACAATTTTAAAAGACACGAAGATATTAAACTAACAAAAACGTATTTCGGGAATGAAAATAAATATCCAAAATATGATAATTATGATGGTATCAATGTAGATAAAACAGAAGATATTCCTTTGGACTATGATGGGGGGATGGGAGTACCTATAACATTTTTACATAAGTTTAATCCAGAGCAATTCGAAATAATTAAATTTAGAAAAGGTAACAATGGAAAAGATTTATCAATAAATGGTAAATTCCCATATTTTAGGATACTTATTAGAAACAAAAAGGTTAAAAATGTCGTACGAGTACAGAGGGAAAATCAGCCGTTAGCAAGTGTGTGGCTTAGCGGCAGGTAGTTAGGTTGGGGCTTCTATCTCTTGTTTGATTTTTGGAGTAGTAATTGATGGTTTTGTATCCTACCAATTTTTATTACTAAGTCAAATATCAATTTATTCTGTTTGACAGAATTTCTTGTAAGGTTCAGTGCGTTTTAAAATATATTTCCTAATTTAGCCCGTCAATTTTATTATAATATGATTGCTATCGTAGACGGAGGTTCCACAAAATGTGATTGGGTAATTCTTAACCCCAACGGAAGTTTCAAACTCAAGACAGAAACCATTGGTTTTAATCCTAATATCATTCAGATTGATTTAATTCCGAAAGAAATTATGAAAAATCAGGATTTAAGCCAACTTCAGTCCAGCGTTACCCAAGTATTCTTTTATGGCTCGGGGTGTGGCATTGCAGAGAATAAGGCGGTGGTAGAGCAGCAGCTAAAAAAGGTATTTACCAATGCGAAAATAGTAGTGAGCGAAGACCTTACAGCAGCAGCCTATGCCGCTTATAGAGGCGTACCTGCCATTGTTTGTATTTTGGGTACAGGCTCCAACTCTTGCTATTTTGATGGGACAAATGTGAGAAGCGATTTGCCCTCCTTAGGGTTTTTAATCGGTGATGAGGGGAGTGGCAGTGCTTTAGGGAAGCACCTTTTAAGACGATTTTTTATGAAGAAGCTCCCTGCCGATTTGCATCAGGATTTTGTAGATACCTATAACCTAAGTATAGAAGAGGCGCTTAAAAATATGTATCATAACCCTAGAGCTAATGCCTATTTAGCCAGTTTTAATCAGTTCATTGCCGAAAGAAAGCTGCACCCCTATCTACAAAATTTGGTCTTTGACGAAATGAAGAATTTCTTAGACTATCACGTATTACCTTACAAGGAAGCCAAAGAGGCAGAAATTAATTTTATAGGCTCCATAGCTTATGTGTATGAAGATTCTTTAAGGGCAGCAGCGGCAGAACTCAATCTTAGGGTAGGGACTATCGTGCAAAGACCCATAGAAAGTTTGGTAAATTATCACAAAAAATACATACTAGAAATTTAAACTTAATTATATAGCGATTTATATGTCAAGTAAAACCAATAGAGACGAAAAAAACTTTAGACAAGCCGCTTTAGATTATCATAGAGCAGAGCCTAAAGGTAAAATAGAAGTAATCCCATCAAAACCACACTCCTCACAGAGAGATTTAAGTTTGGCGTATTCACCAGGGGTGGCAGAGCCTTGCCTTGAGATAGAAAAAGACCCTGCAATGGCTTACGAATACACCGGGAAGAGCAATCTAGTAGCAGTAATTTCTAACGGAACAGCCGTTTTAGGCTTAGGAGATATAGGTGCAGAGGCTTCTAAACCCGTGATGGAAGGCAAAGGGTTGCTATTTAAAATCTTTGCAGACATCAATGTATTTGATATTGAAATAGACGAGAAAGACCCAGATAAATTCATTCAGATTGTAAAAGCGATAGCCCCAACTTTTGGTGGTATCAACCTAGAAGACATCAAAGCTCCAGAGGCATTCTATATAGAGCAAAGGTTAAAGGAAGAGCTGGATATTCCGCTAATGCACGACGACCAGCACGGGACGGCAATCATTTCTGCGGCAGCACTCATCAACGCACTAGAGTTGGCAGGGAAGAAGATAGAAGAAGTAAAACTCGTGGTAAATGGGGCAGGAGCGGCAGCCATAGCGTGTACCAAACTTTATATGGAGCTAGGGCTTAGAAAAGAAAATATCTTGATGTGCGATAGCAAGGGCGTTATCAATCACAAAAGACAAAACTTAACGCCTGAAAAACTAGACTTTGTAGCCGAAACCGATTTAGAAACTTTAGAAGATGCTCTTAAAGGAGCCGATGTTTTTGTAGGGCTATCCAAAGGCGATGTGATGTCGGCAGAAATGTTGAGTTCTATGGCAGAAAATCCTATTGTATTCGGTTTGGCAAACCCAACGCCAGAGATAGACTACAATTTGGCTAAAGCTACTAGAAGTGATGTAATTATGGCAACAGGACGAAGCGATTATCCTAATCAGGTGAACAATGTTTTGGGCTTTCCGTACATTTTCCGTGGAGCATTAGATGTTCAGGCGAAAGGGATAAACGAGGCAATGAAACTCGCTGCTGTAAAAGCCATTGCAGATTTAGCAAAAGAGCCAGTGCCAGAAGCGGTTATTTTGGCTTACAACCTTAAAGGACTGAACTTCAGTAGAGATTATTTTATTCCGAAACCTTTTGATAATAGATTGATAACTAGAGTGTCTGTGGCGGTAGCAAAGGCTGCTATGGAGAGTGGTATTGCTAGGAAAAGCATAGAAGATTTTGAAGCCTACGAAAACCACCTTTTAGACAGAATGGGCAAAGATGAAAAACTCATCAGAATGATGCAGAATAGGGCTCGTTCTAATCCTAAGAGGGTAGCACTAGGCAATGGGGAAGAATATAATGTGATTAAAGCGGCACAAATCCTTTACGAAGAAGGCATTGCAGAGCCTATTTTATTGGGAGATAAAAAGCTCATCAAAGAGAAGATGAAGGAGTTCGGTATAGAGCTTAATGTCAAGATTGTAGACCCTAACGATGAGGAGCAGCAAGAGAACAGAAGAAAGTACCGAGAAACCCTTTGGAAACTACGCAACAGAAAAGGAATCAACGAGTATAAAGCCAAAAGGTTTGTGAGAAACAGAGATTATTTCGGACCTTTAATGCTGAAACACGGTGATACTGATGCCCTGATTGTTGGTTTCTCAAAGAATTATTCTTCTGTACTGAAGCCTGTTTTGGAAGTGATAGAAAAAGAGCCAGGTGTGGACAAGGTAGCTTCTATGATGATGATACTTTCAGGGAAAAAGCCGAGATTTTTTGCGGATACTTCCATCAACAAAAACCCTACAGCGGAAGATTTAGTTAATATTGCTAAAATGTCGGAGCTTACCGTGAAATCTTTTGCCATAGAGCCAAGAATAGCGATGTTGTCTTACGAGAATTTCTCTAGTATTTCCGAGACTTCCCAAAAGGTAGCTAAAGCGGTAGAGATTTTACATAAGAAATATCCTAATATGGTGGTAGATGGGGAAATTCAGCCGGATTTTGCGATGAACTCTGACCACCTAGCAGATTATCCGTTTTCTAAATTAGGAGATACCCCAGCCAATGTGTTTATTTTCCCGAATTTGGAGTCGGCTAATATTTCATATAAAATCATACGAGGAATGCGCGTGGCACAAACCATAGGACCTATCCTTATGGGACTGAAACAACCTGTACACGTACTACAAATGCGTTCTAGTGTAGATGAAATTGTAAATTTAGCCACAATAGCGGTGCTAGATGCTCAAAGAAGAGAAACGAAGTAGATTGAATTGAGATTTAATTTTAGTTAAATATAAAAAAAGCGATAATCAAAACTTGATTATCGCTTTTTTACTTTTATGATTACAAGGAGTAGTTAGGAGCTTCTTGAGTAATAATCACATCGTGAGGGTGAGATTCTTTAAGACCGTTACCTGTTATTTTTACCATTTTAGAATCGGTTTGGAGCGATTTAATATCTTTCGCACCGCAGTATCCCATACCTGCTCTTAGTCCACCTGTGAGCTGGAATACCACATCTTCTAACTTACCTTTGTGTGGCACTCTACCTTCTATGCCTTCGGGTACAAATTTTTTCGCTTCGCTTTGGAAATAACGCTCTTTACCGCCTCTCTTCATCGCAGCTAAGCTACCCATACCTTGGTAAGATTTGAATTTTCTTCCTTGGAAAATAATTTCCTCACCTGGGGCTTCATCGGTTCCAGCGAATAGAGAGCCTAACATTACTGCATTAGCACCACTTGCGATAGCCTTCACGATGTCGCCAGAAAGTTTAATCCCGCCATCTGCGATTACGGCAACATTTTTAGATTGAGCGTACTCATATACATTATAGATTGCCGAAAGTTGAGGTACACCTACACCAGCCACCACTCTCGTGGTACAGATAGAACCTGGACCTACACCCACCTTTAGAACATTAGCACCAGCCTCGATGAGGTCTTTGGCAGCTTCTGCGGTTACGATATTTCCACCCACGATGTCTAGGTCTGGGAAGGCTTGTCGGATTTCCTTTATTTTGTCTAAGACCCCTTTAGAATGTCCGTGTGCAGAATCTATGGCGATAATATCCACTCCAGCTTTAACTAAGGCGGTTACACGCTCCATCGTATCTTCGCCTACGCCTACACCCGCACCTACGATAAGTCTGCCGTTTTTGTCCTTATTGGCGTGAGGGTATTCTAGTTGATTGTCTATATCTTTAATGGTGATAAGCCCTACGAGTTTAAAGTTTTCATCAACGATAGGGAGCTTCTCTACTCTGTTTTCTAGAAGGATATTTTTAGCCGTTTCAAGAGTGGTATTCTTGTCCGAAGTTACTAGATTATCTTTCGTCATCAGCTCTTCCACCTTCATATCCAAGTTTTCTTGGTATTTTACATCTCTATTGGTAATGATGCCTATAAGCGTATTGCTTTCATCTACCACAGGCAGACCAGATATTTTATATCTAGACATCAGTTCTTTGGCTTCTCTTAGAGTGTAGTCTTTAGAAAGCGTTACAGGGTCGGCTATCATTCCGTTTTCGGAGCGTTTTACCTTATTGACTTGAGCGGCTTGTTCCTCTATCGGCATATTTTTATGGATAAACCCTAAACCACCCACACGAGCTAAAGCAATAGCTAAGTCGGATTCGGTAACGGTATCCATTGCTGCGGAAACGATAGGCACATTCAGCGTGATTTTGTCGGTAAGACGAGATTTAAGTGAAACTTGATTGGGAAGTACCTCAGAAAAGGACGGTACTAAAAGCACATCATCGAAAGTGATGGCAGATTCTACAATTTTGTCTTGTATAGGCATAGCACTTTCTTTGCAAAACTAAGGCTTTTTATTTAATCTTACAAAAGAAAATCAACTTGGCTTACCAATGTTAAGGAGATTTAATCAAAGTTTTGTAGCTCTACTAGCTTTTTGTAAACGCCATTTCTAGCCATTAAGTCGTTGTGGTTGCCTTGTTCTATCACCTTGCCTTTTTCCATTACTAGGATTAAGTCGGCTTTTTGTATGGTGGAAAGTCGGTGGGCAATGATGAGCGAAGTTCTGTTCTCCATCATTTTGTCTAAGGCATCTTGTACGGCTCTTTCACTTTCGGTGTCTAGGGCAGAGGTAGCTTCATCTAAAATCATCACGGGTGGATTTTTGAGTACCGCTCTTGCGATGGATATTCTTTGCTTTTGTCCTCCTGATAATTTATTGCCATCATCGCCTATATTGGTGTTGTACCCTTCGGATAGGTGTTCTATAAATTGGTGTGCGTTGGCTATTTTAGCCGCAGCGATGACTTCTTCTTTGGAAGCATCTGGTTTACCCATTAAGATATTATTATAGACTGTATCGTTAAACAATACCGACTCTTGTGTAACCATTCCAAGCAGTCCTCGGTAGTCTTTTAGTTTTAAATCTTTGATGTTGTTGCCATCTACCTCTATACTCCCGTTATTGACATCGTAGAACCTTGCCAAGAGGTTGGCGACGGTAGTTTTACCACTCCCAGACTGTCCCACCAATGCCACGGTTTTCCCTTTTGGTAAAGACATAGAAAAGTTTTCCAGAATCTTATGGTCTTGGTCGTAGAAAAAGCTGATGTTCTTAAACTCAATGCTGTGGTTGAGGTTTTGGATAGCGATAGGATTAGCCGTTTCTTCCACCTTTAAATCATAATCTAGGACTTCCGAAACTCTCTCCAGACTTGCCATTCCGCTTTGTATAGACGATACGGCGTTAGACAGTTGTTTGGCAGGTGCAAGGATTTGGTAGAAAATCCCTAAGAAAATAAGAAAGGTCGCTGGGTCGTTATTCGTCCCGTTGATAACGCTGATGCCCGAAAACCACGCGATAAGCAACATTGTGATGGAGCCTAGAAACTCACTCATTGGAGAGGCGAGCTCTCGTCTTCGGCTCATACCTATGGCGTATTTTTGCCAAAGATTGGTGGTGGTGTCAAATCTTTTCTTTAGGATTTTATCCGCATTAAAGATTTTGATGACTTTGGAAGATTTTAAAGTTTCGTCTACTAAGGAGAATAAGTTGCCCAGTTCTTCTTGTGCCGAGTTGGCTTGTCTTTTTAGACTTTTGCCCACCCACGAGATGAGCCCCCCCATTACAGGGAAAACGATGAGCGAAAACAGCGTAAGCTGGGCGTCTAGTAAAAACAAGGCGGTGAGCGAAAAGACAATCATAAACGGGGCATTCACAATATCTACTAAGGCTCCCATAATACCGCCTTCTACCGCTCCCACATCGTTAGAGATTCTAGACATCATATCGCCTTTTCTTTGTTCTGTAAAGAACGATACGGGGAGCTTTAGGAACTTGTGATAGATGGCACTTCTTAAATCTTTAGTAATCCCCACACGGTAGTTTACAAGGAGAAAAGACCCAAGGTATCTAGAGATATTACGAAGCAAAAACGCCACGCCTGTAATTACGCACACCCACGCCAGCACGGTGCTGCCGCCATAAATATCGTTATATACTTGTATTTTGTAGTAAACTAAATCTTTTAGGTAGCCAAAATAACTGCCGATGTTACCATTGTAGATGGGCTCTCTAGTAGTGTCTATTTTATCTAGTTTTAGGATAATCCTTAGAACGGGGAGCATAGAAAGCACCGAAAATATCTGGAGGATAGAGTACAAAATATTGAAAAACATACTACCCCAAAGGTACTTTTGGTGTGGTTTGGCAAAGCTTAAAATTCTATGTAAAGGTTTCATTAAAATCTCTTATGGAGCCACAAAAGTAAGCAGGATATTTTAATTGAGCAAAAGCAAAGAGTTTAATTATTTGCAACAGATATTTGCATATCTAAAAAAATGTTTATATACTTGTCCCCAGTTTATGCGACACGATACCAGCTACATACAAAAAAGTGAAAAAAAGTTGCAAAATTATTTGGCTATCTCAAATAATTTTGTAAACACACACACACACACACACACACACACACACAAGGAGTTACCCGCGTACGCGTCGTATTATATAAAAAATTCTTTAGATTTTTATCATCAATTATAAATAATGTTCCGCCAATCTTCGTTGGGGGCATTTGGCGTTTGGCATACGCTAAGTTTTGTTTTCATAAATACCCGCTAGAAGTCCATCTTTTTCATAAGTTAAATTGGTTGTTTGGGTTAGGGGCTTCTAGCATACAGAAGGGGTATTTTGCCCGTTCTGTCTTAGCCTTTCCTCTCGTTTTGTGTGTGTTTAGAGGGGAAAGGCGTTTTCTTATTGGTTCAAGAGTTCAAGGTTTAAAGTTCAAATATTCAAGGTTGAATAAGCGTACCTATCCCTTAAACCTTAAACATAGAACCTTGAACAGCTTCAGCTCCTTGAACTTTAAACTTTTTTACAACTTCACAATTTCACAACTTAACATCTATAAACTTTAACATTATGAAAAAGATTTTATTATGTGCGGTATTTCTGCCCTTAGTGCTGAACGCCCAAGAAGATTACAAA
>NZ_QXHU01000002.1:268203-269962 GCF_009663465.1 Riemerella anatipestifer
AGCAACAGCCGCTCTGGGAGCAGTACAAGATATTAAGTGGATAGTCTTTAAAAATAAAGGAAAAAACTACTTGATACAGGGGAGTAGCTTACAAGATGCAGGAATAGCTGCTGGAGCAGAAATAATAGTAAATATCCCTTACAGCGGTGCATTGCCCACTGATGGGGCTTATACCGCTTACGAACAAACCTTAGCCCTAAAAAATGAGAGTGGTTATATGCAAGATTTTAAGTTGTCTTACCCAGCAGGTAATTTTACAGGGGCAACAGGCACTATACAAGCTAAACTAAAGAATGTGAGTGGGGCTACTTACTACCCTGCCCTAGCTCCAGAAGATGGCATATACCGCAATGCTATTAGCAATGCGAATGCCTACACCATTAGCCTAAATGGGAGCAGTACTACCACGCTCAAAATACAAACCCTTACAGGCGTTCCTGACCGATGTTTTAAAGAGACCACCTTGCAATGTGTAGGTTATGGTGAAGATGTGGAAGAGCATAATTTTGTCTATCTTCCAATCCAAGGACCTGATGGTAGGGTTTGGCTCAATAATAATCTAGGTGCAGATTATGCAAAAGTAGGTTCACCGTGGTTTGACCCAACTTATCAAGCGGGAGCTTTAGATTATACAGACACCTCCTCCGCAGTGCTGCTATCTAATCCAACTGCCGACCAAATTAAGATGGACTGGCGTGCGTATGGTTCGCTCTTCCAATGGCAGCGTAACCCAGATGGGCACGAGTTGATGACTTGGTCTTCCTCCACAGGTGGTACGCCTAAGTATGCGACTATCGCCACTACTTTATCTGATTCTTGGACGACCCCTAATCATAATAATTTTATCGTAGGTACTAGTTCAACTTATTGGGGTTGGGTTAATGATACCTTGAATGCAGCATCTACTCAAAAGGATTTATGGCAGTCTTCAGGTACGGGTAAGACCAACCCTTGTCCTTCGGGTTATTACGTGCCTACTCACGATGAACAAGTGGCTTTACATAATGCCATTACGGGACAGAATGTAGGTAATAGTGATAGTAGCTCTTATTTGCCGGCGATGTGGAACGAGCGGGTGCTTCGTCTGCCTACCAATGGTTACCGCTATAAGAGCGATGGCTCAATCAACTTTCAGGGCATCTTCGGCATCTTGTGGAGCAGCGTGCAGCACAGCCCCTACTCTCGGTACCTATGGTTCAATAGCTACGATAGCTTCACAGGCGGCAGCACCGAACGTTCCTTAGCCCATAGCGTGCGTTGCATTAAGGATAACTAAGTGGGCTTAGCTCAAAAAAACAAAAGGGTAAAATCCTTTCCCTATATATAAGATAAATAAACTAAAGTATAACCCATAAAATAAATGTATTATGTCAATTAAATTTAAAGTAGTAGAAAGAGGTCAGCCGGGTGTAAGCGGCGGCGGTAACAAAAAGTGGTATGCCAGTGCTGCCACAGACGGCGAGGTAGGTATAGACGAGCTCGTAAAACAAATCGAGAAGTTTTCTGCCCTCAGTGAGGCAGATATTAAAGGCGTTATCATCGCTTTAGAGAATGTGATACAAAATGCTTTGTCGGACAGCAAAATCGTGCGTTTGGAGAAGTTGGGGACGCTGTATCCTACCCTAAGCAGCGGCGGAGCCGCCACGGAGAAAGATTTTACCCAAAGTCTTATTAAATCGGTAGGCGTAAACTATCGCCCCGGTAAACGCATCTTAGATAGTATGAAGGCGGCAGGCTTTGAAAAAGTGAAGTAAACCGT
>NZ_QXHU01000002.1:270027-333586 GCF_009663465.1 Riemerella anatipestifer
CCCTATTCATAGGGGGTACAGAACTTCGTTAGGTTTTATATAAACTAAGGCAGGGTTTTAATAATTTTAATGTGTCTTTGTATGAGCATTGGTAGTGGGGACAAAGCAGAAGCGTTGCATTAGGTTTGTTTTAATGAAAAAGAAGGGAAAAATATGTCTGTACCTTTGGGGCTTTATTACGATTGTTTATCCTCCATAAAAAAAGCTCCCAACTAAATGGGAGCTTTTTCACTCAAAATAAAAATCGTTGTGAAGTCTATCGAAGTCTGTCTACAGATTTTACAAGCCTTTCGTCTTTCGCTATATACACATTTGCGATTAGCAAACATACAATAGAGATGAACGAAAATAGTGGCTCAATACCTTTCTCAGGAAAATCTATTCCTCCAGGTAAGTTTAGTAACCAGTAAATCAATACACCTATCAACAAAGCGTTTATAAAAATGCTGATACGGTTCAGCATCATTTGTCTTTTTCTATTTTTAAAACTGAAAATACTAAGGGGCAGAAGCACAGCTAATATCCCACATCCTAGTACAATAGGCTGGTTACCCATAGCCATAAACTCTACATCTTGAGATGAAACTAAAAGAAATACAGCCCCCATAGTAGCCAAAAACATCCAAATAGTTTGTATTCTCTGAAGCATTGGTATTTAGTATTGTTTTAAATTGTAGTGCAAAAGTAGTGATAATTTTTTGTATTTGTCAAAAATAATGTAGATTTGCAGTACAGATTCAGTATAAACTCTTACTCGACTCTTGAGTAGAGTTACACTTTTTAGATTAAATAATCCATTTTAATATTACAGAAATATAATTCAATTATGTTTGATATAGAAACCCTTGAGGCTAAATCTTCTGCTGAACTTACGAAGATTACTAAAGATTTAGGCATTAAAACAGGTAGAGGGGCTACGATGAAAGATAAAGTCTATGCTATTTTAGATTTTCAGGCCTCTAATCCACAACAAACCAAAGACTATTATAACGCTACGGAGACCGTTAGTGAAAAGAAAGAGAGTCATTCAGCTCAAGAACAAGAAACTCCTGAAGCGGTAGAGAAAAAAACAAATAGTAGAAAGAAAAGAACTGCTAAGACGAAGAACGAAGACAAAGGAGCAGTAGAGGGAAAAGAAACTGAAACTTCGCAAGTTGAAGAAACTGTTTTGCAAAATACTAAAGAGGAGCAACAAGAGGCTAATGCGCAGAGAAGAACTCAAAGAAAGCGAGTGAAGAAAAAAGCGGAGCAGTCATCAACATCTGATGATATGCAGGGGAATGCTACTCTAGTAGAAGCAGAGGCGAAAGAAGACAAGTCGCAACCACAACAGCCATCTAGAAATCCTAAAAATCAACCACAACCTAACACCAATCACAAGGAAAAGAACGAACAGGAAACAGAGAAGTCCTTTAATTTTGATAATTTAATTACTATAGAAGGAGTGCTTGAAATTCTGCCTGATAATTATGGTTTCTTGCGTTCTGCAGACTTTAACTACATTTCTTCTCCAGACGATGTTTATGTTTCTACTAATCAGATTAGAAATTATGGGCTAAAAACGGGAGATACGGTAAAAGGTACAGTAAGACTTCCTAGAGAGGGCGAAAAGTATTTCTCTTTACAAAAGCCATTGGAGGTTAATGGTAGAGACCTTAGTTTCATTAAAGACCGTGTGGCTTTTGAGCATTTAACACCGTTGTTTCCTCAAGAGAAATTCAATTTAACAGGGGCTAATGCTACTATTTCTACTAGAGTGGTAGATTTGTTCGCTCCAATAGGTAAGGGGCAAAGAGCTATGATTGTGGCTCAACCTAAGACGGGTAAAACAATGCTTCTTAAGGATATAGCGAACTCTATATCGGCCAATCACCCAGAGGCTTATATGATGATTTTGCTGATAGACGAGCGTCCAGAGGAGGTTACCGATATGCAAAGAAGTGTAAATGCCGAGGTGATAGCTTCTACTTTTGATGAGTCTGCAGAAAAACACGTAAAGGTGGCTAATCTAGTGCTTTCTAAAGCTCAAAGAATGGTAGAATGTGGGCACGATGTGGTGATTTTGTTAGACTCTATCACGCGTTTGGCTAGGGCTTATAATACAGTAACACCTGCTTCTGGTAAGATACTTTCTGGTGGGGTAGATGCCAACGCTTTACATAGACCTAAAAGATTTTTTGGGGCAGCAAGAAAGATAGAAGGCGGAGGCTCGCTTACCATTATTGCAACGGCTCTCATAGATACGGGCTCTAAAATGGACGAGGTGATTTTTGAAGAGTTTAAAGGAACAGGTAATATGGAGCTAGTTCTAGATAGAAAGATAGCGAATAAGAGAACCTTCCCAGCGGTGGATATTACGGCGTCTAGTACGAGAAGAGATGACTTGTTGCACGACGAAATTACCCAACAGCGTATGTGGATTTTGAGAAAATACCTTTCTGATATGAACCCAGTAGAAGCGATGGAGTTCGTTCAGAAGCAGATGAAGGGTACTCAAAGTAATGAGGAGTTCCTAATGTCTATGAATAAATAAATTAATTTTAAATAATATATTCGAAACCATCTTAGAGAAATATCCTAAGGTGGTTTTTTATTTTGATTGATGGAAGCTTTATGGCAAATTAAATTTCTGTATTTTTGCAGTTGATATACTTTTGCAGTGAAAAATATGTTTGTAAAGAATACGTTTTTATTGGTTTTATTGTGGTTTTTTGGCGGACTGTTTCATATCAAAGCCCAAAATAGAATGACAACACACCCGATGATATTTGTGGGATATAATTATCAAAATGCGAGTTTTGGAGAGGTGGGAGGAAGACTTCTATTCCTAAAAAAAGATAATGTTATGTACCGTTTGGGAGCTTCTGCTATGCTGGGGAGCCCTAACGGAAAGTTTGCAGTAATCCCTAAATTGCAGGGAGATATTTTATTTAACTTTCAGGAAGATAAAACGCTTAATCACTCATATTATGGTCTAATAGGCGTAGAAACTACCAACAAATATTTTGCTCCAAAGGTAGGGCTTAGTTTCTTCGGAATACTAGATTTTACCGTAGGATACGCTTTCCAAATTCCAAATCAAGCAGTTAATGATAAATCTTTAAAAGGGGTTAATATAGGGGTGAATCTAAATGTTCCGTTGTCAGTCTACCAAAAATAATCTCCTATCAACTGCATTGCAAAAGTCTGAAGTAATGCAATTAAAAATATATTTTGAACTACTTTCTCCTTTTTATATATAAGAGTAAGGGTAAGGTAAGGATATATATACATACAAGCTCTTGCAGTTTCTCCTGTTCCGTAAGCTCCCGTAGCAAACATTAGTAATAGTGTAAATAAAGCAATGAAAATGACTCCAGATAATTCTTTGGATACTATTGTTTTCCAAAAATTTATAGATAACATTAAGGCGAAGAAGGAGAAAGAAGAGAATAATAAAATCTCGCTAATGTCTTCTAGTCTTGTAAAAAAATAAACTAGAGGCTGGTGGAAGCCCATAAAACCGTTTGGATTTTCAGAGTGAGACGCCGTGAAGAAAGCCTTTATATGGTTGTAATCTATAAAGAAATACCAAGTTAGCATTATTATCCCAAAAGATATTATGCTAATGATAAAGGCTTTCAGTAGAAAATATTCTTTATGTTTTAATATATAGTAAAAGGATATAAAAAAGAAAAAAGCCCAAAAGAATGTACCGCTGAAAGATAAAGCATTGGTTAAGGTTATTCCTAGTATTATGGGTAATGTGTTTTTATAGGTTATACTTTTTTCTTTGATTAATCTTATTATGCCTAATAGAAATATTAAAGAAAAAGTGAGGAATATCCCATCTATGGAAACTATAGAATAAATATTGATAGCAGGGAGACACGCGAATGTTAATACAATTAGATTCTTATTTATTTTTGGAACGCAAAGCACCTCTAATATTCTTATCAGAGGGAATACGGCACACATACTTAAAAATGAAAATGTAAATGAAAGTATTAGTGGGGATTTAAACCATTCCCAAATTATAAAATGAAACCAAACTACGAATGGAGGGTGGGTTTTGGCGTGCATAGTTAAAGTTTCTTGTGTATTGTTGAAATTTTTAAGGAAATCAAGACCATCTTTTATACTAATAGCATCGTGGTAATATTGGAAATCGGTATCTAAAAAAGGTCTTAGAAAAGAATTGTGTAATGTTCCTTGAGAGAGATTACCTAGAATTATAAGTCCAAAGTAAAAAATAACCAACCCTAAATCAGATAGTTTAGAGTAGTTAAAAAAGCCAACTAATCCTAAAGTTAAAAATAGGCAAGAAAATAAAATACCCTCTAAATGGAATTCAGAAAAATACACCACACTCATAGGAAAGGTTATTCTTACACCTGTAAAATAACCATTATTTGTAAGGAAAAAATTCAAAAAAAGCATTATAATCCAACCTAGTATAAGGACTAATGTTTTTTTTAGAGGAGTATTTTTAATAGTATCTTTTAGAAGAGTTATCATAGTTTATGATGGCATTGATAGTTTCAAAGTTAAGAAAATCATAATAAAATTAAAAACAGGTTACTCTAGTGAGCAACCTGTTTTGTTTTATAGTGTCTAAAAATTTGATTAAGCATCAAAGTCTGCATCTTTTTCAGCAGAAACTTTTTCTTCTTTAGACTTTTCTTTTTCAGCTTTTCTTTGAGTTAACCCCTCTTTAATAGCTGCAGAAACTTGTCCTAAAATCATATCGATAGACTTAGAAGCATCATCGTTTCCAGGGATTACATAGTCTACTTTTCTAGGGTCAGAGTTTGTATCTACGATAGCAAATACAGGAATACCTAGTTTTTTAGCTTCTGTAACCGCAATGTGCTCTCTCATAATATCTACTACGAAGATAGCAGAAGGAAGACGCACCATATCAGCGATAGAACCTAAGTTCTTCTCTAGGTTAGCTCTTTGTCTATCAACTTGTAATCTTTCCTTTTTAGATAAAGTTTCAAAAGTGCCATCTTTCTTCATTTTATCAATAGCGTTCATTTTTTTTACCGCTTTTCTGATAGTAACGAAGTTAGTAAGCATACCTCCAGGCCATCTTTCAGTGATGTAAGGCATATTAAGCTCAGAAGCGTGTTTAGCTACAACCTCTTTAGCTTGTTTTTTAGTTGCCACGAAAAGCACTTTTCTACCTGCAGAAGTTATTTTTTCTAAAGCAGAGCAAGCCTCTTCTAATTTTACAGCTGTTTTATGTAAATCAATAATGTGAATACCATTTTTCTCCATAAAGATGTATGGAGCCATGTTAGGATTCCACTTTCTCGTCATATGTCCGAAGTGTACTCCTGCCTCTAAGAGGTCTTTTACATTTACTTTTGCCATTGTTTTAATGTTTGTTAGTTTACTTTCCGCTTTTTTGAGCAATCAACTATTTCTTAAGATGGGAGAAATGTTTGGATGCTAAACATAACGGGCAATTTTAATTTGTTGTGTAGCAGAACGTGTTTTTGCAATAAAATTGATTACAAAACCAAGCCATACCACAAAAATATTAACGCTTAGAGAATTGGAATTTCTTTCTAGCTTTCTTCTGTCCTGGTTTCTTTCTTTCCACCATTCTAGCGTCTCTAGTAAGAAGACCGTGTGGCTTAAGCACGGCTCTAAACTCTTCGTTAATTTCGCATAAAGCACGAGAAACCCCAAGTCTAATAGCTTCTGCTTGACCAGTAATACCTCCACCGAAAACATTTACAGTAACATCATACTGCTCTGCAGTTTCCGTAAGTAAGAAAGGTTGGTTTACTTTATATACAAGAACCTCTGTGTTGAAGTAGTCTTTTACATCTCTACCGTTTACTGTAACTTTACCTGCTCCAGGTTTTACATAAACTCTAGCTACAGAAGTTTTTCTTCTTCCTATTTTGTGTACTGTAGACATATCTTATTTTAATTCGTTAATGTTAATTACTTTCGGCTGTTGAGCTTCGTGCTTGTGCTCAGTACCTTCGTATAAGTAAAGGTTTTTAAGAATAGCAGCACCAAGTCTGTTTTTAGGAAGCATTCCTTTTACAGATTTTTCTAAAATTCTTAGGCTGTTTTTCTTTCTAAGCTCTTCTGCAGTCATAGACTTCTGTCCACCAGGGTATCCTGTATGCCAGATGTAAGTCTTATCTGCCCACTTGTTTCCAGAAAGTTCTACTTTCCCAGCATTCAAAACAATTACATTATCTCCGCAATCTACGTGTGGAGTAAAGTTTGTTTTGTGCTTACCTCTCAAAATCTTCGCAACTTTAGACGCTAGACGTCCTAATGGTTGCCCGGCAGCATCTACCACAACCCATTCTTTATTAGCGGTAGCTTTGTTTGCCGATACTGTCTTGTAACTTAATGTATTCACAATTTATCGTTTATGATTAAACATAGTTTTCCCTCTAAGGGTCTGCAAAGGTAAGAATATTTTTTTAATTGAAAAAATACAATGATGAAATTTTGAGCACTATAGCCGTTGATGAAATGCTTATACTGATAAATTTTGTTCTATTAAATAGATAAAGCCCTTTCAACGAAAAGGCTTTATAATTACAAATTTAGTTTTTTATAGCATTCCTAGTTCAAATCGAGCTTCTTCACTCATCATGTCTTTTGTCCACGATGGTTCAAATGTAAGTTCCAAATCAACTTCGGTTACGCCTTCTACTTCGCTAACTTTATCTTTTACTTCTTGAGGAAGAGTTTCAGCTACAGGACAGTTAGGTGTAGTAAGTGTCATAACTACTTTTACCTTGCCTTCGTCTGAAACTTGAACATCATACACTAGCCCCAATTCATAGATATCTACGGGGATTTCAGGGTCGTAGACTGTCTTGAGAGTCTTTATGATTTCTTCTCCTATCTCTGTGATTTGCTCATCTGTATATTTCATCATTTCTCTAAATAATCCGTTAGTCTTCTGACAAACTCAATAAATCTTCTTGTCTTAACTTTCTAAAAATATTCGCCAAAGTTAAAACATCTTTTTCACAATATTTAATAATTCTAGGTAAATCTTTTTCTTTGTAATAAATTTCGGCAACCATAGAGCCATCTATATCGTCTTTGGGAGTAGGAACGCCAAAAATATGAGCCATTAGTTCTAATGATATGAAACTTTTGTAATCGCCAAATTTCCATAATTCCAAAGTATCTAAATGCGGAACTTCCCAAGGTTTCTTTCCGAATAATTGAAATGGGGAAGGCGGCATCATACCATTAACTAAAAATCTTCGTGCAATCCAGGGAAAATCAAATTCTTTTCCGTTGTGTGCACATAGGATAACGTTGGTAAGGCGAGTGCTATTGAATATAGAACCAAATTCTTCTAATAATTTTTTTTCGTTGTCCCCTGCGAAACTTCTTATTTTAAGCGTTTCGTTTCGGTCTATCATTCCCACAGAAATACAGATTATTTTTCCAAATTCTGCCATTACGCCTGCCCTTTGATGATAGAAATCTTCTGCGGTTATCTCTTCCTTGCGTTGATGTAAGGTTTTTTTATTCCAAAGGTTTTGCGCTTCCGTTGGGAGATTTTGCCAGTCCTCCTCTTGAGGTACGGTTTCTATATCTAGGAATAGGATTCGTTCTATGGGGATTTGTTTAATCATATTCTATCCAAAAAATAAATAAGCTAATGTAATGGAAGTAATAATCCCTACTAAGTCTGCTAGAAGCATAGTGCCAACTGTGTAACGAGTATTTCTGATACCTACTGCTCCAAAATAAACAGCAATAACATAGAAAGTGGTATCAGAACTTCCTTGTAAAATTCCAGCCAATCTAGAAGGGAATGAGTCGGCTCCGAAGGTAGCCATCGTATCTACCATCATACCTCTTGCTCCAGAGCCCGAAAGTGGTTTTATGAGTGCGGTAGGAAGTCCATCTACAAATCTAGTGTCTAGACTTACCATATCAGCAATCCATTTCATTCCATCTATAATGATGTGGAATACTCCCGAAGTTCTCAAAAGAGAAATAGCAATGAGCATTCCTACTAAATAAGGTATGATTTTAACACATACTGAAAAACCTTCTTTGGCACCTTCTATAAAGGCATCAAAAATGTTAATTTTTTTATAAATACCTCCAAGCACAATAGCGAAGAATATTAAAAGGATAATACCATTACTTAAAACTTTACTGAAATTATCGAGTTCTTCTTTATTTAATTGAACAAGAAATAAGACCAATCCAGCTATAACAGCAGAAATACTTCCTAAATACATCAACACTACGGGTTGAAGTAAATTGATTTTCTGTCTTATAGAAACCAATATCATTGATGCCATAGTGGCTGCAAAGGTGGCTATCATACAAGGTAAGAATATATCCGTAGGTGTGGCAGAGCCCATAGATGCCCTTATAGCAATAATGGATACGGGAATAAGGGTGAGCCCACTAGCGTGCAGACAGAGAAACATAATCTGGGCATTACTGGCTTTATCTTTTTCTGGATTTAGAGATTGTAGACTATCCATTGCCTTAAGACCAAAAGGGGTGGCGGCATTGTCTAGCCCTAAAAGATTGGCGGAAAAATTAAGCATCATATGTCCAAATGCAGGGTGGTTTTTAGGAACTTCTGGGAAGAGTTTAGAGAAAAAAGGCTGTATCATTCTACTTAATAAGTTGATGCCCCCAGCTTTCTCGGCTATACTCATAAAACCCATAAAAAGGGTCATAATACCTATAAGACCTATACATATATCTACAGCGGTTTTGCTCGTGCCTATTACCCCATCGGTTTCTTGTATTCTGTAAACTTTAACATCATTACTGTTAGGTTGATATTCGTAATAGATACCATCGTTTACAAAAACAGGAGTCGTCTGAAAATTTTCTATAGCGTTAGGATGGAACTCGTCGATTGGTTTAGTAGTGATATTGATGGTATCTCCACCTTTGCCCACTACCATATCATTATAGATAGCTTTGTAGTTGTCTGATAATATATACTTTACTCCAGCTACCACGATGGCTACTAAAATAAATGCACTCCAAATTCTACTTAAAACCATAATCTGAAAAAAATTTGGGTAAAAGTAAGTGTTTTTAGCTAAATGAGAAAGAATAAATTAAATAGACTAGAGGTATTCTCAATCTGAGGTAAGTTCAAAAAACGATATTATATGTAACGAATGCAAATCTAGTTAAAGCAGAATATTATTGATATTTTGGTTATCTTTGTGCGGTAAATTTTACACAATATAGATATTATGAATATTACCATCGTGGGGACTGGCTATGTGGGGCTGGTTACAGGGACAACATTAGCAGAGTTAGGAAATACAGTTTATTGTGTTGATATAGATGAGCAAAAAGTAGAAGGAATGAAGAATGGTATCGTTCCTATCTATGAGCCTAATTTGGAGGAAATGTTCTTGAGAAATATCCAAGCACAGAGATTATTTTTTACGACTAATTTAAAGGAAGCGGTTGACCAAAGTGAGGTGGTTTATCTAGCTTTGCCAACGCCTCCAGGGGAAGATGGTTCAGCGGATTTATCCTACGTTCTTAAAGTTGCTAACGATATAGGCGATATTATTACAGAATATAAAGTTATTGTTAATAAATCCACAGTACCTGTAGGAACGGCAGATAAAGTTAGAAGTGCTATTGCTGCTAAAACTCAAATACCGTTTGATGTGGTGTCTAATCCGGAGTTTCTTAGGGAAGGTTTTGCGGTAGAAGATTCTATGAATCCTGCTAGAGTAGTGGTGGGAAGTTCTTCTGAAAAAGCGAGAGAGGTTATGGCAAAAATATATCAGCCATTTACAAATACGGGCGTTCCGATTATATTTATGGATGAAAAGTCTTCGGAGCTTACCAAGTATGCTGCT
Source organism: Riemerella anatipestifer (assembly GCF_009663465.1). Taxonomy (GTDB): domain Bacteria; phylum Bacteroidota; class Bacteroidia; order Flavobacteriales; family Weeksellaceae; genus Riemerella; species Riemerella anatipestifer_C. Next base: position 279,873 of record NZ_QXHU01000002.1, read on the forward strand.
AATTCTTTCTTAGCGGTTAAAATCACATTTATGAATGAAATCGCAAACTTCTGCGAAAGAGTAGGTGCTGATGTAGATAAAGTGAGGCTAGGAATGGGTAGTGATGATAGAATTGGACATCGTTTCTTATTTCCAGGCATTGGGTATGGTGGTAGCTGTTTCCCTAAAGATGTAAAAGCATTGATAAAGTCTGGTAAAGAGACTGATTTTGACTTCCAAATATTAGAGGCAACAGAAAATGTAAATCAAAATCAAAAGGTGATTTTGGTGTCAGAAATAGAAAAATATTTTGGAGGAAATTTAAAAGGTAAAAAAATAGCACTTTGGGGCTTGGCTTTCAAAGCAAATACAGATGATATTAGAGAAGCCTCCTCCTTGGATAATATTGAAATTTTATTAGAAAAAGGAGCTACAATTACCGCTTATGATGCTATAGCAGAATCTAATGTAAAAAAAGTGTTAGGAGATAAAATAGCTTATGCGAGTGATATGTATTCCGCACTAGACGGAGCCGATGCCTTGTTGATAGCAACAGAATGGTCGGAATTTAAAAATCCTAACTTTGACCTAATGGCAGAAAAAATGAATGGTAAAGCTATTTTTGATGGTAGAAATATGTTCGCTTTAGAACAAGTGGAAGAAACAGGATTTTATTATAAAAGCATAGGTAGGAAAACTTTAGGATAAAACCTAATGCTTTTAATGACAACTATGATGTCCCTTGTCTTCAGGGGACATTTTGTTTTCTATGCTAAGAGCTTCTTTTTTGGGTGATAGATAAGGAATTCCTAATTCTAGCCCCCTCAATATAAATAATCCTCCTAAAATAAGCATTACTAAGGGCATTATTTTTAAGATTTTATTTCTGGTAGCTATGCTCAACATATTACCCAACAAAACAGTAGCAAACATAAAAGGAAAAGTACCTAATCCAAATAACATCATAAACAGCCCTCCCTGTATTGTTCCACCTGTTGCAAGAGAAGCTGCTAGTGCTACATAAACCATTCCACACGGCAAAAAACCATTAAGAACACCTGTTAAAAATCTTGATGAATAATCGGTTTTGGATAGTAGCTTACCTAAGTTTAGTTTTATTTTTAACAAAAATTTAGAGAGCCAAGGTATTTTAGAGGCGAAGTTTCCGTTTCCGAAAGAAAAGAACGCCATTATAATCAGAATGACTCCTGCAAAAATGGTAAGCCAGCTTTGAACTCCAGCTAACTGAAAGCCTTCGCCAATGAATCCCAATAAAATTCCTAATATAGAATAAGTGAAAATTCTTCCTAGTTGGTAGGTCGTGTTTTGAAGGTGGAAATTAACTTGTTGTTTCTTTGAAAGTCCTAAAGAAAGAGCTATTGGTCCACACATACCAATACAATGGAATCCCGTTGTGAAACCTAAAGTAAGTGCTGCTATAATGAAGGTTATTTCCATATCAAATCGTAATCTATCTGATAATTTTTGCTATCCTTTGTCCACATTAACTTTAAAATATAGCCACCAGGAACCAAAATGTTTTTAGGTATTAGAAAAGAGTTATTAGCGTCTAAAGTCATTTCCTTTTTTACATCTAACCTTTGGTCATCTATTCTGTAGAGAATAAACTTTATTCTAGTATTCTGATTATTATTTTCAGAAGGAAATGTAATGTAGATGCCGTTAGGTGTCTGTTGATACTGTGGCGTGTTTTCAATCGTGGAAGCATTTTTCTTAGCGTCTATCACACTTTGATAAGCAAGTTCATCTTCGTAATAATTGTTAGAAACCAACTCGGAATTTTGCTGCCCATGAGAGAACACAAATATAAGATAAAGAATGAACAGCACGAATGAACCCAATGCCGCCACAACTCCATGTGCCCAAGTAAACTTAAAGTTTTTCATTTAAAATTGTAAATTAAATTCTCCTTCAAAATAAGTTTCAAAAGTAGTGAGTAGTTTACCATCCTTATCATAGACCCCAATTACTAAATTCTGTTTAGAAAGCTTTATTTCCTTTTTCGGGAAACTAATATTTATAGTTCCCTTTTCCATTTTATCCCGTTTTAATTCTATTTTACTAGAACTTCCATACTTTATGACTCCATTAGCGGGTTCTAAAACTTTGAAAGTAACTGTGTAATCCTTGCTAGATTTATTAAGTAAGGTGTAGTTATAGGTATTGGTAATTTTGTCCCCCGATATAAAGAATGTACTTCCTGCAGGTTTGATAAACTTAGCTTCCATATCTCCTCTATTGTATAGAAGAAAAGATAAAAAAGCTATTAGTGCTATCAAAACAGCAGTATATGCCTTCATTCTAGAGGTAAATTTAAACTTTCTACCTTGTTCTATTTCATCTTCAGTGGCATACCTTATCAATCCTTTAGGTAAGCCTACTTTTTCCATAACTTCATTACAAGCATCTATACACGCAGTACAATTAATGCACTCAAGCTGTTGTCCATTTCTGATGTCTATTCCTGTTGGGCATACTACCACACACTGATTGCAGTCGATACAATCCCCTTTGCCTTCTGCAGCTCTATCCTCATTTTTACGCCATTTAGAGCGATTTTCTCCTCTCTTAAAGTCGTAATAAACATTGATGGTTTGTTTATCTATAAGAACACCTTGTAACCTTCCGTATGGACAAACAAGTGTACATACTTGCTCTCTAAACCAAGCGAATACTAAATAAAAGGCTGCAGTAAAAAGTAGCATTACCAAAAAGTTGGTAGGATATTCTATGGGACCATCTTTCATTATTCTAAAAACCTCCTCGTACCCCACAATGTACATAAACATAAAATGGGTTACCACTAAAGAAATAATGAAATATATCGTCCATTTAAGTCCTCTTTTTCTTATTTTTTCAGAGTTCCAAGGTTGTTGGTCTAGTTTTATCTGCTTGTTTCTATCACCCTCAATCCAATATTCTATTTTACGGAAGACATTTTCCATAAAAATGGTCTGCGGACAAATCCAACCACAAAATATTCTCCCAAACACGACGGTAAAAAGAATGATAAATACTATCGAAGTAATTGCTCCTAGAGCAAGAATGAAAAAGTCTTGAGGATAAAAGGGCTGGCCTACAATAAAGAATTCTCTATCAAGAATATCTATAAGAAGAAATGGATTATCATTGATTTTAATAAACGGAAGAATAAAAAATATGGCTAATAAAAAAATACTAACATAGTTTCTGTAATTAGTAAACCTACCTTTGGGCTTTTTGGGATAGACCCATTTTCTTTTCCCTGTGTTATCCATGGTTCCTACAGAATCACGGAAAGTGGTAGCTTCTATTACACTTCCTGTACCTTGTACTTTTTTATCAGCCATATATGTAATATTTTACTTTAGGGTATTAGTTCTCCCACTTCACTTCATCACCTTGAGGAGCAGCACCTCCTTCAGATTGAGTGATAGGAGCTTTTTCTTGATTGATATGATAAACATAAGCAGCTACTTTTTCGATATCAAATCCAGTAAGAACTCCATTTTTCCCCCAAGCCTGCATTGCAGGGTTGTTTGGAGAACCATTTTCTACCATATGGAATACTTCTCTGAATAGAGTAGGTTCTGTATGGTTAATCCAATACTTATCGGTAAGGTTTGGACCAATACCACCTTTACCACCGTCACCGTGACAAGACACACAGTTAGTTTTGAAAATTTCTTCCCCTTCTGCGATATTGTCTGCAGAGTATACGGCGTTATCAATTGTGGGAGGAGGAGTATCTTTCATCCATTGCTCTATGCTTGCAAGTTGCTCTTTATGTTCTACATCATACTCTTTATCTGGGTGTGCAAAGTCTGTGAAAGAAAAAGCGAAGATATAGATAACGAGATATGCAAATCCTAACCAAAAAAGACCTAACCACCATTTAGGTAGTTGGTTGTCTAACTCCATAATACCATCAAAGCCGTGGTCTATCATGATATCTTTCTCTTCAGAAGCGGATTGCTTTTTGAATGCACTATTCCAAAGTCTTTTCCAGTAAGGAACTTTCTTCTCTTCTAAGTAAGCTCTTTTAGCTTCGTCAGATAGTTTAGCAAATTTCTGATTTTCTATTAGATCTCCAATAGCCCCATGTATCATTGCTAAAATGATACTAATAACTACTGTTCCCCAAAAATAAGGTGAAGTAATAAAAGATGCATTTTGAACGAACATATAATATACAATAAAAAGTATTGTAAGTATTACTAAAATGTTCACATAAACGGGCGTTCTTTGTTTCATAATTTCTTAATTTTTAGAACTGTTTTGTATTTCATCATCTAAAGGAGCATTAGCTTCGTCTTGATAAAACTTTTTCGGTTTGCTCATAACATAGTATACCACCCCGATAAAAAATATGATAAACAATATGAGTGCTAAACTCTGGTAAAATCCAGTACCTTCAGTATTAGACAATATATCTTTAAAGTTTTGTGGTATCATTACTATATGCTCCTTTAGTGATAATATAATTTATTTTACACTTGCTGTTTTAATTTCAGTAGTCTTAATATCAGTACCTAATCTTTGTAGGTAAGCGATAAGAGCTACAATCTCTCTTTTTTCAAGAGGAACAAAATCAGCTCCTTCTTCTTGTTGTTTTTTAGCAAATGCCCTCTTAACATCATCAGCTTCAGAATAAATTCTGTCTACAATTCCTTTAGCTTGATTGTCCATCCACGCATCTACAGTATCTATTTCAGCTTTAGTGTAAGGTACACTAAATACATTCTTCATAAGTTCTAGCTTATCTTTAGTCTGTGAACGGTCTAATGTATTAGCTATTAACCAAGGATAACGAGGCATTATAGAACCTGCAGATGTAGCTCTTGGGTTTAACATGTGTTTAAAGTGCCAAGAATCAGGGTTTTTGCCACCTTCTCTATGTAAGTCTGGACCAGTTCTCTTAGATCCCCAAAGGAAAGGTCTATCATATACGAACTCTCCAGCTTTAGAATATTGTCCATTTTTACCATTAAATCTAACCACTTCGTCACGGAATGGTCTAATCATTTGAGAGTGACAAGCGTTACAACCTTCACGGATGTATAAATCTCTACCTTCTAATTCTAGTGGTGTATAAGGTTTAACAGAAGAAATGGTTGGTACATTATCTTTTACTGTAAGCGTAGGTATAATTTCAATAATCCCACCAACTGCCAACGTTAAGAACGCCAATACTGTTAAATAAAGAGGCATTCTTTCAATCCAAAGGTGAACTGTTTCACCTTCTTTTCTTGCATCACTAATTCTAGCTAGTGCAGGTGCTTCTGCAGGGACTTCTTTTTGGAAAGAGCCTTTTCTTACAGTAGCTACAACATTCACTGCCATAAGGATAGCTCCCACTAGATAAAGAACACCTCCGAAGAATCTCATCCAATAGTAAGGGATAATTGCAGTTACAGTATCTAGCCAGTTTTTATAAAGTAGAGTTCCATCTGGATTGAATTGTTTCCACATTAAACCTTGTGTAAATCCAGAGATATACATAGGTACAGCATATAGGATAATACCCAAAGTACCTAACCAAAAATGCCAGTTAGCTAGTTTTACAGACCATAGTTTGGTTCTCCACATAATAGGGACTAGGTAGTAAATCATACCAAAAGCCATAAAACCATTCCAACCTAGAGCTCCAATATGAACGTGACCAATTACCCAATCTGTAAAGTGTCCAATTTTATTTAATGTTTTAGTTGCTAATAGAGGCCCTTCAAATGTAGCCATACCATAACAAGTAACCGCTACCACGAAAAATTTGAGTATAGGATTTTCTCTTACCTTATCCCAAGCCCCTCTCAATGTTAATAAACCATTAAGCATACCTCCCCAAGACGGAGCGATAAGTGCAATAGAGAATCCTGTTCCTAATGCCTGTGCCCAAGCAGGTAGAGATGTGTACTGTAAGTGGTGTGGTCCAGCCCAAATGTAAACGAAGATTAGAGACCAAAAGTGGATTATAGAAAGCTTATAAGAAAAGACAGGTCTCTCTGATGCTTTTGGCAAGAAGTAATACATCAGACCAAGTACAGGGGTTGTCAAGAAAAATGCTACGGCGTTATGCCCATACCACCATTGTACTAAAGCATCTTTTACTCCTGAATATGCAGAATAAGACTTCCAACCAGTAAAAGAAAGAGGTACCTCTAGATTATTGAATACGTGTAGCATTGTAATACCTACCCAAGTACCAATGTAGAACCAAATAGCTACATAAAGATGTCTTACTCTTCTTTTAGCGATTGTACCAAACATATTGATACCAAAAATAATCCATACCACAGCGATAAGGATATCAATTGGCCATTCGTGTTCAGCATACTCTTTAGAAGTGTTGATACCCATGAAGAAAGTAATCACCACCGCTACGATAGTAATTTGCCATCCCCAAAAGTTAATCCAAGAAAGTGTATCACTATACATTCTTGCCTTCAACAACCTCTGTAATGAGTAATAAACCCCTGCGAAAATCGCATTTCCTACAAAGGCAAAAATTACTGCACTTGTGTGCAACATTCTGATTCTACCAAAACCAAAAGCTCCCTGGGTGTTGATAAGACCTTGTAAATCACCACTTCTTAAACTGGCGATTGTAGTGTCATCAGTACCAAATAAAAACTCTGGTAGTTCTGGATAGAAAAGCATTGCCGCCGCCGTAAGTCCAAGAATGAAACCAACTATCCCGAAGACGATGGTTGCATAAAGGAACGCACGCACAATGCTGTTGTCATAACTAAACTTTTGTGTTTCCATATTAACTAATCACTTTTATTGTTTTTCTCTTTATTTTCTTTGTTTTTAGCTTCGTCATCAAGGAGTATCCTCACAGCAGGAGATTCATCATCTTCAAACTGCCCTTTCTTAGCTCCGATAATAAATATTATCAAGAAAACAACAGCTAAAGACACACTGCATATGACCATCAAATATAGTATCTCCATACAGTTCGCAAATATAAAATTAAATTGTCCCCAAAATTAAGGAAAATATACTGACTTAAATCAGTAACTGTTAAAAATAGTTAATTTATAACATTTCTAAATAAGATAAAAAGGTCTAATTTGATTTTTTCTTAAAATATCTAGTTGATGCCAACCAAGTGGTAGTAGAGGTAAATGTAACAACACTTATAGAACTCAAAGGCATTAGTATGGCTGCTACCAAAGGGGATAAATGTCCTGTAACCGCAAACCCTAAGCCAACAATATTGTATAGGATGCTTATAATGAAAGTGGCGGATACTATCTTAATAGCATCTTTACTCAAGGCTAAATAGTCTGGTAAAAAGCTGATAAATTTACCGTCCATAATAACATCAGAAGAAGGTGTAAAGGAGTTGGTGTCATCAGATACGGCTATACCTACGTTACTTTGTTTTAATGCTCCTGCATCGTTAAGACCATCACCTAGCATAGCTACTTTTTGACCTAAGTTCTGAAGTTTTTGTATATAGTCCAATTTGTCTTCTGGAGTTTGGTTGAAACTCATATTGGCTACATTTGGAATTATCTTTTTGAGCTGATTGGTCTCGGAAGTATTGTCCCCACTAAGAATATGGATAGGATAGGTGTTGAGTTTTCTGTACATTTCAGAAAGCCCCTCTCTATACTCATTTCTGAATATGAACTTGCCTATAAATTCATTATTTTTACTGATGGAAACAGCAGTCTCTAGGTTTTTACTTTCTTGTCCTGTAAACGAAGCTGAACCAATTTTATAAATTTGACTTCTAATTTGGGCGGAGTATCCTTTACCAGCTATTTCTTGGAAGTTTTCTATTGGGAAATATTCATCAGTTATTTCTATATGTTCGTATAAATTTTTCGATAGAGGGTGATTAGAGTTTTTAAGTAAAGTTTTGATATTTTTTAAATCAAATTCACTAATAGTATTGCCTTCATATTTGATATTAGATTTAGTGTTGTAGGTAATAGTCCCTGTTTTGTCAAAGACGAGTGTGTTGATTTTGGCAAGTTTTTCTATGGTAAGAGTATCTTTAACATAGAATTTTTTTCTGCCTAATATCCTCATAATATGTCCGAATGTAAACGGAGCGGATAGAGCTAACGCACAAGGGCAGGCTACTATAAGTATTGCAGATATTACTTGGAACATTTTTTCTAAATCAATTCTGTACCAATAGATTCCTGCAATTAGTGTGATGCCTAATATGATGAATGTAAAATATTTACTTATCTTGTTGGTAAGATTATCTAGACCTGTTTCTTTTTGTTTAAAGGCTTCTTTGTTCCATAGTTGGGTAAGGTAGCTTTGGTCTACAGTTTTAATAACTTCTAGCTCCAAAATAGCACCTTGTTGCTTAGCACCTGCGAAAATTTTATCACCCGGTTGTTTAGGTATTGTAGCTGACTCTCCAGTAATAAAACTATTATCAATATTGCCTTCACCGCTAATAAGAATAGCGTCTACGGGAATAATCTCTTGATTTCGCACTAAAATTCTATCGCCTACTTTAATTTCAGATAAAAGAATATTTTTTTGTTTACCCTCAAAATCCACTTTGGTTACGGCGATAGGGTAGAAAGATTTATAATCTCTATCGTAGGACAGTGCAGTGTAGGTTCTTTTTTGGAAAAATTTTCCCATCAACATAAAAAATAGCAATCCACACAAGGTGTCAAAATAACCAGGTCCATAATCTGTGGCTATCTCGTAGATACTTCTTCCAAATAGAACGAGTATTCCTAAAACGATAGGTATATCTATATTTACAATGTTATTCTTAAGTCCATACCAGGCAGATTTGTAGTAGTCTGAAGCAGAATAAGAAACAACAGGAATGGAAAGTAATAGGGTTAGAAACCTAAAGAAAGGAGCAAATTGGTTAATCCAATAATCGTTCTCTTTTGTAATCCAAGAAAGATATTCAGGGAGGGCAAACATCATTGCATTTCCGAATGCAAATCCTGCTATGGCAAGTTTGATGATTAAATCTCGGTCTGTTTTTTCTATCTTTTTTTCACTTGTTTCCAGGTTGATAACAGGTTTGTATCCAAGATTTGTTAAAAACTTAGCTAGTTCACTTAACTTTAGTTCATTATGATTAAACGAAATTTGTAATGTTTTCTTTGTGAAATTAGCTTGAGAATAGCGTATTTGTGGATTGATGTCTTTGAGGCTTTCTAGTAACCATATACATGACGAGCAGTGTATTACGGGTATTTTAAAAGTTACTAAGGTAGAATTGCCTTCTGAAAAATCTACAATTTTGTTGAATACTTCAAGGGTGTCCAAGTAATCAAACTGTGAAGAACCGTCTGTGTTTGGTCGGATTCCGGCGTTTTTATTTAATTTATAAAAATCGTTTAACTGATTGATATTTAGTATTTCATAAACTGATTTGCAACCATTGCAACAAAAAGTCTTTTCATCAAAAGAAATTCTTTCTTTCTTTATTTCTAATCCGCAATGAAAACATTTTTCTGACATTACTAAGTGAAGTTTAACACGCAAAAATATAATAAAAAACTTGGCTATACATATTAAAAAGTAGTATTTTTGCTGATAAATATCAGTTAAATGTCGTTTGAAAAACAGTTAGAAATCGAAAAAAAGTTTCAAGAAGTCTTTAGTGAGGCATTCTTTCAGAAGAATCTTAAATCCGAAGATTTTGAGAAGTATACCTCAAGTAAGCAAGTTTTAAAGTATGATAAGGGAGATGTGCTTTTTGACGATGGGGAGCTACCTAAAGGAGTCTATTTTATAGAGAAAGGTACAGCAAAGCTCTCAAAATCTGGAGTGTATGGTAAAGATCATATCCTAAGAATAGTAAAAGAGGGAGATATATTAGGGTACCGTTCGTTGCTTTGTAACGAGAACTTTCAGGCTAGAGCAGAGGCAATGACGGAGCTAGAAACTACTTTTGTGCCTTCTGATATTTTTATGCAATTGCTTGAGGCAAATTCTAGATTGTCTTTTGCTATGATGCAAAAGATAGCTTTTGAGTTGGGAGAATCGTCTAATACCATTACTTTTTTAGCTCAAAAAACAGTTAGAGAAAGGTTGGCCGAAATTTTACTTTTACTAGAGCTAAAGTTAGGTACAGACCCAGAGGGCTTTATTAAAATATGTCTTACTAGGGAGGAGGTTGCTAATCTTATAGGTACAGCAACAGAGAGTGCTATTAGGCTTATTTCTGAGTTTAAAAATGATGGACTTATCGAAGTGGAAGGTAGAAATATCAAGATAAAAGACCACGATAAGTTGAAGAAAGTGGGGCATGTGGTTTTATAATTTTTAGAGATAAAGATATGTCTGTACATTCTGAAATAAAAAAGGTAACTGTTGAGACCTTGCGAAAAATGAAATTTAGCAAGGAAAAAATTACGATGCTTACGGCATATGATTTCACTACTGCAAAAATGGTAGATGCTGGAGGGGTAGATGCTATTCTAGTCGGAGACTCTGCAGCTAATGTAATGGCTGGATATGAAACCACATTGCCAATTACTTTAGACCATATGATATATCACGCACAATCGGTGGTTCGTGGGGTAGAAAGAGCTTTGGTAGTGGTGGATTTGCCATTTGGAACTTATCAAAGCAATCCTAAGAAAGCCTTAGAATCTGCGGTGAGAATTATGAAAGAGTCAGAAGCTCACGCTGTAAAATTAGAAGGAGGAGCAGAAGTTTCAGACGCGATAAAAAATATCATCAATGCAGGTATTCCTGTAATGGGACATTTGGGGCTTACACCACAATCAATCAATCAATTTGGAACTTACAAGGTAAGAGCAAAAGAAGAAGCTGAAGCTGAAAAGCTAGTTAAAGATGCTCAGCTGTTAGAAGAATTGGGCTGTTTTGCCGTTGTCTTAGAAAAAATACCGTCCGAGTTAGCTAAAAAAGTAACCGAAAGTATCTCTATTCCTACTATTGGAATAGGAGCAGGTGTTAATTGCGATGGGCAAGTTCTGGTTTATCAGGATATGGTAGGTATGAATCAGGGGTTTTCTCCTAAATTTTTGAGACGCTATTTGGAGCTTTATTCAGAAATTACAGGAGCGGTGTCTCAGTATGTTAAAGATATAAAAACATTAGACTTTCCTAATGAGTCGGAAAGCTATTAAAATTTAGTTATGGACAAAAGAACTTTACAGAGCATTGTTTCTGTTGCAGCGATATTGTGTATTGTAGTGGGTTGGGTTAATCCTTTTTCTCCAGAGATTAACTATACTATTTCTAGACAAGTATTTTACATCCTTGTTGGAGGAAGTTTTATTCTTATGGGAGGAATGTTGCCTAATAAAAGAAACACCTATCTAATGTATCTAGCAGCTGGGCTTTGTATTGTGGGGGCTTTTTTACCTATGGGTTCTTCTTTTGAGGTTATTAAAACCGCGGGTTTACTTCTTGGGGTGGTTATTTCGTTTGTTGGTCGTAGAGGTTAATGATTATTTATGATTCAAGAACAAATTCTTTATGAGGATAATCATCTGCTGGTCATAAATAAGAAGGCGGGGCAATTAGTACAAGGAGATAAAACAGGTGATGCCTCGCTACTAGAACTGATAAAAGATTTTATAAAGTCACGAGATAATAAGCCAGGTAATGTTTTTTTAGGGCTGGTGCATAGGATAGACCGCCCAACATCTGGGTTGGTAATTTATGCTAAAACATCTAAAGCGCTTACGAGACTTACCCAAATGATTAAAAATAGAGAAATAAAAAAAACTTATTGGGCGATAGTTCCTAAAGAAATGATTTCTCCTTCTCAAAAATTGGTTCATTATCTCAAAAAGAATGAAAAAAATAATAAGGCGATAGTTTTTACTAAACCCACGGAAGGTGCTAAACAAGCTATTTTATCCTATAATTTAATATTTAGTTTAGATAATTACTTACTCTTAGAGATCGATTTAGAAACTGGTCGCCATCACCAAATCAGGGCTCAGTTGTCTAAGATAGGAGTTCCTATAAAAGGGGATTTAAAATATGGAGCCTCTCGTTCTAATTCAGATGGAGGAATTTCTCTTCACGCGAGAAGGTTAGAGTTTATTCACCCTGTATCCAAAGAAAAAATAACCATTGTAGCTCCTGTGCCATCTCAAGATTCTGTTTGGCGAGTGTGTGAGGAAGGAATTGTACAGTAATTTATTTTCTAAAATTAGTCATATCTAACTTTAGGGAGAAAAAATTAGAATAGAAATGGCTCCCTCCAATGCCAGAATTGGTAATGGCATAATCTAAAGTTAAGCCTTTATAGCGAATACCCACACCTGCACTTGGTTGAAATGATAATTGTCTTTTTTGACTTTCAAGGTCTGTGATATTTTGAAATCGGTTAACGCCTAATCTCACAAAAATCATTTTTTGAAAAGAAAGTTCACCTCCTAGATAAGGAGTAATACTAGCAAAGTCAGTAGAAATAAGTGCTGCAGTTCTTGTAAAATCAATATTAAGACCTGTCTCTGGAAGAAAGTCAAAATCACGATTGAGTTCAAAGTTTTTGCTGACTCCCAAGTTTAACTTCGGCATTGATAGTTCCATTTTGTTTTTAGGTGCAGGGTTGAATTCTTCTCCATTAACCACGGTAGAAAGTTCTTTTTCGTTTATGGACCAAAAATTAACGGTAGTGGTAGCATCTCTAAGCATCACACCGTAATTCCACCCTTTGTCCGAATGATAGATAGCTCCTATATCAAACCCAAATCCAAATCCGTTAGCAAATTTCCCTACATTTCTATAAACCAGTTTAGCATTAACACCAACATCTAATTTGTGGTTTAGATGAAAAGCATAGGAGAGTAAGGCTGCATAATCGGCTTGAGAAAATTTTGTAATTCTATCATAATCTATATTGCCTTCGCCGTCTATCATTTGAGTAGTGTTGAGGATGTTATCTACGCCTAACCTTACTAAAGAGAATGCAAAAACACCTTTATTGTAATCCAAAGGCTTTGCAAATGCTATATAATCATATTTAGCAATACTTTCGAAATATTCGGCGTGCATAGCAGAGGCTTGCCAATCGTTTTCAATTTTTACTAATCCAGCAGGGTTCCACATTGGAGAATAAACATCATCTTGGTTTGAAATAACAGCACCTCCCATGGCGAGACCTCTAGCACCAGCCCCAATGTTTAAAAATTCATTAGAATATTTCCTAGCGATTTGGGCGATATTTAGATTGAAAATTAGTAGTGATATTAGGCTGATAGTTTTAAATAAAATCTTCATATATTATTTTAATGACTTGGTTTTAATTTTTTTTCGTTTTGCTTTTATAATACCATTGGCAATTATAGAAAGAATCATAATCCCTGCTCCTACATAAAACATAGGGTTCATATGTTCGGATTCGCCGAAAATAAGATAGGCTAAAATAATTCCATACACAGGTTCTAAATTTACAGTTAGTATAAGTGTGAATGGCGAAATCACTTTCATTAAGCTGGTGGATTCTATCATAGGATATGCGGTGAAGCCAATAGCGAGAATTAGTACTAGCAGAGCATCTTTAATTCCTACCACGTATATATTATCAAGAGTTCCATTGATACCTAATATAACACTTACGAGAAGCCAACCACCTATCATTTCATAAAAAATAATATGACTAGCAGAGGTTGTTTGTGATAATTTCCCATTGAGAATAGAAAAAATAGTTCCTAGTAAGGCGCAGGTAGCTCCGTAGATGATACCCTCTACATATCTAAATTCTGTTTTAAAAATAAGTCCCATTCCTCCTAGTATCACAATACCTATGGCAACTTCCGTCCAGTCTAATTTTCTTTTATAGACGATAGGTTCTATTATAGAAGCAAAAATAGTAGAAAGAGCTACGCAACTAAGGGCAATGGATACATTGGAAACCTTGATAGATTCAAAGAAAAAAAGCCAATGAAGTCCCATGATAATACCAATACCTAGTAGCTGTAATAGGCGTGTAGATGAGAGTTTAATGCTTTTTCTCCTAATAAACCTCAAGAATACAAATAGTACTAAAGCGGTAAGTCCCATTCGATAGAAAACGAGAGAGTAGGTGTCCAGACTAATCATTTTTCCAAGAATAGCCGTAAATCCCCACATAAATACAATAAGGTGTAATCTAAAGGTTGTATTATTCCACATTTTTAATCTTAAATTAAACTGCAAAGAACGAAAATAAATGCTGAAACATCAATTTTTTAGGTAAAAAAATAGGCTAAATTTGGAATATAAAAATTAAAACCTTACTTTTGCACCCGAAAATGAGATGTAAACTATGCTAATAATTCCAGTAAAAGATGGAGAAGCCATCGACAGAGCGCTGAAAAAATACAAAAGGAAATTTGACAAGACTGGTGTTGTACGTGCTTTAAGAGCAAGACAACAGTATGTTAAACCTTCTGTACTTAGAAGACAGCAGATTTTAAGAGCGGCTCACAAGCAAAGAGCTTTAAGCAAAGAGGAACAAGCATAAAGGTTTCCTACTTAAGGTTTAAGTCTAAAAATCACTTCCTAATTTCTTAAATTAAGAAGTGATTTTTTTATATATTTGATAGATGTTTTTTTAGTATGATTGAAAAATTTTTAGATTATATTAGAATTGAGAAAAGATACTCATTACACACACTTGCTAGTTATGGTAGAGATTTGCAGGATTTTTCTGATTTTGTGAAAGAAACTGAAGGGGCAGATACTTTGCTAGGTGTAGATAAAAAAATAATAAGAAATTTTGTGGTCTATCTTAGTGAAAACAACCTAAGTAAGCGAACCATCAATAGGAAATTATCTACGTTAAGGAGCTTTTATGTTTATCTTGTTAAGCTAGAAATAATTTCCGCATCTCCTATGGAAACGGTATCTTCTTTAAAATTTTATGGAGAAAAGCAAATTCCTTTTTCTCAAAAGGAAATGGAAAATTTGCAAAATCTCTTAAACGAAGAAAAGTTATTACTAAATAAACTTATTATAGAATTACTTTATCAAACAGGAATGCGTAAGTCAGAGTTGTGTGGGCTTACGTTGAAAGATGTGGATTTTACTCAAAATATTATAAAAGTTGTGGGCAAGGGTAATAAAATGAGGAATATACCTATTTCAGAAGATCTGAAAAAAGAACTAAAACGGTATCTTGTGAAAGAAAGAAAGCCTAAAGAAGAGAATGTGGATTGTTTTTTTGTTCGAGAAAGTGGTCAAAAACTAACGGGGAAATTTGTGTATTCTGTGGTAAATGACTATCTTAGTGTTGTAACTTCCAAAAAAAAGAAAAGTCCTCATATGCTAAGGCATAGTTTTGCGACACATGTTTTGGAAAATGGTGCAGAAATTGCTCAAGTTAAAGAAATTTTAGGACATGCGAGTTTGGCATCTACCCAGGTATATACATCAGCAGATGTTAATAAGTTGAAGAAGGTACTTAACGCGTTTCATCCTAGAGGGAAAAAATAGAAAAATAACTTTATAAAAATAACTTTATGAAAATTACAGTTCAAGCAATGGGGCTTACACCTCATCAGCCGTTAGAAGAGTATTTAGATAAAAAATTAAACAAATTAGATACCTTTTATGATAAAATTTTAGAGTGTCAAGTCTTTTTAAAGGTAGAAAATACATCAGAAAAAGAAAATAAAACAACGGAGATTATTTTGGCTGTGCCAGGAGATGATATTGTGGTAAAGAAGACTTGTGCTACATTTGAAGAAGCAATAGATAAATGTTATGATATTGCTAAAAAATTGTTAATCAAGAAGAAAGAGAAAAATTAAAATATTTTTTTATTTTTTTTAATAAAATATTTGTGTATTTCAAAAAAAGTGTTGTATATTTGCAACCGCAAAAGAGAACAGTTGTTTACTTGAAATATACGAATATTTGCCTCCATAGCTCAGTTGGCCAGAGCACGTGATTTGTAATCTCGGGGTCGTGGGTTCGAATCCCTCTGGAGGCTCATAAAAATTGTTGGGGAGATACCAGAGTGGCCAAATGGGACGGACTGTAACTCCGTTGTCGTGAGACTTCGCAGGTTCGAATCCTGCTCTCCCCACATTTTTAAAAAAAAAATATTTGAAATATTTGTGAGTTTGAATAAAAGTTTTTAAATTTGCACACCGTTACCAACAAAGTAATTAGAATTAAATGCGGAAGTAGCTCAGTTGGTAGAGCGTCAGCCTTCCAAGCTGAATGTCGCGGGTTCGACCCCCGTCTTCCGCTCTAAGAAATCACAACCATTTTGGCTTGTGATTTTTTTATAAGCCGATATAGCTCAGCGGTAGAGCGCTTCCTTGGTAAGGAAGAGGTCTCGGGTTCAAGTCCCGATATTGGCTCTGAATCTCTCAATAATGAGAGATTTTTTTGTTTTTATTAGTTTCTCATTGTAGGGTTTATTATTTTTGTAAATCTAATAAATCCTAATAAAAATGTATAAAACAGTCATTCGTCCGTTATTATTTCGTTTTGACCCAGAAGAGGTTCATCATTTTACCTTTAAGTTTATAAAAACTCTTTTTAAGATACCGTTTATTTCTTCTTTAGTGAGTTCTCGCTATGTGATAGAGGATCCTAAATTAGAAAGGGAGGTTTTTGGATTAAAGTTTAAAAACCCTGTGGGGTTAGCGGCTGGATTTGATAAGGATGCTAAATTATACAAAGAGCTTTCGTCTTTTGGATTTGGTTTTATAGAAATAGGAACTATTACACCTAAGCCTCAACCCGGGAATGATAAACAAAGATTATTTAGATTGAAGGAAGATGAAGCAGTTATAAATAGAATGGGATTCAATAATGGAGGAGTAGATGAGGCAGTAAAAAGATTGAAAAAAAATAAGGGAGTACTTATAGGTGGAAACATAGGAAAGAATAAAGTTACCAATAATAATCATGCAGAGAAAGATTATATTATATGTTTCAATGCACTCTATGATTATGTAGATTATTTTGTAGTGAATGTTAGCTCTCCTAATACCCCTAATTTAAGAGATTTACAGGAGAAAGAACCACTTACAAAATTATTGAAACTACTTCAACTAGAAAATCAAAAGAAAATAAAACAGAAACCTATTTTGTTAAAAATAGCTCCAGACCTTACAGATTCCCAACTTTTGGATGTGATTGATATTGTCAAGACGACAAATACAGCGGGGATTATAGCTACTAATACAACTTTAAGTAGGGAAAACCTGAAGTCAAATTTAAAACCTGAAGTTGGGGGACTGTCTGGTAAACCTCTTCGAGAAAGAGCAACGGAGGTAATTAAATTTCTATCAGAAAAAAGCGGAGGTGCTTTCCCTATTATTGGGGTTGGAGGTATTCATTCTGAAGAGGATGCTTTAGAAAAAATAAAAGCTGGAGCTACCTTGGTGCAGCTTTATACTGGTTTTATATATGAGGGTCCAGCTTTAGTGAAAAAAATAAATAAGAGGATTTTATCAGAACTATAGAAGTTATATATTTATATGTTTTTTGAAACTTAATTAGATAGTGGGAAAATACATATTAAAATTAGGATGATAAAATTTTAATGAAAATGTTTTTGTTTTCAAAAAAAATACTATATTTGCAGACCGAAAAGGGATAAAATTAAAAATTAGTAAAATTAAATATTAAAATCATGGCAAAGGAAACGTTTAATCGTAACAAACCGCACTTAAACATTGGTACTATTGGTCACGTAGACCACGGTAAAACTACCTTGACTGCGGCTATTTCTAAAGTATTAGCAGATAAAGGTCTTGCTGAAGTAAAAGATTTCTCTTCTATTGACTCTGCTCCAGAGGAAAAAGAAAGAGGTATTACAATCAATACAGCTCACATTGAGTATGAAACTGAAAACAGACACTACGCTCACGTAGACTGTCCTGGTCACGCCGACTATGTTAAGAACATGGTAACTGGTGCTGCACAGATGGACGGTGCTATCTTAGTAGTAGCTGCTACTGATGGTCCTATGCCACAGACAAGAGAGCACATCTTATTATGTCGTCAGGTAAATGTACCTAGAATTGTAGTGTTTATGAACAAAGTAGATATGGTTGATGATCCAGAGCTTCTTGAGCTTGTTGAGCTTGAAGTGAGAGATTTACTTTCTACTTACGAGTATGATGGAGATAACTCTCCTGTAATCCAAGGTTCTGCTTTAGGTGCTCTTAACGGAGAGGCTAAGTGGGTAGCTACTGTAGATGCTTTAATGGAAGCAGTAGACACTTGGATTGAGCAGCCAGTTAGAGATCAAGATAAACCATTCTTGATGCCAATCGAAGATGTATTCTCTATTACAGGTAGAGGTACAGTAGCAACTGGTAGAATTGAGTCTGGTGTTATCAATACTGGTGATCCTGTAGATATCGTAGGTATGGGAGATGAGAAATTAACATCTACTGTAACTGGGGTTGAGATGTTTAGAAAAATCTTAGACAGAGGTGAGGCTGGTGATAATGTAGGATTACTTTTAAGAGGTATCGAAAAAACAGATATCAAGAGAGGTATGGTTATCGCTAAACAAGGTTCTGTAACTCCGCACAAAAAATTCAAAGCAGAGGTTTATATCCTTTCTAAAGAAGAAGGTGGTCGTCACACTCCTTTCCATAACAAATATCGTCCTCAGTTCTATGTAAGAACTACAGACGTTACGGGTGAGATTTTCTTACCAGAAGGAGTAGAGATGGTAATGCCTGGTGATAACTTAACTATTACTGTAGAATTATTACAACCAATCGCTCTTAACGTAGGTCTTAGATTTGCAATTAGAGAGGGTGGTAGAACTGTAGGTGCTGGTCAGGTAACTGAAATCTTAGACTAATCCTAGTTCTAAAACAATAAATAAAAGAGCTTTCAGATGAATGAAAGTGTTTTTCTGGAAGCTCTTATTTTTTTATTAAAATTAACTTACGGGCATCGTCCAATGGTAGGATACCGGTCTCCAAAACCGTTGATCTGGGTTCGAATCCTAGTGCCCGTGCAAATTGTTTAAAATGAGTTCGTTAGTAAGCTTTTTAAAAGATTCGTATATAGAGTTTAAGGATAAGGTGGAATGGCCTAAGTGGATGGATTTACAGTCTTCCACTACGGTTGTAGCTGTATCTACCTTAATATTGGCTTTATTTACTTTTGGAGTTGATACTCTTTTTAGTAGGTCAGTCAATAATCTTTTTAGTTTACTTATTAACTTATTTAATTAATTTATAATTGTTTTTATCCGATGAGTGAGCTTAAATGGTATGTGCTGAAAGCAGTAAGCGGACAGGAAAATAAAGTGAAAAGCTATATAGAAAATGAAATCCAAAGATTTAAGTTAGAGGATTTTGTTTCTCAGATAGTTATTCCTATGGAGAAAACAATTCAAATGAGAAATGGAAAGAAGGTGCAGAAAGAGAAACCTTACTATCCTGGTTATTTAATGGTGGAAGCTAATCTTGCGGGAGAAGTGCCTCATATTATAAAGAATATACCAGGTGTTATCTCTTTTTTGAGTCTTACTAAAGGAGGAGATCCTGTTCCTATGAGAAAGTCTGAGGTAAATAGAATGTTAGGTAGAATGGATGAGTTGTCACAGTTTGCTACAGATGTTGATATTCCTTATGTGGTGGGCGAGAGTGTTAAGGTGATTGATGGACCATTTAATGGATTCAATGGAACGATAGAGAAAATTCACGAGGATAAAAAGAAATTAGAAGTTATGGTTCTTATTTTCGGTAGAAAAACGCCTCTTGAACTCAACTATATGCAAGTAGAGAAGATATAGATTTATATATTTTTAGGTTAACAATAAACCACTTCGTTGTTGCGAGGTGGTTTTAGTTTTAATAAAATGTAAATTTATTTGCGTGCTAAAAAAAATATATATAATTTTGCACCTCGTAATCTGAGGAGAAGTGTATTCAGGTGAGAGAATTACAGTTCTAATTAACTTAGGTTATTAACAAAGAATGCTTCCACATTTTTTATATTTTTAATTTTTTAAAAAACAAACATGGCAAAGAAAGTCTTTAAAATGGTTAAGCTCCAGGTGAAAGGTGGTGCTGCTAATCCTTCGCCTCCAGTAGGGCCTGCTTTAGGTTCTGCAGGGGTAAATATCATGGAGTTTTGTAAGCAATTCAACGGAAGAACTCAGGATAAACCAGGACAGGTATTACCTGTAGTGATTACAGTGTATGAAGATAAATCATTTGATTTCGTAATTAAAACTCCTCCTGCAGCTGTGCAGCTTTTGGAAGCTTCTAAAGTGAAAAAAGGTTCAGGACAGCCTAACAGAGAGAAAGTAGGTAGCGTATCTTGGGAGCAAGTACAGAAGATAGCAGAAGATAAGATGTCGGATTTAAACTGCTTCACTCTTGATTCTGCAATGAGTATGGTTGCTGGTACAGCTAGATCTATGGGATTAAAGGTAACAGGAACTAAACCTACTAACGCTTAAAATTAAATCAAATGGCAAGATTAACTAAAAAGCAAAAAGAAGTTTCTACTAAGATAGAAAAAAATAAGTTTTACACTCTTGAAGAAGCTTCGGCTTTGGTAAAAGAGGTAAGTACTGCAAAGTTTGATGCTTCTGTAGATATCGCTGTGAGATTGGGTGTAGACCCGAGAAAAGCGAATCAGATGGTAAGAGGGGTTGTTTCTCTTCCTCATGGGACTGGTAAAGATGTTAAAGTTTTAGCTTTAGTAACTCCAGATAAGGAGGCTGAAGCAAAAGAAGCTGGTGCAGACTTTGTAGGTCTTGATGAGTATCTAGAGAAAATCAAAGGTGGTTGGACAGATGTAGATGTTATCGTTACTATGCCTGCTGTAATGGGGAAATTAGGTCCTCTAGGTAGAGTATTAGGTCCGAGAGGTCTTATGCCAAACCCTAAATCAGGAACTGTAACTATGGAAGTAGGAAAGGCGGTTTCTGAAGTTAAGGCAGGTAAAATAGACTTTAAAGTGGATAAGTATGGTATCGTACATGCTGCTATAGGTAAAGTGTCTTTTGATGCTGAAAAAATTAAAGAAAATGCACAAGAATTGGTGCAAACTTTAATAAAACTTAAGCCTACAGCTGCTAAAGGAACTTATATGAAGAGTATTTATATCTCTCCTACAATGGGGCCTGGTATAGCAATCGATACTAAATCTGTAAACTAAAATCTGTAAGACAATGACTAAAGAAGAAAAAGTATTAGTAATACAAGAGATAAAAGAATTGCTACAAGATGCTAAGAATGTATATGTAGCAAGCCTTGAAGGAATGAATGCTTCTGCGACTTCAGATTTTAGAAGAAGAGCCTTCAAGAGTAATATTAAGCTAAAAGTAGTAAAAAATACTTTACTTAGAAAAGCAATGGAGCAAATGGAAGGAGTAGATTACTCTGAAATGTTTGCAACATTTAAAGGTAACTCTGCTTTAATGATTTCAGAGACGGCTAATGCTCCTGCTAAGCTGATTAAAGATTTTAGAAAAAATGCAGAGTTTCCTGCACTAAAAGCAGCTTATTTAGATGAAACATTCTATATTGGAGATGACAAACTAGGAGCTCTTGCGAGTCTTAAGTCTAAGGAAGAGATGCTTGGAGAAATCATTGGATTACTTCAGTCTCCAATCAGAAATATTCTTTCTGCTCTTCAAAATCAAGACAAAATGAAAGAAGAAGGTGCTGAGTAAGCCTTTTTCACTATTAACAAAGAACACTCAAAAAAATAATATAAATCGTTTAACAACAAAAACATTAAGAAAATGTCAGATTTAAAAAATTTAGCGGAAACGCTTGTAAACCTTACAGTAAAAGATGTAAATGAATTAGCTCAAATTCTTAAAGATGAGTACGGTATTGAACCTGCTGCTGCTACAGTAGTTGCTGCTGCTGGTGGTGCTGGAGAAGCTGCTGAAGAAAAAACTGAGTTTGATGTAATATTAAAATCAGCTGGTGCTTCTAAATTAGCTATCGTTAAGTTAGTAAAAGATTTAACAGGTGCTGGTCTTAAAGAAGCTAAAGACATCGTAGATGGTGCTCCTGCTCCAATTAAAGAAGGAGTTTCTAAGGACGAAGCTGAAGCTCTTAAGAAGCAACTAGAAGAAGCTGGTGCAGAAGTAGAGTTGAAATAATTACTTTAAATGGTATAATAAAAAAGGCTAAAGCAAATTTTTGTTTTAGCCTTTTTTTTGGATTTTAATTAAAAAAATAGTTTTTTTAGTTATTGACAAGCAAGTCTATAAATACCGTAACATTTAGGGTTTTGTGCTAGTTTAATCATAGCTCTCTTAATGTTACTATTAGAGAATTGCTGGTCTGTAGCGTGTACACCATCATCTATCACGAAGAAGTAGATAGGGTTTGTAGCGTTGGAATATTCTCTAAAATAGAAATCTTTGTCTGATGTGGCAGAACTTCCCTTTAGATATTTTATTTCTACAGGTTGGGAAAGTCCTAGATGAGAAGCCCACTTGTCAACGGTAGTTTTTATAGATTCAAAATTAGGAGCGATAATACCATACTTCCCGCTTCCACCCTGATAAGGTACGGTTTCGTCTGCTGTACCGTGAATAAATATCATAGGAACTTTAGAAGCTGTAGATGAAATGTTATGTCCGCTTTCAAAACTCATAGAACGGATAACAGCAGCTTTAAATAAAGAAGTTTCCTCTACCATAGCACCTCCGTTACTGAAACCATATACATATACTTTATCAGCATTGAACTTACTGCCTAATTTAGTTTTAATATCGTTGTAAACAGCAGTAATGTAGTTTACATCATCGCCAAAAAAACTTTTGGTAGTACCCCAAGAATTCCAAGCTCGTACCCCAAGTACACTGGTTCCTTCGGGACGAACGGAGATGTATTGTTGTTCATTGATGACATTTGGGTCATTCATTTGGGTTCTATCTTTATCAAAAGAGTGTAGCTCAAATACGATAGGGTATTCTTTAGTGGGGTTATAGTCAGATGGTGTTGTAACATCATAGCTTCGCCCCGAAACACTATAAGTCTGAACTCC
Source organism: Riemerella anatipestifer (assembly GCF_009663465.1). Lineage (GTDB taxonomy): Bacteria > Bacteroidota > Bacteroidia > Flavobacteriales > Weeksellaceae > Riemerella > Riemerella anatipestifer_C. The sequence goes on from NZ_QXHU01000002.1 coordinate 302,772, forward strand.
TGCTGTTAGTTGTGCCAAGGCTAAGGTAGGTACTCCTAAAAATAATAAGATTTGTTTTCTCATAAGCTGATAACTTGTTACACAAATATACTAAAAATCTCCCGCCTAAGCGGAAGACTTTTGGGAGAAGATTACTTTTGTAAGAGTTTCTCTAATTTTTCTAGTCTTTCTTTGAGCTCTTTTACCTCTTTATCTTTTTCTAAAAGATGTAAATAAAGTTCTTCTATCTTCTCTACATTGGTCAGTTGAGTTGCCATAAGGTCTATATAACCTTGTTTTTTAATTTCTGCGGCAGATTGGTATCCTGGCAAATGCCCATTGGTCTTTACAAAGTTTTCTACTTGGCTAAGGGTTTTAAAGCTATAATCTGCTTTGAGGCTAGAAGTACCTGTATAATACTTTTGGAATACATAGTCTGGAAAGATAGTGGCTCCACTAGCTCCCATAAAAGCAGTGGCTTTTACTTTACCTGCTACTTCTAGTTTTTCAGTTGGGGATAGTGTGCCTATACCCATATTGCCTGTTTCTCCAAAATAAAAGTAATTATTAGGTTTATTTTGTCCCAATGCTCTAGTATAGATAATCAAATGAGCAGAAAAATCATCTTCCGAATTATAATTAGATATTTTGGCATCTATCCTCACTCCATCCGTTGCAGCTCCCTTAGACCTATCACTAGAATAAGTTCTAAACTCAAGCAAACCTAATTCATCATCAGTTTGTAATGGCTTTAAAGAAGAAAAACTGCCTCTTGCTCTTTCAAAAATTATTTTATTTCCTACGGCTGAATCTACCGCTCTAAACACGTTCAACCCTCCTGGAGTTACAGAAAACATTGCCTCTGTATTAACCGGTATAAGTGGCGTAACAGGACTAGTAGCTAAAGTCGTAAACTTTGCAGGGTAGAAATAATTCAAATTATAGTCATTTTGAGTACCTACATAAACTTGTCCATTATCCATTACAAAAAGGTTTTTATCATTTGTTCTAGGAACTACTCCATCTGATAAGTTGTTAATTTTTACAGTGGTATTTGCTATATCGTTTATCCAAATATTATTGTTTACTGTTGTACTCTTTACCCACTCTGTACCGTTGTAGTAATAGTAGCCTTTTTCGGTGATTTTAGTCACTCTGGCGTCTTTAGTACCATCGATGGTAGTAAAGCTCGTGTTATCTACATATACTAGTGTTCCTTCTTTAGGGGCGTCTGTTTGAGCCACTCTTTGTTTAGATAATTTAGGAGCGATGAATCCTTCATTGGTAGATCCTGCTAAATTAGTAGAGCTAGGCTGAACATCTAAAGTCGCTTCGGGATTGGAGGTGTTAATCCCCACCTTACCACTTTGTCCATAAACCGCTAATCCTAAGCCTAAAAAGGCTAACACACTTAATTTTGTAGTCTTTGTTTTCATAAAATTTATTTTAAAGTTGTTAGTGATTTCGTTTAATTTTTTCTTTGTTGTTCTTTGGGTTAAAATTCCCTAGCGTGGCGTTTAGAATTTCCTAACTAGGGAATTAAGATTTCCTAGCTTGAGAATTACCATTCCCTAGCTAGGAAATTTTTCGTGGGTGGCTAGGCTTTCTCAAACTTCAGCGTTTGTAGCATCTTTTTAAGGTCAGACCCTGGGGTAAACAATACTTTTGCTGACTTTATTGCTGCCGAAGTTATTTCCTCTTCCTTAGCTTTGCCCTCGCTGCTAAGGCTTACTCTCATACTGCCGAGTTCGCCTAGCCTTACAATCTGTCCGTCTGAAAGTGAATTTTGCATCACATCTACGAGGGCATAAAGCACCGCTCTAATGTCTGCCCCACTTACGGTGGAAATTTTCTCAATGTCCCTAGTCAGACCTGCTAAAGTTTTTTCGCTGACTACATTGGCAGAAGCGTAGTATTTTTTCTCGCCTCCACCGGCAACTCCTGGTTGCCCTTTCTGAATCACTTTGTACTTGATTGGCATATGTTTTAAGATTTAAGGTTCAATGTTTAAGATTTAAAGTTTAAAGTTTGAGGGTTGTAGTTCAATAGGTTCTGTTTGTTCCTTGAATATTTGAACTTTAAACCTTGAATTCATAAGAAAACGCCTTCCCTCTCTAAACACACACAAAACGAGAGGAAAGGCTAAGGCAGAAAGACAGCAAAAACTCCCTTTCTGAACGCTAAAAGCACCCAACAAGAACGACCAAGTTTTAAGACAAAACAATGGTGCTTTTAGCAAATATTGATGAAAGCTAAATTTAAAATGAGATAAACGAAAAAAGCCCCCAACAGAAATTGGAGGAACATTATTTATAATTAACGATAAAAATCTAGATAAAAAGTAGTATAATACGCGTACGCGTGTAACTATTCTGTGTGTGTGTGTTTACAAAATTATTTGGAACAGCCAAATAATTTTGCAACTTTTTTACATTTTTTTGTATGTGGTTGATAGTGTACTGCATAAACTGGGGCAAACATATCACCTTTTTTTTAAATATACAAATAGAAGTTGTATTTCATTGTCAGTAAAAAAATAAAATTGTACTTTTATCCTCCTAAAAATATAAAGTATGACAGTTTCGGATTTGTCTAGCCGTATGGCTTTAGGAATAGATATAGGAGGTACTAATACCAAGTTTGGTTTGGTAAATCATAGAGGAGAAATACTAGGAAAGGGCAGAATAAAAACAGACTACGATGAGATAGATGATTTTATAAACGCCCTCTATAAAGAGATAGAGCCTATACTAGAACGACATAATGCTAAAGACCAGTTTGCAGGCATAGGTATAGGAGCTCCTAACGGCAACTACTATAAAGGAACTATAGAAAACGCCCCTAACCTTAACTGGAAAGGCATAGTGCCTTTGGCAGAGAAAATAACGGCAAAGTTTGGGGTACCGTGTAAGGTAACCAACGATGCCAATGCAGCGGCTTACGGCGAAATGATGTTTGGTGCTGCTAGAGGAATGAAAAATTTTATTATGATAACTCTAGGCACTGGGGTCGGGAGTGGAGTTATTGCTAACGGTCAGCTAGTGTACGGTCACGATGGTTTTGCGGGGGAACTAGGGCATACCATCGTAAAGCCAGGGGGAAGAAAGCACTGGAGTACAGGCTCGGAAGGTAGTTTAGAGGCTTATGCATCTGCAACAGGCATTGCGATAACGGCTAAAAAGATGAGGGCAGAGTTTCCAGAATCTATGCTTAATAACTACCCAGAGGAACAGATTAACGCTAAAACAGTACACGAGTGTGCTTTGGCGGGAGACCCTACGGCAATAGAAGTTTTTAGATATACGGGTCAAAAGTTGGGGGAAGCATTGGCTAATTTTGTGATGTTCTCTTCTCCAGAGGCTATTTTATTATTTGGCGGAGTTATAAAGGCAGGAGATTTTATCCTAAAACCAACAAGGCTACATATGGAGAGAAACTTATTTCCTATATTTAGAGGTAAAGTAAAATTAGTTTTTAGCGAACTAGACGAAGCAGATGCAGCGATATTAGGAGCTAGTTCTCTAGTTTGGGAGAAGTAGCTCATATTATGTATAAGGTTGTGTTAATGGATGGTTATTATTGAGCCATCCATTATTATTCATAATTAAACTATCTTTGCAAAAAAATTGGGCTCCAAAAGTTGGAGTAACCCATTAATAATTTTTTATTAAACATTTTTTGATATGTCGAATATTGTAGCCATAGTGGGGCGTCCTAATGTAGGGAAATCCACTTTATTCAACAGGCTTCTAGAAAGAAGAGAAGCTATAGTAGATTCTGTAGCGGGAGTTACAAGAGACCGCCATTACGGTAAATCCGAATGGAACGGAGTGGAATTTACGGTAATAGATACAGGAGGATATGATGTAGGCACTGATGATATTTTTGAGGAAGAAATTCGTCATCAAGTGCAATTGGCAGTAGATGAAGCGACTTCTATTATATTTATGCTCAATGTAGAAGAAGGTTTAACGGATACCGACCAAGAAATTCATGAGCTGTTGAGAAGGTCTAATAAGCCTATTTATATTGTAGTAAACAAGGTAGATTCGGCTAAGGAAGAATTACCAGCAACGGAATTTTATCAGTTGGGTATAGAAAAATATTACACACTTTCTTCTGCTACAGGTTCTGGTACAGGAGATTTGTTAGATGCAGTGGTGGCTGACTTCCCAACAACTGAATACAAAGATCCTTTTGATGGTCTGCCTAGAATTACCATTGCAGGGCGTCCTAATGTGGGGAAATCTACGCTTACCAATGCTTTATTGGATAATAAAAGAAATATTGTAACAGATATTGCTGGGACAACAAGGGATAGTATAGAAACCATCTACAATAAATTTGGACACGAGTTTGTACTGGTAGATACGGCGGGTATGCGTAAAAAGTCCAAAGTGAGCGAAAACTTAGAGTTCTATTCTGTGATGCGTTCTGTTAGAGCGATTGAGCATTCCGATGTAGTGGTGATTATGGTAGATGCAACACAGGGTTGGGAGTCGCAGGATATGAATATATTTGGTATTGCACAGAAAAATAGAAAAGGCATTGTGATTTTGGTTAATAAATGGGATTTGGTGGAGAAAGAAACCAACACAATGAGAGATTTTGAGAATAATATCAAAAAGAGAATTGGTCAGTTTAGTGATGTACCTATTTTATTTATTTCTGCTCTCACCAAGCAAAGGATTTTGAAAGCGGTAGAAGTAGCTATGGAAGTCTATGAAAATCGTAAAAAGAAAATCAAAACTTCCAAACTCAACGAGGTAATGTTGCCTGTGTTTGAACATACGCCACCTCCTGCTATTAAAGGTAAATACATTAAAATTAAATATTGTGTGCAACTTCCTACACCATCACCACAATTTGTGTTTTTCTGTAATTTGCCGCAGTATGTTAAGGAGCCATATAAACGCTTTACAGAAAATCAGTTGCGTAAGGAGTTTGGTTTCACGGGAGTACCTATAGAAGTTTATTTCCGACAAAAATAAAATCATAAAAATAATAAAAAGAGTAGCGGTTATTAAATTGGCTACTCTTTTTGTGTGGAGTTAAATTTTAACATTTTTTTTAATATCAGATGATTTAAAGTGAGTCTAAATTTATATCTTTGTAAACTTAAATAATTTTATCACAAACACTACTAATAAAATGGGGTTATTTGATTTATTTACGCAGGAGATTGCGATAGATTTGGGTACAGCTAACACACTAATTATACATAATAACAAAATTGTTATAGACCAGCCTTCTATTGTGGCTATAGACCGACAGTCAGGACGACCTATAGCTGTGGGAGAACAGGCTAAACATATGCAAGGTAAAACGCACGAAGATATTAGAACTGTGCGTCCGCTTAAAGATGGAGTAATTGCAGACTTCCACGCTTCTGAGCATATGATAAAGGAGTTTATTAAGCAAATTCCAGGGATTAAAGGTAAACTATTTCAGCCTGCGTTGAAGATTGTAATTTGTATCCCATCAGGAATTACTGAGGTGGAGAAGAGAGCAGTAAGAGATTCTGCACAGAAGGTTAATGCTAAAGAAGTAAGGTTAATTTATGAACCAATGGCGGCTGCAATAGGTGTGGGGATAGATGTACAAAAGCCTGAGGGTAATATGATTATCGATATAGGTGGTGGTACTACCGAGATTGCAGTAGTGGCATTAGGAGGTATCGTTTGTGATAAATCTGTTAAGATTGCAGGAGATGTATTTACTAATGATATTGCTTACTATCTTAGAACACACCATAATTTATTCATAGGGGAAAGAACAGCAGAGAGAATTAAGATAGAAGTTGGTTCTGCCGTTGAAGAGCTTGATATAGACATAGAAGATATTCCAGTACAAGGTAGAGATTTAATTACGGGTAAACCTAAAGAAATTATGATAGGTTACAAGGAGATAGCTCGTGCCTTAGACAAATCTATCATCAGAATAGAAGACGCGGTAATGGAAACTCTTTCTATGACACCACCAGAACTAGCGGCTGATATTTATAAAACAGGTATCTATTTAGCAGGAGGTGGAGCATTGTTGAGAGGTTTAGCAGATAGGCTTCATAAGAAAACAGGACTTCCTGTATTTGTAGCTGAAGACCCTCTAAGAGCAGTTGTAAGAGGTACAGGGATTGCTCTTAAAAATATGGATAAGTTTAATTTTCTTATTAAATAATTAAAATTTAGAGTACTTCCTCTATGGGATATCTGCTGAGGTTTTTTTCTAAAAATGCTTTATTTGTATTTTTTGTTTTTTTACAAATAGTAGCCTTATTTCTTATTTTTACTCGGAATTCTATGCAACAGTCCTTTTTAGCAGGGCAGGTGGCATCGTTTAATTCTTGGATTTCTGGATATATAGATGAAGGGGCCAACTATTTAAAACTTAAACAAATAAATGATGAGTTAGTAGAGCAGAACAAAGCCCTAATGGAGCAGGTATATGGTAAAAACTATAAGAGTGTCCCTAGAAATATTAGAGTGAAAGACGTTGATAAAAATTCACAAATTTATCATATTATTGATGCTGATGTGATGAGCAACACCATCATTAGAAGAGATAATTATTTCACTATCAATAGAGGAAAAAATCAAGGAGTGCAGTCTAAAATGGGCGTTATCGCCTCAAATGGAGTAGCAGGTATTGTAATCAACAGTATGAATAATTACTCCATTGTACAGTCTGTGCTTAGTGTGAACAAAATGAGGGTGAATGCAGCTCTCAAAAATACAGGCTATTTCGGAACTCTTACTTGGAGAGGAGATGACTCTAGAGTGATGCATTTATCAGATATTCCTAAGTATGTGCCTATAAAAGTGGGAGATACAGTGGTAACTGATGGAAAGTCTGATGTTTTCCCAGCGGGGGTGTCTATTGGAACTATAGCAGGTTTTCAGGTAGATACTAAAACGGGATTCTGGGATATAAGCGTAGAGCTTGGTCAGGATATGGGGAATGTTAAAAAAGTATTTGTTGTAAAAAATCTACAAAAAGTGGAATTACAACAAGTTCAGGATAGTTTAAACGCTGTGATAAAGAAAGATGATAAGTAGAAATATTTTTACAGATATACTGTTTTCGGTTATCCTAGTAACAGCTCAGATATTTTTGTTTAATAAAATCTCTATAGTGGGGGCTTATACTCCTGTGGTTTACCCTGTACTTATTATGTTTTATCCATTCTATCGAAACCTTTATGTATTTCTAATGGTAGGTTTTCTTTTAGGGTTAGGAATAGATGCTTTTTTAGGAACCTGGGGTATCAATGCTTTAGCGATGACTATTATCGCTTACTTTAGGACACTTATTTTCAAAACCTCAATAGATAACGAGGCTACAGATAGTTTTTCATTTCAAAATATACAGTGGACACAGTTTTTAATGTATATTTTCTTTAGTATATTGATACATCAGCTACTGGTACAGTTTATAGAATTTTTTAAACTGAACAGAATTCTAGAAATATCCCTTAATGTTTTAATAACTTCGGTTATTTCATTTGTGTTTATTTTGCTGTATGTTTTAATATTTAAAATCAAGCAAAAAGTTTGAAGCCTTTTTACAAAATTAGTATCGTTTTATCACTTATCGCTGTCATTTTTATAGCGAGGTTGGCTTATTTGCAATTATTTACAGATAGATACGCATTAAATGCCGCGAATACTTCCATAAAAACAGAATATATTATCCCACAAAGAGGTATTATATTCGATAGGAATGGTAAAATTTTGGTTGGGAATAAACAATCTTATGAGATTTCGTTTACACAGGCACTTATGAAACCAGATTTTGATACTATTGGTTTCTGTAATTTGGTTAGAATTAGTAAGCAAGATTTTATAAAAAAAATTAAGGAGATAAAAAAAGACCAGTATTACTCCAAAGTACAGCCAATGACTTTCATAAAAAATCTTTCTAGAGAAGAAATGGCTAGAATTCAGGAGCTTATTTTTAAATACCCAGCGTTTAATATCGTTACTCGTCCACAAAGAAAGTATGAGGTAGCTACTTCGGGTAATTTACTTGGCTTTACTAATGAGGTTAATCAGGCGGATATTAAGAAGGATTCTTTGTACTATTTACCAGGGGATATCATAGGGAAATCTGGAGTAGAGAAGTCCTATGAAAAGGAACTTAGAGGAGAAAAAGGAGTACAATACATACAAAAAGATATTAAACTAAGAAGTATTGGACCTTACAAAGATGGAGAGTTAGATAAAGAAGTGGTTACAGGGAAAGATTTAACCCTTACCATAGATTATGATTTGCAAAGAATTGCAGAGGAAATGCTGGTAAACAAGCGTGGAGCAATAGTTGCCTTAGACCCTAAAACAGGGGAAATATTAGCTTTAGCAACAGGCCCAGATGTCGATCCTTCAGCTTTTACAGGTCCAGATAAAAATAAAAATATTTACAGGCTTCAGACCGATAAGTTTGATATGCCGATGTTTGACAGGTCTATCCAAGCGGCTTATCCACCAGGTTCTACCTTTAAATTAGTAACTGCTCTAGCAGCGATGCAAATGGGTGTGATGACTCCAAACACCGTATTCCCTTGTGGAGGAGGGTTTAATTATAGGGGATTAAGGATTAAAGGTCATGGTGGGGCAGACCCTCTGATTCCGTCAATACAAGTATCTAGCAACTGTTATTTTTCTTATGCTTACTTAGCAATTATTAACAAGTACCCAGGTAATCCGTCTAAAGGAATTGATGAATGGAAGGAAATTATGAATAGCTTTGGGCTGGGTGTGTATTTGAATAATGATTTGGCGGTGGGAGCAAAAGGGCAAATTCCTAGTGGGGAGTTCTACGAAAAAAGAATGGCTTCTATCTACAAAGCGAGTGGTAGAACTGGAGATGCTAAAAAGTGGGATCCTCTAGCTACGGGAGCTATTTTTAATGGAATGGGACAAGGAGATATACTTCTAACACCTTTACAAGTAGCTAATTTTACCGCAGCGATAGCCAACAAGGGTTGGTTCTATACACCTCACATTGTGAAGTCAGTGGACGGTAAACCTAATCCAGACCCTAGATTTAAAAAGAAACATAAAACTTTGGTTCAAAATAAAGCCTTTTATGATGCGGTTCTCAAAGGTATGGAAGCAGTGGTACTTAGAGGGACAGGTAGAGGTTTAAAGTCTAATAACTTTACCCAATTGGCAAAAACGGGTACAGCACAAGTACCTCAAGGTAAAGATAATTCTATTTATACTATGATAGCTCCTGCCGAAGATCCTAAAATTGTAGTGGCAGCAGTGATGGAACACGCAGGTTTTGGAGCGACGTGGGCAGGTCCAGCTTGTACAATTATAGCGGAAAAATATTTAACAGGAGAAATTAAAAGAGAACATCTTTATAGAAAAATGATTTCTTCTAGTTTTATGCCAGAGTATAGAAGACAATGGATACAAGATTTAAAGAGAAAAGGCTTGTATAAACCTAATGCAGATAGCCTAGCAATTGTGAAGTTGCAAGATAGTCTTAAGATTAATCTCCCAGAAAAAAAGAAACAAGAACTAAAACTAAAAATAGATTCTTTAAAACTTAAAAGCGTAAAAAATGAACAAGGCAGAAGGAATAGATAAACTTGGGATAGGGCTTTACATTCTTATCTGCATTTTTGCTATATTCAATATCAATAGTGTGGATGAAGGATTAGGAAAAAAACAATTTATTTTTTTTGGAATCTCTCTGTTTGTTGGGTTTATTATTTTCGTTACAAGGTCTAAGTTTTTTGAGAATTTATCGGGCATTTTCTACATACTTGGTGTTCTTTTGTTGATAGGATTGTTTCCGTTTGGAACCGAAATTTTAGGGCAGAAAAACTGGTATAAGTTTGGAGGTATAACGATGCAACCTGTAGAATTTGCTAAAATTGGTACAGCTCTGATGTTGGCTAATTATGCCTCGCACCCAGATTTCAATCTTAAAGATAAACGGTCGCTTCTCACGGCGTTTGCTATTATAGCGATACCGGGTGTGGTGGTGCTTATGATTCCTGATGTTGGGTCTTTACTTGTTTTTATGGCTTTTGTGATAGCTCTTTACAGAGAAGGGCTTACGGGGTGGTTTTTCGGTGGTATTGGTATTTTTGCGTTGGTATTTCTAGGCTCATTGTATTTGGAAATAAATTTGAAAATGGATCCTATTTATGCCGTTGTCATTACTTTTGCTTTTTTAGCTTTACTTTTATTTTTTAATCAGAATCAAATTAAATGGATACCCATTAATATTATTGCAATTTGTTTAGGATTTTTGGTATTGGGAGGAATGGCATACTCTTCCAAAATGGTACTAGATAAATTGCCTAAGCACCAAAAGGAAAGAATAGAAGTACTTTATAAGGGAGAAAAAGAATTTAGAGATACTTCGGGGTATAATTTATTGTATTCCAAAACGGCTATTGGTTCTGGAGGTTTTACTGGTAAAGGTTATAAACAAGGTTCGGTAACGCAAGGTAAATTTGTACCAGAGCAAGAGACCGATTATATCTTCTGTACCGTAGGCGAAGAATGGGGGTTTATAGGCAGTATTTTGCTAATTATTTTTTATGCCATTTATATAGGCAGAATATATTATTTAGCAGAACAACAAAAAAGCACTTTTAATCGGGTATTTGGCTACAGTTTTGCCTCTATTTTATTGTTGCATTTTACTATCAATATAGGGATGGTGATGGGGTTGTTTCCTACCGTTGGGATTCCGTTACCGTATTTTAGTTATGGTGGAAGTTCTTTGCTGGCGTTTTCAATTATGACAGCAATATTCTTTAAACTTAACTATACAGATAAGAATAGTTTGGTCTAGGCTTTGTTAATCTTGGTTAAAAAAAACTAGATTTCGTACAATTTTATTATCTTTGGAGAACTATTAAAAAATGATTAAGATGAAGTTTACAAAAATTTTAGCTGTTGGGGCAATGGCACTTGCAATGACCTCGTGCGTTAGCAAAAAACAATACGATGCCTTAAATCTTAACTATAAAGACTGTCTAGAAAGTGCAGCTGAACGTCAAAGAGAAATTCAGGATTTAAAATCCTCTAATGCAGGTTTAACAAGTCAGAATGACCTTCTGAACAGACAAAATGAAGCACTTAAATCTTCGTTAGATGCTTGTCTTTCTAATACAGGAAAATCTTCTGCAAATATTGATAAATTGGTTGGAGAGATTAACGCATCTAATGCTTATATTAAACAGCTTATTTCTACTAATGCAAGAAATGATAGTTTAAATTTAGCATTATCTAACAAACTTAAGCGTTCATTAGATAATGTGGCTGACCAAGATGTTCAGGTAAAGGTACTTAAAGGAGTGGTAATGATTTCACTTTCTGATAAAATGCTTTACAAATCAGGAGATTATAATATCCTTCCAGCGGCACAAGAAGTGCTAGGAAAGGTAGCTAAGGTAATTAACGACTACGATAAATACTCTGTTTTAATCGAAGGAAACACGGATAATGTACCACTTAACTCTGCGAGTTTACCAAAAGACAACTGGGATTTGTCTGCTTTAAGAGCGACTTCTGTGGCTAAGGTATTGCAAAATCAGTTTGGGGTAGACCCAAGTAGAATTACGGCTGGAGGACGTAGCGAGTATAACCCTAAGGCGACTAATATGAGCGTATCTGGGCGTGCAGAAAACCGTAGAACGGAAATCATCATTATGCCTAAACTAGATGAGTTTATGAAACTTATGGACATTGCTCCAGTGAAAAAATAAATTATCTCATATAAAATTTACAATGCCTCACTAATTTTATCTATATTAGTGAGGTGTTTTTTTAGTTAAAATTAAATTATTCAGAAACTTATGGGCTTTTTTGAAGAACAATGTCCCGAGATGGACCGCTATTTGGAACTGCATACATCTAGCGAACCCGAAATTCTTAGAAGATTGAGGAGAGAAACCTATCAGAAGACTACACAACCTCATATGATTTCAGGCATTCAGCAGGGGCGACTGTTGTCTATTGTTTCTCATCTTCTGCGTCCTAAATCAGTGTTAGAAATTGGGACATTTACAGGATATGCTACCTTGTCAATAGCTGAAGGCTTGCCAAGTAGAGGTAAAATTACTACGCTAGACATCAATGAAGATTTAGCCTATATCCCAAAGAAATATTTTGAAGAAAGCATCTATTCTGATAAGATAGATTTTAGGCTAGAAAATGCTTTGGACTATCTTAATTCAACCCAAGAAATGTTTGATATGGTGTTTGTAGATGCAGATAAGGGTAATTATGTTAATTATTTTAGTGCTGTGAAAGATAGACTAAATTCGGGTGGCGTTTTGATGTTTGATAATGTACTTTGGTATGGTAAGGTTTTAGAAGAAAATTCTAAAGATAAATCAACGCAAGTCATTAAAGAATTAAACGAAATCTTAGCAAAAGACCCCGATTTTGAAAATCTAATCTTACCTTTGCGAGACGGTTTAAATTTGGCAAGAAAAAAATAAAATCATGAGTAGAGCGGTTGCGAGTGTTTCGGTAGTACCAGTGCGTTTTGAGGGTTCTGATAGAGCGGAAATTATCACTCAAGTATTGTATGGAGAGTCTGTGGAGATACTTTCTCAAGAAGGAAATTGGGTACATATAAAAATGGATTTTGATGGCTACGAAGGCTGGGCTGATGCAAAACAGTTTAAAATAATTTCAGACGGAAATATTAGTGAAAGTAATACAAGTCTTGTTATGCAACCCTTTTTGGAGTATGGTTTTGGAGATGAAAAATTACTTTTGTCTATTGGCTCCGAAATAGAGTCTGATGTAGTGGAAACGGTGGTTGCAAATACTAGAGGTTTTATTGCAGATACCGCCCAAAAGTTTCTCAATGTACCTTACCTTTGGGGAGGGCGTAGTTTTTTTGGGATAGATTGTAGCGGTTTTACTCAAATTGTTTATAAGGTAAGTGGTATAAAAATTCCAAGAGATGCTTATCAACAAGCAGAAGTAGGGCAAGTGCTAGATTTTATAGAAGAAGCACAAGCGGGAGATTTAGCTTTTTTTGAAAATGAAGAAGGTCGAATTACCCATGTCGGCATTATGCTAGAAGACCGAAAAATAATTCACGCTCACGGTAAAGTAAGGATAGATGAGTTGGACTCCGTAGGGATTTTTAATAAAGACCAAAACAAACACACGCATAAACTCAGATTTATCAAAACACTTTTATAAATGTGGTTTAAAGGTTTAGATATTATAAATGTAATACTGTTGTTTTTACTTTTTGTAAGGGCAATAAAGGTCTATCCTAAACTACCTCAAAAAATACCCACCCACTTTAATTTATATTTAGAGCCTGATGCTTGGGGCTCTCGTGTGATGATATTTTTCCTACCAACTTTGGCAGGCATTATTTTGAGTTTGTTTATGCTAGTATTACCTGAATCTGAACCTAACCTTATCGTACCTATTACACCAAAAAATAGAGAAGTGCAGTTGTATATGGGAGATTTGATGATGAAGTTACTTTTGTTGGTAATTTTGTTTTTTAAACATTTTCTTCTTTCCATTACAATTTGTACAGAATCTGCGTGTAGAAAACAGTTTAAACCTTACATCATCATTTGCTTTATAAGCGTATTTGCTGTTCCTTTGGTTTATATGGTATTATCTTATATCTATAGATAAAAATGAAATTTTTATACTTCATATTTATACGCTTACTAATTATTGGTTTTAGGTTGGGAGCTATTTTCAACTCAAAAATAAAAAAGGGTTGGGAAGGACGAAAAAAAAGCAATATTATTGTTAAAAATGCCTTTTCTCCAAACGATAAAGTGATTTGGATGCACGCCGCCAGTCTAGGCGAATACGAGCAAGGCTTACCTGTATTGGAAGGATTAAAGAAAAAATATCCCGATTATAAGGTATTGGTTACCTTTTTTTCTCCTTCCGGTTACGAAAATGTAATTAAAAAGAAAACTATCGCAGATGCCATTTGTTATTTACCGTTTGACACTAGAAAGGGAGTAGCCTCTTTTTTAAATCACTTTCAGGTAGAGTTTTTCTTTACCGTAAAATACGACTATTGGTACAATCTACTTAGTGAACTTAAACAAAGGCAGGTAAAAACTTTCGTGGTTTCGGCATTATTTTATCCATCTCAAGTGTTTTTTAAACCTTATGGAAAATGGATGGTGGCGGAATTAAAAAAGAATATAGATTGGGTTTTCCATCAGACTAAAGATTCGTTGGCTTTGGCTCAAGGGATTGGCTTATCACAATCATCTCTTTCAGGAGACACGCGTTACGATAGAGTGAAGGCGACTAAAGCTAATTTTGAAGAAATACCATTGGTTAAAAAGTTCAAAGATCAAAGCCTATTACTCGTTTTCGGAAGCTCTTGGGAAGCCGAAGAAATCATCGCTGAAAAGGTTACAGAAGTTAACAATGAAGTTAAACTCATCATCGCCCCACACGATTTAAAACGAGTGCCTGTACTTAAGAAAAAATTTCCTCAAGCGTTGTTATATACAGAACTAAATGAGCAAGAGTTTGAGAACAATAAAGAAAATAATATCCTTATTATAAATACTATAGGGCTACTTTCTAGAATTTATGCTTATGCGGATATAACGGTGGTGGGCGGTGGTTTTCATAGTGCGGGACTGCACAATATTTTGGAATCGGCTGTTTTTGGAAATCCTGTTTTGTTCGGAGATAAATATCGTAAAAACCCAGAAGCCGACGCACTTATTGAGTATGGAGGAGGTAGGTTTTTTTCTACTCCAGAAGAGGTGGTTCAATTTATTCAATCTTTAATTTTAGATGAATCTTTGAGGGCAAGAATGGCTAATAGTGCAGAAGTTTTCATCTCTAATCAGCCTAAGGCTACGGAGCATATCCTGTCTAAATTTTAATTTATCTTGTTTTTTCGTTAAAAAATAAAGCGGAGGTTTTGTTGTTTTAAATATAATTGTTAGATTTGTCTAACTTTTTAAGAAGATAAATATAACTTTATATGAAACGAACATTATTTTTATTAGGTAGTTGCTTTAGTATAAGCGTTTTTTCTCAAGAGGCAGACTCTGCTAAATCTTCCAAGGATATAGAAGAAATCGTAATGACGGGGACACTAAAGGCGGTGAGTAGAGATAAAAGCCCTGTGCCAGTAGAAGTATTTTCCGCAAAATTTTTTGAAAAGAATCCCACTCCCAGCATTATGGAATCGGTGGAAATGATTAACGGTGTGCGTCCGCAACTTAATTGTTCCGTTTGTAATACGGGAGATATTCACATCAATGGGTTAGAAGGACCATACACTTTGATTTTAATTGATGGAATGCCGATTGTAAGCTCTCTTTCCACAGTTTACGGACTTAATGGTATCCCAAATAGTATGATAGAACGGGTGGAAGTAGTTAAAGGTCCAGCTTCGTCCCTTTACGGTTCGGAAGCAATGGGAGGTATCATCAATATCATTACTAAAAACGCACTTACTGCCCCGCGTTTAACGCTTAATCTTAACTCCACTTCTTGGGGCGAACACAATACAGACATTGGCGGTAAATTTAGATTAAACGATAAGGTGTCCTCTTTATTAAGCCTTAATTATTTCAATTTTCAAAATAAAATAGATAAGAATAAAGACAACTTTACAGATGCGGCACTGCAAAACCGAATTTCAGTATTTAATAAATGGGATTTCCAAAGAAATGAAGGAAGAGTGGCGAGTTTGGCTTTAAGGTATTTCAATGAAGACCGTTTTGGAGGCGTTTTGGAATGGGAGAAAAAACACCGAGGGAGCGATGAAGTTTATGGGGAGAGTATTTACACCAAAAGATTTGAAGCGATAGGGATTTATCAACTTCCGATAAAAGAAAAGGTGGTTACTCAATTTTCGTATAACTATCATCATCAAGATTCGTTTTATGGCGATGTGTTTTATTTGGCGAAGCAATCTACGGCGTTTGGACAAATCTATTGGGATAAGACGTTGGGTAAATCTGATTTTTTATTGGGAGCTACCGTCAAAAATGTGTATTACGACGATAATACGCCAGGGACACTTTCTAAAGATGGAACAACCAATCAACCTCAAAACGATTGGCTGCCAGGTATTTTTGCTCAAAATCAATGGAATATCAATGATAAAAATACTTTATTGGTAGGCTACCGATTAGATTGGTCTAAATTTCACGGAGCGATACATTCACCAAGAGTGGCGTATAAATGGAGTTTGGCTCCACAGACTAATTTGAGGGCGAGTTTCGGGACAGGGTTCCGAGTGGTCAATCTTTTTACAGAAGACCACGCTGCTCTTACGGGGTCTCGGGAAGTGGTGATTTCGGAAGCCTTGAATCCCGAACGCTCCTACAACGGAAACCTTAATCTTACGCACAAAATTTACACTTCTGGTGGCTATATCAATTTTGATATGATAGGATTTTACTCTCATTTTACTAATAAAATCATTGGGGATTTTGATACTAATCCCAATCAAATTATTTATCAAAATTTGAAAGGCTATGCTGTGAGTAAAGGCGTTTCGCTGAATACAGAATTAAAATTAGGTTCGCCACTTACCGTTAATTTGGGAGCGTCTTATATGGAAGTGTATCAGAAATACGAAGAAGATGGGCAAACGGAAACCCTACAACAGTTATTCGCTCCCAGATGGTCGGGAACTTATGCTATCAGCTATAATTTTCCAAAGGAATGGAGTGCAGATTTTACGGGGGCTTTTTATGGACCGATGCGTTTGCCTGTGTTGCCTGATGATTTCAGACCAGCCCATTCGCCTTGGTACACTTTAGCGAATATTCAGATTAGAAAACATTTTTCTAAACTCGGCATAGAGGTGTATGGTGGTGTGAAAAACTTGTTTAATTTTACACCGAAAAATCCTATTATGCGACCGTTTGACCCGTTTGATACAAAAGTTTCGGAGCCGAGCAACCCGTATGGTTATACTTTTGATACCGAATATGGCTATGCTCCAATGTTGGGCATCAGAGGGTTTGTAGGATTGAGGTATAACATTAAATAAAACACAACATCAAATGCTGAAAAACATCTTACGGATTCAAATGACACTTTTTATAACGGTGTTTTTCCCCAAGGCACAGCAGCTTCCTTTTGTGTCTTGGGAGGCATTTGATACTTTGAGGCTTTCTCGACCCAGAAATACTTTGGTATTTGTTCGTACCGATTGGTGTTCGGTCTGTAAGAAACAGATTAAAGATTTAGAACAAGCCTCTTCTTTACTTCGTTTACTCTCGGAGCGTGTTTACCTCTTGGATTTGAATGCAGAAAAAGAGAAACGAAGTCTTTCGTTTTTTGGTAAAACTTACCGTTATTATACCAGTGGAAGCACATCAGGGCTACACGAACTTGCGCATTATTTTTCGCCTCGCAGCCAAGTTTATCCTTTGTGGGTATTGTTGGATAAAGATGGAAGTATCTTAACAACCTATGAGGGCTATTGGTCTAAGGAGCAGCTTTCGGAACTTGTGGCATCATATTGAGGGGAAGACATCGTCTAGGTGCTCCATTCTCATCATCACAGCACGAGCGTAGGAGCAATGCGGATAGATAGTCCATTGGTGTTCTCTAGCGAAGCTAATGGCTTCTTTTATTAGAGCTTTTCCTAAGCCTCGCCCTTCAAACTTCGGAAAAATGTTTACAAATGAAATGATGAGTTGTTGTTTCTCTGGTAGAATGGTGTAGGTTAGTCGTCCTATTTCTTCGGTGTCGTTAGACATACTTATAAATCCGCCATTTCCTGTTTGGTTGTTCTTAAAATTCATTGTGTTTGTTTTTTTTTATTTTTTTGGTAACATCTGCACTGAAAAAAATAATTAAATGTTTAGTATAACTATTTTTTTTTAAATAGCTATCTCTTTAGTATAAGAACTAGGTCTAATAAAATTTATAAAAATCTACTCCTAAAGGTTCCTGTTTTATAACATTTGATAGTACTCTAAATAATTTTAATTTAATTTCTTCGCTGTAGTCTTCTTCATTGATAATAGAAAATATGAGTTCATATAGAAATTCTTTATCCACTATATTATCGGCGACAAGTACGACTATATTTTCCATTTCGATGATAAATTTATCAATACAGTATTCAAAACCATTTATTTGTAAGAAGTAGGCTCCAATGGCAATAGAAGTTCTTTTGTTACCATCGTTAAATGCGTGAAACTTGTTAATAGAGAAAACCAGATGAGTTAGTTTTTCTTCAAAAGTAGGGTAATAATCATCATTATCTAAATGGCTAAGAGGGCTGTCTAAATTTCCAAAATTTTTAATTCCAGGTTGTCCTCCGGAAATTTCAATTATTTTATCGTGAATTTTGATAGCGTATTTTGTTGGGATTTTTAAAACATTCATAATTATCTATCTTTTAGTCTTATGAATACTTCTTTGTTTTCTTCTAATCTTTCTTCTAAAGACTTGCTATTTTCGCCTAAAAACTTTTCAAAGTCTTCAGAGCTTACTTCAGAAATGTATTCTTTTAGTTTTTCGTGGAGGGCATCTCTAAATGCTAAATCTCTTGACGCCATCAGGCTTCTTGCTTTCTCCTTTAATGGCAGCAGTGTTGAACTCATTAAGGTATCGTATTCATTGAATAGAAGATGAGCTTCGGACAAGGTGAGTTTTCTATTTAGTTTATTAAATTCTTTTTTTAAATAGTCCGAAAATCCATTTTCATATGATGCAATTAAGTCTAAGACTTCAGAATACAGGGTACTTCTTATACTGTCTTTTGCGTTTAAGTTTAGTATTTGTTTGTATTCTTTTGCGTTTTCTTTGAATATGCTTTTGTAAATCTTATCGGTTAATTGGGCATATTTAAACTTGTTACTTACGATGCACTCATCAAGTCCGTTTGTAAACTCTTGCCTGTAGTTGTACTCTCGGATTGCACTTGGGATAAATTCTTCTTCTCTTTGATTGATGAATTTTGTTTTTCCTCCGATTTTTTTGTTCAGAAAATCAATTACAATATCCAGAATTATAGACCTTAATCTTTGGGCGTTTTCCGAATCTGTTAGGAGCATACCAATATTTAGAAATGCTTTATAGGTAAAGGTCCCTAGAACGGAAGTTTTGTTCAAATTATCTATCTCATTTTCATATAATTGTTTTATGGTAACGACATCAATGTCGTTACCATCGTCTTTAGTTAAGAAAGATAAAATATGCTCTTTAAATTGTTTCAATTTGATACCATTATAGACTTCATATCCACTATGGTTAAGCTCTTCTTTGTGATTTTCCAAAATTCTATCAATAGTTCGGATATCAACATCAAAATACTTTGCCACCTGATTTTTAGTAAACCGATATTTGTTTTCAAACATAAGACCATAAAACCCCAAATTTTTGTAAATCTCTTCGATGGCTTGGTTGTTATTTAGTATATTTTTTCTTTCAATGCTTGAGTTGGTTAAATCTTTCATAACGATAGAATAATTAGAATTATCGTTTAACAAAATTAGTGAAAATAGACCAATGCTTCAAAGTATAAGTTTATAATGGCTTGTTTTAAAATTCACTCGTTTTCACACGGTTATTTAGTAGCTTATCTTTAATCTGTAATAACTGGTGGAGTCCCAATTTAGTTTCTATACTTTAAGGAGGTATTCGTTTTTTTATCCGCCACATTCCTGCGGGGGCTTTCCGTTTGGTAAATAATATTTGTTTAAATTTGTAGCCAAATAAAAAGAAATTATTATGTATCCACAAGAATTAGTAATGCCAATGAAGGCAGAATTGACAGATAACGGGTTTAAAGATTTAACCACTCCCGAACTGGTAAACGAGGCTCTGAAGGCTTCTGGGACTACATTGCTTATGGTGAACTCGGTGTGCGGTTGTGCGGCGGGGGCTGCTAGACCAGGGGTGTTGTACTCTCTGAACGGAGATAAAAAACCAGATAATTTGGTAACTGTTTTTGCGGGGTTTGACCTTGAGGCAGTCGTGGAGGCGAGAAGACACTTGGCGCCATTCCCACCATCATCGCCTTGTGTGGCTTTGTTCAAAGACGGCGAATTGGTGCATATGATAGAAAGACACCACATAGAGGGCAATCCGGCAGAAGCTATTGCAGCTAATCTGCAAGCGGCTTATGAAGAATATTGTTAAAGGAAATAAAAAAAACATTTGACTAAAAAGAGTTATACTAATATAGAGTATAGCTCTTTTTATTTTTAGTAGGATTTTTTATCACGCAGAAAAATGCGACGGGGCAGAGTTTTTTTAGTGTTTAGAGTTTAACTCTTTTTTTATGTTCCTCTCGTAGAATAGAAATAATTAGAATTTTTATTTCACTTAGGGTTAAATCTATTTTATCCGTTATGAGAAAGGGAACAGCCGTTTTGAATTTCGTTAAAAGTGATTCTTAACCTAAAGTTTTTGGTTTTAAATAAAGCAATTATTTTTAGGAGCAAATTTTACTCAAGATTAAATACAATTTGCTAAAAACCTAAAAATCATTAGCTAGGCTATTGCAAGTTTGCAAAAAATAACTATCTTTGGAGGGCGAGGCAGGAGGAGATACAAATAGTCTTGTTGAAATCTTAATTCAGATAGGTAGGTACTTAATACCAGTTGGGGGAGAATTGTTTTAGTCCTGTTTGCCCTTAATACCAGTGGAGGTTTTGTAGTTGCAGCGTTGTTTTACCTTTATCACAAGTGAGGTTTTAAAGAAACAAGTCAGATTCTATTCAAAATCAGTGGAGGGTTGGTTCAAACAGCAATGTTTGTTTTAAAAACATAGCGTTTTTGTATTGTTTAGGGGTTAAATGTTATTTTTTGTCTAATAAAAAAGTGAAATAGTTATGAAAATTACATTGAGAAAACTTAATACTAAAGATTTAGCCACTCTGGCTCAAAGAGTCATAAACTCTTCTACCAATGGCAAATATAAGATTGCGGAGAGCCTCCCTTTGCTCACAGAACTAGAGGAGATGTACCAAATCTACGATGGAGCTTATACCAAACTCACCTTTAGTGGCAAAGGTAAAGCGGTGGCTCAAGCCGATAAGGAGCGAGATGAGATTTATAAAAACCTAAAAGCCTTTTTGGTAGGGTACAGAAGACTTGCCCTAGCTCCTCATAGTGCAGATGCAGACGCACTCTACAAAGTGCTAGAAGGTTTTGGGATAGATATAGACCGCCTAAGCTATTCGGCAGAAACGGCACAAATGAAGAAGCTCATAGAAGCTCTCGACGAAAAAGAAAACAAAGACCGTTTGGGGAGGTTGGGGATTTCGGCAGTGCTAGACGATATGAAAGCCAAACAAACCGCTTTTGAAACACTGTTTGCCGAACAGGCAGAAGCCAATGCCGAACTTAGACAAGTGGCAAGTGCATCTTCTCTTAGAAGAGATTTAGAACAAAGGCTAAAGACTTATCTAGATTTTGTTACTATAATGAAAAAAAGAGCAGAATGGTCTGCTCTCTATGCCGATTTAAACGAGCTGGTAAAAGCCGCTAAAAATAGTACTCTTGCGACTTCGGCAAAACCAGAAACGCCTAAAAATTAGTTGGTAACCTACTAATTGTTTTTTCATTTACTTTTTTTGCCCCCTAGACACTGTTATAGTTCTAGGGGGATTTTCAGTTTATTCTTTCCAATCTACCACCGCACGAACAAAGGCTTCGGCGTTTTCTACTGGGATATTAGGTAAGATACCGTGCCCTAGATTTACAATGTAGCGGTCTTTGCCAAATCGGCGTATCATATTATCTACCATTTTTCTGATGGTTTCTGGAGTCGAATGCAAACGAGCAGGGTCAAAGTTACCTTGCAGTGTCATCGTGTGATTGGTGTAAGTTCTTGCCAATTCGGGAGTGATGGTCCAGTCTACTCCCAAAGCAGAGGCTTTAGAGAGCGTCATTTCCTCCAATGCAAACCAGCATCCTTTACCAAATACTACCACGTGGGTTAAAGGGCTAAGTGCCTCTACAATCTGCTGAATATACTGCCACGAAAATTCCTGATAATCTTCTGGAGAAAGCATACCACCCCAAGAATCAAATATTTGAACGGCAGATACGCCCTTCTCTACCTTTCTTTTAAGATAAGCAATGGTGGTATCCGTAATTTTTTGTAACAGCAAATGTGCCGCCTCGGGTTGTTGGAAACAGAAAGACTTAGCCACATCAAAGGCTTTACTGCCTTTGCCTTCTACACAGTAGCAAAGTATCGTCCAAGGGCTTCCTGCAAAGCCTATAAGCGGAATTTCATTATCTAGTTTTTGTAATGTGAGTTCTATGGAATCAAAAACATAGCTCAGACGCTCATTAACATCAGGTATCTCTATAGCTTCTACTTGTTCCTTAGTTCTTATAGGCGTTTCTAGCCAAGGTCCCACACTTTCTTTCATTTGGAAATCTAAGCCCATCGCTTGAGGTACTACCAAAATATCCGAGAACAAAATGGCAGCATCTAGCGGAAATCTTTTAATAGGCATTAAAGTAATGTCCGACGCTAATTCTGGCGTTTGGCATCTAGTGAAGAAATCATACTTATCTCTCAAGGCACGAAATTCAGGCAAAAATCTCCCTGCCTGTCGCATCATCCACACAGGAGGTCTTTCTACCGATTCTCCACGCAAGGCTTTTAGATATAAATCGTTCTTTATCATCATATTTTTATTCATTTTTAAAGTTGGTTAGACTACCGATTTTACTAGACTAAGCAAATCGTTGAGGTTTTGCTTGGTGCTAATTATAGGTTTCTGTGAGGTGTATTTTGCCACTTCCAAAGCGGTGGTATTTCCTATACAAAAGACCATTTCATCGGTTATAGAATTATTTTTTACAAAGCTACGAACTCCACTTGGACTAAAAAAAACTAAAGCATCATATTTTTTGTTAAGAGTAGGGTGTAGAAGTTCGGTTTCGTAAACTATTTTCTTTATATAATTCGCATTGTGATTAGCGATGCTTTTTTCTAAAGTATCCAATGCAAGGTTGCCACAAAAGTGAACAAAATCAGGATTATCCCATTGCTGTTGAAGTATAAACGAGGCTAATTCTTCGGCATTCTTAGCCGTATGTAGAGTTTTGATGCCTTTTTCTGCAAGTTTGCTTTCAGTTTTGCCACCTACACAAATCACAGATGAATGAGGTGCATCAAAACCGTTTTTAAAAAAGCCTTCCACCCCATTTGCACTAGTGAATATAAGTGTTTTATTACGCAGACTAATCTTTTCGGTATTGATGAATTTAATTCTAATAAAATCTTTGGTATCAACCTCTAGTCCTTTGTTTAAAAGGAGTTGGCGTTTTTCAGGATTGATTTCCTTAGTCAAGAGAATAGAACTAGCCATTAAAAAAGAGTTTAAAGTTCTTTTTTAATTTGGTCCATTATGGCTTTACCTCCATTAGCTAGGAGTTTATCGGCGAGTTCATTACCGAAGTTTCTTCCTTGTTTCCACGCAAAAGTTTCGTTAAGTTCAAGGCATTCTTTTCCGTTCAATGAGCATAATCTCCCTTGGAATTTAATTTCTTCCTCATTAAACTCTGCAAAAGCTCCGATTGGTGCTGTACAACCGCCTTCTAATCTGTTCAGAAATTGGCGTTCTATTTCCACGCATACTTGGGTCTGATGGTGGTTGATGGTTTTCACAATTTCGTTGATTTCGGTATTATCAGTGTGTCCTGCTACGGTAACCACCCCTTGCGAAGGAGCCGAAATCATAAAAGGTAAATGCTCGTACGGAATATCTAATGCCATTCTTTTAAGACCGGCTAAAGAAAACAGCGTTGCATCTGCGATGCCGTCTTCTAGTTTTTGCAGTCGGGTTTGTACATTACCTCTGATGTCCGAAAATTTGGTATTTGGGAATTGTTTCAACCAAAAGGCTCTTCTACGAAGGCTGCTAGTTGCTATTGTGAGTTCTTCTAGCGGTTGGTCTTTAGCGTTGCTACTTCTTACCAAAACATCTTGCGGATAATCTCTTTCTAAGTAGGCTATCAGCGCTATATTTTGAGGTAATTGTGTAGGGACGTCTTTAAGAGAATGTACAGCTATATCTATTTGTTTATTGAGTAGAGCAATGTCTAAATCTTTGGTGAAAACTCCTGTAATGCCTAAAGAATAAAGCGGTTGAGTTAAATTTTTATCACCAGACGAAACGATAGGTACAATTTCGGTAGCATAGTTTTTTTGTTCCAAAGCTGCTGCTACTTCTTTAGCTTGCCATAAAGCTAAAGGTGAATTTCGGGTGCCTATTTTAATGGTGTTTTTCATTAAACTCATCTATTGGTTGTTGTACAAAAATATCGTTCATTAGCTTAGAAATTTCCTCTGCTTTCATTGGATTATCTATGATGAACTTCGCAAATCTGTTGGTGATTTTTTGGATAACCTTGTTACTTAGCTCCATATCCTCTATACCTATGTACTTGTGTTTGCGGTAGAAATGGTGCATCTCGTTTTCTTCTATTTTCTTTAAAGAAGATTTGAAATGAAGGATATTAGGAGTATATTTTCTTTTCTTTTCCCACTCTAGAAACTCTTTACCCATTTCCTTGATAATCCTTTCCGCTTTAGGGATTTCCTTTTTTCTAATTTCTAAGGTTTCCTGTATTTTTTCAGAAAGTTTATCCACATCTATCAGCTCCACCAAAGGAAGTTCCTCTACGGATTTGTCTACATTATGAGGGATAGCAAGGTCTATGACTAGCATTTCTTTACCTTCTGGCAAATCTTCTCTGTTAATAATGGGTTTAGATGCTCCAGTAGCTACAATTAGAATGTCTGTATTAGAAATTTCATCTTTAATATTAGAAAAATCGGTGTACGGGATTCCAAATTTATCAGCTACTATTTTAGCATTTTCTAGAGTTCGGTTAGCTATTTTAACCTTTGGGCGGTAGAGGTGTTTCATAAGATTTTCTACCGTATTTTGTCCAATTTCGCCTATCCCTAAAAGTAGAATATTTTTATCTTGAAGTTGCGTTTTATGGTTAAGGATATAATGTACCGCAGCATAAGAAACTGAAGCTGCACCATTGCTAATTCCAGTTTGATTTTTAATCTTTTTTGAAATCTGAATGGCATAGTTAATGGCTCTCTCCATATAGGAGTTGGTAGTTCTTTTGTAAGTTTTGAATCTAGAATAAGCCTTTTTAATTTGGGAAATAATTTCAAAATCGCCTAATATTTGGCTTTCCAAACCTGCTGCCACACGAAAAAGATGATTGAGAGCTTCTTCTGCTTTTTTAACCTCACAATATTTTATAAATTCTACTAATTCTACTCCCACAATATCACAAAAAAGCTGTGCTACAAACATATAATTGTGGGTAGTGGTGTAGATTTCTGTCCTATTACAGGTAGAAACTACAAAAGCATCACCCATATTTCTTTGATGAATTTTATTGACAAAATCTTGTATGTGTTCATCAAAAAAAGCAAATCTTCCACGTGTTTCAGTATCAGCCTTTTCAAAGCTAATACTAAGTACAGTGAAATGTGCAGTCTTATATGAGCTATTTGGGGAATGCATAAGTTTGTAAGACCGCAAATTTACAGTTTTTTTCTGGTTTGGTAAAAACTTTAAAGTAGGGTAGGGAAACTAAATTTCTCTAATCAAGTTATTTGGAATGAATCTTAATTGAGGTTGTCATTAGAATTGTTGTGGATTTTTAATTAGCTTGTTTATTAGAGTAGAATTTTTTTCAAAAAACATTATATTTGTCATACCATATTAGCCTATATTTTAGGTATCACTATTATGATCGAGAAAATATATAATTGTGATTATTTGTTGTAAAGGATAATTAGTGGATAAACTTGTCAAATATTTAGAAGATAATTATAATATTTCTGATGAAGAAATAGCTTTGTTAGAGCAGTGTATTGAAGCTTATACTTACACTAAAGGTTCTTGCATCTCGTCTGTTGGAGCTATAGTTGATAAGATATATTTTATTGACGAGGGTATAATGAGAGCATATTATACTGGTGAAACAGATCTGGAAATAACAAGAAGATTTTATTTTGAAAATGATTTTTGTACCAATTGGGTTAGTTTCCGTAATCGCATTCCAAGTGTGGAATATATTGAGGCCGTAAATGATGTTTCTGGAGTTTCTATTTCATTCTCTGATTTTATGAAACTTTTGGAGACTTCTACTAATTTTAAGAATATTTACGCACATATTTTAGAAAAATTTCAAGATTATCATTTGAAAAAATTCCATTTTATAAATAATCTTACTCTGCTGGAACAAGTAAATGGTATGGAACTTTATTTTCCGAAACTGCGACAAAAAATTTCTAATAAGCTATTAGCTTCTTTTTTACATATAACCCCGCAGCATCTATGTAGAGTGAAAAAAAAGTTAATCAAGTAATTGATTTATTAACATTTGTTCATTGATTAATTGAGTTTATTTTTTCAAATTTGTGTCTACGGAATTATTGTTAGGGGTGATAATCCGAAAACATCCCGCTTTTTAAAAGTGAAGCATATTGCAAAGTAGTAGGATAATACATTTTTTATTATGAGAACAAAATTTTTTATATCTACATTCATTCTAATGTTTTTATTCTCTTTCGCTAATGATAGAGGATTGGTGCAGTTTCCAAAATATTCTAAAGATATGGATAAAGGATTTGATTGTAGTGCTAAGTGTTGGTTTAATTCTTGTGCAGGGGCAGGAACCTGTTCTTGTGCTTGTGGATTTTTTTGTTGTGATTGTGCCCCTTCAAACCCTAAAGAACAACAACCTAGAAATGTTAATATTAAAGATATTTCAATTAATGAAGGACAATACAAACGTATAAGCTTTTTTGCCTCTTTGTTAAAGAGTATGAATAATGAACTAGCAGATAATGTTTATAATAACTTAGCACTAATGTTGTCTTATTATAAAAATGAAGATAACGACAAATTTAATGAATACAGAAATAAATTCGTTAATGCTTTAAATAACTTAGATGGAAATCAGAAAAAAGAAATTAACCTGTATTTCATAAAAGTAGGAGCAAAGGAAAGAATTTAGTTAGTAAATGAAAAGACTGTATCATTTCATTGATATAGTCTTTTAAATTTTATCAAAAATGAGAATTAAATTATTGCTTTTTTTTCTTGTTTTTTGGAATTTTAGTATTTTTCCTCAAAACTTAGATGTCACTTATAAGATGGTTTATAGACCAAATAAAAATAATTTATCTTATATAGAAGAAGATATTTTTGTTTTAAAAATTCGTGATCATCAATCCTTGTATTTTAGTATTAAATACGATTATTTAATTAATCATCAGGGGGAGGCTATGAAGCAAGGAATTAACCCTAATAAAGTGAGTAATAATTATTTTATTATAAAAGAAGATTCTAAAATTTTTCATTTAAGACCTATTGATAATGATTTTATGAAGTATGAGGAAAAAGAATTTCCAAAATGGGATATAAAAGATAATATGAGGCAAATAGATTCCTTAAAGGCTTTTAAAGCGGAGGGAAGTTATAGAGGAAGGGAGTATATTGCTTGGTTTACAACGGATATTCCTGTTGCAGAAGGTCCGTTTAAATTTAAAAATCTTCCAGGTCTAATTTTAGAATTAAGGAGCAAAGATGGTGATTATAGCATAACTCTTAATGGGATAGAAAGGAATGAGGAAGAAATAGATTTTCCTGAAGCTATCTTGATTAAAAATAGAGAGAAATATAAGGAGTTGCTCGAAAAATTTGCCGAAAATCCAAGTTACAAAATGCAACAAAGAGATAGCTCAAACTCATTTAAGTATAAAACTTATATTGGCGGAAAAGAGGTAAATAATGCGGAAAAGTATAAAGCGTACAATAAATTTGTTTGGGATTTTATGAATAATCACAACAACTCAATAGAAAAAGATGAATTATGGATAAGATAAAGTTTTTAGGATTAACAGTGTTTTTAGTAATATCGGGAGCTATGAAAGCACAAATGAAGTTTTCTGATAAGAAAGTGGAGGTGTATATTAATTTGAATTGGACAAAGGATTCATTAGATTTTGCAAAAGAGAAATTAAAAAGTAAAAATATTACTTTTAATTTTTCAAATGTTAAATATAATCCTAATGGAACCATCAAAGGTTTGGAAATAGATGTTAATAGTAATGATGGTTTTAGCGGAAAGGCTTCAATAGAAGAAATAACTAGTATAATCAGCAAAACGAAAAATACATTTTTTTAAAACAAAATGTCCAAAAAAAATAAAAAAATACCTACTCAAAAAGTAGGTATTTTTTCTCTTATTAAAGTAATGCGTTTAGTTCTAGTTTAATTTTTTTTTAAATGATACATTAAATCGGTGTACCCTGTGTTGTGTGTAGTCTTATTATTCACTGCAGTTCTAGTTGCCCCCTTGAAAGGGTTGGAGTTGTTAGATGTACGAGTTTCTAGCCATTGACATAATTCAACTATTTGCGACTTATTGCTGGTAAAGTAGAAATAATTAGAGCCTTGTAAAGTTTCTAAAACCTCTAAATAATCAGACAACTTCCAATAACTTTCTTTATTATAAGTCGATGTGTCTGTTGATAGATAAGGAGGATCTACCAAAAAAACAACATTATTTTTACCTCTATATATCTCAAATAGTTTTTTATAATCCTCTGACACTACTTCTATTCCTTCTAAATAATCATCAGCGGGGTCATAATTGCTTCTTCGAACACTATTATAAAGTGTGTCTTCTGTAAAATCCTTTAACTTAGTTCCGTAATTCATAGAAAATTTAAGGGAGCTAGATAGGCTTATCCAATCTACAAAACCTCGTTCGTCAGCTTTTTTAAGTATTTTACAAACAGCTTCTCGTTCTGCTCCTTCTATCTTTTTGCCTCTTGGTGTTTGCAAGTTCAGAGCTCTAAGCTCGTCTAGTATTTGGTTTGTTTTTGGGATAGCCTCTAGACGCTTACGGAAGTTGTCGTAATCATTATAAATCACTTTTGCATTAGGATGTACACACTTAACCGTGTGGCTTAATAGCCCTGAACCACCAAATAAATCAATATAAATAGCATTACTAGGATATTCCTTAACTGCTTGACTGAAATGTCTAATAAATCCTTTTTTTTGTCCTTGAAACGGCAAGGGTGCCGATTTCCATTGTTTTCTTGTTTTATTCATTTTTTTATCTGTTTTTTAATTATTATCTTTGCTTCTCCTACGGTAAGAAACACAAAACCCACAATCAGAAGACTTTTTTAGTCCTCCAACTGTGGGCTTTGTGCTAAATTAAATTACCGTAGGAAGTTTTTTAATTTGTTGGAGGACATTTTTATCGTCTATCCTCCCTCGGCGTTTTAAAACCTTTTTAAAATAACTTTAAAAAAGCATAGCATTTTCGGTTTTTCAAATACTCTAAATCGCTTTGATTGCCGTACGCTTCCTGTTCAAATATGATGTTCCGATAGGCTTGTCTATGGTTCTTGTACCTAAACAAGTTCCATAGGTAGTTTAGCCCATACCAAACGAAAAAAGGCAAAATCAGTAATTCTAATTGCTGTCTTAGATGTATTTTCTCGTGGTTCAACAAGTACCTGTTACTTTGATACTTTTTCTTCTTTAGAAAGATGAAAGGAAACACCGCAATGGCGGTGTAACCTCTCGGTACTAAATACTTACTTATTATTACCATCTTCTGCCTCTTTTTTTTCAACTTCAAAGCCGTTTATTATTTCTAAGATAGTGGCAAAGGCAGTGTTTACCACCTGTAAATCTTCTACATTATTTACACCTTGTCCATTCAGGGACAATCCACCACCTTTCGAGTAGGTTCCTGATAAGGTTTTCCCGTCTTGTAATTGAGTTCTGAAATTGACCATTTGGGGAGTTTTATTATTGTAATCAGTTTCGTACTGATAATAAATTTGTTTTTCCCCAATGTTTTCCATTAGCGTTGTTGCTACTCTCTCGTTAACTTTTTGTAAGTTTTTTGTTTTCATAGTTTTATTGTTTTTAAAAATTATTTTCTTGTTCTTATTGTTCCTGTATTTGTTGATATGTTTGTGATAATTCCTTTGGTTATTATTAAGTTTTTAGTTTCCCACTCCACCACTTGTCCAAACACATCGTTTTGTATCACTTTCTCGGTTCTACTTAACTCCCAACTTCCTGTATAGCCTGTCTGACCATCTACACGAATATCTCCATTTAAAATATCTAAAGCGGTATTTGTAACCCCATTTTTAGCCTCTAGTATTAGTGCTACATTATCTCTGTCAAAGTCGTATTGAGTTTTTTTTATGTTGCTTTTTATTGCAGCAGTAGCTCCTTCTGACCCCGTGGATATACTAGATGTAATACCCATCATCACTTCTTTAGTTTCTCCTCGCTCCGAGCCATTTTTTCTGATTAAAAAAGTTTCTGGAGAAAAAAATGCGTAACTCGAATATTGAGCCCACGAGTCGTTGCTTCCAATACTAGAAGACCTAAAAGAAGAGCCGTTTATTTCCCATTCTCCTATATTTCCACCTGTGGCTGTTATTCTCCCTGTAATATCCGCATCTTGGGCAATCATCTTTCCGTTATCCAGCACCCTAAATGGGGCGTTATGTTTATTGGCATAGTTAGCTCCTGCTCCAAACCTCACACTCATATCTCCTTCGTCGGTAATACCGCTAATAAAAGCGTTTTGATTGGCTTGGTTGCTTCCGACTGACATCAAGTTAGCCATCATCAACCCGCCTTGGATAGATGCGAAGTTGTCGGTCTTCGTTTGAACATCAGATAACGAAGTTTGCATATTACTTATCCCTTGTTGAAGGTTGGCAAACTGTACCTCTATATCCAACGGATTTGGTGTCCAATCCGTTGGTTTGTTACCCAATTCAAATTTTGGATTTGATACTTTTGTTATTCTCCC
>NZ_QXHU01000002.1:333596-447400 GCF_009663465.1 Riemerella anatipestifer
GGTGTATGTTTTTGAAATACGCCCTTTAAAACTTTCTCCCAAGTTCAAGTATTTCCAACATCTCAAATACATTCTACTTCCGTCTTGAAATAAAAACGATGGTTCAAAACCTATTCTAACTCCAGAAGTTATATCCGAAACTTCTATATCTATTGAAATAGTGATTGTCTGCCCTTGTATTTTAGAAAAATCGTCTTCAAACTCATAGCTAAAATTATAATCTGAATGGGTAATCGTTTTCTTAGAATCTAATACTAAATTCCGACCCCCGATAATGATACTATTGATGGCATTATTTAATTCTGCCGAAGTCGCCCCTCCACCGTTACTCACTATTGCCGAAGCGTTTAATAGCTCTGTTTTAATGTAACCGCCTTGTATAATCGTGTCGCCCAACATCGCTTTTTCCACAGAGTTCTGCCACGCCATTGTGCCAAGATTATCTATTTGATTAACTTTTGACTTTACCGCTATTATTTCCTGCTCTATATCTTGCGGATTGGGTGTCCAATCCGTTGGTTTATTACCTTTTTCAATTTTCCAACATTTAATGACAAACTCTCCATTTGCAGGTGCCCAACCTAAATGAGGGTGTAATGATTTGGCTTTTTTCCAAGTTCCTGTATAGCTTAGAGGCTTGAATTCGGAGTTGTTTAATTCGCCTTTCAGATAAAAGTAGCCCATTCCATCTTTTAGATAAATAGTAGGCTTGCCATAGCCACTCAACCTTTTCACCCAAAAGGTAATAGTGAAGGCTTCGCCTTCTGTCATTTGCTCCTCCATTTCATCTGTTCTTGAATACCATCTTGTATGCCAATTGTTATTTGAAATTGAGCTAATAACCCTCAAGTATCCTTCTGAAGTTATATTACTGCTTATTCCGTCCGCCGATATGCCATTTAGAAAAATATTGGATTCTCTCACTAAATTTCTGCCTCCTACACTCACCGCATCTACCGCTTGTTGTATCGCAGGGCTATTACTCGCAAAAGTAACTTTCGCATTTATTTCTATACCGTCTTGTTTTAGGTCTATATAGTTACTACCGTTTGGGCTGGCTATTCGCCCTGTGCTTATTTCACCAGGAGTTATTTGTGTGTAGCCGTAGCTTGTTTTGATACGCCGAACGCCGTTAATAATTGAAGAAACTGAACCCGCAAGGAAAAAATAAAAAATAGGGTCGCTATCAAACATGATTTGTTGTTCGGTTACGACTATGGTTGCGTTAGAACCTATTTTGTCCGCCTTAATATAAATGAAGTTGAAATTATCACTAAATTGTGATGTTATATTTTCCGCTAAATTCCAAGTCCTCGGGGCATTTGGGTCTATCGTTAGATGCACCATTTGCCCCGCTGTATTGTGCAGGCGTTTATTGTCGCTTGTAAGATTTAGAGCGATGTTTGGAAGCGAAAACTGTTGCATCCTAGCTGTTACTGCTATCATTGGAGTTTCGATGCTCAATGGCTTAATCTTCTTTGGGTCTAAATGCCCCTCATTATCAAAGGTATTATTATTGATTTCTTCGGCAAACAACCAAGAACGGCGAGCCATTTCCTCATTGTATTTCTGTTGTTTTTTGATTGCCGTTTGGGCTTTTTCTTTTTCGATGTAATTTCTTACAATTTGAGTAATAGTCGCTTGTTCTGATATTTCAAAACTAATGTCGTAGGGATTATTGATGTTTCTAGTGATACTAATCACTCTAATATCATCATCTAATCCAAAATCTGAATCTTTAAACCGTATGGTATGCCCCAGCTTCAAATTGAAATTTATTTTTTTTAGATAGATGGGGTCGGGTTCTACGGCATAGATAAATCGCTGTTTACTGTTTTTATCCAAATATTCTTGTGCAGCAGCTTGTAGCTCTTGCTCGGCATTATCTACATAAGATTTAGGCATAGCAATGTCAATGATAATGTACTTATCGCCCACTTGCGGACGGAAAGTATCGCTTGGAATATCAAAAGACTTTTCATCTTGATTTTTTAGCAGTGTGAATGTTTTGGTTGCACTATCAAAACCGTACTCTTTAACCTCCAAAGTGTACCCTGCCAAATCGCCTGTTTGGAAAATAATTTTTGCCGATATACCCTTTTGTATTATAGTATTTCCGTATTCGTTATATTCGTTTAAATCAAAATCTAAAGTGCTATCCGAGAACTTTAAAGGGTTATCTGCATATACTTGTGTAACGGTGCCCACACGCTTTGGGTAAATATCCTCAAAAGGTTGTGTATGTTCTACAATCCCATATTTATCGGTGTTTTTTTCCAAAAAAGGCACTGGCATACGCAGGAACTTTTGCCCATTGCGATAGTTCTTCGGGATATTTCGGGAAGAACCTCTTGCATACAGACGAGTAACTAAGCTACTCTCTGTGTAAGGATTTCGGGTAATACCTTTCAGTCCTTTGCTTTTGCCATATTCCAAAGTGTAACCAGACACCTTTTTTCTTTCCTCTAAATGGATAGATTTGTCCTCATCTACCCAAAACTCTAATCCAAATTCCTCAGATATTTTGGTGAGTGCAGCTAAACAATTATACTCGCTAAAATCTACCGTTTTAGTTTCTGTACTGTCTATGTTCCCAACACTCCAGCCTGTTTGCGTTCGGTTGGCATTAGCCACTAAAAGCTCTACCATTTTTTGAGCGGTTGCTGTGATAGAAAATTCCGAAATATTAAGTTCGTTGTTTTCATCATAGAAAAAATATTGAACTTCAGCGAGGCGGTATTTTTCGCCATTGAAAACTAAGTTGTAAACATACTCCCGTGAACTTTTTTTATTAACCACAGGTTCTTGCGATATATAGTAAGTTTTGCCATAAACCTCCACGGCATCGCCTATGCGGAAAAGAACGAAATGAGGCAGGCTAAAATCCATCGTAACAGTCTCCTCGCCAAATAATTTTTCGACAACTGTACCTTTCGCTTTTATTGGTGCAACGGTGCTATTATTTCTCTTAATTATGAACATCAGAACAAAACTTTAAAGGTTAAATCAAATTTCACAAACACTTTTTCTACATTTTTAAGGCGTTTTAAAACTTTTTTAAAGTTTCCAGACTTTTTATAAAACACCTTGTAGGTTTGGTCGTGGTCAAATACATAGAGCGACAATTCCCCCTCTTTTTTCAACTCGGCAAATAGTGTGTTATAATACTGCCAAAACTGAACATTATCATCTGCTAAAATTGCCATTTTAAGCGTTACCTCTTTGTCTTTAAATTTAGGAGAAGAGAGGTCATAATCTCCGCCGTTTTCTTCTGCCCAATCATTCTCCATTACTTCTTTTCTTTCGGGAAAAGCGAGCAATTCCTCTGTGCCTGTCATAATGACCACGCCTATATTACTGAGAAGAATGTTGTTTAATTTATCTTTAAAATCCATTTTAAACTATTTTAAAACCCTAAACCTTTAGCATCGTTGCCGTTGCCTTTGATTGCTTTTTCTACCTTAGAAATACCCTCATCTATATCGTGCAGCTTCTCCGTATTTTCCGCTGTTTTTCTGGTGTTTCTTTCAATATTCATTTGTATTTCTATCAACTTTGATAGCTTTTCCAAACCGCTCGTACCGTTAGATTTCATCATTTTAACTATCTCTATCACATGAAGTCTTACGCCTGCGAAATGCCCCGAAAGAATATCTATACTTTCCTGTGAAGCCCCTTTTATGGCTCCTTGTAAAGAATTTAGACGCTCTTGGTCTTTAATAACACCAATACCTGCTTGGTTAAGTATTTCTACTTTTTGCCTTTGCTCTTCAACCATTGCCATATAAAGCTGATTAAATTGCTCTCTTTCTTCCGATGTAATTACGCCATCTTGTAACATTTCTTCCATTACTTCGTGTAGCTCCTGTGTTTTCTTTCTAAACACATCGGTTTCTAAACCTGCTAAAACGGCATTTCGTAAAAAGCCCTCAATATCGTCCGCAAAATCTGCAAAAGACTTTTTTCCCGAAGCTATGCCCTGTTTGATACTATCGGCTAGGCTGTCTGCAGTAGTACCTGTTATAGCTTCTCGGAGTTGTTTTTTTAGTTCTCTATCGGCTGCCTCAATTGAACCGTACTCATCTCGCAATTTTTTTAATTGCTCGTAGGCTGTTTTAGCATCACCTGTGAGCGGTTTTTCGGCATTGAGTTTTTCTAGCTTATCAAATATTTCATCTGTTAATTCTACTTCTCCAGGTTCAAATACTCTTATTTTTAAAGACCAACCTGCTATTTTGGCAATTTCTTTTTCTACCCATTTCCCTATCCCTAGTAGTTTTGCAACACTGCTAGTTTCTTCTACGGCTCTAGTTTTTCTACCAATACCTAGAAAACCACCGTATTTTTCCGTGTGCATACCTGTAACCGTTCTGGCATTCAAA
This sequence comes from Riemerella anatipestifer, assembly GCF_009663465.1. Classification (GTDB taxonomy): domain Bacteria; phylum Bacteroidota; class Bacteroidia; order Flavobacteriales; family Weeksellaceae; genus Riemerella; species Riemerella anatipestifer_C. The sequence continues at coordinate 337,979 of NZ_QXHU01000002.1, forward strand.
AGTCTTTTAAAAACCGCTTCTTGGTCTTTTTTTATACTCGCTGCATTTTTGCGATGAGCTTCCATTTCCTCTCGGATATTCGTAACTCGGGATTTATAAAGGTCGTTGAGTTTGACTTCTTCTGCTACTCGCTTCCGTAATTCTGCATTGTAGTTGAGTTGCGACTGAAAAATCTCATCATGATATTTTTTAATTTGCTCTTGGGCTTTTCTTTCACTCTCTCGTGCTTTTGCACCAATAGAAAATATAGAGGTGATAGCTTTTATGGTTTTTGTAATTCCACCAACAATATCGCCCGAAGCAAACGATGCAGCAGCTCCCGCAACATCACTCGCTACATTAAGGAGTTCTCCCATGGTTTCTACCGTGTCGCCAAGTCCCTCATCATATTCTTTCAATGCTCCACCTAGCTCTGAAAAAGCTCCACCTAATTGCCCTGCAACTTCGGATACTTTCGCAAATTTCTTAGCGAGAATATCCTTTAATTTCATATTGACCTCTTCGAGTTGTTTCAGCTCATCGGATACATTGGTAATGCCCTTAGATTGTAAATCAGTAATGCGTTTGAGTATCGCTTCTTTTTCTTGCAACAGTACTTTTTCCTCTACGCCGACATCGGTGGTCGCTCTTACCGCTTTAGCTTTTTTAAGTTCGTTTTGCACAAACTCTTTTTGGGTAGAATCTAAATGGTCTCCTGCTTTCTCCAAATATTCCTCTAGAGAGGCTATTCTGCTATTTAGCTCTCTTCTAGTAATGCCCATCAGATTTTCAGAGAGGCGTTGCATGATAGTTTCTCTATCGTACGCCTCCGTATTCACAGCATCTAATGCTACCTTTTTCTGAAACTCCAGCTCTGCTAACTTAGCCTGTCTTACTTTCTCATCTGTAATTTGGGTCAATAGAACCTTATCTTGTTGATATTTCTTATCTATCGCTCGGCGTTTATCATCAAACGACAATAGGGAATTGTAAGCCTCTGCGTACTTTTGCTCCGCTTCTTTGTTTTTGTCTTTGTCGTAGGACTGCTTTTCGCCTTGTAGTTTTTCTAATTTCTGCAATTGCTCAGGAGTAAGAGCATCGCCCAACGCCTTTATTTTTTCTATTTCCGCATCTAGCAAAGCACCGTAATTTTCAAATGCCAACAATTCATTTTGATAGCGTTTGTCTGCCTCTTCTTTGCCTACTTTGGTTTTAAACACCTCGTAAGCTGCGAACAATTCTTTTTGCTCTTCTAGTTCTTTGAAAAATTGCTCATTGGCGTGTTTCTCGGTTACGCTTTTGCTTTCTGATTTTTCGAGGTTATCAATACGCATGATGTCCATTGCTCCAAGTTTTGCTTTTTTCGCTTCGGCTCTAAGTTTGGCGTATTTATCTTGTATGTCTGCCAATTCTTTATCCGTGGCTATCATACGGGACTTTTGATAGTCCCTTTCAGCTTGGGCAATACTTGCTAGAGCCGCCTTTCTCGCCTCTGCTTCTTGTCTTGCCAATTGCTCTGCTTTTTTAGCGGCAGCTTCGGCTTGTCTTTGCCTTTTGTCTGCTTGTTTTTTAGCCTCGTCGTTTCGTTCTTTTTCCTTTTCTGCTAAAAGCATATTTCTCTGATGAATAAGCTCTGCCTCTTCCTTAGAACCTTTATCAACGAGCCTTAGTTGGGCTTTGATAGATTTTTCTCTTCTGTCATACTGTTTTTTGCCTGTTAAGTGTTCTATTCTTTCGGTTTCCCTGTCGTAGATTTCCAAACTTTTTTTAAGGTGAGCATCTTTCTTCTCTTGCTCCGATGCACTCAAACTATCCTGTTTGGCATTATTATAAGCATTTTTCGCATTATTAAACACATTCAAAGCTTCATTTACTGCTCCTTTAATATCTAATTTGAACAACTTTTTTAAGGTGTTCCAGACCGTTTCATATAGAGATAAATAAGCATTCAAAAATCCCATAACATGGGCTTTCACTTCGTCTACTTTATCGCCAAAACCTTTAAGTACTGGAAAAGATTTTTTAATACTCGCCGTTACTTTATCCCAGTTTGCAACCAGCGAAGCTAGGAGGACGATTATTAAACCTATCCCTGTACTCGCCAAAGCTATACGAAAAATTTTCAAAGCACCTGTACTGCTCCCAACTACTGCTGTGTATAAACCTTGGGCTTTCGTCTGTGCCATAGTAGCAAGACTATCAGACTTTTTTAGTTCTGCTTGTATCTGCTGTAATGACTGAAGGGCAGACATTGCAGCGGTAATTTTCATAATACTTTGCTCTACTTCTTCGTTTTCTGCACCAAATAAGGCAGCTGTACTTTGAGCTAAAGAATACCCCGAAGCTACAGCAGAGGTCGCCCTTATCAAAGTGTCTAAACTGCTTGTAGTAGAAGCAGAAGAGTTAATCTCTTGATTAGTCAATTGAATTGCAGACCGCACCTCTGTGGCTCTATCTCTCAACTCTGCATATTCCTGTGAGTTTTGCTGTCCCGCCATGCGGAGGCGTGCCATAGATTGCACCAAGTTTTCCAGCTCCGTTTGGAGATTGACCGTCTTTTCTTTGTTTTCCTCTAACTTGTTCCCGAAGTCATCAAAGCCCTCTTTTCCTGCATTTTTCAGTTTTTTGATGCTGTTTTCTAAATTCTCAATATTTTTATTGAGAATTTTAATCGCCTCGGGGTCGGTTTCGGATTTCAATTGGTCTTGAAACGCTTTCAATGCATCGGTCATTTGGTCGATGCTGTTACCTGCCGTGTCGTACGATTGCGGCAACCTACCCAGCATTTGGTTTGCAGTCGCAATGTCTTTCTCTAAATCTTTGAACGCCTGAGAACCGCTGTCCATGGTTCCCATTTTCGCCGAGATAAAATCTATCACAACGCCGAGCTGTTCCATTTCGTCGTTAGCGGTGTTAATTTCCTTGCTTAGAACTTCCAACTCTTCGGGAGAAGCAAACGAGGGTGTGAATATTTTATCCGAAATTTGGTCTAATAATCGCTCAGCCTCTTGTAGCTTTTGGTTGGCTTTTTCCATTTCGGCAGTATCAATCAATGTAGCTTTATTATTTGCCGATTCTAATATAGAATTGATAGCCTGCTGGGCTTGTTGCAATTGATAATTATAAACACCGAGTTGCGTAGGGTCAAAAGTATTAGCGACTTGACCTTTCAAATAGTCTATCGTTTCAGCGTGGCGTTGGAGGGCTTTCGTTTGAGCATCTGTGAGCTCTGCATTTTTTGACAATGCCCCAGAAGCGGATAGTTGAGTATTGATATACTCTTTGAATTTAGATTGAGCATTATCCACACTTTTCGTCTGCTCCTGAGCCGCCTTAACCATCTTTGCAAATTCTTCAAAGACGGTACTATTATTCACGGTAAAATCTAACTTGATAGGTTCTAAATCGCTCATCGTTATTCTGTTTCTATTTCTTCCGCTCCCAGCCACTCGGCGAGCTCGTTAATGTTTTTTAATTTCTTGGGTTCTTTTTTCTTATATTGAACCTTTGGAGCGTCCATAAGCATCATGTTTAATTCAGCAAAAGTGCTTTGCAGGACTTCTTTTTTACTCATATTCAGCTTGTGGCAACAATAGCCTACAAACCCAAAAACGCTATGAAAGCTGTCGCTTATTAACTCGTTTTCTCCGTCGGACTCAGGTTCATCGGCTTCGTTATCCTCGTTTCCTGTATTAACCTGATAGTATTCGTAAAATCATGCACGCCCGAAAAGGCAACTAAAAGACTAAACAAATAGGACATTTCCTCTGTATTGATGGTTTGGCGTAATCGCTTGGCTAATCTGCGAACTTTCCAATTGATTTTCGTTTCATTTTGGATAGCCATCGCCACGATTTCCGTGATGCGTACGCCGTGATTGGATAGAATTTCTAACGCTTTTTGCATAGAAATTTCGTCTTCTTTGAGGAAAATACCCGTTTGCAAAAAAACCTCTGATATAGCCAACTGACTTTCCAAACAAGGCGTTTTTAGCGTTAGTTTGATTTGCTTTTTGCCAAACAACCTAAGAAAAAAAGGAGCGGGGAGCATTAACTCCACGCCCCTTTTTAATAATAGTTTAGCTGCTTTAATTTCTGTTAATTCCATTACGAAGGTTGTTTGATTGAAATTTTTGCTAATGGTTTAAAGGTAATTTCAAGTAATGCGACTTCTTTTTTCTTTAGTTTTAGGTTTAGTCGTGCAAAAACCTGTGTCTTAGGGCATTTGATGAGATGTCCCGTGTCTGCTTCGATTTGTAATGCTTTGAAAATTGCGGTATTGTCGCCCTCTTTCCATTCGCCCGATAATACAGTACCCCCTTTTACGGATTTGATAAATTCAGCCGTATAGTCGTAGGTACTTACTTTAATATCTCGCTTTCCTTTCTCTTGAAACACAACAATAGGTTCATCGCTTTGGTCGCAAAATTCTTCAGACAAAGAGCCTTCTTCTTCCGTCATCTCAAAGCTATCTCTATAAGTTTTAAACGCCGTGAGAGCATTGTCCTGTGGCATTGTAGTTTCGTTTACTACATCTCCAATTTTGATAGTCTTAAGACCATATAATGCTTTTTCTGCCATGTTATTAGTTTTAAATGATTTTTAAATAGTTTTTAAATTAGTCTTCTACTGAAGCTCTTAACTTTTCAAGCCCAATATTATGCGGGGCTTTCTTCCCGTGCTTGGCTTCATATTTAGCCATTAGCTCTGCTCTTTCCTGTTCTTCGGTTTTAGTTGCCGTGTCTTTGGTATTATCTAAACCCGTATCCTGCGTTGCTTTATCGCTATTTTCAGATTTAGTATCTTCTCCCTTATCTTCCGTTTGGTCTTTGGTATTATCTAAATCCGTATCCTGCGGTGCGTTGTCGTCCAAATTTTCCTCATCTAAAATTTTTGGAATATCCGTCGGTTCAACATCAATTTTTACAATTTCAGACGGCTGACTAAGGTCTTTTCGCTGGAAGTAATGCACCTTTTTATCCGTTAGGGAAGTCGCTTGGTTTTCCGCCTTTTCAAGTTCTTTAAAACCTTGCAAATCTGAGGTAATATAAACTTCTTCTAACTCGGGATAATTTTTAAAAATCTTTTCTGCCTCTGCTTTTGCAAATTCGGCAATACTTGATGCGATTGTGATTGATTTTAATTTGCTCACGATGTTTATTTTTTTAAAAGTTTATTAAATTATAATTGATACCTAGCCCTATGACGGGCGTAGTCTTGAATATCCCATTATTTATGGATATTCCGTAGCCAGCATGTACGCCTAGCCCCCAGCGAGGTAAGGGCTGTCCCCTAATGCGGTAGCTTTTCAGTCCATTAATCTGTACTCTCGGGTCATCAGAAAAAACATCTATGTAGTAGTTGGTTTTCCCGAATAGCCATTTTCGGTCTTTGTAGCGGGCTTCATTCAGCCTAATATTGTATCTGAAATCTACACTATCCGTCTGCGGATAATAGTTTAGATTTAGGTATTTATCATTATGGCTTAAAATCTTATCTCCATTAGGCTGAGTAAACTCACGCAGTTGCAAGCGAGCCACTAGTTCGGCATTTATCTTACTTACTTGGTCTATCTTCTTGATAGACATTTTAAGTGCTTGCTCTAGGCTATCTGCGTAGGTTTTGCCGATAGCGAGTTGTTTCTCATTCGTGGTTTCCACTACTTTCTCTTTGAATACCGTGTGCTTAACGCTGTCTCGGTAGTAGTGGTTTATGATTTCATTTTTATACGAATGCTCTATAAGCTCCGAAATTTGTTGCTCTTGTTTGCCAATTGCCCGTTCTCTTTGAATGTGTAAAAACACACTAAAACCAAGGAGTAGAGATAAAATGATGATAAAAATTTTACTTTTCATATTTGTAAATTTTGTTGATTAGCGGTTCTGTATTTTCTCTCATTAGGCTGTCTTTTTTCTGTAAACGCCTATTTTCTTTTTTATAAAAAATCATCTCTTCATAAAAGAAAATGCGTTTGTTTCGCTCTTTTAAAATGGTGTCGTATAGCCGTGAAATTCGCTCTTGGCAGTTTTCGTCTTTGTCTTCCTTTCGGGAATACAACACACCGATTACACTTCCAAAAATTAAGAGTAAGCCTATCAAAAGTCCTATCACAACCGCTTTAGGGTCTTTCCGTATATCCTCTTGGTCAAATGGTTGCGGTAGGTGCGTTTTCATAATTAAAAATTGATTTCTTTAAGCCACTTTCTTGTGTCAAAGCTGGGGCATTCTTTCGTCCACTCGTGAGGGGAGATAATGCCGTCGCCATTCAAATCAGGCGATAAATCCCGATGTCCCAAAATTTCTGCGGTTGGAAATTTCGCTTGTAGCTCTCGCAAAAGTTTTACCTGCGAGGCTTTCTGTTGTAAGGTTCTATTATCTAGTGCCTTTCCTTTTTCCACACCACCGATATATGCAATATGAACACTATATCGGTTATGCCCTTTTACCCCATTAGTAATGGTATTTAAATCCGCAAGCTGGACGATTTCGCCGTCGGGTTTTATGATATAATGATACCCGACATTTTTCCACCCAAGTTTTTCTCTCCAAAAGCGTTTAATGCTTTCAGTGGTGGTTGTTTGAGAGGTCGCCGTACAATGCAGAACGATATACTTAATAGTTCTCATAGGTTATTAGTTTTTAAGATGCAGGGACTATGGGAATAATCCCTGCAATTAGTTTTGGTTAGTTTTATGCGTTAGCTTGTTTTAGTACCGCAACGCCTTCAAAATCCTTTCTCTTGGCTCTTCCTCCCATTCTCACAAGGAACGAGTAAATATCGCCGTAGTATTGAGGGTCTTTCTCTCTGTCAAAAGTCTCCAAGTCTCCAAAGACTTTCTCTACCATGTTTTTGTTCCAAAAAATAGCGGCTTCAGAATCGGTGTTATTTACCACAGAGCCAAACCCTTTAAATTCTTTTCCTTCAGTCATTGTGAACACGGACGAGCGAACAAGTATGTTAAAACCTTGTGCCTTATAAATAACCCCCTCTCTGCGTTCTTGCTCTGTAACCATCTGCATATAAGTAGCGGTTACAGGACTATCTGCGGGGAAGATGTCGAGTATGGCATTAGCTGGTAGCAAGGCTAACATTTGTCCTTCTTGCCACGCTTTTTGAGACCGTATAAAGTTTTGCATTCTTTGTAAGTCCGTTAATGTCCATTTTTTTCGATTTCCAGTGGCTCCCTCTAATAATACAGAGGTTGCTGCACCTGTGGTTTCTAAAATATTTTTTTGTGGGAGGGCTTTATTGTCGCCGATAGGAGAGACTACCATATTCGTCAGCATACCCTCTGCGACTTCTTCCGATAAGTTCGCAATATCTTGGTCTAATATTGAGCGTCTCTTGTCGTAAGAAAGTTCCACGGTCTCCGCATGCGGAATGTAAATTGGGTCGGTAGTGTATTCGTCTATTTTATAAAGAACTTCTCCGTCCGTTCTTTTCTTCACTTCTGCTGGGAGAGTGGTTCTGTTTTTAACTACCTTAGATGGAGCTCCCGCTTGTGGTATGTGTACTATCTTTCCGTTAATAATATTACTATCCGAAACATCGGATATATGATTGAGGAAGCTATTATCCTGCTTTAACTTCTCCTCAATGGTTGATTTCCAAATTTCTTTTTCTAGTCCCATGGTTATTGGTTTTAATGGTTATTGTTTCAGTTACTTGCCGAATTGCCTCTTTTTGCGTTCAGCGAAATAGTCAGGATAATCGGCTTTTAGCGTGGCTAAATGGTTGCCTCTATCTAACTCGTCCCAACTCATTTTATCAAATGCAGCTAGTTTTTCCTCATCGCCTTGTAGTTGCTCAGACACCGATTTTCGTTTTGGTAAGGCTTTAAGTAAAGCCATCGCCGAGTCGTGAGCCATTTCTAAAATCGGAGCTTTTCCTGCCTCGTCCAGTCTGCCGTCCTTTACAGCTTGCTCTACCTCGGCGGTTAAAAGAGCTTTTTTCCTGTCGCTCTCCGCTTTCTTCAAGGCTTCATTTTCAGCTTTGAGAGTTGCTTTTTCGTTTTCCGAGGCTGTGAGTTTTGCCTCAATTGCTTTCACGGCACCAATGATTGCCGTTTCATCTGCGTTTACATCTAATTGCAGATAGGATTTTAATTTGTTCATAGGTTTATTTTTAAATGAATTAGTGTTTTGTGCCGATAGGCATATTTGTTTTATTTGTCTTTCAGATAGAATTTCTCCTTGCTTGTTATAAAGTGTGATTGCAGCGGAGTTAGACGGAACAGCACAAATAGAGGCTTCTAATAATTCACACTCTGTAACTGTTAAAACGCCATCTTCCATTACGAGATTATCGGGGTCAAATGAAATACCCATAGAACAGGCTTTTAGTATGCCCTTTTCTACTTTTCTGACGACTTCTTTACCCTCTGCATCTTCCGTATCAAACTGAGGTTTAGCAGTTAATAAATGCCCTTGTTTCTCTGTATCTACCCAATTCCCTAATACATCTTTTGTGTTGTTGCTATGATTATTTAGACATACTGGGTTGCTTAAAAATCGGTCTAATTTTATCCCAGCGGTTTTTACTCTAAATCCGTAGGAATTGGTTACTCGTTCGTCATTTAGTATAAATTTCATCTGCCTGTTTCTTTTGGTTTTCGGGGCAAAATTGGAGTAAGAAAAAGGCTCTGAAAAGCTGGCGTTTTATGGTACTGTTAAATTCGGGGTATCATACCCTAAAAATTAGGGTATCATAAATTAACAGCTTTAGAAACTACCTTTAATGGAGGAATTTTGCCATAAAACTAATCGCTATGGCAAAGAAAGGGAGGCTCTCTAACAAGGAAAGAGAGCAAAAAAAAGAATATGCTAAAATCTTGTTTTTACAAGAAAAGAACATCACCATAAAAGACCTCGCTGAGCGTGTCGGAGTGTCTGTCAATACGCTCTCAGAATGGATAAAAGCCGAGAAATGGGAAGGGCTGAGAAGAAATATTTTGCTTACCCGACAAGAGCAACTCGTGCAAATGCAAGACGAGCTGGCAGAGCTCAACGCTTTTATAAAAAAGCAAGACGAGGGATTTCGTTTTGCTGACTTCAAAACGGCTCAAATCCGAAATCAACTCATTAAAAATATTAAGGATTTAGAAACTAAGGCACTACTTCCCGAGATTATTAACGCCTTAACTCAGTTCTTGGATTTTGTTCGCACGGAAAACCTCGAAGATGCCCAGCTGTTAGCTGACTATACAGACACTTTTATAAAATCAAAACTCTAACGCTATGCTAACAACCAAAAGATTAACTCCAGAGGATAGAAAAGCGTTAGAATTTTGGCAACAGTACTATACCAATCTTCGCCAAAAAGCCAGCGTGGACTTATCCGAAAATGCCAGCGACATCGAGAGGCGAAAAAAACGCTTAGAAGCCAATCCCGAAGAGTGGTTCAAATACTATTTCCATAAGTATTACAAATGCGAACCTGCGGAATTTCACAAAGCCAGTACCAAGCGTATCACAGAAAACACTGAGTGGTATGAAGTGCGTGCGTGGTCGCGGGAACTTGCCAAGTCGGCAAGGGCGATGATGGAGTTTACCTATTTAGCATTGACTGGTAAAAAGAAATTTATCATCATCGCATCAGCTACCAATGAATCTGCCGTTCGTCTTTTAAAACCTTTTAAAAGTGCTTTTGAAAACAATAGCAGAATTATTCACGATTACGGCATACAACAAAATCACGGGCATTGGCGAGAAGACCAATTCACCATAAAAAAAGGAGCAATGTTCATCGCCGTTGGGGCGGGTAACGCACCCCGTGGAGCGAGAAATGAGGATATACGCCCCGATGCAATTATCGTGGACGACTTCGACACGGACGAAGACTGCCGAAACCCCGATACCGTAGATAAAAAATGGGCTTGGTTTGAAAAAGCATTGTATGCAACCCGTTCCGTTTCAGAACCCTTGACGGTACTATTTAATGGAAACATCATTGCTGACTATTGCTGCATCAAAAAAGCCATAGAAATGGCAGACCATGCCGATATTATCAATATTAGAGATGAAAACGGAAAATCTACTTGGCCAGCGAAAAACAGTGAGGAACATATTGACCGTGTCTTATCCAAAATATCTGCCCAAGCGGTGCAAGGCGAATATTTTAACAATCCTATCAATCTTGGAAAAGTATTCAAGGAGCTGAAATATGGCAAAATTCAACCGCTTAAAAAGTATAAATTTCTTGTTTCCTATACCGACCCTTCCTATAAGAAAAACGGCGACTACAAGGCGACGGCTTTGGTTGGAAAATACAAAGACGAATATCATATAATAGATATGTTTTGCCAAAAAACCTCCACCGCAAAGATGCTGGAGCATTTGTATGAAACAAACAAAAAAACGGCAAATTCAGGCGTTTCAGTCTATTATTATATAGAATATCCGTGGATAGACGACACTCTGAAAAGGGAGATGAAAAAGGCGAATAAACGCTATAATATTACGCTACCACTCAAAGCGGACGAACGCAAAAAGCCAGAGAAGTTTTATCGTATTGAAAGCAACCTCGAGCCACTCAACCGCAACGGAAAGCTCATTTTTAATGAAGAGTTAAAAGGGCGAGAGGATATGAAAGAAGCGGAATTTCAATTTTTAGCCTTGTCGCCAAAGAGCAGGGCTAACGACGACGCTCCCGATTGTTGCGAAGGTGGTGTGTGGATAATTAACCACAAGAACATACAAGGCGACCACCGCCCGAAAGCGCACGAGAAGCCGACCAATAAAAAACGATACTAACCCCTAAACGCAAAGACTATGTACATAGAAATAGAAGAATTAAAAACACATTGCCACGAGACAGAACTCCGAGCGATTATCCACGACGACGAAACCATCGCCTTGGCGTGTATTGATATGGCGATTGAGTTTGCCACAACCAAACTGATGAAAGACTATAATGTCAGCGAGATTTTCGCTAAAACAGGAAATGAACGCAATCCGCTTTTAGTGAAGATAGTAAAGGACATTGCTGTTTGGGAATTGATAGGACTTTCCAACCCCAACATAGACTATGCAGATAAAAAATTCCGCTACGAACAAGCGGCTAATTGGCTGAATGCCGTCTATAAAGGTATGCCCGCCAACCTCCCAAAACTGGAAGAAACCGAAGACAAAGTAAAAGCATTCAGCTATCACTCAAACCCACCAAGACAAAACCACTACTAATGAAAAAGAAAAAAACGAATAACCAAAACCAAGGGCTAAAAATTAGCCAAGTCTTAGTCGTGAAGCCCGAAAGACACAGTCCGCTTGATATTCAAAATTGGATTTCCGCACTTTCACAGGCGTATAGAGGAAAGCGACAACGCCTCGTTGAATTATACAATAACTTATTGCTGGACGGCGTGTTGTACGAAGCGATGGACAAACGATTACGAGCCATTACCAATGCCAACCTCACTTTCCAAAAAGATGGAAAGGAAGTAGAGGAAATGTGGGACTTTATGGACACGCCCGAATTTGAAAACCTTTTGCGTGAAATATTGTTGTCTAAGTTTTACGGAAAGTCCGTAATTGAGTTGGATTTTTCCAACGGCTTCAAAATTGAAAGCATAGACCGAAGGCATTTAGACACCTTAAATAAAAAGATACTAAAAGACACTTCGAGCGATGAGGGGATTCCGTATGAAAACGACGATTTTATTTTAAATGTTGGGAACGATAGAGATTTAGGGATTTTTGCTCGCACCGCTCCTTACGCCATTTTTAAGAGAAACGGCGGGGCAGATTACGCCCAATTTTGTGAGCTGTTTGGCATTCCTCAACTCATCGGGAAGTATGACCCCGATGATGAGAACGGACAAAGAGAAATGGAGGAAGCTTTCCAAAAAAGAGGCTCCGCAGGAAGTATGACCATGTCCAAAAATTCCGAAGTTGATACGATTAACACCAGCCAATCTAATGGGGCAGTGCATAGGGAATTTTTAGACCATTGGGATAAACAAATTCTAATCAGTACCCAAGGGCAAACAATGACCACAACCGACGGTACTTCGTTAGCACAAGCCAAAGTACACGGCGAAACAGAAAACGATTTACAAAAAGCCGATAAAATATTTGTTCGCAGATTTCTCAATCAAGAGTTAAAGCCAAGACTTGAAAAACGAGGTTATCCCGTGGCGGGCGGTTTCTTCAATTTCATAGAGGAAAAAAGGGAAATGACGGCAAAGGAAAAAATGGAACTTGCCGAGAAAGTACACAATCTTACAACCGACGGCGTGGACGATGATTATTTCTATGAAGAATTTGGTTTGCCAAGAGGCAAGAAAACAAAAGCTGAATCTCAAGAACCCAACACCGAAGATGTGGAAGAAAGCAAGGAAACAGAAGAACCCAACAAGGAAAACAAAGTTGGGCAACCCAAACACAAAACACCTAAAAAGAAAAAAGTACAAGCCAAAGAGTTAAGCCTTTTTGAAAAGCTAAAGGATTTTTTCGCCCACGCTCCTCGTTAGACTTCTATCTATACGAGGAGCTGGACTGGCAACAATTAGAACAAGACTATCATAGTTGTTGTGTGCATTTGTCGCACAACAACGACCAGCCCGATTGGGCGGATTTGTTGGCTAAGGATTGGCTGGACACCATTAGAGGTATTTACAAAGAAAAAACACCTCCAAAAGACGGCTTTTCTACAGAAATAGTAAAAAAGACTGGTAAAGAACTATCCACGGCGGTAGATAAAGGTTATATATTTAAAGGCGTAGATTACGACACTCCAGACTACATCGCTCGAGAGGTACTAAAGCAGAATGTTTGGAAATTCTCGGTCGCAAAAAATTACAACGACTGCATTCGTCTTAATAATTTATTGCTTCGTCCCGACGGAAGCATACGCCCATGGCACGAATTTAAGCGAGAGGCGATGATGATAGTCGGAATGTCTAATCGCTATCTAAAAACAGAATACGACACGATTGTTGCAGGGGCGATGATGAGCCGTAAATGGCAGGAAATCCAACGGGATAAGCATATTTTTCCTTTTGTAAAATTTGTGGTAACCATGGACGACCACACTTCCGAAATATGCACACCTCTAAGCGGTGTAATAGTTAGCGTGGACGACCCTTTTTTACAGCAATATTTCCCGCCGAATCATTTCAACTGCCGAACCGATGTGATTAAACTAAGAAATGCTGAGCCAACGCCACAGCGTTTATTGCCTTACATTGATATTCCAAAAGCATTTTTGAATAATGTGGGTGCTACGGGCGAAATTTTCACAGAAGAAAATAGATACATTGCAAATACGCCCGAAGAAGTTTTAGAGAAAGGTATTGATTTTATGTATTTAGAAAGATACTCAAATGTTGAGTTTAAAAAAGTGTATTTAGGAAAAGGAATGCTCCATTTATTTACCAACGGAAGTCAAACAAAACAAGAGTTTTCTAAAAACAAAAACGCTTTATCTGTACTGGTTGAAAAAGGAAAAAACTATAAGATGCTACCAATAATAGATGACGGTGCAACAAACCCTGATGCTTTCAATTATGAAAAACTTGTTTTTTCTGATATTAAAGTAGCGATTACAGATAATGGAAAAAATGCTTTACAAAACGGATTGAAAGAAGCAAGTAAACAAGGAGCAGCAGAATTGATACTACATCTTACAGTGCCACCTAAAAGTTATATAGAAATGTATAAGGCTTTGAGATTAAGTTTAATTGAACAAAGAAATAAAAATGTAAAATACATTACTATTATTTTTCCTAACAAACAGGTAAAAGAGTATGATTTGCTTAGTATAAAGAAAAAGCTAAAACTCAAATAAGTTTTAGCTTTAATAGGGGTTCAGGCTTATAGGGCTCAGCTGTCCCGTCCTCAACCAGTATTGCAAATATACAAAAAAAATTAAAACAACTTTAAAACCATTTTAAAAGATGACCACTGAAGAATACTTTGAGCAATTACAGGGGCGAGTAGCTCAAACTTTGCGAGAACTTCCACCAATTATCGGCGAGGAAGTGGTGCATTTTGCACAGGATAATTTCGACCGTCAAAGCTACAATGGCGATGCGTGGCAAAAACGAAAAAATCCCACTAAATGGGGAAAAAGAGACGAAGAAGGGCGAGCTTTACTCGTCAAAACTGCAAAACTAAGGCGGAGTATTCGGATTGGACAAGTGTGGGAAGATAAAGTAAGGGTGGTCGCAGGTGGGGCTGATGTTCCTTATGCTAAGGCTCATAATGAGGGATTTTCGGGAGCAGTAGAACAAAAAGTTAATCCCTTTCTAAGACGAGGTAAGAAAGGCGAACCTATCGCTGTAAAAGGGCATACTCGAACTATTTATCAAAACATACCGAAACGCCAATTTATAGGCGATGAAGACAGTTCGGCTGAGCTTCGCTTTAGAATTAAAAACACAATAACTATCGAACTCAAAAAAATATTCAATAAATGAAAAAACTTTACAACAAACTATTCGAACTACTCAAAGAAATCCCCGAATTGAAATATATAGATTTGAACTTCGGGCAAATAATGGAAGAAAAACCGCCTTTGGCATACCCTGCCGTGCTTATCAATATAGGTGTCAATAGCACAGATACCTTTCACGATATTTTCCAGCAATTCAATGCAGAGTTTACGCTCTCTCTTGTTGTGAAAGCAGGCGATACCAACTCGCTTACCGAAGAGAACAGGAGAGAGCAAGCAATGGCTTATTTGGATTTGTCGGAAAAAATTTACAATAAACTACAAGGCTATGAGGACGGGCATTTTGAAACCTTTACTTTTCAAAGTGCCTCCGAGCCTAATTTGAGAAAAGGTCTAAAGATAGTTGCTTTGCGTTATTCCTGCGGTTGGAAGCAGGAAGTTGCCAAACCATAAAAGGATAAACTTGTTTGAGTTCCGTAATGGTTGTCTTTTGCATTTCTAGACGATTGATGTATTCGGTATGTTCCGAAATAAGGTCGCAAATGCGACTTTCGGAAAGGTCAAACTCAGGGATTAAGTTTTCTAAACAACGAGAGAATTTTAACCCCAACAAATAGGAATAATAGTAGAACCGTGCCGCCAACTTCTCGTTGCGATAGCGGATAAGTTCTGTATTTCTACCCTTATTTGCTAAACCTCTCATACTCGCAAAAATACAAAAACCCCAGCTATATTACAAGCTGGGGTTTGTTGGGTTATTTCATTTTATAAATACATCGTATTCTTTCTCTTAAAACTTCTGCTTTATCCAAATCCATTTTTTCTTCAAAAATTCCAATCTTGTATTTTTTTATAATTTTATTAGAAAGTATAGAAACATCTTTCGCTGATAACTTTACAAATGCAGAATAATCGAAATTATAATCTATTCCTGTGCTAACATCAATTTTTGTATTGGGTCTTGACCATTTTGTTCCATCCGTAAATATAATGTAGGCTCCCTCTAAATCATCAAAAAATGTACTACTTGAGGAGTATAAATATAAATAATAAGTACTTATGTTTTTGTAAATGTTTTTTTGAATGGACACAAATCTGTTTTCATAATCCATCGTGGTTGCAGATTTTTTACCAGTGAAATCATCTACAATTAAATCTATATCACAGTTTTGCCCCAAAGCAACCCCACTAAATAAGGATAGACACGCAAATAATAAGATTTTTCTCATAACGATTAAATTAAGCCCAAAAATAAAAAAAACGTTTGGGAGTTCCAAGCGTTTTACTTTACCTCAATTTTGCTAAGGCTTTTTTAGCAGCTTTTTGTTTTGCTGCCTTTTGGTTTTCTGCGGAGGCTATGAATACCCTCCCGTTGGGGAGTTTTATCTCTACCGTACATGGTAGGGCAATGGTCTGGACCCTCTTTTTTTACAACTCTTGTTTCAATACTTTCTCTAAAAATTTTTTGGCATGTTTCTGCCAATTTCACAATTGGATTTGTCATAATAATTTAATATTTAGTTAATAAAATTCTTTTAAATGCTTTTTAAACTCTTTTTCAAAGATTTTTAAATATAAATTGTCTTTGCTTTGTTTTTCGCCCTTTTTGGTAGCGGTTAAGGTTTGCTCCTCAAAGGGTGGTTCATCTATTAAAAAGCCTTGCTCCGCAGGCTTTCTGTAGATATAAGGCTTTATTTCATAGCCTCGTTTTTCTAAAAAATCTATTATTTTTGTTTGTGGTACATTTATAGACATTCCTATTTCCACAAACCATGGCTCTGTATATGAACGCTTATATATTTTTACCATAACTATTTATATTTTATCCGCCAACCAGTATTTTTGGTTGAGGAAGGTTGAAGGGTACGGCATCGCCGTTTTATCTATCTTTTTCGTTTCTTTGAATTTTGGAATGTAAAGAAGCACCTCTATTTTGTCTGCTTCGGACAATGCATTCCACGCTTTTTGGGTGGTAGCTATTTTGCCCTTTTTGTAGCCGTAGAGGTTCCAGAAAACCTCAAACCTTAAGTCTTTGGGCATTTCTAGGTAATCAAAGTCAGGGTCTTTCTCTTCCATTTTTTTTATAAAAGCTACCTCCGTGCGTAGCTTGTTGGCGTGTCTTAAGACTATGTTTATATCAACCTCCGTCCACCGAGCTTCGGACATTTCAACCGCTCTTAGCAAACCGAAAGTTCTATCATATGAAAGAATTATTTTTCTTTCGCTTTTTTTGTGGATTATAATGTACTGATTCATAAGGCTTGTGTTTTTTGATGAACTTCATTTTTAAGTTGGTCTATTTTTATAAATTGGTCGGGAGAAAGTTGAGACGAGGATAAAATGACTTCTAATAATTCATAGAACACTACGGCAGAGTGTTTATACAGCTCTACCGTTGAAGTATTAGATTGGGTAAAGTACTTTTTTGTTAAAATATCTCTAATCTCTATTATTAGTGATTTTTCAATTCTTTTTATAAACGCCGTTTCTCCTATTAGAGTTAAAATATACGGATTAACAAAAGCTTTGTTGAGCAACAATATAGTTTCTCTATCTATCTTTAGCTTTAATTTCATTTTAATTCAAATTTTTAATTTTATCAGCCTTATTCCAATAGGCTTTATTACCAAATTTTTCGGAGGCTTTTCTATTATTATCTGCCAGCTTATGAAGTTGGCTAAGAAGAACCTTCAGCTCTTCGGCTGAATGAAAAGCCAAAGGTTTTTTATAAACACTCCGTTCCAACATCCAGCGGTTCAGATGCCCGAAAGGATTGGGCTTTGCACCTTTTTCCGTTATTTCTAATAACGGCTCATTCGGGCGGTGTATGCCCTCTGCTTCCAAAATGGATAGGCAGGTGCTTATCAGCTTGGTTTTGCTCTTTTTGATACCCTCTAAGGCATTGCAGAGGTCTATCAACTCTTGTCTATTTAATTCTCTACTGCTAGAGGTTCTGCCATTCGTGAACTCGTAGATGACCTCGTGCCTTTCGTCTGTAGTAAACCCTTTTTTGGAGAATAATGTTTGGAGTTTCTTTATTGTTGCCATAGTATTTATTTTTTATTGGTTCAAATAATGGTTCCAGTCTATGAAGGCGGATAATCCAAAAATAATTGCCACTATCGTGTTTAAAATTTCTAAAAATTCCTCTTGTTCAATATTTATATCCATTCTATAACAGCGGTCTAATTTTTCCCTATTAGCCATTGCTCTGAAAAGAAACACGGTGGAGATTATTCCAAGTAAAATGTTTAGCATAGTTATAACCCTCTTTTTAATTCTTCTAAATTTTCCTTTAAGTTTTTTATATGAAAAAACATAGAGGCTTTGTTTCCTCTCGTCATTCTCATCATTAGTCTGTTTTCCAAGATTTCTAATTTTTCGCTCACAACATCAATCTTCATGATGTTGATAGCTTTTTTTGTTATTTTTTTCGCCATACTTTCTTTTTTGTTCCGCTCGGGGGCTTGAACCCCGAAGCCTGCCAGTGCGGAAAGTGAGTATATCTCTTAAGGTTTGTCCTGTATTTCTCTAAACCAACACTCATAGCTCTCGTTTGTTCCATCCTCATAATAAACCATGAGGATAGGTTTCGCCCAATCAGAAATCCTATAAGCATCATAACTAAAGAAGGTTTTTCCGTCAAATATCACGGTGTGGTTTTCTCTGAAATCGCCGTCTAATCCAAGTTTCGCCTCTTTTATTTTTTTTCCATTCTCTATTAGGTGTGTGATTATTTTGGTGGCTTTCGCCTCGTCCACCTCCATGAAAAAACCTACACTTTGCTCTATGCAATTAGAGCCATCCAAAAAGGATATGCTTTTAGGCGTGTAATTATTTTTTATCGGTTGATAGCTCATTTTTATTTGTTTTTTGGTTATAGTCCTCATGTACTGGAAACAATGCCTCTATATCCGTCCCCTCGGGGAAGTCCACTGCCGAAATAGACAGCGGAATATTAACCTTTTTACCTTGGGCATCGGTATAGCTGGCGTCAATAAAGAACGCCGAGCGTTGCGGTTTATACGACTGGCGGATAATGTTTACCGCATCGGTAAAATTCAAGTCGTTAAATTCTTCTGCCAGTTTAGTAAGTTCTAAAACCCTTGATGCTTTTAGATTACCTTTTGCGTCTTTTTTTAATAGTTGGTTCACGGCGTGAACGAGCTTTCCTGTGGCTTCGTCTTTTGCAAGAGAGGAAATAAACTCCCTTACTTTGTCTATTCCAGCGGTAACAGTATCGTCCCAACCGTCAATTATCCTAAAGCCGTAAGTAATGGTGTTCCCCTTGTCATCGCTGAAAGTATGGCTCTGCTGTGTGTCCTTCACATCGTAAGCCTTAGCCTTCAAATCTAGTAAGGTTTTTAGATTCTCGAAAGCAAACAATTTTACTTTGCTAATGGTTTGGCTTAACGCCCTTAGCGATGCCACTATTTGGGGAAGTTCTTGGCTTACTATCTCCTTGTAAGCCTTTCTGTCTTCCGCTTTTTCTTGGTTTCTGCGGTCTAGCTCCGCTTGTAGCTCCTCCGCTGTTAGGTTTGATAGGTTCATATCGTATTATTTTTAATAATTAGTTCTTTTAATTGTTTTTTGCGAAAAAGGAGTTCCTCGTGGATTTTAACCCACTCCTCCTCATAACTTTCATCTTCGAGCCTTCGTTTAAGCTCGGCGATGATTTCTTTGAGTTCCTCCTCCGTCGGGGGGAAAAACTCATTTCCTATACTTTCTTGCATTTGTTCTGTTTTTTGCGTTGGTTTTCTAAATCCTTTGCCTTTTTCAAGGCTTCTTTAGCAGCTTGTTTCCGCTCGTAAGCCCTGAATTCAAACTGATAGTTATTAAAGGCCTTCATTTTCTAATGGGTTGGGATATTTTTCTCTGTATTTATCTATCGGTAGCCATTGCATATTTTCTAAGTCTTCTACATAAAGGACAACATCGTCCTTCATGTATTTCATTGTGGGAGCTTGCCATTTGTTCCTGTGGATGCAGGCTCCAACTTTCAGTATTCTTTCCGTGGGTGGAAAATCTTGTCCTCTGCCAGATAGATAGCAGTGGAGTATCAATCTGTCTCCCCAATTAAGACCTCCGTAAAGAGTATCGAAAGCGAGTATGTCTGCTATTTTTTTCATATTACTGGTTTTTTATTTTGATTCCGTGATAAAGCATGGCTTTTTCGTCGTCTATCATTAGCTCTCCGCTTACACCACGCCCTTTGAAAATTGCTTTTTGACCTACGATTTGTATTATGGTTTTGCTTAGTTTTTTCCATAGGCGTCCCTCTGCGGTGTCAGGTTGTCCTCTTTCTGCGTGGCTAATAAAGATGATGAGCTTATCTTCATTTTTTCTATAAAAGTCTAGTACCCTTTTTTTGTTAATTTCATCTTTGTAAACTGTGATATTGTCTATCACAACTATTTTAGGGCATTGCCTTTTAGCAAGCCTTTCTTCTACATCTTCAAAAGGGGCATACTCCGCCAATTTTATCTTAGGTGTATTACCATCTATTCCTCTTTTCGCCATTAGGTTCACGAAGTGAAGACTTACGCCCTCCTCAGCACTTATGTAAAGTACTTTACCAAATTTGGTAAGGTAATCCGCCAGCATTATGGCAAATGTAGTTTTACCTTGTTTTTCAGTTCCATATAATAACCATGCACCTGTGGTTTCGGGGTTTTGATAAAAAACCTCTTTCCAAATGCCGTCAAATTCAAAAGTTTTGAATTTTTTTAAATAGGCTTGTTTTACGCTTATTGTTCTCATCTAGGCTGCTTGTTTAGTTCTGATTAGTGTTTCTAAATATCTAAGGCTTTTAACTTTGTCATCTTTCTTTGTAAAGCATTGTCTTACTATTGCGTTTACATTTGATTTGTCTTGAAGATTGGCAACGGCTACATCTCTCAAAAGTTTGTCGTAGAAGTCCATTTTCTGAACTTTGTCATCGGGCGTAATACCTCTAAATTCAGCAGAAAAGCGGTCAAATATTTCTCGGTAGCCTACTTTCTCATTATTGATACCTCTTTTTATTTTAGCTCTTAAACCGTCTGCCCCTATCATATACCAGCCACATCTGCCCGTAGTACCGTTTACTAAACCTTTAAGCTCTAAAAAAGCGGCGTAATCCAAATCGCCAGCCTCATCTATGCAGATAAACACTTTTCCAAGGGCATTGATGTAGTATTTTAGGTTTTCCAGTATTTCAGAATAAGTACCTGTGGTTCCGCTCCCTAATTCTCTTGCCAGTGCTTTGATGAACAAACGCTTGCTTTTGTATTGGCTCGCATCTACATAAAAAGCGTTTTTCATTTTAGAAATAAGAATTTTAGCACAATAGGTTTTCCCTATACCGCAATCGTCAACTAATATAAGGGACTTTGCATTTTCTTGACAAAAACGGAAATCGTCCTGCAGTTCCAAATACACATCAGTCTCTACCGCTTTCCACGTGTTTTTACCAAGTTTTACTTGCAGTTTTCTGCCGATGTTTAGCCATTGAGAAGGAGACAAAAGCCCCTCTATTTCGCCATTTTTTAGACGGCTAAATACAGAGCCACTCATACCTAAAGTTTTAGCATAAGCCTGTGCACTACCGCCGTAGCGTTCTCTATCTTTTAGCATCGCCTCTACGATAGCCTCTTTTAGTTCTTTTGAAATTTCCATATATCTGTTATTTTTTAGCTAAAGTTTGAGAATAAAGATTTAGACTTTCTACCCGTAGAAGGTTGCTCTAGTGGAGAATATTCCTCATCTTCTATATTGATTATTTTGGCTGGTTCTTCGCTTGGGATAAAGGCTTCTAGACCTGGTATCACAAAGCTGTTACCGATAATTTTAGAACGGCGGTCTATAACCGTGAGATTGTCAATATCATTTTTACGCTCACGCATAAAGGCGTTTACGGTGTTTTCATAAGCACTCATAATTTGGCGGTTGATTTTACCCGTATCATCTAACTCGTGGTAAGCACGGCTATATACTGGCTTTGGTAATAATTCACACAAAAGCATATCATCGTAATAAATCATTGCTTTTAATGGACTTCCGTCGTTGCCGTCAAGCCAATACACCTCAAAGCTCTTGCCCTCCACATACTTCATTAGTTTGATTAAATCGTCGCCTAAAGCTATTTCTCCACCTAATCCTAGTAAATATTCGGCACTTCTAAATCTTACTATACCCGCATTACAAGAGGTACTTGTAACTTTGCCTAAATAAGGGAGTATCGCTCTCCAGTTGGTAGGTTTCGTGTCTTTGCATTGCATTTCTGTAAAAACTTGCCAACGGCTTTTGCCCTCGTAGCGACTGTGCTCCATATTGTTCCATTTTTGAATGTCGTAGAGCGAGTTCATGATGATTTTTTCCTTTGGTAAAATGATGTCCGCACCAGCCCCTTTTTGGTTGTCTTCTTTCCTTGCAAACGGTCGTCCCAACCAGCCATTTTTATCTTTCTCAAACTCATAGCGGAGCTTACCAAAATACCTCTCAATATGCTTAGACCTTGCTTTGTTCGCCTCTATTCTTACTCGTTCGAACATGGCTCCTTGTTTTAAGAAAGTATCTTTAAAAGTGCTATTCAAGGCACTTTCGCACTCTAATTCTAAAGGCAGATTAAAGCCCCACTCGGTGTAGTTTCTTACCATTTGGCGGTAAAACTCCAATATTAGCCCCTCTTTAGTTTCCCCGTGTACCCAAGTCGTCCACGCTTCAGAACCCAAATCTATCGCCATATAAAACCACATTCTTTTACCTTTATCGTAGAAAAATGGAGGTTGTCTATCATCAATAGAAACTAATACGCCTGCTTCTTTTACTTTAGACAATGAGTGGTAAGGCACAAACTGCTGCAATAAGGTTTGGCGGTTGCCACTTCTTTTAGCAAAAGCTCCTATTTTGTACTCCCATTTAGCAAGCCATGCGATGATAGAGCTTTCGGATATTTTTTTGTACTTCGTTCTATCCGTATGGTCGTATACTTCTCCCGTTGTATGGTTGATAACTTCGACCTCGCCCTCCAAAAAACCTTGATATTTATCTGCAATCTCTGTGCGTGTCGGCTTATGCTCCTGCCCAGCAAACATAGCGTTAAGCAGTTCCATCATCTCGTCCGTCATAATACGGCGGTGCTGATTATTGAGTTTTTTAGAAATAAGGCTCTCAAAATTAAATCCCTTTTCATCGCCTTTTAAAAACGCTTTAAAAAGTCTATCAAAATGTCTTTCGCCTACCATCATGGTATGAGGGCGGTGGTGTATTTTCGGAAGAATATCATTAAAGGTTACCATATCCTCCCAAAGAGACTTAGTAATTCCCACTTTTTTACCGTCCTTCAATGCTAGTCTGTGTTCTTTCAGCTTTTGTAAAGCAATAAGTACGGAAGCGTTAGTGATATACTCCTCTTGGAACTCCATTTTTAGCGGCATACCGTCCTCAAACTCAAAAGTAGTATAGTAAGCCGTGGCTAGAGAGCTAACCTCCCAAAAGTGTAAAAGTGGGTGCTCCATTTTTCTAGGGTCGCCTATTGCCTCTTGCATTTCTTTAGGGAGCGTATCAAAATTAACTAACATTTGGCGACCATTACCTCCCTTCTGTACTTGTTTAATACCATAAGGCAAGTTTTTGTAACGCCAAATACTAACTTGAAGAGCCTGTATTGTTTTATAATATTTAGGCACAAGCTCGTCTTTTGTTACTACTAATATGTTTCCCCAAAGGTGTGGCATTTTATAGATTTGTTTTTTTTGTTCCCGAGGCGGTTTCGCTCCGCTTAACTAGTCTTACTAGCTCGGGATAAATCACTAAATTTGTAATGATATGAGAAATTTGTAACCTTTCATTTTAAAGTAGTTTTAAAAATAGTTTAAAGATCTAAGGGCTTCTTCTCTCGTCGCTCTTTGCTCTTTTAGAACAAAGAGCCTTTTTCCAAAAAGAGTGAACCAATATTTTTTAATACAATACCTCTCTACTAAAGAGTGGTGGTAAGTAATTGTTATCATAATTTTTTATTTTGAAATTCCTGTATTAAATTTTCTCTTGTCTCTATAACTTTGTATAAGGCTTCGTAGGTACCTTTATCTTTCCTTGTAAGCCTCATTCTTATCGCATCTGTTGTGTAACCAAACATTTTAGATAATGTTTGAATGTCGCCTGTTTGCTTTTTATGTTCGCAAAACCGAACAATCTCATCTAAATTCTCTATTTTTGCCATTGTTATAATGTTTTGACAATGCAAATATATAGACAATTGTCTAAATTAAACAAGCAAAAATTAAACTTTTTTCTATTTTTTTATGAAAGCGATTGATAGAGTAAAACAATATATTGATTACAAAGGGATTAGTAATAGTTCTTTTGAGAAAAAAAATGCCTTATCAAATGGTTACATAGGCACTCAATTAAAAAGAAATGCTGATTTAGGAGAAAGTATATTAAATAAAATATTAGACAATTGTTTAGAAATAAACCCTGAATGGCTCCTTACAGGAAAGGGGGAAATGATAAAAAGTAAACAAGGTGGTGAAGTAGAAAAATCTAAAAATTTAATCCCTTTCTATGACGATGTAGCCACTGTTGGTGGAACGGATTTAGTCGCAGATACCTACAACGCAGTATCCGTAGCCACAGACTATATAGATGCAGGAGATTGGTTTCCGAGTGCTACTGCTGCAATTAGACACTATGGCACCAGTATGGTGGAATATCCTAACGGCTGCATACTAGCCTTAAAACGTATCTATGACACTAATAGCATTGTTTGGGGGAGAAATTATGTTATAGAAACAGACGAAATAAGAGTAACAAAGCGAATGCAAACCTGTAAAACAGATGACGAGTGCATCATGGCATATAGCACCAATACAGAAACTTATCCCGACGGACAGCTAGTCCACGAGCCGTTTAAAATAAGAAAAGAAAACATTAGAAGAATTTTCTTGGTCTTGGGTAGGGTGGTAAAAGAGTACAGCTCAGACCCTGTATTTGTAGGGTAGTACGGTAAAAAGATGTAAGAAAAAAAAGCACCATTTGTACGGGGCTAATGGCTTACGCACATGTTTTTTTACTGCTTTATCTATTATTTTATTTAAAATCAGTTATTTACAAAAATACCACAATACACTAAAGGGGTGCGAGTTTTGAAAAAACGGCTATTTTTTGCGTTTTTTTTACACTTAAATATATCCGAGTTGGCTTCAAAAATGTGAGTTTTGTAAACCCAACTGTAAACCCAACTGTAAACCCAAAAAATAAAAACGCAATTTTTAAGGGGTGGGGTGTAGCATTTTGTTAGCGGTATCAATAAGGGTGATTATTTGCTCATTATAGAGCATAAAAAAAGCCCCAAAAGGGGCGTTTTTGCGGTATTTGTGGGGTTTTGTAGGTATATCTTATATAATCCTAAAATAATTCATTTTAATTGCATTTTTCAGGGCTTCAAAAACTCAATTAAAACTCAATTATTCTCAATTAAATGTATATTTCGTTTAGTTTGCTTTTTGGGGGCTTTTTTCGCTAAAATGCCTTTATTTTCGGGCTTTTTCGGGCTTTTTTATTCTATTCTAATTTAGATATTTTGTTATAAGGGGGATACTAGAAATACTAAATTCGGTTTTTTAAGAAATTATAGTCGTTTTTCACAGAATAAACTTAGAGTAGGAGCTTTTTAGTATATGGGGGTGTTGGGAAGCACTCCCCATTTTTGACTATTATAACTTTCTTTTAAACTCATCTAACCTTTTTTCTGAAGCTATTTGGTTTTTCTCTATTTTTTCCTGGGCATAGACTTTAAATTCGGTTTCGTTTTTCTCTAGTAAGAAATCATAAGGTCCAACTCCCGAGATAAGTTTTACTAAGACAGGAGAAATTTCTAGACAAATAAATAATCCCATAATAAACATCGCCGCAACAGCAATGATTGAGGTATTTTCTCCCAGTTCATCTAGTGCTTGAAGCCTTGCGGCAAAACCATTAAATCTGTTTTCTGAATCCTCGGTTTGAAGACGTTCCTTTTCTATATTAGAATAGACTTTTGATATTTCTTTATCCAAATATTCTAAGCGAGGGGCAACTTGTTTTTGGTAATTTTCTAAATCTAATCGGCGTTGTTCTTTGAGTTCCGATTTTCTTTTAGCGTTAGGTCCAAAGCCTTCTTTTCCGCTGGTAAGGGCGGAAGATTTCCCAAGCACCTCCTTCTCTAACTCCACAGATGCTGAATCGTAAGCTTTTTGGTAGGTTAATATTTTTTCTTGAATTTGTTTTTTCTCGGTTTCAAAAGGCGAACTTTGAGCTAAAATTCTGCTTTGCATTTCTTGTTGAAGTTCTTTTTTATTTCTTTGAATAATGGTGTTGAGCTGTTTATTTATTTCTTTTTCAAATATTTTCAATTCCAAAGGTTTAGAAATAATGATGCCTAAGAAAGTTGCTAATATCAATCTTGGAATTGCCATCAGAACTTGTTGCCACCAAGAGCTTGTCTTTTTTATAGAAGAGACAATATATCTATCAAGGTTAAATATCATCAATCCCCAAATCAAAGAAAATATGAGAGAAATATAGAAGTTATCAAAAATGGTATAAATGGCATACCCTGCCGATAATGTGGCAAAAACCGCTGTAAAAAAGACAATGCCTCCTATTCCAGAAAATTTATTCCATTCGCTAGGCGTTTTTTTCAAGATATGAATGTTAGCACCACTACAAACAAGAAGAAAATGTTGCAATCCATTTATTTTATGGTTTGTAGATAGTGGTTTTTGAAGTTTTGTTTTCATTTTTTTTGTTATTAAACTTATACAATAGGTCTTCAAAATCTGTGCTACGTTACAAGTATGTGTGAAATAAAGAATATTAAAAAAAATCTCAGAAGTGTATACTGCTGAGATTTTTTATGAAAAATATTTGACTTTTAATATTGATGATTATGATACTGTAACCCCTTTTTTATCATATAATTTTAGAAATATTTTAGAAATACGCATTAGTACCGCTTGTATATCTCTACTTTGTAGATAAACACTAGTTTGGAGAATACCTTGTTTAGTGCTAGGTTTAGTTTTGTTAATATTGCTTATTTGACCTTCTAATTTTTCGTTGATATGGCTTCTTACTATGTTTCTCAACTTTTTTACTTCGTCTAAACTTTCGTTTTCGGGTTGTTCTAGAGAGACTAGAATATGATTGAAAAACTGATTCATTTTTAACTCCAGAATACCAAGTTCTTTCATAAATTCAACATCACTAAGTTGATGTAAATTTTTAACATAGAAGAGGCACTCGTTACTTAGCGATTTGGTAGATTGCGTAAGGTCTTGGATAAAATCACTACTTAAGAGCAGTACTTCGGAAGTATCACGGTCTCCAGAGGAAAGTCCTTTGATGTACTTTATACTTTTGGCTCTTAATTTGTTGCTGTGTTCTTCTAAATCCAGTACTGTCTTGTGTGCTTTTTCAAGTTTTGCCATATCGGCTTGTCTAAGCCCGTTAATAGTATTTTCATAACTTTGAGCAATTTCAGAAACAACGGCACTTACTAGAGAACGATATTTCTCTACTAGATTAAGGTCTTCTTGGTCTAGTATGCTGAATTTATCTTCTGCGGTTTTATGTTTTTTCTCTTTTTTGTTGAATGAAATTTGGGAAGCTACGATAAAAGCAAATACTAAAGCAACCAGTATATAAGTACCTATTTCTCCACCTTTATAAAGAATAAAAGCAAATAAAGCAGATACTGTAAAGGCAATAAGAGCAGTGATAAACCAACCACCAATTACAGACAATACACCGGCAACTCGATAAACTGCAGATTCTCTTCCCCAAGCTTTGTCTGCTAGAGAGGAGCCCATAGCTACCATAAAAGAAACATAAGTTGTAGATAAAGGTAATTTCATAGAAGTTGCCCAAGCTATGAGTATAGATGCAACCACGAGATTTGTGGCTGCTCTCACCAAATCAAAAGCGGGTGGTTCTTGTACGATAGTAGCTTCCTCTATTTTACTTTTTTCAAAGCTTTTGTTATAGTGTTTTATGACGGAAGTTGGAATAATAACGCTGAAAATATTACCCAAAACTAAAGAAGAATTAACGATACTTCTTGAGATAGCATTAGGTTTAAACCGTTCATCGCCTTCATCTTGTCTACCTAAATTAACTTCTGTTTCTGTAACTTTCTTAGCTTTGGCGCTTAGCCATATAGTAAGCCCCATAACTATTCCAGCAATGATAAGCATATAATTAGGCACAATAACATCGTTACTTGCTAGATAATTTTGAT
Source organism: Riemerella anatipestifer (assembly GCF_009663465.1). Taxonomy (GTDB): domain Bacteria; phylum Bacteroidota; class Bacteroidia; order Flavobacteriales; family Weeksellaceae; genus Riemerella; species Riemerella anatipestifer_C. The sequence goes on from NZ_QXHU01000002.1 coordinate 365,610, forward strand.
AAAACTCATGAGCTGGAACGCCTGAATCTTTCCAGTGATTAAACGCTAAAAAACCTGTGATAGGAACACCTATAAAATTCACTAAATCATTCCCCGCAAAGGCCATAGCAAGAGAAAAAGTGCCTGCTAAAACTACTATTTTGAGAGGGTTTATTTTATATTGTTTTTGTAGTATGAATAAGATAGTGGTCGCTACTAAAAATATAGCTCCCAATATAGCCCAAGTATGGCTGTTTATAAAATCTCTAGATTCTGAACTGATGATGGTGGTGCCTTTAAGCCCTTTTATGAGGAGGAAATATACAATGGAAGTAATCCCAGCTCCCGAATACAAAGCTCCATATTTTTCTAATTTACTTTCATATTGAAAAGTAAACAATAGCCTGCAAAGATACTGTATAACTACTCCAGCCGTGAAAGCGATTAGTATGGATAAAAATATACCTGAAACAATATTAGAGGTGCTTTCAAAATTGATGTATTTACTTACCTCATTTAGTTTATCGTTTTTAGCTATAGAAAACAAAATACCACTAATTAGAGATGCTCCTAAGAGCTCAAACACAATAGAAACAGTAGTAGAGGTGGGGAGACCTAAACTATTAAAAATATCTAGTAGTACAATATCAGTCAGCATAACAGCCAAGAAGACAATGAGTATAATGTCAAAAGTAAAATATTGGGGATAGAATATACCTTTCCTAGCGATTTCCATAATACCGCTAGAAAATACAGAACCTAAAACTATGCCAATGATGGCTGTAATAATAATGGTTTTATAGGGAGCGGCTTTGGAACCTATGGCTGAATTAAGAAAATTAACAGCATCATTACTTACACCCACAATTAAATCTGCAATGGCTAGTACAAAAAGTAGGACTACGACGAATACAAAATACTCCATATTTGTGTTGTTTTTACAGGCAATTCTAAGAATTTTTTTAGAAATTACACTTAATGTTAATGAAATTTAATATAACAAAAAACGCTTCCATTTTAGGAAGCGTAATCCGTTACATTTATTTGAAGTAAATGTGTATGCTTGTTTGTACCCTTGTAAAGGTTATTTAGTGGTGGCTAGTATGTGTTTCTACAACATCACCTAGAGGTCTTTTATAAATTACCTCAACACCTTCTTGCTCATAAAGTTTTTTATATCTTACTTCTTCAGGATCAAAAGGCTTAGTTTTTCCGAAATATTCTAATAGACCTTCTGTAAGCCATAGAGGCACAATGTAAGTTGCGAACATCATGATACACCAAAACCCCGCCATCATCATGGTGAAGAAATAAATAGTCCAAAGGAACTGATAAAACGGCCAAAATGCTGATAACATCATTGTCTTAAATATTTTGGGCAAAATTAACATAAATTTCTCTTTTCACAAAAGAAATCTATGCTAATTTTTAATTTATACTCATTTTAATTTAGTGTGCAATGCTTGAGAAAAAATCGTTACCCTTATCATCGGTAATGATAAATGCAGGGAAATTTTCTATTTCTATTTTTCTCACAGCTTCCATACCTAACTCTGGGAAATCTACCACTTCCACAGATTTAATATTCTCTTTGGCAAGTATTGCTGCAGGACCTCCAATGGAGCCTAGATAGAACCCACCGTATTTAGCACAAGCATCGGTTACTTCTTTACTTCTGTTACCTTTAGCAAGCATAATCATACTTCCGCCATGTTTTTGGAATTCGTCCACATAAGGGTCCATTCTTCCTGCAGTCGTTGGTCCGAAACTTCCTGACGGCATTCCCTCTGGAGTTTTAGCTGGTCCAGCGTAGTAGATAGGATGATTTTTAAAATACTCAGGCATTGGCTGACCTGAATCTAAAAGCTCTTTTATTTTAGCATGTGCTATATCTCTAGCAACAATGAGAGTCCCTTTAAGTTTTAATCTTGTTTTGATAGGATATTTAGAAAGCTCAGCTAGAACTTCATTCATTGGACGATTAAGGTCGATTTCTACTGGAGCTTCTAGATGAGGTGGCGTTTCTGGTAAGAATTTTTTTGGATTTTCTTCCAATTGTTCCAAAAAGATACCATCTTTAGTGATTTTTCCTTTTATGTTTCGGTCTGCAGAACAAGATACCCCCATGCCTACAGGACAACTTGCTGCGTGGCGAGGTAAACGGATGACTCTTACATCATGAGTAAGGTATTTTCCACCAAATTGTGCCCCAATAGCACTTTTCTGACAAATTTCTTGTACTTTCTTTTCCCATTCTAAATCTCTAAAGGCTTGTCCACCCATATTGCCTTCCGTCGGGAGATTGTCATAATAACCCGCACTAGCTTTCTTTACAGCAGCTAAATTGGCCTCTGCTGAAGTTCCACCAATAACAAGAGCTAAATGGTACGGCGGACAGGCAGCAGTTCCTAAATCCATTATTTTTTCCTTAACAAAAGCCTCTAAATTTTTCTCATTAAGTAGCGATTTAGTTTTTTGATAAAGGAAAGTCTTGTTGGCAGAACCTCCTCCTTTTGCTAAGAATAAGAAATGATATTCGCAGCCCTTGTTGGCATAAATATCTATCTGTGCAGGAAGGTTAGAACCAGAATTTTTCTCCTCGAACATTGTTAGAGGTACAATCTGAGAATATCTTAAATTTTTAGATTGATAGGTGTTGTAAATCCCTTTGCTTATCCATTCAGCGTCATTTACGCCAGTATAAACATCTTCTCCCTTTTTTGCAACGCATATTGCTGTACCTGTATCTTGGCAAGATGGTAATGCACCTTCCACGGCAACAGCCGCATTTTGAAGGAGATTGTACGCTACAAAGCGGTCGTTATCGGTAGCTTCTGGGTCGTCAATAATGTTTTTTAATTTTTGTAAATGGGTAGGGCGTAGCATAAAAGAAACATCTGCTAAAGCATTTTCTGCTAAAAGTTCTAGTCCTTTAGGGGCTACGGTTAAAATTTCTCTATCTCCTAATTTCTCCACTTTTACATACTCGGAAGTAAGTTTTTTATAAGGCGTGTCGTCTTTTAGGATAGGGAAGGGTTCTTGGTAATGAAATTCCATTATTATATTTTTTAGCTGTTATACAATTTTCCGTAAAAATAAAAATAGCCGTGGTTTTAACGAAAAAATAAGGATATGATTTCTTCCTTTTTTGGTGTGAAAAACAGAAATTTATATTGGTTCTAAATAATTATTTCCTTAGACTTTTCGAACTTCTAAAACTCGCTAGTAAGAAATAAGCTACAAAAACAATAGAAAACCTAAGTACAGAAGGGATTGCAATCATAGGATTAAAGAATAAAAATCCTATCCCTAAAAGTAACCCAATACCGATGAACGAAATCCCTAGTTTTTTGGGCAAGCTATAGTCTGGACGATCTAGAAAGAATGCCATGCCCCAAGCTAAACCAAATGCGAAGCCATAATATAATGCTACGGAAGGCTCTTGTCCGTTGACGAACCTGTTGCTTAGAAAACTAATGATGGTAATTACAATAGCGTATAAAATTGCTTTTTTCATTATATTAAATCATTGAAATTTAATAAAATCTCTCCTTTCTTTTATTAAAAGGAGAGATGTAATTGGTCTTTGATTAAAGATTATTTTTCGGCTACTAGTTGAGCGATGTTTAGTATCACTTTAGTGGCTTTCTCCATACTTTCTAAAGGAACATACTCGTAAGGTCCGTGGAAGTTGAGCCCTCCCGCAAAAATATTAGGACACGGTAATCCCATATAAGAAAGCTGAGCACCGTCTGTGCCACCTCTTATCGCTTTTATTTTTGGCTCTATATTAGCTATTTTCATTGCTTCTTCTGCAAAGTCTATAATGTGCATTTTTCCTTCAAACTGTTGCTTCATGTTGCGGTATTGCTCTTTAATTTCTATTTCTGCCACGCCTTCTCCATATTGAGCATTAAATTCTTTAACCTTTTCTAGCATGAATGACTTTCTAGCTTCGAACTTCTCTGCATCGTGATCTCTAATGATGTATTGTAGCTTAGCTTCAGAAACGTCGGCATTTACTTCTAGTAAGTGATAAAAGCCTTCAAAACCTCTAGTGGTAGAAGGCGTTTCGTTAGACGGGAGACGGTTTATGAAATCTGCTGCTAAAAGTCCAGCGTTTACCATTTTACCATAAGAATATCCTGGGTGAACACTTAAACCGTGTATTTTAACAACAGCTCCAGCAGCGTTAAAGTTTTCATATTCTAGTTCGCCTACTTCACCGCCGTCCATTGTATATGCCCATTCTGCATCAAATTTTTCTACATTGAATTTGTGAGCTCCTCGTCCAATCTCTTCATCAGGGTTAAAGCCTACGGATATTCTACCGTGCTTAATTTCAGGGTGAGCTATAAGGTACTCGGCTGCGGTTACAATTTCTGCAATACCAGCTTTGTCGTCCGCAGAAAGCAGGGTTGTACCGTCTGTAGTGATGAGGGTTTGACCAATATAATCTTTAAGGCTCTCAAATTTAGAAGAAGAAAGAGTAAAGCCTGTTTCTTGGTTTAGTACTAAATCTCCGCCGTCGTAGTTTTTCCATATTTGAGGATTAACGCCTTTACCATTAAAGTCTGGTGTGGAATCATAGTGTGCAATAAATCCTATTTGAGGTACTTCTTTATTGTCTAAATTAGAAGGAATAAAGCCAAATACATAACCGTGTTCATCAATGGAAACATCTTCTAACCCTAACTCTTTAAGTTCGTTGAAGAGTAGATTTGCCATATCCCACTGTTGAGGTGTAGATGGGGTGGTTTCGCTTTCAGGGTCGCTGGTAGAGTATATTTTAACATAGGTTAAAAATCTTGCGAGTAGTTTATCTTTCCATTCTTGGGTAAAATCTATGTTTATCATTTTGTATATATTTTTTACAAATTTAGTTTTTATAATAGAAAAATAGCGTCCGGTAATTAGGTCGCTATTTTGTTTTATTTTTGTAGAAGTATTGCGGCTTCTTTTGCTGCATAGGTGAAAATCATATCAGCTCCAGCTCTCTTAAAGCAAGTAAGGCTTTCGATTAAGACTTTATCATTGTCCAGCCAGCCATTCTGCGAAGCGGCTTTTAGCATAGCGTATTCTCCACTTACTTGATACACAGCAATGGGAATATCTATTAGTTCTCTAACTCTAGAAACAATATCCAGACAAGGCATTCCTGGCTTTATCATAACAATATCCGCGCCTTCTTCTACATCTTTAATTACCTCGTTTATAGCTTCTCTAGTATTATGAAAATCCATTTGATAAGTTTTTTTATCCTTAGGAATATTTGCAGTTTCCTTCGGAGCACTATCCAACGCACTTCTGAAAGGCCCATAAAAATAACTAGCATATTTAGCCGCATAAGACAAAATACCTACATTATGAAATCCATTTTCCTCTAATCCTTCTCTTATAGCCATTACTCTACCGTCCATCATATCACTTGGAGCTACAATATCTGCTCCAGCTTCGGCTTGTGAAATAGACATTTTAACCAAGGCCTCCACCGTAGCATCATTATCCACCACACCATTGGTTACAATACCATCGTGTCCGTAGATGGAATAAGGATCTAGAGCGACATCAGGCATTACTACCATTTCTGGAACAGCTTCCTTAATAGCTCGTATAGTGTTTTGCATCAACCCATTAGGATTCCACGCTTCCTTTCCTGTGTTATCTTTGAGTTGGTCTGAAACCTTCATATAGATATTAACTGCTTTTACGCCTAGAGAAAATAGTTCTTTGCACTCTTCCACCGTCAAATCTATACTTCTACGATAGATGCCTGGCATAGATGAAATAGCTTCTTGCCTTTTTTCTCCTTCCATCACAAACATAGGCATTACAAAATCTGATGCAGAAAGATGGCTTTCTCTCACAAGACTTCTAAAACTGTCGTTTTGTCTTAACCTTCTATTTCTTGAATATATAATCATTTTTGGAATTGTATTTGTTGTGCAAATTTAACAAGACTTTAGCAGAATTAAATCTTGTAAGCTGATTTTATTTTAGATATATTTGTAAATATTTTTAAATCAATACTATGAAACAATTTTTATTCTCTATATTTTTATCAATTGCATTTTTTGGATTACCTTCTATCATGAAGGCTCAGAATGTGAGAGATTATATCAATAATCAACAAAAATCTGATGATGTTCTTGTGGTAGCTTACCCTAACCCAGCTAAAGATTTCATTGTATTAAAAACTAAAAATCCATCAACAAGGGTTAGAAGTGTTACTTTCTATTCTATAGTTGGAGCTCAAGTAATGGAGGTTTTTCCCAATTCAAATTATGTGGAAATTAGATTAGACAAGCTTATATACGGCAAGTATCTTATAAAATATACTCTAAGCGATAACACTCAACAGGTTACACAAATTATAAAACAGTAAATTTTGTGTTGGTTAGTTCAAAAAAAAATACTACTTTTGCCAACTAATTATTAACAGGGACGAGTTCCCATAAAATCAATATTTTATGTCAGTAAAAATTAGATTACAAAGACACGGTAAAAAAGGAAAACCGTTTTACCACATCGTGGTTGCAGATTCTAGAGCTAAAAGAGATGGTAGATTTATCCAAAAACTAGGAACTTACAACCCAATTACTAACCCAGCTACTATTGATTTAGATGTAAATGCAGCGGTAGATTGGTTAAACAAAGGAGCTCAGCCTACGGATACCGCTAGAGCTATCCTATCGTACAAAGGTGCTCTTTACAAGAAACACTTACTTGGAGGAGTAGCTAAAGGTGCTTTTGATGAAGCTGAAGCAGAGAAGAGATTCAATGCTTGGTTAGAAGAAAAAGAAGCGAAAGTGCAAGGTAAGAAAGAAAACTTAGCCAAATCTAAAGAAGAAGCTAAGAAAGCGGCACTAGAAGCTGAACAAAAAGTAAGCGAAGCTAGACTAAATGCTAGAAAAGAAGCTGAAGTTACTGAAGAGCCAGCAGAAGATGTAGTTGCTGAAGAAAGCGCAGAAGCTCCTGCAACTGAAGGAAACGAAGCAGAAGCTTAAGAATTAAAATTTAATCATGCGAAAGGAGGATTGCTATTTTCTTGGAAAAATCACTCGTAAGCATGGTCTTTCGGGGAATGTTATCTTGAAGTTAGATACAGACCAACCCGAATTCTACAACAAATTGGAATCAATATTCGTTGAAATCAACGGGTTATTGGTTCCTTTTTTTATAGAAAAACAGCAGTGGCAAAAATCAGACTCTAAAATCATTACTTTTAAAAATGTGTCTGATGCTATGGTAGAACAAGCACTGGGTAAAAGTGTTTTTTTACCACTTTCTACTTTACCTCCGCTAGACGGTAACCAATTCTATTACCACGAAGTAATAGGTTTTGACATCTTTGACGAATCTGAAAACTTTTGTGGTTCAATCAAAGAGATTAACGACCAAACCACACAACACTATTTTATTCTTAATAATCAAGGTAAGGAAGTTATCATTCCTATTATCAAAGATTGGATTCTGAAGGTTAATAGAGATGAAAAAATAATTTCTATGCAACTGCCAGAAGGGCTTTTAGAAGTATTTGAGGTATAAGTCTTCTATTATTATTACGATATTATTGCGTTTTTCCTTAATATTTCCTAGTGGCTTAAGTTAAAATCACTACTTTTGTAGTAGATTTTGTGTTTATAATCTTCTATGTAGGTTTTTACAATTTACACGTTCAAAAGAATAGGTTTTTAATGATGACTAATACTGAAAAAGAATTACTAAAATTAGGAAAGCTACTCCCTGTAATGGAGCATTTCTACACGATACAAGGCGAAGGTGCACATACGGGTAAAGCGGCATATTTTATTCGTTTAGGAGGTTGTGATGTTGGTTGTCATTGGTGTGATGTTAAGGAAAGTTGGGATCCTAACTTACATCCTTTAATGGACGCAGAAGAAGTAGCCCAAATAGCAGCACAGTATTCTAAAACCATTGTTTTGACGGGTGGAGAGCCACTTATGTGGAATTTAGAAATACTTACCAAAAAATTAAAAGATTTAGGTTGTACTATACATATAGAAACTTCTGGTGCTTATGAAATGACTGGGCATATAGATTGGGTGTGCCTTTCTCCTAAGAAAACAGGTTTGCCTAAGGAAAGTATCTATGCAAAGGCAAATGAATTAAAAGTAATTATTTTCAATAATCACGATTTTAAATTTGCTGAAGAACAAGCCTCTAAAGTTTCTCAAAATTGTAAATTTTATCTCCAAAGCGAATGGAGTAAAAGAGATGAAATGTATCCTAAAATAACCGATTATATTTTAGAAAATCCTAAATGGCAGGCTTCGGTACAAACCCACAAATATCTTAATATCCCATAAGATCAAATGCAGAATATCCGCTATTCTAGATATTTGAAATTTTTATTTATAGGAGCAGATATTTTTGCTATACTTACTTGTTTTTATATACTTTTCACTAACAAAGAGGGAGAGTGGTTGTGGAGAACTGAAAACCTTATATTCTTGTTTATTGTTTGTGTATTTTGGGGATTATTAAGTGGTTACACTCGTTTGTATCATGTTCCTCGCACACTTACTTATACACTTCATTTAGAAAGAATTTTAAAACACACTCTGTTTTTCTTTTTAGGAATATGGATGTTGGAGTTACTGTCTACAAAAGTAAATTTCAGTCAAAATGAATTAACTTTTTGGGGATATTTTCTAATTTTGATATTGTTATTTAAGTCGTTTACTTTCTTTCTTCTTAAATATTACAGAAGTTTAGGTAAAAATCACAGAAATGTGATGTTTTTTTCAGATGATAATCTTTCTACTATTTTAAAACAAACTCTTCTGGAGCGTAAGGATTATGGTTATAAAGTATATAGTTTTAATGGAAATGTCACTGAGCAAGAGCTTACTCTTTTTTGGAAAACCAATGGTATAGATACATTATTTTTATCTTCAGAAAATGAAGGAAGTCAAATAAAAGAAATTCTAAAATTGGCGGAAATACATAAGGTTAATGTAAATCTTGTACCCAATACCTTTAATCAAGTTTTTTTTAACTACCATCTACAGTATTTTGGAATATCACCAGTGCTTATTCCAGAAACATATCCGCTAAGTTTTGTTAGTAATCAAATAATTAAAAGATTATTTGATATCTTGTTTTCATTTTTAGTATTGCTGTTTGTTGGTATTTGGCTTTTTCCTATTATCTCATTTTTTATTTGGTTAGAAAGCGGTAGCCCTATCTTATTTATACAAAAAAGATATGGTTATCGGGGGAAAATCTTCCAATGTTTTAAATTCAGAACAATGGTTGATGACCGTCAATCTTGTGAGAAACGAGTTACAAAAGTGGGAAGGTTTCTTAGAAAAACCAGCCTTGATGAAATGCCTCAATTTATAAATGTTTTGTTTGGAGAGATGTCTGTGGTAGGTCCACGTCCTCATATGCTTTCTGTAGATGATTTTTATAAATCTCAAATAGAGCAGTATAGTACACGAAGTTTGGTAAAACCTGGGATAACAGGGCTTGCTCAAGTAAATGGTTTGAGAGGTGATAGTGGAGAAAATCTAGATAAAAAGATGAAAAAAAGGCTACTAGCTGACATTTTCTATATTAAAAATTGGAGCATTAGTTTAGATATTGTAATTATATTAAAAACCATTTTTTTGATTATTAGAGGCGACGAAAATGCTCAGTAGTTGCTGAAAGTATCAATTAAAAGTATTAACTTCGCAAAATGTTAAAGTTATCAAAAAGAATGCTTACCTCTGTGGGAGAGTATGTTTTGTTACTAGGAAAGGTAATAAAGCGTCCACAGAAACATAATATTTTTTTTAAACTCTTGATGAGAGAGATTAACGATTTAGGCGTTAACTCCTTTGGTTTGGTGTTATTTACCTCCATATTTGTGGGAGCCGTGGTCGCAATACAGATGTATAATAATTTTAAGGCGTCTACCATTCCCATTCCACTATACTTCATAGGTTATGCTACTAAGGTAGTACTTATTTTAGAGTTTTCGCCTACTATTATTAGTCTTATTTTGGCCGGTAAAGTAGGGTCTTATATCGCTTCTAGTATAGGAACGATGAGAGTAACGGAGCAAATAGATGCTTTGGATATTATGGGAGTTAATTCTCCTAACTTTCTGATTCTTCCTAAAATAGTAGCTAATGTTATTTTTAATCCGTTACTTATAGCCATTAGTATTGTTTTTGGTATTTATGGAGGTTATTTAGCAGGAGTTGCCACGGGCAATTGGACAGAAGCTGACTATATTACAGGGATACAAAGATATATCCCAGACTATTTTATATGGTATGCATTTTTTAAAACGGTGGTGTTTGCATTCCTTATTGCCACAATTCCAGCCTATTTTGGATATAATGTAAAGGGAGGGTCTCTAGAAGTAGGTAGAGCCAGCACTCAAGCGGTGGTTTGGACTATGGTAGCAATTATTATTGCCGAACTTGTATCAACCCAATTATTTTTAAGCTAATGATTGAAGTTAAAGATTTAAGAAAAAGTTTTAATGATGTAGAGGTTCTCAAAGGGATTACTACTACTTTTGAAACAGGGAAGGTAAACCTCGTCATTGGTCAGTCGGGTTCTGGTAAGACAGTATTTTTGAAGTGTTTACTCAATGTTTTTGACCCTTCTTCTGGAGATATTTTATTTGACGGGAGAAATTTAAGTATTATGGAACGAACTGAAAAACAGCAAATTCGTTCCGAAATAGGGACGGTGTTTCAAGGGAGTGCTTTGTTTGACTCTATGACGGTGGAAGAAAATATATCTTTTCCTTTGGATATGTTTACCAACCTTACTTATACCGAAAAAAGAAAAAGAGTAAAAGAAGTAATTGGAAGAGTGCACTTAGAAAATGCTAACACCAAGTTTCCTTCCGAAATATCAGGCGGAATGCAAAAGCGAGTAGCAATAGCTCGTGCAATTGTGAACAACCCTAAGTACCTCTTTTGTGATGAGCCAAACTCTGGTTTAGATCCCAATACAGCCATTGTAATAGATGAGCTTATAAAAGAAATTACAGAAGAATATAATACGACGACAATTATCAATACCCACGATATGAATTCTGTGCTTACTATAGGTGAGAAAATAGTTTATTTAAGAAAAGGCGTTAAAGAGTGGGAAGGTAACAAAGACCTTATTATCAAAGCAGAAAATGAACATTTGATAGATTTTGTTTATTCTTCAGCTCTATTTAAGCAGGTGAGAGAAACGATGTTGAGAAATAATCAAACTAATTTATAAAAATAAAATATTATGAAAAAAGTATTCGCAGGTTTAGCTATTGTTGTTTCGTCTTTGGTGATGGGGCAAGTGAGCTTTGGAATAAGAGCTAATGCATTACTAAATGCTAGTTCTCCTAGTTGGTCTGATTTAAAGAACAACATTTCCGAATCATTAAATACTAAAGGAAATAACATTACAGGTTTTAACATTGGTTTATCAGCTAAAATTAACCTACCTATTACTTCGTTATTTTTAATGCCAGAAGTATATTATACACAATTTGGTAGTAAAACAACTTTAGGGGATTTGGAGCTAAAAGCTAAAAGTAATAGACTAGATGTTCCTATTCTAGTAGGGTATAATGTTCTAGGTGAAAAATTAAGTTTATTTACTGGACCTGTAGCTTCTTATAATTTGACTTCTGGAGAAACTTTTAAAGACTTTAAAGAGAATATCTTTAAAACATTTACGGTAGGTTATCAAATAGGTGCTAATGTAAGAGTATCAGATTTTGTATTCAACGCACGCTACGAAGGTGCTTTTTCTAAGGACCAAAGGGACTTCATAAGAGCGGTGTCTAGTAGTACAGACGAAGTGGTGAGATATGATAACCGTCCTAGCTTCTTTATAGTAGGTCTAGGTTATCAGTTTTAATATCTTTTAAAATTATAAAATAACAAAAATACTCAAGTTAGTCTTGAGTATTTTTATTATAAGCATTTTGTTGTGCTGCTAATTCTGCCGCTTGTTTTTCTATTTCTATTTTTTCCCTCTGTAGTCTTTGAAACTCCTTTTTCTTGGTGGCCTCTTTTACAGCATTACCTTTGCTAAGATACCCTATGACACCTCCAATAATGAGGCCAATCCCCACACCTCCCATAACTCCTATGAAATGAGAAAGTTCTATTTTAAAATCGGTAGTGAGGTAGAATAAAAGAATTGCTACAGCTAAAAGTAGAATTCCTACAGTAGTTAAACTTTTCATAGCCAAAGTTGATTTGTATTATTTTTTGTTCAAAGGTAATAAATTTAAGATAAACTACACTTTACCTCCTGCTATTTTATAATATTCTAAAGCTTTAGGTAAGTGTTTTTGTATATCAGCTCTTCTATGTTCTGGGTTGGGGTGGGTTGAGAGAAATTCAGGCTGTCTTGAACTGTTTCCTCCAGATGCAGACTCCATTCTTTGCCAAAAAGGTTGAGCTTCTCTTGGGTCATAACCAGCCATAGCCATAATATATAAGCCCATCTCGTCTGCTTCTAACTCTTGTTTTCTTCCATAGGCGAGTAGTGTAGCTTGAGTACCTAAAGGGTAAGCTATAGAGAATATTTGTTTTAAGGTTTGGTCTTTCATACTAGCTCCAGCAACCACACCTAGTCCTTGGGCAACCATTGCTGATGATATTCTTTCATTTCCGTGTCCTGCTAATGCATGAGCTACTTCGTGTCCCATAACTACAGCTACTCCAGTTTCGTTTTTACATACAGGCATTATTCCGGTATAGAATGCTACTTTTCCCCCAGGCATACACCAAGCATTAAGTTGTGTATCATCTATTAAATTAAATTCCCACTGATATGATGATAAATCTCCTTCTCTTCCGATTGAGCGGTAATAATTCTCCGCAGCATTTTTAATTCTTAATCCTACATTTTTCACTTGTCTAGCCTCTGTAGTTCCTGATACCACCTTGGCTTTTGATAATGTAGATTGGTATTGTTCTAAAGACATACTAGCCAATTGGCTATTATTCATAAACTGCAAAGATTTTCTTCCTGTAAGAGGATTTGTGGTACACGCAACTAATCCCAAAGTTAATATACTTATTCCTAGTATTTTTTTTATTTTCATAGACATTGTTTTAGTATAATTATGTAGTGCAAATTAAACAATTATTATTCCAAACTAAGGAATAAAATAGCACTTTGTTAAATTCAAGTTTTTATAAAATACTCTAATTAAATTTAATTCATTGAATGTTAATTGTTTAAAATCAAAAACGGTAAAGCGTTATTTTTATAACTTTTGTTAGTTCTTACATCAATAAATCGAAACTTAAAAGGACTATTTTTGAAAAAAAATCACTACCTTTAGGCACTGATTTGAACACACAACTTTAAAATTATTTTAAATGAATTTAGCTGCATTTGTAAGTGTTAATGCTGAGAAATACCTCTCCAAACCTGCCATAGGTTTTAAGAAATATGATGAGTGGAAATCGCTTAGTTGGACTATGTTTAAAAGAACTATTTTTAAAACAGCCAACGCACTTAAAGACATTGGAGTAAAAGAGGGTGATAAGGTAGCCATATATTCGGATAATTCTGCAGAATGGATTATCTTTGATTTGGCAGTTTTGTCCTTAGGCGCTATAAGTGTGCCTATCTACAGCACCAATGGAAAGCAACAGACGCAACATTGTATACAAGATTCTGGCGCATCAATCGTTTTTGTGGGGAATCAGGAACAATATGATATTTGTTCTGAAATAATGGAAGAAACCTCTTCGCTTAAATTCATTATTGCGGCAAAAAAAACTACTGTATTAAGGCATAGTAATAGTATTCACTTAGAAAATTTAACTCAGAAAGGAAGCGAAGATTTTGAAGTGTGTCCTAGAGATAAAAGTGATCTTTCTACAATTCTTTACACTTCAGGTACCTCGGGGACACCTAAAGGAGTAATGCTCACTCACGGAAATTTAATAGATTGTTTCCAAGCTCATACCGATTTTTTCAAATTCAAAAACTTTGAAAATGAGACTTCTTTAGCTTTTTTACCATTAAGCCACATTTTTGAAAGAAGTTGGACATTATTCTGCTTAAGTAAAGGGGCTAAGGTTTCTTTCTTAGAAAATACAAAGTTAATCGCTCACGCCCTAGAGGAAGTAAAGCCAAGTATGATGTGTGCCGTCCCTAGATTTTATCAGAAAATCTATGGGGCTCTTAGAGAAATGGTTGAAAAAAGTTCTTCTACTAAAAAGAAAATTTTTGATTGGGCACTCAATATAGGCACTCAATGTAGTGAATATAGACGAAAAGGAAAATCTGTACCTTTTGGCTTAGCTCTTAAAGATAAGATAGCTAGCAAGTTGGTATTTAATAAAATAAAACAAAAATTAGGTGGTAATCTTTGGTTTATGCCTTGTGGTGGTGCGGCTATATCTCCCGAAATCCTCAAATTTTTTGATGCTATGGGGATTCACATTACAGTAGGCTATGGTCTTACCGAAACTACTGCTACTTTGACTTGCTTCCCTGCATACAACTATGAGTATGAAACAGCAGGTATTCCAATAGGTGATACGCAGATAAAAATAGGTGAACACAACGAGATTTTAGTTAAAGGTAGTGGCGTTATGAAAGGATACTATAACCTTCCCGAAGAGACAATCAAAGCCTTTACCGAAGATGGTTGGTTCCGAACGGGAGATGCAGGGGTAATAGAGAATGGCACTTTGAAAATCACTGACCGTATCAAAGATTTAATGAAAACCTCTAATGGCAAATACATTACTCCACAAGTGATAGAGAATATATTGACTAATAGTAACTATATACAACAAGCTATGGTAGTAGCAGAAGGTAAACCTTTTGTAACAGCAGTTATAGTTCCTAACTTTGAAGCTCTAAAGGAAAAAGTAAAAGCAATGAAGCTGTCTATGACAGATTGGAATGAGATTGTATCGTCAGAAAAAATCACTCAGTTTTATCACGATATTTTACAGGATGTTCAGAAAGAATTATCTGCGTTTGAAAGGGTTAAAAAATTTGTATTACTTCCTAGTGAGTTTGAAATTAAAACGGGAGAGATTACCCCAACGCTCAAAGTTAAAAGAAACGTGGTAATGTCTAAATACAATAATTTAATAGAAAGATTATACTCTTAATTATTTAATAATGTGATTTTTATGTCGGAACGATTTTTAGGAATACCAAATTTTGAAGTCAAAAACATACAAGTTTCGGAGACTTGTCCGTCCAATATTGCTTTGATAAAGTATTGGGGAAAGTATGCGCAACAGATACCAGCCAATCCTAGCATCAGTTTTACACTAAATAATGCTAAAACAACTACCAATATCGTTTTTAATGCTGATGAACCTTTTGGAGTAAAGACTTACTTGGCAGGAAAGGAAGAAACTCAATTTTCAGCTAAAATAGAAAAATATTTTAAAACTATTGAGCCTTATCTCCCTTGGATTCTTAGCGGAAGTTACGAAATTAGAACCGAAAATACCTTTCCTCATAGTTCAGGAATCGCTAGCTCTGCATCAGGGTTCGGAGCGATAGCCAAATGTCTAATGAAGATAGATGAGGCTTTTTCTAAGGAAACTACAACCCACGATTTCAGGTTGAAAAAAGCCAGTTTTTTAGCTAGATTAGGAAGCGGAAGTGCTTGTAGGAGTTTGTACAATGGCTTAGTGGTTTGGGGCGAAACACCAGAAGTAGAAGGTAGTTCTGATTTATTTGCTGTACCTTATCCTACGGAAGAAGTTGCTGAAGTATTTAGAAAGTTTAACGACTGGGTATTGCTTATTCACGAAGGGCAAAAGAGTGTATCCTCTACTATAGGACACGGGCTAATGAACACCAACCCTTATGCTGAAAGACGCTTTAAGGAGGCTAGAGAGAA
Source organism: Riemerella anatipestifer (assembly GCF_009663465.1). Taxonomy (GTDB): domain Bacteria; phylum Bacteroidota; class Bacteroidia; order Flavobacteriales; family Weeksellaceae; genus Riemerella; species Riemerella anatipestifer_C. Next base: position 381,451 of record NZ_QXHU01000002.1, read on the forward strand.
TTTTATTCCTCTAAAAGAAATTTTAAAATCTGGAGATTTAGAAAAATTTATTACCCTAGTAGAACACGAAGCTCTAACATTACATGCTATGATGATGATGAGTGAGCCTGCATTTATCCTTATGAAAACAGGTACTTTAGAGGTCATCAATAAAATTTGGGAGTTTAGAAAATCAACAGGACTGCCGTTATTCTTTACCCTAGACGCTGGAGCTAATGTGCATTTGCTTTTCCCTGAAAATCAAGAGACAGAAAAAATAACTGCTTTTATTGAAAAAGAATTATTACCTCACACCCAAAACGGAAAAGTAGTAAAAGACAGTATAGATTTTTAAATATTTAAAAATTAAATGAAACTTCATCATATTGCCATTATTTGCTCTGATTATTCAGTTTCAAAATCTTTTTATACCGAAGTTTTAGGGTTAAATATTCTACGAGAAGTGTACAGAGTAGAAAGAAGCTCTTACAAACTAGATTTAGGCATTGGTAATGCTTATGTTATTGAACTTTTTTCTTTCCCTAATCCTCCTAAAAGGCTTATCAGACCAGAGGCGTGTGGATTAAGACATTTGGCTTTTTCTGTGGACTCTGTGGAGGAGCAAAGAGAAAAGTTACTAAAATTAAATATCAGTTGTGAAGCTATTCGGGTAGATGAATGGACGAATAAAAAGTTCTTTTTCACGCAAGACCCAGATGGACTTCCGATAGAATTCTACGAAAGGTAAAATATCCAAATAAATTATAATAAAAAAGTAATAAAATGAAAATAGGAATTTTAGGTGGCGGACAGCTAGGAAGAATGTTGATACAAGAAGCTCTGAAATACGATGATGATTTTTATACTTTAGACCCCAGCCTTGAATGTTCTTGTGCGTCTATTTCAAATCTTACGCAAGGTGATTTTAATGATTACGAAACTGTACTCAATTTTGGTAAAGATAAAGATATTGTTACCATAGAGATAGAACACATCAATACAAAGGCTCTAGAACAACTAGAACAGCAGGGTGTTAAGGTAGTTCCTAACTCTAGCATTATTAAAATTATACAACATAAAACGCTTCAAAAATTATTTTACCAAAAACATCAAATTCCAACACCTGATTTTCAAATCATTCAGAATGCTTCGGAAGTAGATTTTCCATTTCCTTTTGTTCAGAAATTAGACAAAGGAGGTTACGATGGTAAAGGAGTACAAGTCATTAAAAATGAGAATGATTTAACGAGACTTTGGGACGCACCTTCTGTTTTAGAAAAATTGGTAGATATTGATAAAGAGCTTTCAGTCATCGTTGCTAAAAATGAAAGTGGAGAAATAAAAACTTTCCCAGTAACGGAAATGGTGGCAGACCCTAAGCTCAACCTTTTAGATTTTAATATTTGTCCTGCATTTATATCAGAAGACACTCAATTACAAATAGATACTATTGTTTCTAAGTTTATATCTGCTGCTGATTCTGCTGGACTTTTTGCTATAGAATTATTCTTAGATAAAGAAGGGAAAGTATGGGTGAATGAAACAGCCCCTCGTTTGCATAATAGCGGACATCAAACTCAAGAAGGAAATTACAACTCACAGTTTGAACAATTTTATAGAGTGATAAAAAACCTACCACTCGCTGAAGTTACTATTAGAGGATTTTCAGGTATGCTGAATTTAGTAGGGGAAGAAAATGCTTCTGGAACAGTAGTTTATCAAGGTTTAGAGAACGTGCTGAAGCGCCCCAACACCTATGTCCATCTTTATGGAAAAAAAGAAACCAAGCCTGGTAGAAAAATGGGACACATCAATGTCTTATCTGATAATAGAGAACAGTTGATACAAGAATTAACCAAAATTAAAGCATTAGTAAAAGTAAGTGCTAAATAAATCTAATTTTAAGTAAAAAAGAATAAAAAATGGTAGGAATTATTATGGGCAGCCAAAGCGATTTGCCAATAATGCAACAAGCAGCAGATTTTTTACAATCTATGGCGATACCGTATGAACTTACGGTGGTGTCTGCACACAGAACTCCAGAAAGAATGTTTGATTATGCTAAAACCGCTAAAGCAAGAGGTCTTAAAGTTATTATAGCGGGAGCTGGTGGGGCGGCTCACCTCCCAGGTATGGTGGCAAGTTGTACTACACTTCCTGTAATTGGAGTGCCAATACTTAGTAGTAATTCTATTGATGGCTGGGATTCGGTACTATCTATATTACAAATGCCTTCGGGAATACCTGTAGCAACGGTAGCTCTTAACGGAGCCACTAATGCTGGAATACTAGCTGCCAAAATTTTAGGCTCGGCGGACGAAAGTATTTCTAATTCATTAGAAAATTATCAAGAAGGTTTAAAAAATAAAGTATTGGATAGTATAGAGTACATTAAAACTCAACACCCTAATCAATTTGATTGAAAAAATAAATACAATGCGCTAATCCATATTTATTTACAAAAAATAGTATATATGAAGATAATATTTAAACTCATAATATTCTTTTTTGTTTTACAATCTTGTGATAATAAAACGGTCTTAAATAAAGAAAAGCAGAAGACTCAAGAGAGAAAAATAAATACAGATAAAGCTAATAAAAAGAGTGAACTTTATACAGACACTTTTGAGTTTGAATATTATAATGACAATGGAGATTATACATGGTTATCAGCAAAAAAAGGTCATGTTAAATATGATTTCGTAAATGACAATAACACTCAAAGAAATCTATTGAGAGGAGATGTTTGTGAAATTATATGGAAAAAAGATACCATATATATTGCTAGCGAAGGGGAAACACCAAAAATTGAGAATTGGTTAGTTTCTATTAAGAAAATTAAAGATGGGAATGTTTCTAAATTCAGAAAAGATTATAAAAAAGAATTGAAGTATTATTATTCTGATAAAGGCTATACACAAAGTACTTTGGACGATTTATATCTTTCTGCAGAATACTATATTGCAAATACAAAAAACGAACTGATAAAATTAGCTATACAAAATAAAGAACAATTAGAATATTCTATTGAAAGTAGAACAGAAAATAATAGAGATTATCAAGTTTTGGGTATTGGATATACTTTTGAACATAAGTCTATCATTATGCAATGGCTATATATTGATAGTGAAACACAAGAAATCTATGAATATGATGTAGCTAATGACAAGTTGGTTGAATTTAAGTAGAAACTATCTAAAAATAAAAATGGGAACGCCTAAGGTGTTCCCATAAATTCCATTAAATCTATATAATTTTTTTGATTGATGCCGTGTCCACCCATATACTCTCTAAAGGTAAAATAAGCCCCAAAATCATAGAGTAAATCGGCTGCCTTTCGTCCCCATTCCAAAGGAATAATAACATCATCTGTACCGTGCGAAATAAAAAATCTAAGATGTTCTATCTCCTTTTTTGATTTTGGATAACCTTCCAATAATTTTAGTTCAGGGTAACAGCTCATACAAGCTACTTTACTAAATAATGAAGGAAACCTAAATGCCAAAGCATAGCTTAACATACCACCCTGACTAAACCCACATAAATGTACTTTAGAACTAATGCCATAATGCTGTTTTAAAGCCTGTATATTAGTATAAAGTTCTTCTATTGCTACTTTTGCCTGTTCTACATCTATACGGTTATTTTCGTCCATAAGGTTAATATCAAACCAAGCGTAACCTTGATAAGGCGTAGACTTAGGAGCTCTAAAACTCACGATAAGCCAATCTTCTGGTAGATTGGGCACGAATGAAAACAAATCCTCCTCATTACTACCATATCCGTGCAGAAGAACAAGCATTGGAGTTTCAGAGGTGATATTCAGTGGCTCTCTAACTAAGTGGTACAAATCCATCATTTAAAAATTAAATGGCTTTTACTATGAAATAACTCTTTTTCCCTTTTTGTAAAAGAATAAACTTATCGTCTATAAAATCCTTTTCAGATAGACAAAACTCCTCATTTACTTTGGATTTGTTGACAGAAATGGCATTTCCTTTTAGTTCTCTTTTAGCCTCTCCTTTTGATTTTAAAAACCCTGAATCCGCTAATAAGTCGGTAATGTTTATTCCAACAAGTTCCTTTCTAGATAGTTCTTGCTGAGGTACACCATCAAAAATATCTAAAAATGTGGCCTCATCTAGTGCCACCAAATCCTCTGCTGTAGAACGACCAAAGAGAATTTCAGAAGCCTTAACCGCTTTTTGATACTCTGCTTCTCCGTGTACCCAAGAGGTTACTTCTTGTGCCAGTTTCTTTTGTAGTTTTCTTTCGTGAGGAGCTTCTCTATGCTCGTTTATAAGGTCTTCTATTTCCTCTTTATTAAGGAAAGTATAGAATTTAATAAAGCGTTCTGCATCTTCATCAGTAGCATTAAGCCAAAACTGATAAAAACGGTACGGAGAAGTCTTTTTAGCATCTAACCAAATATTTTCACCAGCTTCACTCTTTCCGAATTTGGTACCATCAGCTTTCGTAATTAGCGGAACTGTAAGTGCATAAGCCTCTCCTTGTGCTTTTCTTCTAATGAGTTCAGTACCAGTAGTGATATTTCCCCATTGATCTGAGCCTCCCATCTGAAGTTTAACACCTTGATTTTGGTAAAGATGAAGAAAATCATACCCTTGTAGAAGCTGATAGGTAAACTCCGTAAAACTCATACCTTCAACACCTGCATCGCCAGAAAATCTTTTCTTTACAGAATCTTTTGCCATCATATAATTTACTGTGATGTGCTTTCCGATATCTCTAGCAAATTCAAGGAAAGAGATAGATTTCATCCAATCGTAATTATTTACGAGTTCTGCCTTGTTAGGGCTATCGCTTTCAAAATCTAATAAACGAGAAAGCTGACCTTTGATACATTCTTCATAATGTTTTAATGTAGCTTCATCTAAAAGATTTCTTTCTGCAGACTTTCCAGAAGGGTCTCCAATCATTCCCGTAGCACCACCTACTAGTGCGATAGGCTTGTGCCCATGTTGCTGAAAATGAGCCAATATTTTAATAGGAATTAAACTTCCGATATGCAGTGAGTCGGCTGTAGGGTCAAAACCGATATAAGCCTTCGTCATTTCTTTATTTAGCAAGTCTTCTGTGCCAGGCATCATATCGTGGACTAAACCACGCCATTTAAGTTCTTCTATAAAAGGGTTCATAGTTGTATTTTTCGCAAATATAATGATTTTTAGGTTTATGGTTTTAGGAGATAAAAGAGCAATTAACCTCTATTTACTATTAAATAATAGGCATTCAACAAATATCCCTTTATAATAATTTTTAATCTATCTTCCTAAAAATCAGCTTTAATTATTTGGTGATTACAGATTTTTTAGACGTTGTCAATCTGATTTAAGAGGCTCTCTGTCATCCACATTGGCTTGGGTAACGCAGAAGCTTAGGATCTCGCCTATAGCATAGGTTTTGGCAAACATCGTAAGAGCTATCAAGTTAGACTGCATAAGTTCCGTAAATCATTTGTAGGAAACGGTTTTAGGAAATTCTTCCTGCATATGCTTCTGTATATAATAAATGTAAAAGTGCTTAAATGTTCTAAAGTCGCTGAGATGAAAAAGAATCATAATGGTGATAACTTCCGAATTACTCATCTTTGGGGTCTTCTTTGGAGGGGTTCCAACTAAAAAAGGTTGTGTGAATTTTTCAAATTCAGTACAAAATTCATCAACAGTACAAAAAATATCCGTAATTTTATCAAGGTTAATCATGAGAAATAGTTATTAAATATTTGAATATAAATAACTTAAGTATACGGTTTTTTCTCTTTTTATGCAATACTTTTACTCAAAATTATTAATCGAATTCAGGTTGATATATTTTAACACCTTGCTCTATCTTGTGAAGAGAAGTTCTCTGTATTTTGTCATTTTTTAGGGGCTTTTTCGTCTATTTTTTAATAGATTTTGCTTTAATTTTTTTTTAAAGTGCTTGAAGCTTTAGTATATCTTATGCTGTGAAATGTAGCCAAAACTAAATAATTTGTCATTACTATTGTAAACAATATATTGATTTTCTATGGTTTACAATTAAAATATATGCCACAACATATTGGTTTAATTATAACTCTGCAACTAATTTGGTTGAATGACTGATATACACATTTTATTTGAATTGTTTATAAGCCAGTTTAATTTTTTTGGATAAGTTTATGAGTATTAAAAATATATTATTTTAGAATTGCTAATCTTGCTTCTATTCACAAGACTTGATACACAAATTTAATCGTTACTTTCTATCTTATTTTCTCCTGCGGCAAAGGTGCATTCACATTGATATTTCCGTTCGTCCATAAGGTAAGATTTCGAATAATCTTGGCGCTCCCTTTGAGAAGAATTTCCCCCTCTCCAAAAAATCTTAGAAAATACATATATTTAATTTTGTTTAATACGAAAATCATCTAAAAAAATTCTTATTAACGCATCGTCTGCAAGCTCTCTACCTTCGACTGTATAATAAAAAAAATAACATCCCAAAAAATTTTTACCACCATACTTAGCATAGTTTTTAAAATTATAAACATAAATATCTTTGGTCTTATTTATTGTAATCTTTAAACTATCTCTTGTTTTTAATAATGGAGGGGTTAATAACTTAACCTCATCATGTTCTAATGTTGTATATTTTAGCTCATTAATAATTTGTCCATCTCGTATCTGACAAATATCAATTTGCTTTATTTTCTCAATATTTTCCCCTATAAACCATACTCGCAAATCATTTTTATAATAATAATTTATATTTTCTTCTTGATTACAAAATATTTTTTTCTCTCTTTTTTCCTTCTCTTTATTGATACATCCAATTGATAATAAACAAAGTATAAGAAAAATATTGTTTAACTTTAGTACTGTCATCGTAAAAAACTAATTTAAAATACAATACCTTTATTCAATGCTTCTTTGGGGATTTGAAAAACACGTGGTTGTTCAAATATATATTCTTTACCATTGATATTTAATGATTTTATCATATTATAAGTGGAATCGATAGCCGAAGGCATGTAAGGTGTGATGACATAACTTGTTTCAATATCTTTTATCATATACAATACGGAATCATTAATCGTTAATTTATAATCCTTATCCATAGGCATTTTCGCATAAAACTCTAAGTAAATTGCTTCATTATACTTCGCATCAGCTACAGAATCTAACATAAATTCTAATTCTTGAATAGTAAAATCGCTCCCTTTTTGGTAACTCTTCAAGGAAACCTTATGTATAGGAAACTTTTTCAAGTCCCAATTACGTAATACAATAGTTTTATGTTCAGCTTCAGATCTTGTTCTTGGTATTTCTCTACAAGAGAACAAAATAAGTAAGATTAAAAATAAAACTTTAGTTGATTTTAATATATCCATAAAATCTTGATTTTTCTTTCTATCTTGACAGGAGATAACAAGAATAAAGATGCTGATGTAATGGATAATGGTTTTCATTTTATCTCAATAATTGATTCTTTTATGTTTTTAATATAGACGATTTATCTAAAAAAATCAATTAAATTAGTTCGATATAAATTAAAATTTACAGTATCTTTTCTGTCGTAAAAAAGGTAACTCACACCTAATCTTTCATTCAAAATAACTTTGTAGAACTTTTTTTGAATTTCAATGTCAATTTCATCAGTATCAAGTACATTTATTGAATTTATTTTTCTAGATTTTATAACTTTATAATCTAGTTTTTTTGATTTTAAATATTTTGTAAAACTCTCTAAATTAGTAAATTTATCAAAATCAGAATCAAGTCTGTATTCAAAATAAAAATTTCTAAAAACAATTTTATTATTTATCTCTAAATACGATAAATTTTTACCTTTTAATTCCTTATCAAAATAGTTGATGCTTTTTTTCCACTTGTGTCGCCTTATTATACCAAAAATTCTTTTGGGTAAATTTTCATCCTCTTCTAAAGGTTCTACAATCGTATAAATGTAAGAACGAAAAGAGTCTATATCTTGTGGCTTGTTTCTAAAAAAACCATTATCATACTTATAATAATTATTTTTAGAAAATGGCTTGGTTTCGATAAATCCTAAATCTTGATTTTTCTTTCTCTCTTGACAGGAGATAACAAGAATAAAGATGCTGATATAATGGATAATGGTTTTCATTTTATCTCAATAGCTGGCTCTTTTGTATTAGATTTTTCATCTAAAAAAAAAGAGTTAAAGTATTTCGATATATATTAAAATTTACAGTATCTTTTTTGTCGTAAAAAAGGAAACTCTCACCTAATCTTTCATTCAAAATAACTTTGTAGAACTTTTTTTGAATTTCAATGTCAATTTCATCAGTATCAAGTACATTTATTGAATTTATTTTTCTAGATTTTATAACTTTATAATCTAGTTTTTTTGATTTTAAATATTTTGTAAAACTCTCTAAATTAGTAAATTTATCAAACTCAGAATCAAACATGTATTCAAAATAAAACCTTCTAACGACAATTTTATTATTCACTTCTAAGTAAGATAAATCTTTACCTTTTAACTCATTTTTAAAATAATTAAACCCTTCTTTCCATCTTCTATCAAACGAAAGAGCATAAATTTTCTTAGGTAGACTTTTATTTTTTTCTGAGGGCTCTACAGTTGTATAAATATAAGAACGAAAAGAGTCTATATCTTGTGGCTTGTTTCTAAAAAAAACATTATCATACTTATAATAATTATTTTTAGAAAATGGCTTGGTTTCGATAAATCCTAAATCTTGATTTTTCTTTCTCTCTTGACAGGAGATAACAAGAATAAAGATGCTGATGTAATAGATAATCGTTTTCATTTTATTTCAATAATTGGTTCTTTTATATTTTTAATATGCCCCGCTACAACTGTCTTTAACTCTAGAAAGTCTCTTAATGCAGAATCACCGCTATTACTATCATAACTAGAGTCTTTTACAGGTACTGGTATAATGTTATTATATAAATTAAGATGTTGATTTATATAAACTTCATCATGTACTTCGGAGATTACCACAGGACCTCTAAAGTCGAATAGTTTGTCCGTGAGCTTCATCACATCATCTGCCGTGCACAAATAGCTAATTAGAGAAATACTTTCTTGTAAAGCCTTTAACCAAGGATAGGCTTTTATAGCTATCGGAATAGATACAATCCCTACAATTTTTTTAAAATTATCCAACATAGCCTTTTCTCCCTGAGCGATAGAATACACAAAAGACATATCCATACTGCGATTGTAGATAGACACCGTTTGTAAAAGCTTATAAAATTCGGATTGGGTATTTATTATTTTAAAGTACTTTAAGTTCTAAATCTATACTCTTCCCAAAAAACTTTTTAGATATTTTTTCAAAGTTTTTAGTCAAATCCGAAAGATAAAACTTCATCTCTGTTGTTTTCTGTTCAGAATTAAGTAAATGATGTTTTTCTAAAGAAATTTTAATATAATTTGCTACAATACTAGGCGAATCAATCACTCTTACTCTACTGCCGTAATATTGCTTAATTTCCTCTAATAATAGCGGATAATGTGTGCACCCTAAAATCAGTGTTTCAATGTTCTTTAGCTTACTATTACTCAAATAATGATATAAAATAGAATGAGTAATAGGGTGATTTTTAAAACCTTCCTCTATTGCGGGAACTAAAAGTGGTGTGGCTAGCTCATCTACCTTTATAAATTTGTTAAAGCGTCTGATGCTTTTCTTATAAATTCCTGCATTTACGGTAGCTTTAGTTGCAATAACGCCTACATTGGTATGAATTTCATAAGCTATCTTTTCCGCAACAGGATTAACCACATCAAAAACAATCGCTCTATTTCCTACCAATTCTTTAACTTCTTTCAGTGCATTAGCCGTGGCAGAGTTACAAGCGATTACGATGGCTTTACAGTTTTGCTCTAGTAAAAACTCGGCTATTTTTTCTGAAAATCTAACAATGGCTTCTTTAGATTTATCTCCGTAAGGTAAATGTTTGGTATCCCCAAAATAGATGATGTTTTCGTGAGGCATTTGCCTTTTGATTTCTTTGGCTACGGTAAGTCCTCCCACACCAGAATCAAACACGCCTATAGGTTGCTGAGGAGAGAGGTTATCTACCAACATTAAATGATTCGTATGTTTCAATGCTAATTCTTTAGATTACAAAAATAAGGATTTTTGGGGTTGAATATTGTTTATTGAAAATTATGAGAAGAGTTTTATATTATCAAAATCTCTAAAACCGTTGAGAAAATCTTTCACAGGCATTCTTTTTTTACCTTGCAGTTGTAGTTCTTCGGGGAAATAGATGCCATCTTTAGTATAGATTTTAAAACTATTTTTAGTTATTTCAATCTCTCCGGCTTGGTGAGAATGTTCAGATGGTTGAAAGTAACCTTTGTAAATTTTAAGCGATTTTTCTTCTTCTCCAATTTTGATGTTGGTAAAAGCAGTAGGGTAGGGAGATAGACCTCGTACAAAGTTATGCAGATTCACTCCTGTGTCGTTCCAATTGATTCTGGTGTCTTCTTTAAAGATTTTGAAAGCATTTTTAGGTTCGGCTACAATGGGTTGAGGTTGCTCTGTAATACTATTAGCAGATAAGCCGTCTAGGGTTTCTACAATGAGTTCGCCACCTATGGTCATAAGTCTGTCGTGTAGGCTTCCTGCGTCTTCATCAGGAGCAATACTTAGTTCTTTTTGCAGGAGAATGTTACCCTCATCTATTTTTTCGTTGATGAAAAAAGTAGTAACACCTGTGGTGGTTTCTCCATTGATAATAGCGAAATTGATAGGAGCTGCACCTCTGTAATCAGGCAATAATGAAGCGTGCAGGTTAAAAGTACCCAAACGAGGAATTTCAAACAAAACTTTCGGCATCATACGGAACGCCACCACTACGAAAACATCGGCTTCTAGTTGTTTCATTGCTTCTAGAAAGTCAGGATTTCTAAGTTTTTCTGGCTGATAGATGGGCAGACCTTGCTCTAGTGCATATTCTTTAACAGGCGAAGCTGTTATTTTTTGACCTCTTCCGCTGGCTTTATCGGCTACTGTAACTACACCTACTACTTGATGTTGAGAGTGATGTATGGCTTCTAAGTTATGTTTAGCAAAATCTGGTGTTCCGAAGAATACTACTTTTAAAGGTTTTGTCATTGGTTTATTGTATAAGTTTTATAGTTAAGCATTTTAATTTTATCGGTATCTAGCAGAAGAATCACTTGTTCTAATAGCTTTTCTCTCGATAGATGTGGTATCTGTGCCGAGAGGTCTTCTAAAGTACAAGGTCTTATTGCTAAAACTTTAAGTATCGGGTTTTGGGCAGAAGATAGCGAGGTTTTACGAGACAAACAAACCGAGCATTGCCCACAATTTTGAGCCTTTTTCTCTCCGAAATAAGATAATATCATTTTCATTTTGCAATACTTTTCGGATTGAACAAAAAACTTCATTTCTTCCCATTTCTGAACTTTGTTTTTTTGTATTTCCAGAAAAAGATGCCACCATTTACCACCAAAACTTGCATTATCTCTAGGAATAAGAAATCTAATACTAGCTAAAGCCCCATCTATATAGTTAATATAGTCTTTGTCGGCAAGTTCTAGGAGGCGTTGCTTTAGTACGGTAGGGTTGGTGTTGATTTTATGAGCTAAATGCTCTTCTCTAAAGCTAACTTTATGATGCGAAAATCCAGATAGATGTCTTAACAACATTTCTATAAAATAGGCATCTTGAGAAGCTAGACTTTCAAAGTCTTCCACCTCTATGTTTAACTCTATGCTAGATTTAGATTTAAGGTTGTTATAATAGATGACTTCTTGATTATGCAGGAAGCTCAAAATATTTTTAAGCGAGGCTAAAGGTATTTTGGTAAGCCGTTGCCATTGTCTAATATTAAACTGAAAAGTCTGTTCAGGAAGTTCAAAATCAGCTATCTGAAATAAAGAATAGAGGTAAGATATAGCCTTTTTAAAACTCTCTTTGTTAGGAATTTGTTGTTTGAGTATTTCGTCAGAATTAGAAAGTTCATACTTGTTCCATAACAAATAAGCGAAGGCTGGTTCGCCATCTCTACCTCCTCTCCCGATTTCTTGGTAATAGTTTTCTACCGAACTAGGTGGAGATAGGTGTATCACATATCGTACATTATCTTTGTCTATGCCCATTCCAAAAGCGTTGGTAGCCACTAGAACTCCATTGTTAGAATGTAGCCACTGATTCTGTTTTTGGTGTTTTTCTTTAAGTGGCAGTCCAGCGTGGTAAAAATCAACATTAGGAATTCCATTATGTTGCAGGAACTCGGTGAGTTGTTGAGTTTCCTTTCTCGTAGAAGCATATATAATTCCCGAATAAGGGTGGTTTTTTACTAAATTTAAAATTCTAGAATACTTGTCGGAACATTCTTCTGTGTGTATTTTAATATTCGTCCGTTCAAAACTCTTTTGAAATATCTGTGGTGTTTTTAGATTGAGTTTAGACTTAATATCCTCTAATACCTTTGGAGTAGCCGTAGCTGTAAGAGCTAAAACGGGCAAATCTTTCAGTCGGTCTTTTCTAAATTTATAGATGTTTTGGTAGCTTGGGCGAAAGTCTTGTCCCCACTCGGAGATACAATGGGCTTCGTCCACCGCTAAAAAAGAGACTTTAATTTCTTCTATTTTTTGAAGAAAAACACTGTTGGTAAGCCTTTCGGGAGATACAAATAGTATTTTGGTAGTTCCCTCAATACAAAGTGAATAGATTTGTTCTGCTTGGGCTTCGTCTAATTCTGAACTTAGGTATTCGGCTTCTATCCCTTTGCTTTTTAGTTGATATACTTGGTCTTTCATTAGAGCCAAAAGTGGAGAAACCACAATGCAAGTACCTTCTAAAACTAATGCAGGGAGCTGATAACACAAAGATTTTCCGCCTCCTGTAGGCAAGAGAGCGAAAGTATCCTGCCCCATAATGATAGAGCTGATAATTTCTTCCTGTGGTTCTCTAAACTCTTGATAGCCCCAAAAATGGGCAAGTGTATCATAGAGTAGTTTAGTGATATGTTCGGGTAGGAGAGGCATTGTGTAATCTATTCTGCCTCAAAATTACGCTAAAATACCTACTCTTACAAAAAATATAAGGATTGAAATTACTAGAACTTCAATCCTTATATTAAGAAAATTTATACTATGAGATTTAGAACTTTAAATCACCATTGACTTCTCTTACTGCATTAGCTGCCGTAACGAATTTTTCTTTTTCAGCGTCTGTTAAAGATATTTCCACGATTTTTTCAACCCCATTTTTACCAATAATTACAGGTACGCCTAGGCAGATGTCGTTTTGTCCGTATTCTCCGTTAAGCATTACAGAACACGGAATCATTTTTTTCTGGTCGCAAGCAATAGCTTGAACAATGGTAGATACTGCCGCTCCTGGTGCATACCAAGCAGAAGTTCCTAATAATTTAGTAAGGGTAGCCCCACCTACTTTAGTTTCTTCTACTACATAGTTTTGTTTTTCTTCGTTTAAGAATTCAGAAACAGATACTCCGTTTCTTGTTGCTTTACTCATTAGAGGAAGCATACCTGTGTCAGAGTGAGCTGCGATAACCATACCATCTACATCAGAGATAGGGCATTCTAGGGCTTCTGCCAATCTGTATTTGAATCTAGCACTATCCAAAGCACCACCCATACCGATGATTCTCTCTTTAGGAAGACCAGAAGTTTTGTGAACAAGGTAAGCCATAGTATCCATAGGGTTAGATACTACGATAATAATTACATTAGGAGAGTGCTTAATTAAGTTTTCTGTAACTTCTTTAACAATACCAGCATTGATGCCGATAAGCTCCTCTCTCGTCATACCTGGCTTTCTAGGAATACCAGAAGTGATTACAGCCACTTGAGACCCTGCTGTTTTAGAATAATCAGAAGTAGAGCCTGTAATTTTAGTATCAAAACCATTAAGTGATGCGGTCTGCATCAAATCCATTGCTTTACCCTCTGCAAAACCTTCTTTGATGTCCACTAATACAACTTCTGAACAGAAGTTTTTCATTGCGATATACTCAGCACAGCTAGCTCCTACAGCTCCTGCTCCTACTACGGTAACTTTCATAATATTTTTATTTTTGATTTATAATTTGTTCTTTTTGATAGTTCCCAAATTTACAACTATTAGTTTTTATAGCCAAAAAATAAAGAGGCTTATTGTTCTTCCTCAAAGTAAAGGCGGTAGAATTTTCCTTTTTCATCTTGCCCTGTTTCTATCATTTTACGGTCGCCGTGTACATAGATATGGAAGTTTTTATCCAGTTTTATCACACTTTTAAAGTGTCTTTGTTGTTTTTTTACAGCGGTAGGATTGATAGGGAAAGCTTCGGAAATAGACATTTGGGTGTCTTGTTCATAGTCGGTTTTAAAGTTGATGAAACTCTCTACAATGTTTTCGTCTTGCAATACTTCTTGACTGAATTCTTCAAAATCAAATTGCTCCTTTTCTTTAAAGAAATTGATGGATTTGTTAAGGAAATCGGCTTGGTCTGCTTTAGTTACTTCAAACTCTTGAGGCAGTTGTTTAGTAATGTAATCTTTGTAGACGGAAAGCGTTTCTTGAGTATGAAAATAGTCGTCTTCTCTTTGTCTTACCTTTAAAAAATCTTCAAACCAATAGTACAAATCTCCATTTTTGTTGTTATCCACTACAGAAACTACATAGCCTAATTCTTTATTATTGTTGTAGATAATGGCTCCTTTGTCTAGTTTAGAAAGTCCGATGCCGTAGTCTTTTTCAATGAGGTAGTCATCGTCTTCGTTAGCATTTATTTTAAGGAAAGGCTCTTTTCGTTCTGTTTTAAAAATCCCTATGGAGTCTATTTTTCCTGCATCGGTTTCTTCGCCTTCAAAATAAACAATAAAGAGTTCGCCACTTTGTACACGAGGGTTTTCAGTAATTTCGTAGAGGTGTTTTGCTATATTTTCGGATTCCCACTGAAATTTTGCAGGGTCTTCAAAAATTTCCGAAATAGAACTGTATATAGGGTTGTTAGAAAGATAAGTATCACTATAAAACTGAAATTGCTCTTCGGATTTAAAAGCCTTTAAAAAAAACTCTTCTAATTGTTCTTTCATATCATCTTCTAGCTCCAAACACTGCGAAGATAAAAACAGATTTTCCTGATTGATTTTATTTCCTACTTTATGAACAATAATTTTTGAAAACATTCGCTCTAATTTTTAATGCAAATATACACTTATAGAATTAGAGTTTCTCAGCCCATTGCTTATTTTAAAATAGTTTAACTTTAATGAGATTGAGATATAGGTATAATATTTCCCTACTAATGACTTATTTTAAGATGGTTTTGGTAAAACCCAATGCTCTTTTGTACCGCTAAATAAGCCTGTATCAATTAAAATCGGCTTTATTTATATTAAAATCTCTTGGTGAGAAAGTTAAAATAAGACAGATTGTCCTAAACCACAATAGAGGGAAAGTTAAAACAACCTTGTGAGAACTAAATACCACTTGTGAAAAAGCTAAAACAAGACAGATTGTCCTAAACCACAATAGCGGGAAAGTTAAAACAACCTTTCGAGAACTAAATACTACTTGTGAAAAAGCTAAAACAAGATGATTTATTCTAAAAAAACTCTTGAGGTAACTTTTTTCTAACGAAAAAACGGCTACTCTAGAGCAGCCGTTCAGTATAGATGTATTATTATTATTTAGATTTCTCTTCTCTTGGAGGTTTTGGGAGGAGTACTTTTCTAGAAAGTTTCATTTTCTTACGGTCATCGTATCCCATAAATTTCACTTCTACCACATCTCCTTCTTTGTAAGGTACTTTGTCGGTTCTCTTCCAATCAATCTCCGAAATGTGTAAAAGTCCCTCTGTACCTTTGGCTAGCTGAACGAAAGCACCAAAATCCATCACTTTTACTACTTTACCCTGGTAAACTTCTCCAACTATTGGAATGAAAGTGATTTCGTTGATTTGAGCGATAGCTGCATTTATCTTTTCTCTATCAGTTCCAGATATTTCTATGTAGCCTATTTCACCCTTTTCCTCTATGGTAATTACAGTGCCTGTTTCTTTTTGCATCTGCTGGATTACCTTACCACCAGGTCCTATTACAGCACCAATGAAGTCTTTAGGGATTTCCATCATTACCATCTTAGGTGCGTGAGGCTTAACATCTGCTCTAGGTTCAGAAATTGTTTTAAGCATTTCCCCAAGGATATGAAGTCTTCCGTTTTTAGCCTGCATTAGAGCCTGCTCCATAATATCCATTGTAAGCCCTTGGATTTTAATGTCCATTTGACAAGCAGTAATACCGTTTTCTGTACCAGTTACTTTAAAGTCCATATCTCCTAGATGGTCTTCGTCGCCTAAAATATCAGATAGTACTGTCCATTTTCCAGACTCTTTATCGGTAATAAGCCCCATAGCGATACCAGAAACAGGTTTTCTCATCGGGATACCTGCATCCATAAGCGCTAGTGTGCCAGCACATACCGTAGCCATAGAAGACGAACCATTAGATTCTAAAATGTCCGAAACAATACGAATAGTATATGGCGTTTCCTCTGGAATCATCACTTTTAAAGCTCTTTGAGCCAAGTTACCGTGTCCAACTTCTCTTCTAGAAGTACCTCTAAGTGGTCTAGCTTCACCTGTTGAAAATGGTGGGAAGTTATAATGTAGATAAAATCTTTCGTCGTGTTGAGTGATAACGCTGTCAATTCTGTTAGCGTCCATAAGAGAGCCTAAAGTAACCGTAGTAAGCGATTGAGTTTCGCCTCTAGTAAATACAGAAGAACCGTGTGCGGCAGGAAGATAATCTACTTCACTCCAAATAGGACGAATTTGTTGGTTGTTTCTCCCATCTAAACGTATGTTCTCGTTTAAGATAAGTTGGCGTACAGCTTCTTTTTGTACATCGTGGAAGTAAACTTTAGCTAAATCTGCTTTTTCTTCTAATTCTTCTTCTGTATATTGTGCTAAAAATTCCTCTACTACTGCGGAGAATTTCTCTCCTCTTTCTTCTTTTGCACTAGGGTTTTTAGCAATGTCGTAATACTTTTGGTAAGCATAGTCCCAGATTTGTTTTTTTAATTCTTCATCGTGGGTTTCGTGGCAATATTCTCTTTTTGGGAAGGCTTTGCCCACTTTTTGAGCCAATCTTTCTTGAGCTTCTACTTGTGTTTTAATTTCTTGATGAGCAAAAGTAATAGCTTCTAGCATTTCCTGCTCGGTAATTTCGTCCATCTCACCTTCTACCATTACGATAGAGTCTTTAGTAGCTCCTACCATAATATCTAGTTCCACGCCACTTTGTAAAGTTTCCCAGCTAGGATTGATGCTAAGAACGCCGTCTTTTTTGATGACTCTAACTTCCGAAAATGGTCCGTTGAAAGGAATATCTGTAATCGCAATAGCGGCTGATGCAGCAAGACCAGCTAATGAGTCTGGCATTACTTTTTCGTCGTAAGAGATAAGAGAAATCATTACTTGAACTTCCGCATGGAAATCGCTAGGGAATAATGGTCTGATAACTCTGTCCACTAGACGCATTGTGAGGACTTCATCATCAGAAGGTTTTGCTTCTCTTCTGAAAAAGTTACCAGGGATTCTTCCTGCCGCTCCAAATTTTTCTCTATAATCTACAGTAAGAGGCAAGAAATCTACGCCAGGATTAGCTTCCTTAGCGGCTACTACCGTTGCTAGTAGCATAGTGCCTCCCATTTTTACAACTACGGCTCCATCAGCTTGTTTAGCTAATTTACCTGTTTCAATAGTGATTTCTCTGCCGTCTTTCAGCAGAATGGTTTCGGTGATTGCTTGTGGTGCATTCATAAAAATTAAAATGTTAATGTATTGGAGCGTTATCTCCAATGTTTATCTGCGTTACTTCTTTAGGCAGATATGGTTAATATTCTTTTAAACGTCTTGTTTGCAAAGTTAATACTTTTTTTACAGACTAATATTACAAGTTCTTAGAACTTTAGTTATACTAAAAACAAAAGCAACTCAAATAAGAGTTGCTTCTGATGTCTTTTTGGACTGATTATTTTCTTAATCCTAGTTCAGCAATAATTGCTCTATATCTTTCGATATCTTTGTTTTTAAGATAATCTAATAATCTTTTTCTTTTACCTACCATTTTAACAAGTGATTTCTCAGTAGCGAAGTCTTTGTGATTAGACTTTAAGTGCTGAGATAGGTGGTTAATTCTGTAAGTGAAAAGAGCGATTTGCCCTTCTGCACTACCTGTGTCCTGTGCAGATTTTCCGTGCTTTGCGAAGATTTCTGCCTTTTTTTCTTTAGTTAAATACATTCCAATATTATTTAATGATTATTATGTATGAAGTTGCAAATTTAGTATTTTTTTTTGTATCCCACAACAAGTATTTGTGGTAGTGCCCTTTTGATTTAATAAAATCCCTTTTCAGCCCTAAATTCTATACTCTATTTTTATTTTATTTTCTCTATTTTTACGCTCTAAAAACAAAGGTGTATGTATCTTATTTTTGACACGGAAACTACGGGATTACCAAAGAATTTTAATGCTCCATTATCAGATTCGGATAACTGGCCGAGAATGGTGCAGATAGCTTGGCAGCTGCACGATGAAGAGGGTAATTTAGTGGAAAATCAAGATTATATCATCAAGCCAGAGGGTTATGATATTCCGTTCAATGCTACTAGGATACACGGGATTTCTACTAAAATGGCTCACGAGCAAGGGCGAGATTTGGTGGAAGTTTTAGAAGAGTTTAGAGAAGTCCTAAAAAAAACAAAGATAGTCGCTGGACACAATATTGAGTTTGATTATAATATTGTGGGAGCGGAATTTTATAGAAAGTCTATAGAAAATGTGTTAGAAAAAATTCCATCTGCCGATACTATGGCACTTGGGACAGACTACTGTCAGCTTGGAGGAGGTAGGAACGGAAAGTATAAACCGCCCAAATTGGAGGAGCTTTACGAAAAACTCTATGGTGAAAAATTTGATGAAGCTCACAATGCTGCTGCCGATGTAAATGCCACGGCACAAGTCTTTTTTGAAATGATGCGTGTTGGGATTATTCCTGCGGAA
Source organism: Riemerella anatipestifer (assembly GCF_009663465.1). Lineage (GTDB taxonomy): Bacteria > Bacteroidota > Bacteroidia > Flavobacteriales > Weeksellaceae > Riemerella > Riemerella anatipestifer_C. The sequence continues at coordinate 400,486 of NZ_QXHU01000002.1, forward strand.
ACGCTTAAAATTTCGGAAGAGCAGCTTAAGGTTTATCAAGAAAACCACCCGAGTCCTATTCGTCCGTTTGCGATTGTTATCAGGAGGCAAGTAGAGGACTTTAATAAAAAGAAAAAAAGAACCGATTTTGGCGATATTAGTGAGATTGAACTTGGTGATTATTTCAATTTTCATAATCATAGTATCTTTTCATCTTTACAGTCTACCACTTCCATAGGAGATTTGATTGATAAGGCTAAAAATAATCAGTTTCCTGCTGTTGGTATGGTAGATTTAGGTAATATGATGGGGGCTTTCAAATTCGTTTCTGATGTAGAAAAATACAATTCTGGCGTTAAAAAAGCTCATCAAGAATATTTAGTTAATAAACAAAAAGCGGAAGAAGAGGGTGTAGATTTCAATGAAAATGCTCCAGAATCTAAAGAACTTATGGCGGTATTGGGCTGCGAATTCTATATTTCTGACCGTCCAGAGCAAAAACAATTTACCAAAGACGACCCTGACAGAAGAACTAATGTTGTACTTCTCGCTAAAAACTTTAATGGTTATAAAAATTTAGCGAAGTTGTCCAGTTTAGGATATGTTAATGGTTTTTATTTTGGTGTACCTAGGGTGTCTAGGGAGATGGTGGCACAGTACAAAGAAGATGTTATTGCGGTAACATCGGGTATTTATGGAGATATTCCAGATGCTATTTTGAATTTTGGTGAGCAAAAAGGAGAAGAACGATTTAAGTGGTGGAAGGAAACTTTCGGTGGGGATTTCTATGTTCAGCTTCAAAATCACGGTTTGCAAGAAGAGGAGCATTTGAATGAGGTTTTGCTAGATTTTGCAGATAGATACAATGTGAAAATTTTAGCCCAAAATGAAACTTTTTATACTGATAAATCTGATGCTAATATTCAAGATATTGTAAGTTGTATCAAAGATGGCGAAAAGCTATCCACACCAGTAGGGAAAGGCTTTGGCAAGAGAAAAGGATTGAGGTCTCAAGAGTTTTACATCAAAGATGCAGAGGAACTTAAGCAGTGCTTTAGACAGTATCCAGACGCTTTTGAGGCTTATACAGAATTGTTGTCAAAATTTGAACCTTATACTCTTAAAAGAGATGTTTTGTTGCCTAAATTTGATATTCCAGAAGAGTTTCAATCTGAGGAAGATTTGAAAGACGGTGGCAAAAGGGGAGAAAATGCCTATCTGCGACACCTTACCTATGAAGGAGCTAAGAAGCGTTATGATGAAATTACTGATGATATAAGAGAAAGGCTAGATTTTGAGCTAGAAATTATTGCTAATACAGGCTATCCAGGGTATTTCTTGATTGTTCAAGATTTTTGTAACGAAGCGAGAAAGATGGGCGTATGGGTAGGTCCTGGTAGGGGTTCGGCGGCAGGTTCGGCGGTGGCTTATTGTATTGGGATTACCAATGTAGACCCTATAAAATATGACCTCCTTTTTGAGCGTTTTTTAAATCCTGAAAGAATTTCAATGCCCGATATTGATATTGATTTTGATGATGAAGGAAGGGATAGAATCATTAAATGGGTTATTGATAAATACGGTAAATCTAATGTAGCACAGATTATTACCTACTCTGTTTTGGGTGGAAAGTCGGCGATTAAAGATGCGGGTAGGGTGCTAGATGTTCCTATTCCAGAAACCAATAATATTGCGAAACTTGTGCCTTCTGTACCAGGAATGAACATTGCTAAGGCTTTGTCTAAATACGATAAACTTAAAGATGAAGATAAAGTTTTGGTTGATGAAATGAAGGCGGTTTTAGACAATCCTAACGACCAGCGTTTCCCCGTGTTAGATTCGGCGAAAAAAATGGAAGGTTGCATTAGAAATACAGGAATCCATGCTTGTGGAGTGATTATTACACCTGAAGATATTTCTAATTTGGTGCCTATCTCGATAGCAGCTAAAGATGCCGATATTTTGGTCTCTCAGTTTGATAACTCGGTGGCAGAAAGTGCGGGGCTTTTAAAAATGGACTTTTTAGGGCTGAGGACTTTAACTATCATTAAAGATGCGCTTAAACTCGTAAAAGAAAGGCACGGTATAGACATCAATCCAGATGAAATTTCTTTAGATGATGCTAAGACTTATCAACTTTTTAAAGAGGGAAGAACCATAGGGATTTTCCAATACGAAAGCCCTGGTATGCAAAAATATATGAGGGAATTAAAGCCTACCGTTTTTGCGGATTTAATTGCGATGAATGCTTTGTATCGTCCAGGACCAATTAAGTATATTCCTAACTTTATCAATCGTAAACACGGCATTGAAGAAATTATTTACGACCTCCCAGAGACCGAAGAATACCTTAAAGAAACTTACGGAATTACTGTTTATCAGGAGCAGGTAATGCTTTTGTCTCAAAAATTGGCAAACTTTACCAAAGGTGAAGCAGATACTTTGAGAAAGGCTATGGGGAAAAAACAGATAGATGTTCTTAATAAGATGTACCCTAAGTTTATAGAAGGTGGTAAAAAGAATAATCTAGACGAAGAAAAACTCAATAAAATTTGGAACGATTGGAAGGCATTTGCAGAATATGCATTTAACAAATCTCACTCTACTTGTTATGCACTTATTGCTTATCAAACGGCGTTTTTAAAGGCAAATTATCCAGCCGAGTATATGGCGAGTGTGATGAGTAATAACATTAACAACACGGCACAAATCACAATGTTTATGGAAGATTGTAGAGCTATGGGTGTAGATGTTTTAGGACCAGATGTTAATGAAAGTCAGTATAAATTTTCGGTGAATGATAAAGGACAGATAAGGTTTGGTTTAGGGGCGATAAAGGGTATTGGTGAAGGTCCTAGTGAAGCAATTAGCCAAGAAAGAGCGAAAGGAAAATTTAAAAATATCTATGACTTCTTTGAAAGAGTAACCCCGTCACAAGTGAATAAAAGAGTGGTGGAGAGTTTGGTAATGGCAGGAGCGTTTGATGAGGTGGATACCTACCATAGAGCACAATATTTTGATATTGATAACTCTGGTAAAACTAATATAGAGAAACTCATTAGATATGGACAAAGTTTCCAGGAAAGTAAAAATGAGGTGGAAAACTCTCTTTTTGCGGATTTTGCAGAGGAAATACAAATAGAACAGCCTAAAATAGCACCAGCTATGGAGTGGCAAAATATGCATAAACTTAATAAGGAGAAAGAAATTATAGGATTCTACTTATCAGCTCACCCGTTAGATGAGTATAAATATCAGTTTCGCTTTATACAAGGTGAATTGAGTAAAAAAGAAGTCTTATCTCAAAAAGATGAAATCTTAGAAGAATTGCAATCTATCCCAAAAGAATCGGTTTTAATAGAAGATACGGAAGATGAACCAGATTTAGCGGTAGACTTGGATTTGGTAGAAGGTGAAGATGGAGAAATAGTGGAGGAGGAAGTTAAAAATGTAGAACCTAAGGGGAGTTTTAATTTTTTAAATTTAGATGAAGTAGAAGCCTTTAAAGATAATATTGCAAGTAGCATCAATCCTAATTTATTCTCGGAGAAAGAGGCTTGGAAAGAACTAAGAAAAATTAATGATGCGGCTAAAGAATATACCGTGGCAGGGCTAATTACAGAATATACCATAAGAGATGGTAAAAATAGTGGAGAAAAAATTGCATTTTTGACCTTGGAAGATTATAGTGGGTCGTATGGTTTTCGTTTAGGAGATAGAGATTATATGCGTCTTAGAGAAAAGTTAGCTTTACAAAGATTTGTGATTGTTAAGATAAAAATGGTAATTTCTAAGGACGGTAGAGTTTTTGTGAATATAAATGAAGTGATAGACCTTAAAGATGCCTTTGAAAAATATGCAAAATCACTATCTATTGTAGCAGATATTACTGATATTAGAAGAGCTGATATTGATTTCTTCCAAAACGATTTACTCTCTCATCACGGAGAGCATAAGTTAAGTTTCTATCTTAAAAATCCTAATGATGAAACGGAGCTAGAATTACCATCAATACAGAAGAAAATCAATATAAGTGCAGAACTTTTGTATAAAATTCAGCAGTATAATAAGTATCAGATATTTCTTAACTAAAATGATAGTTATAAATTCATTCGCTTGATGTTTATTTATTCAATGTTGTATTAAAAATAGAAGATGAAGAAAGTAAAAGAGAATGAAAAAATGGAGCCATTAAATTTACAAAATTGGAGAAATACTCCTTCAACTAACAATAGAGTTGCAACAATAGAAGATGTTGAAAAAGGAAGAGCAGTATTTGTTATTGAAAATGTAAGCCCAAGTAGCCTTAAGCCATATAAAATTGAATTACCAAAACTGGCGTATTGGAATGATGTTGAGTTAGGTCAAAGAAAATTGGTTGTAATAATTCAAGTAGAGGAAACACCAGATGGAATAATCACTGGTTATAAAGATTTTGAAGGGAAATATGGAGTGGGATTTTTTTATGAATTTGAAATTTTGAGCGAGTCGCAAGTTAAAACCCTACGATAGAAATACAAATACAGTCTTACCTGATTAGAGGACACTATATAGTCTTTTACTTTTATCTATATTTTAAATTCTAATCAAAATTGTGATGAGTATCATCGTTTTTATTTTTGTTCCAAATCCATAGACCTATGGTAATGCCTGCTGCTCCAGCAATCCCGTTCATTAAAGCTCTCTCTAGTTGGTCTGGAGCATTAGAGTTACCAAGATAGTTCATTAAAAATACAACAACAAATGTAATGATAACGATGAGGTAAAATTTAGGGTTTTTATTAAAATCCATATTTTTATCTTAATTTGTATGAAATCATAATACCACCTCTATAAGGAATCCATTCTCCACTTTTATTCCAATAGTCTGGATGGCTCTCATATCTTTTCAAGAAATGTGGTGGTTCTTCTGTTGGTTCGTAGCCGTGATAAAAACCTTGTGAAGTTCCTCCACCTAAGAAAAAGTCAATATTCCATTTATCTTTCCATTGGTACTGATATCCAACTACAGCCCCTATCATATAATTAAACCCTCTTTGAAATTTTTTTGTGTCAAGGTAATTCCATTTGGTCATATCAAAAACTCCGACTCCAGCGTTTGCTCCAATATACCAACCATTAAATGCTTCCTTAAAATAATATCTACCCTCTAAATGTCCCATATAAATTTGCATATGATTGCCGAACGCAGATTTCCAAGGTGAAATAAGGATATCCCCTTGTATGGTGTACTTGGGTGCTAATTGATACTCTAGCCCTCCATTGATAATAGATAAAGGTAAAGTAAGGAGGTTTCCTTTAATATATATGGATTTAGATCTTGGTAAGAGTTCTTCTTGTGTAGATTGGGCTGATGTTAGAGTCATCAAGCTCAAAAAGAATATAAAAACTATATTTTTCATAACGCAAATATATAATAAATAAAACAAAAACCACTCCGTATGAGAGTGGTTTTCTATAGTGGTGACTACCAGTACTTAGTGGGAGATGAAACTAAATATCTAGAAAAAATAAGAATAGACCGTTTATTCTCCGCTTTGCGGGGATTTGGCATTTAACCTATTATTTAGGGGCTTACATTTACTACAGACTATCCTAATATCATTATGTCAGGAGAGTATGATTGGATTTTGGATAGAGGGAAGGAAAATGAGTAGAAAGCAGATGAAATATCCTCTGCAAATATACTTGGACTGTAATTTTTTTATTTGTTCAAAAATAGTCATTTATGAAAATGAGCGTCGTGAATAGGAGTAAGGCGAATATAAATACTGAATAACGCTACTTAAAGAAGTAACCATATATAGTTTATAGTTTTAAGAAATGCATAATATTTACTATTAAGGGGAGAAAAATCAAGTTCTTTGTAAATTTTTGAACGAGAACGATGAGTATTTTGTATATTCTTATCAACTATTAAAAATACCTTAAAATTGACTGGATTCCTTTGTGATATGTTATTTAAGAGATTTTATATCAATGGGTGCAAATTTGTTTTATTTTTCTATAATGTTTTATATTTTGTTAACTAAAGAATTATACATAGTCCTAAATACTTGTAATTTATATCAATACTTAGAATATTAAAATTTATTAGCTCTAAATCATTCATTTTAGGCTTTTCTCTTTGATAATTTAAAATTTGAAGGTTAAGCAAAATGCCTAAAACTTCTAAAATTTTTCATACATTTGTCCCGAATTTACACGGATATTTCTACATTTAATCAAGGATGAATAAAATAACCATTTTTATTACTTTTATATCAGCAACAAATATCGTTGCACAGAATACAGAAAAAGAAAAATTAGTAGATAGCATTGTGATAAATGCTAGAGCTAAAGTAAAACAAGAAAGAAAGGAATTCTTTAAACAAGCTCAATCTACGGAGATTATATCCGCTTATGAGGTGGAAAGGAATAATCCTCACTTTATAGAGCAATCACTAGGAACAATGGCAGGAGTTCAGGTAGAAAAAAGAACTCAATTTGGTGGACAAAGAGTTGTTTTGAGAGGTTATGGTAACGACCAGAAATTCAATAACTGGGGAGTGAAGTTTTACCTCAATTCGGCACCAATTACTAATGCCGATGGTGTTACTATTTTAGAAGATATAGATTTTTCTCTTATCAATAATATTGAGGTCGTTAAAGGCCCTGCTTCTACACTTTATGGTGGAGGTACAGGTGGAGCTGTAAGGTTCTATATGCGTCCAGAAACTAAAAAAGGCACTCATTTGTCAGAATCTTTGGCTTTTGGTTCGTTTGGTTTGTTTCAGTCTAATACTAAGGTAGAAACAGTAACGGATAATGCAAATATTATGTTCAACTATGGGCATATAGGGAGTGATGGTTATCGTCCTAGAGGTAATACTAGGAAAAATAACTATGCTTTTATGGGAAACTTTAAATTGGCACAGGCTCATAGTTTGATGGTGTATGCGAGTCATAACAATTCTTATGAAGGCGTTACAGGACAGATTTCTCTTCAGGATTATTACGATGGAAAAGACCCTGGTAATGCAGCCTATGCTAGGAAGAACGCAGAAAACCATTTCATTGCAACCAGAACGATTATAGGTCATCAATGGAAAATCAATCCTAATATTACCTATAATACCTCTTTATTTTATCATCATTTAGATACTAAGCGAACGGCTGCAGGAGCGGCAGAAAACTCTCAACAACCAAGCTATGGTGCAAGGTCTGAGCTAAGATGGAGTTATCCTATTTCCGAAGATTTTAAAAATGAAATGGAAACAGGTGGAGAATATCTTATTTCTAGAGCTTTAATCTCTAATTATCGTTTTGACGGTAGTTTGGATAAACCAGATTTACAGACTCGACCGTTATCTAAAAGAGGTACTTATTTTAAGTATGATAATTATAATTTCTCGGTATTTCTTACCAATAGATTAACCTATCAACCTTTAGACTTATCTCTTCTTCTAGGTGTGAGTGGTAACAAGCAAGGTTATGATAGAACGGACTTGTTGGCTTACCCTGGACTGTTAGAAGGCTACAAACAAGATGCGTCATTCAAGAAAGATTTTTCTATGGTTTTAACCCCTCATATAGCATTACAAAAAAAATGGAAGAATCAATTATTTAATTTAAGTTATAGTGAGGGTTATAATGCACCTACGGCTTCTACGGCATTCGTTTCTGCTACGGGAAAAGCTAATGATTTACTCAAAGCAGAGCGTGCTAAAATGTGGGATTTTTCAGTACACGGATTGCTAGGAAAAACGAAATTTGATTATCAAATATCCTTATTTGACATCAGAGTTCAAGATAAGCTAACTCAACTTTGGGCTAGCGATGGTGCTGGAGATGTGTACTCTTATTGGGGGAATACAGGAAATCAGTTTAATAGAGGGATAGAGTTAAGTCTAGGTTATGCTTATACATCTAATAGTTTAATAAATAAAGTATTACCTTATTTCAATCTTTCTAAATATGATTTTAAATATCAGTCTTTTAGTATGTTAGGCGAAGATTACTCTGGTAAAAAGGTGGTAGGTATACCATCAGTAAAATATTCTTTTGGATTGGATTTTGATACGCGTTTTGGGCTTTATGTTAGAAATACATTTAATTATTTAAGTGATGTTTATACTGATTTTGCCAACGAAATCAATGTAAAAGGTTTTCATCAATACAATGCCAAGATAGGCTACAAAAAGGAGTTTGGTAAGTGGAGTTTAGACGCTTATGTAGCAGGGAATAATTTAACGAATAGAGTCAACTATGCCTTTCTATTTGTAGGGAATGCGGTAGGCGATACAGACTTAGGTAATGGTTATCCTGTTGGGGTAACTACCGATGTTAACCCTGGTCCAGCAAGAGCTTATTTCTTCGGAGGAACTACCATTAAGTATAGCTTTTAGTAGAATATTCCATACTATTTTTAGAACCGTTTTAGAAGGGAAATGCCCAACTGAAACGGTTTTTTTATGCTATCTTTGCACTCAATTTCAATTTTCTAGAGAATGAATTACATCACTGCTGAAAATCTTACCAAATCTTACGGAATTAAAACTCTATTTCAAGATATTTCTTTTAACATCAATGAAGGCGATAAAATTGCCATTGTTGCCAAAAATGGAAGTGGAAAATCTACTCTTCTTAAAATTATTTTAGGAAAAGAAATTCCAGATAGCGGTTCGGTATTGGTAAATAAAGATATACAAGTGGTGCTTTTTGACCAAGAAATTACTTTCGATGCGGAGGATACTGTGGAAGAATTTATGATGAAGTTAGATTCAGAATCTATAAATGCTGTTAGAAATTACCATCTGTCTTTACAATCTACAGATACAGCGTTTATTGAGAAGGCTCTCGCAGATATGGAAATTCATAAAGCGTGGGATTTAGAAAATGAAATGAAACAAATTCTCTTTCAGCTCAAAATTACAGACCTTAATGCCAAAATGGGAACACTGTCAGGAGGGCAAGTAAAGAGAGTTGCATTAGCGAAATTGCTTACAGAAACTAGGGCTGAGCATAAACATACGCTTTTAATTATGGACGAGCCTACCAACCATTTAGATGTGGATATGGTAGAATGGTTAGAAAATTACCTTTCCAAAGCGAGGATTACTCTTTTATTAGTAACACACGATAGATACTTTTTAGATAGTGTTTGCGATGTAATTTGGGAGATGGAAGACCAGCAACTATACATACATCAAGGGAGCTATGCTACTTATCTAGAAAACAAAATGATTAGGGAAGAAAACCTGCAATCTACCATAGATAAAGCCAATAATCTTTACCGTAAAGAATTGGAATGGATGAGGAGGCAGCCCAAAGCACGAACTACAAAATCAAAAAGTAGAATAGAGGCTTTCTACGAAACAGAAAAAGTTGCTAAGACAGATACTCGAAAAGATAGCTTGGAGCTAGACTTTAAAATGGAGCGTTTGGGCAAAAAGATTCTTGAGCTTAGAAATATCAACAAAAAGTATGATGATAAAGTGATATTAAAGGATTTTTCTTATCAGTTTCAGCGAGGTGAAAAGGTGGGGATTGTAGGGCAAAATGGAGCGGGTAAATCCACATTACTTAATATTATCCAAGGGTTAGAAAACTATGATAATGGAGAGATAGAAACAGGAGAAACCATAAAATTTGGCTATTTTTCTCAAAAAGGACTTACCTATAAGGAAGACGAAAGGGTAATTGATTTCATCAAAGAAATATCCGAAAACTTTCCATTAGCTAATGGAAGAACTATTTCTGCGTCGCAATTTCTACGATTATTTTTATTTGATGACCAAGCACAATATTCACCAATTTCTAAACTTTCTGGAGGAGAGAAGAGAAGGCTGCATTTGATGTATGTGTTGTATCAAAACCCTAATTTTTTAATTTTTGATGAACCTACCAATGATTTAGATTTACCTACCTTAAGCGTTTTGGAAAACTTTTTACAAAACTTTCAAGGTACATTAGCCATAGTGTCGCACGATAGATATTTTATGGATAGAGTGGTAGACCATATTTTGGCATTTGAGGGAGATGGTAAAGTAAGAGATTTCACAGGTAACTTTACAGAATATAGAGCCGCTAAAGATTTAGAGCTAAAACAAAATAATAAGGAAAAAGAAAAAGTTGAAATTCCTCAGACAGAAAGAAAAGAGCCTTTACCTAAGAAAAAACTATCTTTTAAAGAACAGAGAGAACTAGAAGAAATAGAAAAACAATTACCAAAGCTAGAAGAAGAAAGAGAAGTTATACTCACACAGCTCAACGGAGAAACAGATTATGAGAAAGTGGCTAGTCTATCAGGACTGTTAGAAAAAAACGCCCAAGAGTTAGAGAGAATAGAGATGAGGTGGCTAGAGTTACAAGAAATCTTATCATAGAGTTAAAGTGTGATTAAGGTGTAAGAACAAGGAGGAGAGAAATTTTATCTGCTAAATAAAAAAAGAAACTTACTAGGTCTATTATTAAAAAATACCGAAATTTGTATCAGAATAAAAGTAAGAATAAGATGTTCACAATATTATCAGAAGAGTTTTCATTAGTTACAGAATGGATTAACGATTTAAGAAATGTTTCCGTACAAACGGACAGAATGAAGTTTCGTAGAAATATGGAAAGAATAGGTGAGATAGCCGCTTTTGAAATTAGTAAGCATTTGCCTTTTAAAGAGGTAGAAGTTACTACTCCTTTAGATAAAGTCATTTCAAGAGAAATAGAAACTCAACCTGTTATTACAACCATATTGAGGGCTGGTGTGCCTTTGTTTCAAGGAGTGCTAAATTATTTTGATAAAGCAGATTGTGGTTTTGTAGCGGCATATAGAAAGCACGATGCTAACGATTATTTTAGCATAAAGCAAGATTACCTTACCTGCCCTAATATTGAGGGACGACCACTTATTGTGGCAGACCCAATGCTAGCCACAGGAGCTTCGCTAATCGAAGCTATTAAAGATTTGCTTACTAATGGTAACCCTTCACAAATTCATATAGTAGCGGCTATTGCGAGTAAAGAAGGAGTAGAAACCCTTCAAAAGGCGTATCCAGAAGCTTATGTTTGGGTAGGTGCGGTAGATGAAAAACTTACAGACAAAGGCTACATAACTCCAGGATTAGGAGATGCAGGAGATTTAAGTTACGGAGAAAAATTACAGCGATAGGGTCGAATACAAATTTTTTAAAAATCGTAATTGATAAAACTTCTGTATATGAGCTTTTTTCATATGTGGAAGTTTTTTATCTTTGGAGTGATAAATTTGCTTTATGTATAAGTTAATAGATATAGATAATTATTTTGAAGGGAAGCTTCAAATCGCATATATCAATCAGCCAGAATCGTTTAATAGCCTTAATAAATCAGTTTTAGAGGAATTATTACATTTTATAAAAGCTTGCGATGCAGACTCTAGTGTACGCTGTATTGCAATTAGCGGTAAAGGTAAGGCATTTTGTTCTGGACAGAATTTAAAGGAGGCTTTAGATTATAAAACGGAAGCCAACGAAGAACGCTTTATCCAGAGGATTGTGATAGATTATTATAATCCATTAGTGAAGGCTATTGTTTACGCTAAAAAACCAGTAATTGCATTGGTTAATGGCCCTGCGGTTGGTGCAGGAGCAATGTTGGCTCTTATTTGTGATTTTGCAGTGGCATCAGAGTCAGCGTATTTTTCCCTAGCTTTTTCTAATATAGGACTAGTGCCAGATACAGCGGGTACGTATTATTTACCTAAACTTTTAGGGCGTTCCTTAGCGAGTTATTTGGCATTTACAGGGAAGAAATTATCTGCTAAAGAGGCTTTAGAAAGAGGTTTGGTTGCTGATGTTTTTTCAGACGCTACTTTTTCGGAACAATCTTTACAAGTCTTAGAACATATTACTCATCAGCCTACTGTGGCATTGGGGCTTACAAAAAAAGCATTTAACAAATCTTATCAGAATAGTCTATCGGAGCAGTTAGATTTGGAGAGTATTCTCCAGCAAGATGCTGCGGAAACTTTGGATTTTCAGGAAGGAATAAGTGCCTTTTTGGAAAAAAGGAAGCCTCAATATAAAGGGAAATAAGCATTTAATTTAATTCATATTTTATAAGTCTATGGTATTATCTATGACGGGGTTCGGGAGAGCCGAAAGTACTTTTCAAAATAAAAAGATAAGTATAGATATTAAATCTGTTAATAGTAAAGGGTTAGATATTAGTCTTAGAATGCCCTCGATATATAGAGAAAAAGAATTTCTGATTAAAAAGATAATTTCGGAAACCATTTTGAGAGGGAAGGTTGATTGTTGCATTAGTATAGAAAGCTTGGTTCAAGAGAGCCAATTGGTACTAAATAAAGAGATAATTCAAAATTATATTACTCAATTTAAAGAGATTGTTTCGGAAGATACGCCAGACTTTGAACTTCTAAAAATGGCGATGAGGTTGCCTGATGCTACAACTTACAATACGGAGGAAATTTCGGATGAAGAATGGGTTTTTATAGAACAATTGTTGTTAGAAGCCATCAATAACTTTACAGAATTTAGAAAAACCGAAGGACAGTCTTTGCAAGAAGAATTACAAAAAAATATTACCAATATTGGTCTGAATTTAGAAAAAGTAATGCCTTTTGAAGCGGAGCGATTGGCTAATATCAAAGAAAAATATCAGAAAGCGTTGCAAGATTTCGAAAATGTAGATGAAACTAGATTCTACCAAGAGATGGCTTATTACACTGAAAAGTTAGATGTTTCAGAAGAAAAAGTAAGGTTGGCTCAGCATCTTAAATACTACCAAGATACGATGCTTCAAGATGAATTTAATGGTAAGAAATTAGGTTTTATAGCCCAAGAGATAGGGCGAGAAATCAACACATTAGGTTCTAAAGCTAACCATGCAGAAATTCAGAAATTGGTAGTATTGATGAAAGACGATTTGGAAAAAATTAAAGAACAAACGCTTAATGTATTGTAAACGATAATAAAAAGGTAAAACATTGGATAAAGTTATTATATTTTCGGCACCATCGGGGAGTGGTAAAACCACATTGGTAAAGTATTGTTTAGAGAAATTTTCCAATTTGGAGTTTTCTATATCTGCTACGACAAGACAGCCGAGAGGTGCAGAGCAAGATGGTAAAGATTATCATTTTTTAAGTTTAGAAAAGTTTAAACAACTGATTTCAGAAGAGGCTTTTGTCGAGTACGAAGAAGTCTATACGGATAAATTTTATGGCACATTAAAATCGGAAGTGGAGCGTATTTGGAAATTGGGCAATACCGTTATTTTTGATGTAGATGTAGTGGGAGGTGTTAATCTTAAAAATATTTTTGGAGAAAAAGCTCTTTCTATATTCATTGCACCGCCAAGCATTGAGGAGTTAAAAAACAGACTTATTTCTAGAGGAACTGATGATGAGGCGACTATTAAAATCAGAGTAGATAAAGCGGCAGAGGAACTTTCTTATCAAGATAAATTCGATAAAATTATCATTAACGATGATTTATCCGTAGCTCAGAAAGAAGTAGAACAAGTGATTCATCAATTTTTAAACTAATGGAAGAAAATAAAAAAAACACCAAAACTAATCTACCAGTTCCAGATTTTTTAAAATATCAAGAGTTTCAGATGCCAGCAGACGACCGTTTAGAAGAAGAAATATTGAAGCTGAAACAGGAAAAACAAATCCCAATATTAGCTCATAGTTTATACGGGGCAGTATTTTTAGAAAAAGTATCAGACGCTTCGGGCAATCTTTTAGAAATAGCAAAAAAAATAGAAGAAAGAAAATGGACAAAAGTTCTATTTTCAGGGACGATGTTTCAAGCAGGGGTTCTTAAAGGTCTATTCCCAAATACTATTTTTTGGATTCCTAAGGAAGTGAGTAAAGGTACTTTGGAAGAAGATTTTTATGATACTCTAAGAGAAGTTTATCTTAGTCTTAAGTACGAATATCCAATCGTTGAATTAGAAGACGATTCTCTTTTGGTAAATTATCAAAAATAAAAATATTTTATGGCGTCAAAAATCATTTTAGAGGATATTAAAATCTATGCCTACCATGGGGTCTTGCCGGAAGAAAATATTGTAGGTACTTACTACTTAGTTAATTTGGAGTGCGATGTGGATTTATGGAGTGCGGCTCAAACAGATAATTTGGAAGATACCATCAGCTATGCGGAGCTTAATGACATAGTACATCAGGAGATGAATGTTAACTCCAAATTGTTGGAGCATGTGGCAGGACGAATTATTAAAACTGTTCTGACTAAATATCCTAAAATTACCTACATCAAGGTTAAAATTACCAAAAAATCACCACCTATGAGAGGCGAAGTTCAGGGAGCAAGTGTGGTGTTAGAGAAAAATAATCAATAATAAAGTTCTTTAAATCATAGGATTAAAATACTTTATTTGAAAAAAACTATAAAATTTTGAACATATAATATAATTAAGTTATTTTTGGAGGAAAATAAAATATATAAAATGAATACACCAGCAGAACTAAAGTACACTAAAGACCATGAATGGGTAAAAGTTGAAGGTAATATAGCAACAGTTGGCATTACAGATTTTGCACAGTCTGAGCTAGGAGATATTGTTTTCGTAGATGTAGATACTGTAGATGAAACTTTGAATTCAGGTGAAGTTTTCGGTAGTGTAGAAGCCGTTAAAACGGTTTCAGACCTTTACTTACCATTAGCAGGAAAAGTTGTGGAGTTCAACGAAGCGTTAGAAGATGAGCCAGAATTGGTAAATACAGATCCTTACGGAAAAGGTTGGATTATAAAGTTAGAAATTTCAGAAGGCGTAGACCAATCGGAATTATTATCTTCTGAACAATACCTAGAAGTCATTGGTTAAAAAATACCATCATATTGTAAAAATAGTAATGCCCATTTATTGGGCATTACTTACTTATGTTCTTCTCAAACCTGTGGGAGAACACAAGGACTATTGGTTCCTATTTCAAGGGATAGATAAAGTAGTTCATTTTAGTATGTTTTTTGTGTTAGGCTTTTTATTTCGTTGGGCATATCCCAAAGCTAGTGTGTATGCCTACTATTTTATCCTTGTTGCTTACGCTATTCTTACCGAAATTTTTCAGCAAGTTATGGCACTTGGGCGTTCTGCTGAGTGGCTAGACCTTTTAGCAGATACCATAGGTTTGATACTAGCCTATTATGTATATACTAAAGTGTTGTTGCTTTTTACAAGAAAGTAAAATTTTAAATTTATAAATGGAGAAATTTAAGTTTGGATGATAGGTCCTCTCTTATTAACACAATATAGAAATAGAAATAAATAAAAAAGCCGAAGGTGCGTGATATATACACCTTCAGCTTTTACTAAACCAATTAAAACCTTATTATTATGAACAATTATTTTATCATAGTCTAAAGCTGTACCATTTCGGTAACTTCTACATCATAGCCTGAAATCACAGGCTTCTGATTTGGGTTTTGAGTAATTACTCTAAATTTAGTTATGCCTAAATGTTTTAAAATCTGTGTACCTACTCCATACTCCATATAGTTTGCAGATAGTGTAGGGCGCTGTACTTGCCCATCTTGATAATCTAAAAACTGCTGGAGTTTCCTCATCGTATTTTCTGCATTAGAAACATTATTGATAAATATAACTGCCCCTCTACCTTCTTCATTTATCATTTTGGTCACTTTTTCCAAAAGATTTTGCTCTCCAGAAATAAACCTACTCAATACATCAAAATACGAACTAGAACTTTGTACTCTTACCAAAATAGGCTCGTCTTCTGCCCATTCTCCTTTTGTAAAGGCGAAGTGAATTTGCTCGGTATGCTTTTCTTGAAACGCATAGAACTTAAATTCTCCGTAAAGCGTTTTTACAGTTCTCTCTTCTATTTTGTTTACTAGGTCTCCTTTTCTAAGACGGTATTCTATTAGGTCTTCTATGGAGACTATTTTAAGGTCGTGTTTCCTTGCTAATTCTACCAACTGTGGTAGTCTTGCCATCGTCCCATCATCATTCATAATTTCGCAGATAACTCCACCCTCTTTCAGCCCTGCTAGTTTGGTAAGATCTATTGCTGCTTCGGTGTGTCCTGCTCTTTTTAGAACCCCTCCTTTTTTAGCTCTAAGTGGGAATATATGCCCTGGGCGCATAAAATCTGTCGGTTTAGTAGAACTATTCATTAGTGCTTGAATAGTCTTGGCTCTATCACTCGCAGAAATGCCCGTAGAAACCCCTTCGCCCAACAAATCTATGGACACGGTAAAAGCAGTTTCTTTAGGGTCGCTGGTACGGGAGACCATAATATCTAGCCCCAGCTCATCGCATCTTTCCTCTGGTAGTGGTGTGCATATAAGCCCACGACCATAGATAGTCATAAAATTGATGATTTCTGGTGTGGTAAGCTCTGCCGCAGAAAGAAAATCGCCTTCGTTTTCTCTGTTTTCGTCATCTACAACGATGATGATTTTTCCGTTTCTAAGGTCTTCCAATGCCTCTGGAATGGTATTGAGTTTTATATCCGACATCTTTTAATTTTATATTGGAAACAAAGATAATAGGATTAAAGGGTTCTAGCAAATTTTTGGAAAATTAGTAAGGAACATTTTTTTTTATAAAAATATAATCAAGTATTTTTGTAGCGATATTGATGCAACGAAAACAGCAGAACTTTTTAGAATTCAACAGAAATACCATTAACCGATATTTTAGGACTTTTCGGAAAGCAATTTTTGAAAAAACAATAAGAAGATTTAAGTTTATTTTTATAGAGAAGTTGAATTAGATGGGGTTTATTTTGGAGCAAGACGATTACGAGGGATTAACAGACCCTAAAAACAAAGAAGAGGAACTTGGAAACAATCTATTTTTGGTGTTTTTGAAAGAAAAGACGGTTTATATCGAACTGATTCCAAATGCAAAAAGTGAAACCTTAAGAAAAGTTATTCAAGGAAAAATTTCATTGGAAAGTATTTTTTTATGGGTGGTTGGCGAGACTATAATGGGCTTTTGGATATGGAATACGAGAAGCATTTCAAGATTGATAAGAGTAAAAGTTTTTCAATAAAATTCATGGGAAGAGGTAGCGTTGAAATACTCCCTTTCAAATTTCTTATTCATAAATATTAGATTTTAATAAGAAACTGCCCCAGAGTACAGGTGTTGGGACAAAATTTAGGACAAAAATTAAAACGGATAGTAAATCTACCGTTAATCTAAGTTCCTATTATTAGCACTTAGTGGCTTATTTACTATCCGTTTTTTCTAAATGGTGGTGCCTCCAGGAATCGAACCAGGGACACAAGGATTTTCAGTCCTTTGCTCTACCAACTGAGCTAAGGCACCATAATTGCTTCTATCAGTTGTTTTTTAGTGGTGCAAAGATATATATATTATCAATACAAAACAAGTGTGTTTTGGAATTTTTATGAATTTTGTGGTTAATATTTTGATAATCAGATTTATTTTTTTTGCTCTTCGGAGCCTAGTTGTTCACTCATTTCCTCCAATACAGGTTTAATGGTGCTTTCAGGAAGATCGCTGATACGAATGTACATTAGTCCATCAATCGCATCATTAAAGTTTGGGTCTACATTAAAGGAGATAACTTTAGCATTTTGCTTAATGTACTTCTTTATCAATACAGGTAATCTCATTTCTGGTTCCAAATCGTCAATGAGTTTGTCTAATTTTCCTAAATCTGCTTCTATACCGTCAAAAAATAAGTTTTTATCCCTTTCTTTTAATTTGATTTTAAACTCATTTTTTGGGTGTATGTATTGAGCCACAGCAGAATCGTAGTAATGAGAGCGCATAAAATCTATCATAAGCGACTTAGAAAATTCCGAAAATTTATTGCTGATACTTACACCTCCCATTAAAAACTTGTGGTCTGGGTTTCTTAAACAAACATGAACGATGCCCTTCCAAAGAAGAAATAGAGGAAAAGGTTTCTGTTGGTATTCTATAGAAATATAGGCTCTTCCCATTTCTATTACTTTTCGGAAAAAAGGTTGTAGCTCTTGGTCAAACTCAAAAAGAGAACTCGTGTAAAAGCCTTTAATACCGTGTTTTTTTATGACCTCCCTCCCTAAAGCCATTCTGTAAGCGCCTGCGAGTTTTTGGGCTTCTTTATCCCATAAGAAAAGATGGTGATAGTGTTTGTCGTATTCATCTAAATCAAAGGGGAGATTGCTGCCTTCTCCCACTGCACGGAAGGTAAGTTCTCTTTGTCTGCCTATTTCTCTCATAATGGACGGTATCTCTTGGTAGGAACAGAAGAAGACTTCGTAATTTCCATTGTCAAAGAGCATTTTTCCTTTATTCCTCAAGGTTTTTGTTTCCTTAATCAAGTCTTCTTGGGGTGTTTCGTCTATTATGTTTTGGACTATATTTTCTGACTTACTTGGAATTCTTAAATTGAGATTAGGAAGTTTCATTAAATCTGCCAACGATTGCCTTTTGTCATAATAAGTTTTCATAAGGCAAATTTTCTTTTGTAGCAGATGCTCCATTTCCTCCACAGAGTCGCAGTCTTCTATGGTTTTTACAGAAACAGGTTTCCCAATTCTTACTCTAATAGGCTTTTCTCTTTTGTTCATCATTTCAGATGGAAGCATTAGAGTTTGTAAATCAGGGTGTATTTTAGACATTGCGTAAAACAGCTTACTATTTTTAGCATGAAAATACATTGGGACTATTGGGACTTTAGCCTTTTTCATAAGTTTAAGTGCTGGTTTTTCCCATTCTTTATCCATAATTTGGGCAAAAGCATTATTCTTGTTAGAAACCTCTCCCGCAGGGAATATACCTACGCAACCACCTTCTTCGAGATGTTTTAGGGTGGCTTTCATTCCTTGTAGGCTACTGCGAATTTCTTTTCTGTTTTCAAAAGGATTTACAGGGATTACAAAAGGTTTCATAGGTTCAATTTTCTCTAAGAGGAAATTGCCCATAATTTTAAAATCAGGTCTAATTTCAGTTAAAATTTTGCACATTAATATACCGTCTATTGCTCCTAGAGGGTGATTGGCAACTAATATAAAAGGTCCTGTTTTAGGTATTTTTTGTAAATCTTCTTCAAAGACAATATACTTTAAGTTTCTTTCTTTTACAAAGGCTTCAAAAAAGCCTTTGCCTTTTGTATGTTTTATTTTGTCATAAAGATTATTCACTTGGTTTATCCTTGTCAAGCGCATAATAAGGGAGGCAATAGGGAGTTTTAAAAATCCTATTTTATCCAAACCAGTTACCTTTATTAAATCTTTCTTAGAAATGAGACTCATTGGTTTTTAATTTTTTAATTCTGGAGAATTACAATTTGGACAGTATTTTTGGAAATTTGTTCCAATAAAATATTTTTACCTTCATAAAGTCTGTCCAGTTTATCCATATCAGCATTCCTTATGGTGAATAAAGAGGCATTCTTGTAAACTTCTGTTTTGAAATTAGCTTGTAGTACCTCATTAAGCTCGTCTAGTTTTCCGAATTTATCCTCTAAGCAAAGTGCCAATGATATGGCAGAATTTTGCATCAACGATACTTTTATCTTTAATTGGGATAAAATATTGAAAATGAAACTAATATGGTCTTCTGCTATGAAAGAAAAATCTCGGGAGGATATTTTAATTAGGTTTTGATTTTCCTTGAGAATGAAACTTTCTTCCTTTTGATTTTCTTCTGAAATACCAACTTTGGTTCCTGCTTTTTGTGGTTCTACAAAAGATTTTACAAAGAACGGAATATTTTTTTGCTTTAAAGGTTGTAAAGTTTTTGGGTGGATTACAGAGGCTCCGTAGTATGCCATTTCTATAGCTTCTTCGTAAGAAATGTTAGAAAGTAGTTTAACATCTTTAAATTTTCTAGGGTCTCCAGTCATAACACCTGGGACATCTTTCCAAATGGTCATTGCATTAGCATTAAGGCAGTATGCAAAAATCGCAGCGGAATAATCGGAGCCTTCACGCCCTAGTGTTACAGTGAAATTATTGGCATCAGAACCAATGAATCCTTGTGTTACATAGCATTTCTCTTTATTGAGTTGTGAGATGTTGGTTTCGGTTTCTGTCCAATCTACCACACCTTCACGGTAGGTATCATTGGTTTTAATGAAATCTCTAGCATCAATCCAATCATTACTAAAGTTTCTAGAATTGAGGTATTCGCTAAGGATTTTAGAAGAAATCATTTCTCCACAACTTACCACTTGGTCATAAACAAAGCTATAATTAGGTGATTTATTCCTTCTTAAGAAAGCTTGCACGTCATCAAAAAACAACGAAATTTCATCAAAAACAGGGTGATTTTCATCAAAAAGCCCAGAGGCTATTTCTATATGTGATGTTTTTATTTTCTGAATTTCTTCATTATAATTTCCTTTCTGGAAGTAGACTTCTACAACTTTTTCCAAAGCGTTAGTAGTTTTGCCCATAGCGGAAACTACGAGCAGACATTCTTTAAAACCTTGATTTTCTAGTACAAATGCTACATTTTTAACACTTTCGGAGTCTTTTACCGAGGCTCCTCCAAACTTAAATATTTTCATACAATGTGTTATTAAAAGCTAAATAATTCTTAGCGTTAAGGTCTTCCGACAGACTAAAACAATTTCCAAAAGTATTAAAATCAGTTGAAAAAAAGAAATACAAAAATTTAATTTGGATAAAAAAGTTTCCTTAGTTGTGAAAATTCAAACAAAATTACGAAATTTGTGGCTCTAACTAATAAATCTAAAAATGTCACAACAACCATTACAAACGTTAGGTGAGTTTATAATTGATAAACAAGATGATTTTCAGTATTCTACGGGAGAGCTTTCTAGGCTTTTAAGTGCTATAAGGTTAGCCTCTAAAGTAGTGAACAGAGAAGTGAATAAAGCTGGGATTGCGGATATCATTGGCAAGGCAGGGAATACCAATATACAAGGAGAAGACCAGCAAAAATTAGATGTCTTGGCTAATGATATTTTCATTAACGCTCTTTCTCAGAGAGAAGTGGTGTGTGGTATCGCTTCGGAAGAAAGTGATGATTTTATAGAAATAAAATCAGGTGAGAATGGGCATTTGAGCAAATATGTGGTATTGATAGATCCTTTAGATGGGTCGTCTAACATAGATGTTAATGTATCGGTAGGGACGATTTTCTCTATTTATAGAAGAGTTACGGAGCCAGGAACTCCTGTGCAGCTAGAAGACTTTTTGCAAAAAGGTGTTAATCAAATTGCGGCAGGGTATGTAGTGTATGGTTCTTCTACAATGATTGTTTATACCACAGGGAACGGAGTTAATGGCTTTACATTAGACCCAAGTTTGGGTACTTATTATCTTTCTCACCCTAATATGCAGTTTCCTAAAAAAGGGAAAATATATTCCATAAACGAAGGTAATTATATTAAATTTCCACAAGGGGTTAAAGATTATTTAAAATACTGCCAAATGGAAGAAGGGGACCGTCCTTACACTTCTCGTTATATAGGCTCTTTGGTTTCGGATTTTCATAGAAATATGATTAAAGGTGGAATTTACATCTATCCGTCTTATTCACAGGCTCCTAACGGAAAACTAAGACTTCTATATGAATGTAATCCGATGGCATTTTTAGCAGAACAAGCGGGAGGTAGAGCGTCTAATGGTTTTCAAAGAATTTTGGAAATAGAGCCTACAGAGTTGCACCAAAGAGTGCCGTTTTTCTGTGGAAGCGAAGAAATGGTAAAAAAAGCAGAGGAGTTTATGGATCAAGCTAAAGATGCTTAATGAGGGCTAATTATAATAAATATACACTCAAATTCAAAACACCCAGCGGTACTTCGCGGGGTGTTTTGGCTACTAAGGAAACTTATTTTCTAGAGGTTGCAGACGGTATAAACAAAGGGCAGGGAGAGTGTGGTTTGTTTAGAGGGTTGAGTTATGATGATGTTCCTGATTATGAAGAAAAATTGATTTGGTTGTGCGAAAATATACATTTAGCTCCTGAAGTTTTGAGAGAACATCTTCGTCATTACCCGTCTATATGGATAGGTTATGAACAGGCGATGATGAACTTGGTTCAGGATAAGTATGTTTATTTCCCGTCAGATTTTACAGAGAGTAAAGATTTTATCAAAATCAATGGGTTGATATGGATGGGGTCGGTAGAGTTTATGCAAAAACAAATAGAAGATAAACTTTCTCAAGGTTTTGATTGTATTAAACTAAAAATAGGAGTTGATTGGGCTTCCGAGAGGCAAATTATTTCCGAGTTAAGGCATATTTATCCTAAAAATCAATTAGAAATAAGAGTAGATGCCAATGGAGCTTTTACAATGGAGGAAGCGAAAACGGTATTACAACAACTTTCTGATTTAGAAATTCATTCCATTGAACAACCCATAAAGGCAGGGCAATTAGAAGAAATGTCAATGCTGTGTCAGAATACGCCTACACCTATAGCTTTGGATGAAGAACTGATAGGCGTGGTGCAGGTGGAAGAGAAACAAAAATTATTAGAAAAAATAAAACCTCAATACATTATTTTGAAACCTTCTCTAGTAGGCGGTTTTTCTGGGACTGATGAATGGATAAGTTTAGCAGAAACTTTAGGTATAGGCTGGTGGATAACCTCTGCTTTAGAAAGTAATATCGGTCTTAATGCTATTGCCCAATACACTTATACTAAACAAAGTAAGATGCCTCAAGGATTGGGTACTGGTGGCTTGTTTACCAATAATCTAGAAACACCTATTGTTCTTAACGGAGATAGGTTAGGGTTTGTTAAATTTTAGTTTATTGTCAATTAAGAAATTAGCTCTAAATTTGCTGAAATTTTAAAAAGATAATGAGTAAAACTAATAAACTCAAAATTATAAACGACCCAGTGCATGGGTTTATCAAAATACCTTACGAAATACTATTTGATGTTATAGAACACCCTTATTTTCAGCGTTTGAGGAGGATTTCGCAAACTGGGCTTCTTAATCTTGTTTTTCCAGGGGCTACACATACGAGGTTTCATCACGCATTGGGAGCGATGCACTTGATGTTTTTAGCCTTAGAAACGCTTAAGCTCAAGGGGGTGAAGATAAGTAAGGAAGAGGAACAGTCGGCAATGTTGGCTATTCTATTACATGATGTTGGGCACGGACCGTTCTCTCACGCATTAGAATCGGTTCTTATGGAGGATTGGCATCATGAAAAACTGTCATTGCTGATTATGAGCCGATTGAATAATGAATTTTCAGGAGCATTATCGGTAGCGATAGAGATGTTTCAGGGGAATTATCATCGTAAGTTTTTTAATCAATTAGTTTCATCTCAATTAGATGTAGATAGGTTAGATTATTTGAAAAGGGATAGCTTTTTTACAGGAGTTTCAGAAGGTAATATCAATGCTCAACGACTGATATCGATGATGAATGTGGCAGATGATGAATTGGTGATAGATGCTAAAGGGATTTATTCCGTAGAAAACTATCTCACAGCAAGGATGCTGATGTATTGGCAGGTGTATTACCATAAAACAGCGTCTTTGGCAGAATTTATGTTGGTTAAAATTTTGAAAAGAGCTAAATTTTTAATTTCTCAAGGAGTTAATTTGGAGGCATCGGAAAACCTAAAATATTTCCTTTATAAGAAAGATTTTAGTTCTATGTCGGAGGAAGACTTGAGCAGATTTATAAATCTAGATGATACTGATGTATTACAGGCAATAAAGCTTTGGCAAAATGAGGGAGATTTGGTTCTGTCTTATTATTGTAAGGCAGTTATAACGCGAAATTTTCCTCAAACTATTTGGTCTTCAGAAGGGTTTTCTCAAGGTTTTATAGATGATAAAGTAGAGACTGTTAATAAGCGAATGGATATAGATTTTGGGCTGGATTTTGTTGATGAAATTTCCCGATACTTATTGCCGTATGATAGTGAGAAACAGCCTATCTATTTACTAGAAAAAAAAGGGAATAAAGTGCCTTTAGATGAATCAGAACTATCTGTTTTATCCACGAGTCTTAAGCGTCCTACACAGAAATATATTTTAGCGTTTCCTAGGTAGATACAGTTATGGTGACGAGGTTTAATGATGTTTTGTAGCATAAATTGCGGGAGAAATATTATAAATTACTATCTTTGCACATTATGGAATTTACAGCTTCTCAGATTGCAAGTTTTATTGATGGAGAAATCATCGGTGATGAAAATGCTTTAATTACAGGGGTTTCGCCTATAGAAAGCGGTGAAGAGGGACATCTGTCTTTTGTTGCCCAAGAAAAATTCTCTCATTTTGTAGAGGAAACTAAATGCTCGGTTCTTATTGTATCCAAGAAATTGTTGGAAGAGAAAGAATATAAGACTACCATTATAGCCGTAGAAGATGCTTACTTATCTTTTCAAGTGCTAATGAACCTTTACAATGAGATGGTTCAAGATAAAAAATCGGGGGTAGAAGAAGGAGCATTTATTCATCAGACGGCTGTTTTAGGAGAGAATGTTTTCGTAGGAGCGTTTACCTATGTTTCAGAGAAAACTAAGGTGGGAGAAGGTTCTCAGATTGCGCCTCAGGTATATATAGGTAAGAGAGTCAAGATTGGTAAGAACTGTAAAATAGATAGTGGAGCTAGGATTTATGACGGTTGTGTGATAGGAGATAATTGCATCATACACTCTAATACAGTAATAGGAGGAGATGGTTTTGGTTTCCAACCAACAGCAGAAGGTTTTAAAAAAATTCCACAATTAGGAAATGTGATTATAGAGAACGATGTAGAGATTGGTTCTAATTGTAGTATAGATAGAGCTACGATAGGCTCTACCATTATAGGGGAAGGAACTAAGATAGATAACCTAATCCAAATTGCTCACAATGTTAAGATAGGCAAACACAATGTAATTGCGGCTCAAGCAGGTATTGCGGGTTCTACTACCATAGGCAATTGGAACCAAGTGGGCGGGCAAGTAGGTATTGTAGGGCATATTAACATTGGTAATCAAGTTAAAATACAAGCCCAAAGTGGCGTAAATAATAGTGTGTCTGATGGAGAAATTCTATATGGTTCTCCAGCAATTTCGGCAAGTGATTTTAGAAGAAATTATGTTCACTTCCGAAACTTTAATAAAATTGTTCAAAAGTTAAATCAACTAGAAAAAAACTCAAAAGATAATACTAATGAGTGATAAGCAAAAA
This sequence comes from Riemerella anatipestifer, assembly GCF_009663465.1. Taxonomy (GTDB): domain Bacteria; phylum Bacteroidota; class Bacteroidia; order Flavobacteriales; family Weeksellaceae; genus Riemerella; species Riemerella anatipestifer_C. The sequence continues at coordinate 425,575 of NZ_QXHU01000002.1, forward strand.
ACTTTAAAAGAAGAAGTTTCTCTTTCAGGGATAGGTCTTCATACAGGTAGACAAGTTAATCTTACTATAAAACCAGCTAAAGAAAACATAGGTTTTGTATTTGTAAGAACAGATTTGGAAGGAAATCCTCAAGTGGAAGCAGATGTAAACTATGTTACCACCACCGAAAGGGGAACTACATTAGAAAAGTTAGGGGTTAAAATACATACTTGTGAGCACCTTTTAGCAGCTTTAGTAGGTATGGATTTAGATAATGCAATATTAGAGTTAGATAGTGCAGAACCTCCAATTTTAGATGGCTCTTCTAAGTTTTTTGTAGAAGCAATAGAGAAAGCCGGTATTGTGGAGCAAGAGAAGGCAAGAGAGTACCTAGTGATAAAAGAGGTAATGAGTTATACCGACCCAAATTCGGGGTCTGATATTACGATTATCCCTTCTGATACTTATGAAATTACAACGATGGTAGATTTTGGTACTAAGGTATTAGGTACTCAAAATGCAACTATGAAGCATATTTCTGAGTTTAAAGAAGAATTTGCTAGTGCTAGAACTTTTAGCTTTCTACACGAATTGGAAATGCTTTTAGACCACGGACTTATCAAGGGTGGAGATATTAGTAATGCTATTGTTTATGTGGATAAAGAACTTACACCAGAAACCACAGAAAAACTCAAAAAAGCATTTGGTAGAGAAGAAATATCTATCCGTCCTAATGGAGTTTTAGATAATTTAACTTTAAACTATCCTAATGAAGCGGCTAGACACAAGTTACTAGATGTAATTGGGGATTTGGCATTGGTAGGAGTTAAGATAAAAGGTAAAGTTATTGCTAACAAACCTGGGCACTTTGTTAATACACAGTTTGCTAAAAAACTGAACCGCCAGTGGAAATTACAAAAGAAAAAAAATGTGCCTGACTTTGATTTAACCAAGGAGCCTGTTTACGATATCAATGGGATTATGGGGTTGCTTCCACACCGTCCACCATTTTTATTAGTAGATAAAATTTTGGAATTGTCTGATACTCACGTGGTAGGGCTTAAAAATGTATCAATGAACGAGCCATTCTTTACAGGACATTTCCCAAAAGAACCTGTAATGCCAGGGGTTCTACAGATAGAAGCAATGGCACAAACAGGAGGTATTTTGGTATTAGCTAATGTGCCTGACCCAGAAAACTATTCTACTTATTTTGTTAAAATAGACAAGGTTAAGTTTAAGAAAAAGGTAGTTCCTGGAGATACGCTTATTTTCAAAATAGACCTTATAGAGCCTATTAGAAGAGGTATTGTACATATGCAAGGATATGGCTATGTAGGAGATAGTGTGGTGGTAGAAGCCGAACTTATGGCTCAAGTAGCAAAAACTAAAATCTAGATTAAAGATGATTCATCAGTTAGCAGCCGTAGATAGACGGGCTAAGATAGATAAAAATGTGGTAGTAGAGCCATTTACCACCATAGCTGCAGATGTGGAAATTGGAGAAGGTACTTGGATAGGTCCTAATGTGACGATTATGAATGGGGCTAGGATTGGTAAAAATTGCAGAATTTTCCCAGGTACAGTAATTTCAGCAATACCACAAGATTTAAAATTTGAAGGGGAAGATACTCAAGTCATTATAGGTGATAATACTACAATTAGAGAGTCGGTTACTATCAATAGAGGGACGAAGGCTTTGGGATATACTAAAGTAGGAAGTAACTGTTTAATAATGGCAACCTCACATATTGCTCATGATTGTATCTTAGGAGACCATGTAATTATTGTAAATGGGTGTGGTATTGCAGGGCATGTAGAAATAGGAGATTTTACCGTTATGGGAGGACTCTCTGCTGTTCATCAGTTTGGTAAAATAGGTAAACATGTAATGATATCTGGGGGGACATTAGTAAGAAAGGATATTCCACCGTATGTAAAAGTGGCCAGAGAGCCTATGAGCTATGCAGGTATCAACTCTGTAGGGTTGAGAAGAAGAGGTTTCTCTAATGAAAAAATATTTGAGATACAAAAAATCTACCGTATCATTTTTCAAATGAAAATGAATGTTTCTCAAGCCGTTTCTTACATAGAAAAAGAAATGCTTCCTACGGCAGAACGAGATGAAATCTTACAATTCATACAGAATTCGCCTAGAGGTATTGTAAAAGGTTACGGTACAGGTAAAGATTAAATAAAAAATAAATAACATATTATATAGATGGCAACAACAGCTGATATTAAAAAAGGTCTTTGCATCAATTACAGCAACGACATTTACAAGGTGATTGAGTTTCTACACGTAAAACCAGGGAAAGGACCTGCTTTTGTAAGAACTAAACTTAAGTCTGTGACGAATGGTAAAGTGATTGATAACACTTTTTCAGCAGGGCATAAAATAGATGAGGTAAAGGTAATTACTCGTAAATTTCAGTACCTTTATGATGATGATAATGGGTTCCACTTTATGAATAATGATGATTTTTCTCAAATCTATATTGGTAAAGAAATGATTGAGAATGCTCAGTTTATGAAGGCTGGAGAAGAAGTTACTATCATTATGAAGGAGGAAGACGAAACGCCTCTTTCGGCGGAGATTCCACCTACGGTTTATCTAGAAGTGGTAGAAGCTGACCCAGGTGTAAAGGGTAACACTGCAACTAATGCTCTTAAGAACGCTATTGTGGAAACAGGAGCTAGAGTAATGGTGCCTTTATTTATAGAACCAGGAGATAAAATAAAAGTAAATACAGAAGACGGCTCTTACTTAGAGAGAGTTAAATAAATTTAGTCCAATAAATTCGGAGGGAGTTGTTCTCTCCGAATTTCATTTTTTAATTCTATTCAATTATGACATTTTCAGAGCCTCAAACGCTTAAAGCAATTGCCGATATTATAGGAGCTCAATTTGTTGGAGATGAGAGTTTTCCTGTTTTGGGAACTAACGAGATTCATATGGTACGTTCAGGTGATATTGTATTTGTAAATCACCCAAAATACTACGATAAAGCATTAAACTCGGCTGCTACTATTATTTTAATAGATAAAGAAGTGGCTTGTCCAGAGGGAAAAGCATTACTAATTTCTGATGACCCTTTCAGAGATTTTAATAAAATAAATACTCACTTTACGCAGATTTATAATTTTAAAAAGGATTTAAATGATGCTCAGATAGGAGAGGGAACTTTTATCCACCCTTCTGTAGTATTAGGAAATCAAGTTAAAATTGGGAAAAATTGCCACATTTTTCCCAATGTGGTTATTGGAGATAGAACAGAAATAGGAGATAATGTTATCATTCAGTCTAATACCGTTTTAGGTGGAGATGCCTTCTATTATAGAAAACTTAATGGGAACTTTGATAGGTTGATTTCAGTGGGTAATGTAGTGATAGAAAATAATGTAGAAATAGGCAATGGATGTACTATAGATAGAGGGGTTACTGCTTCTACGGTGATAGGCGAAGGCTCTGTATTGGATAATCAAATTCAGATAGGGCATGATACCATTATCGGTAAAAAGTGTCTTATTGCTTCTCAAACAGGCATTGCGGGATGTTGCGTGATTGAAGATGAGGTTACCATTTGGGGACAAGTAGGTATGGCTTCTGGAGTTAGAGTAGAAAAAGGCACGGTACTACTCGCTAAATGTGGTGTAAATAGAGATTTAAAGAAAGGAACTTATTTTGGCGCTATAGCAGAAGAATTCCGTGATTATTTAAGGAAAGAAGTCAGGTTGAAAAATTTGAAATAAAATAATTTTTTCATCAATTTAAAAATTCTTAAATTTACCGAAAAATAAGAATCCTTTAGTGAAGGGTAGTTATAATCAAAAAGAAAAATAAATAAATTTAATATGTCAGTATTAGTTAACAAAGATTCTAGAGTAATAGTGCAAGGGTTTACAGGAAACGAAGGAACTTTCCATGCAGGTCAAATGATAGACTACGGAACAAATGTAGTGGGAGGTGTAACTCCAGGAAAAGGAGGTACAGAGCATTTAGGTAAGCCTGTATTTAATACCGTAGCAGACGCTGTGGAAAAGGCAGGTGCTAATGTAAGTATCATTTTTGTACCGCCAGCATTTGCTGCAGATGCTATTATGGAAGCTGCAGATGCAGGGATTAAAGTGATTGTTTGTATCACAGAAGGAATTCCAGTAGCTGATATGACTAAAGTGAAAAATTATATTGCTGATAAAGATTGCCGTCTAATTGGACCTAACTGTCCAGGTATCATCACTTCTGATGAAGCTAAGATTGGTATTATGCCAGGGTTTGTATTCAAGAAAGGTAAAGTAGGTATTGTGTCTAAATCAGGAACACTTACTTATGAAGCTGCAGACCAAGTGGTAAGAGCAGGTTATGGTATTTCTACGGCAATAGGTATTGGTGGAGATCCTATCATTGGGACTACTACTAAAGAGGCTTTAGAAATGTTTATTAACGATCCAGAAACTGAAGCTGTAGTAATGATTGGTGAAATTGGTGGTAACCTTGAAGCGGAAGCCGCTAAATGGTATAAAGCTAGTGGTTCTAAAAAACCAGTAGTTGGTTTTATTGCAGGGCAAACAGCGCCTAAAGGAAGAACTATGGGACATGCTGGTGCTATTGTAGGTGGTGCTGAAGATACTGCTCAGGCAAAAATGGCTATTATGAGAGAAAACGGAATCAATGTGGTAGATTCTCCAGCTGATATAGGAGTTACTATTGCAAAGGTTTTGGGATAGTATTTTTGAAAAATAAATATTGAAATTTTAATTACAATGGTAAAACTCTGATGATAGAAAGGTATCATTGGAGTTTTATTCTTAAAAATATGATTATGAAAAAAATAGTTTTAGCAGGATTAGTTTTGGTCTCGAGTTTGTCTTTTGCACAAATCAATATTCAGTTTGAGAACACTCGTTTTGGGGTGAGTGGTGGGGTTAATTATTCTGGAGTAAAGCATGCGCATAACCCATCGGGTAAAAGACTTGGTTTTCAAGTAGGAGCTTTAGCGTTAATCCCTGCTGATAACGAGGATCAGTTTTATTTGCAACCAGAAGTACAGTATTATCAAGCAGGAGAAACTGGTTATAATAAGCAGGTAGGTGACAAGAATACCAAATATTATAATGACTACATTAGTGTGCCTATTTATGTAAAAGGTTATTTTTCAGAGGCAGAATCTGAATTTTTTGGGCTATTTGGACCTAGATTTAACTTCCTGATCAAGCAAACTGTAGAAAGCCCATCTAGACAAGTTTATACAATAGAGGGAAACGATCCTAGATATCCTAATCTTAATGGGAAGGCAAGTAGTTTCAATTTTGGTTTAGGCTTTGGCTTTGGCTTTAGTTATAAAAGACAATTAGAAATAGCGGTAAAGTATGACATAGGTTTGTCCAATACTTATCCTCGTATGGTGGAATCGTATACTAAAGATTTATATACAGAGAAGAAAAAATCAGAACAAGTACTAAGTCTAACACTTAATTATATTTTTGAATAATTCAAAAAATAGTTTATAATAAAAAAGAGAGATGAATTTCATCTCTCTTTTTTGTTGCCTTAGTTTTTATAAAGCTCAATGATTTTATTTATTTTGTCTATTTGTTTATGAAGACTATCACTACTAGGTTGAGTTTTTAGCAGTTCCATTTTTTTTGAAACTCCGTTTTGAAGCATTTGTATAATCATCATTTTAACTTGAGGATTGTCAGGAATTTCAGACTTGGCTTGACCTAAAATTTTGGTGATAGATTCTGTGGCTTTTAAATTATCAGAAGTCATAATCCAGTTGAAACCTTCTTCCGCTACACTACCTAGTTCAGGATTTTGAAATTTTAAGAAAGGATAAAAAGCGACCAATCCACCTATGTGTGGCATCTGAGATTCTATCTTATTTTTAACGATTGTAGGTAGTAATGTGGTAATTAATTCCTCTGAAGCACCAGAAAGGTCTATTTTGTCTGCTAGACTTTTAACACGTTCAGGCTCGGTCTGTGCAATGGCAGCCAATGCACTTCCTTTGATGGCGTTAGATACTACATCAATATTCTTCTCATATAGAGGTAGATATTTTTTGTTTTTTGTTTTAGATAAAGCTAATATTGCGGCTGCTCTTACTAAAGTTTTAGGATCATTGTTAGCGATTTTTTCAACTTCAGCTAGTGCTACCTTTGTGTGTGCAGGATTAGATAAGTCTAAGGCATTAAGTGCTTGAATTCTCAATCTGAAGAAATCATCTTTTAGTGCAGCTACTATTGTTTTTACTGATTCAGGATAAGTTGTAGATTCAGAAGCACTCTTTAGTGCTAAATATCTACTTTTATACTCTTTAGACTTAGTATATTGTAAGTAGAGTTGTTCGGGAGTTTTGCTGTTATTTATTTCAGCTAAAAGGACTCCAGCAGGATCTACATTTATTAAATCAGGATTTTTGCTCACACTAAAAGTAAAATCGTTTTTAGCTTTGGCATTTACCCATACATCTTGGCGTTTTATAGAGTTTCCTTCGTGTAAATCTATAGTAAGCGGAAATTGAAAAGGCTTTTCTTGACTTTGTAAAACAGATACCGTTACTTCTTTTTTTATAGGTTCGTAGCTGTATTGTATGTTTAATTTCGGATTTCCACTGTTAAAGTACCATTGATTGAAGAACCAATTTAGGTCTTTGCCAGAAACTTTTTCAAACGAAAGTCTTAGCTGGTGAGCTTCTCCAGTACCATACTCGTGAGTTTTGAGGTAGTCTGTTACACCCGCAAAAAATGCATCATCTCCCAAGTAATTTCTTAGCATATGTAGGATAGCTCCCCCTTTATTATAGGATACTAAATCGAACATATCCTCTCTATTTTCGTAATCAAACCTTACGAGGTCTTTGTTGAAGTCAGAAGGATTGTGTATGTACCTATTTTTATCGTTATTGAGGTGATAATCTGCAGCATCTTTTCCATACTTGTATTCTTCCCAAAGGTATTCGGAATAGTTGGCAAAACTTTCATTTACGGTAAGATTGCTCCAGCTTTCTGTGGTTACCAAATCCCCAAACCAATGATGGAACAGTTCGTGTGCGATAGTACTTTCCCAATGGTTGTCGTCTATCAAATCTCCTGGTTTTTGGTGGGCGTGTTCGGCGTGGATAACGGCAGTTGTGTTCTCCATTGCACCGCTTACAAAATCTCTTCCCACTAATTGAGCGTATTTTGCCCAAGGATAATCGTAGCCTAGCTTTTTAGAGAAAAATTCCATCATTTCAGGGGTATTTCCAAAGATTTGTTTGGCGTAATCTGCATATTCTTTTTCTACATAGTAGTCCACAGGGATATCTCTCCATTTGTCCTTAATTACGGCATATTCTCCAACGCCCATAAAGAAAAGGTACGGAGCGTGTTTTTTATCCATTACCCAATGGTCGGTTCTTAGATTATTAGCCTCTTTGGTGGAAGATTTTAGAAGCCCATTAGAAAGAGTAACAAATTTATCAGGAACGGTCATATAAATTTCCTGAGTAGTTTTTTGATTAGGCTTATCAATGGTAGGGAACCAAGCCGAATTAGACTCGGTTTCTCCTTGAGTCCATATTTGAGTAGGTTTGTCAGGGTCTTTGCCTTGGGCATTGATGAAGTAAAGCCCTTTAGCATCATTTATAGCTTTTTTTCCTTTTTGTTTTACTTCGTTGGGTCTAGAGGTATATTTAATATAGACTGTATAATCTTGATTTTTACGATAAGTTTTATCTAAAGAAATGTGCAGAATATCGTCTTTGTAACTGTATTTTAGAGGGGCTTTATTTCCATTTTTATCTAAAGCCACTTCGTGTATGAGCATTGCTTTAGCGTTAAGAACTAAAGAGTCTGATGGATAGAAATAAGGCGAAGCAGTAAGCCATTCTTCTCCGTGAAGCTGCTCTTTTTCAAAGTCAAAACTTACTTTTAGTTTGGTGTGTTTAAGTTCGGTAGTTTTAGTATGGGTGGCACGATAGACGGCTTCTCTCCCAGAAGTTTCGGTTTGAGCGAAGCTGTATTGGGTAGAAATAATACAGCCTAAAGCTAAAGCGGTGATGATAATTTTTTTCATATATCTTTAATTTAGATTTTAAAAATTTTACTAATTGATTGTTGGTTATACGGCAACAGGTGCTTTAATACCCGAATGTGGGTGATAATTTTCTAGTGTAAAATCCTCAAATTTAAAGTCAAAAAGGTCTTTTACGCTAGGGGTTAGTTTCATAGTAGGAAGTGGTTTAGGCTCTCTGGAGAGTTGTTTTTGTACTTGCTCAAAATGATTGTTATAGATATGCACATCTCCAAACGAGTGAATGTACTCGCCTACTTCTAAGCCACACACTTGGGCTACCATCATCGTTAGTAATGCATAGCTAGCGATATTGAAAGGAACGCCTAAAAAAACATCGGCACTTCTCTGATAAAGTTGTAGTGATAACTTACCGTCAGCAACATAAAACTGAAACAAAGCGTGGCAAGGGGCTAGTGCCATATTGGGGATTTCGGCGGTATTCCACGCGGATACGATGAGCCTTCTGCTATCAGGATTAGTTTTAATTTGGTGTATAACCTCCGAAATTTGGTCTATAACCCTACCATCAGCACCCTTCCAGCTTCGCCATTGGGCGCCATATACGGGACCTAGGTCGCCGTTCTCGTCTGCCCATTCGTCCCAGATGCTTACACCATTATCGTTAAGATATTTAATATTAGTATCTCCTTTTAGAAACCAAAGGAGTTCATAAATAATAGATTTAAGGTGTACCTTTTTTGTAGTAACTAGAGGGAAGCCCTTAGAAAGGTCGTACCTAAGTTGATAGCCAAAGACACTCCTTGTACCTGTGCCTGTTCTGTCGGTTTTGTCTGTTCCGTGGTCTAGTATATGTTGAAGTAAGTCTAGATAATTTTGCATTATAATCTTTTAAATCCCAAATTTAATGTTTTTTGGGAAGTATGAAAACATAAAATGAAGGTAAACTAAAAAAGGGGCTCCTCTTATAAAGCGGATTACCCCAAAAAATCCCTATTGCATATTACAATAGGGAAGGAAGAAGTGCTTATTTAGCCAGTAAGTCTTTTACTAAAGATTTTAGCTCTGTAAGCTCTGCTTTGAGTGCTTTTACTTCTTTATCCTTTTCTAAAAGGTGCAGATAAAGCTCCTCTATTTTCTCTACATTGGTAAGCTGGGTAGCCATAAGGTCTATATAACCTTGCTTTTTAATTTCTGCGGCGGACTTATACCCTGGTAAATGCCCATTAGTCTTTACAAAATCTTCTACTTGGCTAAGGGTTTTAAAGTTATAATCTGCCTTGAGGCTAGAAGTACCTGTATAATACTTTTGGAATACATAATCTGGGAAGATAGTAGCCCCACTAGCTCCCGTAAAACCTGTGGCTTTTACAGTACCTGCTACTTCTAGCTTTTCTGTAGGAGCTGTAACGCCTATACCTGTTTTACCTTCTATATAATTTGTTTTTTCAGAACCATTGATATAAATACCATACTGATTGGTCGCATTTCTTACATTTCCAGTAGCATAAAAATCATACGAATTAGTTATTGTTCCTGAATAAGTTGAAGTATCACTTCTTGAAAAAAAGCCATAAGAATCAATTATATTGCCTGCCCCTTTAAGACTTCTAAATGAATAAACTCCTATAAGTTGCTCAATAGGTGCAATATTTTTTTCTAGAGTATAAAATATAGATAAACTCCCATAGGCATTTTTAATAGAACCTGCTGACTTTTGAATGCTCGTAGCACTGCCAACGCCACGAATATCCCTTGTATTTCCTTCTCCCGCATCAAAAGTTCTTGCTGCTATAGAGGTTAACTCAAAAGTGTTTCCATTATCTAGTTTCTCCGCAGTAAAACTACCAGTTCGTACAAGCCTTACAGGGAGAGAAGTATCTGTAGGAATGATAAGCCTGTGATTTTGTCCTATGAAATTCCCATTAGTTCCAGTGTTACCTTCAATCTTATCAATATTATATATGTAATTTTCTCCACTACCTGATATATCTCCATAAATATCATTAGATGTAGGAGAGGAAGAAGAATTTAAAAATCTGAAATTACCACCAAGTTCTGAAATATTTTTAGTCTGTATTTGATTTGTTACACTGTTATAATCCTGAAATATAGATTGAGTCTTAGGGTATTGCTGATAATCTCCAGTTGGAGTATATTGTACAATATCCTTAATCTCAGAATCTATAAGTCTAATGTTTCCGCTGTTTTGTTTTTGCCAAATATCATCATTGTTTCCTGCTATTTTTACCCACTCTGTGCCATTATAATAGTAGTAGCCTTTTTCTGTGATTTTGGCTACTTTGGTATCTGTACCTGTATAATCCGAAATTTTACTGTCGGCTTCGTCTGTGGCATACACCAAAGTTCCTTCTACAGGACTAGCAATAGAAGCAATACGTGTTTTAGAAAGTTTTGGAGCGATGAATCCCTCGTTAGTAGTTCCAGCTAAGTTAGTAGAAGTAGGTTGTACCTCTAGTGTAGCTGCAGGTTTATCAGTGTTAATCCCCACCTTACCACTTTGCCCATAAACCGCTAAACCTAAACCTAGAAAGGCGAGTACACTTAATTTTGTAGTCTTTGTTTTCATAAAATTTATTTTAAAGTTGTTAGTGATTTTGTTTAATTTTTTCTTTGTTATTCTTTGGGTTAAAAATTCCCTAGCGTGGCGTTTAGAATTTCCTAACTAGGGAATTAAGATTTCCTAGCTTGAGAATTACCATTCCCTAGCTAGGAAATTTTTTGTGGGTGGCTAGACTTTTTCAAACTTCAGCGTTTGTAGCATCTTTTTAAGGTCAGAACCTGGGGTAAACAGCACCTTTGCTGACTTTACTGCTGCCGAAGTTACTTCCTCCTCTTTGGCTTTGCCCTCGCTGCTAAGGCTTACTCTCATACTACCGAGTTCGCCTAGCCTTACAATTCGCCCTTCTGATAATGAGGTTTGCATCACATCTACGAGTGCGTAAAGCACCGCTCTGATGTCTGCCCCACTTACAGTAGAAATCTTCTCGATGTCTTTGGTAAGACCTTCTAGAGTTTTCTCTCCTTGATACACAGGCGATGCATAGAATTTTTTGTCGCCTCCGCCCGCCACACCTGGCTGGGCTTTCTGAATGGTTTTGTACTTAATTGACATAATTTATAATGTTTAAAGGGTTAGATTTTAGATATTGGATTTTAGATGTTAGACTTAAGGATTGAATTGAGGTGATACTAAGTTCTAATATCTCACCTCTAAATTCTAACATTAAAAAACGCCTTTCCCCTCTAAACACACACAAAACGAGAGGAAAGGCTAAGGCAGAAAGACAGCAAAAACTCCCTTTCTGAACGCTAAAAGCACCCAACAAGAACGACCAAGTTTTAAGACAAAACAATGGTGCTTTTAGCAAATATTGATGAAAGCTAAATTTAAAATGAGATAAACGAAAAAAGCCCCCAACAGAAATTGGAGGCACATTATTTATAATTAACGATAAAAATCTAGATAAAAAGTAGTATAATACGCGTACGCACGCAACTATTCTGTGTGTGTGTGTGTGTGTGTGTGTGTGTTTACAAAATTATTTGGAACAGTCAAATAATTTTGTAACTTTTTTACATTTTTTTGTATGTAGTTGATAGTGTACTGCATAAACTGGGGCAAACATATCACCTTTTGCGGAAGTGTGCAAATTTTTTTGGGAAAGAATCTAAAAAAAAGAGTTATTTATACTCACAATAAGATTTTTATAAACAAAAAAGTCTCGGATTATCCGAGACTTTAATAATGAATTAAAAGTAAATTTGACTTATTTCTTGATAATTTTCTGAGAAACTTTCTCACCGTTTACTTCTCCAGAAACAATGTAAACTCCTTTAGGTAGAGAAGATAGGTTAAGAGCCTCACCGTTATTTACTTTAGCAGATTTTACTAACTGCCCATTAACATTGTAAATTTTGATGTCAGCATCTGTTCCAAATAGTAGTTGGGTATCTACTACGGTGTTTTTAACTAAGTTTTTTAATTTATTTCCAGCTAAATCATATACATTCATCTTCTTATCATAAATTTTGATGTCATCAATATTCAAATCATATTTAGCACCTTTACCCACTTTAAGTGCAAAGAGGTCTTTGCTCGTATCGGTTAAGTTAATATCCGCTAGATTATCTATTTTCAAGGTGATTTCTCTCCACTCACCATTAGTATTGATAGTTCCAGTGTACTGGTTACTACCCGATGATTCTAAAGTTACATTGCTATCTCCAAAATCACCTAAATTAAACACATAATATTCTTGTCTCCCTTTACTATCTAATGTGGTCTTGTAAAGGTTAAATGAAAGCGATTTTGCCGAACTACCCTTAACCATAAGAGTAATTTTCTCAATAGAAGTAGGTAAGGCTGCTGCCGCTTTAGAGGTAAATACATAGTCGTTACCAGAGGCTCCCGAAGTACTGATGTTAAGAGAATTGGTATTATTATACCCTAAACCTACTCCTTGAGTAGCATAACTTTTAATTCCAAAAGAATTTAAACTGCTTTCAAAAGCAGCCCAATCCTCAAAATCGGCTCCATTAAAAACATTAATTTGTGCAGTAATTGTACCCGTAATAGCTAATGCGGCCACTAAAGAATAGAATTTTTTCATAATCTTTTAATTTTAGAGTTATTATTTGCTCCAAATTTAAAAACTTTATTACAGAATGGAAGAAAAAGATAAGATGATTTATATTAAGTTTTGTTAATATTCCGTTATGTAAATTTGCAATTTCTTGTTAGTCATATCTTGAAGTATATAGTCGCTTTGCTCATAGTTTGGTTTAACTCATATATGGTATATGGGCAGGTGTTTTCTTGGCATAACCCTTATCTTAAAGACTCTACAAAGAAGGATAGCCTTATTATAGCTAATATCAATAAAGAGGTTTTTACAAGAGATACATTGGATTTTATAAAGCTACCACAAAGGAATATAGTAGAGAAGCTAGAGCTTCCGTCTGCCAGTAAGCCTCAACTGGATTTAGGTAACCTTAATGCTCAAGGAGCTATTATAAGAGGGATTTCTTTTGGTAATGCCCAAGGCTCATCGGTGCAAAGTTCTATGGATTTACAGATTTCGGGTAAACTAAGCCAAGAGGTATCTATTTTAGCCAGTATCTCGGACCATAACCTTCCGATACAGGCGGACGGCTATACACAAACGTTAGACGAGTTTGATAAAATTTTTGTTCAACTTAATATCAAAAAAAAATCGTTCCTTCGAGCGGGACATTTGGATTTGAATGATGAAACGACTTACTTCGGAAGGTATCAAAGGCGTAGTCTAGGGCTAGAGTTTCAAACCAAAATGGGAAAGGAAAATCCAACTTCTATTCATTTGTCGGCGGGGGTGGCTCGTAGCGAATTTCATAGAATTAGGTTTCAGGGAGTGGAAGGCAACCAAGGTCCTTATAGGCTGTTAGGTAAGAATGGCGAAACCTTCATTACCATTATATCTGGCTCCGAACAAGTGTTTATTGATGGTGTTTTAATGAAGAGAGGGGAGAACTTAGATTATACCATCAACTACAATACGGGAGAGGTTACCTTTACGAGCTTTAGACCTATTTACAATCAAAACTTCATTACCATTTCATACAATTATACCAACCGAAACTATACACGTTTTTTAGTTACTGGAGGTGTGGAACATCAGCGAGAGAAATTGAAACTTGGGCTTAATTGGTTTCTTGAAAGTGATAACAAAAATGCACCTCTATCGCTTAATTTGAGCGAAGACGACCAAAAGGTATTGGCACAGGCAGGGAGTAATTCTGCTTTGATGGTGGCTCCGTCTGGGGTTGAAACGGCTTACGATGTTAATAAAATTCTTTACCGAAAAGTAAGCGATGCTAATGGGGACTACTATGAGTTTTCTACTGATGCTAATGAAAAACTTTACCAAGTTTCCTTTTCTTACACAGGGCAAAATGAGGGCGATTATATACTGAAACAAACCACGAATAACGGTCGGATTTTTGAGTATGTAGGGCAAGGTAGAGGCGACTATTCTGCGTTGCGAAAGTTACCAGCACCTCAAAAAACACAGGTGCTTTCGGCTAATGTTTCTTATTTGCTGAATCAAGGCTATGTAGGAGCTGATGTTTCGTTAAGTCATTACGATGTTAATTTATTCTCTTCCAAAAATAATGATGAAAATAAAGGCTACGCCGCTCGGATAGTAGGAGCAAAAAGCTTTACTAAAGGTCAATGGAAGGGAACACCAAGTTTTGAGTTTCAGCATATCAATAAGCGATTTCATATTTTGGATCGTCTTAATAATGTGGAGTTCGCTAGAGATTTTAATCTTTCTCAAGAGTTTAATCATAGAACACAAAACAGACTTACATTTGGTTTTTTAAATGAATGGAAGCAAGGCTCTGCACTCAACTATACGCTTAATTTCCTCAACGAAGCTGGTACTTATCAAGGGATTAAAAACGATTTGAATTTTAAATGGATACAAAACAAATGGCTTACAGAAGGTAATGTATCCTACCTTAATACCAATTCGGATTTTCAGGATACTCGTTTTGTAAGAGGTTTTGCTTCTACTTCATACTTAGGCGAAAAAGGAAGCTGGACATTGGGTGGGCAAATGGAACATAACCTTAAAAACTTCAATAATATCCAAAAAACAGATGCCACGAGTTTTGCGTGGCGAGAGTTATTTATACAGAAAAAAGTAGGTAATGAAAATAGAACTTTACTTTTAACGAAACTCTACCTAAGAGAGAACGACTCTGTGAGAAATGCAGGTTTAGAAAAGGTAAATCATATTTTGGGAGCAATGGTGGAGAGCCAAATCATTAAAAATGAAAAAACAACTCTTACGGCATTGGCTCATTATCGTAAGTTTTATTATACTTCGGAATCGTTGGTTCATAATCAAAATCAGGATTTTGTGGTGGGGAATATTTTATACCATCAGCAGTTGTTTAATAATGGAGTGAGGCTCCAAGCCTTTTATGAGTTGGGCAACGGGCAAGAGGCACAAAGGGAATTTCAGTATCTAAAAGTAACCGATGGACAAGGAATTTACAAATGGACAGACTACAACGGCGATGGGGTGCAACAGTTAGACGAGTTTGAGGTGGCTGAGTACACCGATTTAGCTCAATACATAAGGGTTTATACTAATACGATAAAATATTTGCCTTCTAATAAAAACAAACTTCAGCTGTCGTTATTCATTAGTCCAGCACAGATATTTAACTCTCAAAATCGTTTTGTGAAAAGGTGGAACTTTAATCTTTCGCTTTTATCTCAAAATTCTTTTTATAAAAAAGACCGTGTTTTGGTTTGGAATCCATTTGAAAAACAACAAAATCAAATTCTGAAAAATCAAAACTTCTTGGCAACAGCACAATTTTTACCTAATGAAGTTTCGGGGTGGAATGGCACTTACCGATTGATATTAAATGATAACTTAATAAATGCTAATTTCAGTTTAGAGTCTAAAAAGCAGTCTTCTCACTTTGTGAATATTGGCTATTGGTTCAATAAAAATCTTAGAGCGGATTGGGAAAATCAGTATCAGAGCTTAACCAACGCTTCGGAGATGTTTAAGTCTAGAGATTATCATTTAATTCATCTAGAAACACGCCCAAAATTAACCTATAAACTTACAGAGGCTATACAAGCAGAGCTATCTTCTGCTTTAAAGCAAAAGCAAAGGCTGGACGGAGAAGAGCATTTAAAAACCTTTGACCTTACAGGAAGTTTACAATGGGAGCGTTCTAAGACTTCGGTTAGGGGAAGTTTTTCGTTCATCAATAATGATTTTAAAGGTAATAGTTTTAGTTTGGTAGGTAATCAAATGTTGGAAGGACTTAAAGTGGGCAAAAATCAGGTATGGACGGTGTTTTTGCAACAGTCGATAAATTCGTTTATAAAACTTAACCTCAACTATGAGGGACGAAATTCTGGGGACAGAACCATACACATAGGAAGTGTACAAGTGAGGGCAGGGTTTTAGAGTATTTTGTGAATTTATAGTGAGATAAATTTATTAAAAATTTGATTTTTAAAGGGTAAATAAGAGGGTGGGGACAAAAAACAGTTCCTCTTTTTGGAAGAACTGTTTTTGATTGTGGGCGAAATTCTTTCCTAACTACGCACAAATTTGCCAATGCTTTCTAACAGTTGCAGGCGGTCTTCTAAGGCAATACGAGCAACGGCATAAAAGTCTTGTACCCAGTCAGAAAGTTCGGTAAAGGCTTTGTTTTTTTGTTTGGTGGCGTCTTGGCTTTCGCCTTTTTCTTTTTCGTAATTAGCTCTTAGGTGTTCTACTTGTTGTAGTGCGGCCTTTTGTTCATCTACGAGGGTTTTGGTGAGTTTAAACTGCTCTAAGAGTGGCTTTGCTTCGCTGTGGCTCTGGGCTTGGGTGTAGAAGGTTTTTATCTCTTCCATATTTTTGAGGTAAGCGGCAGAGGCACTACCATCTATGGCGAGGGTTTTCCAGAGTTCGGGCTTTTTCATTAGGGCTACTTTTGCTATTTTGCGGTGCTTGTTGTAGTTTTTCTTGAGCTCGTTGTAAGCGTTGGCAAAATGGGCATAGGCTTCTTTTTCTTCGGCAGTTTCTTGCTTGTTTTGGTCGTAGAGCTGCTGTGTTTTGCTAAAGAGAGCTTTACCTTGTTGGATTTTAGCATCGTTGTAGCCATAGGCTTCAAGTTCGGTTTTGAGGTCTTGAACTTCGTCTAGGTTGGCGAATAGTAGTCGGTAGTTTTCTAGGCACTGAAGTTCGGTTGTTCTTAGCTTGTTCATCGTAATATATTTAAATTGGGTTAGTTTATTTTCAATTTTATGGATAAAAACTGTTCATTCTTCTATTCCTCAATGCTATTCTTTAGTTCCTCATTAAAATAATGGGTTCCTCATTGCTGTTCTTCTATTCCTCACGATTGTTTTTCTGTTCCTCAAAGCTGTTTTTGTATTCCTCACGGAGGTTCTTATGTTCCTCACATCTATTTTTGTATTCCTATGGAGTAAATATAGTAGTTTTTCTTCAAAATTTTATTAAAAATAATAAATAGTTATCTTTGCAACATCAAAATTTCGTACAATTTAAAATTTATTTCTATGAAAAAGGTATTTTATTTATTGTCTATGGCAATTTTGCCTGCATTTTTAGCGGTGTCTTGTAACCGAAATGATGATGAGCCTACGCCTACGCCTAAGGAGGAAGTGCTATTGCCTTCTAAAGAGGAAATAACTTACTATGATAATAATACATTGAGAACAACGGTTAATAGCTTTACTTATGATGGCACTAAACTTACCAAAGTAGTTAGTGTGAGTGATGATGAAGAGTATGCTACTACTTTTACTTACCAAGATAACCTTCTTGTTAAGGTAAAAAGTGATGAAGAGGATAGAGTTTTTGAATACGATAGTAAGGGGAATTTAGTTAAGGAAACTCAGGTGTTAAGTTATGATAACACTACCGTTACAGATATCTATACTTATGAACTTAATAAGAGCAGTGTAAATGTAACCTACAATAGGAAAAATGTGAATGGAGGGGAACTAAGGTTAGAGGAAGTGGGAACTTATACCTATACACTTACGACTAATAAGCAGGTTGCAAAGATTGTAGGAAAGAAGACCTCAACAAGCTATGATGGCTCCTCGACGTATGTTTATGAAACAGCCGTGGAAGAAAATTATACTTATGACGACAAAAATTTGGTTTATAAGAATATTAGCGGTTTTGATAAGTTGGGTTATTCTCAAGCTGCGGTAAAGGTAGCATTGGGGGGTATCAATAATGTATTGACTAAGAGCAGTAAATACAATATAATAGATGATACAGATGTCTACACTCATACAGATACCTATAAGTATATTTATAATGATAAAAACTTTCCTGTGGAAGTTGAAAGGGTGAGAGATGAGGAGAAAGTTGTTTCTAAGGTAGAATATAAGGCGGTTGCTAAATAATGTTTTAGCACAGTATCATAAAAAATCGGAGGGGCTTTTCTCTCCGATTTTTTATTAAAAATAATAAATAGTTATCTTTGCAGTATCAAATAAAGTTTATTTCTATGAAAAAGGTATTTTATTTATTATCTATGGCAGTTTTGCCTGTATTTTTAGCAGTATCTTGTAACCGAAATGATGATGAGCCTACACCTACGCCTAAGGAGGAATTGCTATTGCCTTCTAAGGTAGAGGAAACTTACTACGATAAAGATGGTAACCAGAAGAGAACATCAGTTTATGATTTAACTTATGATGGGACTAAATTTACTAAAATGGTTAGTCGTGATGGAGAGGGGAACACTACCTTTGCTTACCAAGATAACCTTCTTGTTAAGGTAAAAAGTGATGAAGAGGAGAGAGTTTTTGAATACGATAGTAAGGGGAATTTAGTTAAAGAAACTCTAGTGTCAAGTTATGGTGGTACTACTACTACAGATATCTATACTTATGAACTTAGTGAGAGCAGTGTAAATGTAACCTACAATAGGAAAAATGTGAGTGGAGGTGAACTAAAGTTAGAGGCTGTAGGAACTTATACCTACACACTTACGCCTAATAAGCAGGTTACAAAGATTGTAGGAAAAAAGACTTTAACAGGCTATGGTTATACTGATGAAGTGACTATAGAAGAAAATTATACTTACGATGATAAAAATTCAATTTTTAAGAATATCAGCGGTTTTGATAAGCTGGGCTATTCTCAATTTATGTTAGCTGTTTCATTGGGGAATTTCAATAATGTACTGACTAAAAGTAGTAAAGATGTGAGTAAAGATGTAAGTTACACGGATATCTATACTCAAACGGAAGCTTATAAGTACACTTATAATGACAAAAACTTTCCTACAGAGTTTGAGAATAGTGTAGATGGTAAAAAATACAGAGTCTCTAAGATAGAGTACAAAACTGTTACTAAGTAGTGTTTTAGCACAGTATCATAAAAAAATCGGAGGGGCTTTTCTCTCCGATTTTTTTGTTATTTAACTAGTGGTAAAATCTTTCTGGCAAGAATACCAGAGTCATCTCTCCAATCATCTTCTCCAAAGTCTTTGTAACTAGTTACCATTTCTACTTTTCCTAAATTATTAACTAGGATATATTTTGACATATCGTCTATATTTTCAAATTCTGGAGGTGTAATTTCGGTAAGGAATTTTTTGTTCTTGGCTCTAGGTCTAGAACTGTACTCATTGCTGACTAATAGTATATTGATGTTTTTGTCTATATCTTCCCAAAAGTCAATTGCTTTTAGTATTCTGTAATTTTTTTCTTTATCATTTTCAATAAGTACTACATAAAAGTTAAGATTGTGTTCTTTAGCAAAGTCATAAGCTCCTTTTGCGTGTAGTCTACAAGGGTAACACCAAATACCGAAGGTAAAAAATAGTGATGGTCTTGGGCGATTTTGAGCTATACATTTCACTTTTTCAGCATTTATTATTTTTAGATTTTGGTAATGAGGAGAGGTTCTAATTTGGCAGGTGTCTTGTGAAAATAGATTAGCGAAACACAATACAAAGATGGATGATATAATGATTTTTTGCATAATATATGGTTTTATATGTGAATAAAAGTCTATTAAGACACGAAAGTAGAACTATACTTTTAATTAAATATAGGAAGGGATGTTAAATTTAAGTTAAATCTTATATGGTTAATTATAAGTTTTCCCTAGTGTATTCAAAAACCTTTCTAGGGAGAGGTCGGTTAATACGAAATAATAAAAAAACACTTACTTTTGCAGAATGGTAAAAATAGGGAATATAGAATTGCCAGATTTTCCTTTATTGCTGGCTCCTATGGAAGATGTGAGCGACCCTCCGTTTCGTAGGCTTTGTAAAATGCACGGTGCAGATTTAATGTATTCGGAGTTTATCTCTTCGGAAGGGCTTATCAGAGATGCTATAAAGTCTAAAAAGAAGTTAGATATTTTTGATTACGAAAGACCTGTTGGTATTCAGATTTTTGGGGGAGATGAGGAAGCTATGGCGATGTCTGCCAAAATAGTGGAAACGGTACAACCTGATTTGGTAGATATTAACTTTGGGTGTCCTGTGAAGAAAGTAGTTTGCAAAGGGGCAGGAGCAGGGGTTTTGAAAGATATAGACCTAATGGTAAGGCTTACCAAAGCCGTAGTAAATTCTACCCATTTACCTGTAACGGTTAAGACAAGGTTGGGCTGGGATACTAGCAGTATCAATATAGATGAAGTAGCGGAACGACTGCAAGAGGCAGGCATTAAAGCCCTTACCATACACGCAAGAACGAGGGCTCAAATGTATAAAGGAGAAGCCGATTGGGAACATATTTCTCGCATTAAACAAAACTCTAATATTGAGATTCCTATTTTTGGTAACGGAGATATAGATTCGCCTCAAAAAGCCTTAGACTATAAAAATAAGTATGCTTGTGATGGAGTTATGATTGGTAGAGCTGCCATTGGTTATCCTTGGATTTTTAATGAAGTAAAACATTTTTTCCAAACAGGAGAGCTACTTCCAGAACCTACTTTGCAAGACCGTTTAACCGCAGTAAGGCAACACGCCGAATGGAGTGCTGAATGGAAAGGTGAACGCCTTGGATTGATAGAAATGAGGCAACATTACAGTAATTACTTCCGTGGGGTGCCACATTTTAAGGAGTATAGAAAAAGGTTTTTAGAAATACTTACTTTGGAGGAGATGGATAGCCTCATCAGTCAAATCATAGAGGCAAATAATTAAAGCTAAAACAAAATAATGAAGATAATATCTTATAATGTCAATGGTATTCGGGCAGCATTTAACAAGAATTTAATTGGTTGGTTAGGACACGCTGCTCCCGATGTTATTTGTTTTCAGGAAAGCAAGGCTCAAAAAGACCAAATAGATATAGCAAGTTTTGAGAAAGAGGGCTACCATACCTATTGGTTTTCTGCGGAAAAGAAAGGGTATAGCGGGGTAGGTATCGCTACTAAAATTCAGCCTAAGCACATAGAATATGGCTGTGATATGGAACCATACGATAAAGAAGGACGAGTGATAAGAGCTGATTTTGAAGATTTTTCGGTAATATCTGTATATGTGCCTTCTGCTACCAATATAGATAGACTGGATTTCAAAATGCAGTTTTGTTACGATTTTTTAGCTTATATAAAAGAGCTAAGAAAAACCATTCCTAATTTAATTATTTCGGGAGATTTTAATATCTGTCATCAAGCGATAGATATCCACGACCCTGTAAGATTAAAAAATGTATCTGGCTTCCTTCCTATAGAACGAGAATGGATGACAGAGTTTATAAAAGAATGTGGATTAATAGATAGTTTCCGTTATTTTAATACTGAACCCAACCAATACTCGTGGTGGAGTTATAGACAAAATGCACGAGCTAATAATAAGGGTTGGAGGTTAGACTATCATTTTGTGTCAGACTCTCTAGAAAGCCGTTTGTCTAGAGGGCTTATTCTTAGTGAGGCTTATCACTCGGACCATTGTCCCGTTTTAGTAGAGTTAAAATAATATGGCTTACAAAATAACTATAATCTGAAATCACTAATTATTGTATATGGTTGTATTCTAAATTATATTCCAAAATTTTTCAATTTGTATATCAGTTAATTATATATGATAGATAAAAAAAGGGTATAAAATATTTGGAGAATAAGTTTATGCATATGTATTTTTGCAGCCTCGATAAGAGAGAGTAGGAGTAAGATTGAGAGGCTTAAATGCTTATGTAGTAATAAACCTAAGGATAAAGAGGTGCGTTGCGAGGGGTATTTAGCGATGTTGAGAAAAATATTTAAAAATTTTTTCAAAAACATTTGGTCAATTAAA
>NZ_QXHU01000020.1 GCF_009663465.1 Riemerella anatipestifer
CCGTTGGCGGTCATTCTAAAAAACGTCACTGCCTAACAGAAAATTTCAATAAAAAATTTGCATATTGTTATCTGAATAGTTAACTTTGTAGTATGGAAACTATAAGACAAGTTATTGCATATAAAAAATACTTTTTGGACTTCTACCAAGCCCAAACAGATGAAGTACAAAGAAAGATTGAATGGACTTTGAACTTGTTGCGGACAATTGACCGAGTTCCTAAAAAGTATTTTGACCATATAACTGGAACTGACGGACTTTTTGAAGTTCGGGTTGAACTTGGTGGAAACATTTTTAGAATTTTCGCTTTTTTCGATAAAGGAAATTTAGTTGTTTTAGGGAATGGTTTTCAAAAAAAATCTCAAAAAACACCAAAAAATGAAATAGAAAAGGCAATAAAAATAAAAGCAGAATATGAAAACGAAAGAAAATAACATTACAACGCTTGACGAAATCCTTGACAATAAATACGGAAAACGAGGTGCAAAAGAAAGAGAACAGTGGGAACAAGAATTTGAAAGTTTCCAACTTGGTGTTTTGCTGGAGGAAGCAAGACGCAAACTTGGTATGACACAAGAAGAACTTGCTGAAAAGTGCGGAACAAATAAGTCTTACATTTCACGTATAGAAAATAATGCAAGTGACATTCGACTTTCAACTTTGATGAAAATTATTCAAACGGGATTAGGCGGACATTTAAAACTTACTTTACAGCTCTAACAAAAAAGAACGAACCGCCAACAAGGTATTGCCGCAAGCGGGGTTAATTGTTTTTTTAGAAAATTTTGTTTACTTTTGAAGTATGGTATTTTAGTTGAAGTTAGGTGCTAATAAGCCCCGCCTTCGGCAATACCCGGACCGTTA
>NZ_QXHU01000021.1 GCF_009663465.1 Riemerella anatipestifer
CTTGAGAGCGGCGTACGGGTGCGGAACACGTGTGCAACCTGCCTTTATCAGAGGGATAGCCTTTCGAAAGGAAGATTAATACCTCATAATATACTGATTGGCATCAATTAGTATTGAAAGCTCCGGCGGATAGAGATGGGCACGCGCAAGATTAGATAGTTGGTGAGGTAACGGCTCACCAAGTCAATGATCTTTAGGGGGCCTGAGAGGGTGATCCCCCACACTGGTACTGAGACACGGACCAGACTCCTACGGGAGGCAGCAGTGAGGAATATTGGACAATGGGTGGAAGCCTGATCCAGCCATCCCGCGTGAAGGACGACGGCCCTATGGGTTGTAAACTTCTTTTGTACAGGGATAAACCTACTCTCGTGAGGGTAGCTGAAGGTACTGTACGAATAAGCACCGGCTAACTCCGTGCCAGCAGCCGCGGTAATACGGAGGGTGCGAGCGTTATCCGGATTTATTGGGTTTAAAGGGTCCGCAGGCGGGCTAGTAAGTCAGTGGTGAAAGCCTACAGCTTAACTGTAGAACTGCCGTTGATACTGCTAGTCTTGAGTATAGTTGAGGTAGCTGGAATGAGTAGTGTAGCGGTGAAATGCATAGATATTACTCAGAACACCGATTGCGAAGGCAGGTTACCAAGTTATAACTGACGCTGAGGGACGAAAGCGTGGGGAGCGAACAGGATTAGATACCCTGGTAGTCCACGCCGTAAACGATGCTAACTCGTTTTTGGGCT
>NZ_QXHU01000022.1 GCF_009663465.1 Riemerella anatipestifer
CGTTATGCGATATTTTATGAAAACACGGCTCCTAAAACTGCTTTTAACGATTTTTTCATTGAATTTGTTTTCTCAAATACATAAAACAAGTGACAGTGATAAAAACGCTATACAATTTTTTGACAATTTCTATAAACAAAGAATATTTGAAAAAAAAGTAAAAAAAGTTAGACAAAAAAATCATCAGATAATTTATGTTGTTGATGGAATAAAATTTAAAGTAAACTTTCCCGAAGATTTAGAAGAAAAATATATCGAAATTTTAAAATCAAAGTTAATAAATCCAATGGATTTTTATTTGGGAACTGAATTTAAAATATTACGCTTGGAGGAATTAAGATTTGAGGGATTAAATCCTAAAATTAGAAGATTTCGAGTTTGGGCATTACCTAAACTTACGAACAATCCTTTAACAAATCGTATAAATCCCTCCGAATTCTATTTTGAATTGCAAAGCAAGAAGGATTTTATAAATGCAGTCGAATATCTAAAAAATGCAAAAATGACTTTTTTTCAATTTTCCACAATAGTAATCTAAAAACATCGCATAACATAGTATTTGCAAAAGGCGGGGTTAAGTGCAGAGTTGAAAGTTTGGGAATATTTATCCGCTTCTGCTTTTCCGTATTACTTTTTTTTCTTAAATTAGCAATACGGAAAAAGCATCCGCTTCGGTTGTGCTGAATTGAACTTATCGTCCAATTCAAACCCGCCCTTCGCAAATACTTTTTCCGTTG
>NZ_QXHU01000023.1 GCF_009663465.1 Riemerella anatipestifer
GGTTCAGAGACTAAGCGAAAGTGATAAGTTAGCCACCTGGGGAGTACGACCGCAAGGTTGAAACTCAAAGGAATTGACGGGGGCCCGCACAAGCGGTGGATCATGTGGTTTAATTCGATGATACGCGAGGAACCTTACCAAGGCTTAAATGGGAATTGACAGCTGTAGAAATACGGTTTTCTTCGGACAATTTTCAAGGTGCTGCATGGTTGTCGTCAGCTCGTGCCGTGAGGTGTTAGGTTAAGTCCTGCAACGAGCGCAACCCCTGTCACTAGTTGCCATCATTAAGTTGGGGACTCTAGTGAGACTGCCTACGCAAGTAGAGAGGAAGGTGGGGATGACGTCAAATCATCACGGCCCTTACGCCTTGGGCCACACACGTGATACAATGGCCGGTACAGAGGGCAGCTACACTGCGAAGTGATGCAAATCTCGAAAGCCGGTCTCAGTTCGGATTGGAGTCTGCAACTCGACTCTATGAAGCTGGAATCGCTAGTAATCGCGCATCAGCCATGGCGCGGTGAATACGTTCCCGGGCCTTGTACACACCGCCCGTCAAGCCATGGAAGCTGGGGGTACCTGAAGTCGGTGACCGTAACAGGAGCTGCCTAGGGTAAAACTAGTAACTAGGGCTAAGTCGTAACAAGGTAGCCGTACCGGAAGGTGCGGCTGGAACATCTCATTTTAGAGACTCATTTGGAGTATAAACAAAAA
>NZ_QXHU01000024.1 GCF_009663465.1 Riemerella anatipestifer
TTTTTTTTTTAGGTTGTAAGGACATTGAGAAAGGCAGAAACCTTAAATCATTTTTTTAAGCATTTCCGTAAATTAAAGAACCTTGCCCCCCTTTTCACTTCGTGTGTGAGTTTTTTGCTTTTCTGTTGCAAAGGGAAAAATTGTTGTAAGAACAAAAAAATAAAATAAGGTTTCTACACTCGGACAAATCCACGCCCTGTAAGGGATAAAACTATCTTCATTGGACTTTTTTCGTTTAGTTTTTTTATCCCTTACAAGGCTTGTTTTGTTGCCGAGCAGACACTCCTAATTTTATTTCTAGCTTCCATTTCATTGCAGTTTTATTCTTCCAAAAATTTTTGTCGTCAGTTGGCATAGAAAAGCCGAAACCTCACACACGAAGCAAAAAGCGTAGCGTTCTTTTAAATTTACAAAAACACCTAAAAAAATGAAAGGTTTTCTCTGCCTTTATCAATTTCCTTTACAACAGAGAAAAAGCCAATTTTCCTACTCCAAAGCAATAAGCGAAA
>NZ_QXHU01000025.1 GCF_009663465.1 Riemerella anatipestifer
CCGTTATGTGCCATTTTTGAATGACAATGCGAATAGATACAGACAAACAAATGAATTTACTTAGTGATAAGAACGTTGCAATAATTGGTGGTGGACCCGTTGGACTGACTATGGCAAAATTATTACAGCAAAACGGCATAGACGTTTCAGTTTACGAAAGAGACAACGACCGAGAGGCAAGAATTTTTGGTGGAACCCTTGACCTACACAAAGGTTCAGGTCAGGAAGCAATGAAAAAAGCGGGATTGTTACAAACTTATTATGACTTAGCCTTACCAATGGGTGTAAATATTGCTGATGAAAAAGGCAATATTTTATCCACAAAAAATGTAAAGCCCGAAAATCGATTTGACAATCCTGAAATAAACAGAAATGACTTAAGGGCTATCTTGTTGAATAGTTTAGAAAACGACACGGTTATTTGGGATAGAAAACTTGTTATGCTTGAACCTGGTAAGAAGAAGTGGACACTAACTTTTGAGAATAAACCGAGTGAAACAGCAGATTT
>NZ_QXHU01000026.1 GCF_009663465.1 Riemerella anatipestifer
CCGTTGCACGCCACACTACTGAAAATCACACTGCCGAAATAAAGTTGAATTTTAGCGTTATAAAAGAAACTGAATCCAAACCGAACAAAGAGAATGTAGAAAGGTTTGAATTCATTTTCTATTTTTTATATTACGGAATAGAATTGACTTTTACTTGGAGTGAATTTTCAATAGTATAGCGTACAACGAAGCAGACTCTGAATTGACTTTACCAACTTAAACTTAGTGACTATAATTCCTATGAAAAGCTGAATTGAAAATAGGGAAGAGTTGAATTTGAAAAACTGGAATTGAATTTAGAAAACTGAAATTTAGCCTGTGCGAATATATCATATTGTGAATACCAAATAGAAACTGAAACGAAAGTCCAGCGTGCAACACGGGTTTTGCAAAAAAGCGAGAGCGGTTTTATTTGGACATAATGAAATTTTTATTACCTTTGTGTAGTTGGGGTAATGTTAGTGGTTTTTTAGTCCGCTTCTTCGCAAAGCCCCACCATTA
>NZ_QXHU01000003.1:0-242957 GCF_009663465.1 Riemerella anatipestifer
ATTGTATAGCGTTTTTATCACTGTCACTTGTTTTATGTATTTGAGAAAACAAATTCAATGAAAAAATCGTTAAAAGCAGTTTTAGGAGCCGTGTTTTCATAAAATATCGCATAACGGTCGGGTATTGCCGAAGGCGGGGCTTATTAGCACCTAACTTCAACTAAAATACCATACTCCAAAAGTAAACAAAATTTTCTAAAAAAACAATTAACCCCGCTTGCGGCAATACCTTGTTAGCAGACGTATTCTTTCGATTATAAGTTAATTCCAAGATTCAATTTTCCGCCAAGTCCAATTTCCACAATTTTTTGAAGTGTGGAAAGCCTTACATCTTTAATATTGTTCTCAACTTTTGAAATATAACCTTTATTTGTTCCGCATTTTTTAGCAAGTTGCTCTTGTGTAAGACCTTTTTCAAGTCTTGCTTGCTGAATTAGAACTCCGAGCTTAAACTCCTCAAATCCTTTTTCAAATTCATCTCTTTTTTTAGTTCCTTTTTTTCCGTATTCTTTGTCAAGAATTTCAGTTAGGGAAGTTAAATTTTTATTTTTCATTTTCGTATTCCTTTTTGATTTTTAATGCTTTTTCAATTTCTTTTTTCGGTGTCTTTTGCGTTTTCTTTTGGAATCCATTGGTAAGAACAATCAGTTTCCCTTCATCAAAAAAACAAAATATCCTAAAAATATCGTTTCCAAACTGAACTCTTATTTCATAAAGTCCGTCAGTTCCCTCCATATGTTTAAAGTATTCGGTTGGGATTTTTTCAACAGTTTCTATTACCATAAAAGCCCATAATATTTTCTCTTTTACTTTTGGCTTCTGCTTTTGGAAGAAGTCAAAGAAGTAATTTTTATAAGCGAAAACATTTCTAAATTTCTTTTCTTCCATATCGCCTACAAATATATAAAAAGTTGTTCAAATGTACAACTTTTGTTTTATGCGAAATTTTCAGCTATATGCCTGCTAACGGTTTCGGGCTTTGCGTTCGGGCGGGTTTCGGAGCACAAAGCTTCAATTTAATACTAAAGTTTATTAGAAGCACTTAGCTTAAAGTTTACACGTCAGCCCGCCTGACGCAAAACCCGTGTTATAGCCAGTTTTTATTTTTCGATTTTTATTAATTCATTTTCGAAAATTATACAATGAGGCATCCAACAGTCAGAGTATTCAGTTCCAATTTCGTGTCCATTGTTGCAGGTCTTATTAAGTCCGTCCATTCCATCAAGTCCACAACAACCATTTAATCTTTTAAAATCTGAATGATTTTTAGAGTTTAACAAGTCACTTTTATTAATGAGTATTTTGCCTTTAGATTCTCTGAAAAATTCACCGTTACTTATACAATAACAACCCATCTGAATGAAGTCTTCATTGTCGTTTTCATTCAAGCTGTCAATACTATTGTTTTCCTTCAACTCTTTGGTTAAAGGCAAGCCACATTGTCCGCACCTAATAATCATTTGTCTTATTCATAAATGGTTGCACCTTTAAAAATGTCTGCAAATGTTGACCATTCTGGTTTGTCAGCGTTTACATTTAGTTTCATATTGTCGTAATAACCTTGAATGTCTTCTGTGTATGCGCTTAACGCTTCCAAAAAATCAGGCAAAGTTTTGTTTTCCCAATTTTCAGAATTGTCCAAAAGGTCCTTGCGTAATAAGTCAAGGAACTTAATGAAAGATTGTCTGTCCGTTACTTTAAAGTCGTTAACTGTGTCGTTCATAAAATTGGCTATAACGGTGGGGCTTTGCGAAGAAGCGGGCTAAAAAAAACACTAACCTTCCCCAACTACACAAAGGTAATAAAAATTACATTATGTCCAAATAAAACCGCTCCCGCTTTTTTGCAAAACCCGTGTTGCACGCTGGACTTTCATTCAGTTGCTATTTGATATTCACAATATGGTATATTCGCACAGGTTAAAATTCATTTTTTCAAGCTTTTTCAGTCAATTTCAGTTTCCTAAAATCAATTCCAGTTTTTCAAATTCAACTCTTCCCTATTTTCAATTCGGCTTTTCATAGGAATTATAGTCACTAAGTTGGTAAAGTCAATTCAGAGCCTGCTTCGTTGTACGCTATACTATTGAAAATTCACTCCGAGTAAAAGTCAATTCTATTCCGTAGTATAAAAAAACAGAAAATGAATTCAAACCTTTCAACATTCTCTTTGTTCGGTTTGGATTCAGTTTCTTTTATAACGCTAAAATTCAACTTTATTTCGGCAGAGTGATTTTCAGTAGTGTGGCGTGCAACGGCTCGGCGGCTTTGCGAAGTTTCCTCTGGAAGCTCTGCTTCCAAGAGGAAATTTTGCAAAACCGCTTGATGGGCGAAGTTCGCGAAGCGACGAGCCCATCAGGCGGTGTAAGCCGCCGAGCCGATGTGGCGAAAGGAGCGAAGCGGATTTCGCCACATCGGAAAAAGTATTTGCGAAGGGCGGGTTAAATTGAACGAATAGTTCAATTTCGACCAACCAAAGCAGATGCTTTTTCCGTATTGCTAATTTAAGAAAAAAAGTAATACGGAAAAGCAGGAGCGAATAAATACTCCAAATTTTTCAACTATTACTTAATCCCGCCTTTTGCAAATACTATGTTATCTGCAGGCGTTTTTTAGATATTTTTGAATTCGTAATCTTTATCAACAATTATTCCTCCGCAATTTTTGAAATTTCCATATTGTCCACACCATTTCTCTAAATCATTTAATTTCCCCGTGTCCCTAAGAATTATTCCATATAAATTATTAGTTTTCTCATTCGTAACAATTCCGTATTTATTTTTCAATTTACTTTCATTCCAGGATGGAAATCCCCAACTTCAATTTTGTTTTTGAGGAATTTCGGATTTGATATTCCAAAATTTTTATAGTTTTCTTTTGCTTTATTCAAGGATATTTCATTCGCACCACCTTCAAAATTTGGATTTTCAGATTGAACATTATCATCTTCCCAAAAACAAATCTCACATATTTCAAATGTTCCATTTGGAAATTCAGTTAGCGATAAATTTTCGCAACATTTACATTGAAAATTTTCTTGTATTCTATTTTCCACTCTTAGAAGAATTTTTGTAATACGCTTGCAGATAACGGGAAAAGTATTTGCGAAGGGCGGGCTTGAATTGGACGATAAGTTCAATTCAGCACAACCGAAGCGGATGCTTTTCCCATATTGCTAAATTAAGAAAAAAAGTAATATGGAAAAGCAGAAGCGGATAAATATTACCAAATTTTCAACCCTGCACTTACCCCCGCCTTTTGCAAATACTATGTTAGCGGCAGGTGTTTTTCCTTATTTTGTTGCAATATAAATCTCCACTTCCGAATCTTGACCTTTTTGGCTGTTTTCCCCATATACTTCAAAGTCATAAGTATATTTTCTATTGAGTTCTTCGTCTCTATTCCAAATGTCTATCCAAGTATTCATAACAGCGTTCGGCATTTCGCCTTTTGCTACGAATTTTTGAAAGTTCTCGGCTTCAAATTCCCGACCGACTAATCCGTTAGGGATTTCATTTAGTGTTGAAACAGGAACACCTATAATCGCAGTATATTCCTCGGTGTAGTTGCTTTTGTAATCAGTATAAATTGAAAATATTTCATCTGATACTTTATTCGGTATCTTCTCAAAAATGTTTTCCGCATAGAATTGCCCCCAAAGTTTTCCCAAATCTTCCTTTGATTTGTTGTCTTTGTTTGTTGTCCGAATGGAAATTCCAATTACTTTAAATCCGTTTTTCATTTTATTGTTTTATCAACTGTTGTTATTCTGTATGTGTTTAATGCACTGTAATTCGAATGTTTTTTTTAGAATTTGGGCTTTGTTAATGCTCATATTCAAAAAATTTCTTTTCAGCCGTGCGTTTTGATACACTTGCCGCTAACGGTCGGGTATTGCCGAAGGCGGGGCTTATTAGCACCTAACTTCAACTAAAATACCATACTTCAAAGATAAACAAAATTTTCTAAAAAAACAATTAACCCCGCTTGCGGCAATACCTTGTTAGCGGAAGTATTTTTATTCCAACATTTTCTTAAAATTTGGAGCACCTAACGCCAAATACAAATTGATACGTTCAATTCGTTCCTGTAATTCTAAATCAATTACTTTTATTTCAATTTTTAACAAATTTCTTTGTTTTTGTATTAAATCAGAATTATTGCTTGTTCCTATTTGGATTTGTTTTTTGGTTAATTCAATATTTTTGGTCATTTCTGTAATGGCATCTATATTGTATTCTAATTGTTTTTCTATAGATAAGGTATTTGACCAAGATGATTCCATCTCATTAAGGGCATTCAGTACCGTTTTTGAATATTCTTCTATGGCAATTTGTTGCTCCGAATTTTTTATTTCGACATTGGTTTTCAGTTGTCCGCCGTTAAAAATTGGTGTTGTTAAACTTCCACCCACTTTTACCAACGGGTTTGAAAAAAGTGAACTAATTGCGAGCACATTCGTATTGGCACCACCTAATGTAGAACCGATACTTATTGACGGCAATCGGGAAAATTTAGTGCTTTGCACTTCGTAAAACAATTTTTCAATCTGGTAATGTTTTGCCAAAATATCGGGTCTGTTTTCTAATAGCGATAGCGGAAACGAAGTAGGGACTTTTGAATTAATTTTATAGAAATTATCAGAAGTAGTCACTTTGCCTTCGGGATATTTTCCTATAAGCAGTTCTAATGTACGCTTGGATTGTGTGTTGGCATTTTTGATTTTTTCTAAATAACCATTCAGTAAAATTAATTCCGATTTTATGTTAGAGATATCCAAAGCATTGGCTGTTCCTACTTTGTTTTGAATAGTATATATCTTTTCGAGATTTTGGGTTAATTCAATATATTGGTTGACTTTAGCTTCTTGCATATTTCCTGCAATATTTAAGAAATAGGCTTTAACAATCATTCCAGCAATGGTTTGTTTTAACCGTTCGTTGATGTATTTGGCAGAAAAATAATTGCTGACACTTGCCATTTTGTTGGCTTTGTTTTTTCCTAAAATATCCAATTCCCAATTTGCCTGAACGCCTAATTTTTGAATGTTTGAACCATTGGTCAGATTATTAGATGTGTTGGCAATGGCATTTACGCTTGGATACAAATTGCTTCCGGCAATATTCATCGAAAGTTCAATTTGATTGAGCTTTTCTTCTGCAATTACAATGTCTGTATTATACTTTATTCCTTCTTGAATTAAGGAAGTAAGTTGCGGATTGTTTAGCTCGGTTATCCAGTTATACGAAAAATCTTCAGCGTCTGCTGTATTGTCTAAAATCCAATTTTCAGGAATTTCCACATTTTCTTTAATTATCGAAGTTTCTTTCAGTTTATCGATTTTTTCTTTTGACGCATCTTTGTATAAAAGGCAAGAATTTAGATTAAACATTAATGCAAAAAGACCAATATTGATAAATATTTTTTTCATTTTAATGCAATTTTAGAATGAAATAGTTTAGTTTACTATTTACGCGTATCATTACTTTTCTAATGAGATGCAAAGGTTTGATATGTTTTGAATAAATCACCGCATTTCCACGAGCTCCCACCGTTAAATTGTCTGTAGGATTTTCTAGTACAAATTTAGCGACTAGTTTTCCTTCAAGCTCTGGATGGTCTTTAGCCGTGTTGGGCAATCCAGAAGTTGTCCCACCACCAATCATTCCTGCGGAGTTGTTCATTATACCTTGGCTTGTAGCATCTATCACGTATTCTAATTTTGCTTTTATTATTTTTCCGGGTTCAGTTTTTACGGCTATTTCTACTTCGTCACCAGGTTTTACTGCTTGTAATTCGTTTTGCGAGAAAACTGCCATTACAGCTTGTTGTTTTTGGATAAGCACAAAAGCCGATTTAAAAGGTGCTAAAACAGCACCCTCATTTAGTTGAACATTCGGTATTAATCCGTCGGTTGGGGCAACAACTACCGTTTGGCTCAAATTCCATTGTGCTTGTGCCAATTTTGTTTTTAATTCGGCTATAGAAGAATGTTCTCCACCATATGAAGTAGATGTTTTGGTAAGCAATGATTGGTAATTGGCTTGTGCGGTATTCAGTCTTGATTGCAAATCTTGTGCATTGGTAATTGCCTGTTCTAAATCGAACTTGTTAGCGGCACCTGCATTTACCAATTCTTGGTATTGAGCTACTCTTTTATTGGCAAGATTGAGTTGCGATTGAATGCCTTCAATATTTTTTCGGGCAGCTGACAAATCGCTTGAATATGAAGCTACGGTAGATTGCATATTGCTTATCTGTGCTTCTAATGCTTTTACTTCCAATTCAAAAGGGGTTCTGTCTAACACAAAAAGCGTATCGCCCTTTTTTACTTCCTGATTGGTTTTTACATATACTTTTTTTACCCTGCCCAATATTTGCGAATTGATATCCACACTTCTATTTCCGATGGTTACATCAGAACTTGTGGGGCAATAATAATTTAAACTTAACAACAAAGCTATTGTTCCAAAAATGGGGACGGAATAAACTACAACTTGAGTTTTAAAATTCCAAGGTATGAGTTTTAATTTTTTAATTAATAACCAACAAATTCCGGCATAAACGCCAATTATCATTTCTAACATAGTTAAGAGTTTTTATTCGTTATTTTTGGTTTGAGTACTTTCGGATATAGTATTTTCTACTTTTTCAAAAGAATTTTCTTTAGTTTTTGTATGCTCTATTTTTCCTTCAGTTTCTTCATCGGGATACTCTACATCAGAATATTTGTAGTTTGCCCAAACTAAGGCAAAAGGCCAAAGTAACCCACCAAAAAATAAGGATAACAAGCAAAGCGTTTTTATTGCTTTTAGTTGTGGATGATGATTTTTTTCGGCTACTTTCTCAGGATAAATATGTACCTGCCAAAAAATGTAAATACCCACAATAGGTAAAACAATTAAAACTACCCACGAAGCTACATCGGCTATTTTATCTTCAATGCTGCCGCCCATAGCGTAAGTGCAATTGAATGCCATAAGTAAAGTTAATACTAGTAATTTTCTTTTCATATTAATATTTAATTTTTAGTTTGAGTTTTTAATATTTCCGCTAATGGTGGGGCTTTGCGAAGAAGCGGACTAAAAAACCACTAACATTACCCCAACTACACAAAGGTAATAAAAATTTCATTATGTCCAAATAAAACCGCTCTCGCTTTTTTGCAAAACCCGTGTTGCACGCTGGACTTTCGTTTCAGTTTCTATTTGGTATTCACAATATGATATATTCGCACAGGCTAAATTTCAGTTTTCTAAATTCAATTCCAGTTTTTCAAATTCAACTCTTCCCTATTTTCAATTCAGCTTTTCATAGGAATTATAGTCACTAAGTTTAAGTTGGTAAAGTCAATTCAGAGTCTGCTTCGTTGTACGCTATACTATTGAAAATTCACTCCAAGTAAAAGTCAATTCTATTCCGTAATATAAAAAATAGAAAATGAATTCAAACCTTTCTACATTCTCTTTGTTCGGTTTGGATTCAGTTTCTTTTATAACGCTAAAATTCAACTTTATTTCGGCAGTGTGATTTTCAGTAGTGTGGCGTGCAACGGTCAGGGTATTGCCGAAGGCGGGGGCTTCTCAGCACCTAACTTCAACTAAAATACCACTTTTCAAAGATAGACAAAAGTTTTGAAAATGCAACTTCTCTCCCGCTTTCGGCAATACCTTGTTATGTGCTGGCATTTTTCTGTTCGTGTTCTAAGAGCCACTTTTTACGTTCCAAACCTCCTCCGTAACCTATCAGTTTTCCGTCTTTACCAATTACTCGATGACAAGGAATAATGATTGATATTCGATTAAATCCGTTTGCAGAAGCGACTGCTCTTATCGCTTTTGGCTTGTTAATGTTTTCAGCTTGTTGCTGATAGGTTAATGTTTTACCGTATTCGATTTTTTGTAAATAATTCCAAACTAAATTCTGAAAATCCGTTCCAGGTGTTTCAAGTTCTACTTCAAATGTCTTTCTTGTTCCTTTAAAATATTCAGCGATTTCCTTTTTTGCTTGTTTAATGTGTTCGTTTTCGCCTGCAATGATGTTGGCGTTCAAGCGTTTCTGTAAATCTTTAAATTCGGTTTCGAGCATTCTTCGGTCAACAAATTCCAATAAGCAAACTCCATTTTCGGTAGCACAAACGAACATTGGACCTAAAGGTGTTGTGAATCGGCTGATTAAGATTACATTTTTAGTTGTGCTATTAGTAGGAGAATCGCCCATTATTTTTTTGAATGTGTAACCAAACCCGCTTAAAGATTCATAACCAGAATCGAAAGCGGTTTCAGTGGTATTTTTTCCGTGTTTTAGTTCTTGAAAAGCAACATTAATACGATACATTCTTTGATAAGATTGAAAAGTCATTCCGTAATTTTTATTAAACCACCTACGCACAATTTCAGGACTAATATTCATTTGGCGAAGTTGATAGTCCGTAATTTTCGATTTAGGATTTTCTTTAACTAATTGAATTGCTGTTTGAACTTGTTCGGGTGCTTCGTTAGCATTTTCAGTTGGCTTGCACACTTTGCAGGGTCTATAACCATTGTCTAAAGCGTCTTTAAATGTAGTGAAAAATTCAACATTTTCTTTTTTGGGTTTCCTTGCCCTACAAGTTGCTATACAAAAAACCGAAGTCGTTTTTACACCAACAAAGAAGATGCCTACAAAGCTGGGATTTCGCTCCAACAAGGCTCTGTAGTAAGTGTCTATTGCTTTATTTTCTGTAATTCGCATTAAAAAATTGGTTTAAATGATTGTCTATTTAAAATTTCTTCTGTCTTATGTCTAAATTGACAATACATATTGTCAAAAATAAAATTGCCCATACTTATTCTTTTAACTCCCAATTTTTTAAGTGTATCGAAATCGGGAAGATTGGGCATACACATTACATTGATTGGTAATTGGGTGCATTTTACAACTTCTTCAATATCTGATATTTGCTCAATGCAAGGAACAAAAATTCCTTTTGCTCCAGCGTTTTCATATAGTTTAATTCTTTTTTTAGTTTCTTTAATTGTATTTGGAACCTTCAATAAAAATGTGTCGGTTCTTACATTTATAAAAACATCTATATTCTCTTTTTGTAAATTTTCTACTATTTCAAAAATTGTATTAGCAAATTTTTTAGCATCTAATAGACTTCTGGTTTCATCTACAATACT
Source organism: Riemerella anatipestifer (assembly GCF_009663465.1). Classification (GTDB taxonomy): domain Bacteria; phylum Bacteroidota; class Bacteroidia; order Flavobacteriales; family Weeksellaceae; genus Riemerella; species Riemerella anatipestifer_C. The sequence goes on from NZ_QXHU01000003.1 coordinate 9,164, forward strand.
GTCTTCAATATTAACTCCGACAACGCCTAAAATAGATAGTTCTTTAATATGGTTAGCAATTTCTTTTGGATCTCGACTATAACCTGATTCTAAATCAACTGATAGAGGTAAATTTGTATTTTCAGCTATTCGTTTTACCACATATCTCAATTCAGTAAAACTCATTTCTTCACCATCTTGATATCCAAAAAGAGAAGCAATTGCTGCACTAGATGTTCCGATTGCTTGAAAATTCAACTCTTCCGCGATTTTTGCACTTGGTACATCCCAAACATTGGCAATTAATAAAGGGGTGTTTTGATTGTGTAAGTTTTTAAATTTCATCTTTGTTAATTATTTGACACAAAGAACCGATAATGAAATTTATTTAGCAACCGAAAACTGGACGAGTATTTTTTTCAGCTTGCACATAACGGTCTGCAGCTTGGCGAAGGTGGCTTTTGAGCGTTGGCTCTGTGCGTTGGATAGCCACTTTTGCCAAACTGCTGTTAGGTGAAGATTATTTCTTTAGTTTATTTCTCAATTTTTCTATTTTTTCAATAGACAATCCTGTTAATTCAGAAATAGTTAAACTATCCAATCCTTTTTTTATCCCATTCGTAGCAATTTCAATATTTCTTTTTTCAATAACCTTGAATTCCGCTTCCGTTTGTAGAGAAAATACTTCACTTGCTTTTAAGTGTAGTGCGTCCAAATAGCGATTGTATCCGTATTGGTCATCTTGTGGTAATCGCATAATATCTAACACTTCATTCGCCTCTTTCAATCCTTTGGCTTTGAAGCTATCCTTTACTTCACTGTTTTTCAAAAAGTAAATCCACTCGTCCAAGGTGTTTTTTGCCACATCATTAAACTGATTCACTTTCAGCAAATAGTATTCAGGAAAAATGTCTGAAACTTCTTCTTTCAAGAAAGTCTTTTTTTGTTTGTCGGACAAAGTCAGTACATCATTGTTGTGCATTCCGATAAAGTTCGTTTTGCCTTTGTAAATATAGTCATCGCCCTGTCCTAAGTCAAAGTAAACGATATTGATGGAAATCACTTTTTTAATTTCCGAGTATTTCTGTCCTAAACGTAAATTTTCTGAAATCGCTTTGGAAGTTCCATAAGCCATTCTATGGAAAAAGTCAATCTCGTAAGTATTTTGTATCTCAATAATGATGAGTTCGTTTTTAGAGTTTTTGGTCAAAATATCCACACGATTGAATTTGTCGCCATCGTATTCTTGATTACTTTCGCTTTCAAGGATTTGTTCAATCTTAATGTCGTCAAACAAAAGTTCGCTCAAAAAACCCTCCAAAACCACAAAATTAGTTTTGTTTCTTAACAGTCTTTTAATCGCCCAATCAAAACGGATTAACTTTTTACTCATAATTCTTATTTTCGTTAGGTCACAAAGTTATGAAATTTATCCGATTTTGAAATGTGATGTTGTTAAAAATTTTCGCCTAACGGTCGGGTATTGCCGAAGGTGGGGCTTATTAGCACCTAACTTCAACTAAAATACCATACCTCAAAGGTAAACAAAATTTTCTAAAAAAACAATTAACCCCGCTTGCGGCAATACCTTGTTAGCCGTAGTTTTTGTTATTTCAGTTTTGTTAATGCTTGGGAATTTTTCAATAGAAAAACATACTGAAAATAATCTGTTGTAAAAGTCCCTTTTTTAGGAACAATATTTTCTCCAAAAACTCTTGATTTTACACTAATTAAATGTTGAGATTGTAAATAAGGTGAATCCTTTGAGTTCAATTTAAAGAGGGTAATTGAATTAGGTTTACTTAATTCTTTTAAATCATTGATTCCCTTAACAAGTTGAAATGGACCATCTGCATTAATCCAATCCACTTTTTCATTTTCTGGGGTAGGGAATTGGGGATTTTTAGGAAGGTACATTTCGCTGTCTAATGTATAACTAACAAAACTTGTGGTTTTTATACCCAAATTTTTCAGTTCAGAAGCAAACGTTTCTTTTCCATTTTCAGTAACATTTTGCAAGACGTGGAAAAAACCAAAAAGACCATAAAATTTTTCATCTTCAAGATTCATTTTTTTGATTGAGTTTTTTAAATTAGTTGCCATCGCCAAGTCTCTTGTACCTTTTGAATCATCGTCGAAATTCTTGTCGATTCCAATTACTGTAATTTTTAATGAATCTGTTAGTTTTTGGTTATAATCATAAATATCGTTCCATTTGTCAAATAGTTCCTGACTTGATTGTTGCGGAATTCTTTTTTTAATTGCTAAAACAACCTCTTTTAAAGTTTGTTGATTTTTCGATTCATCTGTCAAAAAAACATTAAGTTTTTTAGCAGTAATGCTATCCATTTCAGCGATGTAATATTTAACACCCAATTTTTTATTTAGGAAAAAAAGTAACTCTTTGTCCAATTTTTGATTGTCAGCATAGCCGTGAATTTCTCCTAAAAGGAAAACCTTTGATTTATAAAAATCATCATCAAATAATTTGTCATTAATTGAGTTTGTGATTTCAGTATTGTTTTTTGCCAAGTAGGTTATATTATTTTCATTTTTAGACTCTAAAAACAATTTATTGCTAATAAAAAAGTACAAGACAAATAGTAAACAAACACTTAAAATGGTAATAAATGCGTACTTAATGATTTTTAAAAATTTCTTCATTTTTTATTTTGTTAATTATTTTGGTTCAAAGGTATTGTCAATGGAATCAATACGCAAAAATTAATTACTCAACTTTTGTTTTTCTATGATGAATTGTCTTTTAATTGCGATGTTGTTTAAAATTACGGCTAATGGGAAAAGTATTTGCGAAGGGCGGACTAAATTGGACGAAAAGCTCAATTCAGCACAACCGTAGCGAATGCTTTTTCCGTATTGCTAATTTAAGAAAAAAAGTAATACGGAAAAGCAGAAGCGGATAAATATACCCAAATTTTCAATTCAACACCTTAATCCCGCCTTTTGCAAATACTATGTTAGCAGAAGTTGTTTTTAGTTTTTGTAGATTGTCGCTATTATTTCCTTGTTACTTTCTTTTATTTGGTCTATAATTATTCAGGCAACCTCAGTTGAAATTTTTATTGATATCCAGTTTAAAGGGATTCCATTTTCTATTTTTCTCACTTCTTCTATTTGCTCTATTTTTTGGCTTTTTTTTAAATCCGTGAAAATTTAGCATAATTATTTTTCGATTTCAATATTTCCTTCAATTAATTCTCCTATTATAAAGAAACCTTGATTTATATTTTTGTAGAATCGTAGATTAAGAATTTTCCAACTGCGGATTGACTTGTGGTTTCCATTATTTATACAGTTTCGAGAAAAATTTTTGCAAAATATTTTTTCTATCATTTTCAGCAGGTTCATACGGCTCATAGATTCCATAAATTAAATTTGAAAATTCTCCAGCAGAAAATCTTACAATTTTATTTCCAGAACTTATTTCGAAAACATCAAAATCATATTTTTTTTTGTGGAGTGGATCTTGAATTTGGATTTTTTCTCCAGTATTTTTCCAGTTAAAATCCCAAATATTTAAATTTTCTATAAAATATGGTTCACTCTCAACAATAGTTTTTTTGAACTGCCAAACTTCTTTCATTTTTTACAGGGAATTTGGTTACAATTTCTGCTAACGGAAAAAGTATTTGCGAAGGGCAGGTTTGAATTGGACAACAAGTTCAATTCAGCACAACCGAAGCGGATGCTTTTTCCGTATTGCTAATTTACTCAAAAAGTAATACGGAAAAGCAGAAGCGGATAAATATAACTAACCTTTCAGCCCTGCACTTAACCCCGCCTTTTGCAAATACTATGTTATGCGAGGTTACTTCTTTTCCATTCGCTTTTAGAAACTTGAAATAAATCCATCTCCTTGTTATTATATTGTATTTTTCTACTAAAACTCATTCCATTTTTTAAGGCAACATTTTTGGAGTTTTCATTTTCGGGTACAATTATCGAAACTAACCTATCATGAAAATTATGTTCAAACGCAAAATCTCTACATTTTTTAGCACTTTCAACAGCAAAACCTTGCATTCTATATTTTGGAAGAATTGAATATGCAATTTCTAATTCAAACTGATTTTCAACTTCTCTAGCTAAAAGTCCGCACTGACCTATTAACTTGTTACTCTCTTTTAATATTAGAACATTTTGTCCACCTAAATTATTTTCGTAACGATTAAAAGTCCATTCAAACCATTTTTCACATCGTTCATTTGAAGTTTTATACTCGTCCATTCCCAGCATTTTAGTGGTATATTCGTCCTTAAATAACTCAAGCCAAGTTTCAAAATCAGAGTTTTCTAATTTCCTAAATTTTAACCTCTCTGTTTCTTCGTTTATTAATAAATATTTCATTATTTTATCTAAATGCTGTTTTATTTGTAATCTCGCATAACGGTCAGGGTATTGCCGAAGGCGGGGCTTATTAGCACCTAACTTCAACTAAAATACCATACTTCAAAGATAAACAAAAGTTTCTAAAATGCAAATATCCCCCGCTTGCGGCAATACCTTGTTGGCAGAAGTTTTTTACTTTTTCTTCTGGTCGTACTTACTTATTTGTAGAAATTTAATAGGGTCTTCCATTTCTATTATATCTATTATCGCCTGCCTCTTATCTCTTGCATTTTTATAATACTCTTCTGCTATTTTGTAACCCATATAATACCCTAAATCTGCGGGTTTTTCCTTTACACTTTTGTGGTTATACAGCCAATTTGCAATACTTTCATTACATAATTCATTTTTAAGTTCTGTCCACAGTTGCTTTTCGTGTCTATCTCCATAAGTATGAGCCACTTTGTTGATTTGTGAACCCGAAATTAACTCACCAATAAAATCACAAATGCCTTCGTGAAGAATAGCGTATAATAAGGGGCAGTTTATAGCATCTTTGTTTAGAGAATATTTTTGTTGTGTGTGTACGTATTCGTGTGAAACCATATTTTTTATGTTTTGTCCGATATCTGTTCCGCTTGAGAGGACTTTACTATAAGCATTATTATTAAATTCTGACAAATCTACATCTTTTGTTGAAGTTGTTACTTCAGTTCCAATTAATAAAAAATTTTCAGATACGGTTCCTCCTGTATTTATTAAACCAATAGCAAAACATATTTTTTTTGGTTTGAAATTTGGGTATATTTCTCTAAACTTATTTACAACATCCTCAATTATTGCCACAGAGTTTTTTGCTTCTATTGTATTCTTTCTTATTGAGTTATAAAATTTAGGGAAATTTGATACTTGATTTACAAATTTTTCAGCTGTAAACTCTCTTGCTTCAATAAAATCTTTTAAACCATCAGTTCCTCTGTCAAGATAAATTGTTTGAAAAGAATTGATACTATCCTTACGTGTTTTACAATGCTTTAAATTATCAAATGCTTCCCAAAAATGGTCAATATCAAGTGTTTGGACTGTTTTTTTATTTTCAGGCTCTAATTCTTTTTTTATCTTTTCTCTTAATTCTATTTCTGATTTTGATAATTTCTTAACCAATATCGTTACCTGTCCTTTTTCAGAATTTCCATCTTCATCAAGCCTTACGATTTTTAATTGATATATTTTTGTTTGAGTAGGTGAATATTCAAATTTTTCATATCCGTTTTGTCCATTCGGTGAGTCTTTTTCAAGAATTTGTTTATTGTTTTCATCCGTAAATATCAATTTTACATCGATTCCTTGCTGTAAGACAGAAAAAACGTACAAATTCCCTTTTTTAAGTCGAAAAGAGTAGTTAAGATTGTTATCTCTATCAATATTTATGTTTGCATATTCTTTATCTATTTCAATTAGACGGGATTGTCCAAAAATATGTGTGATTGCTAAAAATAATAATATTACTAAAATTCCTCTTTTCATATTTAATCGTTTTTTATTAGAGTATTTGTAAAATTACTGCCAACGGTCGGGTATTGCCGAAGGCGGGGCTTTTCAGCACCCAACTTCAACCAAAATACCATACTTCAAAGGTAAACAAATTTTTCTAAAATGCAAATATCCCCCGCTTGCGGCAATACCTTGTTACCAGCTGTACTATTTTTTGTCTTTTCCGCATAGTTTTCAGTCCGCATGTTTTTCACATTTTCAGCGTTCAAGTCTACAATTTGACAGTTTAGTTTCTCAGCCTTTAGTCAGTTCCGAAATCCATTCGTTTTTCCGCATAGTTTTCAGTCCGCACGTTTTTCACATTTTCAGCGTTCAAGTCCACAATTTGACAGTTTAGTTTTTCAGCCTTTAAGTCAGTTCCGAAATCCATTCGTTTTTCCGCTTTTCGTCAGTTTGAGGTTCTTTCCTTTCAGATTTTTCCTCTCTTTTTAGATTTTAAAAGTCCAACATTCAGTCGAGTGTTACGAGTTATCAGCTGTACTCTCCAACATTTTTTAAGAGTCGGCTCATTCAAATATGCTTTCAAGTCGTCCGTTGTAGAAAATGAATTTAGACCCTCTAACACATTCTGCTCAACTGGGTCTGAATTCAGTTTCTTATTATTCACAATTTAGAGCGTTTTGAATCGTTTCAGTTCCTTAGCGAAATGTTTGGAGTGTATAGCTGGTAACGGCTCGGCGGCTTTGCGAAGTTTCCTCTGGAAGCTCTGCTTCCAAGAGGAAATTTTGCAAAACCGCTTGATGGGCGAAGTTCGCGAAGCGACGAGCCCATCAGGCGGTGTAAGCCGCCGAGCCGATGTGGCGAAAGGAGCGAAGCGGATTTCGCCACATCGGTTGGTGGCTTTGCGTTCGGGCGGGATTTTTAGCACTAAACTCGACACGAAGAACCACACTTCAATTATACGAAAAACTGTCAAACGAAGCACATAACCCCGCCTGACGCAAAACCACGGTTATGGGCTGCCTTTCTTTATCGCTTCAAGTTTGGTCAGCGTGATTATTCGTTGTCCAGCCGAGTTTACAGCGTTTGCTCTGTCCCAAGGTTCAGCACCGTCACCAAAATATTTTGTTTCAAAATCTAATGTCTGTTTGTTTAATTTTAATACTAATAGCTTTTGAGGTTTTTTTCTAAGGCCGACAGAATTCTTTTGAGTTACTTTAATTTGAATTTGATTTCCGTCTTTGTCTAATGCGTCATAACCTTCTTTTGAAGATTTTTCCAATGTCAATTTGAATTTATTTGCAGCATAAACTTCTCCGATACTGCCAAACAGGTGTCCGTCTAATGTAAATTTACGACCATACTTTTTATAACGATTTTCAAGGTCGGCTGAAATTTCTAAGAGAGTTTTTAAAGTATCTTTTAAATGTTTCATAAGCTATCAAAATAGCGGTGGGCTTCGCCCACCGCTATAGAATTATTTTTGCATATCAATTGCAGCGTTCAACATTTTAGTTTGAATTTTAACCATTCGTTTCATCTGACTTGCTGAAAGTGATTGTTGGTTTTCTGCATCCTTCAAACTTTTTTCTAAGTCTTGTGCTTTTTCCATAAGTGCTGGATATTCTTGCATAGCAGACATATCACCTTTATTTGCTTTCTTTAAAAACACCAAATATTTATCTACGTAGGCTTCATAGTCGTCCAATACTTTATCATAATTTTCGTCTCCTGAACTTGAAACTTCTGTGTCATCTTCTGAATTTGAGCTTTCATCAGAGTTGCTTGATTTTTTTTCTTTTTCACTTATTAATGAAGTAACTGAAAAGCCTTTGAGGTCATTCTCTTTTTTTGCTAAAATTTTTTTAAAGTCTTCCCCTATCAACTCATATGGGGTTTCCATATAAAACGTAGCAACAAATTCACCACTTCCTTTTTTTAAAAGTCCTTCAAGATTTTGAACTGGGTCATAACAACACCATCCATCAAATTTAAGTTTATTCAATCCTGAAACAGGCATTCCTCTATTATCTAAAAGGTCAATAGAAATGTGGTCTATTCCTTTCGTTTCACCCATACCTGGAAAAGACTTATTTACTTTAAATTTTATTTTGGCTTCCAATGCCTTACCATATTCAGAGGAAGGTATTATTTTAATCTCTTGACTCACAATTTCCAGGTAATTTTCTAAGTCTCCAGTAACTGCATTTGAACTGGATTTAAGTGATAATTCTTCAATACTCTTTCCACAAGAAGAAAGAAATAATGATATTGTCAGTGCTAATGTAAGCAATCTGAAACTTGTCTTTATTTTGTTCATTTATATTCTGTTTTATTTTGATTTAAATTTAGTTAGTCCGTTTTTAGTGACTGTCGGAAAAGTCAATTTACTTGTCAGTCCAATAACCGTCAAGAACTATCAAAATAGTCAATCGGTGGTTCTCTTGTCCGCAAAACGGCTGTTCTCATAAGGTTGCCCATAACGGTTTGCAGCTTGGCGAAGTGGCGGATTTAGAAGTACTTACTTTCATTCTAGCACTATTGTTTATTTGAAAACCAAATGTTCAATTTAGTACTGAACCCGCCATTTTGCCAAACTGCTGTTGGCGGTAGGTTTATTTTATTTCGTATCGTTTAAATTTCAAGTCAAACATATTTTCAGTGAATTTGTTTTGTAAATACTCATCAGCAAATTCCCAAACTTTATCCATCAAATCATCGTTTTCGTCAACAAAACCCTCTCCAATATCTTCCGCAATTTCTCCTTGTGTGATAATATATTTCCTGTCAAGTTCACCATTTGTATATTTTTCAAAATAGTAAGTGTCAGATACATCAGATGCCATAAATTGCACAACTTCACTTTGAATATTTGTTAAGTCATATATTTGTCCTAATTCCATAATTATAAGAGTGCCGTTTTCAGTCTGCAAAATATCAACTGTATTTTCGTCTCTGAAACTACTTGTTGCTTCTTCAAAGTCTACATCTTGCAAATATGTCAGTTTGTTTTCTAACAAATTTTCAATCTCTTGCTCTTTGTCAAGTTTTTGTTTGATAATTAGTCCTGCAATGTTAAATCCCATAATTTCTATTATTTTATTTTAAATATTTAGTGTCGGTTTACAGTCTCTAAAAACTTACCGCCAACGGTTTGCAGCTTGGCGAAGTGGCGGATTTTGAAGCACTTACTTTAATTTTAGCACTAAACTTCATTTGAAAAACAAATGTTCAATTTAGCACTGAACCCGCCATTTTGCCAAACTGCTGTTGTATGCTGTGCTTTTATTTTAGTATTGTTTCAAGTTCTACTTTTTCTAAATTTTTGTCATCTCGTATAAAATCTCGAAAACCAGCGGAATGTTGTCCGCCAACAATTACTAAAATCCTTTCGTCTGTTTTGTCAATTTGTTTTTGAATTAACGAATACATATACAAGTTTCGTTTAAACCTTTCCGAAACAAAATACGCTCCAGAAAAATCATCTTTACTTCCAGCTTTGTTGAACAAACTTATATATCCACTATTCAGCTTGTCTTCAAGTTCTTTGTTGTTAAAAAAAAGCAGTAAATTTTTTATTGATTTTTCTTGCTGAAATTTTGTAACAATTGCTTGTCCATATTCACCAAATTCCCTTTGTATTTCATTCATTAAGTCAGTTTGATTTGCTTTTTGAATAGCAATCATTACCGTGTCGTTTGGTTCGTTTATTAAGTAGTCAAAAGCATAAAGTTTTTTGTGTTTTAATTTGTCTGCAAGTTTAAATCCCAATTGTTGAACTTCACTTTCAAAATACATAGTTTCATTCTTTCCATATTTCTGTTTTATTAGTTCAAAAGTCTTGTCCTTTAAATACAAATTATACAATTCGTCTAGTTCGCCCTGTTTACTAAATTCCCATTCAACAAATATTTTAGTTGGTTTATAGGTTTCAATTTGTTTTATTATTTCAGTAAGTTCCTTTTGCTTGTCTTTATTGTTAATGTCAAAGTCAACACCAAATTGAGATTTAACTAAATGAAAATGGAAAGTTCCCAAAGTCAAAATTTTATTTTTTTCTTGTCCAAAAGTTAGTGTTGAAATAAATAAAAGTGCAATTAAAATTCTGTTTTTCATCTTTTTATGTTGTTAATTATCTGTCGTTTTATTGGTTGCGAAGTGTTGGTTTTAGCATAGCATACAACGTTTGGCAAATTGGCGATGGAGCCGACTTTTAGCACAAATGTTGAATAGAATTACTAATCTTCAACATTGCACAAAAGTTCAATAGAAGTACTTCACCGGCTCTATTGCCAATTTGTTTGTTATGTGCCGTTTTATTCCATTTTATACATTTAACAATTGCTGAAACGTAAAGTCGGGTTTAAACATTTCAATTTCGTTTTGAGTTGATTCTTCTTGTGCTTCTTTGCCATAGATAAACATTTGCTGTTCATAATTTTTAACAGCCTCTTCAATGCTATTAAATTTTCCATCGGCTAGATTATCAGACAATATCAAGGCATCCACCAACCCACTATTTACTCCCTGCCCTGCAAAAGGCGGCATCAAATGTGCGGCATCCCCAATCATTGTTATGGGTAATGGGCGCTTGCTTTTCCAAGGCTTTTCTAAAGGAAATATCCGTGTAGCCAATCCTACAAATGACAACGTCGTATGAATCAATTCTTTGTAGCGTTCGTCCCAATCGGAAAATTTTTTCAGAAGAAAATCAACGACACTATTTCTGTTTTGAAAATCTACCTGCGTTTGGTTTTTCCATTCATCAGGTGTTTTAAAACTTATTCCAAAATGCAATGCACCATTATTATTGGGGTTAGCAAATAATAAATTACCTTGGTGAGATGCCATTAGCCGGTTTCCATTGCATAGCTGAAAAAATCCAGGACAGTTTATCTCTGGTTGATGAATATCGGCTTGTATATTGAAAGTACCTGTTTCTTCAACTTCCGTGTCGGTAACAAATTTTCTTACCTTGGACATCCCGCCATTGGCAAGAATAACTAAATCTGCTGTTTCACTCGGTTTATTCTCAAAAGTTAGTGTCCACTTCTTCTTACCAGGTTCAAGCATAACAAGTTTTCTATCCCAAATAACCGTGTCGTTTTCTAAACTATTCAACAAGATAGCCCTTAAGTCATTTCTGTTTATTTCAGGATTGTCAAATCGATTTTCGGGCTTTACATTTTTTGTGGATAAAATATTGCCTTTTTCATCAGCAATATTTACACCCATTGGTAAGGCTAAGTCATAATAAGTTTGTAACAATCCCGCTTTTTTCATTGCTTCCTGACCTGAACCTTTGTGTAGGTCAAGGGTTCCACCAAAAATTCTTGCCTCTCGGTCGTTGTCTCTTTCGTAAACTGAAACGTCTATGCCGTTTTGCTGTAATAATTTTGCCATAGTCAGTCCAACGGGTCCACCACCAATTATTGCAACGTTCTTATCACTAAGTAAATTCATTTGTTTGTCTGTATCTATTCGCATTGTCATTCAAAAATGGCACATAACGGGAAACGCATTGGCGAAGTGGCGGATAAATTGGACGAAAAGTTCAATTTAGCAGTAACGTAGCCGATGTGTTTTCACAGAAGCTAAATTATTAAAAAAAAGCTGAATGTGGAACACATTCGGCGGAATAAAATGTAGAAAGTTTTAAGTTAGCACTTAACCCGCCATTTTGCCAATGCGATGTTATGTGAAGGAATTTTTAGTATCTTTGTATTCAAATAATTCACATTTTATGTATTTCAGCAAGCCTTGGTAATTAAAAATTAAAGTAAATGATTAAATCGTCTTTTTTGAGATGATTACTTTTTAGTACGTTAATTTTTAATTTAAAATAAGGTAATAATGAAAAATATAAAACCTTTAACTTTTCCGTTTAATTCGGAAAATAATACATCTATAAAGCAAAGTCTTTTTCAATTTCGAGAATATTTTGATTCTTCTACAATTGTTGGTTTAGGCGAAAACTCACATTTTATAAAAGAGTTTTTTAAATTCAGACATCAAGTTATTGAGTTTTTAGTAACTGAATGTGATTTTGACACCTTGGCATTTGAGTTTGGTTTTTCTGAAGGATTAGAAGTTGATAAGTGGATAAAATCACAAATTCCATTCGACGATTTGGATAAGTTACTGTCACACTTTTATTATCCAAATGAGTTTAAAGATACTTTGCTATGGCTTCGTCGGTATAATCAAGACAATAATAATCAAATTACCTTTTTGGGTGTTGATATTCCTAAAAATGGAGGTTCTTATTTTCCAAACTTTCACATTGTGTCTGATTATTTACAAAGACTTTCAATCGTTTCTTCTGATGTCTTACAGAAGATTTTAAATCTTGCTGAAAAATTTGATTTCTATTCGACTTCTCAGCTTGCGTTAAATTTATCGCTTTTTGACGAAGCAGAACATAATGAATTAAAAGCATTGCTATTAAAAGTTTACATTCGTTTGGTCACTCTTCAACCAAAACTGGAAAGTTTAGAGTTTCAATCGATACTTCATCAAGTTAAAGGCTTGATTTATATGAATTATAATGCTGATGCTATGGAAAGCTTCATTACTGAAAAGGGAATTGAGGGAGATATGGGAGCAAAAGACCAGTATATGGCAGAAAGTATTGATTGGTTTTTGAAAAATTCACTTGGTAAAAAGATTATTTTAGTTGCCCACAATGCTCACATTCAAAAAACTCCGGTCGATTTTGACGGATTTATTAGTTGTTATCCAATGGGGCAAAGACTTTCGATGACTTTTGGAGAAAAATACAAAGCATTTGCAATAACTAATCTACGTGGAGAAACTGCCGCATTGTATCCTGATAATGATTATCAATTTGGTTTTAGGGTTGATAAATTTCCACTTGATTCTCCAGAGTCGGATTCTGTTGAATTTTTTATGCAGGAATTATCAGGAAAAGAATGCTGTTTAATAATCAATAAAAGTAAGGAATTAAAAAATTGTAGTAAGATTCGTTTTGATTCTATACATCTAAAAACTGAAATAGTAGATTCTTTTGATGGGATTTTCCTAATAGAAAAATCAACTGTTTCAGAAATAGTGGATTGAGAATAATGTAAATTTGATTTCGAAACGGTACTTTCTTTTTTGGAGGTGCCGTTTTATTCTTTCACATAACGTTTGGCAAATTGGCGATGGAGCCGACTTTTAGCACAAATGTTGAATAGAATTACTAATCTTCAACATTGCACAAAAGTTCAATAGAAGTACTTCACCGGCTCTATTGCCAATTTGTTTGTTATGTGCCGTTTTATTCCATTTTATACATTTAACAATTGCTGAAACGTAAAGTCGGGTTTAAACATTTCAATTTCGTTTTGAGTTGATTCTGCCTGTGCTTCTCTTCCATAAGCAAACATTTGCTGTTCATAATTTTCAATAGCCTCTTCAATGCTGTTAAATTTCCCATTGGTCAGATTATCCGACAATATCAAGGCATCCATCAACCCACTGTTTACGCCTTGTCCTGCAAAAGGAGGCATCAAATGAGCAGCATCTCCAATCATCGTTATGGGTAATGGACGCTTACTTTTCCAAGACTTATCTAAGGGAAATATTCGTGTCGCTAACCCTACAAAAGATGATGTCAAACGAATCAGTTCTTTGTAGCGTTCGTCCCAATCGGAAAATTTTTTCAGGAGAAAATCAACGACACTATTTCTGTCTTGAAAATCTACCCGCGTTTTGCTTTTCCATTCATCAGGTGTTTTAAAACTTATTCCAAAATGCAATGCACCATTATTATTAGGATTCGCAAATAATAAATTACCTTGATGAGCAGCCATTAGCCGGTTTCCATTGCAAAGCTGAAAAAATCCAGGACAGTTCACCTCCGGTTGATGAATATCGGCTTGTATATTGAAAGTACCTGTTTCTTCAACTTCCGTGTCGGTAACAAATTTTCTTACCTTGGACATCCCGCCATTGGCAAGAATAACCAAATCTGCTGTTTCACTCGGTTTATTCTCAAAAGTTAGTGTCCACTTCTTCTTACCAGGTTCAAGCATAACAAGTTTTCTATCCCAAATAACCGTGTCGTTTTCTAAACTATTCAACAAGATAGCCCTTAAGTCATTTCTGTTTATTTCAGGATTGTCAAATCGATTTTCGGGCTTTACATTTTTTGTGGATAAAATATTGCCTTTTTCATCAGCAATATTTACACCCATTGGTAAGGCTAAGTCATAATAAGTTTGTAACAATCCCGCTTTTTTCATTGCTTCCTGACCTGAACCTTTGTGTAGGTCAAGGGTTCCACCAAAAATTCTTGCCTCTCGGTCGTTGTCTCTTTCGTAAACTGAAACGTCTATGCCGTTTTGCTGTAATAATTTTGCCATAGTCAGTCCAACGGGTCCACCACCAATTATTGCAACGTTCTTATCACTAAGTAAATTCATTTGTTTGTCTGTATCTATTCGCATTGTCATTCAAAAATGGCACATAACGGTCAGGGTATTGCCGAAGGCGGGGCTTATTAGCACCTAACTTCAACTGGAATACCACTCTTCAAAAGTAAACAAATTTTTCTAAAAAGCAAATATCCCCCGCTTGCGGCAATACCTTGTTAGCTGTAGTGCTTATTTTTTACTAATTTTCATTATAATATGATCAAAATTTGCTTTAATTTTTTTCTTTAATTCATTCAAAAAGTCCACTTTAATATTTTTTGAATCATTTAATGTCAAATCATTTTCATCATAGACAGTTTCTGAAGATTTTTTAGGTATAAGCGGAAAAGATAGACGCAAATCTCTCTTCATAACAGGATATGTTAATCTATTATCTTCTAAAACATAGTATAGAAAATCGATATTATTATAATATACATATTGTTTTTTCTTTCCTTTCATAGTTAAAATTCCATAGTCAAAATTATATTTGTATGTTGTTTTGAGAGGATTTAAGGAATTAAATAAATTATTAGAGCGAATTATAAATAAGGCATTAAAATCTTTACTTAGACAATAATTTTTTAAATATTCCTTAATTTTCTTATTAGGCTGTTCAGGAACATAATCATATAAAATTGAAAAATCAAAGTCATTAATTTCATTATTAATTAAATTATTATCAATTATAAGAGAATCGATAAATGGTTTAATATCATAATGTAGATTTTCAATATTTAATACATCATAGTTGTATCCACCTTTTAGATGTATATGTTTTAATTCTGAATCATATTTTGCAACTATTCCTAATTTCTGACCATTTGATATTGTTATTAGAAAAGTTAAGATTAATAAAAATATTTTTTTCATCTTTTACGAGTTATTTATAAACATTACAGCTAACACACAAATATACGAAATATTTCTAGTTCAGAAAAATATTTTATTAACCCTTAAAAGAAAACAATTAAAAAATTGAAAATCAAAAAATATAATATAAATTCATTTATTGCGTATTTTATATTTTTTATAAAAAATATCCCTTTTTACAGAACGAAAACAAATATCTAATACGCATAAATTATTTAGAGATCAAAATATTTTTTACTACTACAAAACACTTCTAATATCTTGCGCCAATTCTCTAAATTCCTCACCCGAAAAATCGCCGTTAAAATTAGCAATACTTTTGGCATAGATTATTTCCCCTCCAAAACGAGGTAGCATATTTTTTGCTACTTCTAAAGCGGATTTTCCTCCCATTTTCCCAGGAGAAGCACTTAGAAGCACCACTTTTTTATTTTCCAAAAAACTTCTTTTATAGCGAGAGAGCCAGTCTATAATATTTTTGAAAAACGCTGTTAGATTACCATTGTGTTCCGCTACAGAAATCATAACTACCTCGGATTCAAATATTAAATTATACAACATCTCCACATCTTTCGGGAAGCCCTTTTGTTCTTCGTCTATACCATACATAGGGATTTCATATTGTGTAAGAAAAAGTTCGTTAAAATCTAATTCTTGAGAAAGATATCCAATCAATTTCTGGTTAATGGACATACTACTATTACTTCCTGCTATACTTATATATTTCATTTTTTAAATAATTATGCAACAAAGATAATTTTCTTTAGTGATAAACGCTATTGATATAAGTTAAGAAATTTAAAACAGTAAATATGTGTCCCAAAAAAAGAATGGCAAGCAAAAGTAACTAAAGAAATCAAAAGATTGTATGGCTAAACACTTCTAATTTTTATCTAATCCAAGTATATCCTTTTTCTATTGGATTATTATGATTTCCTCTCCATTTTTCAAAATCATCAACAATTTTTTGCTCTGTTTCTTTTTGAGTAATTTCTTTCCCATCATACTTTATAGACACTCCCATATTATTACTCTTTAATTGCATCATTTGATTTCTATACAGAGAGGCTGGATCTTTAATTATACCTGATTTAAAATCTTGTTCCTTCTCAATACTTTTAAAATGGATAGACTTAGGTTTTAGTATCTGAATGTTTTCCTTTTTTTGAATTGCTATCCCTTTAAATCTATATTCCCCATCTAAGGAATAGATGTCTATAATTATTCCCGGCAAATGTGAAAACTTATATGGGCCATCATAAAACGAAATATCGGTAGTATACCATGCTTCCCATTTTCTATTCCCAAAGCTAATCTCCGCTTTATTACACTGGTAGCCTAAAATATTTTTTTTAACGTTTATTAAATCCCAACTATTAGCATCAAATTGATAGTTTATACTATAAAGATTATTAAGAATGGTTTCATATTTAACAAAATCATCTTTTTTAAAGTTTTTATACACACTCACATTTATAGCATCATCCTCACCTAGAGAAGCAAATAGAGATTCTTTTGTTTCTAGATTAAATTTTAAGGCATAGTAGTCCTTTAACTTTAATGTATCTCCAAGTCGTGGCTGAAAAATAACTTCATAGGTTATTTCATATTGTTGTGACAAAATATTTTGTGACAAACAACAAATAAAAATAACTAAATATCTTAATTTTCCCATTCAAATGATTTTTCTAGCCCATCTCTATTTTGTTCTACCTTCCTATAAGAACTTGTACTCTTTGTCCCATTACCAAAAAAAACTGAAGACGTATACTTTAGTTTAGGATACTCCGTATATGGCAGAGACTCTTTTTTAAATTCAGTAGAATTAAACGGATTTTTAATATCTACATTTAACTTTTTAATACTGTTTAGAGACCATCTAAATAAATTATCCTCATCATAAATTTCATAAGCAATCCCTGGCAGATTAGTAAACTTCCAAGGTCCCCCTTGTATTGATGACGACATATCAAGCCAAATAATGTATTTTCTCCCTCTAAATTCAGCTTCAGCTCTAGTCAACTCAACTTTATTGATTACTTTTTTTTCGCCCGTTATTTTATACTTAATAGGTAAAAAAACATCACTAAATAAATATTTTTTACCATTTATCTCGTCTCCAATAATATGCAAAGCATCTTCGTTTGAATACAACACGTATAAATAACTACTCTTATCAATTAGTGAAAATGTTGTATTACTACTATTTTCCCTCACTTGTTCACCAATCCCAAATTGAACACTGTAAAGTTTTTGTCCTTTTTTATCCAACTTAAGAGTCGCTGGAAATTCAAAAAACTTGTTTAATATGCTGTTTTTAACCTCATACTTATAACCAACCTCCCAACTCTGACCATAAAACAGCACACAAAACAGTAATTGAAACATTACAATTTTTTTCTTCATATTCTATTTATTACTTTCAATACTATAACAAAAACATCATATAACTTCACAAATGTACATAATTTTCGAACTAGAAAAGTATTTATTTATCGCTCAAAATCAAAAATATAAATCTCAAACACTCTAATATGTGTAATGGCGTTTATCAAATAATTAACATCTAACTAATTACACTAATTTCCACCACACTTAATACATCTTATTCCATTAAATATTCTATTACAAAAAGACACTTATCTTGCATAAATACCAATTAGTATAGGTTAAGAATTTTAAAACAAGTGTTAATTATTTTGCTAATTTTGCAGTTCATTGTTTGATTGATGAATGTTATTGCAAGACAAGGTATAAAATATTCTATAATAGGTTATTTAGGCTTCATAATAGGCACTCTATCCTCTATATTTTTATTTCCAAACGATTATGAGTTTTATGGAAAACTAAGGTATATTCTTCCTATGGCAGAGACATTTTTACCTATTATTGTCTTTGGAATCTCTTTTTCTAATGTAAAATTCTTTTTCTCTGCGGAAAAACAAGGGCTCAACCAAAGTATGCTATCTCTCTCTCTACTGGCTGTAGTCTTTAATTTCATAGTATTTTCTGGAGCGTTCTTTCTAGCTTGTCTTCTGTTTCCCAGCCTTAAAGAAACTCAGTTTTGGAATATGAAATACCTCATATTACCACTACTTTTTTTGCTTTCTATTTCGGCTGTACTCAACAAATATATTTCTAATTATAAGAGAATAGCAATCCCTAACATTTTTGAAAATCTATTTCCTAAAATAGCTAATATAGGAGCATTCTCGCTATTTTTCTTCTTAGGAGTTCCAGAATATGGTGCTTTGGCTTTTTTCCTAGGAATATTTGTATTGTCTTTGATAGGCTATTTTTGGTACAATAAAAAACTAACTGGGTTTAACTGGGATTTTTCTACACAATTTTTTAAAGCTAATAACACTTGGAAAAAATTTTTAGAGTACAGTTTTTATGGCTTTTTAGGAAACATAGGCAACTATATCGCTATCAAAATAGATAATGTAATGATAAGCGAGTTTCTTAATTTCAAACTCAACGGGGTTTACTCTAACCTCTACTCTATTTTGCAACTTATTGCCGTACCTGCTATGGGGCTTTACACCATCTACGCTCCACTGATAAACCAATGTTTTGAAGAAAACGATATGGCTAAACTCCAAGCCTCTCATCAAAAAACTTCTCTTAATCTTTTCTGTATTGGGATTATCCTCTATACCTGTCTTTTAGCTGGATTTCCATTTTTAGGACAGATGATTAAAAACGGAAACGAACTATTAGACCACCAATACCTACTATGGATACTAGGTCCTGCTATTCTTTTTGATTTAGCCACAGGTTTCAATGGGCATATTATTTCAATGTCCAAATACTTCAAATTCAACATAGTAGTTATGCTGTTTTTAGCATTTGCTACAGTAGGGCTTAATCTCGTATTTCTACGCTATACCGATTTAGGAATTATGGGAATAGCCTTGGCAACCGCTATTTCTCTCACCACATTTAACATTATTAAAATTATATTCAACCGAATATATTTTGGGGTATTTCCACTTTCCTCTAAGATGTTGTATATGTCTTTATTATGTAGCGGAACAATCCTACTGATATGCTATCTACCCGCTTTACCTTGGGCAATAATAGACTTTATTTATCGCCCTATACTTGCACTTACTATCATTCTCTTAGGCAATTATATATGCAAAATTTACCCAACTCAACAACTCATTGCACCTCTATTAAAAAAATTGAAACGGTAATTTTTATTTAACTTTTTTTAACACCAACCTGATGTTTGATGTTAAGTATTTTTTTCTACCTTTAGCAAAAAAATAATTAATTATGAAACAGTTTATTCTATCAACCCTTTGTTTATTTATAATGAACTGGGGCTGGAGTCAAAACCAAAGATTCACTTATGAGTACAAATTTGCTGTAGATTCTACTAAAAAAGACTCTCTAATTTCAGAAATTATGAATTTAGATGTTTATAAGGAAAAATCGGTATTCTACAGTAAAATAAAACAAGAAAACGATTCTATAATCAATCAAGAATTTAAAAAACAAAGTCAAATTTCTTCTGATAAAATCATTAATCTTAGTCATCTAAAAAATATGAAAAGAGCCAAGGTTAATGACTGGGTACTAAAAACTTATCCTAATTATGAAGTAGAACTTTATACCAAAATAGGTTTTGATGATTATGCCGTACGTGACGAAAGAAAAATGCAATGGAAAATCGCTCCAGAACACGAAACCTTTAAAAATTGGAAAGTTCAAAAAGCCACCACTGAATTCGCAGGTAGAAAATGGACAGCGTGGTTCACTACAGATATTCCTATTCCAGACGGACCATACAAGTTTCACGGTCTACCAGGGTTAATTGTAAAAATGGAAGACCACCAAAAAATGTTTTCATTTGAACTCATTGGTAGCCAAAAAATAAACAATACTCAAGAAGTGAACCTTACCGACAAACTAATAAATTTAGTTAAAATAGACAGGAAACAATTCAAGAAAGCATTTCAGGAAAACCGTTCAGACCCTGCTAAATCTTTTAGAATGATGGGAAGTAATGTAGTGTTAAAAGCCTCTATCAACGGAAAAGAAGTTTCTCAAAGCGAACTCATCAAAAAGATGGAAAAAAGTGCTAAAGAAAAGATGAAACGAGAAAATAGTTTCATAGAGCAAGATTGGATAGAGTAATCCTATTTAGTCCCTTATTTATAATCAATCTAAACTCATTAAAACAGCTATTCCGTGTAAAATTCGTATTTTTGTGATACTAAATTTTGAATACGAAAAATAAATCATTTAATAATATGACTTTTGACTTTGATATGATTAAGAAAGTTTACTCTGATTTTGAGAACAGAGTAAACGCTGCGAGAGAGTTTATGGGAAGACCTCTTACCTATTCTGAAAAAATCCTTTGTGCTCACCTTTTTTCTGAACAGAAACCAGAAGCTTTCAAGAGAGGAGAATCTTATGTAGATTTTGCTCCAGATAGAGTAGCAATGCAAGATGCTACAGCACAGATGGCTCTTTTACAGTTTATGCAAGCAGGTAAGGCTAAAGTAGCAGTACCTTCTACAGTACACGCAGACCACCTTATACAGGCTCGTGTAGGAGCAGATAAAGATTTACAAGAAGCTGAAAATAAAAACAACGAAGTTTATCAATTCCTTCAATCGGTATCTAACAAATACGGTATTGGATTCTGGAAGCCGGGAGCTGGGATTATCCACCAAGTAGTGTTAGAAAACTATGCATTCCCTGGTGGTATGATGATTGGTACCGACTCTCACACGCCTAATGCTGGTGGTTTAGGTATGGTAGCCATAGGTGTAGGTGGTGCTGATGCTGTAGATGTAATGGCAGGAATGCCGTGGGAACTTAAATTCCCAAAAATGATTGGTATCAAACTTACAGGTAAACTTAACGGTTGGACTTCTGCTAAAGATGTTATCCTAAAAGTAGCGGGTATCCTTACCGTAAAAGGAGGTACTGGTGCTATTGTAGAATACTTTGGCGAAGGTGCAGAAGCTTTATCTTGTACAGGTAAAGGTACTATCTGTAATATGGGAGCAGAGATAGGTGCTACCACTTCTATTTTTGCTTACGATAATAATATGGGAGAGTATCTTCGTTCTACAGGTAGAGCAGATTTAGCCGAGGCTGCCGACGCTATCAAAAATGTACTTCGTGCAGATGAAGAGGTTTACGCTAATCCTGAAAAATATTACGACCAAGTTATTGAAATCAACCTTTCTGAATTAGAACCACACTTAAACGGACCTTTCTCTCCAGATATTGCAACACCTATTTCAAAAATGAAAGAGGAAGCAGAGAAAAACGGTTGGCCTACTAAGGTTGAAGTAGGGTTAATTGGTTCTTGTACTAACTCTTCTTACGAAGATATTTCTCGTGCTGCTTCCGTAGCGAAACAAGCTCAAGAGAAAAACTTAAAAGTAGCTGCAGAATACACTATCACTCCAGGTTCTGAACAAGTAAGATTTACTGTAGAAAGAGATGGCTATTTAGATACTTTTGATAAAATCGGAGGTAAAGTATTTGCTAACGCTTGTGGACCTTGTATCGGACAATGGGCAAGAGAAGGTGCTGAAAAACAAGAAAAAAATACGATTGTACACTCATTCAACAGAAACTTCTCTAAAAGAGCAGATGGCAACCCTAACACTTATGCTTTCGTAGCTTCTCCAGAATTAGTAACAGCTTTAGCTATTGCAGGGGATTTAACTTTTGACCCTAGAAAAGATAAATTAACTAACCAAAACGGAGAAGAAGTTTTACTAGACGAACCTCAAGGGTTTGAACTTCCTCCAAGAGGATTTGATGTTGAAGATGCAGGCTATATTGCTCCAGCAGAAGATGGCTCTCAAGTTCAAGTAAAAGTAGCTCCAGAATCTGACAGACTACAATTACTAGACGCTTTCCCTGCTTGGAACGGAGAGAATGTAATGGGAGCCAAATTGTTAATTAAAGCCTTTGGTAAGTGTACTACAGACCACATTTCTATGGCTGGACCTTGGTTAAAATACAGAGGACACCTAGATAATATCGCTAATAATACCCTTATTGGAGCTGTAAACGCGTTCAATATGGAAACCAACAAAGTTAAAAATGAACTTACTGGCGAATATATGGAAGTTCCTGCATCTGCGAGAGCTTACAAAGCAGCTGGTATTAAAACAGTTATCGTTGGGGACAACAACTACGGCGAAGGTTCTTCTCGTGAACACGCTGCAATGCAACCTAGACATCTAGGAGCTATGGCAGTTCTAGTAAAATCTTTCGCTCGTATCCACGAAACTAACCTTAAAAAGCAAGGTATGTTAGCTCTTACTTTTGCAAACGAGGCTGATTATGACAAAATCAAAGAAGGAGACACTTTCAACTTTGTAGATTTAGCTGAATTTGCTCCAGGTAAGCCTGTTACTATTGAGTTAGTACACACAGATGGTTCTAAAGATACTATCTTAGCTAACCACACTTACAACGATGGACAAATAGGTTGGTTTAGAGCTGGTTCTGCATTGAACTTGATTAAACAACAGCAACAAAAATAATTTGTAATCTGTATAATAAAAAAAGCAGAGCCAATGGCTCTGCTTTTTTTATTATCTATTTTTATTATGCTGTGATAATTTTTAAATACATGGCTGCAATCCTATTTTTTCAGCTTCTTTTATTACGAAATCTTTAGCTTCTTCGGGAGTGTTAGAAATTTCACCTTCCAAAATTGCTTCTTTTACTTTCTCCTTTAAAATCCCAATTTCTCTACCTGGTTTTAGTTGAAACAAAGCCATAATTTCCTCCCCAGAAATAGGCGGCTGGAAGTTTCTTATTTGGTCTTTCTCCTCCACCTCTTTTATTTTTTGAGCAACATACTCAAAGTTCTTTCTAAAGCGTTCTTGCTTTTTGGCGTTTTTGGTGGTAATATCAGCTTTACATAATGTGAATAAATCCTCCAAATCTTCCCCTGCATCAAACAACAAACGTCTAAGAGCCGCATCAGAAGTATCATCTGTTACCAGAGCAATAGGCCTAGATGAAAGTTTTACCATTTTCTGCACATACTTTAGGTCTGCTCCTAGAGGCAACTTCAATCGCTGAAAAAGAGGTTTAGCCATTTTAGAACCTAAAAACTCGTGTCCGTGGAAAGTCCACCCAGTACCATCTACAAATTTCTTGGTAGGTGCTTTCCCAATATCGTGCAATAGTGCCGACCATCGCAACCAAAGTTTATCCGTATGTTTAGAGATGTTATCTACTACTTCTAGTGTATGGTAAAAATTATCTTTATGCGTTTGTCCTTCTATTTCTTCTATACCTTTAAGAGCGGTAAGTTCGGGGATAATCTTCTCCAAAAGTCCCGTATCGTCCAAGAGTTTCAAACCTATAGATGGTTTTTCGGAAAGCATTATTTTGTTAAACTCTACCATAATACGCTCCATTGAGACTATCTTTATCCTGTCCGCTTCCTGTTTTATCGCATCTAGAGAATTTTGTTCCACCTTAAAATTAAGCGTAGAAGCAAATCTAATTGCTCTCATCATTCTAAGAGGGTCATCAGAATAAGTTTGCAGAGGCTCTAGCGGAGTTTTCAGAATTTTTGACTCCAAATCATTTACTCCACCAAAAGGGTCCACCAAACGCCCAAAATCTTCCTTCCCTAAAGAGATTGCCATCGCATTGATGGTAAAATCGCGGCGTTTTTGGTCATCTTCTAGGCTTCCTTGCTCCACAGCAGGCTTTCGGCTATCTTCCGAATAGCTTTCTTTTCTCGCACCTACGAATTCCAATTCTAGCCCTTTCCACTTTATCATAGCAGTCCCATAGGTCTTGAATACCGATACTTTCAGATTAGAATCCAGCTCCTTTGCCACCGCTTGTGCCAACTCTATCCCACTTTGCTCCGTTACAAAATCTATATCCGTAGGCACTTGTCGTTTCATAAGCAAATCCCTCACATAGCCTCCCACAATGTACGCCGTCTGCCCTCTCTCCTCCGCTACTTTAGAGATAGTTTTAAACAGTTTAAGATTTCTATTCTGATTAAGATTGATATATTTTTCCATAAATTCTAAACCCCAACTAGCTATTTAACCCTGCAAAGATAAAAAAGAGAAAACAAACCCCCACCCTTTTGCTCCCAATAATTAGGGCGTACCCCTCGCCGAAGCATTCCCTACCGCTCGGGTCAGGCTTTCGGCTTTATCTTTTTCTCGTCGTTCCTCCTCAAAAAAGGATACCGCCTCTATCCTTTACGCTTTAATATCCGTTTCTGTATGGAGTTATGGTTTCATTTTAGTACTTTTGCAGAGGATAAGTCAATGCCTTTATTATGAGTATTGATTTACTTCCGTTCATTTTAGAATTAATAACAATAAAACACTTATGCAACTCATACACCGCAACCTACTTATTGGCATACACGACGCACTTAGAGAAACCTTTTTTGAGAAAAACAAATACGCCGACAAAGTCATAGAACGACTGCTAAAAGCCAACAAAAAATGGGGAAGCCAAGACAGAACGGTGGTTTCAGAGATATTTTATAACATTATCCGTTGGAAAAAACGCCTAGAATACTATATGGGCGAAGGCGTAAAGCCCAACAATATCTACAGGCTTATCCTCGCTTATCTACTTTGGAGCGAAACACATTATAAAAAGTTTGAAGAATTTGACGGAATTAAAATAGCCGACATCATCACCAAACTGAAAAAAAATACCGTTCCTACCAAAGCCATAGAACATTCTATCCCTGAATGGCTCGCGGAAACACTAGAAAAAGAACTCGGCGAAGCGTGGGAAAAAGAGATGATAGCCCTTAACCAACAAGCGGCTACCGTGCTAAGAGCTAACACGCTCAAAACAACGCCAAAGGAGTTAGTAGCAGACTTAAACGACGAGGGTGTGGAATGCTACAACCTCAAAAACTACCCAGAAGCCATAGAACTAAAGGAAAAGAAAAATGTTTTTCTTACCTCTGCCTTTAAAGACGGATTGTTTGAGGTACAAGATGCAGGGTCACAAAAAATTGCTCATTTCTTAGACGTTAAAGAAGGTATGAGAGTAGTAGATGCTTGTGCAGGTGCGGGTGGCAAGACGCTTCACATCGCTGCACTGATGAAAAACAAGGGACAAATTATCGCTTTAGATATTTTTGAGTGGAAACTCGCCGAACTAAAACGCCGAGCTAAAAGAGCGGGAGCTCACAACATAGAAACTAGATTTATAGAAGACAACAAAGTCATTAAAAGGCTACACGAAAAAGCCGACCGCCTCTTGCTAGATGTACCTTGTTCTGGGTTGGGCGTTCTAAAAAGAAACCCCGATTCTAAATGGAAAATAGATACCGATTTTATAGAAAGAATAAAGAAAGAACAGCAGCAAATTCTCCAAGATTATTCTAAAATCCTAAAAAAAGGAGGCAAGATGGTGTATGCTACCTGCTCTATCCTACCCTCAGAAAACCAAAATCAGGTAAACACATTCTTGGCTACAAACCCTAACTTTAGACTTATCAAAGACCAAAGCCTCCTCCCTAGCGAGGGCTACGATGGCTTTTATATGGCGCTTATAGAAAGATTGGAAGATTAACAACAAAACATTATAAGGTCGTTTAAACTTGTTTTAAACGACCTTTTTTAAAACTAAAAAACACCTAGAATTTCTAATTTATCAAAAAAAAACTTGCATACTTCCGCAAAAGGTAATATGTTTGTCCCAGTTTATGACACGCAGTACCAACCACATACAAAAAAGTGTAAAAAAGTTGCAAAATTATTTGGTAGTTCCAAATAATTGTGTAAACACACACACACACACACACACACACACACAGAAGAGCTACACGCGTACGCGTAGTATACTACTTTTTATCTAAATTTTTATCATCAATCATAAATAATTTTCCTCTAGCTTCCGTTAGGGGCATTTGGCATTTAGCACACGCTAAGTTTTGTTTTCATAAATATCCGCTAGAAGTCCGTCTTTTTCATAAGTTAAATTGGTTGTTTGGGTTTGGGGCTTCTAGCGTACAGAGAGGATACTCTGTTCTCTCTATCTTAGCCTTTCCTCTCGTTTTGTGTGTGTTTAGAGGGGAAAGGCGTTTTTTCATTGATTCAAGGGGCAAGAATTCAAGGTTTAAAGTTCAATGTTTAAGGTTGAATAAGCGTACATATCCCTTAAACCTTAAACATTGAACCTTGAACAGCTTCAGCTTCTTAAACCGAACCTCCAACCTCCAACCTCTAATATTTAGCATCTATAAACTTTAAATATCAACAATTTTAAAATTAAATATTATGATAACAAGTATCACCAAATTAAGTATTCTATCCTTTTTAGGTCTAAGTCTAGTAGCCTACGGACAAACCGATGGTAAAGTGGGGATTAACACCTCATCTCCCAATGCTACTTTAGAGATAAAACCCAATACAACTAACTTATTAGGAGCAACTAACGAGGGTATTATTGTACCTAAACTGTCTAAAACAAGAGTCGCTAAAATGCCTTCCCCTCAGGAGGGAACATTAGTCTATGTAGTAGATGATGCTAAAGCAGAAGATGGAGGTGGCACAATAGCATCTTATACTGGTACCGATGTTAGAGTAACAGATATTACAGAAAAGGGCTATTACTATTACAATGGCACCAAGTGGGTTAAGAGTGCAGCCAGCACAGGCGTAAGTAACAATATCTACACTACCGATGGTACATTAACTGGTACCAGACAAGTAAATATGGCAAATAATAATTTGTCGTTTTTAGGAGGTAAATTAGGGATAGGGACTTCGTCTATAGGTAATGCTTTATTAACATTAGATGCTGGAGTAGAGGGAATATCTATTAAAGGCAGTCAACAAAGTGGAAACACACAATTTTCAATTTCAGATGGAGCTTTGGAGCTTTATCGTAATCCGGACGCTAATATAATAGACCCAAAGGTTTTTGGGTATACAGACTATAAGTATAATACTTCACATGACTATAATGTGAGAATAGAAACAAGACTTTCGTCGCTAGGACAGAGATTTATCTCTTTTGCAGATAATCCCACTGGTGTAATTGGTGCAGGAGTTAGAACTATTAACTTTAATGTGACAACAGGACAAATACATGCATCAGAGTATAATGTCAGTACAGGAGCATTTATTATACCTGATTATGTTTTCCAAAAGTATTATACGGGGACATCTGGCTTAAAGTCTGATTATAGCTTTAAAACATTGAACCAAGTTGAAGATTTTATTAAAGAAAAGGGACATTTACCTGGTTATAAATCGGCTGAGGAAATTAATAGACAAGGCTATATCAATTTAGCAGAAATGCAATTGAATCATCTAGAAAAGATAGAGGAACTCTATTTACATTCGATTGAACAAGATAAAGCAATTAAATCTCAAAAAGAAGAGTTAAAAGCTAAAGATACCATTATTAAAGAACTGAAATCAGAAGTTTCTAACTTAGAAACTCGTTTACAGAAGCTAGAAGCCTTATTAGTAAAATAATTTAATCTTTTCCTACTGTGATAGTATTGCAGTGAGGCTTTTTTATACTTCACAAAGTATTATAAACATCTAACACTAACATCAAAAATTTATACATTATGAATACCTTAAAAGCGTGGTTGCGTCCCAACCTACTCACGAAAGATGACCCAAACGATTTTGTAGCTGTGCCACTTTTAGGTGGTAGCCTTGGCATTACAGAAATCATAGAAGCCCTTAAAAAAGAGGGTATGGAGATACAAACTGAAACCGCGGTGGATATTATCACCCGTTTTAATCGCAAAGCCTCGGAGTTGGTACTCAACGGCTATAGCGTAAATACGGGGCTGGTGTATATGCGTCCTGCCATTAAGGGGGTGTTTTACGACAAGACTTGGGATAAGGAGAAGCACTCGGTGTATGTAAATGTAAACCAAGGCACCGACCTAAGAAAAGCCGCCAACGATACCAAAATAGAAATCCTCGGCGAACAGTCCAGCCCAATGAGCGTGTTCAGCATTACCGATAAAGCCACAGGCAAAGCAGACGGCACACTTACTAAAGGTAAGAATGCCGAAATCAAAGGCACTTATATTAAAATAGACGGCGATAATCCTAAAAACGGCATCGTCTTCAAAAACCTAGACACCCAAAATGAGGTTAAGTTGGATAAAGATAGTATTGTGCTTAACGAGCCGTCAAGGTTACTCATTCTCGTGCCTTCGGATTTAGAAGCGGGTAACTATGAACTCAGCATTACCACACAAAGCAGCACTGGTTCTATCTTACTAAAAGAACCAAGAACGGAGCGACTGCCTAATCCTGTGGTTATTGCCTAGTAAAAAGTATTTTAATAAAATTAAGGCTACTCATCTAATGAGTAGCCTATTTTGTTGATGTAATATTTATTTAGTTCCAAAAATCTAATAGATTTTGTATAGCTTTTTGAAATAATTTAGGAGATGTTACACTTAAAACTAACTGTCCGTTTTTGTTAAGTAGAAACCCTACTTCTATTTCTACAATAGAAGTTTCTTCGCTACCAAAAAGAACAACGGTTCTAATAATTTTATATTTAGGATAGTGTGGCTTGATATAGGCTTTTTCTATAAAGTCAAAAGTTTTTATTTGTTGTATTCCATTACCCCTATTTACATACTTCTCACCTTCAATATTTATTATTTCATTTTCATTTGAATCTAGTAAAATAAGGTCTGGTATTTCTATGATTTGTTTTTTGTCACCCAATTTATATTTCTCTCTATCTTTATACTTCTCTAGTGGAATAGGAGTGCCATCTAGAGGGAAGAAATACCCCTTTTCGGAGCCAGCGTGATTTTCAAATATTGAATATCCTTGTGTAAACTCTTCAACGACTAGATGTATAAAAATTGTCCCCAACTTTTCTCCATCCTTGTCGTATTTCCAATAATCTTTATGCATTTCGACCTTAGGGATTTTCAACCCCTCCAACTCTATTCCTATTTTATTTGCGATTTGTATAAATTTATTTCTTTTTCCAATATGTTTTTGTTCTAAACCGTGTTGGGTGATAACGATATTTTTCACCCAACCTAATTTTCGCAAAACAGCACTAATGATACTTAAAGCTCCTATATTAGGGTCGTGAGAGAGTCTGTTATTTTTAAAAAGTCTCCCAGAAATTTCAATTTTATCCTTTGATTTTGTTAATAATATCGGAATATTTCCCTTAGGTGCTTTTCTCATTTTTGCTTTTGCTTCTACAATTTCATCAATAGAGTTGAAAGGAATAAATAATTTGCTATCAAGTTCTTTTCCCAAAATTTCAACACCTAAGGTTAAAAGTAATCTTGTACCAAAAATATAGGTTTCTGTTGGCTTTTCTTTTTGACTAATTTGAAGATTGTAAAGCATTATCTTTTTGGTATTAGGATAATAGCTTTCAATAAATACAAACTTGCTACATCGTTGATAAACTCCAGTATTTCTACTTTCCTTATCATCTGTTTTAGTTTCTTCTATTGCGTAAATTGGCTCATCTCCCAATGTTGGTTCGTCCTTTTGATAAAAAATCAAAAAGTCAGTAAAGCTTGAGTTTCCCGAAACAGTTTTTATATAAACTTTATCAACTTTGTTACAACGAAACCCCGTTACTTCGTAAGTAAAAGTAAACTTATTGTCTTTTAGGATTGGAAGAATACGAATTGTATCAACAAAAACGGCAAAATTATGGTCTTTTGCAAACTTTTGAAAAATAGTTTGCAAAACCGTTTTTTTAGGTCGTTCTTCTGTTAAAAGCCAAAGATTTTTAGACATTTTTTCGCAGTATATATAATTGTTCTTTAATAAATTTTTTTGTTTTACTTTCCCCGTTATTGTTACTTTTATATCTCAGATATTCAAACTCTATAAGTTCTACTTTCCCAAATTTTTCTAATGTAGCAATTATGTTTTCTTGTTTCATAATTCCTTCCGTATTATAACTTAATATCAAAGTTTTATACTTTCCCTTTTGAGCAATTATTTCAAGTTCTTTAACAGCAGTAGTAGCATTGCAAAATTTTGATTTTTGATTTTGATAATCCCTTAATCCAGCTACGCCTCTAATGGTGGGATTATCATATTTTGCAATGGTTTCTAATAAATGGTAATTAGGGGCATATTGTCTTTGATTGTAAGGCGGATCTAGATAAAAAATATCTGCTTCTACTTGGTCTAATAATTCAATAGAGTTTTGATTATAGGCAAAGTTTTCCTTATCGTTTACAATAAATTCAATAGGTCTTAAAATCATTTTTTTTATTGCCCTTGGATCCCATTTTTTTCTAAAAGCAGCGTAAACTCCCGTAATGTTTGCGTAATAGGGCACTGTCTCTATTAAGCACGCTAGTAAGACAAAATATTCGTTCTTGTCTATCAAACCCTCTGTTTTCCAAGTCTCAATTTTTTGTCTAACAGAATCTATTATTTTTCCGTTTTCATTTGAATAATACATTCGCGGAGTTTGTAGGTGGGAAGTACCTAATGGAGTATAATTTTTTGAAATAAAACCTTCTATAGGTTCAATATGATTCAAATACTCCAAAATAGTATTTAAAGGAGAGGTAAAAAGTGAGGCACTCTGAAAATTTAAGTGAGTTAATAATTTTTCAAACTTTAGTTCCTGATTATTTGAAATATATGCTTGCTGTAAAACATAGGAAAAATACATTAAATCACAGGAGTACACTTGATACCCCATTTTCTTAAAAAATTTACCTACAC
Source organism: Riemerella anatipestifer (assembly GCF_009663465.1). GTDB lineage: Bacteria > Bacteroidota > Bacteroidia > Flavobacteriales > Weeksellaceae > Riemerella > Riemerella anatipestifer_C. The sequence goes on from NZ_QXHU01000003.1 coordinate 39,990, forward strand.
TTGTTGTGCCAGCAAAAAAATCAAAAAAGGAATTTCCTTGAATATGTTTTGAACGAATTACTTGATAGATCTTATCTAGTAAGTTTTCTTTATTTCCAATATATCTCATAGATGCTATATGTTAGAAGTCATCAAAAAGCGTTTTTTCTTTTTGTTGCATCTGTGGTTGGTAATTTGTTATCAGAACTTCAATACTTGCCTGCTTATTTCTTGTTTGATAGTTTGAATTAGAATAGTGAGTGTTAATATAATTGATATAATAGCTAGGGTTGTTTTCTATCCATTTTTTTAGAATATTATTTGATTTTCCTTTATGCTCCAGTACATTAGATAAGCCAAATTTCACATTCCTTTTATCTAAATTATCTAACAATCCTAAAAGTTGTTTTTCCTCTTTTTCTGTCCAACCCTTAAAACCTCTCTTCCCATCATTATAGGTTCCAGTTGTAATGAGATAAGGAGGGTCACAGTAAACAAAATCCCTGCTTGTGAGAGAACTAAAATCAAAGTTATTGAAGCAGAAATGAGTAAAATAAGCTTCTGTTTCTTTTAAACTAATAATAAACCTTTCCAAATTATGTTTCATAGAAGGGTTAAAGCTACTTCTATCTCTCCCAAAAGGATTATTAAACTCGTGGTGATTATTAAAGCGAATTTGGTGATTAAAAGAAAAAGCGATGAGGACAAATAAATCTAATGGATGCTTTTGCTTATTGTATGTTTCTCGCATACACTTGTACCCTTCTTCGTTTGTTAAAGAAAGCTGAAATTCGTTTATTCTTCCTTCAATATGAGAAATCGTTTTGTCTAACTCATTTTTTTGAAATGCTTTATACATTTCTATTAGATAAGTTAGATTATCGTTGAAATAAACCTTATTGGCTGTTACATTTATACCAACATTACAACCACCAGCAAACAAATCAATAAAGGTATCAATATCTCTCGGAAATAACGGTAAAATTTGGTCTAAAATCTTAGTTTTACCACCGATATAATTAAGAGGAGATTTGATTTTTTTTAAATGTTGTTTACTTACTACAGCCATCTATAATTTAGTTTCAGCAAATTTACAAATTTTATATTTGGTATGCTTCGCTACAGCGTATCCGTCCTTACCGTAACAGGGTGTCTGTCCTTAGGCTAACGGAGTGTCTGTTACGGTAAGAACAGACACCTGTTGAAATTTATGATTTAACATTATCTCAAAACCTATTAGTTTCTAGATTTTCACCCATCCTAAACAAAAAACTTCTTAGTTTTGAATCTTAGCGAAGATATTGGAATGTTGTGATTAATTCAAAGCAAAATTATACAAAGAACCATTTATTAATTTAAACTATAAATAATAGCCACAACAGTCATTTAAGACATCAATAAATTTATTTTTAATAGATTACAAGCTATTTCAACATTTTTTGTTTATACTCTTTAAGAATAATTTTAAACCATTCTGTAAATTGCTCTGGATTAGTCTCTAGCTCTTTGTCCAGAGCTTCCATAGAGATGTATCTTACCTCCGAAACTTCTTCTGGATTAAGGTTAAAATCACCTTCGTAAATTCCTGTAAATACATAGTCTAGCTCGTGTTCCCAAAGATTATCACCAACCTCGGCTTTATAAATGAAACTGAATTTTTCGGAAATATCAGCATCAATACCCAACTCTTCAATGAGTCTTCTCTGAGCTCCAGCCTTGTAACTTTCTCCTAATCTTGGGTGAGAACAAACCGCATTAGTCCAAAGTTTAGGTGAATGATACTTAGCATCTGCCCTCCTCTGGAGCAACATCTCTCCTTTGGTATTGAATAAGAAAACCGAAAAAGCACGATGCAGAAAGCCACCTCTATGCGCTTGGAGTTTTTCCATCACACCTAAAACCTCATCTTTAGGATTTACTAAAACGACTTTTTCACACATAATGGTGGCAAATTTAAGGTATTATTCCTTTACAAGAAACTGTTTAAACTGAATTTAATACCCAAACAATTACTTATACGAAATTACTTTATCTAGTTCTATAGGATTATTATTTTTTCTTAAATAGGCTTGTAAATCTCTGGTTACTTTATTAAGACCTTCGTGAGTAGTTACCTTCTGCCCTCCCACATTAATTGCCCAAGTTCCCTCTCTCATTGAGCGAAATTGATAATATGGGTCATTATAGTTGTCTATCTGCATCTCTCTAAATTTTTTGTATGGAATTGAAACTGGATTCTTTTTGAAAACGGTCTCTACAATATTAGTATTCGTAGTCTTAGGTTTCTCTATTTTTAATAATTTATAAACAAAATTATCTTTAGTATCATAAAGTTCTACAACAAGCCCAGGAAGACCATTAAATTTGTGAGGACCTTCGGAAATTGGAAGAGAAGCCACAAACCAAGCAATCCATTTTCTACCTCCAAAGTTTGTAGTTGCTCGCTGTGCAGTCCAATCACCAATTTTTTTAGTTTCATTTTCTATCTTCCATTCAATTTTGTCATTAGATTCATAAACCCAATAATCTCCTCTAAGAAAATAGTAATTCTTATTGGTAGAAGTGGATAGTTTTCTTTTAATCTTCGCAAATTCAAAAGTATAGCTTGATGAACCATTGTTATTCAGAGCATTTAGTGAATCTATCCTTATCGCTTTTTGTTCATAAAACTGAATCTCGTCATTATTCAACTCCAATACCATTGATTCACTTTGGTAAGAAGTTGCTGTGGAATCGGTTTTATATTTAAAATCATAGATAAACCTCGTTGTTTGAGAAAATGCTACAAACGAAACAAAAAGTAGAACAAACTGAATGCTTTTTTTCATAATATTTAGTGTTTTAAATTGGTTATATCGATTTTCATACTATACTAGCCAGACAACAATTATAACAAAAAAATATAAAGTCTCAAAAATTTTTCAGTGGTTACTTATGATACTTCAGTTCCATTTCAGGAGTTATTTTAAGAAGTGTTTCATAAATGAGTTTAATTACATTTTGCACATCAGTTTTATCCACCATCTCTACCGTAGTATGCATATATCTTAACGGAAGCGAAATAAGTGCAGACGGTACACCACCATTAGAATGAGCAAAAGCATCAGTATCTGTCCCTGTAACACGGCTAGAAGCTGCTCTTTGGAAAGGAATTTTTTTAGCTTTAGCGGTATCTGTAATTAGAGTTCTAATGTTATGATGTACACTAGGAGCGAAGAAAACCACTGGTCCATCGCCACATTTTTGCTCTCCTTCTTTTTTCTTATCAATAAAAGGCGTCGTAGTATCGTGGGTAACATCGGTTACGATAGCGATATTAGGTTTAATGGTATTGGCTATCATTTCGGCACCGTAAAGCCCAACTTCCTCCTGTACAGAATTGGTAATATACAATCCAAATGGCAGTTTATTTTTATTTTCTTTTAGTAGTCTAGCTACTTCGGCTATCATAAAACCGCCTATTCTATTATCCAAAGCACGACAGACAAAATAACGGTCGTTAAGTTCAAAAAAGGTATCAGGATAAGTAATCATACAACCAACATAGATGCCCATTTTTTCCACCTCTTCTTTGGACTTAGCTCCACAATCTATAAAGATATTTTCTATTTTAGGTACAGGCTCTTCCTGTTTAGCTCTAGTATGTATTGCGGGCCACCCAAAAACACCTTTTACAATGCCTTTTTCTCCGTGTATATTCACTACTTTAGATGGAGCAATACTTTGGTCTGAACCCCCATTTCTAATCACATAGATAAGTCCATCTTCAGTAATATAATTAACATACCAAGAAATTTCATCAGCGTGAGCTTCTATAACTACTTTAAACGATGCATCAGGATTGATGATTCCGTAAGCTGTCCCATAATGGTCTGTTCTTACTTCATCTACATAGGGCTTGATGTAATCCATCCATAGTTTCTGTCCAGCGTGTTCATATCCAGTAGGAGAAGCTGTATTAAGGTATTGTTCTAAAAATTTTAAAGATTTCTTTTCAAATTTCATAAAAAGGAATAATTTTTGATATTAAACAGTTTTTATTTTGAGAAGGTAAAAGTAATGAATTTTAAAATAAATTTACTGATTATTTTTTTGTGTATCGGTTTTATGTCTAAAGCACAAAAGGATACCCTTGTTGTAAAGGCGCTATCACAATATCCAAAGGAATTACTCAAGAAAGATGACTACGGAAATTACTATTATTACGATGCGAAACAACAAGCTAAAATCTACGAAATTGAGGGCGAAACAGTAATCGTTTTAGATGAAGTAGTTATTCCAAACAAGCCTAGATTTAATAATCAGTTAGATAAAAATTATTATTTCTTTTTAAGTAAAAAATTGAACCGAGTTTACCCTTTATTTATCACTGCTTTAGAACAATATAACGAAATAAATAACTACACCTCTCGTCTTGATGATAAATCTGAAAAAAGAAAATACATAAAAGCTAAACAAGAAGAACTTGCACAAGCCTACGAAAAAAAACTAAGAGATTTAACCACCTCCGAAGGTCGTATTTTTGCCAAACTAATGTACAGAGCCACAGGCAAGAGCGTGTACGATATTATAAAAGAATTAAGAGGAGGCTGGAGTGCTTTCTGGTGGAATGTAAAGGGGAATATTGCTGATGTAGATATAAAAGAACCTTACGACCCATACAGAAATAGACACGATGAATTTGTAGAATCTCTACTACAATCTTATTGGAATCTAGGTTATTTTGCACCTTATGAAGGGCATAAAAATTTTAAAGTAAGAAAGGAGTAATATTCCTTTCTTACTTTAAACGTGATTTATAGCATTATTACGCCTTCTATCTTATGAACTTCTTTATAAAGGTTAATCACCTGATTTGCATCTAGAACAAACGATTGGATACTGGCAGAGATATATTTACCGTTCTTGCTTTCCTTGGTAGATATGGAGTTTTGAGTATTATCAAAAATCTGATAAATTTCTGTAAGTTTAGCCTTATCATTAGGGAAAATAAATTTAAAAAGATAATCCGAAGGAAAGTCATGAGCTTCATTCAGTTTTTCTCTAAACGAATGATAAGGGTCTTTAGTTGCGTCGTCTTCAAATGTTTCTACCATACTTTTATTATTTTGCCGAGCAAAGATACAAAATAAGTTTTAGGATTATTACCGTACTACATCGTCATACCAATATCAATCCCTTTAATTTTTCGGTAAAGGTCGGTGGCGTAGTTATCCGTCATACCGCTTACAAAATCTAGTACGCCCAATACTTTTTGATACACACTTCCCTCCTCTACCCTAAACTGATTAGGAATTAGCTGAAGAGCCTTTTTATCATAACCTTTTCGCTCCGAAGGGGCTAGAACCGCCGAAGGAATAAAGTGATTTAGCAACTCATACATTACATTATAACCCGCGTTTTCAATCTCTACTACCGCCTTATGATTATATATTTTTTCAACGGAAAATTTCTCTATCTTTTGGAGGGCATCATTTTCTTTTTGGTAAATGCCAAGCAACGAACTAGCAAAATTCCCTTCTAATAAATCTGCCGCATTATCTTTAAATATTTCAATAGACTTGTTAATTAAAGAGTTGATGACTTTAGCTCTTAAATAAGAAATTTGCTCGTTACTATCCGTAATTACACTTAGTTTTTGGTCTATCTTTTTAGTGTCAATCTCTATGGATTTTATTAAATCATAAAACAAATTTTTACAATCCGAAGTATTTACAATCCCCAATCTATGGGCATCTTCCATATCTATGATATTGTAGCAAATATCATCTGCCGCTTCTACCAACCACACAAAAGGGTGTCTTTTGTAGCCTAACGGATTTTGAGTTTCCTGTATCATCGCTGTATTTTCGGCAATGTGCTTAAAAGTTTCTTTTTCGCTTTGGAAGAATCCAAACTTCTTTCGGTGCAGAACACTTTTATCTTTAGCTATCGCCTCACAAGGATACTTTGCGATACTCGCTAAAGTAGTATGGGTAAGTTGAATGCCTCCTTTTTCCTTTCCTACTTGCTTATTGGTAAGCACTCTTATCGCATTGGCATTTCCTTCAAAATTGATAAAATCTGCCCATTCGTTAGGTGCGAATTTAGGTTTAAGTTCACTTTCATTCCTAGCGAAATAACTTGCGATGGCATCTTCTCCCGAATGTCCAAAAGCAGGGTTGCCTATATCGTGGCAAAGACAAGCAGCCGCAATAACCTCTCCTAGCTGATAGGTATAGAAATGCTGTGCTGTTTCGGATAAATCGTTCTTATAAGTTTCCACCAAGAAAGCTCCCGCTAGACTTCCTAAACTCCGCCCAACAGATGAAACCTCCAACGAATGCGTAAGCCTATTATGCACGAAAACACTCCCTGGCAATGGGAACACTTGCGTTTTATTTTGCAACCTTCTAAAAGCCGAAGAGAATATAATTCTATCATAATCCCTTTGGAAATCGTTTCGAGAAACTTTGGTATTAGGGTCGTTACCTGTTCTTTGATTGGTGAAAAGTTGGTTTAAATCCATATTAAAACACACAAATAATTTAGGAAGCAAAAATAAGTAAATAAAATAACAAACATAATGAGCTAGGATTAAAAAGTGTGTTACAAAAATACTGACACACAGTAAAGTATCGCTAAAATACGAACTGATTTTTAAGATGAAAAATTTGTTTATATTTGGAAGGTAGTAATTTAGTTGAAACCAGTAGCCAACTTCAGTAATGCCCTAACAATTAGCAAACATATTTATGAAACAACCGTTAACGATACAAATATTTAAAATATTAAAGATTGTAACCATTACAATAATTTCTTCTATTATTATTTTTTTATTAGTTTTTGGGATTAATATTGAATATGAAGATGGGAGACATTCCACTTGGTCAGGCTTGAGAGTTTTATTTGAAGATAGAGACTTTGAACTTTGTTACAAAAAGAAACATATTGTAAAACTAAATGGTTTTGACGGTCCTTATATTATTGATTCAACAATGTATTATGTAGATTCTTTAAATATTTTAAGAACAACGAGATATAAAAAAAATGATTCAATTTTAGTTAGGGTAAATAATAAAGATTTAGATAAATTTTACTTCTCAAAAAAAACAATAATTCAAAAAAATGCTGATTTTTATGTAATGCCACAAAAGTTAATTGCAATTTCAGATATTGAAGGAAATTTTGATGCTTTTTCAAGTTTTCTTATAAACAACAAAGTAGTAGATACTAATTATAACTGGATTTTTGGTAATGGACATCTAGTCCTTACAGGAGACTTTGTAGATAGAGGTACGAATGTAACTGCAGTACTTTGGCTAATTTATAAATTGGAAGAACAGTCTGAAAAACAAGGTGGAAAAGTACATTATATACTAGGTAACCACGAGATAATAAATTTTCAAGGACGATTTAAATATAATAACGAAAAATATATTAAAGTTGCTAGTTTAATTAGTAAAACAGAGGATTGGAAAAAAGCAACTCAATATATGTTTTCTGAAAAAACAGAATTAGGAAAATGGTTGCGTTCAAAAAATGGAATAGAAAAAATAGGAAATTACATTTTTGTTCATGCGGGATTGAGTCCAAATATTTTAAAATATAATTTATCAATTTCAGACATTAACGGTCTTTCTCAACAAAACTGGTTTAAAGATTTATACAACAAACCAGAAAATGATGAAAAAGCTAATTTTCTAATTGGTAGAGAAGGTATATTTTGGTATAGAGGCTTAGCAATTGATTATAAACACTACAACAAAATATCTGAAACCGAATTAAACAAAGTCTTGAATTTTTATCAAGCAAAAAAAATAGTATTTGGTCATACAATTAGCGACAATATCAAAAAAGAATATAATGGAAAATTAATAAATATTGATGTTGCTCACGGACAAGAAAAGAACTCTGACAAAACCAAAGGTTTGCTAATTGAAAGCGGTAATGAATATATAATTGACGGAAAAGGAAAAAAATCAAAATTGTAAAAGTTCTAACTAACAAATAAGCAAAATTTAGGTAAATTTTAGAATAAGTTTATTTCAAAGACGATATATTAAAAAACAAAAGAGGTAATTTCCTTACTGACACGAGTTTATTGCTCGTGTTTTTTCATATCTCTATCCATAGACCAATGCTTTGTAGGAATACAAAACCACTTTATAAAAATAGAAGAATGATAATTAGGAAGCTATTTTATTAAATATAAATCAAAAAACGACCGGTAGGAATAGAAGAATGACCGGTAGGAATACAAAAACGGCTGGTAGGAATAAAAGAATGTTCAGTAGGAATAGGAAAATAACCAGTAGGAATACAAAAATAGCTGGTAGGAACCTAAAAATAATCCATAGAAATAGAAGAATGATTGATTTTTTGTATATTTATAAAGTTATTAACCCGTAAAATAAATATACTATGAGCAAATTTAAAACTTCCGAACTCCAGTACCTCGAAAACTACCGCGTATTATTCGCCAATTTAGATGAGGTACAAGATTTAAAAACCGAACTGGCAGACTATGGCTACGATGATACCAAAATCGCCGAAGGCAAAGCCCTATTCGACCAAACCCAGCAACTCTACAACCAAAACCAACAAGAAACCGCCGAAGAAAAAGAAGCCTATGCCCGGTTTTCAGACGCCTTTGATGTTCTAAAGAAAACCTATGGCAAGCACCGCAAAATAGCCAAAGTCGCCCTAATGAAAAAAAACGAACTTTGGAAAACCCTCGCCCTCGATGGCAGTTTGTCCGCCGCTTATCTCAAAGCAATGCAAGAAATCAAAACCTTTTACGAACAAGCCCAAAGCCACAGCGAAGCCCAACCACTGTTAGAAAAATTCAAAATCAATAAAGCGGCGGTTGATGCTCAAATCGCACAAATCCAACAAGTAGAAACCCTCCGTGCGGCTTACGAAAAAGAAAAAGGCGAAAGCCAAGATGCCACCCAACAGAAAAACAAAGCCTTTGCCACCCTTTCCGATTGGGTTCGGGAGTTTTATGCCGTAGCCCAAATCGCCTTAGACGACCGTCCACAACTGCTGGAAAGCATCGGCAAGTTCGTCAGAAGTTAAAATTGAAGAAGTCTAAAAAAAATCCTGAACCAAACAGTTCAGGATTTTTTATCTTTTTTAAGCAAAATACTTTTAATCTCTTCTAGACATTAAAATTCTTAATACATACCAGAACAGGAGCATTACAGAAGCAAACAATTGTAGAGAAGCTCCTACATACTGACTTTTGGTATAAGTAAATTGTAGTTTTTGTGTTTCGTATAAGATACTCGCTGATGCCAAAAGTACCATACCCACAGAAAACCAAAGCCCAAGGTTAAATCCAAAAAGAGCTCCAGCTACAATAAGTCCTAAAGCTACAAAACCACCCACTACAATGATATTTCTTAGGAACGAAAAATCTCTTTTGCTGGTAAACGCTACTCCTGTAAGTCCACCAAACAAAGCTAAAGTAATAATAGCCGCTTGCGGTATTAGAGTTGGGTCGCTATAAAACATTGCAATGTAAATCATCGGTAAGAAAATAACTGCCTCTAGCAACACATAGACCCCTAAGCCCATATACTGCGTACCCTTATCTTGCGAAAGCGTCCATTTGTTCGCCAAAATAGAAGCTAACCAAAAGCCTCCTAATATCAAAAGCCAAATATACTTCTGAGAAATCATAGAAATGATGGTTTCTTCAGGGACTACACTAATAAGAAGACTCTCTACCACCACAAAAGCCAATACCGCTAATGCTAAGTGAGTATAAGTTTTCTTGTAGAATGTTGCTTTTTCAACATCTGTAGCCTGTGCCACTAGTAAATCATTAGAATATTCCATAAGATTGTTTTTTAATTTTGACAAATATAACAAATTTAATTCATTCCCATTAGTCTATGGCACTTAGAAAAGCCATAGTATCTATATCATCGGCATAAGTATTCAAACTAGGAGTTTGAGCCTCACCAAAGCCTACTTCTCCTCTATTCAAACAGAGATGACTTACAATGCACTGTATATTTTCGTGGTTTTCATTTAGGAAAGCCTCAACCTCTGCAAGATTATCATAACGGCTAAAGTTAATTACCGAAAGTGGACTAAAAAGTTGAGTATCCTCTTTAAGCATCACAAAATTATTATCCCAAAAATTTTCTTGATTTAGGAGATATACCGCTCGGTTATAGTCATAATTGTTGGCATATTTGTGATGATTGATAATATCCTGAAACCCTACAAAGTTTTCAAACAAACGCTCTAATTTAAAATCTTGAGGAATGAAAAGCCTCGTAACATTACGGCAGCCTAGACCAAAATATCTAAAAATATCTTCGGCTAAAAGTTGTAATTCTTCATTTGTTTCTTTTCCCGAAAGAACCGCCACCGAAGTTCGGTTTTTGCGAATAATATTTGGCTTATTTTTAAAGTAATACTCTAGATACCTCGCTGTGTTATTACTTCCTGTGGCAATTACAGCGTCGTAATTCTCTAGTTTTTCTACCAACTGATATTCTATACCTTCAGAAAATGATGCCCATTTTTCTAAAAGAAAAGGTAAAGTTTGCTTATCCTTAGAGGACATTTTAATAACAGGCGTATGCCCACTAAGTACAACTGTGATAACATCGTGAAATCCAACTAAAGGAATATTTCCTGCTAAAATCAACCCTACTTTTTTACCGCCTTTGGTTCCGGGATAGCTATTTACCCAATTATTAAGGTTTTCTTCGGTTAATAAATCTGCCCATTGCTTTAATGCAAACCGTAAACTGTCTTGAGTAAACCAAGGATTTTCTATTTCTGCACGGCTTAGTTTCGCTGAAAACAGAGCTTCTTCTTGTGAATAACACTCTTCTGTTTTTTCTAAAAATTGATTTATGAAAAGTCCCAGTTGAGCTAAACCTGAAATTTTAATACTGATATTCATTTGGTATTTTGTATAAAAATATGATAACTTTGTGCAAATTTAAAAATTTATTAAGAATGGCAATCATAATCACTGACGAATGCATTAACTGTGGGGCTTGTGAGCCAGAATGTCCTAATAATGCAATATATGAAGGAGCTGTAGATTGGCGTGCTTCTGACGGAACAGAACTAAAAGGAATGGTAACATTGCCTTCTGGGCTTACGATAGATGCAGATGCTCCACAAGAGCCAGTAAATGATGATGTCTATTTTATAGTTTCGGACAAATGTACAGAATGTAAAGGCTTCCACGAAGAACCACAATGTGCTGCTGTATGTCCTGTAGATTGTTGTATCCCAGATGAAGATAATGTAGAAACAGAAGAACAATTATTATCTAAGAAAGCATTTCTACACGGTGAATAGACACCCCAATATCGCTCGCTGTTAAACTGAAAATGGCGGGCGTTTTAGTTTTTAATAGAAATAATCTAATAGAAAATAAAAATGAATAAAAAACATAATTTTAGTGCTGGTCCGTGCATACTTCCACAAGAGGTTTTTCAAAAATCAGCGGAAGCCGTGCTTGATTTTAACGGATTAGGCTTATCTTTATTAGAAATCTCTCACCGTTCTAAAGACTTCGTAGCGGTGATGGACGAAGCTAGAGCTATTGTAAAACGACTAATGAATCTTAATGATGATTATGAAGTCTTGTTTTTACAAGGAGGTGCTAGTTTGCAGTTTGTTATGGTTCCTTTTAATTTGCTTACCACTACTGGTAAAGCCGCTTACCTAGATACGGGGACCTGGGCTGCAGGGGCAATAAAAGAAGCACAAAAATTAGGAAATGTAGAAATTGTAGCCTCATCAAAAGCCGACCAATACAGCTATATCCCTAAAAACTATACTGTAGGAAAAGATTTTGATTATTTCCATTGTACTTCTAATAATACCATTTATGGTACTCAAATGAAAGAGTTTCCTCAAGTGGAAGTTCCAATGGTGTGTGATATGAGTTCGGATATTTTCTCTAGACAACTAGACTTTTCTAAGTTTGATTTAATCTATGCTGGAGCACAAAAAAATATGGGCCCTGCAGGAACGGTATTAGTGGTTGTAAAGAAAGAGGTTTTAGGAAAAGTACAAAGAGAGATTCCTTCTTATTTGGATTATTCTCTACACATTAAAAAGGAGTCTATGTTTAATACACCTCCTGTTTTTGCCGTTTATGCCTCATTGCTTACACTACAACATTTGGAGCAAAATGGTGGAATTGCAGCTGCTGAAGCTAAAAATAAAGCTAAAGCCGAACTTATCTACAACGAAATAGATAGAAATCCTCTGTTTGAAGGTTTTGCTGCTGTAGAAGACCGTTCTATAATGAATGTAAGCTTTAAACTAATTGATGAATCCAAAAAAGAAAAGTTTGACACTTTATGGAAAGAAGCAGGCATCAATGGACTTAATGGACATAGAAGTATTGGTGGTTATAGAGCCAGCCTTTACAATGCACTCCCATTAGAAAGTGTACAGGTGTTGGTAGATGTTATGAAATCTTTAGACTAATAGTAAATGAGTAATATGAAAGTATTAGCTAACGATGGTATGTCCAATGCAGGGATTGCCATGTTAAAAAATGCAGGAATAGAGTTTGTTGAGCACCGTGTGGCTCAAGAGCAATTAGCCAACTTTATAAATGAAAATAATATAGATGTACTTCTTGTAAGAAGTGCTACCAAAGTAAGAAAAGACTTGATAGATGCCTGCCCTAACCTCAAAATAATAGGTAGAGGTGGTGTAGGAATGGATAATATAGATGTAGATTATGCTTTATCCAAAGGTATTAAAGTCATCAATACACCATTAGCTTCGTCTAAATCTGTGGCAGAGATGGTATTTGCTCATTTCTTCTCTTTGGCGAGATTTTTACACGAATCTAACCGAATGATGCCTCTAGAAGGAGATACCAAGTTTAAAGATTTGAAAAAAGCCTACACTAAAGCGGTAGAACTTTCAGGAAAAACGTTAGGGATTATCGGTTTAGGAAGTATTGGTAAAGAAGTGGCTAAAATAGGCATTGCCCTAGGAATGAATATCGTAGCCTACACTAGAAAAATTAAAAAAGAAACTCTTTCTCTCAATTTTTTTGATGGGAGAAGTCTTGATTTTGAAATAGAAACTACAAACGACTTGTCTAAGTTACTGTCTTCGTCTGATTTCATTACAATAAACACACCTAAAACAGAAGGATATATACTAGATTCTGCTGAATACGAACTTATGAAGGATGGTGTATTTATTGTAAATACGGCTAGAGGTGGTGTACTTAATGAGGAAGCATTACTAGAATTTATTGAAAATGGTAAAATAGCAGGTGCTGCTCTAGATGTTTTTGAGAACGAACCAGAGCCTTCTTTATCTTTACTTATGAATCCTAGCCTTTCATTAAGTCCTCATTTAGGAGGCAACACTCTTGAAGCTCAAGAAAGAATAGGAACAGAACTTGCCCAACAAATTATAAACTTTAATTCGTAAAATGCCTACATTCAAACCATTTAAAGGAGTAAGACCAAGAAGTGAGTACATCAACATATTCCCCACTCGCCCGTTGGATAACTATACTGACGATGTAATAGCCGAAAAATCTAATGTAGAGGGAAGTTACATCAATATGGTAAAGCCCTATATATGCAGTAAATCCAAAGATGTGAACAGGAATTTGAGAAAGGTAAGAAATAACTACGAAGAAATAGCAAAGAATAATCTTATGCAAGATGCTGCTTCTTACTACTTATATGAGCAAATAATGCCTAATAAAACTGTTTTCAGAGGTTTGTTGGGATTGGTTTCTGTGGAGGATTTTTGGAATGGTAAAATAAAAAAGCACGAGGCTACTATTACACATAAAAAAGAAAGGTTAGCCGAATATCTTGGTAAAGTAGAACTACAAGCAGAACCTGTGCTCCTTACTTATCCAGCGAATTCAAAGGTAGAAATGTTGATGAACCTTGAGGAGAAAAACATTCCTATTATAAACTTCAAAGATGACCAAAATATTTGTCATAAAGTTTGGAAAATAGATAATCGACTAAAACTCCAACAGTTTAAAGAAGTTATAGATCAAATAGATTCTTTCTACATAGCCGACGGACACCATAGAATTGGCTCTGCTGCATTGAATGCAAAATTACAAAGAGAGAAAAACAAAAAGAGCTTGGGTACAGAAGGGTATAATTTCGTTTATAGTTTCATTGTATCTAATCAATCTATAAAAATACACGATTACAATAGATTGGTAAAAGACCTTAATGGATTTTCTAAGGAGGATTTTTTAGAACGATTGGAGCAAGATTTCCTTATCTATGAAAAGGGAGAAGTACCGTATTTTCCTTCTAAAAAATTCCATATCAGTATGTATTTAGATGGAAAGTTTTATAGTTTACATATCAAGCACGAACTTCGTCCTACCGAAGAAGGCTTAGATAGTATGGATCATTATCTTTTAGAAAAGTTTATTCTAAAGCCAATTTTAGGTATAGAAAACTCTAAAACTTCTGATAGAGTTAAGTTTCTAAAGGGAACTTCTGATATTAACGGGATATTAAAGTTAAAAGATAAAGTTGATTCAAACGAGTATCAAATTGCTTTTGGAGTTTATCCTGTGAGTTTTAATGATTTAGTTAAAATATCCGACTTAAATCAAAAAATGCCACCAAAATCTACTCTAATATCTCCTAAGCTGATGACTGCAATGGTGATGTATGATATGAAATAAAAAAAGAAGCCTTGCAATTTAATAGCAAGGCTTTTTTCTTTATTGTTCAAATTTGAAAGTTCTAATAGGAAAAGGTATATTGATACCTTCCTCATCAAATCTTTTCTTTAGGGCAGTAATAAGATTACTTTTTTGTTGTGCTACCAACAAACCAGAGCTAACATTGAGCATACACCTCAATTCAAAATCGATGGCACTATCTCCAAACGATGTATAGAGAAAAACAACTTCCTCTTCCTCTACTAAGTGTTCAACCGTTTTTTTTACTGTTTCTAGAGTAATTTCTTTAACTTTATCTAAATCAGATTCATACCCCACACCGCAGGTTAGGATAAGTCTTCTTTGAGACGTCAAAGAAGCATTTTTTAGTGGAGAGTCTAACACCAATTTATTAGGTATCAACACAATATTATTATCTATATCTTTTATGGTCGTCATTCTAAAATCTATATCTACAATTTGACCAGAGAAATTATTTGAGGACACCCAATCTCCAATCCTGATATTTTTAACTAAAGAAAGTACAATCCCAGAAAAAGTATTAGATAATGTACCTTGTAATGCTAAACCAACGGCTAATCCCATTACTCCAGCACCAGCTAAGATGGTATTTAATACTCCATTAAGGTTGAGAACAACTAAAACGAGTATAAGACCTAGCATAATAACACCTACGGAAACTATTCTAGCGATTACATTCTTAGCAGAATCCTGCAGAGATGTTTTGTAAAGCAAACTTATAACGAGTTTATAAATAAGCCTAGATAAAAACAAAGATACCGTAAAAACAAGAATAGCTACAATAAAATTTGGGATATTAGAAAATATAGCCAACTGCCAATCTTCTAATTTCTCATAAGTTTTATCCCACGCAGAACCTACACTCTTAGTGAATGAATGTTCTAAAATATTTAAAACCATATAATCTATTTTTTTTACTTAAATTTTACTCCCACTCTATGGTTGCAGGTGGTTTACTAGAGATATCATAAGCTACTCTATTGATGCCTTTAACTTCATTGATAATCCTATTAGACACCTTTTCTAAGAACTCCCAAGGGAATTTACTAAAAGTTGCCGTCATAAAATCTATGGTATTAGCAGAACGTACTACAGCCGTATATTCGTAAGTTCTTTCGTCTCCCATTACCCCTACCGATTTCACCGGAAGTAATACTACAAACGCTTGAGAAACTTTATCATATAAATCGTTTTTATAAAGTTCTTCTATAAAAATATCATCGGCTTCTTGCAATATCTTAGCTTTTTCAGCATCTACTTCACCCAAAATTCTAATACCTAATCCAGGTCCTGGAAACGGATGCCTGTAAACCAAATGATGTGGAATGCCTAGCTCCTCTCCTACTTTTCTTACTTCATCTTTGAAAAGCTCTCTCAAAGGTTCTAAAAGTTCAAATTCCATATCTTCTGGTAAACCACCTACATTATGATGAGATTTTATAACTGCAGATGGACCTTTAACTGATTGAGATTCTATTACATCGGGATAGATTGTTCCTTGAGCTAAAAACTTAGCACCTTCTATTTTATGAGATTCTTCATCAAAAACAGCTACAAACTCATTTCCGATGATTTTTCGTTTTTGTTCAGGGTCCGAAACGCCTTTTAATTTTGACAGGAATCTTTCCGAAGCATCTATCAGCTTAATGTTAAGATTGAAATGAGAGCCATAATTCTCCATTACCTTCTGAGCTTCGTTTTTTCTTAAAAGACCTGTATCTACAAAAATACAAGTTAGTTGAGAGCCAATAGCTTTATGGATTAAAACCGCTGCTACAGAAGAATCTACACCTCCAGATAGTCCTAATATCACTTTTTGGTTACCGACTTTTTGTCTAATTTCTTCTATGGTACGGTCTATGTAGCTGGTAAGTTTCCAGTTTTTCTCTGCCTTACAAATATTAAAGACAAAATTTTCTAGCATTTTAACCCCTTCTTCCGTATGGGAAACTTCTGGGTGAAACTGAACGCAATAAATGTCTCTATCTTCATTTGAAATAGCTGAAATTACTTCTGTTTTAGCGTTAATAGTAAAACCTTCTGGTACTACTTCTACTTCATCAAAATGGCTCATCCAAACAATAGATTCTTCCGAAACACCTTGAAATAATTTAGACGATTGTTGTATTTTCAGTTCAGCTTTGCCATATTCTCCTTTAATGCCTTTTTTTACAGTACCTCCCAATATATGAGTCGTCAGTTGCATACCATAGCAAATTCCTAATACAGGAATTGATTGTTCAAACAAAGCTTTATCTACCAAGTGGGCATTTTCCGCATTTACAGAGCTAGGTCCACCAGATAAGATAATTCCTTTTGGCTTCTTTTCTAATATTGTTTCAATAGGTGTATTGTAAGGTAATACTTCAGAATAAACCTCCATTTCTCTAATACGTCTTCCTATCAGTTGGTTGTACTGAGAACCGAAGTCTAATATGATAATTCCGTTTTGCATAGATTGTTTATTTAAACAAAAAGTAACTATGGAAACTTTTGACAAACTTCACATAATTACTTTTTGATATTTAGTTATATGATTATAATCTGATTAAAATTTAGCAATATCATCACGATAAAAAGCATAGTCAAAGTTTACAGAAAGTGCATCGGCATAAACTTTATTTCGAGCTTCCTCATAGGTTGGAGCTGTGGCTACAAAATTGACTACTCGCCCTCCATTACTCACAATTCTTTCACCTTGCTTTGTTGCTCCTGCAAATAACACTTGGCTGTGTGCCACCTTATCTAAACCAGTGATTTCATATCCCGTTTCTATATTTCTAGGATAACCTCCAGAACACATTACTAAACAAACGGCTTTCTCATCTCTAAATTTAAGTTCAATTTCCTTACCTTCTAAACAATCTTCGATAACATCTACAAGATTACTTTCTAACAGAGGCATAATCACTTGTGTTTCAGGGTCACCTAATCTCATATTGTATTCCAAACAGTAGCAACCATCGGCTGTTACCATTAGACCAAAGAAGATAAACCCTTTAAACTCAAGTTCATCAGCCTTAAGCCCTTGCATAGTTGAGTTGAGTATATTTTTCCTAAAGTCTTCCATATGAGCTTCTGTAAATTCTGGACTTGGAGCCACACTACCCATTCCTCCCGTATTCGCTCCTTTATCTCCGTTCCCTACCTTCTTATAATCTTTCACTGGTATACAAGGAAAAAGTTCTTGACCATTAGAGAAAGCGATAATAGAAGCCTCAAATCCTCTTAAATACTCCTCTATCACAACTCTAATACCTGCATCTCCGTAGATTCTTCTAATCATAAAATCATCAAGGGTAGCCAATGCTTCATCATAATCTTCACAAATAACTACACCTTTCCCTCCAGCTAAGCCACTTGCTTTGATAACTAAAGGATAATTTTTATTTTTCAAATATTCTTTGGCTTCTCCATAAGCATCAAAAACTTTTGCAACAGCTGTTTTAACTCCATGCTTTTGCATAAATTTTTTAGAAAATGCCTTACTGCCTTCTAAACTAGCTGCCTTTTGATTGGGACCAAAAACTTTTAAATCAAATTTTTTAAACTCATCTACTAAACCGTCTACTAATGGAGCTTCTGGTCCTACAATGGTTAAATCTATTTTTTCTTTGATAGCAAAATCTCTTAGGTATTTAATATCTGTCTCGTGTACTGTTTTACCTAGGGCTTGTGTAGTAGCATTGCCTTTAGCAAAATACATTTGGGTAACTCTTTTATCATCTTTGAGTTTCATAGCTAGAGCAGATTCTCTACCTCCATTTCCAACGATTAGTATTCTCATTATTTTTTGTTTTTTTTATTTAAGTAACGACTTGCACAAAAATACAAATTTGAACTTATATGTTAATAGTTTTCACTAATAAAAAGTAATTTTTCCTTTAAGTATTCGTTCTCTAGCTAATGTATACAATATTTAAATTTTAGATAATTTATAAATCCATATGTTTTCTAACGATATTATTTCGCTTTTCTTGAGTGGTTTCACAAGAAAATAAATGTAAAAAAATACTAAGACTAAGAAAATTTTATTTCTCGCATCCTCCATTTTTAGAAAAAATAATTTTTCCTTTCTCATCATCTCCTTTAAAACACCATTTTATAGAATCTTTTGTAATTTTTTGTTTGATTTTGAAAGTGGATTTAGTTGCATCATCATAAATATTTCTTTTATATCCGATGAGTCTTTTGGCTTTACAATCAAAATTTTCTATTGAATGATAATATAGTGTGGTTATTGAGGCAGGATAAAAAACTTCTATTTTATGAATACTATCATTTTGATAATATCTGACTATATTGAGATAAGGAGCTGTTTTTAAAATTTTTATGCCGTTTTCAAAATATAGTGTATAAAAATAATTTTCATCTACAATAACTTTATAAAACCCATTTAATAGTTCATTTGTTTTCTTTAGACGATATTCTTTAACAAAGTTATATCCACCACGAGGATGTTTTAAATGATAAACTTGCTCCTGCTTAATTTTTATATCTTGTTGATTTATAACGACCGTATCTTTTTGGCTATATAGCTCATTTGCTAAAACTAATAAAACTAATAAAATTTTATTTTTCATTTTCTTTAATATTGCCTCGTTGTTGTAAATAAATGTCTTTTGCTTGTCTTGCATTAAAATACTTGCGTACTCTTTCCCAATCTATTTCATTTTTTTCATTGTAAATAGAGTATAACCAATGAAAAGTTGGGTTGAGCTTTATTTTAACTTAAACTCACCTGTAATAACAAAAGTATTCACTTCATATCTATCATCCAATTTTTCGGTTCTTTTTTTAATTCTTAATTCAGGTTTATGAACCATTTTTATCTCATAAGCTTCTTGAGTAGCTGCCAACCATTTTTTCTTGTAACGCAAATCGGATTTGTACATTTTATCGGCAATAATGCTATCGTTTCTGAAATTGTAAGTAATGGTCTGATACCACTCACTATAAGGTACCCGCTCTTTGGTCAAAGTATATAATTTATTGCCTTTCAGTTCAAAACTCGCATACGACCATAACTCTATGGGTTCTTTTATTTTAACTAAAGTATCTCCTATAATCTCTACAAAATGATGATTTATGTTAAACTTATTACGGTACATCTCGCCATCATCTGAAAACAAAACCAAGCGAATATCACCATAACTATAATAATAAACTTCATTGATTTTTAAATAAGGATTTTTTAATAACGCTTGGCGTTTTTGCTCTTGTTTATACCAAAAATGGTCATCATAATACCTCGAAAATACCTTTACTGTATCAGGGTCTATACCACGAGATTTTAAATAATTCATAAAAAGAGTATTTTGCCTATCGGGAGTATATTTCTTATTAAAAACTCTACAACTTATTACTAGCAAAGAAACTAAAACTAATAAAATTTTATTTTTCATCTTCTTTAATATTACCTCGTTGTTGTAATAAATGTCTTTTGCTTGTTTTGCATTAGAATACTTGCGTAATCTTCCCCAATCTGTTTCATTTTTTTTCATTATAAATAGAATATAGCCAATGAAAAGTTGGGTTGAGCTCTATTTTAACTTAAACTCACCTGTAATACTTAGATATTTTACATCAAATCCTAATATTTCAGCCTCTTCTACTTTTAGTTCAGGACGATGTATAAGAATCATATTGTCTAACTTATGGACTTTTGCCAATTTCTTCTTTTGGTATCCTTTTGATTTGTAGCGTTCTTGACCTACAATAGTATCATTTTTAAAAATAAAAGAAATCACCTCATCCCACTCTTTATAAGGTACTTTTTGCCAGGTTTGAAATAATAATTTATCTTCTTCAAGTTTAAAAATACAATAGAAATGAGTGTATATAGGCTTTTTTATTGTAACGACATAATCGTCTGCCACATTAAAATAATCTGAATGTAAAGGATGTTCCTCTCTAAACACACGACCATTATCTAAAAATACATAAAAATAAATGTTATTATTTCTATATGATGTATAAACCTGATTGAGTTTTAAATACGGATTTTTTAATAACGCTTGGCGTTTTTGTTCTTGTCGATAATTATAATCATCTTCATAATACCTTGAAAAAGTCTTTACTGTATCAGGGTCTATACCACGAGATTTTAGATAATTCATGAAATCTGTATGTTTTCTGACTATATTATTTTGCTTTTCTTGAGTTGTTTTACAAGAGAGTAAATGTAAAAAAACTACTAAAACTAATAAAATTTTATTTTTCATTCTTTTTAATATTATCTTGTTGTCGTAAATAAATATCTTTTGCTTGTTTTGCATTAAAATATTTGCGTACTCTTTCCCAATCTATTTCTTTTTTTATTTGGTTTGGGTTAATGTTGTCTAAGACAGTTGGAGATTTTAGCCCCAACTTTTTGTTTTATACTTATACATTTATCTTATCACTTTGGCTCCAATTATTTATAGCTAGTGTTAGGCAATGTTACATTAATTGGTTTTAGATGTATTGTATCTAAACTATAATTTTCCAACAAAATAGTGTCATTTTTATAACCTTTAGCACTAATAATAATTCTTTCATTATTTATGTTATAAAAAACTGCTAATCCAGAGCTGTCTATTTCGAATTGTACGATAGAGTTTTTTTTCATACTTTTAATGTTAATATTATTTATAGGTTGATTATAAGTATCTAAAATTCTAAAGCTAGTTGAATTAATGTATTTATATTTATAGCTAAAATCATCACTAGAATTCCATAATAAAATGAGGAAAAATATTCCTGTAATAAAAAAAATGATTAAAAACAAACTGAATATTAAAACTTTTAATTTGATAGTCTTTTTTCTAAAATAGGAAATTCTTAAAATCAGAAAAGAGCAAATAAGTGAAAAAACTATAAATTTTAAAATCATTTTATCTCAATTTTTGTTAACCAAATTAATCTTGATAAGTCTTTTAATAAATACTTCCCCATATACCCAAATTCCCTCAATTTTTCAAAACTACGAATCTATAGATAAAAAATTTAAGGCTTTTTTTCATTATGGGGAGTTAAATAAATTTGTCTGTTCAAATCATCAACACTCACAAAAATAGTATCAGGAATATATCCTTCTGAATGAATAACAATTCTTTTATTGACGAAATTAAATAAATTAATTTGATTTTTATACGTTTTTTCTTTTACTATTTTTGGTTCTTCTGGATTAGATAAGTCTATGATTTTAAAGTTGTTAATGGGATTATTTTTATTATCATAAATATAAAAATTCCATTCTTCAATAATCCTTTGATATTCTTTATTTGCTCTCTCGTGTTTGTGAAATAAATACACAAAACCTGCGTAGCTCACAAATACAAAAAGTAAAATACCTCCTAAAATAGCAGATGTTTTTTTCTGAATGATTTTTTTATTTGTTGCAAATATCCACAAATACAACAATAACAAAAAGGTTATAAAAACATAATCCATAATTACAAAACTTTTAGTTAATAACAAGGCTCCTTTTTATTAAAGATACAGTGCGGAAAACGAACATCAACACTATCTTTCTCAGAATAAACTTTTAGGCTATCTATTTCTCCATTTTTGTTGTAATATTTCCATTGACCTACTTTGTAGTTATTTTTTACCTCTCCTTCTTCTTTAAGATGTCCTTCATTGTAGAAATCTTTCCAGTAACCACACCCTTTTTTGAAGATTGCAGTATAATTCTCCACAGAATAAAAAACTATATTTCCCTTACTATCATAAAAAATATCCTTTCTACACATAATGCCATTAGAAAAATCACAATATGCTTCATAAGGAAGTCCATTTTTTATTTTAACATCCATTCCTGTAAGATTCTTGTTTATTCTTAATAGTAAAGAAATGTTAGAAACTATCGTATTGTTTTCTTTGTTAAATAGTTTACCTCCTTTTATGTAAAATAATTTTCTTACCTCTGACAAAGGTAATATTTCATTTGAATCGTAATTATCTGGAGTTTTTAAACTATCTAACCTCCAAATAACGTTTGTATATATCTCTGAAAGAGGAGATTTTTTATTACTACCACAACTATTCCCTAACCATAAAAATACTATTATCAGTGATAATATTTCTGTACTTCTTCTTGCATTATTTTTATTTGCCATTGGATAAAAGTTTTTTGGTTATTTAAATCATAATCTAAAATATTTTCCGTTGCTTCCTCTTTGAATTCATATCTATTGTTCTTTAAGATAGTGATTTTTTCTTCAAGTGATTTAATAGCATTATTATATTGATAGATATTTTTATCTAATATCTCCACAGCTTCCCGTTTTTTATTTGGATTTTTATCAAGATAATCACTATACCTACGCAAATATTCATCTTTATTATTTTTTCATATAAAAAATTTTTCCATTAAAACATTTACCATTAGGTTTACAACCATATTTTTGAAGCGTGTCAGTTTTATACCCTTCTTTTGATATAATAAGATCATTACACTCAATAAAGGAAAACCTACCTAAAGAATCCGTTAAAACTTGTTTTTTAGGGTTTATTATATCCTGCACGACAACGTCATTTATAGGCTTTTTACTATCAGCATCATAAATATATCCATGGTCATTATAACAACTAGAAAATATTATAAATACTAAGCTTAAAATTATGATTTTCATGATTATTTTTTGCCAGTAACTATACTGGGCTTATAGATAAAAAAATATTCGTTGATATAGATATTCTACTATTACTCCTCCTTAGAATAGTGCTATATGGTTGTCCTCTTAGTCCAATGCGGTCAAATAAATACGCTCCATTAGTCTTCCTTCTTTCCCAAATTCTTCTAAAGTTCCATCTAAATCCATCCACATTTTAGTAGTCGGTTGGGTATCCATATGAATGCCTACCCAGCTGAAAACACCTTTTAACAAATGTTCTTCATTTCCATTTTTGAGTATAAACTCACAAGAAAATGCGACTCCACACCTTACCACAATCATCTCCTGACTTTCCTCTACCTTTTTACCCCCCGTAAGCCATTGTGGTTCGCTTGTTACTTTAAACGATAATAATTTTGTATCTGCTCGTTGCTCACAGAACATTTCTTCAACAGAAGATAAAATGGCATCAAAAGGCTCTTCAGATAACCATTCTAACATATGTCGAGTACTTTTCAACTTTTGAAAGTTGATTTTTCTTTTAAAAAAATGGGTTAACCAATCAAAATTCATCATTAGATTTTATTTCCTTATAATTACAAATTCATCACTGCCTTTTGGTAGAAATAATTTTATGGGATAGTCGGCTGCTCCAGAAATTTTACCTTTACTAATTAACGGACTCCAACCTTTGATATCCATAGATGAGTTATTAAATTCTTTGGTATGTGTTTTTCTTTCTAAAGTTACTATTTTGCCCTCCGCATAAATCTTCATCTCATAATCTTCTAAGGGAATCATTGTTCCTTTACAATTTTTTTCGACATCTTCTTTTACATTTTCATTAAGCACTAAGTATCTTTCTTGTGTTGTATAATAATAAGAGAATAATTCACTATCCGCTTTTTTCCATAAATCCATATATTTTTCGCCTTCTCCATTATTTAAAATTTCCCATAATTTCTTATAGTAAGCCACTACCTTTTTTTCAAGTTCCTTTTGGTCCCATTTCCGCAAGTCTTGTCCACTGCTCCAGCCTTCTAACTCATAAGGGAGTTCAGTAATTTCCACCTCCCATTCTTGTTCAAAATAGGGAACATCCGTTTTTGGGACTGTAATATATAAAGGGTGGTTGTAAATATTATCATAGCCAATTACCTTTCCAGACTCCTTATCTTGTATGTAGGTGCCAAAAAATAATTTGCAATCTGCAATATTTTTTTTAGTTACCAATGTGTCTCCTTTTCTAAAAAGAGGAAATATTTGTAGTTTTATAGTACATTTACCATTCTTTAAAAGGTAGGGATTCAAATCAATTGCGGTACCTAAAGGCATATCGTATTCCGATGCTTTTATATCATTTACATATACAATAACAGGTACATTGGTTGTTATATCCAACGCATAAGTAATCTGTTTCTCTAAGGGGATTTGCGTGATTTTTTTATTCTTTTGTTGCCCATTACAAGCACTTAGTACAAGGACAAAGAATAGGGTTAGGAGTTTTTTCATAAAATATTTTTGACGAATAATTTCTAATGGCACTCTTGGTTTAGTCTGGCAAAAAAACGAAAATATAATAACAATTTTAACTTGTAGTTAACTTAGTACCTCCTTATAGACTTTCATTAAGTCGGCTGCTATATTTTCATCATTAAATCTTCGCACATAGTCTAATCCCTTTTCAGAACGGCGTTTTCTTTCCGCTTCATTATTCCATAAAAATAGAATTTTGGATTTAATATCTGATATATTCTGCGGATTGATGTAAGTAGAATCTGGACCACCAGCTTCTGGCATACTGCTTATATTACTTGTAATAACAGGAGTGCCTGAATATAAAGCCTCTATAACAGGAATGCCAAAACCTTCAAAAAGGCTGGGATAAATAAATATATCTGCCAACTGATAAATCCCTGCCAGCTCCTCCATAGATACATTTTCTAAAAAATGGACTTCTACTTTGGTTTGAGCTAGTGTTTTATCAACTTCTTTTTGATATTTTGTTTTTCTACCTACTACCACTAAAGGGATACCTGTACCATCTAAAGCCTTAATGACATTGAGTAAATTTTTCCGTTCTTCTATCGTGCCAACATTTAGTAGAAAACGTTTTGGCAACTGATACTTTAAAGCAATTTTAGTAAGTTCGCTGGGGCTTAGTGGGTTCTTAAAAGCTTTATGACAGCCTTGATAAACCACTTTTATCTTCTTTTCCGAAACATTTAGATATTTAATAATATCTCTTTTTGTTTGCTCTGAAATGGCAATGATAACATCTGCCTGTTGAGCTGCTTTTTTAAATTTCCAAAAATGAATTTTCCTGTCAAAGAAAGAATAAAACTGAGGGTAACGCAAGAAAATTAAATCATGAATGGTTACCACTTTTTTAATTGTTTTATCATTCCATATCAAAGGGAGCTCTCCAGAAAGTCCGTGAAAGATATCGGCTTTTAAATTCTGAGCATCAGTTCCCATTTGCCTTTGCCTCGCTAAAAATCCTTTGGATATTTCTTTAAAAGTAACATTGGGTAATGTTAAAATATCTTTTCCTCTTTCACTTATTTTTTCAGCTAAAAGATAGTATTGATATTGCGAAAATTCTGAAGCCAAAATCCTTACCAAATCTCTAGAGTAGTTCCCTAACCCTGAGGTATTATGAAAAAATCTTTTGGCATCGAAGGCTATTTTCATAATGATTATTTTGTTTTTTCAGCTAAAAATTCTTTATAAGTTACAAATGTTTCACCCTTGTTCTTTAACCAAGATACGAAATTATCGAATCTTCTTACCATAGATTCACCTGTATTTTTGGTAGTATAGGACGGTAGTTTGTAACTTTTTTTACTAATATTAGAAAATTCCCAAGGATGGAAATAGATATTAAGATAACCATCTCTTTTTAACGCATAATTAGCCAACAGTTGGTATATAAATATCGGGAAATTATGAAAACTAAGCCAAAACAAAGGTACTCTTAATAAAGAAACAGAGGCTGGTATTTGCCAAACATTTCCCTCTTTAAAGTATGTTTTAGAAAAATGTAAATTATTGTATCTCCCTGGTAAAAAAGTAGGATTGATAGAAGAGTTGTATAAATACCCTGCTTTACTTACTTCTTCCTCTTTAACAGGTTGCATTCTAGGCATTCTTAGTCCTAGCACTTGTGTGTTAAATAAAGAACTAAGATGTTCTTTTGATTTTTTTAAATCTGCATCTTCAAATTTTGAATGATACCAAGTGTGTGAGGCAAGTTCGTGTCCTTCTGATAGTAACTGATGAATTAAATCCTGACTATTTTCTGCGAAAACTACTGTAGAAAAAAAAGTCGCTTTTATTTGATGTTTTCTTAATATTCCCAGTATGTTTTTTAGTCCTTCTTGAGATACTTTTAGCTGCTCCTCAAAAGGGATATCCCCTTGGTATTCTAGGGGCATATCAAATTCTTCTATATCAAATGAGAGTAGAATCATCTAGTTTAAAAGTTTTTTGTTCTAACAATATAAGTGGGACGTTCTTTAACTTGTTTAAAAATCTTCCCTAGATAAATCCCCATTATTCCAAGAATAATAAGCTGAACTCCACCAAAAAAAACCATCGTCATAATTAGAGATGCCCAACCCGAAATTTCCGTATCTGACCAAAATGCATACACCACATAAGGTATATAAATGAGTACCGCTAATATGGAAAAGAAAAACCCTAAATAAGCCGCCAAATAAAGCGGTTTTATACTAAATGATGTTATCCCTGTAAACGCGAAACTAATCATTTTCTTTAGATTGTAGCTGCTCTCTCCTGATAATCTTTCAGCTGCAACAAAACTCACTCCCGTTTGTTTAAACCCAACCCAATTCATCCACCCTCTCAAGAAAAGGTCTTCTTCTTTCACATTTCGGATAATATCAATAACGGAAGCGTCCATTAGTCTGAAATCAGAGCCACCACCTTTAGTTAAATCAATATCCGATATTTTGGATAAAAAGTTATAAAACCATTTGGAAGTTGTTTTTTTGAAAAAAGAAATCTCTTTAGGATAAGCTCTTATGGTATAAACTATATCATAGCCTTTCTCCCATTTTTTTATCATTTCGGGAATTAATTTAGGAGGGTGCTGCATATCCGCATCCATAGAAACAACGGCATTTCCTTTGGCAAAATCCATTCCTGCCTTTACAGCACATTGATGTCCAAAATTCCTTGAAAATTCAATGTATTTAACTTCTTTTATTTCTTCAGAAACTTCCTCTAGAACTCGTTGAGTGCCATCTCTACTCCCATCATTTACGAAGATAATTTCAAAGTCATAATCAGGTATGCCTTCCATCACTTTTTTTATCTCTGCACATATAGGTCTAATGTTATTCTCCTCATTATGTGCTGGTATAACAATAGAAATAGTTTTCATAGAATAAATACAATACTAGGTTAATGAATAATCTTTTTCAAAATCTTTTACCAATAATTCGTAAAGTATTCTAAACCAAACTAAACAACAAGGCAATGCTTTTAGAGAATACTTAATAACATAATCTTCTTTTATAGACCTCGGAAATAAATCTGAAAAGCTAAAACAAGTCAGTACCATTACGAAAAGCATAAGAGCCATTGTGGTAAAGGTTTGTTTTTTTTGTATTACGAACCATATCATTACCCCAGCAACCGCAATAATATAAGTAGGTGATTCTGAGCCAGAACTAAATAAAACTATAAATAAAAGTGTAGAAGCTAATATCATTAGTCTGAAAGCCGTGGCTTTGTATTGTGAAAATCTAATATACGGCAATGCGAAGAGAATAATTCCAGGTACCAAAAATACCAAATTTGATATATTAGGATCTTCAAGAACTCGCCTTACAATCCCCATTAAAGAAAAATCTTGTCTATTTCCTAAAACCTGATTAGATAGATTTTTTCCACTTAAAGACTGATACCAATCTAGGTAAGACTGAAGTCCAAAATGCATATCGGACAGAAGCATAGGCAAAATTAAAAAGAGAATAGAAATGCCTAAAAAGGAAAAGATAAACTTCTTTTTATTCGATATAAAGGGGAAAAATGCCAATCCTGCAATCCCATAAATTTTCACAAAAAAACCAGTCAAAATAGCTACAGATGCGTGTATCTCCTTTTTGTTATCAACATAAATGGCAGACAGTATAAGCAAAGCAGTAAGCCCAACATTAAATTGAAAACTTACCGCTGCTGTAATATATTCCTGTAAACACAACCATGCTAACAATGTTTTTTTATTAGTAGAGATGGGTAACTTAGCGAATGCGTACATCAGCAACCATACATTTGCTAAATTCCACAGAACCATTCCTATCGCATCTGGCATCAACGCAAAAGGCATTATTATCGTACTAAAAAATATTCCGTAATGGTTGCTATCAAAGTAAAGTTCAGGATATTGTGCATATAAATTCTTCTTATCTACTGTATGAAAAAATACATTTTTAAATAGCAAATAATTATTATAAGCCTCTTTCCCGTGAAAATATTTACTAAGTGCAGAAAAAATAGCCGCCAAGGAATAAACCCCAAAAATCACTTTTGGATTATAAAACCATTTTAGCAATTTCACTTTTACAGACATAAAGATTATACCGCTACATTATTCTCTCTCAAAGCATCATTAAGAGAGGTTTTCTTATCTGTTGATTCTTTTCTTTTACCGATAATTAAAGCACAAGGTACTTGATATTCTCCTGCTGGGAATTTCTTGGTAAGACTTCCTGGAATTACTACAGAACGAGCTGGTACACGTCCTTTATATTCAACTGGTTGCTCTCCTGTTACATCTATAATTTTAGTGGAACCTGTTAGTACCACATTAGCACCTAAAACAGCTTCTTTTTCAATATGTACACCTTCTACCACAATACATCTAGACCCTACAAAAACATCGTCTTCTATGATTACAGGGGCCGCTTGTAATGGCTCTAAAACCCCTCCAATACCAACCCCACCACTTAGATGTACATTTTTACCTATCTGGGCACAGCTTCCTACCGTAGCCCAAGTATCTACCATAGTACCACTATCTACATACGCCCCAATATTTACATAAGATGGCATCATAATAACCCCAGATGCTATATAAGCCCCTTCTCTAGCCACCGCGTGAGGCACTACTCTTACCCCTTTTTCAGCGTAGTTTCTTTTCAAAGGCATTTTATCATGGAACTCAAAAGGTCCTACTTCGATAGTTTCCATTTTTTGAATAGGAAAATACATTACTACCGCTTTCTTCACCCATTCGTTTACCTGCCACCCGTTAGTCGTAGGCTCCGCTACACGAAGTTCTCCTGTATCCAGTTTAGCAATAACTTCTCTAATTGCTTTTTGATTTTCTTCATTTTGTAATAAATCTCTATTCTTCCAAAGATTTTCTATTGTTTGTTGTAATGACATATTTGTATTTTATATTTAAAGTATTCTTCTTGCAAATAAAAAGGATCTGTTCCAATAAGCCTCATTGAGAGACGAAATAATAACTCCTTTAGAAGTAGAAGCGTGGATAAATTTAATTTCCCCACTAGCTTCTATAGTATGAACAATACCCACATGAGATACTTTAGTACCTCCCATAGTTGCGAAAAAAACTAAATCTCCTACTTTAATTTCTTTAACAGAAATACTACGACCCTTTAATGCTTGATCTGTTGAACGCCTAGGAAGGGTTTTATTATTTTCTATAAAAACCTTACAAACTAACCCCGAACAATCAAAACCAGACGAACTATTCCCTGCATATTTATAAGGAACACCTAGATATTTTTCTGCTGTTTTAACTATTTTTTTGGCATCTTTAGTAACTACTCCTGAATTTTCTGAAGATAATGTTTTAGAAGCAACTTTACTAACTTTGGCTTTAGCCACTGGCCTCCTGGCAGTCTCACAACTTACCAATAATATAGAAAGTAACATTACCCCAATAAATTGCTTCATCACATTTTAAATTTGCTTCAAAAATACAAAAAAATAGACTAATCTAAACCCGTTTTTATGAATACTAATAGAAACAATCTATATTCATCATGTATATCGAAAATTTAATAACCTGAGTTTGATTACTAGTATTTGCACTTCCATCAACTTAAATACTATCAAGTTTAAAGACATTAGCTTAATAAAATAAGATACAGGTAGTGCTAATAAAATTAATTACCGCCCCAGTATATAGATAGTATGAAGGCAGCAGGCTTTGAAAAAGCGAAGTAAACCGCCCTATCTATAAGCCTTTAAAAAACTACCGCAGGTTTCTCTTGAAACCTGCGGTAGTTTTGTATAAAACCTGCTGTGGTTTTGGGTAAAACTTGCGGTAGTTTTTGGTGAAACCTGCGCAGGTTTTTTAGCCTACTTAACCTATCTTCGGAAAGTCCCTAGCCATAGGCGTAACAGAACCTCGCTAGTTCAGACAATAGGGCTTTTTTAACGAATGGACGCCCCATTTTCTTAACGCCTCCGTTTCCTTAGGTCGGGAGTGCAGCGGTTATTATATATGGCAGAGAATACTCGACCTCTAAGCCCGATAGTGCACCCCCTAGTTATAGGCATTACAAAAGGAAACTTCTTTTTGTCTAAAAGGAGGCTTCCTCTTTACCAATTAGAAGCTTCCTTTTAGACAAAATCAAGGCTGGTTTTATACAGAACCAGCCTTGATTTTACACTTATAGTATTAGCCACTAGATACACTCCTTTTTTTCATCATTTCGTTAAAGCCTTAAAAACAGTTGCTATTGGCATCACTAAAAACTCAAAATATAACAAATCTATTTTTTGACCTCAACAAAATTATTTATATTTGGAGGAACAATAATAACACAACTATGAATACAGAAAACCTAAAAATGATAGCTGAAACAGCTCGCGAGTTTGCAGAAAAAAATATCCGTCCACACATTATGGAATGGGACGAAAGCCAAACCTTCCCTGTGGAACTCTTCCACCAGTTAGGAGAAATGGGCTTTATGGGCATTGTAATCCCAGAAGAATACGGAGGCTCTGGGTTATCTTACCACGAGTATGTGGCTATTTTAGATGAAATTTCTCAAGTGGATCCGTCTATTGGGCTTTCTGTAGCGGCACACAACTCTTTATGCACCAACCATATCTACGAGTTTGGTAACGAAGAGCAAAGAAAAAAATGGCTCCCGAAACTCGCTTCTGGTCAAGTTATCGGAGCTTGGGGGCTTACTGAACATAATACAGGTTCTGATGCTGGAGGTATGAATACCACCGCTGTAAAAGACGGCGACGAGTGGGTCATCAATGGAGCTAAAAACTTTATCACTCACGCTATTTCTGGAGATATTGCCGTGGTTATGACAAGAACTGGAGAAAAAAACACCTCTAATAATGCTACTGCTTTTGTTTTGGAAAAAGGTATGCCTGGGTTTAGTTCTGGGAAGAAAGAAAACAAACTAGGTATGAGGGCTTCTGAAACGGCAGAACTTATCTTTGATAATGTTCGTGTTCCAGACTCGCATCGTTTAGGACAAGTAGGCGAAGGGTTCAAACAAGCCCTTAAAATCTTAGATAGCGGAAGAATTTCCATTGCTGCTTTAAGTTTGGGTATCGCTAAAGGAGCTTACAAAGCTGCTTTAAAGTACGCCAAAGAAAGGCATCAATTCGGACAGGCAATTGCCAACTTCCAAGCCATCAATTTTATGCTCGCTGATATGGCAACAGAGATAGATGCAGCCGAACTTCTTATACAAAGAGCCGCTACCCTAAAGAATGCTAAACAAAAAATGACGCGTGAGGGTGCTATGGCAAAACTCTACGCTTCGGAAGCGTGTGTAAGGATATCCAACAATGCATTGCAAATATTTGGAGGTTATGGCTATACCAAAGATTTCCCTGCTGAAAAATATTACAGAGATTCTAAACTGTGTACCATTGGTGAGGGAACTTCCGAAATACAAAAGCTAGTTATCGGTAGAGATATTATTAAATAAAAGAGTATTCAAAAAAGTAACTCTAAAAGCTCTCACCCACACACGTGAGAGCTTTTTTTAACCCTTTTTATTACCTCTCTCTTCTGTTTATTCAAATATAGTTATCTTTGCCTGTTGGTTATTCTTTTAGACCTTAATTTTATCAAATTATGAACATTACTTTTGCAGATTTTGAACTTCCCGAAAAAATACTAGATATTTTAGCCGATTTGGAGCTATTTGAACCTACACCTATCCAACAGAAAAGCTTTAAACCAATACTTTCTGGTAGAGATATTATGGGGATAGCCCAAACAGGTACTGGTAAAACCCTAGCCTACCTATTACCTGTACTCAAAAATTGGAAATACAATAAATCTGGAAACCCTACTGTTTTAGTTTTAGTTCCCACTAGAGAACTTGTAGTTCAGGTAGCTGAAATTTTGGAGAAACTATGTGAAAAACTAAGTACAAGAATTATTGGCGTGTATGGTGGAAAAAACATCAACACCCAAAAGCTACTTTTTGATAACGGTTGTGATATTTTGGTAGGAACACCAGGGCGAGTGATGGATTTAGCCATAGACAACGCTATTTCTTTAAAAGAAGTCCAAAAACTAATTATTGATGAGTTTGATGAGATGCTTAACTTAGGTTTTCGTCCTCAACTCACACACATCTTCGAAATGATGAGAGAAAAGCGGCAAAACATTCTTTTCTCCGCAACAATGACTGATGCTGTTGATGAAATGCTAGATGAATATTTTGCCAATCCGATAGAAATTTCTTTAGCCAAATCAGGGACGCCACTGGAAAAAATACAGCAAATCGCTTTTAAGGTAACTAACTTTAATACTAAAATCAACTTCTTACAGCATCTTCTTGATAAAGATGAATCTATGTCTAAAGTGTTGATATTTTGTAACAATAAAAAACACGCCGACTATCTTTTCACTAAAATAGACGAAATCTACCCCGAAAGTTTTGATGTGATACACTCTAACAAATCTCAAAACTATCGTCTAAGAGCGATGAAAAAATTTGAACAAGAAGAAGTTAGAGGGCTCATCACTACCGATGTAATGGCTAGAGGGCTAGATATATCAGACATCAGCCACGTGATTAATTTTGAAATCCCAGACATTCCAGAGCAATACATTCACCGTATTGGGCGTACAGGTAGGGCGGATAAAGACGGTATTGCACTTTCTTTCATCACAGAAAAAGAAGAAGCCTTATTTCTTGACATTGAAATCTTGATGAAAAAAGAAGTGGAAGTTCAGCCTATGCCTGAGGAAGTTAAAATCAATCCACAAAAAATAGCTTCGGAAAAAGAGGAAGTCAAAATGAAAAATCCTGTGGTGATAAAGCTTAATGAAGGAGGCGGTGCTTTCCACGAAAAGAAAGCCAAAAACAAGAAAGAAAATTGGGGCGGACCTAGTAAAAGAAAACCACCTAAAAAAATTGGAGCTAATAGAGCTCAACAAAAGGCAAAAACCAAAGCTAGAAAAAAGAAATAATATAAAAACTCCCTTGAGAATAGTGTTCTCAAGGGAGTTTTGCTTTTTTAATAAATCACCTCCTAATAGCTTACTCTACGATAAGTTGATATTCTTTTTCTATTGGATTATTTTTTCTCTTCAATTCATTTTGTATTTGCCGACCCATCTCTTTGTAGTCTTGCTCCGTAAACTCCGAGCCGTCCTGTTTATACATTTTCCAATTATGAAGTTTGTAATTAGCGATTGGGTTATTATAATAGCTTTGGACAATGGCTAACCAACGATCTTCCTTAAGCCTTTCTATCTTCCCATCCATTACTGCAGAAGGCTCTACCCACTTAATTTCGTGTTGTTTCTCTATTGAAATCATTTGATATTTAAAATACTCCTCAGTATCCTTTATTTCTAAAATAAGTCCAGGTAACCCTCGAAATACATAAGGTCCAGACTGGATTGGAATTTCATTAGAAAACCAAGCCTCCCAATGCCTACCTCCATAATCTACGGTTGCTCTTTGGCAATGGTAGCCCAAAATGTCCTTCTTTTCTTTACGAATATTCCATTTCAACTGAACGAACTTCGGATATTCATAAATAAAACCGTCAAGATGCTTATAAAATAAAGACTTCCCTAGCTCTGAAGAATTTTTCACAATATCAGAATAACGCGGGGTGATATACTGCTTTTGTTTTGGATTTTGACGGTTGATAGAATCAATAACATAGTATTTCTGATTTAAAAACTCCGATTCCTGACCCTTCTGTAATAATACCATATACTCCCTAATTCCCTCGTGCTTACTATTATATTTCATCTCAAAAGAGTATATCATCTTATAATTCTGTCCAAAACCGTAAATTATAAAACAAAACAAACCGATAAATCTAAGTATTATTTTCATAAAATATTCCTTATAAGAAAAAATAGTAAACTATATCTTACATATCCATTTTGTTGTTTAATAAAGATTTTTCGTTATTATCATAACTACCTTAACAATATTATCTATTCCTTATAACATACTTTATCAAAATCATACTTATCTCAATAACTCATCTTTACGATATTTTTAGCATCTTCGGGCGTGAGTTTGCGGTGTTCTCCCAAACCTAGCCAGTTTCTATCTGTAAATGCTTTTTCTACTTTCTCGGCGGTGCCTTCAAACTGCGAAGTATATTCTGACAACTTGGTTTTAATCCCTATGGAATGGAAGAAAAGCTCCATTTTTTCAATCCCTTTCTGTGCCTTTTCCTCCAAATTCATTTCAGAAGAAATGCCCCAAACCCGTTCGGCATATTGAGCTAATTTTTGCTTCTTAGTTTCAAAATTATAACGGTAATGAGACGGTGCTATAATCGCTAAAGTTCTCGCATGGTCGATACCGAAATAAGCCGTAAGCTCGTGTCCCATAGCGTGTACCGCCCAATCGGTAGCCACACCTAAACGCAACAGTCCATTAAGAGCCATCGTGCAACACCACATATAGTTAGCCGCAGAATCATAATCAAAATCCTTTTGAAGCACCTTAGGAGCCATCTCCTGAAGCGTTACCAAGATACTTTCTGCCATTCGTTCTTGAAGTGTCGCTGCGGTAGGGAAAGTCATATATTGTTCCAAAACATGTGTGTAAGCATCTGCAATACCATTGGCGATTTGATTTTTAGGAATACTTCTTATCACTTCTGGGTCTAGCACCGAAAATTTAGGAAACAAACCATTACCTCCTCCACCGAGTTTTTGTTCGGTTTCTCTTCTAGAAATTACATAGCCCGAATTCATTTCGGAGCCTGTAGCTGGTAGAGTAAGCACAGAACCAAAGCTCAATGCTTCGCCTTCTTCAGGACGAATAGTTTTAGTTAAAATACCCCAAGGCTCACCTTCATACTTAGCTGCCGCAGCCAAGAATTTAGTTCCATCAATAACGGAACCACCACCTACTGCCAGTAGAAAATCAACATTTTCTGATTTGATGACTTTCAATGCTTCCATTAGAACCTCGTATTCTGGATTGGCTGGTATCCCTCCAAATTCCAAAACATTAAAGCCTTTAAGGGCATTTTTAACTTGCTCATACACTCCATTAGACTTAATACTTCCGCCTCCGTAGAGCATCAACACTTTAGCATTTTGAGGAATTTCTTTTGATATTTTTTCTATTTCTCCTTTACCAAAAATAATTTTAGTGGGATTTTTAAATTCAAAGTTAAGCATACATTATTATTTTATACGTTAGACAAAAAAGAGAAACTCTTACTCCTCCTCTTTTTTATATTCATTTCATTTAGCAATATTTCTAGAAATCACTATTTTTTGTATTTCAGATGTTCCTTCATAAATCTGAGTAATTTTAGCATCTCTCATCATTCTTTCCACATGGTATTCTCTCACATAGCCATAACCTCCGTGTATTTGCACGGCTTCTACTGTGGTATCCATAGCCGTTTTAGAAGCAAATAACTTCGCCATAGCTCCACTTTCAGAAATATCTTTACCTTGGTCTTTCTCTGCTGCGGCTTTTAGACAAAGCATTCTAGCTGCCGTAATTTGGGTTGCCATATCCGCCAACTTAAATGCTACCGCTTGATGATTGATAATCTCTGTACCAAAAGCCTTTCTCTCTTTAGCATATTTTAAGGCTAGTTCGTAAGCACCACTAGCTATCCCCAACGCTTGAGAAGCAATACCTATCCTACCACCATTAAGAACTGCCATAGCAAATTTAAACCCAAAGCCATCTTCTCCTATCCTATTTTCTTTAGGCACTTTCACATCGGTAAATAATAGAGAATGGGTATCACTTCCTCTAATGCCCATTTTGTCCTCTTTTGGACCAATTTCAAAACCTTCCCAACCTCTTTCTACAATAAATGCATTGATGCCTTTATGACCTTTTTCTGGGTGTGTCTGTGCAATTACAATATAGTAAGTGGCTGTACTACCGTTGGTAATCCAGTTTTTGGTTCCATTCAGAAGATAATAGTCACCTTTGTCTTCGGCTGTTGTTTTTTGAGAAGTAGCGTCAGAACCTGCTTCTGGCTCAGAAAGTGCGAAAGCCCCAATAACCTTTCCACTTGCCAGTGGTACTAGATATTTTTGTTTTTGTTCTTCGCTAGCATATTTTTCTAACCCTGCACAAACTAAAGAGTTATTTACCGACATAATTACAGCTGCAGAAGCATCTACTTTAGCAATCTCTTCCATAGCCAAAACATAAGATACACTATCCATACCTGCACCTCCGTATTTAGGGTCTACCATCATACCTAGAAACCCTAACTCTCCCATCTTTTTTACCTGTTCTGCTGGAAATTTTTGGTCTTTATCCCTCTCTATAACTTCTGGCAACAATTCGTTTTGAGCAAAATCTCTGGCTGCCTGTTGTATCATTAGTTGTTCTTCCGTCAAATTGAAATCCATAATAATATTTATTATTAAACTGTCTGTAAAAGTAATATTTTAATTAAAACTCTCAAAGAGTATTTTTTGGTTTTTATTAAATAAATATTATATTTGGAAAAATTAAACACAAAAACAAGAAAAGTATGTCAGTAACTAGGTTATTTGATTTCGCTTACAAAGCCATAGAAAATCATCCAAAAGAAGATATGTTAGCCACCAAATATAACGGTGTCTGGCAGAAGACTTCTACACTTAAGTTTATAAATATGGGAAATAAAATTTCTCGTGGTCTTCTCAAATTAGGAATAAAGCCTGAAGATAAAATTTCTTTAATCTCTACTAATAACCGTACAGAATGGGCAGTAATGGATTTAGGAATTTCCCAAATAGGAGCTGTTACTGTGCCTGTATATCCCACTATTTCTGTGGAAGATTATGTTTATATCTTTAATAATGCAGAAATAAAGTATTGTTTTGTTTCAGACGGAGAACTATACCAAAAACTACTAGCGGTACAGCCTAGCGTTCCGTCTTTAGTAGGAATATTTACCTTTGACAAAGTAGAAGGTGCTCCTAACTGGTCAGAGATATTAGATCTAGGAGAAGATGAAACCACTCAAATAGAAGTGGAAGATTTAAAAAAGGGAATTAAAACTGATGATTTAGCTTCAATTATCTATACTTCAGGAACTACAGGACGTCCTAAAGGAGTTATGCTAACCCACCAAAATATCGTATCTAATGTACTAACTTGTACACCTATACTTTCAGAAAAAAAACCTCAAGATACAAATCTAAAGAGCCTTAGCTTTCTTCCCATCTGCCACATCTTTGAACGAATGTTATTTTACTTCTACATCAACAGTGGCATCTCTATCTACTTTGCAGAAAGTATAGATAAAATGGGAGAAAACATCAAAGAAGTTAAGCCTCACTATATGACGGTAGTTCCTAGACTTATAGAAAAAGTGTACGACAAAATCTACGATAAAGGCATAAGTGCAGGCGGTCTTAAAGCTAAAATCTTCTTATGGGCACTAGGGGTTAATAAAGCTAAAAAAGAGATTGGTAAACCTAGTGGGCTTAAAGAAATTATTGCCGACAAACTCGTATTTAAAAAATGGAGAGAAGGCTTGGGAGGAAATATCATCACCCTTATTTCTGGTTCTGCTGCTCTAGCTCCTAGACTTAACCGAATGTTCCAAAATGCAGGTATCAGTATATTAGAAGGTTATGGACTTACAGAAACTTCTCCTGTAATTGCGGTAAACACATTCAATAAAATGAAAGTTGGGACTGTAGGTCCTGTGCTTCCAAATTTAGATGTTAAAATACAAGGAGACGGTGAAATATCAGTAAAAGGTCCTTCGGTTACTAAAGGCTACTACAAAGATGAAGAAAAAACTCAAGAGGCTTTTACAGAAGATGGCTACTTTAAAACTGGAGATATAGGACATATAGATGATGAAGGGTTTTTACACATTACCGATAGAAAGAAGGAAATGTTTAAAACCTCTGGTGGCAAATACATCGCTCCTCAGATGATAGAAAATATGGCAAAAGCCTCCAAATTCATAGAGCAAATAATGGTTGTAGGTGAGGGTGAGAAAATGCCTTGTGCTTTGGTGCAACCAGACTTTCATTTCGCAGTAAATTGGGCAGAGAGACACAACATCAACATCGGCAAAACTCCTGAAGAAATTGCTAAAAATCCTCAATTTAAAGCCCGTATAGAAAAAGAAATTGAATACCTAAATACCAAATTAGGAAACTGGGAAAAAATAAAAAAAATAGAGCTTACACCTGAAATTTGGTCTATCGACAGCGGACTACTTACCCCTACTCTAAAATTGAAAAGAAAAATGATTAAACAAAGATTTATAGAACTGTATAACAATATGTATGGACATACAGAGGAAGAATAATCATTGATTGTAAAATACAATTATAAATAAAATCCTCTGGAAATTATTCTAGAGGATTTTATTTATTGATGATTATTTATTGCCTATTTACTAAACTCACTAATAAAATGTAGCTTCACATTAGGAAACTTCTCTTGCGTCATTGTAATTGTAAATGAAGAATCTGCTAAGAAAACCAACTGATTGTATTTATCTCTAGCTAAAAAGCGTTGTTTTAGCCTTGCAAATTCTTGGAACTCCGCCGACTTCTCATCAGCCTCAACCCAACACGCCTTATGAATGCCTATGGGCTCATAAGAACACTTAGCTCCATACTCGTGTTCTAATCGATATTGGATAACTTCATACTGTAACGCTCCTACTGTACCTATAATTTTTCTTCCGTTCATTTCCAAAGTAAATAGCTGTGCCACACCTTCGTCCATCAGTTGATCTATACCTTTAGCCAGCTGTTTTGCTTTAAGAGGGTCGTTATTATTTATATATCGGAAATGTTCCGGAGAGAAGCTCGGTATGCCTCTAAAGTTAAGTTTTTCTCCAGCCGTTAAAGTATCTCCAATACGGAAGTTACCCGTATCGTGTAAACCTACAATATCTCCTGGATAGCTCTCGTCTACCACTTCTTTTTTATCCGCAAAGAAGGCATTAGGAGAAGAAAACTTCATCTTTTTATTTTCTCTTACCAAAAGATAATTTTCATTTCTTTTAAAAGTACCCGAAACAATCTTCACGAAAGCCAAACGGTCTCTGTGCTTAGGGTCCATATTTGCATGGATTTTAAATACAAACCCTGTAAAGTTTTCCTCCTCTGGTTTTACCACTCTTACATCAGATTCTTTAGGCTGAGGCATTGGAGCTATATCTATAAAGGCATCAAGAAGTTCTCTTACCCCAAAATTATTAAGTGCAGAACCAAAAAATACAGGCTGCTGCTCTCCTTTCATATAAAGCTCTCTATCAAATTCAGGATAAACAGACTCTATAAGTTCCAACTCTTCTCTTAAGGTTTCTGCTGCTTTTGCGCCTATCGCATCGTCTATTGCTTTATCTTGAATATCATCGAAAGTAATGCTCTCGCCTACTTTTTGTTTCTTTTCCTCTAAAAACAGTTGGATATTTTTCTCCCAAATATTATAAATCCCTTGGAACTGAGCTCCCATACCTATTGGCAAAGAAAGAGGCACTACACTAAGTCCTAGCTTCTGCTCAACCTCATCTAGCAAATCAAAGGCATCTTTACCTTCTCTATCCAATTTATTGATGAACACTAGCATTGGGATATTTCTCATACGGCACACCTGAACCAGTTTCTCCGTCTGCTCCTCCACCCCTTTAGCTACATCTATCACAACGATTACAGAATCTACCGCTGTAAGAGTTCTATAAGTATCCTCAGCAAAATCTTTATGCGCAGGCGTATCT
The DNA here is from genome assembly GCF_009663465.1 of Riemerella anatipestifer. Lineage (GTDB taxonomy): Bacteria > Bacteroidota > Bacteroidia > Flavobacteriales > Weeksellaceae > Riemerella > Riemerella anatipestifer_C. Next base: position 80,451 of record NZ_QXHU01000003.1, read on the forward strand.
AGTATGTTTATTTTATGATTCCTATATTCAAATGCTAGTACCGAAGTCGCTACCGATATACCTCTCTGGCGTTCTATTTCCATAAAATCCGAAGTAGCTCCTTTCTTTATTTTGTTTGATTTTACGGCTCCAGCTTCTTGTATCGCCCCTCCAAATAAAAGTAGTTTCTCGGTAAGTGTGGTTTTACCAGCATCAGGGTGAGAGATAATCCCGAAGGTTTTTCTTTTTGCAATTTCTTTTTCTAAAGACATTAGTAAACTGTTTTTTGAGACTGCAAAAATCGGTATAATTTTTCGATTAGAAAAACGCCTCTCTCAATTTAGTCTTTTAATCTTTCTCCGCAGATTTTACAATATCTGGCATCATCATCATTATTAGAGTTGCCACAGCGTTCGCAATCGTTATTCTTTCTGGTTCGTAATTTCATTTCGGAAGTTACAATTCCTGTAGGAACCGCTATAATGCTATAACCACAAAGCATCAAAATAACCGATAAAAACTTGCCTAAAGGAGTTACAGGCGATATATCCCCATAGCCTACCGTGGTCAATGTAACCACCGCCCAATAGATACAAGTAGGAATATCCACAAAACCGTTTTCGCCTCCTTCTATCACATACATTACAGAGCCCAACAATACCACTATAATGATAATGAATAGCATAAATATGTATATCTTACGAGAACTTTTCCTAAGTGCTTGTACAATGTATTGTCCGTCGTGCATATAATCCATCAAATTAAGTACTCTGAAAACCCTTAACATTCTTAGCAGTCGGATAATCATAAAGAACTTAGTCTGTGGAAAAAACAAACTCAAAAAGAATGGTATTATCGATAAAAAGTCAATAATACCCATAAAACTGAAAATGTAATCCTTTTTATTTCTTACAATTACAATTCTCAAGATATATTCTATCGTAAAGAAGATAGAAATTGTCCATTCTATAGCTAGAAGAAGATAATGATATTCCTTTTCTACTGGTCTTAAACTTTCCGAAACAACAGTAAGTGTACTGATTAGAATAAGGACAAGAAGTACAATATCAAAAAGTTTCCCCAATGGCGTATCTGCACCATAAATAATACGAAATAGCTCTTTCTTCCAACCTTTTTCTGGAACGAGATTATGCTCTTTTTTTATTCTGACTCTATGTATCATAGCCGCTGCGAAAATAACAAATAAATAATAAATTCTTATTTTCGTGGAAAAATAATTCAGTTTTTAAATGAAAATAAAAGAACTAGTAGCAGAACTCAATCGCCTCATTCCCTTTGCACAAGCAGAAAATTTTGACAATGTAGGTCTTCTTTGTGGAAACCCAGAAAGGGAAGTTACAGGCGTTCTTATATCTCACGATACACTAGAACACATTGTAGATGAAGCCATTGAGAAAAACACCAATGTTATTCTATCATTTCACCCCATTATATTCTCTGGCTTAAAAAGTATTACAGGCAAAAACTATGTGGAAAGAAGTGTGATGAAAGCCCTAGAAAACAAAATTGCCATTATTGCCATACACACCGCTCTGGATAACGATTTTATGGGCGTTAATCATAGGATTGGAAAAGAATTAGGATTAAAAAACCTTAAAATTCTAATGCCTAAAAATAATGATTTACAACAACTTTCTGTATATGTACCTAAAGACTACGAAGAAAAAGTAAAAGATGCTCTATTCTCGGCTGGAGCAGGAAGTATTGGCTTTTATAACGAATGTAGTTTTAATATCAAAGGAATAGGCACTTTTAAACCCCAAGAAGGCTCTCAACCATTTATAGGACAGCAAGGCACAAGGGAAAGCGTAGAGGAAACTTTAATCTCCGTTATTTTTGAAAAGTATAAAAAGAACACCATCATTGCAGCAATGAAAGCCGCTCACCCATACGAAGAGGTGGCTTACCAAATTTACAATCTTGAAAACGAAAATCAATATCTAGGCTTAGGTCAATATGGTGAGTTTGAAACCGAAATCTCCGAAGAAGCCTTTTTAAATTTAGTAAAGAAAACTTTTGGATTACAAGTCATTAGACATAGCCAAAAACTCAATAAACCTATCCGAAAAGTAGCAATGCTAGGCGGAAGCGGTGCTGATGGTATTAAAGCCGCACTTGCCAATAAATGTGATGCTTATCTAACAGCCGACCTCAAATACCACGACTTTTTTCAAGCGGAAAACCAATTATTGTTATGTGATATAGGACACTTTGAGTCTGAACAATTTATCATACAACAATTATTTGAACTTTTATCAGAAAATTTTACTAAATTTGCAACCTTGAAAACTACTCAAAGTACTAACCCTGTAAATTACTTTATATAAAGATATGGCTAAGAAAACAAACGACATTTCTGTAGAAGAGAAACTAAGAGCATTGTATGATTTACAATTTATAGACTCTCGTTTAGACGAAATTAGAAATACAAGAGGTGAACTTCCTATTGAAGTAGAAGATTTGGAGATAGAAATAGAAGGTTTAGGAAAAAGAGCCGAGAAGTTTGCTACCGAAATCAAAGAGCAGGAAGTTGAAATAAAAAATAAAAAAGAACTCATCTCTCACGCACAAGGGCTTATAGAGAAATATAAATCTCAACAAGACAATGTGAGAAACAACAAAGAGTTTGAAGCTCTGGCTAAAGAAATAGAATACCAAGAACTAGAAATCCAATTAGCAGAGAAGAAGATTAAAGAGTTTGGTGCTAAAAAAGACCACAAAACAGAAGCTTTAAACAATCTAGAAGCTAAGATTGAAGAGTTACAAAGCCACCTTACTTTCAAAAAGAACGAACTAGAAAGCCTCATCGCAGAAACTCAAAAAGAAGAAGAGTTTTTACTAGAAAAATCTCAAGAGTTCGCAGATAAGATAGACCAAAGACTTCTAGCGTCTTACCAAAGAATTAGAAAAGGGTCTTCTAACGGTCTTGCAGTAGTAGGTATAGAGAGAGGAGCTCCTAAGGGGTCTTACTTTACTATCCCACCACAGAAGCAGATGGAAATTGCCCAAAGAAAAAAGATTATTATAGACGAGCATTCCGGTAAAATCTTAGTAGATGACGATTTGGTGATTGAGGAAACAGAAAAAATGAAGGAAATAATCAAATTCTAAGAAAATAAATCTTATCTATCCGCTCTTTTAGGGCGGATTTTTTTATTTTTGGGCTTTACTTAACCTATAATGCTTAATTTATGATAAACTTAAAACAAAAAATGCTGGCTGTGGCGACCAGTCTCCCGATGCTCATCAGTGCTCAAAATCTTATGACCCCAGAGAAATTGTGGACGCTTAAAAGAATGAGCGTTCAGGTAGTTGCACCAGACCGATCGGGGTTAATCTATAAAGTGGGACAAACCGACTTAGAAACAGAAAAAACCAATTCCGAAAACTACTTTCTCAATTTAAAAAACAATCTTTCGTCTAAAGTTAATTTTAGCGGAAAAAGCATCTTCCAATGGGATAAGAATGGCATCTATGCCACGGAAGGTAAGCAGATATTCCTTTCAAAAGACCAAGGTAAAACGTGGAGTTCGTTCTATACTCTACCTGATGATGCCGATAATGTTATCATCTCTCCCAACGGAAAAAAGATAGCTTACAGCAAAGAAGTGCTTGTAGAAAAGGTGCTTGGCAAAGAAAAATATAACGATGTGCCTAATACAACGGCTCATATCTATTCCGACCTTAACCACCGCCATTGGGATTACTTTAACCAAGGAAGATACAACCATATTTTTGTGATAGATTTGGACAAAAACAGCTCTCCTAAAGACTTACTAGAAAGTAAAAAGTGGGACAGTCCGCAAAGACCTTTTGGTGGAGCAGAAGATTTTGTATTCAGCCCTGATTCCTCTCAATTATTATTTGTAATGAAGCCTTTGGAAGGAGCGGAATATGCCAAATCTACCAATACAGATATTTTCTCTTATCATTTTGATAGCGAAACTATAAAGAACCTTACTGAAGCCAACAAAGGCTATGATATGAGCCCTAAGTTCAGCCCTGATGGCAATTATCTTACTTGGTTAAGTATGGCAAGGGACGGCTACGAGGCGGATAAAAACGACCTCAAAATTATGGACTGGAAAACAGGAACCATCACCAACCTTACCAAAGATTGGGACGAGTCTGTTACTGGAGATTTCTTTTGGAGCCAAAACAATCAGTTGGTTTACTTTACCGCAGCTTACAGAGGTACCAAACAGCTTTTTAGCATCAGTCCTAAATCTAAAAAGGTAACCAAAATTACCGAAGGAATTTTTGATGTAAACGACATTATCACAGAAACCAAAAACCAACTTTTAGTTACTAGAACAGACATCAACCACAACGCCGACTTATTCTCCGTAAACACCAAAAACGGAGCGATGAAGCAAGTTACCGAAGTTAATAAAGAGATGTACCAAAACATCGCCACTTCTAAATCTGAGCTTAGAATGGTAAAAACTTCGGACGGCAAAGAGATGGGCGTATGGTTCCACTATCCACCTAACTTCGACCCTAACAAAAAATATCCTGCACTACTCTATTGTCAGGGAGGTCCGCAGTCTGCATTAACGCAATATTTCTCGCTTAGATGGAACTTTGCACTAATGACGGCTAACGGCTATATCGTTATCGCTCCTAACAGAAGAGGTATGCAAGGCTGGGGCATAGAATGGAACGAAGCCATTTCTAAAGACTGGGGCGGACAGCCTATGAGAGATTATCTTTCTGCTACAGATTACGCTAAAACACTTCCGTTTGTAGATGGGGACAGGATAGCTGCCGTAGGGGCTAGTTATGGTGGTTACAGTGTATTGATGCTGGCAGGCATACACCAAAACAGATTTAAGACCTTTATTTCTCACAACGGTCTATTTGATATGAAATCGTGGTATCTTAATACCGAGGAGCTTTGGTTTGCGAACTGGGATTTGGGTGGTTCTCCTTACGACAACCCTCTACCAAGAGCTTATACAGAGTTTAATCCGAGTAACTATGTCCAAAATTGGAACAAGCCTATGATGATTATACAAGGGCACAAAGATTACCGAGTGCCTTATGAGCAAGGACAAGGCGCCTTCCAAGCGGCAAGACTAAAAGGACTAAAAGCCAAACTACTCTACTACCCTAACGAAAACCATTGGGTACTAAAACCTCACAACGGTTTGGTATGGCAAAGAGAGTTCTTTGATTGGTTAAAAGAAACGCTTTAGGATACTAGCAATGGCATATAGTGATAAGGATAGGTTTAGTAAGCCTATCCTTATTTTTTTTGATTAGAAGCTATAAAACTCCCTAAAAAAATTTAAAACATTTCTATACCACTCTTGTGCATATCATAATAGTTTTATACATTTGCCCCAGTTTTATGACACCGTCTATCAACCACATACAAAAAAGTGAAAAAAAGTTGCAAAATTATTTGGTCAGTTCAAATAATTTCGTAAACACACACACACACACACAGAATAGTTACACGCGTACGCGTATTATACTACTTTTTATCTAGATTTTTATCATCAATCATAAATAATGTTCCACCAATCTTCGTTGGGGGCTTTTGGCGTTTATTCTATTCTAATTTTAGCTTTCATCAATATTTACTAAAAGCACCATTGTTTTGTCTCATAACAGGGTCGTTCTTGTTAGGTGCTTTTAGTGTTCAGAAGGGGCGTTCTGTTCTTTCTGTTTTAGCCTTCCTCCTTGTTTTGTGTGTGTTTAGAGGGGGAAGGCGTTTTCTTATTGGTTTCAGGTTTAAAGTTCAATGTTTAAGGTTCAAGTGTTTAAGGTTGAATAGGCGTACATATTCCTTAAACCTTAAACATAGAACTTTGAACAACTTCAGTTCCTTAAGTCCAAAATCTATAATCTAAATATTAACCATTTTAAAATTAAATGTTATGAAAACAACAACAACCAAATTAAGTGTATTAGCCTTTTTAGGCTTAGGTCTCGTAGCCTACGGACAGTACGATGGTAAAGTGGGTATCAATACTCCATCACCTAATGCAACATTGGAGATTCAAATATCCGATGCTAACAAAAGTGGAAGTACCAAAGAGGGGATTTTAATCCCAAATGTAAGTGCAGACAGAGCCGAAAAGATGGGAGCAGGGCTAGAAGATGGTACTTTATTATTCATTGGTTCTGGGACAGCTAATGCTACAGGTACTACTTCTAACTACAATGGTAAAGGGTTTTACTACTTTGATAAAACGGCTACTAAGTGGGTAAAAGTAGGAGCGGCTTCTACAACTAAAGAGTTTACCGCAAGGTTAGGACAGACGGTATCTACCGATTACGCGTGGACAAAAGAAGGAGGGGTTTCTTCTGGTAAAGAAATAGGTTTAGCCGATTTCTATGAGTTTACAGTAGATGCAGGAGCGTTAAAACTCCCTGCACCTAGTGCACATAAGGGAGCGATTATTCACTTTAAAAACTCTACGGGTGGAACACTTGTCTATACAGGCACGGCAGGTATAGATGTACCACTAAATACTTCATCTATTACTGCAAGTTCAGCTCAAATGGTTTGGTCTAATGGAACTAACTGGTACCTTATAGGAGGTAGAAACTAATTATCATTTTATTAACCTTAAAAAAATAGACAAAATGAAAAAAATCACAATATTGGCACTAGCATTAGGGACTTGCTCAATAGCTCAAGCTCAAGTGCTATCTCATGGATTAATATCTAATGATTTATTAAAAACTAATTATTTCCTCGATGCAAGTAATTTCCAAAGTCAGGCAGATGCTTCTAAAGGAAAGCTACTTGGTTTCCCAAAAACTGATTTAACAAAGTTTAAATTTGACCTTGGCGTAGTTAGTAATGATGTGGTAGCTTCTGGGTTTGATGGTGTAGTGGTGTATAATACTGCCACAGGTAAAACATTAGCAGATGCTAGCAAAGGAGGGAAACAAGTAGATGTAACCCCAGGTTTCTATTATTTCTCTAATCCTAATGGTGCTACAACCCAAACAGTTTCCGAAGGAAAATGGGTAAGATTAAGCGATGGTGTTAGCCAAGAAGGGCAAGAGTGGGTATATAATCCTACTAATAAAAGAATAGAGCTTAAGAGAAGTGGAACATCACCCTTTAATAACAAAGTGTATTATGATGAAAATGGGGTAGCCTACAACGGAGGGTACTCTGAAGATGACAATGCCGTATTTCCAATGACAGTAACAGACCCTGTACAAGGAGTGGTTACAAAATATCTAAAAATGCCTTTTAAACAGTCTTTTAGAGGAAAAGTCTCTATGTATGATACTTTGGATAATTTACCATTAAATACCATTAATCACCCTATAACTGGTAGCCCAACTAATACTAAAAATCAAACAGCTAAATTACTGACTTTATCGGCTACAGACCAGCAATATCCAAATTTAATGACTGTAGGAACTAGAAATCAAATAAATGTTTCTGAAGGAAATAATAATAATTATAACCACATTTCTACATCTACATTTGTTACAAATGGTCTTGGTTCTGGAAAAATTAATGAACTTAACGGATCACAATCTATCGCGCATTTGGGAAATAGTCAGTCAGCAGATGATTTAAGAGGGAGTTCTCTACAAGCTTCATTTGATACTTCTGGAAATGTAAGTAATCTGTTTGGTTCACAGGGCACCGCTTATTTAAAACCTGGTGGTACAGGGAATGTAACTAATGCAGCAGCAGGATATTTCTATTCAAGTATCGGAAGTAAAGGCTTAAATACTAATGTATATGGAACTATGGGGCAGGTTTCTGTAGGTAAAGACTCTGGAAATGCCACTTTTGTTGGGGGGCAATTAGTGGCGGGTTATTTCGGTGCTTATAACTCTGGTAGAACTCAGTATAAAACCCAATCAGGGGTTTATGTTAGAAGTACGGTAGCTGACCCAACAGTTGCAACTGCTCCAATAAATAATTATGGGGTATTTGTAGAGAATATTTCTGGTGGTTCAGATAGTAATTACTCTATCTATACCCAAGCAGGACAAATCCGTTTGGGAGATTTAAAAGGAACAGGTACTCGTCCAGTATATGCAGATGCAGATGGGGTGCTTACTGCGGGGGTAGGAGGTGCTACCCAACTAGAAGGTACCGCGGGGATAGAATGTAACGAAGCCAACAGAGGAAAAATGAACTTCCAAAAAGATGTTGCTATAGGTACAGGTACAGGAGATGCCTTTGCTGTATGCCTAAAAGGAACTGATGGCGGTTTTTATTGGAGATACCTCTACGGAGCGGCAGGTGTTGCTAACCAAACAGGTACTTTTGGTACAGGGTTACAGTAATTGTTAAACATAAAAAGTAGAAATTATGCCAGTAAAATTTAAAGTAATCGAAAGAGGTCAGCCGGGCGTAAGCGGTGGCGGCGACAAAAAATGGTACGCTTCTCCTAATATGAGCGGCGAGAAAACCCTAACCGACCTTACCAAAGACATAGAGAAAATCTCCACCGTAAGCGGAGCGGACATCAGAGCGGTACTCTACTCCTTAGTAGATGTAATGCAGTCGTCCTTAGCCAATGGGCAGATTGTCCGTTTGGGAGAGTTGGGCAGCCTGCGAATAAGTTTCAGTAGTGAGGGCAAAGCTACAGAGAAAGAGGTAACGGCTAGTGCCATCAAACAAGCTAAAGTCATCTTCACTCCCGCTAAAGGGATAAAAGATACGCTAGCGACACTCACTTACGAGAAGGCTTAAGGTAACGCCTAAGCTCCCTTAAAAAAACCGATGCTTATAAGTTTTAGATTTTATAGGCATCGGATTTTTTTTTATAAGCATAAAATTTTTTTTTATAGGCATAGAATTTATAGGCTGTACTTTTTTGTTATCTGTCTGTCCTTTTGGCTTGACCCAAACCTAACGAAGTGGTTATCATTTAAAGCGGTCAGTATATCCGACCTCTAAGCCCGACGGCGTTAAGAACCTCGTTACTAAAGGCGTTAAAAAATACCCATTGTTTGAGCAAAGGTGTGGGCAAAAGCGTTGGAGCGAGTTTTGGGGATTTTAGCCTTTAGTAATGAGGTTTAGCCTAAGGGGTTACAGTCTTGAATTTTTGCTTCTTTTGCTTCAAGGCAAAAGAAGGGAGATAAATATATATGCTTGTCCTTTTGGCTTGACCCAAACCTAACGAAGTGGTTCGGCAAAGCCAAAAGGACCAAAAAGTCAAGACTAGAAAACTACGGCTAAAAATGTGTCGTCCATTCTAAAAGCCCTAGAACTCACGCCAAGGCTAAAGCCCAACGCTTGTTCAGACAATAGGTCTTTTTTAACGAATGGACGACACATTTTCTTAACGCCTCCGTTTCCTTAGGTCGGAGAATGGAGCGGTGATAATTTAGCATTGTTTTAAATGGTCTTTGGTGGGTAGCCGTTAAAAAAGATAGGAGCAAAGGTTAGGTTTGGCTCCGCCGAACCACTGCGTTAGGTTTACCTTCGGCACGGGACTGCCCCCTGCTATTTGGAAGCTATCGCTCCCAATTCCGCTACGGGGGCATTCCCTAAACTTACCTTTGCTCAGCAGAGCGTTGATAATAGCTAAGTGGGTATCACTTAAAGCGGGTTTAAGAAGGTCTTTGGTAATAGTAGGCTTGTACTTTTAGCTTGACCTAAAGGCAAACCACTAACATTTGATGCTTATCGCTTTTATTTTCCTATGGATTGGAACTTCAATTTATCTCAAAAATACGGCTTTCTTCATTGATGTTTTTTACTACGGCTTCCGTTCGTTCTTTGTGGGTATCTGTAATAAATATCTGTCCGAAATGTTCTTTGTTCACCAATTCTATAAGTTGAGCCACACGGCGGTCGTCCAGCTTATCAAATATATCGTCTAACAGCAACAGTGGAGTCTTCCCTGTAATTTCTTTAATACGGTTGATTTGAGCCAACTTTAACGCAATTAAAAACGACTTCTGCTGCCCCTGGGAACCAATTTTCTTTATCAAATCCCCACTCATCTCAAAGCGAAGTTCGTCTTTATGAATTCCTTTAGAAGTGTAGGTAAGCACTCGGTCTTTTTCTACATTTTGAGATAGAACTTCTGCCATTGTTTGCTCTTCCAAATCCGATTGGTAAACAATATCCACCTCCTCTTTACCATTAGAAATCATATTATAAAAATGCAAAAAAGTAGGCAGTAGCTGTGTGATAAATAGGCTCCTCTTTTCAAAAATCACCCCTGCATATTGGCACAAAGGCTCATCATAAATCTCTAGCGAATCTTTATCAAAATATCTATTTTTAGCGAAAGACTTTAGTAAGGCATTTCTTTGTTTAAGTGCTTTTTGGTATTGCATAATAGAGTGCAAATACTCTGCATCTACCTGCGAAATCATTGCATCTAAAAATCGTCTTCTGCTCTCCCCAGAATCAGAGATAAGATTGGCATCATAGGGAGAAATCATCACACTTGGCAAAAACCCAATATGGTCTGACAAACGAGCGTAAGACTTATCGTTCTTCTTTACCAACTTTTTAGCGTCTTTGCTTTGGATAATTTTTAATATCGTTTCTTTTTCGCCATCATCTACCACCGCCTCCAATGTAAAAAAGTCTTCCCCTGTCAAAATATTATTAACATCAGAATTCCCTAGAAAACTTTTACCTACGGACAAATAGTGCAAAGCGTCCAAAATATTGGTCTTCCCTACTCCATTATTTCCTATGAAGCTATTGATTTCGGAGGAAAAATCAAACACTCGCTCTTGATGATTTTTGAAATTTGTTAAATATAATTTTTTGATAATCATTACTGAAAAATTAGCCAAAAATACTCCAATAAAATCAGAAATAAAAACGGAAGCCCACAACAAGTTTCTACCAAAAGAGAAAAATACCAATCGGGCTTACTTTCAGACGCACCATACACCAAAGCTAAAGCTACCACAATAGCTCCACCAAACGCCACCGCATAAAGTGTATTAAAATAAATAAACGATAGCCCTCCGCTAAAAATAAGTAAAACATAAGCCAGCCTTTTAGTCGCCGCCACGCCTATAAACTTAGGGAATGTTATCACTTTATCGCTGGATTTATCTCGTATATCAAAAGGTAACACCAATGCCGAAACATAAAGAAAACTCACCAAAAAAATAGCTCCATCTATTTTAGGTAAAAATAGCCAAGCACTCACCAAAGCCCAACTCAACCCCACATAAAATATCTTTAGTAATGGTATTTTTCGGACAAAAGTATTCAAAAAACGAGAGTTATAAGCCAAGCCTAACAATAAAATCGTAAGCCATTTCAGTAAAACATCAACATTATAAAAAGACAAAATCAGTATGACGCCGAGTGCAAAACTAACTGCATTAACTACTAATATTCTACCAATGATTGGCTTTCTATATTGATATTTAGTATATAGATAGCCATTAAAATAAGTGAGAAAAACCAAACTCAATAGCTCAACTGAAATCTGAACTTTGGTATCATTAACAAAAAAGACAGTCAGAGCTGTTCCCATTACGGAAACATAAATCTGACTGTCTATAATATATTTTTTAAATTGTGTAAAAATGATTTTACTCTTAGTTTTTGGAGTTCAGTTTTTTATATTTAAACCACGCCGCTAAAGAAATGGTAATCATACTCGCCCCTGTAATATAAACCCACGCTGGTACAGGGATAGGGTCTCCTGCCGCATAAGAGTGTAACCCTGAAAGATAGTAATTAACCCCAAAATAAGTCATAATAACCGAACTAAAAGCAAACATCGTTACCATATGAAAGGCATAACGCCCTCTAAGCCCTGGCACCAAACGCATATGTAATACAAAAGCATACACCATAACCGATATAAATGCCCAAGTTTCTTTAGGGTCCCAAGACCAATATCTTCCCCAAGATTCGTTAGCCCAAACTCCACCTAAAAAAGTCCCTATCGTAAGTGCAAAAAGCCCTATCGTAAGCGACATTTCCGAAACGGCAGTAAGCTCTTTTATCGTGGTATCATTATGTTCTTGGAAAGTAGCTTTACTAGAAACAATGTAAAACAACAGTACCATAATCCCTATAATAAAGGACAACGCAAAGAATCCGTAACTAGAGGTAATAATAGCCACATGTATTACTAACCAATAAGATTTAAGCACTGGTACCAAAGGTGTAATTTGCGGGTCTAGACTTACCGCACCATGAGCAAAGCCCATCAGCAATACCGCCACTAAGAAACCTGCCGAAGGTATCAAAGCATTATTATTTCTGTAAAGTAATAACCCTGCACTAATGCCTACCCAAGAAATAAACATAATCGCCTCATAACCGTTACTCCAAGGTGCGTGTCCTGAAATATACCATCTGATACCCAGCCCCACAAGATGCACAAGGTAGCCCAATATCCCTGCAGCTAAAATCACTTTAATGACTTTATGTAGCCAACGATTGGGTTTAAATAATTCTATAAAACCAAGTACCAATAATAATGCAGCAACAACACTATAAAAAATCATCAACTTAAAGTTGAGGTCAAGTTTGTTCATTAAAATTTCTAAGTCTATCTTGGTTTGAGGCGGAATAACATTTTTACCCCATTTTGCTTGATAACTCTTTACTTTATCTAGTTCCTTATCAGCAGTTGCCCACTTATCGCTTTGTGTAGCCATCAGTACCGAAGAAAGGTAAGTACCTAACACCTCCTGTGCATTAGTATCTATTTGGAAGTTAGCGTCCATTACAGAATTCCATTTGTGGTTAGGGTCGTTCTGTACTGGTATCACACGGAAATATTGCCAAGACATTAGGGCATTCATCACTTGTACTTTATCATTAAGTTTGATGACTGCTTGGTCGTACTTAGATTGTTCGGCTGGCTTTTTGTTAAAAGCCTCATTGTAATCATCTTCTAAAACAAAACGAAGATTACCAAACTTATCCGCTGGGAAAAGATTTACAAGGCTAGTATAACCCTCATCGTTCGCCTTGGTTTTTTTCTTTAATTCTTCTCCTACTTTCCCTCTAGTCTCTACCTTAATAATATGTACTTGTGCCCAAAACATTGGGTCTATAGTCGCTGACAAAAACCACTGGTTAGCATCTAGTTGTTTAAAAGATTCTTTACCCGTAAGTTTTCTTAAAATATCTAGTGCTTGTGTATTTACTGGCTGTATTCTCCCATCATAACTCTGCACTAACAAAGAACCAAATTTCTCTGTGTGAGCCTTATCTATATTGATGTGCTGTACCATATCATCGGCAGAAAGCACTTTTTGAGTAGAAGGTTTGGCTGTTGGCGTTTTTGGTTGTGCTTGTAGAAAACCAAAGCTCAACACCAGTAATAATATTCCTAGCGCTTTTTTCTTGCTAATATCTTTCAACATTTTATTTAAAGACCAAAAACGAGTTCCTTTCCAAAACAGAGTAATAAACATTGCAATAAACATAAGTGTATAACCTATATAGGTAATAAGTGTTCCCCAATAGTCGTGATTAACCGATAGTACCGTACCGTGTCTATCTGGGTCAAAACTAGATTGGAAGAAACGGTATCCACGATAATTAAGTACATTATTCATATAAATTTTGTATGGTGTCTGCTTACCATTATCTATAATCTGAACGTGGCTCTCATAAGCAGACGGCGAAGAACTCCCTGGGTAAGTTTCCATCACAAAGTCGTCTAATTTCAATGCAAATGGCGTAGTGTAAACTTTAGCACCAAACCCCAACATCATATTCATACCATCTAACGAAATTTGTTTTACCAAGTTAGGATTGCCTTCCTGTACTTGTAAGCTAACTTGCTGCTTAGTTTTAGGACCTTCTACCTCTAGTAAAAGTTCATCAGGTATATTTTTATCCTTCTTTTTATCCCCAGAATAAGACACTATTTCGCCTCTTTTCAGTCCTTCAGGCACTACAATTCTCATTTGGTTAATCGTGTATAAACTTCTAAGAGATAGTGGTGTGTATTCATCTTTAGGAGATGCCCCCACTTCTTGGCTCGCCATTACCATATAAGTAGCATCTACAGGAGTTTTAATGTAAAGTTTTCCGTCTTGTTTTTTAAACTCCACCGCTCCGTCTATCGGTCTGTTATAAGTTACTAATGTACCACCAATATTTTTAACCTCTCCTTCTGATAAATAATACTCTAACCTTCCTGCATCGTCTGTAGTTACAAAATGAAGATACTCTTTGCCATTAGGCGTTACCTTTATACTGTCTTTCTTTCTAGGCGTGTAAGCTAACTGCTTTACTTTTATTTTTTTACCATTAAAGTCGTAAGTCGCTTTGAAGTAATGGTTGGTAACTTTAGACCAAAAAGGCACTTCAGGCGTCATCAAAAAAGGAATATCTGCATAATTAAGTACCTCCCCTTTTTCTTCTATTTGAATTTTAAAGAAATTCTTGCTAGTTACTATTTCGTTAGAAGTTTCCCCCTCACGAATGTGCATCGTCCCTTCGTAACTGATATATCTGGTAATAGCCCCTCCTATAAACAATAAAATAAATGATAAATGGAATGCTAATAAAGGCCACTTTTCTCGTTTCCATAAGCGATACCTGCCAATATTGCCTATAAAATTGATGATAAGCAAAAACATAATTGCCTCGAACCATTTAGACTCATAGATAAAAGCCTTTGCCGTAGGCGTGCCATAATCGTTTTCCATAAAAGTAGCATACGCCATAGATAAAGCATACACCAACAGCAACACCGCCATAGTACGGGTGGATACAAGAATATTTTGGATTTTTTTCATAATAATTTAATCATCGATAATGAAAAGTTTCATCATTAGCTCCGCAAAAATAAGGAGGATATTTTAAATAAAAGAATATACCTAGATAGTTTTTATAAATTGTGATATTCAGAGAAATACCATCTCCTAAAAGCTATCTATTTTCTAATCTTCGCCTAACAAATCGGGTCTTTTAGTTCTAGTGATTTGTAGTGCTTGTTCGTAACGCCAATCATCTATTTTAGGGAAATTACCACTCAATAAAACTTCGGGAACTTTCAGCCCTTTGTAATTTTCGGGACGAGTATAAATCGGTGGAGCTAACAAGTCATCTTGAAAACTATCTGTAAGAGCCGATTGCTCATCGTTAAGAACGCCAGGCAACAGCCTTATAACAGCATCTGCTAAAACACAAGCTGCAAGTTCGCCTCCTGTTAAAACAAAATCTCCAATAGAAATTTCTTTAGTGATGTGTAAATCTCTCACCCTTTGGTCTATACCTTTATAATGCCCACACAAAAGAATAAGATTTTCTTTGATAGAAAGTGTATTGGCTATTTTTTGATTTAGAGTTTCTCCATCAGGTGTAAGGTAAATTACCTCGTCGTATTCTCGTTCAGATTTTAGTTTAGAAATGCACAGGTCTATCGGTTCTACCATCATTACCATACCTGCACCGCCACCATAAGGCTCGTCATCTACTTGGCGATGTTTACCTACACCCCACTCTCTTAAATGATGAAAGTGGACTTCCGCAATACCTTTCTCCATAGCTCTTTTAAGAATAGAAGTCTTAAAAGGACTTTCCATGAGCTCTGGTACTACACTTATAATATCTATTCTCATTGTTCTGTTCTGTTTTTTTTGTTAGGAAGTATAATTAGTCTTAAAGAAGAATCTCCATTGAGGTAACTCCACATCCAGTTGAAAAATATGGCGATTTTATTTCTCACCGAAAGAATCAGCATTAAATGTAAAAACATCCAAAAAAACCATGCAAAAAAGCCCTGAAACTTCATATATGGTAAATCTACCACAGCTCTATGCTTCCCTATCGTTGCCATAGAGCCTTTATCAAAATATTCGTACTCTTTCCAATCGTTTTCGGAGCGTTTGTTTAAATTATCACCTAAATTTCTTCCTTGATTTATAGCTACATTAGCCACCTGAGGGTGCCCTTGAGGATATTTAGGTGTTTCCATATAAGCAATGTCTCCTATTGCAAATATATTGTTATAACCTTTTACTCTATTGTAGCGGTCTACTCTGTATCTATTATTGATGATTTGTTCTTCTGATAATCCCTCAATAATATTTCCTTTTACACCAGCCGCCCATATCACATTATTAGACGGAATTTCTTTACCACTTTTTAGATAAACTTTATTGCCGTCGTAGTTTACCACCCTGTCATCGCTGATAAATTTAACGCCCAACTTATTAAGATATTCCTCCGATTTATTCTGTGCTTCTTCGCTCATTACCGCCAATGGCTTTTTGGTGGAACTTACCAAGATTATTTCTAAATCCCTGAAATTCATCTTAGGATAATCTCTAGGCAAAATATCTGCCTTCATTTCCGCAAATGCTCCTGCCAGCTCTACCCCTGTAGGACCACTGCCTACAATTACGATATTCCAATTACCATCATCAGACCTTTTTCTTTCTATAATAAGTTTCTCAAAAGTGAGTAAAATATGATTTCTAATACTGATAGCCTCTTGAGTATTTTTCATACCGTAACTCAATTGCTCCATTTGTTCGTTACCAAAAAAATTGGTTCTGCACCCTGTAGCTATAATCAGTTTATCATAAGAAAACTCAGAATCTTCTGTAATGATTTTATTTTCTTCAGGAAGTATTTTGGTAACCTCCGTCATTCTATATTGTATATTTTTAGACTTTTGGAATATCTTTCTAAAAGGAAACGATATGTTAGAAGGTTCTATCCTCCCACACGCCACCTGATAAAATAAAGGCTGAAACATATGATGGTTCACTTTATCTATCACCATTACCTTTTTCCTTTTACCATTAAGTTTTCTCGCCAGTTGTAACCCAGCAAAACCGCCTCCTATGATGATTATTTTCTCTCTTGCTTCCACAAAGTCTAAATTTAAAAGTACAAATTTAAAGATTTTAACTACAACTATTACTCCTACAAGGAGCAATAAAAAACTCCTACCCAAAAAGAATTGAGTGGGAGTTTTTTTTAATTATTATTATGTGATTGACTAAAGTTCTAATCCTCTTCTTTCATCACCTCCTAGCAAATGTTCTACAGGATTATCAATAGCTTCTTTTACCGCTACTAAGAAACCTACAGATTCTCTTCCGTCTATAATTCTATGGTCATAAGATAATGCTAGATACATCATTGGACGAATAACTACTTGCCCATCTACTGCCACTGGTCTTTGGATAATGTTGTGCATTCCTAAAATTGCAGATTGAGGCGGATTGATAATCGGTGTTGAAAGCATAGACCCAAATACCCCACCATTAGTGATAGTAAAAGTTCCTCCTGTCATTTCATCTACCGTAATTTTCCCGTTTCTTGCCTTCTCTGCTAGTTCCTTAATGCTAGCCTCTACACCACGGAAAGACATTGTTTCTGCATTTCTAAGTACAGGAACCATAAGCCCTTTAGGACCAGATACAGCCACAGAAACATCGCAGAAATCATAAGTAATCATTTGATTGCCGTCTATCATAGAGTTTACCTCTGGATACATTTGTAACGCTCTAGTAACCGCCTTTGTAAAGAAAGACATAAAGCCTAAACCTACACCGTGCTTCGCTGCAAACTCCTCTTTATATTGTTTTCTAATTCTGAAAATCTCACTCATATCTACCTCATTGAAAGTAGTAAGCATCGCCGTCTCATTCTTAACAGAAACTAAACGCTGAGCTAATTTTCTTCTCAATGAAGATAATTTAGTTGTCTTAGAAGATCTAGACCCATTAGTAGCAAATACAGAACCCATAGCCGGTACAGAAGCCTGTTCTGCATCTTCTTTAGTAATTCTACCATCTCTACCTGTTCCTTTTACTTGAGATGCCTCTACCCCTTTTTCATCTAGAATTTTCTTAGCTGCAGGAGACGGTGTTCCTGTAGCATAGGTTGCAGGAGAAGCCTCTTGTTTTGGAGCTTCTGCTTTAACTTCTTCTTTCTTTTCTTCTACTTTAGCAGTCTCTTGCTTAGCTGCACCACCTTCTGGTTTAGCCGCACTCATATCAATTAGACAAACCACTTGTCCTACTTCTACTACGTCGCCTTCTTCTGCCTTTAGCGTAATGATACCACTTTCTTCAGCTGGAAGTTCTAGCGTTGCCTTATCAGAATCTACTTCTGCAATAGGCTGATCTTTTTCTACATAATCACCATCTTGAACCAACCAAGTAGCGATTTCTACTTCTGTAATAGACTCTCCCGGAGAGGGAACTTTCATTTCTAATATTGACATATTGGGGTATTTTTTATTATTCGTTGATTTTTATTTTTAATATTACTCTATTTCTAGATACCAAATGTTTGGTTAATTACATTAGTTTGGTTAATCTCATACTTCTTATGGCTACCTGGTGCTGGTGTTCCACTAGGTACTGGTGCAATTACTTGTACATCGTACTTGCGGAAATTTCTCAAAATATAAGACCAAGCTCCCATATTCTCTGGTTCTTCTTGAACCCATACAAAATCTTTTCTGTTAGAATATTTAGACAACACAGTCTCTATTTTCTCTGAATCCAAAGGATACAACTGCTCCAGCCTTACTAAAGCTACTTTCTCATCTCCTAATTCTTCTTTTTTAGCCAATAAATCGTAATAAACCTTACCAGAACACATCACTAACCTCTCCACCTTAGAAGCATCAGCCGTAGCATCATCAATCACTGGTTGGAAACTTCCGTTTGCTAACTCTTCCATAGAAGAAATAACCTTAGGGTGTCTCAGTAACGACTTAGGTGTCATTACCACTAACGGTTTTCTAAACGGAAACTTCATTTGCCTTCTCAATAAATGGAAATAATTGGCTGGAACTGTACAGTTAGCTACGAAAATATTATTATTAGCACAAAGCGTTAAAAATCTCTCTAACCTAGCCGAAGAGTGTTCTGCACCTTGCCCTTCAGAGCCGTGAGGTAACAACATTACCAAACCATTTTGCAGCTTCCATTTTTCTTCTGCAGCTACCAAATATTGGTCCACAATAATTTGAGCGCCATTCACGAAATCTCCAAACTGTGCTTCCCAAATGGTTAAAGTATCAGGCGATGCCATAGCATAACCATAATCAAACCCTAAAACAGCGTACTCTGATAGTAATGAGTTATAAATATGAAACTGCTGACTTTCGTTGATATGTTGTAATGGTACATATTCCTCCTCTGCATCTTCTGTTTTTACCACTGCATGACGGTGAGAGAAAGTACCTCTCTCCACATCTTCCCCAGAAATTCTCACATTGTAACCTTCTGCAAGAAGCGTAGCATAAGCTAAAAGTTCTGCCATCGCCCAATCTAGCTTATCCTCTTCTATCATTTTTAACCTTTGGTCAAAAAGTCTAGTGATTTTTCTTATGAACGCCTTGTCTTTAGGTAAAGAAGACATCTTAACTGCCAACTCTTTTAACTGTTCAGCATTGTATTGAGTTTCTACAGCCTTTAGAACTTTTTGTTTATTTGCAGGGTCTAGATACTTAATCCAAACCTGTTCCATAAATACATCTAAAGTATTTTTTTGAATTTCTTTAGATGCATCAAAATCTTTATCAAGAAGGGTTTTAAATTCTTCCTCCATCTTCTTCAACACTCCTTCAGAAAGCACTCCTTCTTTCTCTAGCTTGATTTTATAAATCTCTCTAGGATTAGGGTGTTTTGCTATGGTATTATAA
The DNA here is from genome assembly GCF_009663465.1 of Riemerella anatipestifer. Classification (GTDB taxonomy): domain Bacteria; phylum Bacteroidota; class Bacteroidia; order Flavobacteriales; family Weeksellaceae; genus Riemerella; species Riemerella anatipestifer_C. The sequence goes on from NZ_QXHU01000003.1 coordinate 100,019, forward strand.
AGTTTAGGCTGTGTAAAACGAGGTTCATCACCTTCGTTATGCCCATATTTTCTATAACCTAACAAATCTATATAAACATCTTTGCCAAACGCTGCTCTATAATCCGCCGCAAATCTAATTGCGTGTACCACAGCTTCTACATCATCTGCATTTACGTGCATCACAGGCGAATCTGTTACCTTAGCAATATCTGTACAGTAAGTAGAAGACCTTGCATCTAGATAATTGGTTGTAAACCCTACCTGATTATTAACTACAATATGAACCGTTCCTCCTGTCTTGTAACCGTCTAAAGTCATCATTTGTGCAATCTCATAGACAATCCCTTGTCCTGCAATAGCTGCATCTCCGTGAATAACGATAGGCAATACTTTCTTAAAATTATTACCATAAGTATGGTCTATTTTAGCTCTAGAAATACCTTGTACTAAAGAAGCTACAGTTTCCAAGTGAGACGGGTTAGGCGTTAAATTGATAATTACCTCTTCCCCTGCAGCCGTTTTTATTTTCGTGGTAGAACCTAAGTGATACTTAACATCTCCAGAAAATACATCTTCCTCAAACTCTTTACCTTCAAATTCAGAGAAGATTTGCTTGTATGATTTCCCAAAGATATTAGTTAATACATTAAGCCTCCCTCTGTGTGCCATACCTAAAACCACTTCATCTACACCGTGTTTTGACGAACGACTGATAAGCTGGTCCAAGGCTGGAATTAAAGATTCTCCGCCTTCTAGTGAAAATCTCTTCTGCCCCACAAACTTGGTATGAAGATAGTTTTCAAAAGCTACCGCTTGATTTAATTTGGATAAAATTTCTATCTTTTCGTCTGCCGAAAGTATAGGGTGATTTTCATTTTTAGCAATCCACTGACGAATAAATTCCTTCTCCTCTACCTCACGAATATGCATATATTCTATACCGATAGAGTCGCAATAGATTTGGTCTAAATGACGAATAATATCTGCCAAAGTAGCTGCTCCCGGCATTCCTGTTTCTGTAGCAGAATTAAATTTAGTTTCTAAATCTGACTTTGACAACCCAAAATTTTCTATAGATAAATCAGGAAGATAAGTTCTCCTCTCTCTAACAGGGTTAGTTCTAGTAAACAAATGTCCTCTAGTTCTATAAGCCTCTATTAAGTTAAGAACTTTAAACTCCTTTATAATATCATCTGGGACACCTACTTGCTGAGATAAAGAAGACGCACCTACTTTTTCTGTAAAAGAATCGTCTTCACCAAAATTTTCTAGAGCAAAATCAAACCCTTGAAAAAAAGCTTTCCAAGATGGCTCTAAACTATCTGGGTATTTTAAGTACTGCTGGTACATGCTATCTATGAAATCAGCATGTGTTGCATTTAAGAATGAAAATTTATCCATTATGACAGATTTATCTGTTTTTTAAATTTAACTTTTTATACGATGCACAAATTTATTAAAAAAAAACGATTCAGAAAACTCCAATAACCAAAGTTTATTTTTTCCTTCATATCTTTTAAGACGATACTGGTAATGCTATTTTTAGCAATACTGGTTTATTCTCTACAGGTGTTTCTATAAAGACCTCTTGTAATTTACCAGTCCTTAAGCTGTCTTCCTCTGCTTTTTTTAATAACTTATTGATAACCGAAACTCTATTAGCATAATCTCCCTTATAATACATCACATACAATCTAGAAGCGTCCTGCATATGATAAGTAAAGTTGTTATCTGTAATCTCTGATTTTTTAGACAGCGGTATTCCATAAAAATAGCTTACCTCTTTATCCTTATAACTTTTAGCTTGAGTGATGAGCATAGGAAAACCAAATTCATCTTCCTTTTTACCTAAATCATTCATCACAAAATTGACTACTTTATGATGATTTTTAACTAAATCTTTAAAATAAATGGTTTTGTTTTTATTTTGAGTATTGGCATTGATACCTACTAGAACAGCAGCTTCTTGATTTTCTATCATGAGGCTATCGTACTTAATATTGGTTAAAATTTCTATTTTATCCACCTTATTACTCAACACTGCTTTTAAATTCCGAAGGCTCTCATCTACCATTCCCTCAAAATTTTCTACTGAAAACAGATTGACATAACGATTTAAAAGTGTCTTTTTAGGTGTCGTTACCACCCATATCAATCGAGTTTTTTTACCCTTTGGTAAAAACTTAATATCTACTTTGAGAGGTGCATTGGTATCCGCATCAAAAAACTCGTATCTTAGAGTTTTTTCAAAATTTTCATATCTAATAAAAACCATTCCTACCCCTTTCTTAGCATCTACAAAGTTCATAGAACTTCCCTGCCCTTCATAAGGTAGAAAATATTCGAATTTCAATTTAGGATTTTGAGTAAAGTATTGATACCATCTAGTAAGATTCTGAAAATTACTAAATTGCGGATAAACTTTATCTATGGGATAATCAATTTCTCTTTCTACTTTAAAGGATTTGCTCTCATCAACAAACAACATAGAGACCGCATAAACACCAGACAATAATATCCCTAAAACCAAAATAAACTTCAACCAACGCATAAGATTATTTTTAGATTATTTCACTAGACAATCCTCTTAAAATCAGTTTTTTATGCATAGGCTGAATCAGTTCTAAATCGCCTGTTTTTACAGTACACTTACCCTTATAATGTACCAAAAACGTGCATTGTTCCGCCTGTTCTAGTGTATGGGCACATACTTCTATAAGAGATTCTATAACGAAGTCAAAAGTATTAAAATCATCATTATGCAGTACAAGCCTATGTTTTGCTTCTACAGAAGACAAAACACTAACCTCTTCTTCGCTCTCTCTATTGGGAATAATTTGAAATACCATCTTTAAATCTATAGCTTTCAACAATTATTTAATTGTCTGTAGAAATCTCTCCTAGTTCACCAAAGAAACTTTCATTATAGGTAAGCTCTACCATTTCTACACTTTTATTATTCATTTTCAGTATTTTAAAATGGTAACTTTCAAAATCAAACTCTTGATTTTCCTCTGGAATTTCTTCCAAACGATGAAGTATAAAACCTGCTAAAGTATTAAACTCACCCTCTTCAGGCAATGGTTTTGGTAAAAAATCGTTAATCTCTTCAAGTGGCTGTGTGGCTTTAACCCAATAAGTATTTTCTCCTATTTTATCCACAATCTTCTCTTCTTCATCTTCCTCATCTTGTATCTCTCCCACCAACTCTTCTAATATATCCTCTAGCGTGATAATACCTTCCGTACCTCCAAACTCATCTATCACAATAGCAATATGCTGTTTTTTAAGCTGGAAACTTTTCAACAAGTCAGAAATCTTTTTACTTCCAACTACAAAATAAGCCTCTCTTAAAAAACCTCTCAAATCTTCATGAGTAAGTTCTCCTTTAGTTTTAATATAGTTTCTAATAATTTCCTTAGTATAAAATATACCTATCACATTATCTATAGAATCCTCATAAACAGGAATACGAGAGTAACCACTTTCCATTATAATCTCTATAATTTCATCTATCGAAGTTTCTATATCAATAGATAAAATATTTTGACGTGGCACCATAATTTGTTTTGCAGAATGGTCTGTAAAATCAAAAGCGTTCTTTATAATCTCATAGTTTTCTTCTTCTATCTCACCACCATCGGCACTCTGTTTTACCAAAAGCTGTAATTCTTCAGTAGAATGTATCTCATGCTCCGAAGCAGGATTTATCTTTATCAGCCTCAAAAAAGCATTAGATATTGAATTCATCAGCCATATAAATGGTCTAAAAATATTATAGAACAATTTGAGTGGTGCAGCAATGAACAAAGTCGTTTCTTCTGCCTTTCGTATCGCTATAGATTTGGGCACCAACTCTCCAAATACTATATGCATCACTGTAATAATAAGAAAGCTAAGCACCAAAGATATCGTGGTAACTGTAGTAGTATCTACACTAATACTAAAGTACTTAAACAAACCTTCTATAATATGATGAAGTGCACTCTCTCCAACCCAACCTAACGCTAAAGAGGCTAAAGTAATACCTAATTGCGTAGCAGAAAGATAGGCATCTAAATTTTTGATAATACCTTCTGCCTGCTTTGCCATAGCATTACCTTCGGCAGCTTTAATTTGAATTTGAGAATAGCGTACTTTAACTATTGAGAACTCTGCGGCAACGAAGAAGCCGTTTAGTAGAACTAAAAAAATTGCGATAAAAATTTTGACTATACTGTCGGGATCCATTTAGTTTTATAAATTATAATGATATGCAAAGATAAATATTTTTTCACAACAAAAGACAATCTACCTAATTTTTGACAATACTCGTCTGTCTAAAAAGTATAAAAGCATCAGAAAGTAAATTTCTGATGCTTTTAGTATCTATCACAAAATAAAACTCTATCCATTCTTCAGTGCTTCTGCACCAGAAACAATTTCTAAAATTTCATTAGTAATGGCTGCCTGACGAGCTTTATTATAGTAAATTACTAATTCATTCTTAAGAGCCTGTGCATTATCCGTTGCCTTATGCATTGCCGTCATTCTAGCTCCATGTTCCGAAGCAATAGAATCTAAAACGGCTTTATAAACCTGAGTTTTAATAGACTTAGGAATAAGCACATCTAAAATCTCATTTCTATTGGGCTCAAAAAGATAATCTGTTTCTATAGCTTTACCGCCTTCTTCAGAATCCTTAATTGCTATAGGCAAAAGTTTTTCCGTTTGTACTGTTTGGGTAGCAGCATTCAAGAATTTGTTATAAATAAGATACACTTCATCAAATCTCTCCTCACGGAAATCTTTCATCACTCCATAAACAATATTAGCAACCGCCTCAAAGCTAAGATTATCAAAGATATGGCTTTCATTACTATATGGAGTTTTAATCTTCTTTACTGCATCATAAACCTTCTTACCTATAGTTATCACCTCTACCTTCTTATCAGAATTTTGTGATAACTGAGCATTAAGCTCTTTAATAATAGAAGAGTTGAATGCTCCTGCTAAACCTCTGTTAGAAGATATTGCAATATACAATACTCTCTTTACTTCTCTTTGTTTAGCGTAGATAGAAACCTTATCCGCATCTGAACTTGTATTTACATTCTCAATAATTTCCTGTAACTTTTCAGAATAAGGTCTCAACATCACGATGGCATCTTGCGCTTTCTTTAGTTTCGCAGCGGAAACCATTTTCATCGCACTTGTAATCTGCATCGTAGAAGAGATGGAAGTTATTCGCCCTCGTATTTCTTTTAAATTTGCCATATTTTATGGATTCAAAATTTAAAACTCCGAGTTTAAAAATTATCTTCTAAACTCGGAATTATGAGTTATTTTTAGTTATACTTAGATGCTAAATCATTAGCAGCTTGTCTTAGCACACCTGTAATTTCATCATCAATTTTACCTGCCTTAATTTTAGCCATAGTGTCTGGGTGCTTAGATCTCAAGAATTCTACATATTCTTTTTGGAACTCTTTAACCTTATTTACAGGTACATTTCTCAATAAGTTTTCTGTACCAGCATAAATCATCGCCACTTGGCTATCTACAGGTAGTGGAGAGTTTACTGGTTGCTTAAGAATTTCCACATTTTTCTCACCTTTTGTGATTACCGCTAAAGTTGCAGCATCAAGGTCAGAACCGAACTTAGCAAACGCTTCTAATTCTTTATATTGTGCTTGGTCTAACTTAAGTGTACCTGATACTTTTTTCATTGATTTAATCTGAGCGTTACCTCCTACTCTCGATACAGAGATACCTACGTTGATTGCAGGACGCACCCCAGAGTTAAATAAATCTGACTCTAAGAATATCTGTCCATCTGTAATAGAGATTACGTTAGTAGGGATATAAGCAGATACGTCTCCCGCTTGAGTCTCGATAATTGGTAATGCAGTAAGAGAACCTCCTCCTTTAACGATTGGTTTTAAAGAATCAGGAAGGTCGTTCATTTGCTTAGCAATACTATCATCAGCAATTACCTTAGCAGCTCTTTCTAAAAGTCTAGAGTGTAAATAGAATACGTCCCCTGGATAAGCCTCACGACCTGGTGGTCTTCTTAATAAAAGTGAAAGCTCACGATAAGCGACTGCTTGTTTAGATAAGTCATCATAAACGATAAGAGCAGGACGACCTGTATCACGGAAATACTCTCCAATAGCAGCACCTGCCATAGGAGCATACACCTGCATAGGTGAAGGGTCTGAAGCATTAGCCGCTACTACTACTGTATAAGCCATCGCTCCTTTATCCTCTAGTGTTTTAACAATTTGTGCTACAGTAGAACCTTTCTGACCTACTGCAACATAAATACAGAATACAGGCTCACCAGCATCATAAAACTCTTTTTGGTTAAGAATCGTGTCTATCGCTACAGTAGTTTTACCTGTTTGACGGTCACCAATGATAAGCTCTCTCTGACCTCTTCCGATAGGAATCATAGAGTCAACCGCTACGATACCTGTTTGCAAAGGCTCATTAACTGGCTGTCTGTAGATAACCCCTGGAGCTTTTCTTTCCAAAGGCATCTCATAAAGCTCTCCTCCGATAGGACCTTTACCATCTATAGGGTTACCTAGAGTATCTACAACTCTTCCTAACATACCCTCTCCTACTTTGATAGAAGAAATTCTGTTAGTTCTTTTAACAGTATCCCCTTCTTTTACTTGTTTAGACTCTCCTAGTAGAGCAACCCCTACATTATCTTCTTCTAAGTTTAATACAATTCCTTCAATACCACTTTCAAATTTAACAAGCTCACCGTATTGTACATTTTCTAGTCCATATACACGAGCAATACCGTCTCCTATTTGAAGCACTGTACCTACTTCCTCAACATTAGATTGAGTATCAAAATTTGCTAATTGCTGTTTTAAAATTGCAGATACTTCTGCTGGATTTATTTCTGCCATTGTATGGTTATTTTTTCTTAATTCAACTGAAATTCTTTTTTCATCTGAGCCAACTTAGTTCTTACTGAAGTATCTAATTGTTGGTCTCCTACTCTCAAAACATACCCACCTAATAAATCTGGATTTACATTGATTTTTAAATCATGAGATGCTCCAGAATTCACAAGACTAGACGATTTTAATATTTTATCAATATTTTCTTGAGAAAGAGAAGCCGCAGTTGTCAAAGTAATTCTTTGTACTCCGTTGATATCTTCTACTTTATCTATAAAATCTTGCGCTATAAACTTAAGCTGAGCTTCTCTACCTTGACGGATAACTAACGAAATTAAATTCTGACTAGTAGCACTAAGTCCTTTAAAAATTTCTTTAGCTACCGCTATTTTTTTCTTATAGTCAATGAAAGGTGTTTGTAAAAAACGGTTAAGTTCTTTACTCTCACTCATAATCTTAACTACGGCTTTCATATCAGAAAACACAGTAGAGGTTTGCTGAGACTCTTGGGCAAAATCCAAAAGACCCTTAGCATATCTTTTGGCTACTTTAGATGTTCTCATTTTTAGTTAAGATTAGATTTATTCAACATGTTCTCTACTAAAGCATTCTGAGCTTCAGTATTATCCAGTTTTTGCTTAAGAATAGTTTCGGCTATACTTAGAGATAAAGCGCCCACTTGGTTTTTAATATCAGCCATAGCCGCAGATTTTTCTGCTGCTATTGATTGCTTCGCAGCTGCAATCATTTTATCACCTTCCACTTTAGCTACCTCCTTAGCTTCATTTACAATTCTATCCTTAATCTCCCTAGCTTCTTTTAGTATAGCATCTCTCTCCACTTTAGCCTCACGAATAATTCTCTCATTATCCGCTTTTAAATCTTCCATTTCCTTTTTAGCTAATTTTGCTTGGTTCAAAGCATCTACAATAGAGGTTTCTCTATCATTAACCGTTTTAAGGATAGGCTTCCATGCAAACTTAGATAATAAAAGTACTAAAATAAGGAAAACCACTAAAGACCATATAAGGTTACCTTCTGAAGGAATTAATAAATCCATATTATTAAGATATTAATTTATATTGTTATTTAATTTTTCTTAAAATCAAAAGAAAAGCGACAGACCAACCGTCTGTACGCTTTTCAGTTTTTAGATTATCCGTTTCCTAGTAATGCTACTACGATACCGAATAGACCAGCACCCTCGATAAGAGCCGCTGCGATAATCATTGCAGTTTGGATTTTTCCTGATTGCTCTGGTTGTCTAGCAATAGCGTCCATTGCGTGACCACCAATTTTACCAATTCCTAATCCTACACCTAGAACTGCTAAACCAGCTCCGATTGCTGCGATACTACCTGTCATAACTTTAAATTTAAAAGGTTGATATTAATTATTTTTTTTCTTTAACTTATAATTTTAATGATGTCCTTCTTCTACTGCCATTCCTATAAATAGAGCTGTAAGTAATGTAAATATGTACGCTTGTAAAGCCGCTACCAATAGCTCCAATGTATTTATAAAAAGGGTAAGCATAATAGAAACTGGTGCAATAGCATAAGTCTCCATTATGAATATAAGGGAAATTAAACTCAAGATTACGATGTGTCCTGCAGTCATATTCGCAAAAAGACGAATCATCAATGCGAAAGGCTTAGTAAACATACCTAAAATCTCCACTGGCACTAAGATAACATAAACCAAAGCTTTGCCTGCCAACGGCATATTGTTCCCTAATGGGTCAAATATATGCGACCAATAAGTCTTTTTACCACTAAATGTTACTATAATAAATGTAAGAACTGCCAACACCATTGTAAAGGCGATATTACCTGAAACATTGGCTGCACCTGGAATAAGCCCAAGTAAGTTAACAATCCATATAAACAAGAATAACGTTACTAAATACGGCGTATACTTTAGATACTTTTTAGTCCCAATATTTTCTAAAGCAATATCATCTCTCACGAAAAGCACTAAAGGCTCCAAAAATTTAGCTATTCCTTTAGGGACTCCATTAGAAGTGTAGCTAGACTTAGTGGCAAAAGCTAAAATAATTAGTAAAACTGCCGCTAATAAAGTTTGTGCTACATTTTTAGTTATAGAAAAATCCAATGGTCTCTCATTGGAAGGATGCCCCTCATGCATTTCTAGAGTACCATTGGCATCAGTTTTGTATATTTTGTTATGGTATAACTTATAGTAGTTACCATCTACTTGAGCTACCTCATCCTCGTGATGACCAAAATGAGATGAAGAAAAAATCTTCAATCCATTATCCCAAAGTATCACAGGTAAAGAAAACCCGATACTTTTATCTCCTTCCCCCCAAAGATGCCAACTGTGGGAGTCTGAGATGTGATGCATAATGTCTGGAACTGGATTGTACTTCTCTCCAGGTTGTTTAGTCTCGGTAGAGGCATTAGCCCAACCCATCATAAAAATGGTCAACAATAAAATAACTCTCTTGAAGTGCATTTTCTTCAGTTTATAATTTCTGCAAAAGTAGGAAATTGATTTTATATTTTCAAATTAAAAAAAATTAAAATTTTATGATTTTTGTTGGCTTTTAAGATTTTTAGAAATTAGACTGATTATCAAAACTGTTTCTATTAAAAGATAGAAAAAATAAAGTCCTACAGACGCTATAAGTTGTTTTTTTAGGTCAGGGAAAATATAAAAAAGATATAAAAAAGCACCCATTTTCAATATTATAAATGCCATGTAAACAAATCCCATAATATCCTTTTTGAATAAACCAACTCCTCCCACCGTTATAAGACCTAAAAAATGTAGAAAAGCAATCAAAAAATGTAACGACAACGGATATTGAAACAATAGAGATTGTCCAAGAATACAAAAAATAGCTACTATACAATAGATTAAAATAAATAGTAAAATTTGACGTGAATATTTCATTCGACAAAAATAGTCTATTACACAATGATTCCAAAAAAATAATTCAATACAAATACCCGCTTAAAATAATAACCATTACATTTTGATTTTTGAAGACAATTTTTATTTAATTTTGTTCCTTATTTTGACAATATGGAAAAGCCTCATAAGTCTGCTGCTATTAGCTTTATTTTTATCACTCTCCTTATAGACATTACAGGTTGGGGCATCATTATACCAGTAGTACCCAAATTGATAGAAGAACTCATCAATGGAGATATTAGTCTTGCATCTAAGTATGGAGGCTGGTTAAGTTTCGCTTATGCGGTTATGCAATTTATTTTTGCTCCAGTATTAGGTAATTTGAGTGACCAATTTGGACGTCGTCCTGTTATCCTATTCTCCCTATTAGGTTTTTCAGCAAACTTTTTTCTACAAGCGTGGGCTCCTAGTATTTTGTGGTTGTTTGTAGGACGACTTCTGTCTGGTATCACAGGAGCCAGTATCACAACTGCTAGTGCTTATATTGCAGACATTAGCACCAAACAAGACCGCTCAAAAAATTTTGGTATTATTGGAGCTGCATTTGGGCTAGGCTTTATTATTGGTCCTGTACTTGGGGGTGTATTAGGGCATTATGGTGCTAGAATACCTTTTTTAGCAGCAGGTGTACTTTGCCTTATCAACTTTCTATATGGTTTTTTTATACTTCCCGAGAGTCTCTCCAAAAAACATAGACGACCATTTAATTGGAAAAGGGCCAACCCCATAGGCTCTCTTCTACAGTTAAGAAAATACCCTGAGTTGTACAAACTTATCTTAGCATGGTTCTTGGTCTATATTGCCTCCCATGCAGTACAAACTAACTGGGCTTATTTTGGTATTTATAGATTTGGTTGGAGTGAAAAAACAGTAGGAATTTCACTAGGTGTAATGGGAGGATTAACAGCTTTGGTGCAAGGCGTTATACTAAGAAAAGTAAATCCTAAAATAGGTAATGAAAGAAGTATCTTTTATGGCATTGGTATGTATAGTTTAGGAATGCTGCTTTTCTCATTTGCAGGAAGCAGTTGGATGATGTTTGCCATTCTTGGTATTTATTGTTTGGGAGGAATCGCTGGACCCTCTTTGCAATCCGTTATTTCCACAAAAGTTTCTGCCAGTGAACAAGGCGATCTACAAGGAGCGCTCACCAGTATCATTAGCCTCACGAGTATTATTGGTCCACCATTGATGACAAATATTTTTTACTATTTCACCCATAATGATGCACCTTTTAAGTTTGCTGGTGCTCCTTTCTTTGTTGGATTCATTTTAATGAGTGTTAGCACCTATATAGTTTATCGTGGATTTTATAAAAATAAAAAATAATTTTTTTCGTTTTGTACTTTTATTTGTAATTTAGCAGAATGGATTTTAGTTTTAGTGAAATGTTAGTAATAGCACTAGTAGTATTAGTGCTTTTTGGACCTAAAAAGATCCCAGAAATAGCTCGTGGGTTAGGTGAAGGTGTTAGAAAAATGAAGTCTGCAATGGAAGACATCAAAACCGAAATCATGAAGGAGACAGACAACCCTGTTTCTGAAATAAAAAAGGAAATCGAGCAGGTAAAACAATCCATACAAGAAGTAAATCCTTTGAACGATATTAAGAAAGACCTTACTGAAGCAACTAACGATATTGTAAATCTAGATAAAAAAACTAGTGTATCACAACTAGATGACGCTCACGAAGGACCTGTAAGCAGATAAAATAATATGCACAAAATCATTGAGCTAGACCAATCTCTCTTTCTTTATCTAAATGGGTTGGGAAACACCTATTTCGACACCTTTTGGATTATGGTATCGGGTAAACTTACTTGGTTGCCTCTTTATTTTATATTTTTATATCTCATTATAAAAAACCACGAAAAGAAAAAAGTCATTTACATCCTCCTATTTATTACCCTAGGAATTATTATTTCTGACCAAATTGCTAATATTTTTAAAATTGGAGTTCATAGATTTCGTCCGTGTCACGAACCTATTTTAGAAGGATTGGTAAGAGAAGTAAAATGCGGAGGACCTTTTGGTTTTTATTCGGCACACGCTTCTAACAGCTTCTTTATAGCTTCTTTTATGAATCTTATTTTTTCTAAAAGGATTAAATTTTTCGGGCTAGTGGTATTCGCTTGGGCATCTTTTGTAGCTTATAGTAGAATTTATTTAGGAGTTCATTATCCACTAGATATTATTTACGGAGCGATGGTTGGTTTTCTCTTAGGTGGCTTTTTTGGGAGTTTGGCACTTTATGCGAGTAAACCTAAAAGGCTTTAAATATTCCTTCCCTTTTATAATTAAGCAATAATACTAAGAAAATAAAACTAATAATCAATTAGTTACAATAAATAGAAACATTTTTATTCTATTTTTTTGGTATTTAAAAAAATCGTCGTATATTTGCATCACAATATCGCGGGGTGGAGCAGTAGGTAGCTCGCAGGGCTCATAACCCTGAGGTCGCACGTTCGAGTCGTGTCCCCGCTACTACTCATAAAAGGATGATATATTATCGTCCTTTTTTATTTTTATAACTAACTACCGTTATTATCCTGTTTTAAAAAACTTCTCTGAAAATATCTAACGATTTAGGTTCATTAAATTCAGGGATATGATACTTACAATACTTCATCAAAATATCTATCACATTTCTTCTCTCATCAGCATCTATCGAAGTTTTAATAAACTCTGAGTTTCCTATTTTTTTTAATATATCCGACAAAACTCTGTTGATAGTAAACTCATTTTCTCTCTCTTGAAAGCATCCATTTTTTAAATCAAAGAAAGCTCCTTCTGTAAATAAAAACCCATAACCAATATTCTTTATTATGGAGTAAATAGTAAATATCAGTGAATTTTTATTATCTATATTGATATAAAAATCTTCCACACACTGATAAAGACTATCCTCTACAACCTCATAAGGAACCGTTTTTAGAATAAACTCTGCCAAAAGAGTCATTTGAGCGTTATTAACCAAAGTAAAATCTATCATTTTTGATATTTCTGAAAGTGAAATTTGGTTTACTAATGATAATACTCCGCTTTTAGTTTTAGAAATATTAAAATCCACTCCCATTAAAGGCGAAAGATACACCTTCTGTTTACTCCGAGCTAGATAAATATTCTTAATAAAATAAGACTGAATACCTGCCTCTCGCTCTAAAACACGAAGCACCGCTCCAGAGTCATTATATTTAGTATAAGATAGTATAAACCCTTGTAAAGATTGCAATTTTAGTGTATTTAATTAACCACTGCTATTTTCGCTGTTGCTTTATCTGTACCATCTCCATTAGTCATCAATACAAAATAAATCCCTGAAGCTACACGAGAACCTCTTTGGTTTTGTAAGTTCCACTCGTAATAACCGTTTCTGGAAACCGCTTGATGAATTAAATTACCCGCAGCATCTGTAATACGAATATTAGTTTTTTCAGCCAGTCCTTTTATTTTTACACTTCCCTTAAATTGACTATAAACCACAGGATTAGGATAAACTACTATTTCCCCAAATTTTGAGGTCACATTAGCCACATCTCCCTTATAAACCACTATGCCATTGCTAGTCGCAAAATAAATATGCCCTGTTTTGTCATTTATTTTGATATCCGTAACCTCATCAGACGGAAGTGGAGAATTAGCTTTGGTAAAGTGATTGTAAACTTTCTGTCCATCGGCACTTAGAAAGAACACCCCACCTCCATTTACAGATACCCATTTATTATTACCAGAATCTACCGCTATGCTCAAAATTTCCGCATCTTTGAAAAGTTCTTCTGCTATGCCATTTTGAGTAATAACTATTGGATTTACCTTTATTATATTCCCGTATAAGTCGCCTGTAGCACCAGAAAGAACTCTAAGTCCCGTTGTAGAACCTAGCCAAAGACTATTGTTTTTATCCATTGCCATCGCTGTTACCGATGCCGAAGGTAACCCTTCTTCAACTCTTAGAATTTGTCTCAAATCATCATCAAAACGAGTGGGTGTATTATTAAAATAATAAATTAACAGCCCTCCCTCTGATGCTCTAGGTCCACCTATAAAAAGTCTATCATTAAAAGCTAGTATACCCGACGAGCTGGTTTTTATATTTGCTGTTTTTATAGTTTCAAATCTAGAGCCATCTCGAGAAATAAAGTACATTCCTCCAAAATTTACATCTCCTTCGAAAAAAGAAAAAGTGGCAAATAAATTATTATTTTTATCGAAGACCAAGTACTCTGGAACATTATACCATTGAGCACTAGAAGTATTAAAAACTTTTGAGAGCTTATTATCAATCATTTTATAAACTCCCTTGGAATTTCTCTGCACATAATTAGTAAAATAAATTTCGCTTGGGTTAGAAGGATTAACAGCAATATCTAAAATATTGAATGCTAGCTGTGAATTATCTAAAAAATACTGTGGATATACCCAACGAGTTCCGTCGTAGTAGTAATAACCTAAATTATTGTCATAAATTACTTGGTAATAGCTTCCCTTTCTACCCGCAGCTACCCATATTTTATCTTCTACAAGAGTAATTCGGGAAGCTGTATTACTATATGGTCCATCTGGTTTAATACTAATAAAATTTTGGTCTAAAATACCTGAAAAAGCCGTTCCTACAAACAACTTACCATCATACATAGCACCTGTCGTAAGATAATAAGATGAAAAATCATAAGTGTTTTGCAAAATACCATCAGTAGAAAATTGATAAATTTTATTTACATCACAAACTAAAAAACTGTTGGTTTGGTACACCACATCTTTAATGTCAGTAAAAGAATATGGTAGACGCTGAAAATTATTTCCAAAATAGATTTCTGTTTTTGTGGCAACTAAATAATCCTGTCCATTGGTATCAGATTGCAATAAATCAAATACATTAAGCCTTTGCCAAGTGAGATAAATAGAAAATTCCAAATCTATTTTGTGAGAATAAAGCCCTCTAGATGTAGAAGCATACACCACATTATCTTTTACAAAAGCTTCATTTGAGGCTATAAAATTGTTCCCTTCCTGAAAAAATACAGTTTCCTCAAACTCTTTTTTATCCAAATTAAAGATAGAAACCCCATAACCTGCCGAAATTATCGCTAGATTATCTTTTATAAAGATATGATTGATTTTTTTTGAACCTTGATAACTCCTTGTTATAGGAATATCTACAATTAAATTAACTCCACTGGGGGTAATCATATCCAATGCCCCTGTTTCGTAACCTATAAGTCCTACCTTTGTACTAGGATTATAGTCAAACGCTGTAATACCAACTTCGTGAAGCCCATTAGCTTTTGATAGTTTTCTAATCTCCCCTGAAACTCTATCATAATAAAATAACCCGCTTTTAGTGGCTGCTATAAGTTCTGCACCATCTTGCTCTATCTTGATAATATGATTATAAGAAAACAAATCTTGCCATTTGCTGCCTTGAGCTAACCCCAAAAAGCCAATGCTAAGTACTAAAAACGAAAATATTTTTTTCATCTTAAACCATTATCTTATCATCTATCACTTGGTTATTCCAAGCTATATTTTTAATCTTCTTTTGGCTATCGAAATAGAAGTCTATTCTTCCTAGTAATAAACCTGCCCACCCCACCTGATTTACTAAAACTTTGACTCCTTTTCTATTGATAAAAGACTGTGGTTCTAGTAAAAAAGTATGCGTATGTCCTCCCAAAATCAAATCTATATTATCTGTTTTTTGAGCCAATTCTACATCACATATTTTATTGGTATGCTCCCCTTTGTAAGAATAACCAATATGGGACAAGCAAATTACTAAATCACATTTCTTTTCATTTCTAAGCATATCGGCGTATTGCTGAGCAATCTCTACAGGGTGATGCCAAACAGTTTCTTTATACTGTTTTTTACCTACAAGTCCTTCTAACTCTATGCCTACTCCGAAAATCCCAATTCTGATTCCGTCTTTATTAAAAATTTTATACGGTTGCGTTTTTCCGTCTAATATGGTATTTTTAAAATCATAATTGGAGCATATAAATGGAAATTTAGCATTTGGTAAAGCCTTTAAAAATCCTTCTAAGCCATTATCAAAATCGTGATTCCCCATTGTAGCCGCATCATACCCCATCATAGACATCAGTTTAAACTCCAATTCTCCACCAAACATATTAAAGTAAGGTGTCCCTTGGAAAATATCGCCACTATCCAATAGCAATACATTTCGTTCCTGTTGTCTAATTTCTTTTACCAAATGAGCTCGTCTTGCAAAACCTCCCTGATTAGGATTTCTTGTATAATTAGCATCAAAAGGTTCTATTCTACTATGTTGGTCGTTAGTATGAAGAATTGTAATTTTCTTATCTGAACTATTGAGTAGTGTGGTATTAGCCAAGAAAGTATTAGGCACTAATGATAATGCTAAAGTCCCACCTCCTATTGTTTTTATAAAATCTTTGCGATTCATATTTTTTTAATTATTAAAAATTAACCTCACATCATTTGGAGCATTCACTTCGGGATTCTGTTTAAATTTTTCAATGAATAAATCTCTAAGCTTAATACCTGTTGAAATCATTTCTCCTTTGCTGAAAAACCACATATTATCTCCTCCTAACGCCAGATAATCTGATGTAGCGATATAATAATCTTTCCCTAAATCCAACTCCTTACCGTTTACAAGACCTTTGGTGATTTTCTTATTATTGGTTTCTAAAAACAAATGTGACACTGGGTTGTTCTTTTGAGTTTCAGCATAATAATCAAACATACCTAGTAAATCTTTTCCTTGCATTTTAACAATTACAACCTCGTTTTCAAAAGGCATTACCTCAAAAATATGTTTTAGTAAAATATCGCCCTTACCTATGGTAGACCTAATACCTCCTATATTGATGACCGCAGCATCTACATTTTGTTTCAAATTTTGCTTTGCCCAAACATCGGCTCCTTCATAAGTGTAATCTGCCAACAATCCTCCCAAATTACTATTATCCCCAGTTTTTGTAAGCTCCACAGAGGTATAAGATATTTTGGTATTCATCTGTCGCTCCATTTCCGTTTTGTAAGGCTGGATTAACTTATCCATCTCTCCATCAGAAGGAATAGATGAGGCTATACTGATATTTTCGTAGGGTTTAACCTCCGAAACAGGCATTGCTGTTTTACAACTTGTTAACCACAACAGAGGGATTAAAACTAAGTGCGAGTATTTTATTCTTTTCATTAAATTGAACTCTTAATTTAAAGTGAATTGCAAATATAAAAAAAGTACTATCAAGTTCTCCAGAATTATGACAGAAACTTACGTATAGTTAATAGTCATTCTTTAAAATAGTATCAATACAATATTCAGACAAAGCCGTTATTGTAACATAAGGATTTACACCTAAACTTCCTGGTACTAGAGAGCCATCTGTAACATATAGATTGTCATACCCATACACTCTACCGTGTAAATCCGTTGCTTTACCTAGAACACACCCTCCCAACGGATGATAACATATTGTTTCATCTACACCATTCTTTGGCAACAATACTGTGTTATTAACATATTTATTATTAAACCAACCTGTAGAACCGTTTTGATTCATTTTAGATAAAAAATATTCTGCATTTTTTCTCATATGAGTATTATGAGTAGCCCCCCAATCCAAAACTATTTTTTGTTTATCCAAATCGTAAGTCATAGAACCAAACTTATTGACTTTACTTACTACTAAATACAACGCCGTATAAGTACCAAATACAGGCATTGGTGCTATTTCTGCAAAAAAAGGATAATTGACATCATTAAAATTATCCAGTCCTCTCACAGGCATCGTTGACTGATGATTTCCTCTAGAATGATGCCCCAAAACAAAAGCCGTATATCTACTCGCCATAGTATTACCATTATTCCCCCAATATTTACCAACCTCATCGTTGATATTTGGAAGTTTGTTGAGTGCTTTAGATTTCAAAAGTAGTTCTGTAGTTCCTAGACTTCCTGCACCAAGATATAATTTATCACAAGTAAACTTTTTGCCCCCAACCTCTCTATTAAGCGTATCTATTTGTTTTACTACTAGGGAGTATCCACTATTTGGTAAAGCCTCTATATAATCTACCTTATGCTGTGGTATAATAGTAACATTACCCGTATCTAAAGCCCTTTTAAGATAGGTTTTTGTAAGATCTCTTTTGCCATAATTGTTACCATAAATAACTTCAACATTAGTAGCTGATCTTGGTACTTTACCTGCTATTTCGTCCCTCATATAGTTAAAATCGTACAAATTAGGAACATTTACTGGTGTGAAACCTGAGTTAACCCCTTCCTCTATCCCCATTCTAGAAAAAGTATACCATTCTGAATTATAAACATCATCTGGAACTAAATTTTTCCCCAATGAATGGTTAGCCAAAGGAAAATACGTATTATAAAGCTCATCTACTGGTAATGAAACTCCCACCTTGTCGTAGACTTCTTTTAGATATTCTTTTTTGGGTGTAACCGTCATTCCTCCATTAACTAGTGAACCTCCTCCAACACCCTTTCCTAAATAAATTTTAATATTAGCAAAGTCTTTCCTCTCCAAAATTCCCGTGAACTTATTAAAACTATTCATATTTCCGAGTCCAATAGGCGCTTGAGTAGAAGTATTCATCCAAGTAGATTCTTTACCTGGTGAGGTCATTTTATAAAATTTAAAATGTGGATTTTTAAGTTTATAACCCTCCCAGTCTAGCCCCATTTCAATCATCAAAACTTGATGCCCAGCCTTAGCCAATCTCTCTGCTACAACCGCATTACCATAGCCTGTACCTACGAGTATATTTGCAAAATGTCCTCCATTTGTATAGGTAGACAACAATAGTTGTTTGCCTATCATAGACCTCCCTATAAGCAACCCAAAAGAGGTTAATCCTAGTTTTGTTAAAAATTCTTTTCTATTCATCAGACTTATTTTGCTTATGTAAAGGTAAGTAAAACTGATTTAAAGTCTACTAAATCTTTATACCAATAATGGTGATGACAGAATTTTCCATTCAATTTATTATGTTAAAATTTTGATATAAATATAAAAATCATCAACTTTGGTAAAAGTTTAATCAAAAAATGCTCTATTCAAAAACTATAAATACTCCTCTCGGAGAAATGATTGCCGTTGCAAATAATCACGGAATATATCTGCTAGAGTTTGTGGATAAAAAACATTTAGACACAGAACTAAAAAAACTATGTTCTACTCTAAATAGTAATATCAAAGAGGCTTCAAATTCACATCTAAAAAACCTAGAGAAAGAATTAAATCTCTACTTTAATCAAAGTTTAAAAAAATTTTCTGTTCCTATACAACTATTGGGAACACCTTTCCAAAAACAAGTGTGGCACACTCTACTCAAAATACCTTATGGAACTACCGAAAGCTACCTACAACAAGCTATAATGATGGGTAATCCAAAAGCGGTGAGAGCTGTAGCTAACGCCAACAGCCTCAATAAGATTGCTATTATAGTGCCTTGCCACCGCGTTATCGGGAGTAATGGCTCACTAACAGGCTATGCTGGTGGACTTTGGCGTAAGGAAAAATTATTACTTTTGGAAAAAATTTAATAATCTCACCACCAAGTTATGCCAGATTTTAGACTGAAAGTTTTTGCAACTGTTACAAAACACCTTAGTTTTACCAAAGCCTCAGAGGAGTTGTTTATATCTCAACCCGCTGTTACAAAAAACATCAAAGAACTAGAAAAGCACTTAGGTAGTACCCTTTTCTTAAGAAAGGGAACAAAAATAAAACTCACTCCAGCAGGAGAAATATACCATAGTTATGTTTTGGATATCTTGAAAAAACATCAAGAGGCACAGTTTAAAATCAATGAATTGAAAGGGAAATTTACAGGAGATTTAAAATTGGGAGCCAGCACCACTTTTGGGCAATACATCTTCCCAAAGATATTAGCACAGTTCTTAGATAAGTATCCCGAGATAAATATTTCTATGCTTAATGAAAATACAGAAGACATAGAAAAAAAACTGATTGCAGGAACTTTGGATTTGGGCGTTATTGAAGGAAGGTCTAAACGCCCTCAGCTCAAATATATCCCTATAATGAATGATGAAATTGTAGCTGTGGTAGCAACTCACCATAACCTCTCTAAAAAGATTGAAATTACTAAAAAAGAGATTGAAAAATATCCTCTGGCATTAAGAGAATCAGGATCGGGAAGTTTGGAAGTACTTCTAGAATACCTTTCTAAAAATGGGGTCGATATTAAAAACTTAAATGTAGAAATAAAACTTGGCAGTACTGAAAGTATCAAAAATTATCTTATACATTCTAACTGTATCGCTTTTCTTTCAGTATCATCTATAAGAGAGGAGGTTTTGAAAGGTCATTTTAAAATATTGGATATTAAAGGGCTTTCCTTAGAGAGAAAATTCTACGCTATCCACCCTCACGGCTCACTATCAGAAATAACCGAAAAGTTTTTAGAATTTCTAGTTCATAACCATAAGTTATAGCGGATAACTTTTATTCATTTGATTTTTTGAGGGCAAAATATCACCTTTGCTTAGTCCAAAAAGGTATGAAAGTATGTTAAAAGTTGCCCCCATTGTTACCAAATCACTTTTCATTATTCTAGCTCTACTTTGCTTTTCACCTTTAATAGATCCTCCTAAAGCTCTATTTATAGGGATACTTTTTAGTATTCTATTGGGGCATCCTTTTCTAAAATACAATTCTAAAATTACCAAAAAACTACTCCAATATTCCGTTGTGGGTTTAGGTTTCGGTCTAAATGCTACAGAAGCCTTGGAGGCAGGTCAAAAGGGCTTTGTGTTTACCCTATTTTCCATTGTATTAACTCTTGTTTTAGGTTGGCTAATTGGTAAATGGTTCAATATTTCTAAAAACACTAGCACTCTTATCTCCTCTGGAACAGCTATTTGTGGCGGTAGTGCTATTGCTGCTGTTTCTCCCATTATTAAAGCCAAAGAAAATGAAATCTCGGTAGCACTTGCAAGTGTGTTTATACTGAACTCTTTAGCATTATTTATATTTCCCGTAATAGGGCATTGGTTTCATATGAGCCAAGCCGATTTTGGACTATGGGCTGCCATTGCCATACACGATACTAGTTCGGTAGTAGGAGCAACCCAAAAATACGGAAACGAAGCTCTAAAAATAGCAACCATAATAAAACTCCAAAGAGCCTTATGGATTATACCGTTATCCCTATTTTTTGTATTGATGAACAGAAAAGAAAAGGTTAAAATACATATCCCTTATTTTATCTTTTTCTTCATTTTAGCTATGCTCATTAATACCTTTGTGCCTCAACTAGGAAGCCTCAATCATCACATTGTATTTTTAGCAAAAAAAGGACTCACACTTACCCTATTTCTCATAGGAGCAGGACTTAGCTTAAAAACTCTTAAATCCGTAGGTATAAAACCCTTATTACAAGCCGTTTTACTTTGGGTTTTTATCTCTATACTATCGCTGTGGGTAATATTAGAAGTTTAAACATTATAGCATACCGCCGCCACCTTCAAAGTCTTCTGAATAGTTGCCCTCTCTTTTTCGTTTAGGCTGTTCTACCTTTTCTCCTTGTTTGAAACGATAGGTTAAAGATAAATTGATTTGTCTCGGTTGCCATTGCATATAAGACTCTCTAGTGGTATTTTCGGTGAAAGTATGTACCGTTCTATTTCTGGTATTGAATATATCCTGAACATTAAATGCCAAAGTCCCACTACCATTCCAAATGGTTTTAGAAGCTCCGAAATTAAGAGCATACATTGCTTTTCTGTCTTGAAACTCGGTTTTAGTACCACCTCTGTAAAATCCTTGCAACTGAATGCTTAATGTTTTATCTATCCTAAATGTAGAGTTAAGTCTCATAATACTAGAAAAACCTTTCCCTACAAACGAGGCATTTCTCACCGCTGATGCTCCATTTTTATCCGTTACATTATATGAAGTTTGTCCGTCTAATTTATAAGCAAATAGATTAACACTCGCCATAATCTTCCACCAAGGATAAAGGTCTGCCGTACCGTTAAGGTCTAACCCATATCTGGTATCCGTACCTAAATTGATAGGCGTTACAAAAAAGATATTGGTTCTTTCGTCTTCCCTATAGACCAACATTTTATTGTCATCTGTCGTGCGTCTTAGATAAAGAGTTGGGTTAATGGTAAATTTTTTCTTCTGTATGCTATAACCTAGTTCGTATGAGTCCACATAAGACGGATTCAAATCCATATTTCCTCTAAAGACATTTTGGTCGTCTGTTAATGAAAAATATGGAACTAAGAAAAAGGCTCTAGGGCGGTCTATCCTCCTAGAATAATTAACCAACAACTGATTATTTTTAGCAATATCATAACTCAAATATACACTAGGGAAAAGATTGTTGTAATTTTTGATTTTGTTATCAATGATTTTACCTTCCGCTAAGTTTTGGTAATCTATTTTAATATTAGAAAGTTCGTCTCTCAATCCTACTTGGTAGCCTAATTTCCCTATTTTACTCTTAAACTGAACATACACCGCATTGAACAACTCATTATAAACCGTATTATTAGTAAATATACCCAATGGCGAAAACGCTCCACTAGCACCTAGCCTTCTATTTGCGGTATTATCATACTGATTATTATTACTATCCAAACGATAGCCCAATTCTAGTTTAGAATTTTCACCAATGTTAAGCTCATAATCTGCCTTAGCAATAATGGTTTTATTTTTTGAAGATTGAGAATTATCATTAGTTTGAAAACTAAGATGTGGATTAGCTAAGTCTGCCAAAAACAAGGCATCAAAAATATTATTAGACTCTTGACTGATGATAGTATAAGCATCGTTTTTACTTTTCTGGTAACTCAACGATAAGGAAAGGTTGTCTTTATCACTAAATTTATGGTCTAAACCTAAATCTCCTTGAAACGCCAAATTATCACTAGTCCCTTTACTATTTCTTACCGTGTAAGGTGTTGGCAAAGTAGTATTGTCGTAAAGATAGCGGAAATTGGTAAAGGCGTCTTCCGTACCTTTAAAAGTTCTTATCGCCCCCGAAGCATTTATAGAGGTATTTTTACCCAAATCATAAACCATACCTACAGTAGCATTGTAGGTATCCATTGCGGTATTTCGCTCTCCGTTTTGTCTAGACTCTAACAACTGATTAGCTTGGGCATCATTTTTCTTATAAAAGTTGTTGTTTCTGGTAGTTCCTTTAGATTCTCTATAACCTCCGCCACCATTGATAAACCAAGTAAAATTACCTTTTCTCCAGCTCAAATTAGCATTAAGGTTAGTCTGTGGCAGATAACCAATAGACCCAATAACACTACCATTAAATCCTGTTTTTTTATTTTTTTTCAGAATAATATTGAGAATCCCAGAAGTTCCCGAAGCTTCAAATTTAGAAGACGGATTGGTGATAACTTCAATTTTTTCTATTTGTTCCGCAGGGATTGATTGCAATGCATTAGCACCATCATCTATACCCAACATAGACGACGGCTTACCATTGATTAAAAACCTCACATTAGAACTTCCTCTCATAGAAACAGTTCCATCTGTATCCACATCTACCGAAGGTACATTTTGCAATACATCTTGTAAACTCCCTCCCTTACTTACCAAATCGGAAGAAACATCATAAGTTTTCTTATCCAATTCTACTTTATAAGGCTTTGGTGCATTTACAGTAATGGTAACCCCTTCTATACTTTTGGTTTTAGAATGTGTGATAGTTGCCTCTTTTTCTATTTTAAAATTGCCTATACTTCCACCTGAAAGAATTTCTTTGGTGATGATTTTTTGTTTAAAATCTATAGCTTCGATAGTAATTTTATAAACTCCCGCGTTAAGTGGCAATTTGTAATTGCCCTTTTCATCTGTTAAAGTCGCATCGCTGTAAAGTTTGTTAGTCTGATGTTCAAAACTTACAGAAGCATAAGGTATTGGCTGATTATAGGCATCTACTACCCTACCCAAAACCATATTTTTCTGTTGAGCAAAAGCGAAACTCGCCACACCTGCTGTAAAGGTAAGAGCCAAAGTTTTCTTTCTAATTATACTAACGACTTCTATATTATGAGTATTCATTTTCTAAAATTTAATTATGATTAAAACTTAACTTACTTTATCTGTTTTTCGTTAAGCCAATTCTGATACGCTTTTGCATTTTGAGCGTGTTCTGCATCACTACTTGTAAACTTATGAAAACCTATTCTTTGTGGGTCTGCACACATATAAATATACTCATGTTTTTCAGCATTTAGCACTGCATCTACCGAGTTTTTATCTGTTACACAAATAGGTCCAGGAGGAATACCAACATTAGCATAAGTATTGTATGGCGAAGGCGTTTTTAAATCTTTGTAATACACCCTTTTAATAACTTGATTAAAACCACTTGATTGGTTAATAGCATAAATCACTGTAGGGTCAGATTGTAGTTTCATACCCTTTCTATAACGGTTGAGGTATAGCCCTGCAATGGTTTTCTGTTCATCTACCCTACCTCCAGATTCTTTATACACAATAGAAGCCAAAGCATAAATTTGATTTCTATCTAAACCTAATTTCTTTTCTTTCTCTAGGCGTTCAGCGTTCCAAAAATCATTGTATTGTTTCTCAAAAACACCAAAGAACTCCTTCGGACTTACTGTCCAAAAAAACTGATAAGTATCTATAAAGAAATACTTTTTTAAGTCTTCCGCTTCCGACAAACCTTTAGACTGAGCAATTTGATTAAACTCTTTTATAAAGGCTAATGAGTCCACCTCCGTTTTTTTTGCTACACGCCCCATCATTTGGTAAACATTATCAAAAGCAATAATTCTAAAATTATCAGGCGACTGATTTCCTGCCTTTATCATATTTACCAAAGCGGTATTATCCATACCTTCGGTAATTTTATAGCGTCCCATATGGAAAAAACGATTCATATTTTTGCTCAATGCTACCTGCTTAAAACTTTCTTTATCTTTAAGATAAGGAGCAACAGAATCTAATATTTGTTCAAAATGAGCCTCTTTAGGGATATAGAAAACACCTTCTTTTGAAACATTATTTCCGTAGTATTTCTTATAAAAACGGTACCCGAAATAACCACCCACCACAAGGACAACAGCAAATATAAATCCGATTATTTTTTTCATTTTATGACTTCTAAATAGTTCCTTTAAAAACCTGCACCGCAGGACCTTCTAACCACACATTACAAAAGCCTACATCTTTCTTTTCAGCATAAACTTTGAGATTACCTCCCAGAGTTTTAATATTTACAGAATTTCTATTCTTATCCTGAATAAAAGACAATGCAGATGCCGTTACTCCTGTGCCACAGCTATAAGTCTCATCTTCCACACCTCGTTCATAAGTACGCACAAAAAGAGTTTCATCATCTATTTTTTCAACAAAATTAACATTGATACCTTCCTTCTGATATTTTTCAGAATATCTCACTTGTTTACCTTCTTTATAAACATCTAACTTCTCTACCTCCGAAACAAATCTCACGTAATGAGGTGAGCCCGTATTAAGCACAAAATCAGACGCATCTCTACTGATATTAGAAACATCTATCATCTTAAGTTTTACCACATTTCCATTTACTTCAGCTTCGTGCAATCCGTCTATCGCATTGAAGGTACATTTATTTTCAAAAACACCTAAAAAATGTGCAAAAGCCACCAAACAACGCCCGCCATTACCACACATCGTGCTTTCTGCTCCATCAGCATTATAATAGACCATTCTAAAATCAGTATCAGGACAATTTTCTAGCAAAATAAGACCGTCTGCTCCCACCCCAAAACGTCTATGGCAAAGATGTGCTATATTTTCTTTGCTTTTATTAAAATTCATTTGGCGGTTATCCACCATAATAAAATCATTACCAGTCCCTTGATATTTATAAAAAGTAAGCATAAAGATATTTTAGTGTTGCAAATGTAGCCTTTTTATACCAATCAACATAAAAATAAGATAAAACTAATGCTCACAAATTATAGCATTATTAAAATATGATATTATACTCATTTTCACAGACCTTGACACCAAACTAAATCAGAAAATAGTTCGTATGTGGAAAAACAATACTCTACCAAAGTGATATTAAAGGGGTAGAACTACCTAAAAACATAATTCTATTACCAATATCCTTTATTGTCTAAACTAAATTCTATTGAAGATTTTTTGGTAACGTAGGAATTGATGCTCCTATTCGCCACCAAACACTTCTTTCCCATTAGTTCAGAACCCAAATACTCCCAATTTAACCTAGTGGACTTGGTCTAGAACCTAGAACTCTTGGTTCAGAACGTCATTTACTTCCTAACGAACCTAGACGACTTGGTCTTTAGCTTAAATCACTTCCTATTTAACCTAGACGACTTAGTCTAGAACCCAAAACACTTCCAACTTAACCTAGACGACTTTATATCTAACCCCAACCTCTTCCCAACGAACCTAGGCGACTTAGCCTAGAACCCTAAATTCCCTCCTCGCTCTATTAAACAAAAAACTTTGCTAAGAGATTCAGCAAAGTTTTTGTGATAGTGGTTATTTTTCTGTTTCGTTTTCTTCTTCTTTCACGAAGCTATTTGGTGTAATGTAGCCCGCCTTCTGCAGAAGGTTGTACCATTGTGCTAATTTTCTAATGTCGGACACATACACTCGCTCTGTATCATAGGTCGGTAGAGATTTTAGCATAAATGCTCTAAGCTCTTCGTCCGAAGATTTATGGTTGATAGTTTGCTCGTAATTTTCGTTTTTAGCGATATTTTCAAACACTTCGAACAATGGCACTTCTCTATCAAAACTGAACATTGCGATGTTATCCAAAAGACTTACCTGACTTGAGTTAGAAATGCTTAGCTTCTTCTTAGTGGTAATATCCTCTACAATGAACCCATTTCTAAGTTGAGAAACTAATTTATAAAGCCCTGGTTTTCCTGAAATTGAAATAATTTTTTCTAAAAGCATATCTTCGTTTTTTATCTTTATTTTAATCTATTTAGGGAATCTCATTTTGTAGCTTACGCTTACCTCTCCTGCCGATATTTTGTTGAGTTTCCCTTTCACTAATTTCTTTTTGAGCGCACTTAGTTTATCGGTAAACAGAATGCCCTCTATGTGGTCGTACTCGTGCTGTATAACTCTTGCTCTAATATCGGAGTAAGTTTCTGTATGTTTTTTGAAATCCTCATCGTAATACTCTATCGTGATGGTGTCTTTCCTTTTAACATCTTCTCTTACTTCTGGTATAGAGAGGCAGCCTTCGTTAAACTTCCACTCCTCCCCTGTTTCTTCTAATATCTTGGCATTGATGAATACTTTTCTGAAATCTTTAAGCTCATTCGCAATATCTAAGTAGTCTTCGTCTTCTGCCAGTGGTCTTACATCTACAATAAAAAGTCTAATATCTAACCCTATTTGCGGTGCTGCAAGCCCTATCCCGTGAGCTCCTTCCATAGTTTCAAACATATTTTGGATAAGCTCCTTCAGATTAGGATAATCTGGGGTAATGTCTTGTCCTTTCTTCCTAAGTACAGGGTCGCCGTAGGCTCTTATTGGTAGTATCATCTCTTTTGGTCTAAAAAATTTTGTAAAATTATGGTGGCACTTATTTTATCTATAAGTCCTTTTTCTTGTCTTTGTTTTTTGTTTTTCCCGCTTTGACTGATGAAAAAAGAAGCCATCTTGGAGGTAAATCTTTCATCTAAACGGCGGACTTCTATCTCTGGAAATTGAGTTTTGAACTTTTCTATAAATTCTAAGATAGAAGTTTCTACTTCAGAGACATTGCCCTTTAAATCCACGGGGTAGCCTACAACCACAGCTTCTACAACATTACTGCGGATATATTCGGATAAGAATAACAAAAGTTCTCCCGTTGGCACTGTGGCAAGCCCACTAGCGATGAGCTTCATATCATCTGTTGCCGCTATACCCGTGCGTGCTTTACCGTAATCTATGGCTAATATCTGTCCCATAAAGAGGTGCAAATTTAATGATTTTTTAAACATATTTAAACATCGATGGTATTTTTAAGCATATAAATCAAAACCCACCTGCCTATTCTCGGTAAAGTAAGACAAAATTTACTAACTTTGCGTTCGGCAACGCTTTAGAATAAAACTCTAGAGCGTTATCTTTGTTTTTAGCATACCTTTGTTATTATAGATTGAGTAATATGATTTTGTCCCCAATCCACGAAAGCCTTTTGCCTTTCCTTCTGAAACATCAATTTGGAAGCTCCATTTTGGAAGCCTTGCCCCAGCATCAGCACATTTCAGTGAAGGGAATGGCGGGTTCTAGCCCAAGTTTAATCTGTGCCGAACTATTCCTCACCCGAAACCAACCTATCCTCCTTATAGTAGATGATAAAGAAGATGCCCACTACACCACTACAGAACTGGAAGAACTACTCGGCGAAGATAAGGTACTCTATTTCCCTGCCACCCACCTAGAGCCTTACCAAACCGAAAAAACACAAAATGCCAATTTGGTATTAAGAACCGAAGTGCTTAATCAGCTCAACGCCAATACAGAGCCAAAAGTTATTGTAGCCCACTACGCTGCCCTTTGTGAAAAGGTGCTTAAAAAGGAAGATTTTAAAGCCATTTCTCACCATATTAAGGTGGGCGACCAGCTAGATTTTGATTTTACAGGCGAACTATTGGAGCAATTTAATTTTCACTTAACCGATTTTGTTTCCGAACCAGGAGAGTTTGCCGTAAGAGGCGGTATTGTAGATATATTCTCCTATGCCAATGATAAGCCTTATCGTATCACTTTTTTTGGCAACGAGGTAGAAAGCATCAAAACTTTTGATATTGAAACTCAACTATCCATAAGTAAGGTAGAAAGTCTGCAATTGGTTTCTAATATGAATTTTGCAGTGCAAGGCACCAAAGTTCCGTTCCTAGACTTACTGCCAAAAGATAGCTTTATTGTTACTAAAAATGCCTATCTAGGACTTAACTACATCAGAGATTTTTACACAAAAGCAGAGGAAAAATATACCCAACTCAACTCCGACATCAAACATCAAAAACCCAACGAACTATTTATATCAGACGAGGTATTTTTTAAAACCTATCAAAAGTTTAGAACAGTAGATTTTACCTCGCAATCGTTACAACTTCCTCAAGCTCCTTTTATTGAACTCAAACAAAACCCACAACCGAGTTTTAATAAGAATTTTGAACTCCTCATAGAAGACCTAGAAGAAAAACAAAAGCAAGGCTTTAATTTATGGATTTCATTTTCCTCCGAAAAACAAAAAGAACGACTGAAAAGTATTTTTGAAGATTTGGGAAGCGCCATTTCTTTTCAGTTTTTCAAATCGGAGCTGCATCAAGGGTTTATAGACCACCAGCACCAAATCCTTGTCTATACCGACCATCAAATTTTTGATAGATACCAACGCTACCGAGCTAAGAACACTTTTGCAAAGTCGGAACAACTCACGCTTAAAGATTTAATGTCTTTAAAAGTAGGCGACTACATTGCCCATATTGACCACGGCATCGGGAAGTTTATGGGACTGGTAAAGGTAAACAATGGTGGTAAAACTCAAGAATGCTTTAAATTAACTTACAAAAACGGAGATTTACTCTATGTAAGCATACACGCCCTGCATAAAATTTCTAAATATAATGGTGCCGAAGGTAAAGAAATTACACTTTCCAAAATAGGCTCTCCTTCGTGGAAGAACCTCAAAAATAAAACGAAAGCCAAGGTTAAACAAATTGCATTTGACCTTATAAAACTTTACGCTAAAAGGAAAACCGCCAAAGGCTTCGCCTATACACCAGACACTTACCTCCAAAATGAATTAGAGGCTAGTTTTCTCTACGAAGATACTCCAGACCAAGAAAAGGCAACGCTAGATGTTAAACGAGATATGGAAGCCGATACCATTATGGATAGGCTCGTCTGTGGTGATGTAGGATTTGGTAAAACCGAAGTGGCTATAAGAGCCGCCTTTAAAGCCGCTACAGATGGTAAACAAGTCGCTGTTCTTGTACCGACAACCATTTTGGCGTTTCAGCACTACCGAAGTTTTGCTGAAAGGCTTAAAGATTTCCCTGTTAATATTTCGTACCTCAATCGTTTTCGTACAGCAAAACAAAAACGAGAAACCTTAGAGAAACTCGCCGAAGGTAAAATTGACATCATCATCGGTACCCACCAACTCGCCTCCGATAAAGTCAAGTTTAAAGATTTAGGGCTTCTCATTATAGACGAAGAACATAAGTTTGGAGTTTCTGTAAAAGATAAACTTAAAACTTTAAAAGCAAATATAGATACTCTCACGCTTACCGCTACGCCTATCCCTAGAACACTACAATTTTCGCTAATGGCAGCGAGAGATTTATCCGTAATTAAAACACCTCCACCCAACAGACAACCTGTGGAAACTCAACTCATAGGTTTTGATGAGGAAATTATCAGAGATGCCATTTCTTACGAATTACAAAGAGATGGGCAGGTCTATTTCATCAATAATAGAATTGATAATTTAAAAGACATTGCGGGAATGATACAACGCCTCGTCCCCGATGCTAGAGTGATTACAGGACACGGACAAATGGACGGTAAGCAGCTAGAAGAAAACATATTAGACTTTATGGAAGGAAGGTATGATGTACTGGTTTCCACCACGATTGTGGAAAGTGGTGTAGATGTACCTAACGCCAATACTATCTTTATTAACGATGCCCAAAGGTTTGGTATGGCAGATGTCCACCAAATGCGTGGGCGAGTAGGAAGAAGCAACCGAAAAGCCTTTTGTTACCTCATTACACCACCTTTTGATATGGTAACTTCTGATGCCAGAAAACGCCTTGAAGCCATAGAGCAGTTTTCCGATTTAGGCAGTGGTTTCCAAATCGCAATGAAAGACCTTGAAATTCGTGGTGCGGGTGATTTGCTTGGTGCAGAACAAAGTGGATTTATCAACGAGATGGGTTTTGAAACTTATCAAAAAATAATGCAAGAAGCACTAGAAGAACTACAAAACGATGCCGAGTTTGAAAGTCTTTTTGAAAACGAAGCAGACCGCAAAAAACTGTTCAAGTCTTCCAAAGATGTTAATATTGATACCGATTTGGAACTGATGCTACCCGACTCCTATGTAAGTAGCACAGAGGAGCGACTAAGCCTCTACCAAAAACTTTCAGAAATAAATAATAAAGAGGAGCTAAAACGCTTTGAGGCAGAACTAGAAGACCGTTTTGGTCCATTGCCAGAAGAAGCCATTAACCTACTAAAATCAGTGGAATTAAAATGGCTAGCTGCAGCTATTGGTTTTGAAAAGATTATAATGAAAAATGGCATCTTCTTAGGCTATTTCCCTAGTAATCCGCAAGACAAATTTTACCAAACCGAAAAGTTTAAAAAGATTATTCAGTATCTAAGCCAAAATCCTCAAAAGGCAAGTCTTAAAGAAAAACATTCGGCAGAGGGCAACCAGCTTATGATGAGAAAAGAGCATATTAACGATGTAGATGAAGTGAATGAACTCCTACAAGCTATACTCAATTAAATGAAAATGCCTCAGAATATTCTGAGGCATCTTTTTAACCTTTAAAAAAGTAATATTTATTTTAATTGAGAAGCATCTATACTCACATGTACAGTTACTTCGTTTTTAATAACTCCATTAGCCACAGGCATTTGGAATTTAACTCCAAAATCTTCTCTCTTAATATCGGTAGGTTCAGTTTTAATGCTTACTTTGCCTTCCTCCACCTTTACATTAGCTTTAAATTGTACCGGTTTTGTAATTCCTTTAATGGTAAGATTACCATCTAAAAGAGTGTTATAATCTCCTTCGGTAGCTTCTGTAACCTTAGTGATTTCAAAAGATGATGTTGGGAATTTTTCTACCTCAAAGAAATCCTCATTCTTAAGATGACCATCTAATTTAGCTGATTTCTCTGCATCATCTGTAATATCTCTATTGGCTAAAGTATTCATATTCGCCACGAATTTCCCACTCTCTAGCTTTCCGTCTTTTACAGTAATTTCTCCACTTTCAAATTTAATATCTCCAAAGTGACTGGTATTATCAGATTTCACCACCTTATAGCCTTTCCACTCTATCTTACTGGTTGCTGTATCTAAGACATATGCTTGTCCTTCGTTGGTAGTAGTAACTTCATTAGACTCACTAGTAAGAGGTTTATCTTTTCCACAAGAGTTTAATGTTAACAACCCTACGCTTGCAGCCACTAATAAACTTAAAATGTTTTTCTTCATTGTGCTTTGTATTTATGATATTAGAATAGGGCTAATGTAAGACTTTTTGCTCAAACCTGCAAACAAACGGTTCTTATGCTAAGCCTTATCTAAGGTAAAAATAAAGCTGGCTCCATTCAAATAGACGCTTTTAGCCTCTATACTTTGCCCGTGTGCTTCTAAAATATGCTTTACAATGGCTAATCCCAAACCAGAACCTCCTTCCCTTCTGTTTCGACTACTCTCTACACGGTAAAAACGTTCAAAAACACGAGGAAGTATCTCTGGTTTTATCCCCATACCGTTGTCTTTGACCTCTACCACCGCCTTATCTCTATGAACCGAAGTAACGACTTCTACCACCGCTTTCTCTCTATTAGCATAATGTATTGCATTAGAAACTAAATTGAGTAAAACTTGTGATATTTTTTGTTTATCTGCCAAAACCCATATAGCTCCACTACTTTTAAGGCTTAGTTGTGTCCCTTTCTTTTGAGCTTCTATATCTAAAAAATCAAAGATTTCTTTCACCAAAGTATTGATGTCAAATCTCACAAATTCAAGGGTTATTTCGCCACTTTCAAAGCGGTTAATCATATCCAAATCTTTAACGATATTCATCAATCTATCTAAAGATTTATCTATACGATGCAGATATTTATCTCTTATCTCTAAGTCCTCTACACCGCCATCTATCAGAGTTCCCACATAACTCTGTATAGAAAATAGTGGCGTTTTGAGTTCGTGTGATATATTGCCTATGTACTCTTTACGGTAACGTTCCATCTCCTTCATCATATCAATTTCTGAACTTGCCTTTTCGCTAAGTCCAGAAATTCGTTCGCCTAGTTCTTTAAAATTGATATTCTCGTCTTCGGTAGCAATTTCATCTGGTAGAATAGTAGAGATTTGCCTTATCTTTTCTTTACCATAAAACCTAAATAAAAAACTAACAATAGCATAATTGATAAAGAATATAACCGACAACACAAAAAACAATACAATAATAAAATTGGTATTATAAAACCAATCTTTGGTCTTTACATATTCAAACGCAAAAACCACCAACCCCATAGCCCCTGTAAGGCATAAAGATGCTATAATACTAAGCGAATTAGGCTTCATTTTCACCCTAGATAATTAATTTATAACCAATCCCCTTAAGTGTTTGAATGCTTTTGGAGCCTAATTTTTCTCTTAATCTTCGGATATGAACATCTATTGTGCGTTCTCCTACCACCACATCGTTCCCCCATACCTTTTCTAAGATTTCCTCTCTCTTAAATACCTTTTCTGTATTAGACGCCAAAAGATTCAACAAATCAAACTCTTTTTTAGGTAAAATAAAACTTTCATCGCCTTTAGTTACTTTAAAATTATCTCTATCAATAATTAGCTGCCCTACTTTTAAGATTTTATTTTTCTCTTCTACTTGTTGCGTAAGACTCATTAGAGCATTTACCTTAGAAATAAGCACCTTAGGTTTAATGAGCTTTACGATATAATCGTTTGCTCCTGCTTGATACCCCGCCAACTGTGAAAACTCCTCACCTCTTGCAGATAGGAATACAATGAGGCAACCGTCCAATATATTTATTTTTCTAATCTCTTGACAAGTTTCTATACCATCTTTATCAGGCATCATAACATCAAGAAGAATAAGGTGTGGGAGTATCTCTTTAGCTTTCTCTATACCTTCATTTCCGTTATTGGCAGTGTGTACTTCATATCCTTCTTTCTTTAGGTTGTAGGAAATAATTTCCAAAATATCAGGCTCATCATCTATTAGGAGTATCCTTTTACCTTTCATTTTTAGTTTTTATTAGTTAGGGATTCAAATTTAGTTATTTTTTAACTTAAAATTAACACACTTCCAGTTCTTAACATAAAGTTAATATACACCATCATTTGTTAAATATTATTTAATACAAAATTAAACTTTCCGAAACTCTATTTAAGATTACAATGTAATTTCTTTGCACCAGAAAAACGAATATCTAATAAGTTTAAAAATGAAGTATAACAGGCTTAGTCTTGCTGTTTTGTTCTTGTGTTCCTCCACTACATTCGTCTTGGGACAGGAAGCTAAAAAAGACAGTATTAAAAATGAAAAGAAAATAGATGGTGTCCAACTGAAAGCCACTATTAACAAAAAAACTGAAACTGCAGTATTGCAGGCTGTTAAAAAATCTAGCGTTCAGGTACAAGCCATGGGTTCTGAAGAAATTTCTAGGAAGGGTATTTCTAATGTAGAACAAAGTTTAACCAAAATCACTGGAGTGAATACCGTGGAAGGTAAAGGGTTATTTGTAAGAGGGTTAGAAGAAAGATACAACACTCTACTTATAAACGGATTAGGCTCCCCATCTAACAACCCATTCCAAAAAATTATTGCTCTAAAACAGTTCCCAACCGATGTCGTAGGGAAGCTAAATATCTATAAAACCTTTAATAGTGATCTTTACGCCGACTTTGCTGGGGCTACTTTTGATATAGAAACATTAACTTATGATAAACCTTTTACAAAAGTAGAGTTTAGTGTGGGATTTAACAGCCAAACTACTTTTAGAGACAAATTTAAAATCAATGAAAATGCCAATACTATCAATGGTTATCTAGGTCTTAATTCTAAAAATAGGCAACTACCTAACGAAGTGAGAGGCTTCCGCCCATCTAATTATATTTTCAATGGGCAACAGTCTGTTTCTTCTTTTAAAGATTCTTGGAATGTAGATAATATAAAGGCATTACCCAATACAGGGCTCTCTTTCACTACCGCACAGCGTTTTAAGGCTGGTTCTGGTAGAATAGGGTTGCTTTTATCCTTAAATCAGTCCAATAAATATCAATACCAAGAAGGGCATAATAACCTATTCTTATTTTCGGGGTCTAACATTACCTATAACAACAAACTCTACCAAAAAGAATATGAATATGAAACCGAGTCTTCTGTATTAGTGGGATTAGGCTACAAGAACAAAGGTACAGATGTAATGTTGAATGCGATATTCTTACAAAATTCCACCAACATTATACAAGATAATATTGGGTACGTGGACCAAGGAAACTCTGGGGAAGGTCTGTTCCGTGTGAACCAACAGGATATTTCTAGATTTACAGATATACAACTTATCGCTTCCCAAAAATTAGGCAAAAGACACCTTATAAAAGCTGGTGGTAGCTGGGTAAACAACATTTACCAACAGCCTGATAGAAAGATATTTTCAGGAATTCCTGAAACTCCTCATGACTATGATAGAATAAGGCTAAGTTACGGAGGAAATAACCTTATCCGCCAATACCTAGATGTGAATGGTAAAAATTATCTTTCCGCTTTCGCAGAGTATAAATTGAGTTTAGGTGAAAAAAATGATAGAAAATCTTACCCTATAGAACTAAGTTTGGGATATAATGGTTTTATGGATAGAAGAAGTACTTCGTACAGATTTATCTATTCTGTATTTAATAATAATGTTTCACCGAGTGGAAGAACAGTTATTATAAACCCAGATACACCACAAGATACCTTTAACCAATCTACGCTCAACGGATTCTTTAATTACAGAGAAGGCTCTAATGTAGTGTACAGAAACAATATTTATCAGTTTGTAAATGCAGGATATACTAGCATCAACTATAAACCAAACGATACTTGGGACATTATTTTAGGTGGTAGAATAGAAAACAATATGAATATCACGAGGTACAAAGAACTTTCCAACTCCATCAATGGACCTTTTCTAAACCTTACTAGAAATCAGTACTATCTATTACCTTCAGTATCAGTTAAAAAAGAGCTAAACTCTAAAACTAACTTAAGATTTGCTTTCAGTAAAACTATTACTAGACCTATCTTAATAGAGTATATGCCAATTACCTATATCAACCCTAACAACGAAAATATACTAGGTAACCCCAAACTTACCAATAGTGAAAACTATAACTTTGACCTTAAGTATGAGCTATTTCCTACGAAAGACGAAATGTTTGCTTTTGGTATCTTCGGAAAGAAAATCGTAAATGCTATAGAAAAATCCTACACTGCATCGGCAAATTCTAATGGACAAACCATTACCTTTTTCAATGCCACCGAAGCCAATCTAGCAGGTATAGAGTTAGAAGGAATCATCAATCTAAAAAGAATTTCAGAAAGCCTTTCTCCTTTCTCACTAGGCACAAACGCTACCTTAATGTACTCTGATGTTAAGCGTAGTAGCCTACAAAAAGAACAAGAATCCGACAGACAAAAAGGATTAAAAAGAGGTTTACAAGGTGCCGCACCGTGGACTCTAAATGCAGATTTGAAATACGAGACAAAGAATGCAAAGAATTTAACTCAAACAGCATCTTTGGTGTATAATGTTTCTGGTTCTAAAATCCATACACTAGGATCAATCGGAGTAGATCATATTTATGAAAGACCTTTCCATAAGTTAGATTTTGTTTACCAAAAAGAACTTTCTAAACAATGGAAGACTAAATTCAGTATCATCAATATACTCAATACTCAATACAGATTGGAGTATGGTAATAACAGCGATGTAGAAGTAAGAGCAGATAGCTTCGTACATACAGACTATAGAAGAGGAACTAACTTTAATCTTTCAGTAGAATATACTTTTTAATTTGAATCAAAAAAATCAATAATTTAATCTAATAAAAATGAAAAAACATCTTTTATCATTATGCTCTTTAGCACTTGTACTATCCGTAACTTCTTGTACTATAGACATTCGTGAGGACAACGATGCTTCCACAAGTACCAAAATAGAAAATACTACTGGAAGTGTAATGGAAGGTTCTGGAAGCCTTAACGGTACTATTACTAAAGACCTCCTAATCAAAAAAGGTAACTATACTCTAGACGGTGTGGTAAAAGTAGCTAGCGGAGTTACACTTACCATAGAACCAGGAGCTGTATTTACTGCCAATTCTTCTAACGATACTAGCTTAGTAATTCTGCAGGGTGCTAAAATCAATGCACAAGGTACTGCTGATAACCCTATCGTATTTACTTCTAATACCAAAATCCCTGGAGACTGGGGTGGAATTTCAATCTATGGTAAAGCCCCCATAATTGCCGCAAATGGTAACAAAACTGCTATTTCTGAAGACGGTAATAATTTGCAGTATGGAGGTGATGATGCCAACGACAATTCTGGTGTAATGAAATTTGTAAGAGTAGAATATGGAGGTAAAAAAATCGGAGACGGAAAATCTGAAAACAACTCTATGACTTTCTATTCTGTTGGAGCGGGTACTATACTAGAGAATCTAGTCGCTTATAAAGGAACAGACGACGGATTTGAGTTCTTCGGAGGTACAGTAAGTGCTACTAACCTTGTTTCTTATGGAAACTTTGATGACTCTTTCGACTGGCAAGATGGCTGGTCTGGACAAAACAATTCTAATTGGTTTGCGTACCAAACGAAAGTAGGTAACTTTGGTATGGAGATAGAAGCCTCTTCTAATAAAAATAATACAGCTCCTAAAATTAATGGTATCACACTTATTAGAGAAGCTGGTACTAAACCTGAAGTAGAAGGCTCTACAGAAATCTCTGCTATCCAGTTCAAAAAACAAGGCTCTGGAATATTCAAAAATGTTTATATAGACGGATACAAGGATAACAATGGGAAGAAAGCCTATGCGGTACTTATCCAAGATAAAGATACCCAAAACGATCAAGTGGCTACCAACAATATTAAAGTAACACCTATCAACTATCTAAACTCATCTAATCCTGCTGTGTGGGGCTATGGTTACGCCAATGATAACCCAGCAAGTTTCACTTCTGATTCTTCGGTTAAGAAGGTAAATCTAGTTTCTGGAGCGTGGGCAAATGTAGATGGAGTGGACTTATTAAAGGCTTTAAAGTAAAATATACTACTAAGTACTAAAATTAAGTTTTTCATTGTAAAAAAGTTAGCTACCCCAAATTGGGATAGCTAACTTTTATTTAGCTAAAAAACGTAAACCATTAACTTCCTTAGGCAATTCTATTTGAGTTTGAGTAAAATCGTATAATATTTTAGAAAAATAGCTACCATTGAGAATCCCCCTTGCCCCTAATCCATTAAAAACATACAAATTAGAATATACCTCGTGAGCTCCCAAAATAGGTCTTCTATCCTTAACTGTAGGTCTAAAACCATAACAAACCTCTTGTATTTCAAAATCAAACGGATAAAATTCTCTAAGCCCGTTTTTGAGTTGTTCTACGGCCTTAGTGTCTATTTTCTCATCAGTATTATCTCTATCATAGGTTCCTCCATAGTAGAAAGAGTTAGTATCTTCTAAAGGAAATAAAAAATGTTTTTTCTTAATAGTAACATCAGAGTATAGCTCTTTAGAAAGTTTTACTTTAAGATGATGCCCTTTATTTGGATTTACCATAATATCCCTAAAAAAAGGATTATTTTTAACGCCTATCCCCTCCGCAAAAACAACCTTTTTATAAATCCAATCTTTATATTTATTATTTTCCACATCAATTTGATTATAATCAAATCGTTCCTTTATCAATTTATTTTGACGCTCCAAATAGTGTAAATAATCACTAAAAAACAAAGGTACATTTAGCCTTGAAGACCTCAATACTTTACCTGTCTCAAAAGGATTTTCTACATTTTCTAATGTATAGAAATCATCACTCAAAAAAGGCTTCAAATCTTCCTTCTCTAGCCTTTTTTTCTTCCACAATTCTCTCTCAGATTCGTCATGAAATATCCTATGTATAGGGGCTTCTATTAAATAATTTGTACCTGTATAAGCTTCTATTTCCTTTATTGTATCTGTAAGAAATTCTATCTGCTCATTAGCCTTCCAAAAAGTGGTAAACTTCTTAAGAACTACAGGGTTTACAATGCCAGCCGATACTTGAGAAGCTCCTTTTTCACCATCTGAAAATAAAACAAAAGAGTGATTATTTTTCAATAATTGATGAGCAAAAAATAATCCAGCATAGCCATCTCCTACAATAATATATTCTACATTTTTCATAAAATCTTTTTCGTTTTAAACACAAAACCTGAGCTTATGAACTCAGGTTTTATTATGATACAAAAACATACACGGAACGTTTAAAATCTAGTAATTCCACATATCATTTTCCATTTCTAATATTTGGTTTTTAATTCTTTCACTTTCTTCCAACTGAGCCTCTGCATCATTGGGAATGTAATCCTTAATTACCCCACTTCCTAATCCATTTTCAGACTTGTAAATGATAGAAGAGAACCTTCTCGCATTAAGAATATCATCAAAACTAATATCAGAAGACAAATTTTTATTATTAAAAACTCTAGCATTTGCCGTAATCTGCCTAGCATCTGGATAAAACACCCAAAAAAGATCTATAAACTCCTCCTTATCAGCAAATTGTTGTCCCATAGTTTGTGGATCTGGTCCCATAGCTGCTATTCCAAGAAGACGATATTTCATTTGTCCATCTCTTCTATCAATATACCACATACCTTTTATTTTCAACAACTTAACCTGTTCAGACTTCGTTTCATAAACATCTGTGCCTGCTTTCTTATCTTCCTCAGATACTTTTTCTCCACTGTTAATCTTATCAATGAGCCAGTCTGAAGTTACCACTCTACTCATCCTTTGTTGTATTTCTTCAGGTTTTAGTCTAGTCGTAAACATCTCATCATCATAGACCTCCTTTATTTTACCGCTATTAATACCATCTAACAATAGCTGATAGAGAGATTTATTCTGCGAAACCAAACCATCAGAATTATGGTAGAAAGGCTGATTGATTTTTTCATTCATATCAATAATTTCCCACACTACCATACTTCTAAGGATATCCTTATCTTCTATGTAACCATAATCTAAAGGTTTAACCTCCGTAGACACTATTTCATCTCCTTTCTGAGCTTGATTCCCCTCTCTTAATTTGCGAAATTCTTCTGGAGATTTTGCATTAAGAATATTCTGCCCCCAAGCAAAACTAGAAGCTAATATGAAAGTACTAAAAATGATTTTTTTCATTGATACTATTATTTTATTTTTCCTTAATAAAAATAAGGAATACTCAATCTTATAAATTTATTGAACATTTATTACCACCGGAGAAATGTTCTTAAGCATTTGTCCACCCAAACCACTAGCCGTAGCTTGTATATCATAAACATAAACTACATCGCCAGAACGCAAGTTAGCTGTCTGTGCTGCTACCGAACTCAAACTATTACCGCTGATAAAACTAGCTGCCTTACCTGGTATTTTCACTCTAAATCCAGTTACTGTAAAACTTACAGGAAATTCAAAATCTGGAATTGCGGCAGATATAGTTTGATTTTTAATAGAACTTGCAGGCATAGAAACCACATTCTGTCCTCTAATTTCCCCTTGCGGAGCAGGAACACTTTTCACTCTGAACGGGAATGAAGCTGTAGTAGCTTTACCATTAGGCAAAGTACCCGTAACTGTAATATTTACCAAATTACCAGCTCCTGGACGGATAATCCATTTGCCTTTACCTCCAGATACAGAAGCTCCAGCAGCAGATAATTTTACTGACGCATTATCAACACCTAGCATAGATGCAGAAATAGGATTATCTACTCCCCTATAAAGTACATTCATCTTGTCAGCAGAAACTACAGCTCCGCTTTGCAATGCTACTTCCTTAGCACCAGCAATAACGCGATAAGAATGTGAAAAAGGTAATCTTATTGGCTTCTGATTAGCATCTAAAAATGTAATTTCTCCATTAAATTTAAAGTCACCTACACTCGCTGTATTAAGACTTTTAAAACCTTGACCATTAGCCATTCTATCTACACCAGATATAGACATACCAGGAACAGAACTTGCATAAGTACCAACAACAATCTTAGCCTCTGCTTTATCTCCTTGCAAAACAACCGTCGGTGCAGCAACAATAGCTTCAAATGCATTAAACTTAATATCCGCATCTACTTTCTCTTTAAGCATATTAGCCAAAGCATCTGATTGTAGATTTCTAGCTTCAGACTGCAACACCTCCAAGTTAGCTAATGCAGCTACCAATGGCTGATTATAAAATTTAGAAACTAACCAATCCTTTTTAATACTATTCGTACCAATACTAGCATTAAAAGAACTGTTAGCTCTTTCTATAATAGCTTCATTCTGGGAGTTTTTAGGAAAAATTTTCAAAACCAAATCTCTAACCTCCCCCATCAAAGTCTTCAACTTCTCTGCATTTTTACTTGGACTAGCTTCATTTGCCTTATCGAAAAAGTAAAGCGTAGAAGCATCAGTATTATTTAAAGCATTAAAATTAAATTCTTTAGAAGCCATATCTTGACCTGCAAACTTCTGCATTTCTGTTTTAGAAGCCTCTATAAACTTTACCAAAGCATCTATCTTTTCCTTCAATAATTTGTATTGTTCATAAGGTTGAGAAAAAGACTCTGGAGAATTTTCCGCCTTTTGGCGAAGAGTTTCTTCAAATATTTTATTCTTGGATTGAGTTAATAGCGTTGCTTGACTCAAAGTATCTTTTGTGTCATTATAAGAGCGTATAATCTCTTGATCTATCTGCATTGCAAGCATCGCAATAAAAACTAGATACATCAAGGTGATCATCTTCTGACGCGGTGATAATTTTTCCTTTGCCATTTTAGTTTTTTAGTGTTAAAAATAGATTAAAACTTTGAAAAAGAAAATCTTATCCTTTCATTGCATTCAGCATACCTCCATAAACTCTATTAAGATTATTAAGGTTAGCTGTAAGCCCGTCTAATTCTTGATTAAATTTCTCCGACTGCTCTACTGATTTTTGTAAATCAGAAACATATTTTTGATGATATTCTGATTGAGCTTTGCCATGCTCTAACTGTAGTGCATAAAGTGCATTCATACTTTCCAAATGACTTGCCGCCAATGTAAGCTGATCATTATATTTCTGAGTAGAAGAGGACACATCTACAGTCTGATTAATCTGATCTACAGATGCAGAAAATTTATCTATCCCTGTTCTAAGTCTTTCAAATAATTGAACATCTAAATTAGCTTCCTTCAGCATCTTATCCAATTTCTCAGAAAGAGACACTTCTAATTGCTTTATTTCTTGTGTCTGTTCTACTACATTTTTTCTCGGTTTAGGCTGAGCATTAGCGTCTAATAATTCTGGATATACATTCTCCCAAGCATACTTAGATTCTTCAGTAGGCGGATTAAAAGCATATAGTAGAAATATAAGAGCCTCGGTAATCAACCCTGCCCCTAAAATCCATGTGGGATTTATTAAGCCACCAAAAGTAGTGTGAGTCATTTTAAAAAACGCCCCTAAAATTACCACAGAAGCACCTACCGAGTAGATGAAATTTAAAGTTTTATCACTTAGTTTCATGATGTAAAAAAAATATTATTGTCTTTATTTATTATTTAGTTCTTCTTTTAAATTTAGCTGAACCTTCTGGTATATCCTGTACAGTTCTAAATCCAATATAACTTCTAGCAGAGTCCTTTCTCTCCCAATCTCTATAACCAGTCATCAATAGATAGCCTACATCTTTCCAAGAACCTCCTCTTACTGATTTTTTGGTATCTCTATAAACTTGATTAGACAGATATGGATTCAGAGTCGAAGAAAACTGGTAAGTTGTATTATTATAAGGAGACTCAGTCCATTCAGATACATTTCCCGCCATATCGTAAAGACCAAAATCATTCTTAGGAAAAGATTTTACTGGAGCTGTATAGGTATAGTTACCTTTTTTCTCATTTTCTATATAGTTACCTCTTTTGGGCTTAAAATTTGCCATATAACATCCTCTATCATCCATCAAATAAGGTCCCCCCCAAGGATAAGTAGCATTTTCCCTACCTCCCCTAGCAGCATACTCCCATTCTGCTTCTGTAGGCAAACGGAACGCCATCGGAGGTTCTTTTCTCTTCTTAGATTTTTTATTATCGTCTCTCTTAGCTTTTGTTTTAAAATCACAATAGGCTCTAGCTTGATCCCAAGTTACCCCTACCACTGGATAGTTTTTATAAGCCTTATGCCAAAAATAACCATCGTACAATGGTGTATTATAGGCATAATTAAAATCTTTAATCCAAACTGTCGTATCAGGATAAACAGCGATACTCTCCTTTTTAAGATAGTTTGAACTTCTTTTACCATCTTTTACAGCAGACTCTATATCTTCCCATTGATAAGCATACCTCAACTTTCTAGTATCAATAACTCTCTCCCCATTTATTCTTTCTGCTGGAGGAAGATACATAGACTCTATAATTTCCGCATATTGAACATCTGGATAATCGGAAGTATTCCATTTTAACGGAACTCCCCAGTCTAATCTTTTAGATTCATCGTAGCCATCTCTGCCTCCTTTTGACTCCAAATATTCTTGATACGGCGTAGCATTTCCTGTTTTTTTAGAGAGATAAGCATAATCTGATATACCTGTACCATTACCTCCACCTGAAGTAACATCACCAGCAGCTTCTGCAAGTAAAGTTCTTGCGACAGAATCCCTTACATAGTCTATAAATACTCTATACTGCGCATTGGTAACTTCTGTCTCATCCATAAAAAAAGATGATACAGTAACCGTTTTTAACGGGGCTTTTTCTGGCATATTAGTATAATCTACATCCGCCATACCCATTACAAAAGATCCTCCAGGAATAGCCACCATACCATACGGTCTTTCCGCTATAAATGACTGCGATTTTCCTTTTGGTATAAGTTCTCCTTTAGTAGTAGGCTTACCAGAAGACTTGCTCCCCCTAGAACACGACACAACCAAAGAGGCTGATAAGAGTACAAAAAATATTTTCTTCATCTGATGATGTTTAATTTAATTTTCTAATTTCTAGTTTAAAACTTGCTAACAAAAACTTCAAACACTGAAAATTTGATGTGCAAAGATAATTATTTTTTTGAATTATTATACAAATGTTAATAACTCAACGAACTTTTCCTACAATTATTTTGTAGATATATCAAATAATTCATTATTCTACAGTAACAGATTTTGCTAAGTTTCTAGGCTGATCTACATTAGCTCCTCTATAAACAGCAATATAATAAGCCAATAACTGTAATGGCACTGACGCTATAATTGGAGAGAAACATTCTGATGTTTCGGGGATTTCAATTACATAATCCGACATAGAA
Source organism: Riemerella anatipestifer (assembly GCF_009663465.1). Lineage (GTDB taxonomy): Bacteria > Bacteroidota > Bacteroidia > Flavobacteriales > Weeksellaceae > Riemerella > Riemerella anatipestifer_C. Next base: position 144,194 of record NZ_QXHU01000003.1, read on the forward strand.
GCCACCTGTTCATCACCATTAGTTACTACAGCTAGTACTTTACCTTTTCTGGCTTTAATTTCCTGTACATTACTCACCACTTTATCGTAATGTTTATTTTTAGGCGCAATTACAACAATAGGCATATTCTCATCAATGAGTGCAATAGGACCATGCTTCATTTCTGCTGCAGGGTAACCCTCCGCATGAATGTAAGAAATTTCCTTTAACTTCAATGCTCCCTCTAGAGCTGCAGGAAAATTGTATCCTCTACCAAGATATAAGAAATTTGTTGATTCTACAAAATCGTGTGCTATCTTCTTCACATAATCGTGAGTAGAAGCCAACACTTCCTCTACTTTTTTAGGAATAGTATCTAATTCTGTAATCAGTTTCATAAATTCTTGATTACTTAGATTTCCATTGTGTTTACCTAATTTGAGCGCCATCATTGTTAAAATGGTAAGTTGTGCAGTAAACGCCTTAGTGGAAGCCACTCCTATCTCTGGTCCAGCGTGAGTATAAGACCCTGCATCTGAAAAACGAGCAATAGAAGAATCTACCACATTACAAATACCATAAACAAATGCTCCTTTTTCTCTCGCCATTTTGATAGCTGCCATTGTATCAGCTGTTTCTCCTGACTGAGAAATCGCAATAACTACATCTTTATCTGTTATAATTGGATTTCTATATCTAAATTCAGAGGCATATTCTACTTCTACAGGTACTCTTGCAAATTCTTCAATTAGGTACTCTCCTATCAATCCTGCATGCCAAGAAGTACCGCACGCAATGATAATGATACGATTAGCATTATTTAACTTCTCTAAATGATCCCAAATACCAGCCATTTTGATAATGCCTTCATCTACCAAAAGACGACCTCTCATAGTATCGTGAATAGATTTAGGTTGCTCAAAAATTTCTTTAAGCATAAAGTGCTCATAACCTCCTTTCTCTATCTGTTCTAGATTGAGCTTAAGCTCTTGAATAGCAGGAATTATCTTGGAATTATCCTCTATTTTTCTAATATCGACACCATTTTCTAAAGATATAGTTGCCATATGACCTTCCTCTAGGTAGATAGCCTCTTTAGTAAACTCTACAAATGGAGAGGCATCTGATGCAATAAAATATTCTTTATCTCCTATCCCTATCGCAAGAGGAGAACCCAACCTTGCTACTACTAAAAGACTTGGGTAATCTTTATGCATTACTGTAATTGCATACGCCCCATAAACCTCATTAAGAGCATAACGAACAGCTTCTGGAAAATCCAATTCTTTATTTTCATCCATAAAATACTGAATAAGATTAACCAAAACTTCAGTATCTGTTTCTGAATGAAAAACATAACCTTTAGCTATCAACATAGTTTTAATGGTATCATAGTTTTCTATAATCCCATTATGTACTATAACCACCTTACCATTATTAGAAACATGAGGATGTGAATTTTTATCACTAGGCACACCATGAGTCGCCCATCTTGTATGCCCCATACCTATGTGTGATGTATTCTCAAGATTCTTCGATATACTTACTAAATCGGAAACTTTACCTTTAGTTTTTTTAACATCATAAGAGACACCCGAATTTTCTAGCACTATCCCAGCACTGTCGTAACCGCGATATTCTAATCTTTTTAGACCGTTAATAACTACTTCATAAGCATCTCTATGCCCTGTATATCCTACTATTCCACACATAATACTTTATTTTTTAGCGTAAATAATATTTAATTTCACTTTATTTTGATCGGTTGTTTTAGAACCAACTAATACTATTCTTTGAGGAGCATAAGCTCTAGTATTATAATTTTGACCTAACAAAACTCCTTGTGTACTTTTTAAATAATCTCCTACATTAATTTCTAAGTCTCTATTTTCAGTCTCTTTTTCTATGATATTTTTAAGAGTTTGAGTAATCGTAATATCATAATAAGCTGGGTTATTTGTCAAATCGTTACCTTTAATAAAATAAAATGACGGCGACAAAGACAATGCTGAAACATCAACTAAAAAATCATTTAGATTAGCATACTTAACCAAGAAACTTGATGGTTTAGCGTAAGATTTATTCCAAACACTACTATCTGTATATAATCTAATCTTGGCGGAGAGAATACCTATATTCTCATTTTTGTAAAGATTTTTAATTTTCTGTATTTCCGTTGAAGGTATTTTTAAAACTGCACCAGCACCTCCCATACCTTGCAGATAAAGTCTTTCATCTCCATTAGTTTTATCAACATTAGTCATCGCTGTACTATAAGCAGAAGGTCTATTATAATCTATCTGATTAAAATGAACATTACTTGAACCTAAATCAAACTGATATACTGAGGAAGTTTTTGTAGTAGTTCCATTAGAGGTCGTATCATAGGTATAATACATCTTAATACTGACATCATTAGGATAAAATTTCAAAATATAACCGTCATTTTCTACTACAGAAAGTTTTATCCCTTTAATGTGACGGATAAAACTGGCCGCATCTTTCAGTTCTGTAGAGCCTTGTTTATTTACTATTTTATCTTGAAAATACTGTGCATCAAGAGGTATCCTTATTCCTACAGTTCTAGACAATAATTCTTTATTATCAGCATCGCTTGTAATACTAACTGAAGATACCTTACCATCAAGTGATACTGTTGCTAAATTAACCCCTAGCGCTACTTTTTGATTAGAGTAATATTTCTTCTCTGTAGAATATAAAAAATCATCTACCTCATCCACCTTAAGCGTTAGTGGTTTATTATTACCATACTTCTGTATAGGATAAGTTGTTACTACCTTTTTAGCGGCTACATTACCCATAAAAACATAGTTCTCATCTGTTGATGTAGTTGCAGAGTCTGAAGCATAAATAGGTTTTAACTCTAAAACAACCGAATCTACCTTAGCATTAGTACCAAAGTCTGGATTATAGCTAAGTAAACGCAACTGTGTTACATAAGAAGATTTTTGCATTCCGAAGTTATCTTCTGTAAAAGCTCCCAAAGTTGCCTGAGAAATACGAGATGCGTCAGACTGTATGGTATCATTATTATTGAGGTTATAAGCTATCACATCATAACTTTGTGTTTCACCCGTTGCTGCTCCACTAGCAAAAAACTGTTCACCAAGATTATTTGCTTCTGACTCACAACTTTGTATCCCCAAACTCCCTAATCCTGCTATAACAAACAGCTTAAAGATTTTTTTTGTTTCTATTATCATTGAATGTATTAAATAAAATCTATTTCTTAATATATATCACCTACAGACTCAGGAGTAACATACTCCTTCTTGTCTGAACAAGCTCTAGAAAATATCTTGTCTAAATCTTGCTCTAAAAATTCATCTCCTTTCACTACCACATCTACAAGATTCATACCTTCTTCCAAAAAACTATAGAAGCTAGGCTCATCAAACGCTTTAATTCCTTTTATATTATCAAATTTAAACTTATTTACCACTGTTTTCTTGTCAAAAGCCAAATTTTCCTCATTGTATACAGACAAAATAAACTTAGTATCATCAAAATAAGAGTCTTTTTTGTAGTAATGCTTAAGGTATACTGGGATAAATGCTGACATCCAACCATTAAGATGAACCACATCGGGCACCCAGTTGAGTTTTTTAATGGTTTCTATAACGCCTCTTGCGAAAAACATTGCTCTCTCATCATTATCTTCAAAAGGAAGTCCTTCCTCATCTTTATACGCAAATTTTCTTTTAAAATAATCTTCGTTATCTATAAAGTAGACCTGCAACCTTTCACCTGGTAAAGATGCTACTTTAATGATTAAAGGTTGGTCTAAATCATTGATAATAATATTCATACCTGAAAGCCTAATCACTTCGTGTAACTGGAACTTTCTTTCACTAATATATCCAAAACGAGGCATAAAAACACGCACATCATTCCCCTCTCCATACATTTTAAGCGCCATCCTATTTACCGCATCAGACATTGCACTTTCTTCTTGGTAAGGAAACATCTCTGTAGTAACATATAAAATCTTTTTGTCTGGCATAATTCTTATTTTTATCTTCAACTTAAAAGACAGTTGTTTATGCAAAAATACAACTTTTTAAACTAATAACAGTGTATTAACAATTTTTTATAATTTTGGAGAAATTTTTCAAATGAAACTATTAGACAGTAGAAAGGAATTAGAAACCTATATCAAGAATATAAAACTAGAGAATAAAACCATTGGATTCGCTCCTACTATGGGGGCTTTACACAAAGGGCATCTCTCGCTCTACGAAGCTGCTAGACCTGATAACGACATTGTGATTTCTTCTATTTTTGTTAATCCTACGCAGTTTAACAACCCTGACGACCTAGAGAAGTACCCAAGAACTTTAGAAGCCGATTTAGAAAAACTTAGAAAATCAAAATTAGTAGATGCTGTATATACACCAAGTATAGAAGATATCTACCCCGAAAAATCCGTAGCAAAAAACTACGATTTTGATGGGTTAGAAAATGAAATGGAAGGCAAAATGAGACCAGGTCATTTTGATGGTGTAGGCACAGTGGTAGAAGAGCTTTTCCGACAGGTACAGCCAAACAACGCTTACTTCGGAGAGAAAGATTTCCAGCAACTTGCCATTATCAGAAAGTTAGTGGAAAAGAAAAACTTTCCAATCAATATACACGGAGTGCCTATTTACAGAGAAGAAAACGGCTTAGCGATGAGCTCTAGAAATATGCGATTATCCGAAGCTGAAAGAGAAGATGCCAAAATTATTTACAAAACCCTTTTAAAGGTAAATGATTGGTTTAGAGTTGTTAGTATTCCTGAAATAAAAGAGAGAGTACATTCCATTTTTGAAAAAGAAAAAAACTTTGATTTAGAATACTTTGTAATTGCTGATGAAAACACTTTAAAAGAAACCGATTTCTTCTATAAAGATTGTTCTTACAGAGCTTTTATTGTTGTTCATGTAAATCAAGTAAGGCTTATAGACAATATGCATCTAGCCTAATTACCAAACAATCAAGCTATGTATAAAAAGATTTTGTTTACCATTTCTATTTTTATCACTATTATTTCCTATGCACAGGAGACGCTTCCGTATTACCAACAATATTTATTAGACGGTAAATATCTCTTTAATCCCGCTCATTTTGGAGAAACAGACGACATTATAATCAATAGCCATTATCAAAAACAATTCGCCAAGCTAGAACATTCTCCCAACACACAATCTATAGGTGCACGCGCTAATGTTACTGATAGACTTGGTGTAGGTGCTTATTTTTTCAGAGACCAAAACGGACCAACCTCTGCCAATGGAATTAGCGTGGGAGCCGCTTATTTTATCCCAATAAATGATAATAAAAGAAAAAACCAATTTTCATTTGGTACTAGCATCAATCTTTATAATTCCAATATAGATTTGGCTCTTCTTAATCCAAAAGATTCTAGCGACCCCTTGATACAAAGCGGTACCAATAGTGTATTTTTAACCTATGCTAACCTTGGTTTACAAGCTACTTATAATGGCTTTTTCGGTAGTTTTTCAGTAGTGGATATTCCTCTAAGTAAAACCACCTACATTGTTAATGGAATAGAACCTTCTCCCACCAAATTTTTCATCAATACTGGCTATGATTGGGATTTTTCTGAAAATCTTTCGTTAGAACCCTCAGTTTTAATCAATTTAAACACCAACTCATCTAGAATTATTGACGCTAATTTGTTAGCAAAAATTAAAGACGAAGACAATTATTTCGCAGGAGGCATTAGCTACAGAACAGCCAAATCAACATTTGGAAACCAACAACTTAGTTTCTCCCCTCTTATCAAACTTAAATTTAACCAATTTAGTTTCGGAGCAGCTTATAACATTAACCTCTCTCCTATTGCAGATTATGGTGGCAACAGCTTTATGATTAACTTAGGCTACGCTTTTGAAAATTTTATCAACACTAGAGGCTTCCGATATTAAACATTAAAAATCATCTATCTTTGATATACTTACACATTCCGTTTTGCAAGCAAAAATGCAGTTATTGTAACTTTCACTTTTCCACTTCGTTGAAATTGAAAGACGATATGCTTTTAGCTCTAAAAAAAGAGTTATACCTAAGACAACACGAGTTAGAAAACAAAAATCTACCATCATTATATTTTGGTGGCGGCACACCTTCTATCCTTAGCGTAGATGAAATACAAAGACTTATAGACGAGGTATTGAGATATTTTACATTTAATTCTGACATAGAAATCACCTTAGAAGCAAACCCCGATGATTTAAACCAATCCTTCTTAAAGGCTCTTTCTAACACGCCTATCAACAGGTTAAGCATTGGCACTCAAAGTTTTTTTGAAGAAGATTTAAAACTTATGAACAGAGCCCATAGTGCTTCCGAAGCGGAAGGCTCTATAAAAAGAGCCCAAGACACAGGTTTTGAAAACATTAGTATAGATTTAATCTATGGCTCGCCAGCTTCCAACCATTCTCTTTGGAAAGAAAGTTTACAAAAAAGTATAGAACTTCAAGTGCCACATATCTCATCTTATGCCCTTACCGTAGAACCCAAAACTGCTCTACAAAAGTGGATTGAACAGAAAAAAATCAATGCTCCAAAGGAAGAAGAACAGCTTATTGCTTTTCAATACCTTGCAGAAACACTTAAAGCAAATGGATTTGAACATTACGAAATTTCTAATTTCTCCAAACCAAACTATCACTCTAGGCATAATACCGCTTATTGGAAAGGCTTACCTTATTTAGGTATAGGACCATCAGCTCACTCCTACGACGGACAAAAACAACGCAGTTGGAATATCGCTAATAATAGTTTATATATCAAAAGTTTAGTAGAAAACTCACTCCCAAAAGAAACGGAAATTTTATCAGAAAAAGAACAATTTAACGAACTCATTATGATAGGTCTTCGTACCAAATGGGGTGTTGAGTACAATATCATCAGTCAATTTTCGGAAGAAATACTAAAGCCATTCCAAAAAAGCCTAGGAACCAAACTAAGTTTAAGAGTATTAAAATTAGAAGAAAATCAGCTTTTTATACCAGAAGAACATTGGTTTATGGCAGATGGCATTATTTCTGATTTGTTTGTTGTCTGATTTATCTATTTTTGTTTTTAAAAACCCAAACACAATGAAAAGAGTTATTATATTACTACTAACAGGACTTTCCCTTATCTCTTGCCAAACTCAATACGGCATAAACGAAGATAAAGTACAAAGTTACATGGATAAAAATGAGTTTACCATAATGGCAAAAAGGGCACTTCCTAATAATTACGATGTTATCAATATAGCACAATCGTTCCCTACCGTTGGAAGCCGAATGTTTGAGCTAGATTATGGCTATGCTGTTACTCTAAAAAAAGACAGCCTATCCGTTAATCTCCCTTACTTTGGCAGAATGTTTAATGCTAGTCTAAACCCTTCTAAAAACAGTTTCAATACAGAAACAAAAGATTTCAAATTCTCCAAAAATAAAACTAAAAAAGGATATACCTATCATTTTAGTCTTTCTCACCCTGAAAATGTAAGTGATATATACATTGATATTTTTAAAAACGGAAAAGCCTACATTTCTATCAATAGTAGAGACAGGCAGCCTATTTCCTACGACGGCTACCTAGTGGAATAACCTTGAAACAATTATAATTGAACCATTATACAAGCTAATCTTTTAAGTTTAGTAGGAAAACCTTATTTTTGCACCCAAATTAGAAAACGAAGAATGTTAGAACACATCGAAGCATATTTACAAGAGGTAAAGCAATTTCAGTCTTCAAATAAAGATGAAATAGAACAGTTCAGGATAAAATTTAACGGTAAAAAAGGAATTTTAAACGCCATCTTTGATGAGTTTAAACAAGTTCCGAACGAACAAAAAAAAGCTTTTGGACAGAAAATAAATGTTCTAAAACAAGCCGTTGCCGAAAAGCTAGAAGAACTTAAAAATGCAACAGCCTCTAACATTGTAATAGAAAAAGAAGATTTAACTCGCCCTGGGTATCCTTTGGAACTAGGAAGCAGACACCCTATCAACTTAGTAAAGAATAGGATTATTGAGATATTTAAGTCCATAGGATTTGCGGTATCAGACGGTCCTGAAATAGAGGACGACTGGCACAACTTTACTGCCCTTAATCTGCCTGAATACCACCCTGCTAGAGATATGCAGGACACCTTTTTTATAGAGCAAAATCCTGATATTCTTCTTAGAACACATACCTCATCTGTACAGATAAGACATATGGAGCAAAATGAACCTCCTATGCGTATTCTATCACCAGGTAGAGTATTTAGAAATGAGGCTATTTCTTCTCGTTCACATTGTATTTTCCACCAGATAGAAGGTCTTTATATCGATGAAAAGGTGAGTTTTGCGGATTTAAAGCAAACTATACAGTTTTTCACTACGGAGCTTTTTGGAAAGTCTAAAATTAGAATGAGACCGTCTTATTTCCCATTCACTGAGCCAAGTGCGGAAGTTGATGTTTATTGGGGGCTTAACTCCGAAACAGACTACCGAATTACTAAAGGTACAGGTTGGCTAGAGATTATGGGCTGTGGTATGGTAGATCCTGCCGTACTTAAAAATGTAAATATAGACCCTGACAAATACAGTGGCTATGCTTTTGGTATGGGAATAGAGCGAATCGTAATGCTCCTCTACCAAATGAGCGACATTCGTATGTTCTTTGAAAACGATGTAAGAATGTTAGAACAGTTTAAAACGCTATAAGTAACAAAAAAGGAAACTTAAAATTTTAAGTTTCCTTTTTTATTTTTAATGGGTATATGCTGCAAAGGCTTCTTCTAAGGAAGCATATTTGCCTTTGAACTCCTCTATTGGAGAATCTTGCATAATGTTGCCCTTGTGTATCAGTATCACTCTACTGCACAACGCCTCCACCTCCTGCATAATATGTGTAGATAAGATAACCGTTTTTTTACGCCCAATCTCTTTAATCACTTCTCGTATCTCTAAAATTTGGTTTGGATCTAGTCCGTTTGTTGGCTCGTCTAAAATTAGCAAATCTGGCTGATGGATAATGGCTTGAGCTAAACCTACCCTCTGTTTATATCCTTTGGATAATTGCCCTATTTTCTTAGATTTTTCTGGTGTTATCCCTACCAAATCTATCACTTCATCTATCCTCTGTTTAGATATGTGATGAATATCTGCCACCAACTCTAAATACTCTCGCACATACATTTCCGTATAAAGCGGATTATTTTCTGGTAAAAAGCCTATCTTTTTCTTAGCATCTAATGTTCCTACTAACGAAGATCCATTGAAAGAAATTTCCCCTTCTTCTATATCCAAAACACCAGAAATAGTCTTCATTAAAGTAGATTTACCTGCCCCATTAGGTCCTAACAAACCTATAATTTCATTTTTTTGTATGGTAAGGTTAATTTGGTTTAATGCAACCTGCTCCCCAAACTTTTTAGTAAGATTTACAATATCTAAAATCATATATCAATAATATCAGTAACAAATGTATAAAAATAACTATTCTTTCTTCGTCCCAAGTTGAGATTGATACAGCAAGGCATAATAACCATTGAGTGCCAGCAATTCCTGATGTGTCCCCTCTTCTACTATTTTACCTTTATCCATCACCAGAATTTTATCCGCCTTCTCTATGGTAGAAAGCCTGTGAGCAATGATGATAGAAGTTCTATTTCTAGTAATTTTCTCCGTAGCCTTTTGAATCAATTTTTCGCTTTCGTGGTCTATGGAAGAAGTGGCTTCATCAAGAATAAGAATTTTAGGATTAGAAAGATATGCCCTCAAAAAAGAAAGCAATTGGCGCTGCCCCAAAGAAATAGAAGCCCCTCGTTCACTTACCACATAATGATAGCCATTAGGCAAACTTTCTATAAAATCGTCCACCTCTATTTCTTTTGCTATGGTTTTAATTTGCTCTAGAGTGATGGTTTCATCGCCGAACGTTAAATTTTCGTAAATGCTTCCGTGAAATAAGAAAACATCTTGCAATACCACTCCTATATGTTGCCTTAAACTATACAAATCATAATCTCTAAGGTCTTTACCATCTAGTAAAATTTGCCCAGAACTCACATCATAAAAACGAGTAATAAGATTGATGATAGTAGATTTACCCGCTCCTGTAGCTCCTACAATCGCCACAGTTTCTCCTTGGTTTACTTTAAAATCAATCCCTTTAAGCACTTCCTGTTTATCATCATAAGAGAAATGCACCGCCTTAAAGTCTATCTCTCCTTTAATATCTGTAATAATTTCTTTCCCTTCATTAGGCATCGCTTCTTCTTGGTCCATAATACCCAAAACTCGCTCTGCTCCTACTAAACCTCTTTGGATATTATTAAAACGGTCAGCAATTTGGCGTAGCGGTCTTATCAGCATATTTACAAACTGTATAAACGCTATCACTTCCCCAGGCGTAGCATTTTGATTATACAAAGCATTATAACCCGCATAGAACAAAATAAGCCCAATGAATAAAGAAGTAATAAGCTCCACCACAGGGAAAAACAAGGAGAAATAAAACACTGTTTTTAGCAACGCTTTTTTAAGACTTGCATTGATGGATTCAAACTTTTCAAATTCTGCATCTTGCCTATTAAATACTTGAATGATAGACATACCCGAGAGCCTTTCCTGTACGAATGAATTTTGTGTTGCCGTCCATTGCCTTTCATCACCAAAAGATTGTTTAAGTTTCTTTTGAAAAAAACGAGTGATGAGTACCATAATTGGCAATATCGCTAACGCCACGAAACTCAACTGAACATTCACATTAAACATCGCTACAAGCACCATCACTATCCTTAGCACATCTCCAAAGACCATTAGAAAGCCATCTGTATAGACCGTAGCTATGGTTTCTACATCTCCAACGGCACGAGTAACCAATTGTCCAATAGCCGTTTTATCAAAAAATGAAGTCTTGAAGTAAATCAGTTTGTGGTAGAGCTTTTCTCTTATATCTCTCATTACATTTTGAGAAATATAGTTGGATAAAAACACCAACAAAAAATTAAGAATAGTCTCCGCAATCACCAAACCAACTAACCAATAGATACTCTGCATCAAAAGCGTAGTACTTTTCAGTTGCATAATATCGTGGTCAACAATATTTTTGGTAAGAATTGGACGATAAGTAGAAACCACCGCCAAGATAATGGATACCAATAACGCCAACAGAAACCATCGCCTAAAATTCATTCCGATGAAAAATAAGCGTTTAATAAGTATTCCTGTAGTTTGTTTCTTCATACCGTCTTAGTTTCTAAAAATCTGCTCCCAATTATACCCTACATCTACCAAAAATAACCCTTGTGCAGGAGCCGAAGTCCCTGCTGCATTTCTTTCTTTGGCTTCTATTACCTTTCTTAAATCTTGTGGTGCTATTTTGCCACTCCCTATATCCACCATCGTCCCCACGATAGCCCTTACCATATTTCGCAAAAATCTATTGGCAGAAATGGTAAACTTAAGTTCTGCACCCTCTTGTACCCAAAAAGCCTTATAAATTTCGCAGAGGTTAGTTTTGGTATCGGTGTTTAGTTTAGAGAAACTTGTAAAATCGGTATATTCAAAAAGGATTTTGCAAGCCTCGTTCATCGCTTCTAAGTTTAGCGGACGCCTCCAATAGCCCCACGCCGAGTTTTGCGTAAACGGATTTTTCTCTAACGAAATATAATATTCGTAGGTTCTGTAAGTAGCATCAAACCTTGCGTGAAAATCACTAGATACTCTAAACAATCGTTTCACCGAAATATCTGGTGGCAAAAAACTATTGAGCCTTTTAGGCAATAGCTCTTCCTCTAAAATTAAATCTGTATCAAAATGAGCAAACATTTTCTTCGCGTGTACGCCCGTATCGGTACGCCCTGCTCCTGTGGTTTTTATTTCTTCTCTTAAAATGGTAGAAAGTGCCTGCTCTAAGGTTTCTTGCACAGAAATCTGCTTAGGTTGTATCTGATAACCAAAATATTTTTCGCCGTTGTAAGAAAATTCTATGCAATATCTTGACACTTGTATCTTATTTTTAGACTACAAAAATCGGAAAATATATTGACTTATAATCCCTATAATTAAAAGAAATCTTATAAATTAGCCCCGTGAAACAGATATTACTTCTTTCGGATACACATTCTTACCTTGACCAGCGTATTTTAGACTATGCTAAAAATGCAGACGAAATTTGGCATTGTGGCGATTTTGGAAATATGGAAGTGGTGGAAACTCTAGAAAAAATAAAACCTCTAAAGGGCGTTTATGGCAACATAGATGGTACCGAAATAAGAAAGATTTTCCCTGAAGTATTAAGATTTAAATGTGAAGAAGTAGAAGTTCTAATGATTCACATTGGTGGTTACCCCAACAAATATAGCCCTCTAGCAAGAAAAGAAATTCTAGAAAAAACACCTCAACTGTTCATTAGTGGGCACTCACATATTCTAAAAGCAATGTACGACCAAAAGCATCAACTCCTACACCTCAACCCTGGAGCAGCAGGTACTCAAGGGTGGCACCAAGTGCGAACGATGATGCGTTTTAAGATTGATGGAGCAGAAATCAAAGATTTGGAAGTGATAGAACTCGGTAAAAGATGAAAATAGGAGATAGCATTTCTGTAATTGATGATGACTTGTGGGGCATCGTTACTTCTATACACGGCAACGAGGTGGTTTTCCGTGACGAATACCATTTTACTCACCGCTATCCCAAACATCTACTCACTTTAAGAGATGCTTCTCTGTATGAACAAACACCCATCGTACGAAAACCAGAAGCCAATCACACCTCTAAACTACCTAGAAAGAAAAATCAGCACTTGATATTAGACCTTCATTTTGACCAGTTGGTAAATAACCCTGACCATTACGATAGTTTTGAACGGCTATTTATTCAAAAACAAAAATTGGAGGAAACACTTGATTTTTGTAAATTTAATAAAATAAAAAAGCTAGAAATAATCCACGGCATTGGAGATGGAGTTTTGCAAAAGCTAGTCTTTGATACCCTTAAAAGCAAAACCAATATTGAATTTGAAGAAAGTGATTTTTTCTATCATCAATCGGGGTCGGTTATGGTTAATTTCATTTAGAGTTTGTATTTTTACGCTTTAAATCAAAGTAAATGAAAACTATCAACCCAAAAGAACTTCCTCCATTTGAGGTTCAGATGCTACTGCAACACGCCATTGCTCCTAGACCTATTGCTTTAGCTTCTACCATAGACCAAGAAGGCAATATTAACCTCTCACCTTTCAGTTTCTTTAATCTTTTTAGCTGTAATCCGCCCATTGTGATTTTTTCTCCTTCTAGAAGGATGAGAGATAACAGCACTAAAGATACTTTGGAGAATGTGTTACAAGTTCCTGAAGTTAATATCGGTATCGTAAACTACCCCATCGTTCAACAGATGTCTCTTTCTTCTACGGAATACGATAAAAGCATCAATGAATTTGTGAAAGCGGGATTTACAATGAAAGATGCCGACCTAATTGCTCCCAAACTTATAGAAGAATGCCCCGTAAACCTAGAATGTAAGGTCTTAGAAGTAAAACCTCTAGGCACAGAAGGTGGTGCGGGGAACTTGGTGATTTCGGAAGTGGTTAAAATACATATCCGAGAGGAATATCTGAACGAAAACGGCACTCTAGACCAAGCCAAACTGGACCTAGTGGCGAGATTAGGAGGTAACTGGTATTCTAGAAACAATGCGGACAACCTGTTTGAAGTCCCTAAACCCCTAGTAACTAAAGGGATTGGCATAGACCAACTGCCTTGTGAAATAAAAAACAGTAAAGTATTTACAGGGAATGATTTGGGAATGCTCGCTAACGTGGAACGACTGCCCAAAGGCAGCTATACCGATGATGAAGCCACTCATCTAAAGGCTCAATGCCTACTTACCGAGGCAAAAATAGAAGAAGCGTGGCAGTGTTTAGTCTCTATTAAGGTAAAAAAACTATAATACTCAATAAAATCATTGTATTTTGAGAAAATAAAAAGCCACTTATCTATTAAAGTGGCTTTTTAATACAATTAAACTGATTGCTCAATCCTAATTGCTCTGTTTATTTTTTTAACTTCGTATTACAACATCAGCTAAAATAAGCCTTCAACAGACCAATAACGCTCTCCTGTATCATAATTAAAGGTTAATATTCTACTTTCTTTAGGAACTGACTTAAGTAGTTGTGCAACAGCTGCCAAAGACGCCCCTGTAGATATACCTCCTAATATTCCTTCTAATTTTGCTAACTGCTGGGCATAATGAAATGCTTCTTCTTTAGAAATTTTTAGAACTTCATCTACATATTGCCCTTGATAAGTATCTGGCACAAATCCAGCACCAATGCCTTGTATAGGGTGCGGTCCTGGCTGCCCTCCACTAAGTACAGGAGATGCTTCGGGTTCTACAGCATATACTTTTAGGCTAGGGAAATGCTCTTTTAATACTTTTGACACACCTGATATATGCCCTCCAGTACCCACTCCTGTAACTAAGAAATCTAGTCCTTCTGGAAAAGATTTTAGTATCTCTTGAGCTGTTGTTTTGGTATGAACTAATGGATTTGCTGGGTTTTGGAATTGCTGTGGTATCCAATAATTGGTATTCTCGTCTGCCAATTCTTTCGCCTTTGCAATAGCTCCAGACATTCCTTTTTCTTTAGGGGTTAACACTAGCTCTGCCCCGTATGCCGCCATTAGACGACGACGCTCAATACTCATAGATTCAGGCATTACTAATATCAGTTTATAGCCTTTTACTGCAGCTACCAACGCCAGCCCTACCCCTGTATTCCCAGAGGTTGGTTCTACGATAATGGTGTCTTTGGTAATGATACCTTTACTCTCTGCATCTTCAATCATCGCTAGAGCGATACGGTCTTTGATGCTTCCTCCAGGATTATTTCGCTCCAGTTTGATGTAGACACTTGAGTGTTCCCCGAATAAACGGTTGATTTTGACTTCGGGTGTATTCCCAATCGTCTGAAGAATGTTTGTGTACGCCATAATTGTATTTATTTTAAGGTGATTTATTAGTATTTATATTACATAGTTAATGATAGGGATTTCTACTACCTCAATGCCTTTTACGATAATTTGGCTTTTATGAAAGACTTTGGTGTAGGGTTCAATACTGTGGGTAAGCCATACGTTGCCTCCCACAATACTATGATGCCCCACAACAGTATCGCCACCGAGTATGGTAGCCCCCGAATAGATGACTACTTCATCTTCAATCGTGGGGTGCCTTTTGGTGTTCGCCTTATCAAGGGAAACGGAAAGCGCCCCCAATGTTACGCCTTGGTATATCTTAACCCTGTTCCCTATGATGGTGGTTTCTCCTATTACGATTCCTGTGCCGTGGTCAATCATAAAATTCTCTCCTATTTGGGCTCCAGGGTGAATGTCTATCCCCGTACGGCTGTGCGCATATTCGGTTAAGATACGAGGTAGTAATGGGACTCCTTGCAGCCACAGCTCACGAGCCAAACGGTATATTGCTATGGCAAAAAAACCAGGATAGGTAACCTGTACTTCTCTAACGGAAGTCGCTGCGGGGTCGTTAGAAGCAAAATAATGGGCATCTTTCATCAATTTTTGGTAAACCTCTGGTAATGTTTCTTCAAAAAAATGTTCTACCTCTATATTCCTTTCTTTTTCTCCACAAAAGGCTGTAATAATGGCTTCAAATTCGTTTTTTAATTGCCCATAATGGGCTTCAAGGCTAAGCCTTGAGAAACATATATCTTCTTCCGTAAGAAATAAAAAGCGAAATATACGCTCGGCAAAATCTTCGATACGCTGTTTGTTTACGTAATGTTTTATCTGCCTACTTTGTGAGTAGAGTATCTCCACCAACCGACTATTGCTAGTATCCATAATTTTTATTTTTCTATTAAAAAAAAAGCCACTACCTATTTTGGCAGTGACTTTCTAATAATTCTATGTTATATCTTACTCAACTATACAACGAAACGCACACACTGCCTATCTAAACTTGCAGTGTAGCACATACTTTTCGCTATTTGGTTTGTTAAAATCATACTTTCTCTAATGATGGGACAAATATAGAATTTTAATTTCGTAAAAAAAATTTTGGAGTGTATTTTTTTGAATATTATAGTGAGAAAAAGCTAAAATTGATATAGAATCTTATGTTTTAAAACTTTTTTGGAACGACGATAGCCCTTTTTATTTTCTGTTTTTTCTACTTATACGAGTGGTTTTTATCTTCCTACAAATTATTTTTTTGAATTATTATCAATTTTATAGACAAAAACTGTTCATTCTTCTATTCCTCAAAGCCGTTTTTGTATTCCTACAAGCCATTTTTGTGTTCCTCACTGCCATTCTTCTATTCCTCACCGTCGTTTTTGTATTCCTACAAGCCATTTTTGTGTTCCTCACTGCCATTCTTCTATTCCTCAAAGCCGTTTTTGTATTCCTACAGACCATTTTTGTGTTCCTACACGACTTTTTTCTATCCCTACCGATATTTTTTCTATCGCCTAAGGTACTTTTAGGTTAAAAATTGAAGCATTATTTTTTATTAACGCCCAAAGGTTGGCGTTTTGGGATTGAAAAAGGGCTCTTATAAGGCTTTTTATGCTTTTTTAGAAGCGATTGAGGGATTTTCGGGATTTTTTTAATTATTGTAAATGGCTTACTCTCTCAAGACTTTTATTCTGTTGTCTTTCCATATTCTAATGACCGAAGACCCTGCCCATTGGGATACTTTATCCTTTTGTTCTTCTACTACAAAGTCTACGGCGTTTATGAGTTTGGGACTAATATCCGAAAATTGCTTGGGACTTTTGTCGCCACTAAAGTTGGCAGATGTGGAAACCAGCGGGGCGTTGAGCTTACCAATGAGTTTTTGACAAAAAGCGTCTTTTACGAGCCTAATTCCTATGCTGCCGTCCTCTGCCAAGAGTTCTTTGGGTAAGCCTTTGGGAGCATCGTAGATTATCGTAACGGGTTTTTCGCTAAGGTCTATAATTTCCCACGCCATTTCTGGTACTTCTACTAAATCTTGCAGCCTTTTTTCGGTATCTACCAAAATAATGAGGGATTTATGTGGCTCTCTTTTTTTGATTTTGTAAATCTTTTGTATGGCTTCTGGGTTTGTGGCGTCGCAACCTAGCCCCCAAATGGTGTCCGTAGGGTAAAGCACTGTTCCCCCAGACTTTAAAACTTCTACTATCTCTTGCATTGGGTTAATTTTTTAAAACGCTACAATTTAATGGCTGATTTTACGGCAAATTCTTCTGCTTTCTCTTCTAGCCATTGGGCAACATCGTCTTCCCCTGTAGCCCTCTGGTAAGTGTGCCCCAAAGAAACTAATATCTGGTGGAAAAAACGTTTCATATGGTCTACAGGCATATCTTTAGTCCAGAGGTCTATTCTAAGTGCTTCCATCGTTTTGTCGTCCCAAACAGAAATCATTGTGGCTTTGGTTTCTTGAGCTTCTATCCCGCCATCTTGGGCGTGCCAAGTCATTTTCTCTGGAATATGGTTTTCGTCTAGCTCTACATTTACTGTTATCTGTGTTTTTCTCATAATCTATCTTTAATTTTTTTTAATTGTATGCTACTTACCTTGATATTTGGATTGGTTAAAAATCTCCTCGCCCTTCATACTCAAAAATTGAGGAAGTGGTGTTTCTGGCTTTTCTTTAAAGAACTTTCTGCCAATCTCCCACCCTGTATAAACGCCTACTCTAGGCGAAGACTCGTTATCTACTTCTGTATAAAACTTAGAGAATGGTGCGGGTGCTAAAAATCTCCCCGAAAGCTGCATATCGTCGCTAAACAACAAATCGTTTTCTACAAAAAAGTTCCAAATGTTACTTTTGTTTTGAGTCGCCCACTCGTATTGTTTAGGTGTGTAGCCTATCTTTAAATAATCGGCTGTGTTGGGTAACAGAGCGTCTTGTAAAAGCATTAGTTTTCCTTCGTACATCATTTTGTCTATGAATTTTTGTTCGCTCCTATCCATCGGCACGATGTGTTCCGACAACGCTAAAGCTGCTTTAGGTAATAAGTTTTGAGGGTTCATAGAAACTTGTAAATACTGATTAACCCCTCTATAATAGCGGTTGCCCTCCCCCATAAAGGCGGCAATATCTATAAAGAGCCAATTTTTTTCGGCGTGATAAAAGACGGGAACTTCCACGTCTTGCACAGCAGAAGAATAAAGGTAAACTACAGGCGTTTTGAATTGAGGAAAATAGTGCTGCACACGTGCAAAGAGTTCGCTCAAACCTTTTTCTAACTCTGGCACATTCACTTTTTTGAGGGCTTCTTTGTAGATGTTTATCTCCAAGGTGTCTTTTCTTCTTAGCATAAAATCTTCATCAGAAACCGTCCCTTGAAACCAAGGGTATTCCTTCTTAAAATCTTCCAAAGAGTAATTTTCATCGTAAAACTGATGAGAAATATCTACGGTTTTTACCTTAGGTAAAGGTGCTTTGAGGTCTATATTCCAGCCTTTGTCTTCCTTTTGGCAAGAAACTAGCACTCCAAGTAATAGGATTAACCAACTAATGTGTTTCATCATTGTTCTAAAGATTTTTCTAAGTCGCAAAAGTAATCATTTTTAAACGCTTATTTTAGTCCATAATCCAAAAACTTCTGTATTTTTACGCTTCTAATTTTAAATATCACAAAAAGCTATGCAAACAGATAAAGTAATTCAGCACATTGTAAATTGGTTAAAAGATTACGCCCAAAAAGCTAATGCAAAAGGCTATGTGGTAGGAGTTTCTGGCGGTGTAGATTCTGGAGTAGTTTCTACACTATGTGCGATGACGGGACTTAAAACCCTACTACTAGAAATGCCCATTAGACAACAGCAAGACCAAGTGAGCCGTGCGTGGGAACATATAGAAGACCTCAAAAAACGCTTTCCTGATAATGTGGAAGCAATGAGCGTAAACCTCACTCCTGCTTTTGAGGAACTTTATAAGACCTTTAATGTCCAAGATGACCTCTACCCTAACGAAAAATTGGCTTTTGCTAATACCAGAAGTAGATTAAGAATGCTTACGCTCTACTATTACGGACAAATTAACGGACTCCTCGTGTGTGGTACAGGTAACAAGGTGGAAGATTTTGGAATTGGTTTCTACACCAAATATGGCGATGGTGGCGTAGATGTTTCTCCAATCGCTGACCTTTACAAAACGGAGGTTTACCAACTTTCTAAAGCCTTGAATCTCGTGAAAAGTATCCAAGAGGCAATTCCTACCGATGGGCTTTGGGATACAGACAGAACCGATGAGCAACAAATAGGAGCTACCTACCCAGAACTTGAAAAAATACAGAAAGAATACCCTACCAAAACCCTAGAAGATTACACAGGAAGAGACCGTGAAGTCTATACCATCTTTGACCGAATGCACAAAGCAGCCCAGCACAAAATGAACCCAATCCCTGTATGTGATATTCCTGAAGAATGGAGGTAATATCGTAAAAATAATGATAAAGAATACCATATTTTCATAAAATGTTTACAACTCATAGATTAAATTTTACGGAGAACAAACTAATTTTTTCATATAGTTCTAAAAAACTGAATTTGCTTATCGCTATTCTGTTTTCTGTATTATGTTTTGCACAAAATGATAGTTTAAAAATCGTACAGCCTCACAGAAAAAATACCGAATGGGCAATGAAACAGCCTTATGTTATTTTGATTTCTGCCGATGGGTTTCGCCACGACTATCCCGAAAAATATAATGCCGAAAATATCATCACCCTTGGTAAAAGTGGCGTTCGTGCCAAAGCTATGATACCCTCTTATCCTTCTATTACAGGTCCCAACCACTATACTTTAGTTACGGGATTGTATCCTTCGCACCACGGTATGGTGGATAATCATTTCTATGATGAAAAAAGAAAAGAGGCTTTCTATTTTGGTAATCCCAAAAATATTCGTGACGGCTCTTGGTTAGGAGGTTATCCTATTTGGGGTTTAGCGGAACGAAGTGGTATGCTTTCTGCCGCAATGATGTGGGTTGCAAGTGATGGCGATGCTGGTGGCATAAGACCTACCTACGCTTACAAATATAGCGGAAAAGTAACACCCAAAGAAAAAGTAACCCAAATTATAGATTGGCTAAAACTACCTGAAGAAACTCGTCCGCATTTTATCACACTATACTATCCCGAAGTTGACCACGCAGGGCACATCTACGGAACAGAAACTCCTGAAACACGAGATGCCGTACAACTAGTAGATAAAAGCATTGGCGAACTGGTACAACGTGTAAAAGAGCTAAATCTACCAAATGTGAATTTCGTATTTGTATCGGACCACGGAATGACGAATGTAGATATTAAAAACCCTTTAGAAATACCCTCTTTTTTGAAGGATAAAAATCAATACCGATATGTTAATTCTCAAACATTAGTCAGAATTTCTGTTTTAGACAAACATAATATTAACGCAACTTATAAGAAACTAAAACAAGAGGCTACTCCAGAGTACAAGGTGGTTTTAGCCAAACGACTACCCCAAAAATTGCATTATGCTACTCGTGATGACCGTTTTAGCAGAATGGGAGATATTTACCTTCTGCCCAAAGCTCCAAAAATATTTTTAGAACAAGGACAAAAAACCACTTTAGGAAAACACGGCTACAATCCTTATTGGGTAAAGGATATGAATGCGATGTTCATTGCTAATGGAGTTCAGTTTCAATCAAACAAAGAGATTTCGGAATTTAGAAATGTAGATGTTTACCCTTTTATTTTAGAAATTTTGGGCTTAAAACCTTTAGAGCAAATTGATGGTAAAAAAACTTTGATTAGAAAAGTGCTGAAGTAATTGAGAGCGTGAAGATTGTTATTTTTTAGAAATCTATATACAATTTGATACTAAATTATAACTCAGATTTTATACTTCTACACTTTTCAACTCACACAGTTAGTTAAATGTTACCCAATACCTTTCTCAAAAATCTATTTTAAATCAGCTTTTTCAATACTAATCTTTTATTTTCATAACTTCAGAACCTGTAATTTTTAACATCATTTCTGCATATTCTTTTTCGGCTTTTTCAAACTTTGGTAATTCAAATAAAGAGTCGTCTATTTTAACTTCCTCTATAGTTAGTAAAGTCATTCTTATTGAAATAAAGTCACTTACTTTTTTTACTATTTCTAATGGATAAGACTTTGAAATATCAACAATTGCATTAAAATATTCGTAGTTATGATTTTTGAAATTTCCCGAATCTAACTTTGCAATCTCTGAATTATAAAAGTAATACTCTTCACCAAGTTTGCCCCAGGTTAACTTAATTAAGTTACAATTATTACCATTGATAACTTTTAAAGAATCAATTTTCTCAATTTTAGGTTCTTTCAAGTTTAGATTCATCCCATGATAATTTTTAGCATCTGTTATGACAACATGATCAAAATCTTTTTGAAAAGTATATATTTTATTTAAATCAGCTTTGTAAACAATTCTTTTTCTATTATTTGAATTATCCTCTTTTATATAGTTTCCATTTTTTATAGTTACTGTAAATAAATCAAAGTAATCATCATCTTTTTTCATTTTTTCAATTACTTGTTCCTTTTTAATTTCAATATTTCCAAATTTTTCCGTTTGAATATCAAGTTCAACTTTGTATACTAATCTTCCCTCAAATGATTGTGCAAATGGCATTAAATAAATTAGAATCATACAAATTCCCAATAATATTTTTTTCATTATTAACTAGTTTCTATGTTATTTTTATTCTCCAATATCCTGTCAACTTATGATTGTTTCCAATGATTGAATATTTCCAAAATGCAACCTTAACAAAGGTTTTGCGACTATATCAAATCAAACAAATTTGTGAATGTAAAAAACATTTTGCAAATACTATATTTACTGAAAGTTTTCTTATTATCAATAAACTCTTTTCATAGTTTTTGTGTTAGCTGGCAAATCAAAAATAGTGTTATCAACTTTCATTTCTTTTACTTCTATTGCTACACTTTCTAATGTAAATTGTCCGTTGTCTATTATAGATTTTAATGGTAATGAATTTGATTTTGAAAGAAAGTCATACCAATTTCCAAACTTATGATTTTCATACAATTTTGTATTAACCGAAAATTTTGTATTGAAGTAGTATTTCTGTATTCCACTTTTACAAGTCAGAACAAGTTCATCACACTTATAACCTAAAACCTCTGCCATCCCCTTATTAACTTCCGCTTTTAAAACTTTGTCTGAATTTGCAGCTCCATCGTTCCATAATAAAATTTCAGAATTTGCCATTTTACTATAAAGTTTATTTTCCTTATTTACATAAAGCTGCCATTGAAAAAATGAGCCGTTTGCGACAGACTTATAGTTACCATTTTTAATAAAATATTCTTGTACCGACCCCATCATTGTTGTGAATTGTTCGTCTGCTACATTGGGGATCTTACTTCTGTACGTGTTTTTATAAACTATCTTTCCTTCAAATGTTTGCCCAAAAGAAGTGATGGCAAAAAGCGTCACAAGTAAAAAAATAAATATTCTTGTCATATTATTTTAATTTTAAAGAATCTTAATAATGTTTTTTTCAATTCTGTGAAATTAAACAAAATTCTGAAAGTAAAAGCATCCTGCAATTAAGTTTTCTATCACTCCCTAAATTCCACCTTTTGCAAATACTATATTTTATTTTTC
Organism: Riemerella anatipestifer; assembly: GCF_009663465.1. Classification (GTDB taxonomy): domain Bacteria; phylum Bacteroidota; class Bacteroidia; order Flavobacteriales; family Weeksellaceae; genus Riemerella; species Riemerella anatipestifer_C. The sequence continues at coordinate 166,860 of NZ_QXHU01000003.1, forward strand.
AATCTCTCTTATTAAATCATTTACCTCATTGATATTCTTCAATCTACACCATTTCATTTTTATTAAATAGGGTTCTGAATAAGCCATTCCTTCTTCATCAATTTTTGTAATTCCAATAAGATTATTATTTTCGTCAAAATACTTAAAATAATAGTGAACTTCCAAAGTTCCTAATTCTCCCCACTCATATTTTGTACTATCATTGAGAATTTTTAAAAGTCTGAAACTTTCCTCTGGTTTGAGTTCGTATTTATTTTTCAATAGATTATGGTTTGAATAGAGAACTATTTTCTTTGGTTTCCATCTAGGAAAGGTTATTTTTTTTGAATTTTCAATTTCAACAAGAGAAGAATAAGTTTTAGGATTAGCGATTTCGGGAAAGTAATTTCTATAAAATTTATTTTCAATTTCAAAATTTGCAAATTTTGGATTAAAATTTATTTTCACTGAAATAATGATAATTGAAACTATTAAAATAGAAAAAAACAGAAATTTCTTCATCATATTTTAGAATGGTTATAGTAGGGTTCCCACGCTTGGCAAACGGTTTTATTTTCCACGCAATATTTTCCTTAATTTTTCATAATCTCCACTCATACCAAACTCTTCTGTATTAGATTTTGTTCCAGCAATTACATTTGCATCACAACCAAAACAAATTTTTGCGATTCCAATTATCTTAGATTTTCTTTTAAATATTAAAATGTCTCTGTAAATGTAAATACAAGCAGTCTCATAAGATTCTGAATGCTTTTTTTCTATAAAAATTTCGTTTATTTTGTTGAACTTATTTGGATCAATTTTTGATTTTGTATAACCAAAAGATTTTAAGTTGTCTACAAAATTTGTATCTGAAATTGATTTAGGAGTTTCTCCTAAAATCACTTCCTTTTTTAAAGAATCTTTTACAGACTTTTTTTGATTATCATATAATTCCCCAATTTGGTCTTCTTCAATTTCGTTTTTATAATATTCAATTTCATCGTATTCAAAATATTTTTCACCTGTAATTTTTGGTTCTCTTATTACAATTTCAATATTATGCTTTTCAACATTTTCTACTTTTGTTTCAGTTTTTGAGTTACAGCTAAAAATTAAAATTGTTGTTAGGAAAATTATATTTTTCATTTGAGTAAATTTCATTATTCGTTCCAAACTATCTGCCAACTGGAAAAGTAAATAGCACAAAATCCCCTATCATTTATTTATTTTGCAAATACTATGTTAGCTACAGGTGTTTTTTATTTTCTGAAGATTCTTTTTAGCAAATTAAATTTTGGCTTTTTAACTTCAATATAAGGATCAAATTCTAATTTCTCAATATCTATAGAAATATCTAAAGGTTCTTTATATTGATTTTCTGCAGAGTCAACTTTGCCTATTATTTTACCTCCTTTTTGATATTCTAGATAAATTCCGTCCACCATTATATCAGGTTCAATTTCCTTGATTAGTCCATTTTTGCCTAAAATATAAACACTACAAAAACTCCCAAAGAAATAGTATTCTGATGTTTGTACCAAACTTTGTACAATTGGATACTCATCCGTTTCAAACATTAAGTTTTTATTTTCAAAGTTTAGTAGATAACATTTTCCTCCAGCAATTACACAACAAGTCTTATCATTATCATTGTATAAAACTTTATCTAATCCATTTTCATATTCCCTTGAAAAGCAACCTACCCAATGGTTTCCTTTAGAAATATTAAAATCAACCCATAAAGAATAATTAAAATTTTCACCAAAATGAACCTCTTCAAATTGACCAGAAGTTGGTGTTATAGTAAGGATCTCAATATTCATATTTTGAAGAAATATTTGGAGTATTTGTAGCTAACGGTTAAGCATTTGCGAAAGACGAAACTGAATTGAACTTTAGATTCATTTCTGTTCAACCGTAGCAAACACTTAACCGTTAGCTACAAATATACACAAACTCTAGCAAATCTTAAAGACCAAATCTTATGATTTTTAGAGTTTTACTGCGTGAGGGCAGAGGGCATTGTTGGAGCTCCTTTTTTTCGGAAATGGAGAAAGGCTAGGCTCAGTTATTAGAGAGCTTCGGCTAAAAAAGAGCGACTGCCCGCAGACCGACCCATAAGCGTAGGGAATAGCCTCGGATTGGGGCACGCCCAAATATTTATAAAACTTATACGCCTAATGCTATAATGGTTCTTCGTCTAAGGTTTCTAGTATAATTTGACACCCTTTCTGTATTTCCTCTTTTGTTAGAGTAAGCGGTGGCGAGATTCTTAGATATTCGTTTCGGTACAGTTGCCAAAATACAATAAGCCCTTTATCCATACATTTTTTAGCTACTTTTAGGGTATATTCTGGTGAGCCTAGATTGACAGCGAGCATTAGCCCTTTACCATTGATATTTTTAATTTTTGGGTGTACTAATAGTTGTCTAAAAAGAGTTTCTTTTTCTTCTACTTCTTCCATTAACCCACTTTCTAGGATTTCTTTTAAGGTTGCATAACTGGCTGCAGCTATCAAAGGATTACCTCCAAAAGTGGTAATATGCCCCAATTTAGGCGAATGAGAAAGGCTTTGCATAATTTCCCTAGAGCTCATAAATGCTCCCACTGGAACGCCTCCGCCCATACCTTTGCCCATTACTAAAATGTCTGGCACAATGCCAAAATGTTCAAATGCGAACAGTTTGCCTGTTCGTCCAAAACCTGGCTGTATTTCGTCTAGTATGAGTAAAGCACCTACTTCTTCGCATCTTTTTTTTAGTTGGATAAGATAGTTTGGACTAGGCACTAGAAAACCTGCCGCTCCTTGTATGGTTTCTACAATAACACCTGCGGTTTTTTCTGTGATTTGGTCTAAATCTTTCTCATTATCAAACTCTATGAACGAAACCATAGGCAACAATGGACGAAACTCTCTTTTATGCACCTCATTACCAGAAACACTCAATGCTCCGTGGGTATTACCGTGATAAGAATTTTTGAAAGCTACAATTTCCTCTCTCCCTGTGTATCTTTTAGCGAGTTTCAACGCTCCGTCTATAGCTTCAGCTCCACTATTAACCAAATAGGTTACCTCTAATGGAGCAGGAGTTGCCTCTGCTAACAGTTTGCAAAGTGCCACAGGCTTCTCTTGTGCATACTCTCCATAGACCATTATATGAAGATATTTATCTGCCTGCTCCTTAATAGCGTTAATGATTTTTGGATGCGAATGCCCTAAAGTATTGGCAGATACTCCTGCTACAAAGTCTAGATAGGCTTTACCATCTTTTCCGTAAATATAGTTTCCTTCTGCTCTTTCGGCTTCAAATCCTGAAGCAAAAGGGGTAGTTTGAGCTTGATATTTAAAGAAATCTTGTTGCATGGTCTAATTAAAAAGTAAATATTAGTTTCGTTTTTTTCTTTTGGGTTCGTTTTTCCTTTTTGCTTCTTCTTGCTTTTGTTTCAGCTCTTGAGCTTTTTGGTAAAGGCTATCATCAGAAATATATTCTGTCTCAGGATAGTTAGGCGTGTCTAGGAAAATGTCTTTCCAATGTTTCAGTCGGTCTTTGGTATTCCAATTGAAATCTGGGAAAAATCGTTTTTCTTTGTTTACCATACTCATGGGATACACATCGGTATTTGCACCAATATTACACGAGATGATTTGCACCTTTTTTTCTTCAAACAAAGCTTCTATCGCTCCACAAGTAGAAAACGAGATGCCAATACGGTCAACTTGTTTTGTTTTTTCGTCTTGAGAATCGGCATAGGTAATGGCTTGTGCATTGCCCACCACTTTGGTAAGTTTTAGTTCTCCATCTACAAAAAACGCCGTCATAAAATTGCCCTTTACTTGGTTGAACTCATCTTTGTTATTGAGTGAATCGGCTTTGCTAATAGCAAAAGCATTCCCTATTACTTTGATGGAATCTAATTCTTCCTTTTGGGTATTCATATACACCTCTATTTTATCTCCTGAGATTTGTTTTTGTCCTGTCCAAAATATCGGTTTTCCCATGAGATGTAAAATACCGTCAGTTTCGTTGAAACTTAGAGAATCGGCTCTACCTTGGAAGTTAGATTTGAAAATTCTAGCTTTATGAAAGGCTCTAAGGTAGCTTTTTTTTATGCCTGTGCTATCTGGCTTTTGGAAGGCTAATATTTTTTCTGCTCCGAAGTATATTGAATCTTCCTTCATTATCTTCACCGCATAAGGTTTTTCTGTTACCATAGCTGAATCTCTGAACTCATAAATTTCTCCGTAACCTCCTTTGATAAATCGGTTCTCTTTTGGGTCGTCTAAATAGACATTTCCCTTAGCTGTACCGTAGCCTGTATTTTGGTTATAATACATGGTTTCTCCCGTGAGGACTTTCCCATTGTAATGTATTCTAGAGTTTTTATTGAGATACACCTCTTTGGAAGTCATAAGGTAACGCCCCTTTTCTGTATAAACATAATTTCTAGGATTTTGTTTATTGATGACTTTTGTTGCTCCTAAAAATTCTGCTACATTGGTTTTTTGATTTTGAATGATTTTAGAACCTTCTACACGATATTTATCATTGTCAATACTTACATTGCCTGAAACATCTACCGTCTGTGTGTTGATGTTATAGGTGGCTACCTGCGTCCAAATGGTATTTCTGCCATTGTAAATAGTTCCTCCCGAATTAAAATAAGCCGTATTGGGTAAACGGTCGTAATAGAGCGTTTCTGTTTTTATGGTTTGTTGTGGGTCTGTAAGTACTACATTCTTTCTTGCGATACCTCTTTGAGTTTTGCCATCATATTCCATTTCTTGGGAAGTAATGCGGTTGCCTTCGGCAGTGGTAAGTACCACATTGCCTATTGCTTTCACAAAGTTGTCATTTTGATAAAATACAACCTTATCTGCCTTTAAAACTGAGCCTTGATGTTGAAACTCTACATTACCAATAAATACAGGATTACCTTCATATAAGTCAGGGCGTCTAACCAAAGAGTCTGAGTGAATATGTTTTAACTTTTCTTCATTTCCTGCAACAGTACCTTTGGTATTAGGGTTTGGTTTAAAATACGCATCTTTTACCAATGGTGTTGTAGAGGTTTTCTCTTTCTGCTGTGCCAATGCAGAAAACCCTAAGCACATTAGTACGAGTATAATTAACCTCATTATGCCTTTTTATGACCGTAGAAATAAAGTGAATGACTTTCTATTTTCACTCCAAATATTTCTTCTATAGAATCTTTAATTCCTTGGATACGAGGGTCGCAAAATTCTATAATTTCTGCAATTTCTTTGCTACCTTCCTTTTTATAGATTACCAAATGGTCGTGCTGTTTATCAAAGAAAGATTTTTCGTAAGAAGCCGAAGTCATAGATTTTTCGCCAAACTGGTGCTTACGAATAAGCCCTGCATCTAGAAAAATTTCTATACTATTGTAGATGGTGGCTTTACTCACATGATACTTCTTATTGAGCATAATGAGGTAGAGGTCATCTACATTAAAGTGTTCATCAAGTTTATAGATTTCCTCCAATATAGTGTATCGCTCAGGCGTGTTTCTAAACCCATTTTCTTGTAAATACTGTTTTAGAGCGTCTTTTATTATTTCTATATCTTTTTCTTGATGTTCCATCAGGTACTATTATTTTCTAGATTTATTTAGTTACTTGTTTTAAAATTTTCCATTTGTATACGCTTGTCTCCAGCTGCTGAATACAAAAGTGGAGCAGATTCTACCACCACATTATGAGTGGCAAGCCCAAAGGCTTTAAAATCGTTGCTACCTAATTTTTTTACAAAGTTATAAATATTCATCGTAATTTTTTCCTTTATGGTGAAAAGATTGTCATTTATATAGACATTATCTATAATCACATACTTCATATCTGGAGGTATATTATGGCTTCTAAGCGATGGATAGTTACTCTTATCGGAGATAATTCCAGAATTCATCATATCCTCTAATACATCTTGGAAATAATCATTTATCCTTCTATCTATTTTAAAACCTAGTAAGAAATTGATTTTATAAATCGTTCCAGGTAATACTTCATCTATTTCATATTTGAAAGTATAAGGGTTTTCTTGATTGATAATGTTCAGTATAAAATAATGATCAGCTCTCTTGGGTTGAGCTCTAATTATAGAATAAATAATTTTAGACTCTATTTCATCTTCCCTTTTAGCACGGCTAAAGAAGGCTAGGTTAGTAGCATATTTAGGCACACTATCATCTAGTTTTAAATCTCTAATAGTAGAAATATAATTCTCTAGTTTTACAAATTTTATAAATCTGTTTTTTATCATTCTACCATTATACCAAGCATACATACAAATACCTATAAAACCAGCAAGAACTACCGTAATCCAACCGCCCTCGTGAAATTTTATCACATTAGCACTGAAAAAGCCTAGTTCTATTGTACCATAAATACCTAAAAATAGAAAAATCAATAACTTATTAACTCGTTTTTTGATAAGGAAGAAAGATAGTAGCAGGGTAGTAGTAAGCATAGTTACCGTGATAGAAAGCCCGTAAGCGGCTTCCATTTTTTCGGATTCTTTGAAGTAAAGTACCACTACTATGCACATAAGGAGAAGTCCCCAATTAATTTTAGGAATATACATTTGTCCTTTAACTCCAGAAGGATAATCTATTTTATGGATAGGCCAAAAATTGAGCGACATTGCTTCTGAAAATATCGTAAAAGAACCTGTAATAAGGGCTTGACTAGCAATAATAGCTGCTAAAGTAGCCAGTATTACTGAAGGTAAAACAAACCAATCTGGCATTATTCCAAAGAAAGGGTTGAGGCTGCCAAGAGTTTCGTGATTGTACTTTAATATCCAGGCTCCTTGACCTAAATAATTGAGAATAAGCATTGCTTTAACAAAGCTCCAGCTTACTCTAATATTTTTAGCTCCACAATGCCCCAAATCAGAGTAAAGCGCTTCGGCTCCTGTAGTACAAAGAAATACCGCTCCCATTATAATGATGGCACTAGGAGAGTGTGTTATCAGTTTGTAAGCATAGTAAGGATTAAAGGCTTTTAAAACCTCTAAGTCTTCTGCCAAACGAAAGAAACCAAAACCTCCCAAAGCTAAAAACCAAAGCACCATTACAGGTCCAAAAAATTTACCTATAAACGAAGTTCCAAATTGTTGTACAAAGAAGATTGCTACTAATATCCCTAATGTAATGGGAACTACTGGAGTCTCGGGATTATAGATTTTCAACCCCTCAATAGCAGACATTACTGTAAGTGATGGTGTTATTACTCCGTCTGCAATCAGTGCAGAGGCACCTAGTATTGCAATTAGGTATAGCCACCTTTTTTTTAGATTTTTGACTAGTGAAAATAATGCTAAAATACCACCTTCCCCTTTATTATCCGCTTTTAAAGAAACGAGTACATATTTTATAGTGGTTTGGATTGTAAGTGTCCAAATGATACAAGAAAGAGCCCCTTCTATATATTCATCAAAAGGAATAGAAGCATCTTTTCTAGCATTAACAATGGCTTTCATTACATAGAGAGGAGAAGTACCTATGTCTCCGAAAACAATACCTAAAGAGACTAATATTCCAATGAGTGAGAGTTTTTTTGTGTCAAAATGAGAATGCTCTCCGCTAAGTGTAGACATTATAATTTTTGAATTAAAAATAAGGGCAAAATTAAGCCAAATTTAAATATGGCTAAAGAAAATTTAAACTTTCTTTATAGTAAACAGAGAAAGGAAGTAGTTTACAAAGTGCAACAAAAACACCCCATATTTTTTCAATACAGGGTTTATTTATATCATTATAATGAAATACTAACCTTCCTTTTTATAAATATTAGTGTCGTAGTAAGGGAACTTACCTTCCGTAGGAGAATAGTACTCTTTATCTTTATCTCCGCCTAAAGTAACTACCAAAGTATAGCACCAGTAGATGAAGAAGCCACAACCTAGTAAGAATAGAACCCAGTTCAAAATATTACCAGCAGCATCATAGAATCCAAAAGACCATTTAAATAAATCGCTTAAAAATAACCAGAAAGAAGTCATTGTTTTTCTTTTTTAAATTAACTTTGCACAAAATTATAAAAAAATGTTCAGATTACTCTCAAATGAAATTAAAATTTTTTCTATTCCTATCTATATAGGTGTTTTGTTTCTTATGGTAATCGGGTTTAATGCTTTAAATTTCAATACTGTAGAGGCTTTTTCTGGTTTATTTAGCTTCACGGGTATTGCTTTAGGGTATTTTTTATTTAATAAGATAGGACTGAACTATAATAGACACGTACCGTTTTTTATTTATACTTTCGTTGTATTTGCTTTTTATGAAGGAAATTTAGATATTGGGATAGCCTTTAATCTTTTCACTAATGCATTTGTATTACTTATTTTAACCACTGGAGAGGAAGTTTTTAAGAAAAATTACTATCTGATTGTGGGGGCGTTACTTGCTTTGGGATATTTATTTTTACCTACGGTGTGGGCATTTACCATTTTTGTAATTATCCATCTAATAGCAACTTCAGATAAAATAGGGCTTAATATATTTAGGCTAGTTTTTGGTTTTATGCTAGTATTATTGTCTTACTTTGGAGTAATGTATCTCCTTGGGAACAATTCATTTAATCCAGCTTATCTACCTTTAATTACGCCTCGACTTCAAGAGAATTACTATCCGTTATATTTTCTGTTACCTGTTTTGCTGATGGTGTTTTATGCCGTTGCCAATCATTTTATTCATTTTAATAAGAAAAGCCCTATTAGTAGGTTTAAATACACTTTTATATTGCTATATACACTCACTCAATCTATAACGATATTTTTATATATGGGGACGGTGTACGAATATCTGCTATTCATTGCATTACCAGTAAGTATCATCGTGAGTAGAGCATTAAGATTTATACCACAATATTGGAAGCAAGAGCTAGGGCTTTGGGTGGTAGTTTTGAGTTTAGTTTTGTTTAAAATAGGAACTTTTTTAGATATTAAAGAAATAATAAATTTATGATTCAGATAGAAGATAAACTAATTTCGGAGGATTTGTTCTCGGAGGAATTTGTATGCAACCTTAACAAGTGTAAGGGAGCTTGTTGTATAGAGGGCGATGCTGGGGCTCCACTAGAGCAGTCGGAAGTAAAGATATTAGAGGACATTTATCCTAAAATTAAAAGCTACCTTCGCCCAGAAGGAATTAAAGCCATAGAAGAGCAAGGAACTTCCGTGGAAGATTTTGAGGGTGATTTAGTAACACCATTGATTGATAATAGAGATTGTGCTTATGTTATTTTTGATGAAAATGGCATCACCAAATGTGGTATAGAGAAGGCTTATGAAGAAGGAGCTATCGATTGGCAAAAACCAATCTCCTGCCATTTGTACCCTATTAGAATTACAGAATACTCTACTTTTACAGCGTTCAATTATCATGAGTGGAAAATATGTAGCGATGCCTGTGCTTTAGGAAAAGAGCTTAAAGTACCTGTGTATAAGTTTCTAAAAACACCTTTAATCAGAAAATATGGGGAAGGTTTTTACCAAACATTAACGGAAGCTGCGGAAGAATACGAACGTGCTTTTGGTAATCGTGAGTAGTAGAAACTTGGCTTCTTTGAAGAATATGGCTTATCTTTGCAAAAATCTTAACTAAAAAACAACTAAAACAGATGAATAATAAGTATATTAAACTTGTGGTAGCTGCCCTTATGATAGCTTTTGGTATTTATTTGATGTTTAATAGAAATATAGGTTGGGGTATTGTAATGGTGTTACTATCCTCGTTGCCTATTATATTATTCTTCAAAAATGAGTTTATCCTTCTTGCGTTTTGGCAGTTAAGAAAGCAGAACTTCCCTAAAGCCGCACAATGGTTAGCTTCTATAAAGAATTATAAAAGTCAGTTGCACCGTTCGCAATACGGTTACTATCATTACTTACAGGGGCTTACTCTAGCTCAAGACGAGCCTAGAAAGGTAGAACCTCTAATGAAAAAGGCTTTAGAATATGGTCTGAATATGAAACACGACCGTGCAATGGCAACCCTTAATTTAGCAGCAGGAGCAATGCAAAGAGGACGCAAACAGGAGGCTCAAAGACTGCTAGAGGAAGCAAAAAGACTAGATAGTTCGGGTATGATGACAGAGCATATCAAAACAATGAAAGACCAACTTAAAATGCCTACTATGCAGAAACACATGCATAACCCAAATATGAGACAAAGAGGTAAATTCTTTTAAAATATAAGTTAATAAAACAAAAATCCCTTAGCAAAAAGCTAAGGGATTTTTTTATTGATAAATAATTATTTCTCTTGAAAGGTTTTGTAATGGTCTTTGGTAATCCACACTTTACCGTCTTTTGTAAAGATGAGTCTGTCGGCATTTCTTCTACCACATTGGTAGTTGATGTCCGCCTCGTAGTAACGGTCTCTTCTAGGAAGCTGATTTTCTCTGTTTCGGAATTTATCTCCACCAATAGCTTTCCCAGGCAGCACTTCGCAAAGATTACCAGAGGAAGGATTCCACCCTGATTTTTTAGCTTCACTTTTGGTAATGTAGTATGCTGGAAGTTCGTGATGTTCTTTTATATAAGCAATTACGGTGTTTTCTTCTGTAAGAGCCTCAATATCTTGCTGAGTGCTTTCTTGAGAAGACGCACTTGTGCTAACCTCTGAGGTAACATTATTTAGGGCATCAGGACTAGATTTCTGAAAACATTTAACTCCTATTAAAGTCCCTGCTAATAGTCCTAAAACTAGGAAAATCCATTTACTATTAAGGTATTTCATTGTAATAATTAAATTCCTATTTCTACTTGAAATCTAGCGTACCAATTATTATCCTTTCTTCCATCTATATAGAGAAAATTATTTTTACTTACTTCTACTTGAGCTTTAAAGGCGTGTTCCCAAATATACTTAGTAATACCAAAGGAAAACTGATTTTGTTTTGGTATTAAGTTCTGTATATTTTTACTAGGTGTCATTTCAGAGAAACGCCCAATAACTTCCCAATTCTTAGGGAAAATATAACTGAGTTGAGTATCGTAGCCGTGTCCTGCCGCCACAGGTATTACTTTAGAAAAATCGGCATTATGTGTGAGAGGGTTGCTGGTGCTTCTGCTCATATAAGCAACGGTAGCTGTCCAGCCATTGTATTTCATCATACCATCTAAAAGGATAGACTGCAAATCTCTACTCTCCAACAATCCTTTACCTCTTTGCCCTTGCGAAAAGTTAGACCTTTGGTTAAAATGATAAGTGCCTCCTAGGTAAATCTTAGGTGTAGGCTCTCGTTGTAGGTCGCCTTCAAAAAATTCTCCATTATTCTTAAAAGCTCCTAGAGGGTAGAGTTCCACTCTCCCAGTGTAGGCAAGTCCGTCAGTTTTGTCATTAAAGTTTCTTCCTTCCCCAGTAGTTATGGCAGTTTTTAAGCTGTACCCAAACTCGTTAGCTTTAGTATTGTTATAAATGGCTTGGAAACCAAAATCCCTATCAATGTTAAACATAGCGTTGTTGATGGAACGGTCAGTAAGGTCTAATGCTCCCGATGAGTTCACCCTTTGTCTGTTACCTGGTAGTTTTGTTTGTCCGAAACCAAGCATAAGTTTATTGGTGGCTTTATAAAATACAATAGCATCTCTTATGATGTTAAGAGGATTCCCTTCTTTAATTTCGCCCACATCATCAGGAGCAAAGGAAAGCTGTATGGCATACAAAAACCTAGGATTACCCACATACCCATCAAACCTCAAACGAAGACGGCGGATGGCTGCTTTATACTCTGTATTTCTGTTATCATTAAAATCAGCTTCCAGCCTGTTCTGCATTCTAAAACGAATATTAAATTGGAATAGACTATCGGGAGAAGTAATTCCTACACCTTTACCAAAACTATAGTAAGGGAGAGCCTCTAAGTGCAGCTGTTTAACCGTCTTAGAGGATAAAACAGTATCTTTTTTAAGTAGAATAATGGTGTCTTTTTTTTTAACCTCTTGAGACTTTAACCCTAGAGATAAAATGAAAAAGCATAGGCTAAATAGATGTTTCATTCTGGTATTATTTTCTAGGAAACAAATTTAATTAAATTTAAACTTTGTACCTATAACTCCTTAAAAAAAGACTCTTACTGTATCCAAAGAAAAAGATTACCTCCTTGCCGTTGAAGGGAAGTTGCCACTAACTTATATATACTCTGATATCCAGCGGCAACCAAGTACGATATAAGATTGCAGCGTGGGTAAGTTGCTAAAATTAGCACTACTGAACTTCTATGGAACTAAGCACTTTCGTTGCGTCAGCCTCGCGTAAAATTTCCATCGGGCAAGAAAATTTACGCGAGGCTGATGAAAAAAATAGTCCTCCCCTATAGAGTAAAAATAGCTTCGGGGTGGCAGATTTTGTTAGGGCTTAAAGCGACATAAAAGTGTTACGAAATACGGGAACGAATTATCAGACTAAACGAAATAAATAGAGCGAGTAAGAGCGTAAGGGACAGGAGCTACTACCTCGCAGACACAAAGCTATGAGGCTTCGTATGGCTGTAGCGAGGAGTAAAAGTGGATAGCCCAACCCGAGCGACTGGTAAAGTCATTGGCGAGGGATACACCCTCTTTTTATAAAAAACGCCTTTCTCTTCTTATAGAGAAAGACGCTTGGTTTCGTATTCTACACAAATCGCAGGGCTACTTAATAACCGATTCAAACTTTTTTTGGAAATTTTCCCATTGTTCCTTGGTCTCTATTTTCTTATATTCATCTTTGTAAAATAAAGAGAGATAAAGTTCTAGTTCTTTAGGTCTAAAAGCTCCAACTAAGTTAGTAATGGGCTTCCCTGCTTCGTCTAGAAAAACGGTTGTTGGGTAAGCATTTACATTTAGAAATCTAGCTAACTCATGCGGAGCATTTCTACCCGAAATATTAGCTCTATAATTAGGATTTGTGAAAGTTCTATCTTGATAATGGGCAACCTCATCGCCTTCGCCGTTGAATTTAACGGCATAATAGTTTTCGTTAATAATTCTAGCTATTTCAGGGTGACCGTAGGTTTCCTTTTCCATTAGTTTACACGGACCACACCAAGGTGCATATACATCTACTAAGATTTTTTTTGGTTTAATCTTTTGAGCCGCTAAAGCCTCATCAAAAGTAAGCCATTTCACCTCTTGCGCTAACACTAAATTAAACACAAACAATCCGAATACTATAATTGCTTTTTTCATTATCAATTTCCTTTAATTAGGCAACAAATGTACATAATTCTTTTTTAAACCAAAATAAATATAAAATTAAAAACTCTGAACTTTGAAGTTCAGAGTTTTTTTTAATATGTTATTTAACGCCGTGCATCATTTTAACCAAATACTTACTTAGTAAAAATAAAATAACTGAAGATATACCAGACATAAATACAAATAACATAAAGAAATCATACAAACTAGCTACTTTAAATCCTAAAAAAGATTTTTCTTTTACTACTTGAGCTTTCTCTATTTCTAATTTTATATTTTGTTTCAAATTTTCATCTTTAATATCCGCTACAGTAATCTTATCAAAAGGTATCATATTTTGCCCACCAATTTGAACAACATTCTTTTTATCATTGATATTAAAATCTTTGTTTATGAGAGATGTATTTGCTTCTTTTTCAAAATCTTGAACCTTATTTACAGAAACATATGATTGTGGATAAAAAGAAGATAATGTTCCTGCAAATTTGTTAGCCGTTGCTGTACTTAAAAACCAAACCCCCATTAGTAATGAAACAAATCTTACAGGAGCTAGTTTATTAACCATAGATAAACCTATAGGCGAAAGACATAATTCCCCAAATGTATGTATTGTATATAAACTTACTAGCCACATCATACTTACTTTCACTCCTGGAGCTAAGCCTTTTACTCCAAAAGCAATTACTAAATATCCTAAAGCCAGCAAAAATAAACCTATAGCCTGTTTATATGGGGAAGCAGGTTCCATTTTCCTTTTACTCAAAGTAGACCATATAACTGCAAATATTGGAGCAAAAACAACAATCGCTACTGCATTGATTGACTGAAAATAAGATGCTGGTACTACTTTTCCTAATAAATGTCTATCTGTTTGTTCCTCTGCAAAATAGGTAAGGGAAGCCCCCGCTTGCTCAAAAGCAGACCAAAAGAATATGACAAAGAAAGCCACTATATATATTACCCAAATTCTTTTCTTTTCAATCTTGGTTAGTGACGGGTCAGATATAATATACCCTGGTGCAGCTAATGTTAAAGAGAAAATAAAGGCACCTATTAAATCTTTATTCCCATCATCTCCACTCATTAAAAAGTAAAAAGCACCTAATAAAACTAACCAAATCCCTCCCCATACTATCATCAATTTTGTTGCTGCCGCTTTTTTTGTAGCACTGGTATCATCTGCTAAACCAACATTAACTACATCATCTTTCACGGGAGTCTCACTAATAGTTGGTTTTCCGCCTATAGCTTCTCCTTCTGGAGTAACTAAATACTTATTTTTAAATAGTAAAAAAATAATAACACTCAATATCATTCCTATACAAGCTACTAAGAACCCCCACTTAAAATCTGCAGCATTACCTGTATCTCCCAAATATCCACATAATAAAGGAGCTATAAAGGCACCCAAATTGATTCCCATATAAAAAATAGTAAAAGCACCATCTACTCTACTATCATTTTCAGAATATAATTGTCCAACCATGGACGAAATATTAGGTTTAAAAAAGCCATTCCCAAAAATTAAGAATCCTAAACCTGTAAACATAAATAAAGGAGCAATATCCTTACTCTCATATAAGTATCCCGACATAAACATTAAGAACTGCCCTAAAGCCATCAAAATACCTCCTACAACTATAGATTTTCTATTCCCCCAATATCTATCTGCTATATACCCACCAATCAAAGGTGTTAGGTATACCAATCCAGTATAACTACCATAAATTTGGGCACCTAATCCTTTATCAAACATTAAAGCCTTAGTCATAAATAATACAAATAAGGCTCTCATACCATAATAACTAAAACGCTCCCACATTTCCGTTACGAACAAAAGATACAGCCCCGCTGGGTGACCTTTTTTACTAACTGTTGTATCCATATATTAAAAATTGTTATGTTTTTTCGTTAAAGACCAACAAATATAACCTTTTTTGGAGTTCCACAAAGAAACTAGGCTAAAAAATGTTAATCTACACACAAAAGAAAATGGCTCGTGATAATATTGTAACAAAAAATGCTACTTTATTCTCTATTTTTACTAAAGTAGCATTTTTATAAAGTTTAAAAGTTAAAGCTTAATCTAGAAAACACATATCTTCCGTTGAGCCCAAACTGTGAGGTCGCTCGTGTGTAAACAAACTGTCCATTACTGGTAGAAGCAGGAAGATTTCGGCTAGGATAAACATCAAATAGGTTGTTGGCTCCTAGTGTAAAGGTAATTTTAGGAGAAAAAGCATATCCAATAGATAAATCTGTAACTACTCTATCCGTCATTATTTGGTGCTCGTTAGGCAACGTAATACCATCGCCATTTGCATCTACAACATCAGCTCCTGTTACTTTTCCGAAATAGCTATTTCTTAAATAAACATTCAGTTTTTTGTAACTAAGGGTATGAGAAAGCCCCGCCTTGAATCTAGGAATAGCTTCTTCTACGTAAATTCTAGAACGCTCGGAGAAATAAGTCTCGTCTAAACCTGCTGCTTTAAGCACTGGTGAAGAATGTATCTCTCCTACTCTTCTTGTTTGGCTAAGGTTAAGAGCAAAATCATTAGTTAGTTTAAAATCATTATTTTTAAAATCGTGGCTTATCACTACATCTAGCCCTTTAGTTTCTGTGTCTATGGCATTAGCAAAAAACTGTGCCGCATTTACGTTAGCTTGTGCAAATAGATTTTGCAACTCTGTATTAGCTCCTGCTCTGAAGGTATCCGTAAGCACCACTCTATTGTTGATACGCGTAAAGTAGGCATCTCCTGTAATGCTTAATCTTGCAATAGGAATACGATAAGTAAATCCTGCACTTACAGATTGAGAAGTCTCTTGCTTGAGTTTAGGAATCCCTAACAGATTGGCTATTCTAGAGTGATTGTTAAAAGTCCCTACCTCTTGCAGTTGCCCATTAAGGAAAAGTGTAGAAGTGGTATTGTAATAAATCTGGTGTACAGATGGAGCTCTAAATCCAGTAGAACCTGCTAGACGGAAATTAAGATTATCCGTTGCTTTTATTCTGGAAGCTAACTTGTAGTTTAGTGTAGACCCAAAATCCGAATAATTTTCAAAGCGAGTAGCTGCTGCAACTAGAAACCTTTTGGTAAAGTTAGCTTCTACATCGGCATAGAATGCGTAGGAGCTCCTACCATTACTACCTGCATTCTCTGCACGGAAGCCACCAAATACCTGTGAGCCACCAGGTAGAGTATTCCCAAAGAAATCCGTTGGTTTTTGGCTATTGGGCGTTTGTGCCGTTTGTGGGTTACCAAACACATCATAGGAAAGATAAGAAGCAGGCTCGCCTTCTCTAATTTTAAAGTTTTCGGTTCTCTGCTCTGCTCCAAAAGCCAGATTAAGCCCTGCCCAAACATCATAATTCCTATAAACATCTAAATTAAGCGTGTTTTGAAGGAAACGCAATCCTCCAGCATTAAATTCATTTGGAGAGTTGAACCTCAACGAGGTATTGCCAGAGTTTCTTACATTATAATCAAAACTGTTCTGCCCAAAAGTATTGCTCAAATCTACTTGCCACGCTCCTAAATTCCCTTTGATACCTGCCGCTAGCGAGAGGTCTTCTATATTGGTATTGATATTAGGTAAGAAGCCATCAAGATTAAACCCTGTAAAGGTTCTGGATTGGTTGGGTCTTCGGTAGAAACCTCCTGAAGTCCCGTTTCTGAAGCCATATCCCCCAAAGGTATAGACCTTCCATTCGTCATTCAAGGGGACTTCTATGTTGGCAAAAAACTGGTGAGTGCTTAGTTTAGATTGCCCCACGAGCATATTAAAATCTTTTCGGTTAAGCCCTCGATACGCTAATTCTTGGTTGGTAACGTCTTCCGAGAGTATTTTCTGCAAAGCACTAATGCTGTTGGCAGCCTGTATCTTGTTCTGAAAATCTGGTGCAAAGTAGGCTACCTTTTGGGCATAATTATGAATATAATCTACCAACTGCTGCTGGTTGGGCGTGGTATTGATATTCGTGAATAGTGAGGATAGATTAACGCCTCCCTCTGCCGCTCTTCGTTCTATAGCATTATAGGCGTTAAAGATTTTACCTTCTTCCTCGTTGGCACGATAGGTAGGATTTCTGAATTGAGATGACCAAGTAAGGTTATAGAAACCACCTTTAGAACCTATCTTATTACCGTAGTTTAAATCTACCTGAAAGGTTTCCCCATCTATCCCTTTGGTGTGGTTATTAGAGGCGTTGCTCGGATTAGCTCCGAAGGAGAGTTGCCCTTCTAGTTTGCCTGTATTTCTTTTAAGATTGAGGTTCATTACCCCTGCAATAGCATCAGAGCCATATTGTGCCGAAGCACCATCTCTAAGCACTTCTATTTTGCTAAGTGCAAAGGCTGGTATGGCGTTGAGGTCGGTACCTACGGTACCTCTCCCTGGTGTCCCATTAACATTGATGAGGGCAGAGGTATGCCTCCTTTTACCATTAACTAATACCAAGACCTGGTCTGGACCTAAGCCTCTAAGCTGTGCAGGGTCTAGGTGGTCTGTACCATCAGCTCCCGTCTGTACGGTAGAAGTAAATGATGGGGCTACCACATTCAGTATTTGGTTGATATTGGTTTGAGGCAATGTAACCCCCATTTTTTGAACATCAAACACATCTACTGGCACGGGGCTATCCGTTTTAGAACGAGCTCCAGAACGGCTCCCTAGTAGTACTACTTCTTCTACTTGTTTGGTCTTTACAGTATCCTTTCTGCTTTGTCCGTAAAGTCCTTCTCCCACAAAAAACAACGCCGAGGCTGTAATGAGGTAAGATTTTGTTCGTAATGACTGTTTCATAATAATTATACTTTTTAAAAATTAAATTCGTGATAATAAAAAAGCCGCTTACTTTTACTAAGTAGCGGCTATATACAAGTGCTTAATTTGTTATTGTTGTCTAAAACACTGGTGTACCATCTATCGCCGCATCTTGTGCAAGACACATCATAAAACACGGCATTATTGAAAGACTGTTGTACATCTAGTGAGTAATTTTAACGGGACAAATGTATCTACAATAATTGACTCTACAAAATTTTTGTTCTATTTTTTTTACTATCGTACTGATGTGGTAGCATTAGTTTCGTTCCGTATTGCTTTAGTCTAGGGCTTATTTGGAGAATATCTTCCCCAAAATTAAATTTATCTATGAAGCAGAACTATCTATTCCGATACCTTATAGATTAAAGAAACTAATGCCTCTTAAAATTGGTTTTATTCTCCTTAAAATTGGTTGGTGAATGGGCAAACAAGGAGAAGTTTTGTTCTAAAAACGGATTTGTTAAACGGAAACTATTGGTACACAAACTAAAATCAGCTGCTTATTCAATTCTATTGTAGTAAATGTATTTTTGGCTTTACAGAGCTAAACCAATTTGCGAGAAGATTTTTTTTTACAGAATAATATGTCTTAGCTCCCTCTTGAATTACTCTTCTCTCTTTTACAAATTTTAATAGTAAATGAGGCTCTTCGCCTCATTTACCTCTGTTTCTGTATTATTTTCTACTCTTCGCTAAGAATACAAGCGGACCAAATACAGGAAAAAAACATACAAATAAATGCCATAATAGTCTGTTAGGTTCGTTTTTTCCAATATTTACGACTGCCCAAATAAAGTTTGCTATAATTAAAGCAAAAACTAATGTTAAAATTAAAATGTTCATAGTAAGTTAAGTTATCAATTTATTGCCCGTCTAGCGGATAATTTCAGCGAGGCTAATGTATATACAATAATTGATTCTGCAAAATTTTTTTCTATTTTTTTTATTCTAATGTTATGTGGAGTTGGGTACAATCAGCCTGCGGGAACTTAAACACACTTGTGTGAAAGGCAAAACAAGACAATTTGTCCTATAAAACAGTGGTGGTTTGGTTTAATCAACCTGCGGGAACTTAAATACACTTGTGCGAATGGTAAAACAAGACAACTTGTCCTATAAAACGGTGGTGGTTTGGTACAATCAACCTGCGGGAACTTAAATACACTTGTATGAAAGGTAAAAAAATATCAAGGCAACTCAACATAACTGCTGGGGTTAATTATCTGCTCTATTTCAACACCACTCCCATTATATTAGAAATACTTCCTTATTGTATTTCTAATTCTATAGGATTATAGTATTTCGCCACTTCTATACTTTTCACTCTTAATTTTTGTAACATTTCGGGATCATCTATATAATTATCAAATCTATTTGGATTTGATTTCATATTTTTTTTGTAATTGAAAATTTTTGCTTTATTTACCAATTTTGCATTTGTGTAAATATTAGCTGATTTACAAGTATATTTCCGTTTTACAAAAGCGTACATTTTAAAATGATAATCATCTTTATCATCATACAATTCTACAATTAGACCTGGCAGATTTCCAAACTTATAGGGACCATATTGAAAAGGAATATCATTTGAAAAATAAGCTATCCAATTACGACCATACTTAGTTGTAACGGCTTTCTGGCAGTTTATATTACCTATCTTTTTATATTCATCAATTAGTTTCCAACTAGTATCGTTTTTTTCTTCATATTTGAAATTTTTCCCACCAATATTAAGACTAACATAAATTTTTGAATTTGTCATTCCAATACCTTCACGAAAATCATTTTGATATTTAGAACGGCTAGCCAAATCATTTAAGACATTTGATGTTTCTTTAAGTTTTTTTGTATGGACTAGAGAATCCTCTACATACTGATTCATATTTTTAAAATAAGCTTCATTTTTTCCAATCAAAAGAGCAAATGTAGTCTCATAAATTGGTGCATACTCCCTATTGCTTAACTTATAATTTAACTTATAATCAGCCTCATATTCTACATTAAAAGGGATTTGAGAGTAGAGTATTGAATGAACTAATACCAACAATAAAATTGGAATAAATTTTCTTTTTTTCATAATATCAAAAACGGCAATCCATCTTTAGGATAGATTGCCTAAATTTATTAGTGAGTATAGAAAACTATTTTCCCACTAGTTCCACAATTTATCTCGTTGATATCTTGCAATAAATCGATTAATTCCGCTCTAGTCATACCAGAGTTAGATGAAACATTCACTGAAACAACATCTCCACAAGAGGTTCTGAAAGGGAAAGCGAATACACCACCAATTCCAAGTAGCACAAAGCCCAAAGTTACCGTCTTTTTCATAATTTTTAAAACGAGTCCTCAATTTTACTTAATCAAGTCGAGGATTTTTACTTGATTAAAATTAACTATTGCTTTTCACTTCTCTTAGTGATTTCTTACTCCAAATTATGAAAGGATTAACACCTACAGCTCTTTAAAACTTTCTATACTATACTCTTAACCACGTAAAGTAAGAACAGGAGATTCTAAAACACGACATTACATCAAAATAAAATATACATCTAATGAGTAGCAACGGGGCAAATGTATCTACAATAATTGACTCTGCAAATTTTTTTTCTATTTTTTTTATTCTAATGTTATGTGGAGTTGAGTACAATCAACCTGCGGGAACTTAAATACACTTGTGTGAAAGGTAAAACAAGACAACTTGTCCTATAAAACGGTGGTGATTGGGTACAATCAACCTGCGGGAACTTAAATACACTTGTGCGAATGGTAAAACAAGACAACTTGTCCTATAAAACGGTGGTAGTTTGGTTTAATCAACCTGCGGGAACTTAAATACACTTGTGCGAATGGTAAAACAAGACAACTTGTCCTATAAAACGGTGGTAGTTTGGTTTAATCAACCTGCGGGAACTTAAATACACTTGTGCGAATGGTAAAACAAGACAACTTGTCCTATAAAACGGTGGTGGTAGAGGTTAATTACACTCACAAATACAAAAGTATCTTGTGATAAAATATTGTTAATTTTTTCTCATTATTCCCTCACCCCCACCTCGTTTCAATACACCGTTATACGATATTTTCTATAAAATAATAACCTCTCAACAAGAACGTTTACATTAAAGTTGAGAGATGAATTTGAGTTTAGTCTATATATTTTTTAACAATTAAATTGTAAAAAAATAGAACTAGCAATAAGGATAAATTCCCCACCGCAATAATAAAGAAGAAATGACTTAAATGCTTTATCTCGAATAAAAATTTAAACGACAAAAACATTGTTATTGAAATTACTGATATTATTCGTAGGATTTTTATGATAGATTTCATTTTGATAAAAAATTTATAACTAAGAAAATAATTGTATTGAAACAACCGTAAAACCGACTTTTTTATGGAAAACTTCACTAACTAAAGTCCCCCCTTCTATATGCAAATTAGCCAAATAAGCACCAATAGCACTGTTTGTTTTAAAGTTTGAGTTTATCATTTTATTGTGTTTTAATATTGTTGCCTACTTTTTTAAAATTTCAGCTCTTGAAATCTTAATTTTCTTTACAATCAAAGAAGGGGGTAATTTTCGGTTTTTTCCTCCCCATTATAAGGGTAAATTAAACAGTTTTTTTACTATTATTTCAAGGTATTCCTTCTGTTTTCCTTTTATTATTTTAATATGAAAGCAATGCTCTCATATAAAATAATATACTGGAACAAATGTATCTACAATAATTGACTCTGCAAAATTTTTCCACTTTTTTGCTATCGTTTGATGAGTGGGCATTAGTTTCGTTCTGTATCGCTTTAGCCTAGGAGCTATAATGTTTCAGCTTAATATAATATGCGGAACAAAGTACCAACTTGTCCCGCATTTTTACTCATAGTGAGTAGGTATGCATAACCTGTTATTTTTTATTAAGTACCATTAAACTAGAGAAAAGCCCAATTAAAGGTAAAAAAACTGTTACCAAAATTAGAGAGATTTTCATCGAACTTGTATTGTCCGACTTTACTAGTTTGTAGATTGTCCATACCATTGCAATAAAATATATTATTACAAATATAAATGCTGTAGATTCTAACAAAGAAATTTTCATAGTCAATAATAATTAGTTAATTACAAGTGGCACCATTACAAGCCATCGTTACAGTTGCAAAACAAATATGGCTATCCGTTACACAAGACACATCTGTTCCAATTATTTTGCAATCACCATGCCCATCATTAATAAACTGTACCGCATCATATCTTGCTCTATAAGCGGCTGCAGAACTTGTAAAACCAATACTACTTTCAAATTCTGCACATGCTTTTTGCTCAGCTAGTCTCATTGTTTCAATCCCTCCCATTTTTCTAATTGAAGTATCATATAGCTCAATATACAAAGCTATCAATCTTTTCAATACATATGCATCATTACCTTTAACAGTATCAATAAATTCATTTGTAACTTCAACTTCCTCTTTTCCATTGTTAAAAAATAAAGTACCCTTTATAACATCTTTTTTTATGGAATATAGATTCGAAAACATAGCTGTTGAAAACACAACAAGATTATCCTCTAATGAAACATTAGTATTTTCAACTATCTCTGGATTTCCTCGCCTACCAGCTGCTCTTAACGACGAAACTTTATATCGTCTATTATTTATCTTATCTATATTAATCCGTTTAATATTAAAATTAATGCTAAATGGAGACAGACTCCTCAGACTTTGCTCTTTTAATGTATAATTTTCCATTTTTGATTCAATATTTTCATTAGAATCATTTCTGCATGACATAAAAAGTAAAAATGAAAAAGTTATAAGCCCAAACAGTACGATTTTTTTTAAGTTTAAATTTATCATTTTATTATATTTTAATATATTGCCTACTTATTTTGTATGATTATACTTTATAATCTAAACTTTTCGCATAAGCGAAGGCAGGTGTTCGGCTTTTCCTTCCCATTATAAGGGCAAATTAAATAGTTCCTTTACTGTCGTTTTCAAGGCATTCCTTCTGTTTTCCTTTCATTATTTCAATATGAAAATGATATTCGGGTAATGTTCTTAAATAAAATAACTTATAACGAGGCTAATGTATCTACAATAATTGATTCTGCAAAATTTTTTTCTATTTTTTTTATTCTAATGTTATGTGGAGTTGGGTACAATCAGCCTGCGGGAACTTAAACACACTTGTGTGAAAGGCGAAACAAGACAACTTGTCCTATAAAACGGTGGTGATTGGGTACAATCAACCTGCGGGAACTTAAATACACTTGTGCGAATGGTAAAACAAGACAACTTGTCCTATAAAACAGTGGTAGTTTGGTTTAATCAACCTGCGGGAACTTAAATACACTTGTGTGAAAGGCGAAACAAGACAACTTGTCCTATAAAACGGTGGCGGTAGAGGTTAATCAAGTGGTGGGTGTTTATGCGGCTGGGAGGGTAGCCCCTACTTTGCTTGGGCGATAAAAAAAACACTTGCCGACTTCTAGTGAGTAAGCCCGCAAGTGCTGGTAAACGGAAACTGAAATGAGGTCTTGTGCCTAAAACACGATTTTTACTTCTTCTTTATAGCTCTGCATTGTGCCGTTGAGGCTTGCCGTCCAACCGTCTATAAATACTTTGCCGTTTTTTATTGCCATAGCGTACTGTTCTGGGGTTAGGCTATGGCTATTGGTAATGTAATAGTGGTGGCCTATTTTGTAGATGGCGTCTTCTACTACTACTTCTGGGGCTTGTGTAGGCTCGTCTATCCCTACGGTAAATATCATATTGTAGATGCGGCTTAGGGCATCGTTGGAGAGTTTTGGGAAAACTATTTCTTCCTCGTTGAGCTCTAGTTGGGGGGCTTCTGTGCTGTCGAACACTTTAAATCCTAAGTCGGGCATTGGTTTTGGGTCTTCGCCAGAGGTGCTTCTGCGGGTGTTTTCTTCTTCTATTTTTTGGGCGATGCTCTGCCCTGCTCGTTTGAGGCGTTCTATGGTGATGCTAGAGATTACGGGCTCTAGCTGGTGGTCTTTGCAGAACTGATGGGCAGGTTTTTTGGGGTCTATGGGTTCGTCTATCTGGCAAAGGATAAACTTACGGTTGCCCCCGTCTTCGGCATTGAGCTGCATTACGGCGTGCCCCGTAGTCCCCGAACCTGCAAAGAAGTCTAAAATGATGGAGTCGGGGTCATTAAAAACAACAGCATTAACTAAATATCTAATGAGGCTAGAAGGTTTGGGAAAATCAAAATATGTTGACTGTCCAAACACACTTTTTATTTCTTTATTAGCATCTTCGTTAGTTCCAACATTACATTCATTCTTATTTATAATATTTGAAGGTGTTTTTATTCTTAGTTTATTTCTTTCATAACGAATTGCAAATTTTTCAGTTTTAACCCAAAATATAGTATCATTATCAATTTCATCATCTACCGTTGATTGCACCCACTTAAATTTACCTTTTAATTTTAAGTCTGTATTAGCTTTTCCATTTTTAATTTCAATATCTTCCAATAGCTCCACTCTATCATAATTACCCTTTTTGAAAAATCCATCAAATTTAAAATTGACATTCTCTTTTTTAAAAACTAAAGTTCTTTCAGAGTTAGACTCATTCAACAAAGGCATATCACCTCCTTCTACCTTCCCAGCTGATAATCCATTACTTCTATTATTGGATTTCTGATAACACAAAATATATTCATACTTTCTACGAACATCATTTGATAAACTTGGTGGCGTTGCTGTTTTATTCCACAGAAACTGACTCACAAAATTCTCTTCGCCAAAAATTTCATCGCAGAGGAGTTTTAGGTTGGCTTGTTCGTTATCGTCAATAGAAATAAAGATAACGCCGTCTTGGCTTAGTAAATCTCTTGCCAATAGTAGGCGTGGGTACATAAAACTCAACCAACCGTTGTGGCTTTTCTTGGTTTTAAAACTAAAGTCCATTCGGTCAAACTCGTCCTCGCTTAAATCGGCTAAACCTAAGACTTGGGCTTCTTCTTTGTCAAACTTATCGGGATATACAAACTCATCGCTAGTGGTATTGTAAGGCGGGTCTATATAGATGCATTTTATTTTGCCCGTGTAGTGGCTCTTGAGTATTTTGAGGCTGTCTAAATTGTCGCCTTTTAGTACGAGGTTTTGGGTGGTGTCTCTATTTTGACTTAGCGTGGTATTAAGACATAGCTCTTTGGTGGTTTTTTGGGTGTATTTTGCACGAGCAAAGTTTCGCCCCACAAAGTTGAGCCCGTAGCCATTTACTTTCTCGTCTATGGGCAAGCCTAAAAGAGTTTTGAGTTCTTGTAGGTTGATTTCGTTGTCTTTTAGGACACTGGGATAGTGCTCTTTTAAGAATTGGTACAGTGGGTGCTGGTGTGGCTCTCCTATAACGGAGAAGCCTTGGTCTATAAAGTGTTGTTTGTTCATTGTTTTGGTTTCTTGGTTCTACTTTTTTAGTCTTCTATCAAACTTGCGAGTTAGTCTTCATTATTTTTAACCTATGGAAATAATCTTTCTAAAATTCCTTACGTGTGCTAAAAAATTCCTTACGCATACTAAATAATTGGTTTTTAATAAATAAAAATACAGTATTTCAGGTTCCTTATGTTTTCTTTAATTTATATACAGCGTTAATATCTCTTATTTTATTTGTGTCTTTCTCCATAATTCCATTTTTAATAAACTCGTTAAGATATCGTCTAATTGTTTTTTCATTTGCACCTATCTTATCATCTATTTGTTTTATATTAAGTTTATGATTGATGAAAAGAGTAGATATAATTTGCTTTTGAATATCTGTGTATCTGCTCCACTGTCTTTCTATTTTATTGATAAGTTCTGCTGATATGGTTTTACTGTGTTCGCTAATCTTATTCTTAAGTATTAGATATACATTGCCATTTTGCACTCTGTATTCTGGAACAGAAAGCATAGATTTTTCCATAGATTCATAAATACGAGCTACTCCCTCATTAAGTTGCCGAACATACCCTAAATCTTCAAGTACTCTTGCTATTCTAGGGTTTCTAGCAAATCGTTCTGTTTTTATATTATCTACCGTAACCTGTGCGGGTAAAGGTCCGCTATTTGAAATTTCTATTCTATCATCAAAGTGTTTAATATAAATAGCACTCCCTTGCACATTATATGAACGATGACATAGAGCATTAACAATTCCTTCAAGCCAAGCTTCTTCTGGATATTCAGGCACTTTGATAAATTTTCCTATTTCAAGGTCTAAAAAATAGTATTCCTTTAATGTGATTTTTATAAAACGATGTAGTTCTGTAATTAAGTTTGGGATATTATTTTCAAATCGTTGATCTTTTATAACATTGTGATTTGTGCCTGTTTGAGATAAAACACCCTCATATCGTATGTAGCGAACTGATGCTGATGGAATATATTTTTCGGGGTCTTTTGAAAAAAGTAATACTGCTGATTTTTTAAAAATGTAATTGTTTTCTTTTTTAATAGCAAGATGTCTTTGTTTTAGTAACTCAAATATTTCACCTTGGTAATTTAGTTTTTGTTTATAAACCTCTAATAGCGTAGTATCAAAATCTTCAATATCAAAATCTTCTACTAACTCCTCTTCAAATCTTCTAATATTTTTATCATACTCTAATTTTCTTACCTGCTCTCTACCTAATTCTCTATTAGAGTCAGCCACTCGTAAAAAAATCTTTTCATTATCCTTACGACTAAACACACGCTCTATATCTTGTTCTACATGATATAAAAAAATTAGATTGCCGTCTATTTCTACTTCTTCTAATCTGATGTTAGACGGAGGAGTAATGTAATCATATACAATTTTTCTATAGTCGTTTAAATTAGCCACCTTCTTTAAGTCTAAAATTTGTCCATCGTCTGAAATACCGAAAACTAAGACACCACCATCCGCATTGAGCATCCCAATCAATTCTTCAGCTATTTTAGAGGGTTTGCAATCTTTTTCTCCAAAACCTTTTCGCTCAAAATATTGATTTTCTTTTTGAGTTAACAAATACTCTTTTGTAAGAATTGTATTTTCTTTAGAGATGGATATTTTCATATTTACTATATATTTTTTAGTTCCTTATTAAGGGGCTAAAGTTCCTTATGTTTTCTAATATACTATTAATTAGTTGCTTTTAATCAAAAAAATGCGTTCCTTAATTCATAACTTAATGTTCTTAATCTTCTATCAAACTTGCGAATTGGGTTTTGCTAATACGCTCTTTAAAGGATATTTTTATGGGCTGGTCTTTGTAATAGGCACTCAACGCTTCAAAATATTTTCGGGCGAAGTCTATTTTAGATTTCTCGTCGGTAGGTATTTCGGTGGAAAGCTGATAGCCTTTGGCTTCTACCACAAGGAATACCTTTTTGCCTTCTTTGGATTGTACGGCATAGCAAAAATCGGGATTGTATTCTCCCATCGGCGTTTTGATTTTTAGGCGTGGCAGTTTTCCAAAAATCTCAATACTATTCATATCGGGGTCTTTTTGTATGAGGTTTAATTCAAAATCGCTATCATACTCTATCACATCCTCAAATACCCATTTGTTTTTAAGCGGAAAGTCTTGTTCTATGGTTTTTTGGAATTTCCCTGTACTGCCAATATCTAGATAGGTTTTCCCTTGCTCTGTTTTGAACAGATTAGGCATTGCTGTGCCACTAATGCCATCGTAACGGACATTGGCTTTAAGCATTGCGACTAAATTTTTTTTGATAATTTCCGAAATTTCTTTTTGTGCCTGTGCAGGATTATTGCTAATGATTTTGCTTTTGAAATCTTTATCCAATGCGTTGAATATCTTAACCACAAAGGCAATAGGCGTTTTGGTACTACTAGAAAGTGCGCGTACCAACTCCAAATAATCCACTTGGTTTTGGTAAGAAATGGTATTGGTAATTTGCTCCGTAATGGCGTTGCTTTTCCCTATTTGGTTTATATTCAGTTCTGCACGAACGGTTTGGAGGCGAATGCTGCTGACCTCCAATCTTTCTATTTCTTGCTTTATATTGCTGATTAGTTGTTGTTCTTGTGCTTCGTTTAATGTTTCTAAGATATAGAAAGTATTTTTGTGTATGGCATTCCATAAATTTTGGAACTCCTTGAGATGCGTCGGTTTTATAAATACTTTTTTCTTCTCGCTTCTTTCTTTGCCTTTTTGTATATACGCTCCAGCATCTGTGGCAAATATATTTTCTAGCACTCTTCTTTGTTCGTCTGGCAGATTTTGCTCTCTAAGGATTTGGAGAAAATCTGGAGATTTTTCAAAAACATCAATCCCATCTACCATTGTTTTGTAGATAATCATTTTGGTATGTTCCATCGCTCGGAATAGATTCCGAATGGTAGAGTCATCAAAGTTAGATTTTGCTTTAATTCTTATTTTGAGTTCTTGCTCCGTGAAGACTTCTGCAAGTAAATAAGAATTGCTTAGTATTTCGCTCTGAATTCCCTCCACAAATCCTTTTTCCTTGTCGGATACTATCACATCTAAATTGTTTATTTCCCAAAACAACTCTTGGTCGTTCCCTAAATTCTTGAGCGTTTGTCTCTCTAAATCCTGATTAACGCAAATCCTAAGTCCACGCCCTATTTGTTGGAGTTTGGAAATATCGCTTCCCTCGTTAGAGAGTTTACATATAGTAAATACATTTGGGTTATCCCAGCCTTCTTGCAATGCCCAAATGGAAAATATAAATCGTGTAGGACTGTCAAGGGATAGGAGTTTCTTTTTGTCCTTGAGAATTTCATCAACGCCTTGTTTTATTTTGGCATCTTTGCTTCCCTTATCTCCCGAAAAGTAGCCCTTGTGTACTTGCAGTTTGCCCTCGCTGTCAAAATCTTTTTGGAGGTAAGCATAGTAAGGATTATCGGGGTCTAAACTTTGCAACAACTGGGTTCTATAACGGGTATATTCTTCTTCAAAAATGATTTTTATTTTGGGCTGGTCTCCACGATAAGCACTAATGTTGCTTTCCATAAAAAAGAGTGTAAGGGCTTTGATGCCTTTTTCAAAAAGTTTTTTCTCTTTTTCAAAATGAATTTTAATGGTTTCTTTAATCATAGCCCGTAGAGCCTCATCGGACAAAGCGTATTCTGGGCTCACGATGGTATCGTCTCCTAGTATTAGATTTTTTTTATTGATTTTCTTTATCGTTTTTCCATTAAAGACCTCTCCAGATACGAGCTTTCTCCTTACCGAAATCCCGTTGATTAAAGTATTTACAAGAGCGGTATTTTTGGACTGTATAGTTTCAATCCCCACAAGCGTATCTTCACCAGTGGCTATACCTTGTGTATAAACCACAATTTTCTTAACCAAACTCTGCCGAAACGATGATATACTGTCTAATACATACGCCACATTAGACAAAGACAAGCTGTCTTTTTTCTTCGGAAAAGTAGCACCAAAACGAAGGTAATAATTATCAAATCCTTCAAAATATTTTTTAAACGCATCGCCTTCAAAACGGTGAGGTTCGTCCATTATAATAATGGGATTAAGGCGTTTTAGGCACTCTAAGTAAGTTTTAGGCGATTTTTGCTCACTTTCAAACAAAGTAGGTGTATGTATTTCTTTGTCTAACGGACGGTTCAATATATTATCACTACTATTGAAAGAACTTGGCGTCATTACCAAAACGGATAAGTGATTAGCCATTATAAATTGCCTTACCGCAGAAATATTACCACCTTCGTAAACGAAAGTTTCAATCTCCTTATCCCTTTCGTTGGCGTAGAGACTTCTGAAATAGGTTTTGGTATCTTCTAAGTTGGTCTTAGTACCCTCTCGGATAGGAACCGTAGGCACTAGAATGATAAACTTCTTATATCCAAAGTTTTTACTTAACTCAAAGATAGTTTTAATAAAAGTAAATGTTTTTCCCGTTCCCGTCTCCATCATTACATCTATATTCCTAGTTTCTTGGACAGGGAAATTATATAAATGTGTCTCTTGATGGGTTTGCAATGCTTTTGTGAAGGGTACTCCATCTCTGAAATTTTCAAACAGACTAATGATGTTCCCAACACAATCTTCTTGATATGCTTGTACTTCGTACTGAAACTGTTTTACTTCTGCCCTCATTTACTTTCTTAAAGTTTTCAATGGGGTCAAAGATAACTCATTTCTGTCGTTTTATTAAACAAGAACCAATAAAAATAATTTAAAATTACCTTCAAGCATATTCATTTTTTTTAACAGAATATAATCTTTTTTATAAATTTGCCACCAAGTAAAAAAAATAAAAATGCTCCAAGAAGATATAAGGCGCAGAATAGAGAACCTTAGAGAAACTCTGCACCAGCATAATTATAATTACTATGTTCTAGACACTCCAGGTATTTCTGATTATGAATTTGATGTAATGCTGGAAGAACTAAAAAACCTAGAGCTAGCTCACCCCGAATTTGCAGATGATAACTCTCCCACACAAAGAGTAGGTGGTAACATTACCAAAAATTTCCCCACGGTAGAACACCGTCACAGAATGTATTCCTTAGATAATTCTTATAACTTCGAAGACCTATCCGACTGGCAAAACAGACTGATTAAAAGTTTAGATACAACCGATATAGAATATGTAGCAGAACTAAAGTATGATGGAGCATCTATTTCTATACTTTATGAAAACGGTGCATTCAAGCAAGCGGTTACTAGAGGCGATGGTTTCCAAGGCGACGAAATTACAGCCAATGTAAAAACCATTTCGGATATTCCGCTAAAAATCAAAGGAGAATACCCTAACACCTTCTACATCAGAGGAGAAATATATCTCACAAAAAAACACTTCAACCTCATCAATAAAGCTAGAGAAAAAGAGGGTTTAGACCTTTTTATGAATCCTAGAAATACCGCTAGCGGAAGCCTTAAAATGCAGGACAGCACAGAGGTCAGAAAAAGAAAACTTTCGGCAGTACTCTACCAAGTAGTAGCAGAAGACACTCCTGTAAAAACACACTGGGAACTACTAGAACAAACTAAAGACTGGGGATTTAAAACATCTCAACAAGCTAAACTCTGTAAAAATCTAGATGAAGTAAAAGATTTTATTGACTATTGGGACAAAGAAAGACAACATCTTGATTTTGAAATAGACGGGATTGTAATTAAAGTCAATAATCTTAATCAACAACAGCTACTAGGCTACACTGCCAAATCTCCAAGATGGGCAATGGCTCATAAATTTAAAGCAGAAAAAGTAGAAACACAATTAGAAAGCATTTCTTATCAGGTGGGACGTACTGGGGCCATAACCCCTGTAGCTAATCTAAGACCCGTACTTCTGGCAGGGACAATCGTAAAACGAGCCTCTCTACACAATGAGGATATTATAAGGAAACTCAATCTACACACTCAAGACTTTGTTTATGTAGAAAAAGGTGGAGAAATTATTCCCAAAATAGTGGGCGTTAATGAAGAAAAAAGATTGCCAAATGCAACGTTGGTAGCCTACATCAGCCACTGTCCAGAGTGCCATATGCCACTAGTGAGAAACGAAGGAGAAGCCGCACATTTTTGTCCCAACGAAACCCATTGCCCTCCACAAGTAATAGGAAAAATGATACACTA
The DNA here is from genome assembly GCF_009663465.1 of Riemerella anatipestifer. Taxonomy (GTDB): domain Bacteria; phylum Bacteroidota; class Bacteroidia; order Flavobacteriales; family Weeksellaceae; genus Riemerella; species Riemerella anatipestifer_C. Next base: position 198,442 of record NZ_QXHU01000003.1, read on the forward strand.
TGTTTCTAGAAAAGCTCTCAATATAGAAAATTTAGGCTCCGAAACTATAGAACAACTTTTCAGAGAGGGACTTATTTCCAACATTGCCGATTTTTATACTCTTACTAAAGAGCAGCTACTCCCCTTAGATAGAATGGCAGAAAAGTCTGCACAAAATATTTTGGACGGCATTGAAAAATCCAAACAAATTCCATTTGAAAAAGTGCTATTTGGCTTAGGCATTAAGCACGTAGGCGAAACTGTAGCCAAAAAGTTGGTAAAAAACTTCCGTTCTATTGAAGGGTTAAAAAAAGCCACCCTAGAAGAGCTTACAGAGGTAGAAGATGTGGGTATAAAGATAGCTGAAAGTCTCGTCAATTATTTTCAGAATGAAGAAAATATTGAAATCTTAGATAGATTGAAATCTTACGGTATCCAACTAGAACAAGAAGAAAACACCAACACAAAAGTAAGTGATGTTTTAGAAGGTAAAACCTTTTTATTTACGGGTAAATTATCACTATTTACCAGAGAACAAGCCGAAGAAATGGTAGAAAAATACGGTGGCAAAAATATTTCTGCTGTATCCAAAAACCTCAACTATTTGGTAGTGGGCGAAAAGGCAGGGAGCAAACTTAAAAAAGCCCAAACTCTAGGCACTGTAACCATATTAGACGAACAAGAATTTTTGGATTTAATAGATAGTTAAGATATTTTTAGTGTTTTTTCTATATATTCTAACCTATTCATTATATCATTGATAAGACTGGTACTTTGATTAGAATAAATACAGCCTACAATTAAAAAGCATTCCTCATCTACATTAGGAACACAGCTTATATAAGACTTTTCAGAAGTGATGATAAGGTATTGTCCCTTGTTTCTGTCTTTTTCGTAATTTTTTCTAAGCAACAAGATATCCTTATCCTGATAAAAAGGATTATCCTCTATTTTAGAAGTTACTTCCAAAGAATACTCCACATTCGCGAACAGAGATTGTTCAACTTTAATCGGATAAAATTCTTTTTTATTTTCGATAATATTTTCTTTCTTATAGATTAAATCTTCTACTTCCTCAAAATTAGCTAATTGATTAACCGTAAGAGGCTTAGATATTAAATCATCTGTTTTCATATCTAAAAACTGTGCAATTCTAAGGAGAGTTTCCACCTTAGGTTCAGCTCTACCATCTTCGTAAGAACTTATAATTCCTCGTGTTAAATTCAGCATATCCGCAAATGCTTGTTGAGAAAGCCCTTTTATTTGCCTTATTTTTTTTATATTAGTACCGAAATAAGTCATAATTGCTAATATTTTATGCAAAACTAAAAAATATTTTTCTCTTTAATGTTAAAAATATTTGCAATTTTAATTTTTATAATTATATTTGCATAAAATATTAGCAAAATTATTAACTATGAAACAGCTTAATTTATTTCAAACCATTAAAGAATGGTTATTAGAGTGGGAGTTTCAGCTCATATACGAGAGTGCAGACAATAAAGTATTCATCATTGAAAAAGAAACAGATGGCATTAAAAATATGATGATAGCCATTGCTCCACAAATCCTCATCGTAGAACAGTTTCTATTTTATTGCAAAAATAATAAGCAAAATATATTTAAGGAACTTCTAATTAAGAATAGAGATATTGTTCACGGAGCTTTTGTACTAGATGAAACAGGAGAAAAGGTAATTTTTCGCAACACTTTGCAAACAGAGAATTTGGACCAAAACGAGCTTATGTCAACCATAAATTCACTAAGTTTATTATTAAGTGAGTATTCATCGGAAATGATAGAATATAGTAAAGATTAGCACTATGGCATACTTACTCGTTACCTTAATTTACTTTATCTTAGAATTATTATTAACCTAATTAAAAAAATAAAAAATGAACATACTTAAAAGACTTTTCAGAATAGGCAATGCAGAAACTCACGCTGCAATAGATAAATTAGAAGATCCTATTAAAATGACCGAACAGGGCATTAGAGAAATGAAAGACCAGCTAAGCAAAAGCATAGATGCTCTAGCTCAAGTGAAAGCCTTAGCAATAAGAAGAAAAAACGAACAAACAGCCTTAGAGAACCAAGCGGAAGAGTATCAAAGTAAAGCCATTATTCTTGTTCAAAAAGGAATGAAGGAAGAAATGCCAACCGAAGAGGCGGATAGATTAGCTAAGGAAGCTCTTAAAAAGAAGGAACTTTCTTTAGCCGATTCTAAAATCGCAGAAACCGACCGTAAAAAATTAGAAAGTGATGTTGAGAAAATGCAAGCAAATATCAACACGCTTAAATCTAACATTGCCAAATGGGAAGGCGAACTAAAAACTCTAAAAGCAAGAGTACAGGTAAGCCAAGCAACTAAAGATATTAACCAAAAAATGTCTCAACTTTCAAACGATAGTACCATCGGTATGTTAGAAAAAATGAAAGAAAAAGTACTTCAGCAAGAAGCTGTCGCAGATGCTTATGGAGAAATAGCCAATGCTAGCAAAAGTATAGATGAGGAAATAAATCAAGCAGCGGATACTTCTAATGCAAAAGCAGAAACAGCATTAGCAGCACTGAAAGAACAACTTAAAAATTCCTAATCCACAATGACTATCCGAGAGCTTATAGAAGTATCTTTCAATCCAGCCAATACTGTACTAAGCATATTACTCATTTTAAGCGTATTGTATTGGCTTCTCACTATATTTTCTGGCTTAGGAGACTTTGATTTAGACCTAGATTTAGAATCTGATAGTATAGCTGTTAAAAATCCAGATGGCACGCTAGAAGTACCTCATGAACCCTCTGCTTTTATTCAGTTTCTAAAGTTTTTAAACTTAGATATTGTTCCTATCACCTTCTTTTTAACCCTAGTATTGCTTTTTACTTGGCTTATCAATGTTAATATCAGTTACTTTATTATGTTACCACAATGGGCATATTTTATAACGATATTTCCTGCTTTTTTTATAAGTTTGTTTATCAGTAAATATATGTCTATGCCTTTAAAACCAATATTTAAAGAAATTAATCATAAAGGAGAAATAGCATACGACTATTTAGGGAGAGTAGGCACACTAAAATCTAGTATAGAACAAGATAAAATAGGTATGATAGAACTAGTTATCAACCAAAACCCAATTAAGCTATTAGTAAAAAGCAAAAACGGAATACCTTTAAAAGAAAACGACAAAGTCATCATCATAGATGAACATCTTGATAAAAAATATTATTTCGTAGAGAAATACTATGAGCTTTAATAACCAAAATCATGAAAAACAAACTATCATTAAAAAATAAATTAAACTAATATGACAACATTCTACATTAGCGTTGCTGTAATTGCTATTGCAACTTTAGGGCTTATCTTTTGGATTTTATCCATGTACAAAAAAACAGTACAGGGCGTAGTATTACTCAGAACAGGATACGGAGGTGCCAAAGTGTTCTTTAATGCAGGAGTGGTAATCCCAATTATCCACAGATTAGAGCAAATGGATATTTCTGTTAAAAAATTAGAAATTGCTAGAGAAGGAAAAGATGGATTGATTTGCAAGGATAATATGCGTGCTGATATTCAAGTAGCCTTCTTTGTAAGAGTAAATAAATCTGTAGATGACATCATCAATGTAGGACAAACCATTGGTTGCCAAAGAGCCTCCGATATATCTACCCTTAGAGAACTTTTTGAAGCAAAATTTTCGGAAGCTCTAAAAACTGTTGGTAAAAAATTTGATTTCATCGAACTTTACGAAGCCAGAAGTGAGTTTAGACAAGAAATATTAAACATCATCGGAACCGACCTTAATGGCTATGTACTAGACGACTGTGCCATAGACTATTTAGAACAAACCAAAATTGAATATCTTAACAAAGATAACATCTTAGATTCCGAAGGTATTAAAAAAATTACAGAACTCACGGCTTCTCAGAATATAAAGGCTAACCTTGTAAGAAGAGAAGAAGAAAAAACCATAAAAAAACAAGATGTAGAAGCTAGAGAGGCTATCTTAGAATTAGAAAAACAATTAGCCGAAAAAGAAGAAACACAAAAAAGGGAGGTTGAAAACATCAAGGCGAGAGAAAACGCAGAAATCCTGAAAGTAGCTGAAGAGGAAAGATTAAAATACGAATCTGTACGAATTGCAACAGAAGAAGCGCTACAAATTGCAGAAGAAAACAAACAAAGACAAGTGGTAATCGCTGCTAAAAACAAGGAAAGAGCCGACTTGGTAGAAACCGAAAGAGTACAGAAGGATAAAATGCTAGAAGCTACAGAAAGAGAAAGAATTGTAGCTTTAGCTGACATAGAAAAAGATAAGGCAGTAGAACTAGAGAAGAAAAACATTCAAGATGTTATCCGAGAAAGACTAGCCAAAGAAAAAACAGTAGTAGAAGAACAACAAAACATCTACGATGTAGAAGCACTTAAATCTGCAGAAAGAGACAAACAAGTACAACTCATTATAGCTGCAAGAGAAGCAGAAGAAAGACTCATCGCAGAAACAAAAGCAGCAGAAGCAAGAAAACTCGCTGCCGAAAAAGATGCTCAAAAATATGTAATTGAAGCACAAGCCAAAAGAGATGCCGCCGAAAAAGAAGCCGAAGCAAGAAAAATAATTGCAGATGCCCTTGCAAAAGAGGAAGCTACCATAGGATTATCAGAAGCTCAAGTGATGCACGCAAAAGCTGAAGCATCAGAAAGACAAGGTATTGTAGATGCCAACATCATAGAGAAAAAAGCTCAGGCTAAGAAGATAGAAGGTCTAGCCGAAGCTGATGTAATTAAAGAAAAAGCACTAGCCGAAGCCGCAGGTATCACCGAAAAAGCCGAAGCTATGAAAAAACTCAACGATGCTGGAAAAGAACACGAAGAGTTCAGATTGAAATTAGCTAAGGAGAAAGAGGTAGAATTAGCTGAAATAAACATTCAGAAAGAGATAGCCCAAGCTCAAGCACAGGTGCTAGGAGAAGCCTTTAAAACAGCGAAAATAGACATTGTAGGAGGCGACCACTCTTTCTTTGATAATGTTGTAAGACAAATTTCGGCTGGTAAAGGAATAGATAAACTTATCCAACACAGCGAAAATGCACAGATTTTAAAAGAATCTCTACTAGATTCTGATAACGAAAACAATCTGATAGGAAAGGTAATGCAGATGGTAGAAAAGTATAAAATTTCTTCAGAAGATATTAAAAACCTAAGCATTGCTTCTCTCATCTTCAAGCTCAAAGGGGTTGCAGAACCACAAGAGCAAGGTCTTCTCACCAGAGCTTTAGATGTAGCCAAACACTTAGGCATCCAAGATAAACCTATCAGATAGAAAATAAAACTCCGCTCACTTAAAATGTGGGCGGACTTTTATCCCTTTATTTCAGATTCTAACATTATTATCAACCATAAATCGTAGCTCATAAAATGTCAAAGGACAATCTACAATCAGGTACTTACGAGATTATTCAGAACCGACTTAACGAACAGAAAAACCATCTTTCTCATAAACTCGCTGCCCTTAATGAAGACCGAAAGAAAGTATTTGGAGGAATAGACTTCTCACTGATTGCCAACGAACGAATTTCTACGGAACAATCGTGTAAGATAAAAGACCTATTTGCCGTTAACCATCTGTGCATCGTAGGTTATAATACCCACTTAGGTCTGAAAACAGAAGTGGAAGTTACTGATGTATTTGCCCTTTATGCCTTTCAAGAAAATCGTTTTGAGCCACAACCCATCACTTTTCTAGATGATGCCAATTTTGTACAAGAGTTCAAAAATCTTTACAAATATTATAGAAACACCCAATTCGTTAGGTTCTATTATACCCAAAATTATCTTTACTTCGTATTTCAGCTCTCTGCAAATGCTTCGGATATTAAGGCTTTTAAATGGTTAATAAAAGACAACGAACTGCACTTTATAGATTCTAGAAGTGCTTCGGAGGTAAAGTATCCTCCACAGCACGAGTTCCAGTGGGTTAAAGCCACTAGAGATATGCACCGTACAGGTAGGCACCCGCACATTTCTCTGGCAGACAAGGTTTTTGTGGAAGCCATAGGCGGAGATATTACCATTAAAGTGGAAGATAATACCCAAACAGGCAAAGGAATTTACAGCGAACCCGTAGCTCATAAAGACCAAACGCTAGACGATGCCGAAGTACACTTTTTTGATTATGACAACCTCGTATTATTCAAAATAAAACCTTACCAAGAAGACGAACGCTACTTTATATACAACCATAAAGAGAAAAAGGTAAAGCGTGTAGATAGCCTCAAACATTCGGCTATACTTCTTCCCGAGAACCAAGGCGTTATTTACTCCAACGGATTTGCCCTCCAAACAGGCGAAATAAAGGTGATAGAAACCGAAGAGAAAAATATTTTCTTTGACAGAAAGATAACTGCCAGCAACGGAGAAAACTTCCTCTTCGCTTTTTATGACGAAACTTCTAATGATTACGCTCTTATCCCTTATAACATCATCAATCAGACCATAGATACGCCTATCTATTGTAATGGTTTCAGCCTTTTTGACAACGGTATCCTAGCCTACCTTAAAAATACCGAGGAAAGCAAAAACCATCTAGTACAGCTATGGCAAACGCCTTTTACCAAAGAACTTGTCATTAGTGAAACTCTTAGAGAAAACGAGCTTTTTAAGATTGGCAACAAAGACCTCGTAAAGGCTATGGCAGACTGCCAAGAGCTTATAGTGCTACTCAACAAAAAAGACTCTTACGCAGGGCTATATACCGATATTGTAAAAAGAGCCACTTCCATTCTAGACAACTACTATTTTTTGGATAAAGAAAGTGTAAAGCATCTATCGGAGCCTATATCAGAAATCCGAAAGATAGCTCACGCCGCCATTAACGAGTATGAAAAGGTGGTAGAAATCCGAAAAAACACACAAGCCGCATTAGATACTTTAGAAGAAAAGTTTAAGCAACTGCTTTCGCAGACCTCGCTGGTAAACTATACCGCTTTGCACCAGTTTATAGAAACCCTGTCGGAAATAAGAACCTTAAGGGGCGAAATGATAAGTGCCAAAGAACTACAATATTCCGACCTGCCCAAAATAGAAGCGTGGGAGCAACAGCTTAATGAAAGGGCTGACGAACTCGCAGCACAATGCGTTCAGTTTTTGTTACAAGACGATGCTTTGGTGGTTTACGAGGACAAGATAAATGCACTTATTAGCGAAACGCAGCAGTTATCCAAATCGGTGGAGGCTAAGAATATAGAGCAAAGCCTAGACGAACTCGCACTACAGCTAGAACTATTGGTAAACATCGTTAACAATTTAAAGATAGACGATGCCTCCCATTCTACCCAAATCATAGAAAAAATTTCGGTGATTTTCTCGCAAATCAACCAGCAGAGAATAGAACTTAACAACAAGAAAAGAGAAATTTCTGGAACAGAGCTTTCCGCAGATTTCAAAGCTCAAATTACATTGTTTGACCAAGCCTCCATCAACTTCCTAGAGTTGGCAAACACCCCAGATAAGGCAGACGAATACCTTACCAAACTCTCCATACAACTAGAAGAACTAGAGACCAAATTCATAGACTTCGAGGAGTTTATACAGATAATCGCCGATAAGAGAGAGGAAGTTTACACCCATTTTCAGAACAAAATGGTGCAGCTTACCGAGGCTCAAAACAGAAGAACACAAAACCTATTTCAGTCTGGAGAGCGAATCTTGAAGAGCATCATCAGCAAAGCCGAATCTTTTGATACAGAAGTGGAAATCAACGGCTATTTCGCTTCCGATTTGATGGTGGACAAACTAAGAGAACTCGTTGCCCAGCTTAACGATTTACAGGATAGCAACAAAGCCGAAGAACTACAAACCCACCTAAAAACAGCTCAACAAGACGCTATACGCAAACTTAAAGACAAAAAGGAAATCTATACCGATGGCGAGAATACCATTAACTTCGGCAAGTACCAGTTTGCGGTTAATCAGCAGAAGCTAGACCTTAGCTTAGTGCTAAGACAAGGAGCCTACTACTACCATATTACTGGGACGAGCTTCTACGAACCATTGGCTTTTGAGGCGATACAAGATTATCAAGAGGTATGGCATCAAGAATTTGTTTCGGAAAATACAGAGGTGAAAAAGATGGAATACCTCGCTTGGGAAATCTTCCTTAAAAACCCCGCTATTTCGTCCGAAGAAACCAACCGACTGCTCATAGAGCAATTCCTCAAAAATCACTTTGGAGAAGGCTTAGTAAAAGGCGTACACGATGAAGATGCCCTACTGATTCTCACCAAACTACAACAGCTCAACAACCACTTAGGACTCCTTAGATACAACCCGTCCGAGAGGGCTTTGGCACAGCTATTTTGGTTCTTCCTTGCCCCAGAAGAAAAGGTATTTTACGAGAAACAGTTTTCGGCAGTACACCTACTATCGGACACCTTTGCCAACTCTAAGCAGTTTACCTACCTCAACGCTACCCTATCCCAAAAGATAGACGATTTTAATAAAGACTTCCAAGGCTTCTGCCACACCTCTGCCTATAACGCTGCCGTGTACCTCAAGAAAGAGGACCGAAACCGCTTTGTAATCTCAAAAGAAGCAGCAGAACTCTATCAGAAATTCGTTAACGGATTAAAAGAAAAAGGCAAAGACCTCGTGTTCAGTCAGCAAATAGAAGATTTGCACCACTACCCTTCGGCGTGTTATGATATTGTAGAAAATGCCCTAAAAACCTTCCTCCTTGCCGAGCATACAGAAGCAAGCCAAATGGTTATAGAGGAGGCTTCTGCATTTATCATTACCCAAAACTTCCACGAGAACCAAATCTCCACAGTAAGCCACACCGAAGCCATTGCAGGGCTAAAGTCTTTGGATACCAATACAGAATATATTTTAGACTTCCACGACTTCAGCCAAAGGCTAAGCTACTACCACCAGAACATCATTCCTAAGTTCACCGAGCTACAAAAGCTAAAGAAAGAATGGATAGAGAAGAAGAAAAAGGAACTAAAGCTCAGCTCGTTCAAGACCTCGGTGCTTAGCTCTTTCGTGAGAAACAAACTCATTAACGAGGTGTACTTCAACCTCATTGGAGCCAACCTCGCAAAGCAAATAGGAGCTTTGGGAGAACAAAAGAGAACCGACCGAATGGGAATGCTGCTCTTGGTATCGCCTCCAGGCTACGGTAAAACTACGCTGATGGAGTATGTGGCAGACCGAATGGGCTTGGTGTTTATGAAAATCAACGGACCTGCCATCGGGCACGAAATTACCTCTACCGACCCTAGCGAAGCCAAAAATGCAGGAGCTAGACAGGAACTAGAAAAGCTCAACCTCGCCCTAGAAATGGCAGATAATGTAATGCTGTACCTAGACGACATACAACACTGCAACCCCGAGTTTTTACAAAAATTCATTTCCTTAGCAGATGGGCAACGAAAAATAGAAGGCATCTACAACGGCGTTTCTAAAACCTACGATATGCGCTCCAAAAGGTTCTGCCTAGTAATGGCGGGCAACCCATATACGGAAAGCGGCGACAAGTTCCAAATCCCAGATATGCTGGCCAACCGTGCCGACATCTATAACCTAGGCGACATATCAGGCACACAAACAGACCTATTTGAGCTTAGCCTTATCGAAAACGCCATTACCTCCAACCCTTACCTCACTAGGCTTACCCAACCCGCCTACCAAAACCTATATCAGCTCTACGACGCCATACAAAACCAAACGCCAGACCCTACCATAGAAGGCAACTTTACGGCACAAGAGATAGCCGACTTTAGAGCCGTTTTGGAGAAAATCATACAAATAAGGCAGGTCGTACTGCAAGTCAATTCCCAGTACATACAATCCGCCGCTATGGAAGACGATTACAGAACAGAGCCCGCATTTAAGCTACAAGGCTCCTACCGAGATATGAGCAAGCTAGTTACCAAAGTACAGCCCATACTCTCCGAGGCAGAAGTACAGGCACTTATCCTAGAACACTACCAAAACGAATCCCAAACCCTCACCACAGGTGCAGAAGCCAACCTACTCAAACTAAAAGAAATGATGGCACTCCTTACCGAAACCGAAGCCACCAGATGGCACCACATACAAGAAACCTTCCAGAAGAACAAGCGTCTCAAAGGACTAGGCGAGAACGATAGAATGGCACAAATAGCCGCATTACTTGCCGAGTTTTCGGACGGACTAAAGGGGATACAAGAAGTTCTAAAGAGAAGCTAGCTCCACCATCTTATTTACAGGGGCGTATCCCTCGCCAGTGCTTAAGCCCGCTGCTCGGGTCGGGCTATCCGCTATTACTCCTCGCCACAGCCCACGCACGGTGCCTACCCTCTGTGGCTGTGGGGTAGCCGCTCCTATCCCTTACGCACCCCACCCCCTAGCCACAGTGCCAAGCCCCACGCTCCACCACTACTTTGCAACCACCACGCACACCCCCCAAAACAAAAAACACCCTCCCCGAAGCCCATTTCATTCCATCGAGGAGCAAAATTTTTTCCATCAGCCTCGCGTGATTTTTCCGTCGGCCTCGCGTAAAATTTCCATCGGGCAGGAAATTTTACGCGAGACCGACGCAGTGAAAAGACTTGATACCGTAAGATAAACCTAGTATACAATCACCAATATTACTACCTTTGACAGCACAACCAAATTATCAAAAGTTTTCAGATATTCTCTATTTTTAATTGGAAACGAAAATTTGTACCTTTGTCCCCCTTTTGTTGAAACAATGATGAATAAATCCACTATTTTTTTACTGCTCAACTTTTTATTTCTCGGTTTATACAATGTAATAGCACAGACAAAAGACTCCGCTACAATTAAGCTCCTAAATGACTGTGCCCAGTCCAAGGAAACTTTAATTTGGAAAAAAAGCTCCTCCACTCCCTCCCAAAAAGATATTAGTGTCTACTTGGGTTACAATATAAACAACCAACTGACCGTAGTGGCTTCTATACAAGGGACTAATGTAGAATGTAGTAATGTAGGAGAACACAATGATGAACACTACTGCCCTGTGGAAGCAGAAAAAAAGGAACCTTCTCGCAAAAGAAGAGACCTAAACAACCTAGAAAACAGAACCCTACAAAACATCAGCTCTGACGAAACTTTGCTCTTCAAAGACAATGTACTAAGAACTTACAGACTGGCTCTTGCCATTGCGCCCACGATTTTCAAAAGTCAAATATTTGATAGTAGTAACGATAAAGTCTACACCTTTTGGAGCCGAGTGGAAGCGTACCTAAATGAACTCTACCTTAGAGATGTTGGCGTTAAGTTTGAGGTAATTGCAGACGATAGGCTTATCAACATAAGTCAATATCCTAATGATAATGTTTATAATGCCTCTACTCTAATTAGCAGCTCTACAAGCGTTATAAATCAACTCATTGGAACAGAAAATTACGATATAGGACTTGTAGTTGCCAACATTAACTATAATGGATTGGCAAGACTGGGAGGTGCTTATATCAATTATGAGAAAGCAAGAGCAACCGCTAGACCTCTCTTAGCCTCCATCGCCCACGAGATAGGACACCTCTTTGGTGCAGACCATACCTTTACTGAACCCAACTCTGGCTCTGGGTCGATACAAACGGAACCATTGAGGGGAACCTCTATTATGAGTTATGGTAATCCGAGAGATTTCTTTTCGCTCCCTAGTGTCTATCAAATTAAGAAACGACTTACCCAAACGCCTTATTATACAGATAGAGAAAGAACCACTGTGGTTGGCGAAACTACCCTACTCTCCAATATCCCTTACGGCGAAGTCCTCAACAATACCGCTCCCGTAATCCTCAATAATTTTGAATCTACCTATACCATACCCCTCAACACTTGTTTTGAGTTTGATATTGAAGCCTCCGACCAAGATGGCGACCGCCTCTTCTACCTAGCCCACCAGTCTGACTTCAACCCTTCACGGCTACGCCCTCGAAGACAAGCTCTTTTTGTATCCCGAAAAATGAGTCCAAACTCTGTGGTAGAATTTAAAGACGAATATGTCGATGGATTTTACTTGTTTGGCTTACCCTCCTCTTCATCGGGAGCTATTGCAGATTTTTGGGTTGCCGTAGCCGACCAAAAGGCAAACCCTAACACCCCTCATATCACAATGTATGATGTTAAAAACATTACGGTTATGGCCAACCCGAGCTATAAACCATTTCGCATTACCTCCACCCTACAACCGAGCTATAACGGAGGAGAAACGATTCCACTGACTTGGGAAATGGACGAAAGTATGAGGGCTCAATACGATAAGGTAAGCATCTCTATCTCCAACGATTTTGGAAAGACTTATACGCTTTTGGCCGATGATGTCCCGAATACTGGGCAATACCAACTCACCTTGCCCAACAGAAGTATAGGTACCGTTTCTGTACGAGATAGAGAGGTCCCTGCGGGTATCATCAAAATAAAACCTAAGAACAGCATCATCTTCGCTCTGACCAATTACCAACCCTACACTTCTAATGAGCCTGATGCTACGGTATTAGGTGGTTTTACGCTTACCCCTACAGCAGCCATCAGTACTCCTAAAAGCAAATGCCACAAGCCTGCCAACACCTCCAAAGAGGCTCTACCTACCAAAGTTGTTATCTCTACCCTTAGTAATAACGACCAAATTACAAATAGCTCCAAAGGAGGCTTTATAAAATTGGTATCTCATAACAAACCTTTCGTCATCACAAGGCTCACTACCGACGAAAGGGACCAAATAGCAGACCCCAAAGAAGGTATGCTGATATGGAACACTACCAAACAATGTTTGGAGCTTTATAAAGACTTCGGCTCTGGTACTATGCAGTGGGATTGTATTACTGAAGGCTGCAATGAGTAGACAAAAGTTTATCACTTTTTAACCCATAAGAACACAATTATTAAGGCTAAAACTCGTTAAACTGTACTAAATTCGCTAATGAAAAATATCAATAATAAATATATATTAGGAGGGCTATTTTTAGTAGTGCTACTCCAGTCGCTTTTTATAGTTAAACTCTATTCCGAAAAAGACGACAAAGCCTACGAAGTTAATCTCGTTAAAATCAACACCCAAAAGGATAGTGTAGACTACTCCAAAATGAAGCAAGATTTAGGACTTATACACAAGACTGTAAAGGATTTGCATCGTTTCTTAGCTTCTAAGCAAGTGGTTAATTCTAACCTAGAAAACCTCGCTCAAGACAGCCTCAACAATAGTGTTTACCTCGCCAAAACGGCTAACAGATACAGCCAATACTTGGTAGATTTACAAGAGAAACTCCAGACTGTACCACTGGGCATACCTACGGAGGGCTATATATCATCTCATTTTGGGAAAAGAAAAAATCCTATCTCACCCCAAACCGCTTTGGCTTCTGTAAAGCCTTCTGCTAAAGCGAATACAGACTCTACCGCTACCAAAACCAGCACCACCCCAAAAGAGCCAGAGCAAATGCAATTTCATAAAGGGATAGACATTGCGGTAGGCATTGGTAAAGACATCAAAAGTGCCGCTGCGGGAACTATCCTTTTTGCAGGAGAGAAAAGTGGCTACGGCAAATGCGTGATTATCTCTCACGGCAACGGACTAGCCACTCTCTACGGACACCTCTCGCAAGTCTTGGTAAAGGCTAACGATAAGATAAAAGCAGGAGAAACCATTGCCAAATCAGGAAATACAGGACGCTCCACAGGACCGCACTTGCATTACGAAGTCCACAAGAACGGTACTCCTGTTAATCCGAAGTTATTTTTAACCCTTTAGAGGCTATCGGTAGTGCCTGAAAATACCGAAATCTGTAGGTGTCCACAGTGCTGCCTTTTGCCCCGCCGCCTTTAGACCATTATTTGCCCAAGTGTTGCAGGTATGCATAAAACTATAACTGCCTTTAGCCTCGTAGAAGGCGTCGTTAGCGCCATACACCGCATCGGTTTCTATGAGTATCGTCTTGCCGCTTTCATCGGTATCGAAACTTTCCTTTACAAAGCGAACAAGGTTAGCATATTGCGTTTCTGTAAGCATTATTTTCTTGCAATCTTCGCCTTCTTTCATTTTAGCGTAGTAAGTACAGTGCATTGCCGACTCGCCCAGCCCAAATGCCGCATTAAACGCCGTAGAAAACTTTAAGTCTGCCCATTCTGGCGTATCTAGGTAGAAGCCTTTATCTCCCCAGCCTACTGCTAGATAGGGTAAGTTTTCGTTTTGCGAACGCGTATTTTTGTAAGGCACCACCTCGCTCCAATTAACGAGTGGCGTCTGGGTAGGCATCACCAAATCGGTATGGACGCCATTGGTATAGATGTAAATAGGAATGGTCTTCGCCTCACTCACCCGCTCCTCCGAAACAGGTATCAGCGGCAATAGCAGCGCTAGCAATACATACACCGCCACAAAGCCTACCACAACACCCAGTGCCTTTAGTAGGAAGAACAATAGCTTTTTCATTTTTCATCAGAATTATAGACCACGAAGATAGCTTTTTATTTTATTCACAGGCACCTCTCTCTCCAAAAACTTGCACATTTCCCAAAAAAAATTACAGGGCGTCCCCCTCGCCAACGCTTAAACCCGCCGCTCGGGTCGGGCTATCCGCTATTACTCCTCGCCACAGCCCTCGCACGGTGCCTACCCTCTGTGGCTGCGGGGTAGCCGCTCCTATCCCTTACGCACTCCCCGCTCCAATCATTCCACCGAAACCTACTTTCCACACCTCCATACCCTACCGTTACCACAATGCCCAAAGCCCAACAAAACTCGCCACCCCGAAGCCCATTTCATTCCATCGAGGGGCAAAATTTTTTCCATCAGCCTCCCGTAAAATTTCCATCAGCCTCCCGTAAAATTTCCGTCGGCCTCGCGTGATTTTTCCGTCGGCCTCGCGTAAAATTTCCTGCCCGATGGAATTTTCACGCAAGACCGATGCTGCTCTAACAACCAACTGACCTTACGCCTCATCTATCAGTAAGTTTATTCTTTTACAATACTGTATTAAATCCTCAACCTCGTTTCCTATCATATTTTTTATAACGGGGGTTTTCACCATTCTACTTAATTCGTATCCCACAGATAACAATAGCTCTGTAACAGTAAAAGCAGCCTGCCTTAAATCCTGAATCCGCTCCACTTCAACATTCCTATTGTTGGCAGACAAAATTTCTACGATACGGTCAATTTTCTTCAAATAATCCATAACAAAACCCTCTCGGTGGCCAGTCTTTAGTCTGGTAGCTCTTGGTCTAAGAAAGAGATATTCCGCTGTAACCCTGCAAACTTAGTCCTTTTAACAGGCGATTTTCTAAATATTTCGGAAAACAACTCTTGGGTGAGCTCTCTCCATTCCTTTTTAGTAAAGTTTTTAAGGGCAGGATTTGGGTTAAACAAAGGCTGGTTGTGAGGTTTAGAAAAGCGGTTCCACGGGCAAACCTCTTGGCAAATATCACACCCAAACATCCAGTCTTGCATATTAGACCTAAACGCCACAGGAATTTCCTCCTTAAGTTCTATAGTGGCATACGAAATGCAACGGCTGCCATCTATAATTTTTTCATTAACGATAGCATTGGTAGGACAGGCATCTATGCAACGCGTACAACGCCCGCAATGGTCGGTTGTAGGAGCGTCTGGCTCTAGCTCCAAATCGCAAATAATTTCGGCTAGAAAGAAGAAAGACCCGCTTTTCTTAGAAATTAAGTTGGCATTCTTCCCCACCCAGCCAATTCCAGATTTTTTTGCCCACGCCCGTTCCAGCACAGGTGCAGAGTCCACAAACACTCTAAAGCCAAAAGCTCCTATCTCTTCCTGAAGTTCTGCAACCATATCCCTCAAAATATCTTTAATAACCTCGTGGTAATCTCTACCATACGCATACTTTGATATTTTAAAGTTATCTATGGTGGGCAACTCCTCTTGCGGAAAGTAATTATACGACAACGAAATAACGGAGCGAGAGCCTTCCACCAGTAGCCTTGGGTCTAAACGCTTGTCAAAATGGTTTTCCATATAAGACATCTTACCGTGATAGCCCTTTTTTAGCCACGCTTCTAGCCGAGGCGCTTCCTCCTCCAAAAATGCAGCCTGCGAAATACCACAAGACTGAAAGCCAAAAGCTTTGGCTTTATTTTTTATCAGCTGGGTATAGTGGGCTTTTTTGTTCACAGGTGCAAAAGTATAAATTTAATGCCTAAAATTTGGGTATTGTGCTAATCTCTTCTATCTTTACGCCTCGAAACCTTATAATTTAACCGTATTATGATTGAAGAAGTATTAAAATCAGGAAATTACCACCTTATAGATGTAAGAGAGCCGATGGAGCTAGAAATGGACGGAAACATAAAAGCCGCTAAAAACATTCCACTAGGAGAATTAGAAGACAGAAAAGAGGAAGTTACCAGCCTAGACGGCAATGTAATCTTGTTTTGTAGAAGTGGTAACAGAAGTGGCAAAGCCGTAGAATATTTTAAATCCCTTGGGCTTACCAATGTCTATAATGGTGGCGGCTATGTTGATTTAAAGGAAGTTTTAGATAACCTCTAAACCTTTACTAACTCATAACAAAGGTGGCTTATTGCCACCTTTGTTTATTTAAGAATTTTCTCAAAGGCTTTCCTAGAGCTACCTCTAAAATAAACCTCCCCGCAATACTGATAGCCTAAATGCTGTAAAATGTGGAGCATAGGTTGGTTATCGTAATTGGTATCTACTTTTATACTGTAAATATTTTGTTGTTTCGCCCAACCTTCTACCCACAAGAACATCTGCTTAGCAATCCCTTTGCCTAAGCACCTATCGTGTACTACCACACGATGCACCACTATATAATCTCCATTGGATAACCACTCGCCTTCTATATTATCATAGGCTGGTTCGTTATTGAGCATTAGAGCGGCATAGCCCAAGACCTCATCACCTTGAACCCAAACATAGCCCACCCCATCACAAATGTCTTGTTCTACTACATTTCTATTAGGGTAACCATCTTGCCACTGGTTACTGCCGTCTTCTTTTCTTCTTCTAATGCCCTGCTGAAGCATTTCCCAAATAATATCTGTATTTTCTATTCTCGCTGGTTGAAACATCTATTCCCGTTTTTCAATATGATACTTTGCTACTTCTAAATCTTAACGCTCTGCTATGCGTAAGGGATAGAGGCGATATCCTTTATCTTTTGACTGCCAAAGTCTTCGCTAAGGGCAAAAGATAAAGATAAAGCCGAAAGCCCGACCCCTAGCGGTGGGATTTTCGGCTGATGGAAAGGGGTTACGCCCTATTAGTTTAGTTTGGCAGTGAGCTTTTTGAACTGTTTTTCTACATTTTTGCCTTCGTAGAGAACATTATATACCGTGCTGATGATAGGCAGTTTAAGCCCCTTTTCTTTGGCGGTATTGTAGATAGATGCCGCAGCGTAGTAGCCTTCTGCCACCATATTCATAGATTGTATCGCCGATTTTACCGTGTAGCCTTTGCCCACTAAATTTCCTAAAGACCTGTTTCTGGAAAACAGCGAGTACGCCGTTACCAATAAGTCCCCTAGATAGGCACTTTCGTTAACATCTCTTGGTGCTTCGTAAATGGCTTCTAGGAAGATTTCCATCTCACGAATGGCGTTGGATACATACACCGCTTGGAAATTATCGCCGTAGCCCAAACCGCTTGCCATACCTGCCCCTATAGCGTAAATGTTCTTTAGTATTGCACTGTACTCGTTGCCTAGTATATCGCTACTGGTACTCACTTTAATATAACTAGACGAGAATAAATCTTTCAGTTTTTGAGCATTTTCTTCTTCTACGGTAGCGACGGTAAGGTACGAAAGGCGTTCCATAGCGACTTCCTCCGCGTGGCAAGGTCCTGCAATTACGGCCTGATTTCTAAATCCTATCTGAAATTGGTCTCTAAGGTAGTGTGCTACTATATCGTTGTGCTTAGGGACAATCCCTTTTATAGCAGATACAAACAACTTGTTGGAATAATCGCAAGTCATTTTCTCTAAACTGTCCGACAAATAGATAGACGGCGTCGCCAAAATAATAACCTCACAAGCGGACACAAGCTGATTAACATCGGTAGTAATACTAAGATGACGCGTATTAAACATCACCGATTGCAAGTAAGTAGGATTGTGTTTTCTAAGTTCTATGGCTCCCTTTACAAACTCATTACGAACGCACCAATGTACCATTTTTGAGTTCTCTTGAAGCATCTTTACTATGGCTGTAGCAAAACTTCCGCTACCTAAAACGCCCACGCTGATTGCTGATTTTTTATCTTTTTTAGCCATTATAAATTTGATTTTTGAGTTATAGTTTTTCTAAAAGTAGACTTACCCACTCTTCTCTTTGTACTTTTTTGTTGAGTTTAAGGTTCTGTGCCGTGCAAACTTCCATAATGTCTTCTACATCAAAAAAGCATAAGCCTGATAATAACAACTGACCGCCTTTTTCTAATACCGAAACATAGATTGGAATATCGGAAATAAGGATATTTCTATTGATGTTTGCCAATATAATGTCAAATTTTTCCTGTCCTAAATTCTCGGCAGTACCTTCTTCTATCCTTAAACTGACTTGGTTTCGTTCTGCATTTTCTTTAGAATTTTCTACCGACCAAGGGTCTATATCTATGGCTAAAGTATCTCCTGCTCCTTTCAGTTTAGCAAAGATTGCCAATACCGAAGTCCCACAGCCCATATCCAAGACTTTTTTACCTTGAAAATCCATCTCCAACATTTGCTGAATCATCAAATAAGTAGTGGCGTGATGCCCCGTACCAAAAGACATTTTAGGCTGTATGATAATTTCATAATCCAACGATTGAGGTTCGTGAAACTCTGCTCTAATGTAAACTTTATCTTCTACATTGATAGGCGAAAAGTTCTTTTCCCACTCTTCGTTCCAATTGATGTTAGGCATTTCGGTATAGGTATAATCTATCTCTACGCCTTCTTGCTCAAAAATATAGAGTGACTTTATCGCGTCTTCGTTTAAATCGTTCTTCGGAATGTAGGCTAAAATACCGTTAGTTTCCTCTGTAAAGCTATCAAAACCAATATGTATAAGTTCTGCCATTAAAATCTCGCTCCAAGGCTGAAGTGGCGTAATGGTAAATTTGAATTCTAAATAAGATTGCATTCTAATTGTATTGTTTCCACAAAAGTACAGAAAAATCGCTGATGTACCTTAATTGTATTTAATTGCTTTAACTGGTGATATTTTACTAATTAAATAACTAGGAAAAATAAGCGATACCGCAGACACCAACAAAATCCCTAAAGAAATAGCCACAATGTAAATAGGATTTAAGTCTATTGGTACTGTACTAATATAGTAGTTATCAGGGTTAAGCTGAACGATGCCCGTCCATTTTTGTAAAAGCAGTAGTCCCAATCCTATGAAATTCCCCACTAACAATCCTGGAACCATAATAAGTAAAGTGTAATTGATGAAAATAGCTCGTATTTGAGCATTATTTGCTCCTAGCGTTTTCAATATCCCTATGGAATTGGTGCGTTCTATAATTAAAATAAGCAACACCATTACGATATTGATGACTACAACCACCAACATAATTGTGATGATTAAAGCGATATTGGTGTCAAAAATGTTAATCCAATTTACAATTTCAGGATACTTATCTGTTATTTTTTCAGCGTAGTTCTTATACCCTATTTTTTCCTCAATTTTTGGAAATACCTCGTCTATCTCTCCTATATTTTTAAGGAAAATATCTATACCTCCTATGGCAGTTTTATCCATATTTTGTATCCTCCTCACATGGTTGATGTCTCCTATGATAAATAGGTCGTCTATCATTTTGATATCCGTTTTGTAAATCCCTTTTACTTTGAATTTTCGGTAGATTGGCTTTTGGTCTTCTTTAGAGAAAATAGCCACGATTTCATCGTTTAGTTTAAGCCTTAAATCATTGGCTATTTTTTCTGGTAATATAACCTCATTATTATATCCCTTTTCTGTAAAGTTCGGAACGCTACCTTCCACCAAAAATTTTTCAAATCTTTTGGTATCAAAATCTTTCCCAACACCTTTTAACAAAATCCCAGAGAAATTATCCTCTGTTCTAAGAATGCCACTTACAGACGCATAAGACTGCATACCTTCTACTTCTTGTAAAGCCTTAATTTGATTTATATTGATTTCTTTTAAATCTAAAACTGAAGAGTTATAAGACGAATTAGACCTAGTAGATTTCACAGAAATATGCCCCGAAAAATCTCCCATCTTATTTTTGATGGCTTTTTTGGCTCCCAAACCTGTGGCTACCGTAATTAAAGAAACAATGACACCCAAGGCTACCGACAACCTACCGATAAATACAATCACCTTAGAAAGATTATTTTTATTATCTTTGGAGAATGCTATTTTTTTAGAAAAATATAATGGAAATTTCAAAACCTATGTATTTAAGCCTCAAAATTAAAAATTTACTGTTGATTTGCCTAATTTATTTAGGGTTATCTGGTAAAAACTATGCTCAAAATGGTAATAGTTATCCTAATTTTAAAACAGGAGCCGACCAACCAGAACTTTATCTCTCTCTGCTAAAAAATAAAAAAGTAGGCGTGGTAACCAATCAAACAGGACTGGTACTAAAACCACAAAAACATCACCCTACTACCATAGATACCCTTAGTATCGTAGATTTCCTAAGAGAAAACACCATAGATATCAGAAGGGTTTTCGCTCCTGAACACGGTTTTAGAGGCGAAGCCGATGCAGGAGAATATGTAAAAAATGGCGTGGATACCAAAACAGGAATTCCCATTATTTCTCTTTATGGTAAAAACAAAAAACCAACTGCAGAGCAAGTCAAAGATTTAGACATTATTCTTTTTGACATTCAAGATGTTGGAGTAAGATTTTACACCTATATTTCAACCCTTGCCTATGTGATGGAAGCCGCCGCAGAGCATAATGTAGAAGTGATTGTACTAGATAGACCTAACCCTCACGATGGCTACACAGATGGACCTATATTAAAGGAAAAATGGACAAGTTTCGTAGGTATGCACCCTGTTCCTGTAGTCTATGGACTTACCATTGGCGAGTACGGTAATATGGTAAACGGCGAAGGGTGGCTTAAAAATAAAATAAAAGCCAAGTACACCTTAATCCCAATGAAAAATTACCATAAAAAGCAACGCTACCCTATACTCAGACGCCCTTCCCCTAACTTACCAAATGATAAGTCTATCAACCTATATCCTTCCCTATGTTTTTTTGAAGGAGCCGAGGTTTCGGTAGGACGCGGCACTGATTATCCTTTCCAAATTTATGGTTCGCCGTGGACTAAAAAATTAGATTATAAATTCACTCCAAAGCCTAATTTTGGAGCTAAAAATCCGCCTTTTAATGGACAATTATGCTATGGCGAAAACCTCTCCGAATATCCTAAAGATTTGAGAGAGCTTAACTTAGAATGGGTAATTACAGCTTATAAAAACTACAAAAATCCTAATAAACCGTTTTTCATCAAAAATCTTTGGTTTGATACTTTAGCAGGAACTGACCAACTAAGGCTTCAAATTATACAAGGAAAAAGCGAAACAGAAATCAAAAAATCTTGGCAAAAAGACCTACAAGAGTTTGAGAAAATTCGTAAAAAGTATATTGTTTATAAAGATTAGTATAGCAGATTAGTTTACAAAGCTCCGTCCTAACTATTACAGATTGATTGGACGGAGCTTTGTATTTTCTCTTATTGTAAAGAATCATTCTGAGGAGAAGAATCTGCAGTGTTATTTGGATTTGACCTCATCTCCTTTTTTAGAATTTCTGTTTCCAATGGGAAATCATCAAACAAACCAGATAACGCAACCGCCGAATAGACTCTCCTAGAAAATTTATTACCTATCGCAATAATACTTACCTTAGAATCTAAAAGATGTACAAATACGGAATTAGAGCCGTGCCACCAACCATTGTGATAAGTCAGTTTTTTATTGTTATCAAAAATTTTCATTCTAAACCCTAAGCCGTAATTGTTAATCCCTTTTTTCTCATTACTATAAGGAGTGAATATCTTTTCTTTCAAATCCGAAGGTAAAAACTCTTTAGAGAACATCGCTTGTGAAAACTTTAATAAATCTCTAGGAGTGGTATAAATGTTTTTATCTCCGTAGATAAGGTCTAAATTATTAAGAGGATACAACTTGTTATTTTTATAATAGAACGATTGTGCCGCCATGGCAATATCCTTTTGCTGAAATACGAAAGTATGTTTCATTTCAAGAGGTGCAAAAAGCATTTCCTTCATTGCAGTAGGATAATCTTTTTGAGTAACCTTCTCTATAATTAGAGCTAGTAGAGCGTAGTTGGTATTACAGTACATAAACCCTGTGCCAGTAGGTCTAGCTAGTTCTGGTTTATATCTAATAAGTAGATTTAGAATATCTTGATTGGTTAAAAAAGACTGTGATAACTCTTTAGGTTTAGGCTCCAGAGTTTCAATAAAATGTTCATACTTTGGGAGTCCACTTCTATGGCTAAGTAAATCTATAACTTTGATATTAGCATACGGAAACTTTGGAAATAAAGTGGTAATATCTTGGTCTAGTTTTATTTTTTTTGCTTCTATCAGCTTCATAATCGCCATTGCTGTCATCGTCTTAGAAATAGAAGCAATATGTAAAGGTGTATTTTGATTGATGGGCATCTGTTGGTTCTCCCTACCATAGCCCCTGTATTGTTCAAAAATAATATTATTGCCTTTAGCGATTAAGATTCCACCACTTAAATCACCTCCCACCCAAGTGTTTTGATAATATTCTTGTAAAAGGTGTTTTAGAGAATCTTCATTAGCTACCGAATTTTCCTCCTTTGTAAAAATATCCTCAACATCTACCTTAGAAAAATGAGGCAAATTGGTTTTAACTTCCTCATTACTTTCTTGCTTTTTAGCACAAGAAAATGTGAGCAATCCGAACGCTATCATCCACCACCATTTCATATTTTAATCTATTATTTTTTAAACTTTGCTAAAATCTTATCTACAATCACTTGGGCTAATTTTATCTTGCTTTCGTGCGTCCAACCTGCAATATGAGGCGTAACAATCACTTTATCTGAGTTTAAAAGAAAAGCTAACTCTTTATTCTGGATTTCTAAGTTTTCAAAAGAGCTTTTTTCGTATTCCAAAACATCTAGACAAGCCCCTTTTATCTTACCGCTTTTAAGTGCTGAAACCACATCTGCAGTTACCACATTCTTCCCTCTAGCTGTATTGATAAGGTAAAAACTCTTCTTCATTTTTTGGATAGAATCAGCATTAAGCCAACCTATGGTATCCTCTGCTAAAGGTAAATGCAGGCTTAGAATATCCGCTTTTTCTTGTAACGCTTCTAACGGAACTTGTTGGGCGTATTGGTCTGACAAGTTAGGTTTAATATCGTGAAATATCACCTCACACCCAAAACCTGATAGTCTTTGAGCTAAGGCTTTTCCCATATTGCCATATCCTATGATGCCTACCGTTTTATCTTTAATTTCTTCCCCTCTGTTTTCCTCTCGCTTCCAAATGCCTTTTTTGACCTCTTCCGATGAAATAAACAAACGATTCATCAGTACCAAAAGACAGCCTAAACTGTGTTCTGCCACCGCATCTCGGTTACCTTCTGGAGAGTTAAAAAGACAAATACCCAATTCTTCTGCCTTTTCGGTATCTATATTTTCCATTCCTGCTCCTACTCTAGCAATCCATTTTAGATTTTTAGCTTGAGTTAAAAAACGAGCGTCTAGCGGAATTCTACTCCTAATAATCACACCCTCGTAAGGTTCTATTTTTTCTAAAATTTCTTCGTAAGAAGAAGTAATATCCTCATCTATTGTAAACCCATTAGCTGTGAGCTGCTCCGTAATAAGAGGGTGATTTTTATCTAGTTGTAAAACCTTCATAAATGATTAAATGAATAGTTTTTTTAGCTCTACAGAATCTTGAGCCTTCATTCTTCCAGACAGGATAAGGGAAAGTTCTTTTCTTCTAAGAGCTGCCATATAGCGTTCTTTTTCTATATCTGTTTCTGGTTCTAACTCTGGGATAGGCACAGGTTTGTTGAACGCATCTACCGCTACAAAGGTGTATATTCCTTCGTTGGTATGCACTTTTTTCTGTGTAATAGGGTCGTCCATCCATACATCTACATAAACCTCCATAGAAGTAGAAAATGCACGCGTTACTTTGGACTCCAAAACCACCACACCTCCTTCTGGAATAGGGTGATTAAAGGAAACATGATTTACCGAAGCCGTTACTACCCTCCTTCCGCAATGTCTAGAGGCTGATATAGAAGCACATCTGTCCATTTTAGAGAGAAGTTCTCCCCCAAATAAATTTCCCAAATGATTGGTTTCGTTTGGGAGTACAATGTTAGTCATTATCGTAAGGCTATCTTTAGGCGTTTTTTTCGTCATATTATTTTAAATTGTTAGCTGGTAAAGAGTCTTGTTTTAAACTATCTATTACCAAAGTATCATTAGTCTTAGTTGTTTTTACAGGTTGAGGTGTAGTGGTCTTTTGAGTTTTATCCTTTTCAAAACTTTTCACACCAAATAAAATTTCAGGATGATAGAAATTCAAATACCCCAATATCCCCGCTGGAATAATAAAAATAAGTAGCCAAAGCACTACTTTCCAAGCGTTAGATTTCTTAGGTTGAGAAGGTTGAGTTTCTTTTTTAGAACTCATTTCAGAGAGATTGATTGCCTCTAGCCCATAGACATCAGGCGAATCTAAATAAAGCCGTTGCCCTATAAAAGAAAACCCTTGAGCGTCCGAATTAAATGCTCCTAGAGCCTCTACCTCAAAAGATTCTCCTGCTTCTATTTTTTTCTTCCAATAGTCTATTTGTGTTTTTATTTCAAAGTCAGCTGTTTGGGAACTGATGCCTTTAATTTGAGCCACAAAATTGACGAAACTATTCTCTTTTAAAAGGTAGTTCTTTTCTAGTACAATCTGCTTAGCGGGAGGCAGTATATGACCGTCCTCGTTACTGATAATTGCACCAGAGTACTTTAAAGAAAAAACACCAAAGTGAGGCACAGCTACACTGCCATGAGTTTTAAGAGCCTCTAAAATACAACTTGCTATATTCATTATGGAGGCAAAGTTATACTTTTTTTGGCAAAAAATGGGCGTAATCCCTTAGGAATTACCCAAAACTATTGCCTTATAAATAGGTTTAGTTATTAAGATAAGATATGAGTCATTTTCAACAGAGTGCCTGTCCTTGCCGTAACAGACCCTCCGTTAGCCTAAGGACAGACACCCCGTTACGGTAAGTGCGGAGACTCTGTTCTGTAGCACTTGGTAAAAGATAACAAAATAGGCTACCCGTTAAATGAGTAGCCTTGGTTTTAAAATTAAAATGCTTTACTAGGAAATAACCACAGGATTAGGCAGTCGCTCCGTTCTTGGTTCTTTTAGTAAGACGGAACCCGTGCTACTTTGCGTGGTAATACTTAGCTCATAGTTCCCCGCTTCTAAATCCGAAGGCACAAGAATAAGCAACCTTGACGGCTCATTGATTACGATACTATCTTTAGCCAACTTAACCTCATTTTGATTGTCTATATTTTTAAAGACGATGCCGTTTTTAGGGTTATCACCGTCTATTTTAATATAAGTGCCTTTGATTTCGGCATTTTTGCCTTTAGTTAAAGTACCGTCTGCTTTACCAGTGGCTTTGTCGGTGATGCTGAACAAACTCATTGGGCTAGATTGTTCGCCTAGGATTTCTACTTTGGTATCATTAGCGGCTTTTCTTAGGTCAGTGCCTTGGTTCACATTTACATAAACGGAGTGCTTCTCCTTATCCCAAGTTTTGTCGTAAAATACACCCTTAATGGCAGGACGCATATACACCAGCCCTGTATTCACACTATACCCATTGAGTACCAACTCTGATGCCTTGCGGTTAAAGCGAGTGATAATATCTACCGCGGTTTCGGTTTTTATTTCCATACCCTCTTTTTTAAGGGCTTCTATAATTTCTGTAATGCCAAGACTGCCACCTAGAAGGGGCACGGCTACAAAATCGTTAGGGTCGTCTTTTGTGAGTAGGTTGGGACGCAACCACGCTTTTAAAGTGTTCATAATGTTTGTATTTTTTTAGATGATTAGATATGACTCATTTATAAAAAATGGTCAAAAACTGAGAGCTTTGACCATAGTAGATATTTAAGGGTTAAGTTTTACCCAACCTGTAGATTTACAGCCATAGAAGTTATCATCGCTATCATATACAATAGCCCCTCTATTTATATCAGAACAACTTCCTTTGGTGGTTAGTCGTAATCTAATTTTACCATTCACATCTAGCATTTCTGTTGGTTTTTCCCTTGCTAAACCTATACCTGTAAAGCCATCACGGAGAACAATAAAAGCATTACTTGCTATAGCTTGATCTCCTCCATTAGCGATTGTACTTGCTCCATTTCCTAGAACAAAAAGTTCATACTTGTTATCTTTAGTAAAAGTAGCAGTATTTCCTTCTAGTGGATCTGTATTAAAATTGTTATTCCCTAAAACAGTTGAAAATGAGGTTCGTGCTGTAATATGATTGCCTAAAGCGGTGGCATTACTACCCAAAGCAACGGCACCTCCACCTATAGCAATACCACCTCTATTACTTGCTAACGCCCAACGCCCAAGTGCAAATGAATAATCCCCCGAAGCAATTGAATGCCCCCCCATAGCTGTTGATATATATCCAGAAGCTATAGTACTCATACCCGAAGCGAAAGAATAAGTACCAGTAGCTCCAAAATCATTTCTTTGATAACCATATGAGTAACTAAGATCCACGGCTTCTCTACCTATATCTCCATAAATACTAGGACTTCTCCCTACAAGTCTCCAACCTCTGTTTCCATTTTCGGTAATTTCCTCTAAACCTGTTCTAGAAAAAGTATTCCCAGAAAGCTTCATCCCCGTTCCTGCTGTATAGACTGTGTTAGTATCTGTATCTAGCATTTTTTTCCATATCCCTCCTGTTTGCTGGCTGTCCCAATAGTAATAGCCTTTGCTAGTAATCAATGCATATTTCCCTGTTTTGTCTGATGTGTTGGTAAACGGTCCTGTAACATAAACCAAAAGTGAATGTTGCTCTGTACCTACATTTCCTGCATCGGTCATGGCTTTTACCTCTTCGGCTGTTAAACGCGGGATAATGATGCCTTTAGCTGTATCTGCACCAGCTTTACTTACCTCTAAAGTTGCTTTGGGATTAGGTGTGTTGATGCCAACTCTACCATTGTTTTGTCCGTAAACCACGAGTCCTAGACCTAAAAAGGCACATACACTTAGTTTGGTTGTTTTCATAATATTTAATTGTTTAAGATTATAGATGTTAGATATTGAATATTAGATTTTAGAAGTTGGAGGTTCAGTTGTTCAAAGTTCAAGGAGCTGAAGCTGTTCAAGGTTCTATGTTTAAGGTTTAAGGGATATGTACGCTTATTCAACCTTAAACTTTGAACTTTAAACCTGAAACCAATGAGAAAACGCCTCCCCCCTCTCAACACACACAAAACGAGGAGGAAGGCTAAGACAGAAAGAACATAACGCTCCTCCTGTACGCTAGAAGCCTTAAACCCCAACCACCTATTCAGCTGATGAAAAAGACGGACTTCTAGCGGATATTTATGAAAACAAAACTTAGAGTGTGCTAAATGCCAAATGCCCCCAACAAAAGTTGGAGGAAAATTATTTATGATTGATGATAAAAATCTAAAGAATTTTCTATATAATACGACGCGTACGCAGGTAACTAGTGTGTGTGTGTGTGTGTGTGTGTGTGTGTGTTTACACAATTATTTGGAACTACCAAATTTTTGTGTAAGTTTTTTTCACTTTTTTGTATGTAGTTGGTATCGTGTCGCATAAACTGGAGGCAAACATATCACCTTTTGTGGAAGTATGCAAATTTTTGGAAAAAAAAGTAATAAATAGGACATAATTTTATCTCCCCCACTCTATAAAAAACAAAACTAATTTTCTTTTTGTTTCTAATGGGCTTTCTTTCGTTCCTCGTAAAAAAAGCGTACTTTTGCACACGGAAATTTGCAAGCGGACGATATGAAAAGATGGTATCTCTATCCTTTTTCCTTAATCTATCATCTAGGGACTTCTGTAAGAAACAAAATGTATGATTGGGGACTGTTGCCTTCTACTAAGTTTAATACTCCCACCATCAATGTGGGTAACCTCTCCGTAGGTGGTAGCGGGAAATCTCCAATGGTAATGCATATCGCAGAACTACTTTCAAAAAATTATCGTACGGGAGTGCTTTCTAGAGGCTATGGGCGTACGACCAAAGGCTATGGAGTTGTAAACTACAATAGTAACTATAGAACGGTGGGCGATGAAGCTATGCAGCTTTTTGAACGCTTTAAAAATCGTTTTGTAATTGGAGTAAGCGAGGATAGAGTTTTCGGGGCTAAGAAACTTATTTCTGATATGGATTTAGATGTGCTAGTGCTAGATGATGCATTTCAGCACCGCCGAATCAACACAGGGCTTAACATCTTAATGACCGACTACAACGACCCTTACTTTAAAGACTTTATTCTTCCTGCAGGGAATTTAAGGGAGAGCCGAAACGGAATGAAAAGGGCTCATATCATCGTAGTTTCTAAGTGTCCTGCTAATATTACTGAGGAAAAAAAACAATACTACATTTCTAGAATAAGCCCTAAACATTACCAAAAGGTATTTTTCTCCACCATCAATTATGATGAAACGGTGTTCTCCAAAACACAATCTTTACCAGATAATAATTTGGCTTATTACGATATATTAGTCATTACAGGAATTGCCAATCCAACGCCTTTCCTAGAACATCTGAATAGATTTGCTAAGAAAGTAAAGCACCTTAAATTTAAAGACCACCACAGTTTTACAGATGCTGATGTGCAAAAAATAATCTCCGAGTATAAAAAAATGGGAGATTATAAGATGATACTTACCACAGAAAAAGATTTTGTAAGGCTAAAAACTTTTGAATATCTAAG
Source organism: Riemerella anatipestifer (assembly GCF_009663465.1). Classification (GTDB taxonomy): domain Bacteria; phylum Bacteroidota; class Bacteroidia; order Flavobacteriales; family Weeksellaceae; genus Riemerella; species Riemerella anatipestifer_C. The sequence continues at coordinate 227,438 of NZ_QXHU01000003.1, forward strand.
TGATAAATTATATTACTGGCCTATCAATGTAGAAATGGATAAGCTAGAGGAGTTTAACAAAATAATACTGAATTATGTTAGAAAAATTTAAAGAAACTGCAGCGTTCATTAAGAACATTATTGGAGATACACCAGACTTTGCTATCGTGCTAGGCTCTGGATTAGGTAAATTAAAAGACGAAGTAGAGGCAATCCACACTTTGGATTATGCTGATATTCCTAACTTTCCTCAAACTACAGTAGTTGGGCACGGAGGTAGCTTAATCTACGGTATGCTAGAAGGTAAGAAAGTGCTTATGATGAGCGGAAGATTCCACTACTACGAGGGACATTCTATTGAGACGGTAACTTTCCCTTTCCGTGTGTTCCACTTATTAGGAATTAAAAATCTAATCGTGTCTAATGCTTCGGGTGGGGTAAATCCTAACTTTAAAGTGGCTGATGTGATGCTGATTAACGACCACATCAATATGATGCCAGAACACCCATTAAGAGGTAAAAATATAGATGAATTAGGACCTCGTTTCGTAGATATGAGTGAGCCTTATAACAAAAAAATGTTGAGCATCGCTGAAGAAGTAGCAAAAGAGAATAACATCACGGTACACCAAGGGGTTTATGTAGCTCTGCAAGGACCTACTTTTGAAACACCTGCTGAATACGGGTTAATTCGTGCTATTGGTGGTGATGCTGTGGGTATGAGTACCGTGCCTGAAGTTATTGTAGCAAAACATCAAGGTATGGATGTATTTGGTATTTCTATCATTACCGATTTAGGCGGACCAGAAATTGCGTTCAATGTTTCTCACGAGGAAGTTTTAGAAGCGGCTAACAAAGCAATGCCTAATGTAATCAAAATTGTAAAAGGCTTAGTAAAGAATTACTAAGAAAAAAGTAAATGATTAGCTAAGAGACTGTACTTGTTGCAGTCTCTTTTTTTTATTGCTAAAAAGATAATAACAAGTTTTTAACATTGTAGCTCTATAAAACATAAAACCACTATCTTTGCCCTATGGCACAAAAGGAAACATTATCATCTTTAGTCAACGGTAATTTTGCGAAGGAACTCTCTATTTCTCAAGGCAAAATGCCACCCAATGCAGTAGATTTAGAAAGACTGGTTATAGGAGCTTTTCTTATTGATAAAAAGGCACTTGATAATACTTACGATTTACTCACGCCTGAGGTATTTTACGACCCTAGACATCAGGAGATTTACCGTATCATCATTAAGTTATTTGGCGACAATACACCGATAGACATTCTAACGGTAATCCAAGAATTAAAGAAGCAAGAAAAACTTAATTTGGCTGGTGGGGACGCTTACATCATAGATTTAACCACAGGCATCAGTTCTTCTGCCCATATAGAATATCACGCAAGAGTTATCCTAGAAAAATACATTTTAAGGTCGCTCATCAATGTATCTGCAAATGTGATAGATAATTCTTACAAAGAATCTACAGATGTATTTGAACTTTTAGACCGTGCCGAGCAATCTTTCTTTGAAATTACCAACGGAACGATAAAAAAAGGCTTTGATACCGCTAGTTCTTTAGTAAGTGAAGCCATTGAAAAAATTAAATCTCTTAAAGATAAAGAAGGGCTTTCGGGTATTCCTTCGGGATTTACCCAACTTGATAAGGAAACAGGAGGTTGGCAAAACTCGGATTTGATTATCATAGCGGCTCGTCCTGGTATGGGTAAAACGGCGTTTATCCTTTCTATGGCTAGAAATATTGCAGTGGAACATCAAATTCCTATTGCTGTATTTTCGTTAGAGATGGCATCAGTGCAGCTTATTACCAGAATGATTTCTTCCGAGACAGGGATTTCCTCTGAAAAATTAAGAAAAGGTCAAATGAGCGATGAAGAATGGCAACGCCTTTTTAACAATGTTGCCGCTTTAGAGAACGCTCCACTTTATATAGATGAAACACCAGCTCTCTCCATTTTTGACTTTAGAGCAAAGTGCCGAAGACTTGTAATGCAGCACGGCGTGAGAATCATTATGGTGGATTATTTACAGCTGATGACTGCAAACTCTGGAAAAGGTGGCACAAGGGAGCAAGAAATTTCTACCATATCCCGTTCACTAAAAGCCATCGCAAAGGAACTTAATGTGCCTATTATAGCTTTATCACAGCTTTCTAGAACGGTGGAAACTCGTCCTAATAAACGCCCTCAACTTTCTGATTTAAGGGAATCTGGTGCGATAGAGCAAGATGCAGATATTGTATCCTTTATCTTCCGTCCAGAATATTACAAGATAGATTTTTGGGATAACGATGAAGAAGGAGCACAAACCAGCACTACCAACCAAGCCGAAATTATTTTAGCAAAACACCGTAATGGTGCCACGGGCGAAGTAAGGCTTTCTTTCTTTAAAGAAATTGCCAAGTTTGCGGATTTAGATTTATACGGCGGTTACGAAAGTTCTAATTTTGGACAAATGGATAATAATCCTAGCGGATTTGAAAGCATCAAAACTACCATACAACCAAGTGCTGCATTTGATATTCCAGATAATATTTCTGGGTCTTCTATGAATGAGATTGACGATTATGACGATATGCCATTCTAAATGAAGATTGACATCTACACAGACGGAGCCTGTAGCGGAAATCCAGGCAAAGGTGGCTATGGAATTATTATGCGAGTTTCTGGACTGAACTATGAGAAAGCATTTTCGCAAGGGTTTAGAAAAACGACTAATAACCGTATGGAATTATTGGCGGTTATTGTAGCATTAGAAAAACTTAAAAACAACGAAAACGAAGTTCATATCTATACCGATAGCAAGTATGTCGCCGATGCCATTAACCAAAAGTGGCTGTATGGTTGGATAAAAAAAGGATTTAATAAAGTTAAAAATCCTGATTTGTGGCAAAGGTTAGTCCCTTTGATGAGAATGCACAACCCAACTTTCCATTGGATTAAAGGGCATAACGGACACCCTGATAATGAACGCTGCGATAGGCTAGCCGTAGCCGCTGCAAATGCTCCTACACTAGAAATAGACAAGGGTTACGAAGAAAACGCAACCCTTAACTCATTGTTTTAGTATTTTATCCTTTATAATTTAATCTAGCTGAAATTTAACATTAACAAAAGTCTCGTACTTGATTTTATTAAACTCTATATCAATAGGAGCTTCTGAAGTAGCATCATAGCTTTCCACTGCTTTTGCGGAACGCATCATCATAGGACTTACTTGAGGATAGGCATTATTTTCATCGGAAATAAAGATAGCTTTACCCAATTTTTGATTTAAAGCTTTTACCATTCGTTCTGCTGTTAGTCTGGATTTTAAAACGGCTTTACTCTTTAGGGCTAACAAAAGTTCTTCTTCTTTGGTGTATTCTAGTTTAGAGATGTTCACATTAGAAATGCCTTGCTCTTCTAGTGCCATCAAGGCTTTACCCGCCGTAACCGCATTACGTACAATGAGAGAGTAGTTCTTTTGTTTAATAATGTTTTGACCTTTTAAGAAGTATGTTTTAAACCCACTAGATAAACCATTAAGAGATAAATCTTTTTCGGTATTGATGCCTAGCTTTTTAAGGGCACCTTCCATTCTTTTTTCTTGTTCTTCTACCGATATTTTGTTTTTAGTATCGGCTTCATTGAGGTTAATGTTAATGGTTATTTTATCAGGTATTACTAGCGTATCTGCTTTGCCTGAAGTTTCTAAATAAGGTTGGTCTAAAAAGTTCTTCTGCCCAAAAATAAACTGTCCGCAGAATAGCATAAGGATTAAAAATAAATGTTTCATAATTTTGTTTTAGCTCCTCCGTATCAAATAATATGCCGAGGACTTGGGTTTATTTTTTTTCATAGGTATTGATAGTAATTCTTTTTTATTTTACGTAGTATTTGTGGAAGAATATTATTTATATAACCAAGATTTTATTTCATAATCGTAAGAATATAAATTACAATCATTAGAATAAAAAAACATTTATTAAATTTGAAGCCTTGAGATTATGGATTTTAAATATTTTAGATATCATACTTAAAAGTGTCATTTATTTTGAAACATTATTATAAATTGTATTGTTTTCGGTAATTTTTGAATTTTAAGATAAATTTTATTTTTTCAATGAGAAAAGCATATTTAACAGTTGTTTTTATTATTCTTCCTATTTGTGTTTTTTCGCAAAATAAAGAACTAATAAAAGAGAAAGTTTTAGATAGCCTCAATCTGTCAAAAGAAAGTGAACAAAATTGGGAGAGTTATAAAAAAGCGCTTCAAATCTATCCTTTAAATAAAGATTTTGATGGGACAGTGGAAGGTTCCTATTTAAAAAATAAGGAAAATATATTATTTAAAGGTCATGTTAAGTCTAGAAATGAATTACTAAAAATTAAAATTGAAAGTGAAGACGGACAAAGGAAAACAAGTATCACATTAAAAGAGGGGCTTGTAGAAATATTAAGGGCTGCAAAATATATTTTTAATTTCTCTAATTCTAAATCGGTTCCTTACAAAGAATATGTTAAGCGAAAAAGCGATAATCAGTGGTGTTTTTATAATATTTCTAATGTATCAAAAGAAAATTTAGGAATAAACAAAGAAAAAAACACAGGTAGATGCGTGAGTATTGATAACGATGGTGCTATATACAAAATAGAATCTTTTGTTTCTCCAAAAACTTCAGATGAAAAAGATAAAGATTTAGTTCATAATCATAATTTTACTATAGAATTTGAAAGAGATAATGACTCTTTGGTCTTTAGTAAATTTAGTTGTGTAGTTATGAACTATATAAGTGATAATCAGATTAAGTTTATTATAAACTTTAAATCAAAGTAGAATTCCTCTATCAATAGAGCTTTTACTCATTCCTTATTATGATAACTATAGAACAATTAAACATGCAAAAATATTAATCTATTTTAGTTATAGTGAAATAATTTCCCAATAATTAAGTGTGAATTTAAGATAGTTTGAAAATTTGTAAAGAACAACCGAACCAAGGTTATTGTGCTTCTCAAGAACAGGACTCTACATTATTTTATTATAAGAAAAAAATACACAACAAACAATTCATATAAATCATTGCACTAAAAATAAAAAAAGCAACCAGTTTTTTCGACTGATTGCTTTCGAATGTAGACCCACAGGGACTCGAACCCCGAATAACAGAACCAAAATCTGCTGTGTTGCCAATTACACCATGGGTCTATAGGTGTATTGTTTTTCAGTGGTGCAAATTTACAACTTTTTTCATTTCTTGCAAAAAAAACATACAAAACCTTTCTTATTTTTATTTAAAATATTGGTTTTCAGTTTTATTTTTTTATTATTATTTTCTTCTTTGGTGTTTATAATATCAAGTTGTATCTTTGATACCTCAAAATTAAGAGCTATGAATCATCAGCCTGTAGAAGGATTTTCTAAATTAAATAAACAAAATAAAATAGAATGGACTGTTAATGAGTATTTGGAAGGTAATAAAGAATATATCAAAATACTCCAACAATATTGGAATGACAATCAAGATTTACAAAAACTCCATGATGAGTTCTCAGAGAACACTATTTCCAACTTTTATATGCCTTATGGTATCGCTCCAAATTTCTTAATAGACGGAAAGTTATTAGCACTTCCTATGGCAGTAGAAGAGAGTTCGGTAGTGGCAGCAGCTTCTAAAGCGGCTAAGTTTTGGCTTAACAAAGGGGGCTTCAAAACCACTATTATTGACACTAAAAAACTAGGACATACTCATTTTATATTAAAAGCAGAACCTCACAAGATTAGACATTTTTTCAACTTTAATCTTAGACAAAAACTATTTGAAGCAACCCAAGACATCACCAAAAATATGAGAAATAGAGGTGGTGGTATTTTGGATATAGAGTTGGTGGATAAGACTTCAGAAATGAACGATTACTACCAACTTAAAGCTAGTTTTGACACTAAAGACTCTATGGGAGCTAACTTTATCAACTCTTGTTTAGAGCAATTTGGTAAAACGCTTAAAGAAGAAATTAACCTTTCTGCTGATTTCACAGAGGACGAAAAACAATCTCTTCAAGTGGTAATGAATATTCTATCTAATTTTACGCCTGATTGTATTGTTAGAGCGGAGGTTTCTTGTAATATAGAGGATTTGAAAGACGATAGCGGTATTTCTCCTGAAGAGTTTGCGTGGAAGTTTAAACAAGCCGTTGCTATCGCTGAAATAGAGCCATACAGAGCGACCACTCATAATAAAGGGATTATGAATGGTGTAGATGCGGTAGTTATAGCTACAGGAAACGATTTCAGAGCTACGGAAGCTTGTGCTCACGCCTACGCTGCCCGTAACGGAAAATACAGTTCACTCACGCATTGTACTACCGATAACGGAATATTCAGATTTTGGATAGATTTGCCTATTTCAGTAGGTGTTGTAGGGGGACTTACAAATCTGCACCCATTGGTTAAATTCTCGTTAGCGTTATTAGGCAAACCTTCTGCTCAGGAGCTTATGAGTATTTTGGCTGTGTCTGGGTTGGCTCAAAACTTTGCCGCTCTTCGCTCGTTGGTAACAACAGGAATTCAAAAAGGACATATGAAGATGCATCTTTTTAATATCCTTAATCAGTTTGGGGCAACCGAAGAAGAAAAATCTTATTTTGTGAACTATTTTAAAGATAAAACGGTAAGCCACCACGAAGTCATCACAGAACTCAACAAGCTAAGAGGAAAATAAGAAAAGTATGAAAACATTTACACTCATTGTAGGGGGTATCTATGGACTAACGTCTGTGATTTTAGGAGCTTTTGGGGCTCATGCTTTCAAAAAGATTTTAAGCGTAGAAAAATTGGCAAGTTTTGAAACAGGAGTAAAGTATCAAATGTACTCTGCTCTATTTCTTTTAGTAATTGGTTTTTTTCTAAAATTCGATAATGGGTTAGAAAAGTGGACATCATTGCTAATGATAATAGGCACTTTTTTATTCTCTGTGAGTATTTATTTCTTAGCTTTTCAAGAAGTTTGGGGCGTTAGTTTAAGGTTTTTAGGTCCTGTTACGCCATTAGGAGGACTGTGTATGATTATTAGTTGGGCAATGCTCATTACGCTAGTAGCAAGGGCTAAAGTAGGGTAAACAAAAAAGATTTCTATCTTCCAAAGATTTTCTTTAAATTTGTAACTGTTTATAAAATCGTAAAATTTAATACAAAAATATATTTATGAATCTTCACGAGTATCAATCAAAAGAGATTTTAGCGAAATACGGCGTTAGAGTACAAAGAGGTATAGTAGCTAGCACCGTAGAGGAAGCAAAAAAAGCAGCAGAACAGCTTTCTGCAGAAACAGGAACTAAAGCGTGGGTAGTAAAAGCTCAGGTACACGCAGGTGGTAGAGGTAAAGGTGGAGGTGTTAAGTTCTCTCCTAATATGGAAAAGTTAGAAGAAAACGCAAGAAACATCATTGGAATGCAGTTAGTAACGCCTCAAACTTCTGCTGAAGGTAAAAAAGTACACTCTGTACTTATTGCAGAAGATATGTATTATCCTGGAGATTCTGAACCAAAAGAATACTATGTTTCTGTACTTTTAGATAGAGCTAAAGGAAAGAATATGATTGTATATTCTACAGAAGGTGGTATGGATATAGAGCAAGTGGCAGAAGAAACGCCGCACCTTATCCATAACGAAGAGGTAGATCCTGCTTTAGGATTACAACCTTTCCAAGCTAGAAAAATTGCATTTAATCTAGGTTTAGAAGGAGAAGCGTTTAAGGATTTTGTAAAATTCATCACAGCTCTTTACAATGCTTATGTGGGAATTGATGCTTCTTTATTTGAAATCAACCCTGTTCTTAAAACTTCAGATAACAAAATCGCTGCAGTAGATGCTAAAGTAACTTTAGATAATAATGCTCTTTTCCGTCATAAAGATTTAGCTGAATTAAGAGATAAAAGAGAGGAAGACCCTACAGAAGTTGAAGCTGGTGAAGCTGGATTAAACTTCGTTAAGCTAGATGGTAATGTAGGTTGTATGGTAAACGGTGCTGGTTTAGCAATGGCTACTATGGATATCATTAAACTTTCTGGAGGTAACCCTGCTAACTTCCTAGACGTAGGTGGTACTGCAGATGCTGAAAGAGTAGAAAAGGCATTTGGTATTATCCTTAAAGACCCTAATGTAAAAGCAATTCTTATCAACATCTTTGGTGGTATTGTAAGATGTGATAGAGTGGCACAAGGTGTAGTAGATGCTTACAAGAGCTTCGGAGAACTTCCTGTACCTCTTATCGTAAGATTACAAGGAACTAATGCTGAAGAAGCTAAGAGATTAATTGATGAGTCTGGTTTACCAGTACATTCTGCAATTACTCTAGAAGAAGCAGCTAATAAAGTAAAAGAAGTATTAGCTTAATAACTCAACTAATAAAAAAATAAAGCCCACCTTCATTAGAGGTGGCTTTATTTTTTAGGTTCGTTTTTTCCGAGATATAAAAAAGGAATAGAAAAATTTCTCCATTCCTTTTTTAGTATTCTCTATTTTTTAGAGTTTAATCTTCATCATAAAAATCATCATTAAAATCGTCTGCGAAATCATCATCTTCGTCAAACTCATTCTCAAAACTATCAAAGTCATCAAAATCATCGCTCATCATAGTAGGTGTAGGTTTTGATGATGTATTTTTACTAGGAGCTTTCAATGGCATATTACCGTATCTAAACACCGTAATTGGATAATTTACCGCCGGTTTTTCCTTTATTACTTCTAAAAGCTCACAATAGAATTCCCACAAATCTATAAAACCATATTTAAATAACATCTTACTTCCTTTTTCAGGGAAGGCCTCCGTGATATACACATCAGACATAATCTCCCCATCTCCATCATCAGACATATCTTCTAGTGGTATTGCATTAAGTTCTGTCCACTCATTATCTGAAAAATAGAATGAAGACAATTCATCTCCTTGAAGACTGAATGCACTTTTGATACCGTTATGCAAATTCCATAAGGTTTGCTTACCTCTAACTTCAATGTCTCTGAAAACATTATCCTTCGTGTCTAAAATAACTCTGATTTTATAAACCATAACTCTTAATAAATTCTGCTTAAATTCGTTTGTTTAGAAATTTGCCACAAATATAAAACAAATGATATTTGAAGTAAATTTTTTTATTAGTTTTTTTTCACTATAAAAATACTTTTTTGATTGATTATTTTTAAGCTCTAAAAAACTAATCTTGAACATAAAATTTAGGCATCTGCCAATGGTATTTAACCGCTAAAGTCCTGATAGCTACAATAAGCAAAATAGTAAAAATCTGAACTACTGGATAAGACAAACGAGTGTAGGTTGCTAGAAGTATAAAGGTAGCTCCACCTAATATACAAGCTGTGGCATAGATTTCTTTCCTAAATATCAATGGAATTCTATTCAGTAGAATATCTCTAATAATCCCTCCAAAACACCCTGTAATCGTACCCAAAGTAATGCATATAATAGGGTGAAGTTCAGCACTCATACCTTTCTGTATGCCTATAATTGTGAACAGTCCTAACCCGAAACTATCAAATATAAAAAGCGTTACCCTAAAGTTTTGCTCAATAGATTTAAAAATCATTGAAATAACACAGGTAACAAAGATAACTCCACATATCCACAAATCGTGCATCCAAAATACAGGTTTAGCTAAAAGTAAATCTCTCACAGTACCACCTCCTACAGAAGTTACAAAAGCGATAATAAGAATCCCAAAAGGGTCTAACCTTCTTTGCATTGCGGCAAAACTACCAGACATAGCAAAAGATATGGTTCCTAGAAATTCTATTAAAAAATTGATATTTGCATGCATTGTTTGTGCTAAAAATAATTTTAAATTCGTTTTATACTCTTACAGCGTCAGGTACTAGCAATTCGTACTCACCACCGTGGCTTATAATTTCTCTTACAATACTACTGCTAATAAACGATTTACCTGAAGATGTTAAAAGGAAAACCGTTTCTAACTTTTTATGTGCCAAAGTTCTATTTGTATGTGCGATGGCTTTTTCAAACTCAAAGTCGGCAGGATTTCTCAATCCTCTTAGGATAAACTGTGCGTCTTTCTCCATACAGTAGTCTATTGTAAGCCCTTCAAACGAATCCACCTCTACATTTCCAAAATGCGACACCGATTTTTCTATAAACTCTATCCTTTTCTCAAGTGGAAACATATAATGTTTTTGAGAATTTTGCCCAATAGCAATAATAAGACGGTCAAAAAGTTTAGACGCTCGTTCTATAATATCATAATGTCCTAGAGTAATAGGATCAAAAGACCCTGGAAATACAGCAACTTTCATACTTTATTATTTTGCTAGAGCTTTTTCTACCTCGTTTCCACACAAATCTTTAATAGAGATACCGTAAATTCTCGCTTGTTGAGGAAGGATACTCGCAGGTGAAAACCCTGGGTTGGTATTCATTTCTAGCATATAAGGCACACCGTCCATAATAATATATTCACTTCTAGAAAACCCTTTCATTCCTAAAGAGTTATAAGCTCTCTTTGCAACCTCCTCTACTCTCAGTTTAGTAGCCTCATCTAGTCTTGCAGGGGTAATCTCTTGAGACGCTCCTTGATACTTCGCTTCGTAATCAAAAAATTCTGTCTCTGGGATAATTTCTGTAATACCTAAAACAATAGTCTCACCTTTGTAATCTAGCACGCCCACAGATACCTCCATACCGTCTAAGAAACTTTCTACTAAAACCTCATCATCTTCCAAAAATGCTTTTTCTAAAGCAGCTTCAAACTCCGAAGCCTCTTTTACCTTAGAAATTCCTAAAGAAGAACCACTTTGGTTGGGCTTTACAAATAGAGGCAGTTTTAACTCGTTGATAATTTCATCTTTATCATAAGCCTCTCCTTTTTTTATGTAGAAACTTTTAGCGGACGGAATACCATACTTTGCTAATACAGCCAAAGTATCTTTTTTATTAAAGGTAAGTGCACTTTGGTAAAAATCGCACCCTGTATATTTTTGACCTATGGCGTCCCAATACGCCTGTAACACACCATTTTCACCTGGTGTCCCGTGAATGGTATTAAAACAAACATCAAAGCGTAACACTTCCCCGCTAGGTAAGTTTACAGAAAAATCTCCCTTTTGTATTGGTAGTTTAGCCTCATTTTCATCTAAATAAAACCAACCTTCTTTAAGGACTACCACTTTATAAACATTATATAAATCACGGTCTAAAGAATCGTAAATTAGTTGTCCACTTTTTAGAGAAACTTTATACTCATCGGAGTATCCGCCCATAACTACGGCTATATTTTTTTTGCTCATCAGAATCTATAAATAAAAGTTGAATGCAAAGTTAGTTAATTTTAAACGCAAGGTTTTATTTTTTCGCTGAAAATATTGTTTAAAACAAAAAATAGTCTATCTTTGCTCTGCATTAGTTCATTGGAGAACATAGGAAATGTTATCAAGAAAGGTGGAGGGAATGGACCCTGCGAAACCTTGGCAACCCTTCCTTACGGAAGAAGGTGCTAAATTCTACCAAAGTTTTTTTGGATAGATAACATCAAGAAAACACCTCTTATTTCTTGGCAACATTTCAGTTATTTAAAATTTATAATAAGAAGAATGTTGCATCACCTCAAAATCGAAAACTACTTAACAACTACTGGATATAATGTAGATATCTCGCTTAGTTATGAGCTATTTGGGCAGCCTTTGCATACGGCTCCCGTTGTGCTCATCAACCACGCTCTGACGGGAAACTCTAATGTGGCAGGAACAAAAGGCTGGTGGCAAGATTTGGTGGGAGCAGGAAAAACCATTGATACCAATAAACTCACGATCATCTGTTTTAATATCCCTGGTAATGGTTATAATGATTCCTTTATTGATAATCCACAAGCCTTCACTACTCAAGAGGTAGCTCGGCTATTTATTTTAGGGCTAGAACAGCTTAAAATTAAGCAGTTAGACTATCTTATAGGTGGTTCCATTGGTGGTGCTATAGGTTGGGAGATGCTCCAGCTTAATAAAAACTTATCTAAAGTATTTGTGCCTGTGGCTTCGGATTTTAAAACAACTGATTGGCTCAATGCCCAATGCTTAGTCCAGAAATACCTCCTAGAAAACAGTGAAAAACCTCTACAAAAAGCGAGAGCTCACGCAATGCTGTGTTATAGAACTCCCTTTTCACTCAATAAAAGATTCAAAAGGCAAAAAGGAGACAATACAGACCTACTGCAATCTCACGAGTGGCTCAATTTCCACGGAGAAAGCCTTAATGCAAGGTTTACTCTAAAGGCTTATTTACTAATGAACCATCTGCTAACCACCATTGCGGTTGATGAGTCTTCGTTAGACGAAATAAAAACAGAATTCCATTTGGTAGCAGTGGATAGTGATTTATTCTTCCCTGCCTTTGAAATTGAAGAAACCTATCAACTTTTAAAAACCAATAATGCCAATGCCTACTACCACGAAATAAAATCGGTACACGGACACGATGCCTTCCTTATGGAATACGAGCAAATGAAACATATATTCAAATCAATTATTAAATATTAAATCAACTTAAAAAATTATATTATGCCTAATCAAGAAAACCTTAACATATATCCAAACAAAGCCATCATCAATTTTGAAGGCAAAGACTTTCTAGGTCAAATAGGGATAGACTCTCGCATCTTTACGGCTCTTAATAGAGCCAACATTAGCGTTGGCGTTATCTCTCAACAAGCGATAGAAAACGGCATCTCTGTACTCGTGGACGAAAGCAATGCCGAAGATGCAGTACAATGCCTAAAAGAAGAGTTTAAAAACGAAATTAACCAAGGGATTGTAAGCCAGATTTACAGTGTAGATGGCATTACTGTGATTGGTCTGGTAACGCCTGATTTCAACAAAATACTTACCGAACTCCAGCGTAACAAAATTTTCCCGTTACTTCTTAACCAAGTGGCTTCGGCGGGGCGTGTAAACATTGTAGTAGCGACCAACCAAGCCGAAAAAACCAAAAACATTATAGAAACCGAACTTTATGGCAAACCTAAAGCCGTACATTTGGTATTGTTTGGGCACGGTAATGTGGGTGGTACTTTGATAGAGCAAATCTTAGATTCTGCTTACGATATTTTGCAACGAAAGAGAATAGACCTTAAAATTGTAGCGATAGCCAACTCTAAAAATATTGTGTTTAACAAAGGAGGCTTCGGAAGCGATTGGCGACAAAAGGTTAAGTTTGCCAATACCCAAAATACTTTGGAAGACTTATTTCAATTTGTGAAAGAGCATCAGTTTGAAAACCTAATCGCGGTGGACAATACCGCTAGTAAAGATTTTGTAAAAAACTATCTAGAGTTAGCTGAACAAGGCTTTGACTTGGTTTCTTCCAACAAAATCTACAACACTCTTCCGATTGGAGAATACAAAAAACTAAGGCGTATCCTAGAAAAAAACAAAAAGAAATACCTCTACGAAACCAATGTAGGGGCAGGGCTGCCATTGATAGACACTATTAAGCTCCTCCATTTGTCTGGCGAAGACATTACACGCATTAAAGGCGTGTTTTCAGGGTCGCTTAGCTATATATTTAATAATTTTTCGGTGAGAGGAGATGCCTTTTCTACTATTATTAAAGAAGCGATGGAGAAAGGCTTTACCGAACCTGACCCAAGAGAAGACCTTTCAGGGAATGATGTTGCGAGAAAACTACTAATCTTGGCGAGAGAACTAGACTTAGTCAATGAATTTGAGGACATCAATATCCAAAACCTCATTCCTGAAAACCTTTCTGATATTAGTAAAGAAGATTTTATTTCAAGACTAAGCGAGCTAGATGATACCTACCAAAAGATTAAGGATAACCAAGAAACAGGCTATGTTCTGCGTTATGTAGGTGATTTGCACGGCAACCTAAGAGAAGACAAAGGTGTACTTGATGTAAAACTTGTTTCAGTACCTGCCCATTCGGCGTTAGGACAGCTCAAAGGCTCTGATTCTATCTTTGAAATCTATACCGAAAGCTACGGCGAAAACCCTATCGTTATTATGGGAGCTGGGGCTGGGGCTAAGGTAACCGCCAGAGGTGTCTTTGGTGATATTTTAAGATTAAGTGAAACTAAATAACAACTTTATAATATGAAAAACTTTGAAACCCAAGCCATCAGAAACCAAATCGCTAGAACTGATTTTCAGGAGCATTCGGTGCCGTTGTATCTTACCTCTAGCTTTGTTTTTGAAGATGCCGAACAGATGCGTGCCGCCTTTGCAGAAGAGGTAGAGCATAACATCTATAGCCGTTACAGTAACCCCAACACCAATGAGTTTACCGAAAAGATAGTACAAATGGAAGGTGCCGAGGCTGGATATGCCTTTGCTTCGGGTATGGCGGCTGTTTTTGCCTCGTTTAATGCTTTGCTTAAACCTAACGACCATATTTTGAGTTGCCAGTCGGTATTTGGTTCTACCCACTATTTATTTAAGACCCATTTCCCAAAATGGAATGTAGAAACCACTTACTTTAAAGCTGATGAAGTAGAGCTAGAAAAGTATCTAAAACCTAACACCCGCTTTCTCTATTTAGAAACACCTACTAACCCTGCGATTGAGATTTTAGACTTAGAGTTTTTTGGCAACTTTGCTAAAAAGCACAATCTTATTTTTGTGGTAGATAACTGCTTTGCCACCCCATATTTACAGCAACCTATCACTTACGGAGCCGACCTGGTCATACACTCTGCTACCAAAATGATAGACGGACAAGGGCGTGTGTTAGGTGGCATTGTAGTTGGAAAAAAAGAACTCATTAGAGAAATCTATCTCTTCTCTAGAAATACAGGACCGTCTTTATCTCCGTTTAATGCGTGGGTGCTTAGCAAAAGTTTAGAAACTTTGGCAGTGCGTCTAGAGAAGCATTGCGAAAACGCTTTAGCAGTAGCAGAGTTCCTAGAACAACACCCTAAAGTTTCTTTAGTAAAATATCCTTTTCTACCCTCGCACCCAAGCTACGAAATCGCCAAAAAACAAATGAAACACGGCGGTAATATTGTGGCATTTGAAGTTAAAGGAGGCATTGAAGGTGGCAGAAACTTCCTTAACAAGATAAAGTTATGCTCACTATCGCCTAACTTGGGAGATACTAGAACTATTGTAACCCACCCCGCCTCTACCACCCACTCTAAACTCACCGAAGAAGACCGCCTAGAAGTAGGCATTACGCCGGGGTTGGTGCGTTGTAGTGTAGGGTTAGAAAATGTAGAAGACATTATTTCTGATTTAAAACAAGCCTTAGATTAAGCCTATATCTAACCTAAAAGCCTAAGAGTGGTCTTAGGCTTTTTTTGCACTAAATAGTGCTTATCTAAAAAATATAAGACTAAAAACTTGCATACTTTGGCAAAAGGTGATATGTTTGCCATAGTTTTTATGACACGCAGTACCAACCACATACAAAAAAGTGTAAAAAAGTTGCAAAATTATTTGGTAGTTCCAAATAATTGTGTAAACACACACACACACACACACACACACACACACACACACACACACACA